>CAVZDD010000004.1:0-333143 GCA_963773945.1 uncultured Thermoplasmata archaeon | reverse complement strand
GGCGGAGGGACTCCGCAACGCCGGTCTGAAGCGGATCAACGTCTCCGTCGATTCCCTCGATCCGGTCGCGTTCCGGGAAGATCCGACACGGAGAGCTCGCACCGAAGGCTCCGGGCATCGAGGCCGCACTCGGGGTGGGACTGACCCCGTTCAAGCTGAATCTGGTCGTCTTCCGCCGCTCGCTCCCCTACATCCCGGACCTGATCGCTTTCATCCGAGGCCGGGAGGGGCTGCGGCTACAGCTGATCCAGTTCATGCCCGAGCTCGTGGGACCGCACGACTGGTCGGTCAACATCCACGGGGTCAAGCGATGGCTCGACAGCAAGGCCAACCAGGTCTGACCGCGAGATGCACCACCGGCGGGTTTACCTGTTCGATGGCGCCGAGGTCGAGGTCGTCGACCCGGTGGCTAACCCGGAGTTCTGCATGAACTGCCACCTGGTTCCGGGTGACGCATAAGGGCGAGCTCAAGGGCTGCCTCAACCGGAATGACGACCTTATTCCGACCCGGGGGCTGGATGACGACCAGCTCCGTCTCGCGTTCCGGAACGTTGTGGCCCGTCGGTCCCTGCACTCTACGGCGCTTACGTCAAGAACTACCCACGTCTGAACCCCGCCACGGCCCCCCTGATCGAGCTCGTGCCACCGCCCCGCTAGCGGACGTCAGCCTGTGGGGCGCCGGATGGTCGGTGCGTCTTCCCGTACTTGATGGAAATGATGTCCAGAATGGCGAGGGTCAGCTCCTCGGGGTGCGGGCCCCGATATCGAGACTGATTTGCGCATGCAGCGAACGCAGGAAGGCCGGGTCCACGCCGTGCTTCTCGAGCTCGGCCAGGTTCGACGTAACCGGTGCCGGTCAGCAGTCCCACGAACTTCGCCCGACTGTGGGAGAGTGCCTCGAGGACGGCCACGTCCCGCTCACCCTTAGTGAGGACGACGACGTAGTCGTGAGCGCCCAGCTCGGTGGGATCGACGGTCGGCGACTCGATTAATCGGTTCGGCGCTTCCGGGGAGGACCGGTGCGTCGGTCGATCACCACGACCTCGAATCCGAGCAACTTCCCATGGTGAACCAGCGCCGCTCCGATCTCGTCCTTCCCGCCCTGCCCCACGATCACGAGGCGTTGGGACGGAAGCATCGGTTCGACGTAGACCTCGAGTGTGCCCCCGCAATTGGTCGGCACCCAGATCTCGTCGGGATTGGTTTCCCGGACCAGACCCCCGACCGCCTGCTCGGTGTCGACAGATGGACCCGAACGACCCGCGGTGAGCCGGTTTTCATCGTTTCCTGCGCGACCGCGACGATCGGTCCTTCGGGACAGCCGCCCCCGAGGGTTCCGCCGGTCACCGTGCCGTCGTGGGCCACCAGGATCTTGAACCCGGTCTTGGCGAGGGTGGTATCCCTCGGTCCGGGATGACGGTCGCCACCGCGAAGGGTTCCCCCTGGGCCGCGAGTTCGGAGAGTCTCTGGGAGTAGTGAGCGACGTGCACGCACGATGGAGCCGGAGCGAGGATTTCAGGGTTCGGGACCGTGTCGCTCGAGATGCGCGCAGATAACGCAGGGGTTACGGCCGGGGGTAACGCTTAGAGGGTTCCGCGCCTCGCAACGGGCACCATGGCGGGCGCAGGCAAGCGCCGGCGCGACGGTCGCTGGACCCGCGGGCTTCACGGCGCTCATCCTATCCGCCGGCACCTTCGACCCGGTATGGGTCGTCCAAAGCCCCTGGTCCCGGTTCTGGGCAGCCCCTGCTGGCTCGCGTCCTCGAAACGGTTCGCAGCGTGCACCCATTCGAGACCGTTGTCGTCCTTGGAGCGGACGCCGAACGGGTCCGGAAGGCGTGGACCTGAGTGGAACGACTGTGGTAGTGAACCCGGAGTTCGGCGAGGGAATGGGCAGCCGCTTCGCCGGCGCGGCCGCGGCCGCGCCCTCGAAGGGACCGGTCTTGATCCGGCTGGGCGACCAACCCTTCGTTTCACCCGCCACACTCCGGGCGCTGGTCGAACGCCACGCGGCCGGTACCGCGAAGATACTCGTCCCAACTTTCGAAGGTGTCCGGGGCAATCCGGTTTTACTGATCGGCGGTGCTGCCCGAACTCGGAGACGTCCGGGGCGACATCGGATGCCGAGCGATTTTTCCCTGGCGACACCGCGGACCTGGTCGAGGTGCCGGTCAAGTATCCGGCGTCCTCATCGACGTGGATACACCGGAGGAGTTGACCGTCTCGAGCAGGCGCTCGAGGGTCACCCCTCGCCGAGTGCGGGGGGCGCTCCGCCCCCTCGTGGCGGACCGTCGCCATGCATCGGGAAGGACCGGTGCGGGGACTCTCCCGGACCCGTATCTTCCCCGATGTGTTCGCGCTGGCCACCGAGCTCGACGCGCGGGAGCCCTTCGCACTGGCCACGGTCGTCAGCGTCCTGCCTCCCACGTCGGGAAAAACCCGGTTCAAGGCCACCATTCGCCCGAACCGGGAGGTCATCGGCTGGGTCGGTGGGAGCTGCACCGGTAGGGGTGCTGCTTGCCGAGGCGCTCCAATCGATGGAGGATGGCACCCCCCGGCGTATCCGTCTCTCGCCAGACGCCGAAGAGGGAGGTATGCCGACCCCCGGAGTCGTCACCCGACTGCTCGAATGTGAAAGTGGAGGAACGATGGAGATCTATGTGGAGCCACATTTACCGCAACCCGAACTGTTGATCGTCGGCGAAGCGCCGCCGCCAAGGCGGTCGCCGCGCTCGGGGGATTCCTGGGGTACCGCGTCACGGTCGCGGCGCCGGGGCCGGGCCCTCCGACTTCCCCGACTGGGGTCCAGTGGGAACCCGACCTCGAACGCCTCTCGAAGCTCACGGCCGCCGGTGCGTTCGTCGTCGTGGCGTTGACCGGGACGTACGACGAGACGGCGCTGAAAGCCATTCTCTTACGTTCCCCCCGCTACGTGGGTCTGGTCTCGAGTCACCGCCGGGGACAGGCCGTCGTCGCGTGCCGCCGAAGGCCGAGGGCCTTTCCTCCGGACAGTTGAGTCAAATCCGTGAACCCTGGCTGGGCCTCGACATCCTGGCCCGGGACCCGGTGGAGATCGCCCTCAGCATTCTTTCCGAGATTACCAGGTCCGCTCGTTCCACCACGGTCCCCATCGAAACCGCCGATGTCCCCCGGTCGTTGACCGCCCCGGCCTCCATCGACCCGATCTGCGGGATGGAGGTGGAGGCGACCAGCCCGCTCCACACCGCCTACCA
Source organism: uncultured Thermoplasmata archaeon (assembly GCA_963773945.1). Taxonomy (GTDB): domain Archaea; phylum Thermoplasmatota; class Thermoplasmata; order Lutacidiplasmatales; family UBA184; genus JAKIWV01. The sequence goes on along the minus strand of CAVZDD010000004.1, from coordinate 329,911 downwards.
GGGGGTAGAGTATCGATTCTGCTCCGAGAGCTGCCTCTGAAGTTCCGCCGGTAACTCCGGCCCGCTACGCGGCCGCCTAAGGGGACGACGAACGCCTCGAGTTTCTGTCGGGCCTTCTCGAACAGCCCGGCCGCTTTCTTCTCGATCGTGGAGCGGACCAACCGCTCGCCCAGGGTCGCCGCCGGTCCGGTCAGCACGATGTCGGCCTTCCAGACCGCCGCGGTCCCCGACCCGGAAGCGGTGAGGTCGGCCGCGAGCGTAGCGTCGACCGCGCTGCCGAGGCCGTACCCCCGGATCCGGGTCGTGACGTGTTGGCCGGGGTCCGCGCGGTGTACCGCCCGTTGAACCGGAACGTTCCCCGAATGAAGGCCACTCCGGTGGTGATGGTCCCCGCGAACTGGTCGCCCTGGGCAGTGTCGACGGTATGCGGGTCGTCCAGGCAGTCGAGCAGCTGGCGCGGGTCGGAGAAGAAGGCGTAAACTTGGGCCTGCGCGGCCCGCACCGTGAACTGGCCTTCGACGTGCATCGATCCCCGGGGGCCCGTCGGTGGCCTACGTCAGCCCTTTGTCGTGGAGGATCTGCCAGACCTTCCACGGATAGATCGGGATGTCGATGTTGGTGACCCCGAGGGGCGAGAGCGCGTCCACGACGGCGTTTGCGATCGCGGCCGGCGCGCCGACCGTGGGGGATTCGCCGACGCCCTTCGCGCCGATCGGGTGGTGGGGCGAGGGCGTGGTCGTCTTGCCGGTCTCCCAGTGCGGGGACTCGACCGCTGTCGGGACGAGGTAGTCCAGGAACGAGTTGCCGCGCATGTTCCCGTGTTCGTCGTAGGTGATCTGCTCGTAGAGCGCCGGCGCGAGGCCCATGTTGAGCCCTCCGTGGATCTGGCCCTCGACGATCATCGGGTTGATGATCGTCCCGCAGTCATCGACCGCGACGGTCCCGCCGGACCTTGACCTGCCCGGTGCCCTTGTCGATGTCGACCACGCAAATGTAGCTCCCGAACGGATAGGTCATGTTGGGCGGGTCGTAGTAATCGACCGCTTCGAGTCCGGCCTCCTGGCCGGGGGTGGTCGTCGTGTACGCCGCGAAGGCGACGTCGGCCATCGTCTTCGACTTCTCCGGAACGCCCTTCACCTGGAACTTGTAGTCCTTCCAGTCCAGGTCGTCGGGGCTGACCTCGAGCATGTGCGCCGCGATCTTCTGCGCCTTGTCGCGAATCTTTCGGGCGGCGATAGCCGCGGCCGCCCCGGTCCGTTGGGGCGTCCGGCTCGCGTAGGTTCCGAGCCCGTACGGCGCCGTGTCGGTGTCCCCCTCTTCGATGGAAATATTCTCGGCGGGGATGCCCAGCTCCGTGGCCAGGATCTGCGAGTACGCTGTCTCGTGCCCCTGGCCCTGGGACTTGGTGCCAAAGCGGGCCATCACTTTGCCCGTCGGGTGGATCCGGATCTCGCACGACTCGAACATCTTGATCCCCAAGATGTCGAACTGGGCGGACGGTCCGGTGCCGACGATCTCGGTGAAGCTCGAGATGCCGATGCCCATGAACTCCCCATTCTTGCGCTTCTCCGCCTGCTCGCGGCGGAGCGCCGGGTAGTCAATCATCTCCATCGCGAGTTTGAGCGCGCCGGCGTAGTTTCCGCTGTCGTAGGTCCAGCCGAGGGCGGAATGGTACGGGAACGCCTCGGGCGGGATGAAGTTCTTCATCCGGAACTCCGCCGGGTCCATTCCCACCTTACGGGCGATCTCGTCCACCAGCCGCTCGATCGAGTAGGCCGCCTCGGTCACCCGGAAGGAGCACCGGTAGGCGATCCCTCCCGGTGGCTTGTTCGTGTAGACGCCGTCCACCTCGACGAACGCCTTGCTGAACGGATAGGAGCCCGTGATGATGTGGAACAGGCCCGCGGGGAACTTCGACGGATTCGCGGCAGCGTCGGCGTAGCCGTGGTCGGCGATGGTCTTGACCTTGAGTCCCGTCAGTTTCCCGTCCTTGGTCGCGCCGATGTCAGCGGAGATATGGTAGTCCCGGGCGAACGAGCTCGACATCAAGTTGTCCATCCGGCCCTCGACCCACTTCACCGGCTTTCCGGTCTTCAACGCCGCGACCACGGCCACGATGTAGCCCGGGTAGACTGGCACCTTGCCGCCGAAGCCGCCGCCGATGTCCGGTGAGATGATCCGAATGCTCTGCTCCGGTAGTCCGGAGACAAGGGCGAAGACGGTCCGGATCGCGTGCGGCGCCTGGGTCGTCATCCAGACGGTCAGCCGGCCCATCGCGTCGAACGCCGCGACGCAGCCGCAGGTCTCGATCGAAGAGACGTTGATCCGGGGGATGTAGAAGTCCTGGTGCACGACGAAATCGGACTTGGCCAGGAGCGTATCGGTGCCGGTCTTGTCGCCGACTTCCCAGTGCCAGATGTGGTTGGATTTCTTCTCCTTGTCCGGACGAACGAGCGGCGAGTCCGGTTGGAGCGCCTTGAACGGGTCGCTCACGACGGGCAGCGCTTCGTAGTCGACCTCCATCGCCGCGGCGCCGTCGGCGGCGGCGTAGCGGCTCTCGGCGACGATCGCCACCACTTCCTGCCCCTGGAATTTCACGGTGTCGATGGGGAGCACCATCTGGGTGTCCGACATCAACGTCGGCATCCAGGCGAGCTTAGCCGCATCCAGGTCCTTGCCCGTGACCACGGCGAGAACGCCGGGGACGGCCAGCGCCTTTTCGGAATGGATCGCGGTAATCTTCGCGTGAGCGTAGGGGCTCCGTGCGAAGTCGAGGTACAGCATCCCGGGGAGTTGGACGTCGTCGACTGTAGTTTCCCTTCCCTCGAATGAACCGGGCATCTTCTTTCCGGCCGAGGCTTTGCCCGATGCCGCCGTGGATCGTCACGGGCTCCCTCCCTGGGTCTTGGCCGCGTGTTGAATCGCCTTCACGATGTTCATGTAGCCCGTACAGCGGCACAGGTTACCGGAGATCGCCCGGCGAATCTCCTCCTCCGACGGGTTCGGGTTCTTGGCGAGAAGTGCGGTCGACGTCATCATCATTCCCGGCGTGCAGAACCCGCACTGGAGCCCGTGCTCCGTCGTGAATCCGTCCTGGACTGCGCTGAGCTTGCCTCCGACCTCCAGCCCCTCGACGGTCCGCACCTTGCAACCATCGGCCTGGACGGCGAGGACCGTGCACGACTTGACCGGCCGATCGTCGAGCAGGACCGTGCAGGCTCCGCAATGGGTCGTATCACAGCCGATGTGGGTCCCGGTCATCCCCAAGATGTCCCGGAGGAAATGGACCAGCAAGGTCCGGTCCTGGACGGCGATGTCGAACGGCACGTCGTTCACGGTAACGTGAATCGTGCGCGTGGCTCCGCGGATTGGGGCGCCGGCGGTGAGCCGGGGAATCGCGGTACTCGCCATCAGCTCTTCCCCCCGGCGCGTTCCCAGGCCCGTTTCACGGCCCGCTGGGTGAGGGTCTGGACGATTCCGCGCTTGAAATCGACGGGCCCGCGCATGTCGGCGCTCGGTTGGGCCGCTGCCGCCGCGAACTTACCTGCGGCGAGGAGATCCGCATCCGTGGGCTTCTTGCCCACGAGGTACGCCGCCGCCTTGGGCGCGAGAAGGGCGGTCGGGCCCACGTTCGTGAGCGCAATGCCGGCCTGACTGACCGTGCCGTGGGCGTCCAGGCGGAGGTGGACGGCCACCGCCGCGATGGCGAAGTCCCCGACCTTCCGTTCCATCTTCAGGTAGGCGCCTCCATCCCCGATTTGGGCCTTGGGAACCTGGACCTCGGTGAGGATCTCCGACGGGTCGAGGGCGGTTACGAAGGTGTCTTGGTAGAACTCGGACGCGGCGATCGTTCGTTCCCCCTTCGGGCCCCGCGCGACGTACCGGGCGCCGGAGGCCAGCATGCAGGCCGGTAGATCGTTGCCCGGGTCCCCGTGACATACGTTCCCGCCGACCGTACCCATGTTGCGGACCAACGGGTCGGCGATGTGCGCTCCGGCGGTCGGCGAGGAGCGGATATCGGGTCTGGATCAGCGAGGAGTCGTTGAGGTCGTTGATCCTCGTGGAGGCCCCGAGGCAGAGGCACTCTTCGCTCTCGGTCACATAGGAGAGTTTCGGGATGCGCGTGATGTCGATGAGGAACTTCGGCTCCGCGAGACGGAGTTTCATGAGCGGAAGGAGGCTCTGGCCCCCGGCGAGGATCTTGGACTCGCCCGGATTTTTCTGCAGGAGACCGATCGCCTCGTCCACACTGTTCGCCGCGTGATAGTCGAATTCCGGAGGAATCACTGTAACCACTTCCCGGCCTTGCTAGGCCGTGGCAGGGCGAGGAGGGGCCGTCCTATCAACCTTGTGCCGGGGCCACTATAGAGGCCGCGTTACTATCGGCGTCTGTCCCCCCGAGCGATGGTCGAAGGAGTTCCGGACCGCTTATCTCCGGAGTCTCGGGTCCAGTGCGTCTCGGAGACCATCCGAGAGGAAATTGACCGCGATGCAGAACACGAAGAGCGTGAGTCCCGGGAAGAAGATCTGCCACCAGGGGAACACGCAGGGTGCGATACTGGACGCGACCGTGCATTCGACCAGGAACCCTTCGAGGTTCGTCACCGCGAAGGCGGAGATCGTACCCCATTCGGGGAAGTAGGTACTCGGCCAGAGCTGGTAGCCCAGGAAGATGATCGCACCCAGAAGGAGGGGAATCGTCCCGATATCGAGCGACAGCTGGACGAGGACGGGGTACATCGAGTTGGGAATGATGTGCTTCCGAATGATGCGCGCGGGGCCCGCCCCTCCCGCGCGGGCCGCTTCGACGTATTTCTGCTCTCTCGTGATGAGGACCTGTCCGCGGACGATCCGCGTGTAGATCGGCCAGAAGGTCACGACAAAGGCCAGGATCAGGATACCGACCCGGCCATTGAGGGTCGAGAAATCGCGGCCCACGGCGGCGAGGGTCACGAGAACCAGAAAGAGGCCGGGGATGGCGAGGAAGATGTCCGTGAACCGCATGATCGTCTCATCGAGGTACCCTCCACGGTACCCTGCCACCGCTCCGAGCAACAGCCCCATCAGAGCGCCGGTTCCGACAATGGCGGCGGCGATCCCAAGCGACCAGGGAGCGCCCTTGATCAGTCCGGCGAAAATGTTGTACATGATCCCGCCACCGGGGTTCACGGTGAGCGAACCCAACGGCAACGGGCCGAGCGAGAATCCATGCGCGAAGCTGATCGTCGGACCTATCACCGAAGCCTCTCCGAAGGCGAACGGGTAGCAGGGGGTCGAGGCGGGCTCGCTGCCGGGACCGTAGGTACAGACGGTGACCGCGCAGGAAGAGTTCGTGCCGGCCGTGACGGAGCTCGAGCAGTACGGGGCAAGGTGGTCGCCCGGGGCGTTGTAGAACGGGGAATAGAGCGCGACGCCGACCCAGAAGAGGATGATGATGAGGCCGAACATCGCGAGGCGGTTCCGGCGCAGGAAGTAGAACGTCCGCTTGTACTGGTCGAGGCGCGGGTTGGGCCGCCGGCCCGTCGAGGGGGCCCCCTCGGTGGACTCCAGCATCTCGGAGTTTGCGCGCGGGGTCGACATTCACCCCAACCGGACCCGTGGGTCGAGGTAGGCATAGGTCACATCGACGATGATGTTCGCGGCCACCACGATGAACGTCAACAGCAACGTCGTGCCGAAGATGAGGCCGTAATCTTGGATCGGCTGGATCGAGAGGGCCAGCAGGAACCCGATCCCCCGCAGCTGAAAGACCTCCTCGATGATCGGGAAGCCCGTGATGAAGAAGGCAAAAGTGAGCCCGAGTACGGTGACCGTCACGTTGAGGCTGTTGCGACCGGCGTGCCGGTTCACGACCTGTCGCTCGGGAACGCCCTTGGCGCGGGCGGTCCGGACGAAGTCGAGGTTCATCACTTCGAGCATGCTGTTCCGGACGAACCGAAGAATGCTGGCGACGAACCCGTACGCGATGACGACCGCGGGGAGAATCATCCGCTTGAGGGACTCGTAGGCGAGGAAGGGGCCGGACGGCGAGTTCCAGTGGATCAACGCGTCGATCGTGGGGAACCCCGTGGGCGACGTCTGGTCATGGGCGCCGATCCAACTGGGGAGGGTCGAGGGTTGGCCCGGGAGGCAGGCCGGGTTGGGCCAGGAACCGTACCAATCCTGGAAGTGCGCCGCGAGACCGCCGCAGGTCGCCGTCAGGCCCCCGCTCAGTAGCACCGCGCCTAACAGAACGACGGAGGCGAGGAGAAAGGTCGGAAAGGCAAAGCCGGAGAACGAAAGGACGCGCGCCGCTTGGTCCACGGGCCGGTTCCGGTAGAGGGCGGAGAGGTTGCCGAGCGGGATCGCCACCGCCAAGATGATGATCAGCGCGAGAGCGGCGAGCTCGAGCGTGTAGGGGAGGTACCAGCCCAGGACCTGCGCCACGGGCCAGGACGTTTGGCCCAACTTGGCTCCGACGGTGGCGGCGCTCCGGGGGCTCGTGAACCCCCAATGAAGCGTGAGACTGTTCCAAACGTAGATTCCCCACTGGACCGGGATGGGCTTGTTCAATCCGAGCTCGTTCAGACACGTCGCATATTGGGGCGTCCCGGGCTTGACGGTCCGGCCCGGACAAAACGCGGCGACCCGAGTGGAGGTGGGGATCTGACTGACGAGGAGGAACGTGATCGACATCACGCCGATCACCACCGGAAGGACCAACAGCAGCCGCCGCAGAATGTAGACCCACATCTTCACGGCCCCTCCTCCCCCGCCCGCGCGTTCCCGGGCGACCCCGGGACAGCCGACAAGTCGGGCGCCGGTATTTAGAGAATTTACGGGATGCGTCTGTTTCTCCGCGGAGACCGGCCCTTCCGGTCCCCCGGCCCCTCCGTCCTCGGCGGACACGCATATAACCCCCGGGTCGCTGATGGAGTCGGTTACTGATGGCGACGCCCGCCGACCCCTCCGGACGACTGGGCCTGCTGGCGGCCGTCCCCATGCTCTCTGCGCTGAGCCAGGAGCAGCTGGCGAAGCTCGTCGAGACGGGAGAAGACCGTACGTTCCATGCCGGGGAGACGATCGTCCGGCAGGGGGAGAAGGGCCTGGGCCTCTACGTGCTACTGAACGGGACCGCGGATATTCGTCGATCGGGGCAGAAGGTCTCCTCCCTCACCCGGGGCCAGTTCTTCGGAGAAGCGGCGCTGCTCGTCGACGAACCTCGAACGGCGGACGTTTTCGCCATCACCGAGGTCAACTGTTTCGTTCTGAACCGCTGGGACTTCTGGGGGGCCGTCGGGATCGATCCCGAGGCGAACCGGACCCTCTACGAGGAAACGGTCCAACGGCTCAAATCGTTCCAGTCCCAGGTCATCGAATAGCAGCCTGGGGGCCAACGCCTCGCCGGGACCGCTGCCCTCAACTGTCGTGGGCCGCGTCGAGCCTGTCGCAGCCCATTCTCGTGCTCGATCCTCCCCCGGTGGCCGGCTTCCTGCCGGCCACCTTCCGTTCGAGTCGGTCCCCGACGTCCGGACAGCCGCTTACCGGAACCGCAGCGCCATTCGGAGCAGTCCGTGGATCTCGCGGGCTCCCCAGCTCCGGATTCGAAGCGCGTGGATCAGACGCATCGCATCCACTTGGGCGTCGCGGCACATTTCAGCTATCTTTCGCATCGCTTCTACTTCCAATCCCGTCAGCAACATTTTCGTTTCCTTCTTGGTGTTTCCACCGAGTGAGGGATGGCTCCAGGCGGAGTCATTCCTGCCGCAAGGGGGCTGGCGCAAACGCCCCATTGCGACCCCTTAAGTGACGCATTCTACCACTAGGGTTGCGGAAATCGGAACCTGACCTCAGGGAGAACGAATACGCTCTGAGGATGCCGATGCCCTCACGAATTCCGCTGGGACGCGTTAACGGGGTAGCGGTGACGGGCCCGCCGGGATTCGAACCCGGGTTCGAGGCTCCGGAGGCCTCTGTGATGTCCAAGCTATACTACGGGCCCGCTACGGACTTCACTGGGCCAGCGGCGGACGGGTATGGACTTTTCGGCCAATGGCTCTGGTGTGTGCCATGTCGGAAGCCCAGCTTGCTCCAGCGCAGGGTGTCGCCCCGCCGGACGGTATCGAACCGGGAGAGCGACCAACGCACTTATGCCTCTGAGCGGTCTTCTGATGGTCAGGGTCCACGAAGTTTACGACCCCCCCATCCATGTCCGAGGAAAGCCGGCGATTCGTGGTGGCCCTCGAAGGTCTGACGGAGGCATTCCAGCAGGAGCAACGAGGCTTGTTTCGGGATTGGAAGCTGACCCCCGTTCAGTTCTTCGTCCTACGATGGCTCTCGAGAGATGAACAAGCCAACATGTCAACCCTAGCCGCGATGTTGGGGGTCCGCCCGCAGACTGTAACGCCAATCGTGGATTCGCTCGAGAGGGACGGATGGGTTCGAAGGGTCCGTTCCATCAAGGATCGGCGCGAATCACTGCTGCGGTTGACTCCGAAGGGCTCCCGGCTTCTCGCGTCCGTTCGTGCCGCCTTCATCGAGAAGCTGGGTCGGGCCCTCGATGCGGCCCCCGCCACATCGCTTCGAACGGCGACGGAAGCCCTCACGATTGCCGCCGCAGAATTCAGCCGAGACCTTGCCCCCCCCCGGAGGCCCCCGAAGCTCGGATGACCACCGCTCCCCCCCTCCGACGGCGTACGCTAAATATGTGCTTCGTGCCTACTGACTATCAGGTCAGGCGCACATGCCCCCTCCATCGATCGAAACGGACGGGCTGACCAAGCGCTTCGGCGACTTTACGGCGCTCGACAAGCTAGACCTCAAGCTCGAGGGAGGAAAATGCGTGGGCTTTCTCGGCCCCAATGGGGCCGGAAAGACGACCACGCTGAAGCTGCTCACGAATATGCTCTTCCCGTCCGAAGGGGAGTGCTTCGTGAACGGGTTCTCGGTCCAGCGGGAACGAAAGCGCGCCTTGGAAGTGGCGGGGGTGCTCATTGAGTCGCCCGAAATCTACCCTTCCCTGACACCGACCCAGGCTCTCGAGATGGTCGGGAACCTCCGCAATATGTCTCGGGCGGAGTGCAACGAACGTATTCCCATTGTGCTCGCCGAGGTCAAGATGACCGAATGGGCTCACAAACGGGTGGGTAAGTTCTCGAAAGGGATGAAGCAGCGCATCAACATCGCCGCCGCCCTCGTCCACGACCCGGAGATTCTCATGCTCGACGAACCGGCCACTGGTCTCGACCCGCGCGGAATGGCGGAGGTCCGTTCCATTGTCCGCGACCTGAAGAAGCATGACCGACTGATCTTCATGAGCAGCCACATCCTGGCCGAGGTCACCGACGTCTGCGACGAGGTGGCCCTCATTAATCATGGAAAGCTGCTGTTCTATGACACCCTCGACAACATCACGACCAAGTTCTATCACGGAGAGTCTTCGGTCGACGCGAATTTCGCCCGCCCCGTTCCCGACGACGTTCTCAGCCGCCAGATCCTGACGCTCCCCGACGTGCTGAAGTACGAGCGGCTGGATCCTCACCGCGTTCGTCTCTTCCTCAAAGGGGACCTCATGGGCCAGGCGCGCCTGCTCCGCCAGCTCGCCACGCTCGACCTCGACCTGGTGAGCTTCCAGGAATCGAAGAGTGCCTTGGAAGAGATCTACCTAAGCCAAATCGAGAAGGGGGACTGAGAGTCCTGGCGGCGAACGCGTCGAGGGAAGTCCCTGCGGCGACGGGAGGGCTGGGCCACCGGCGCCCCGTTCTTCGGAGCTGGGAACAGGTCCTGAAACTGACCGGATATCAGCTCCGCGATTACGTGTTCTCTCGCCGGTTCATCTTGATGATCGGCATCGTGGCGATTCTCGGGGCCATCCTCACGGCCGTGGTCGGCTACTACCGACCCGCGATGTTCCTCTCCAGTTCGGGTGCCTTCTATGCCACGCTGTGGGGGGGTGGCGTCACGATCATCGTCATCTTCGCCGGAGTCATCTTCGGGGGAGACGCCATCGCCGGGGAGTTTCAGAACAAAACGGGGTACTTCCTGATGGGACTTCCCCTCCGTCGCGCGACGGTCTACCTTGGAAAGTACATCGCCGCGTTCATCGCCGCTCTCGCCGCCGTCGTGTTCTACGCGGTCCTGGTAGTGGCGAATAGCCTGTACTACTTTGGTGGGAGCGCCTTCACGTGGAGCTTCGGGGAGTCCTTTGTCCTCGCCATCGTCTACCTCCTGGCGTTGCTCGGCGCCACGTTCCTGTTCAGCTCCATGTTCAAAACCAGCACCTACGCCACCCTCGTGGTCGCCGTGCTCTTCCTGTTCGGCTTCTCATTGCTGCAGGACCTGATCTCGGGGCTCATTCACATCACCCCGTGGTTCATCCTGACGTACGCGGATACGATCATCGGGGGCGTCTTCAATACGTCGTGCATGAGCAACCCCGGTATCCACACCTGCACGGTCCCGGGACCGGGGGGCGGGTTTACCGAGATGGTGAACAACGCGACCATCCCGGAAGGGGTCGCGATCATGCTCGCGTACTTCGTGATCACCGCCGTCCTTGGGTTGCTGCTCTTCGAGCGCGAAGAGTTCACCTAACCTCGAAGAGGCGAATCCATGAGTGGAGGACCCATCCCCACCCTCGGCGCTTCCCCGATCATCGAGGTTAACGACCTGGTCAAAATCTACGGCGGGGGTCGGGGCCCGACGGGCCAAGAGGTGGTCCGGGCCGTCGATGGGATCAGTTTTTCCATTGGCGAGGGGGAGTTCTTCGGATTCCTCGGGCCGAACGGGGCGGGGAAGACGACGACCATCAAGATCATCACGACCCTCTTAGGAAAAACGAGCGGCCGGGTTCGGGTCGCGGGGCACGACCTCGACCGAGACGGGGAGGCGATCCGCAAGATCATTGGATATGCGGGGCAGTCCGCCGGGGTGGATGGCGAGTTGACCGGTCGGGAGAACCTCATGCTGATGGGTCGGTTCTATCACCTCCCCACTCCGATCATCAATGACCGCATCGAGCAGCTGCTCGATGTTCTGCAACTCCAGGATGCGGCGGACCGGCCCGCGTTCACCTACTCGGGCGGCATGCGGAAGCGTCTCGACCTCGGTTCGGGGCTGGTCCATAAGCCCCAGATCCTGTTCCTCGATGAGCCCACCACGGGACTCGACCCCCAGACCCGCAACGCGGTCTGGGAGTATATTCGGAAACTCCATCGGGAGGAGGGAACGACGATCTTCCTCACGACGCAGTACATGGAAGAGGCCGATCAGCTGTGCGAACGGCTGGCAATCATCGACGGTGGGAAAATCGTCACGTCGGGAACCCCCCGGGAACTCAAAGCCGCGATCGGCGATGACGTCGTGACCCTTCGGCTCCCCCAAGACGAACGTTTCGAGGCGGCCCGGGCGCAAGCGCTCGCCTTGGTCCGGGGGGTGCCCGGTGTTCAGAGCGCCAGCCCCTTCGACCAGGGGGTGACCGCCCGGACCCGCAACGGAGGCGCGACCCTTCTCGAAATCGTGCGCCAGCTGGAGTCCGAGCGCATCGCCGTCAATGAGGTGGCCATCGCCCACCCTACGCTCGACCAGGTCTTCCTCCAGCACACCGGCCGCGCGATGCGGGTCGAGGAGGTCAAGCCGAGCTCCCGCAGCGGATATGGCCCGAGGATGATGCGACGGAGATGACCGAGGTACGCTACGCCCCCGCCCACCGACTCACGCCCGCCGTCGAGTCGAATGTCGGGATGCGACTTTCGGAGATCTGGTGGGTCAGCTACCGGAGTTTGAAGAAGCTGAGCCGGAGCCCGGTGGTCCTGCTCTTCACCCTCCTGATGCCGCTGATCTGGCTCGGGCTCTTCAGCCAGGTGTTCGGCACCATCTTCTCGGCCGGCGCGGCCGGCTTGACGGGAGCCAAGCTCCCGTACGACTACGTGGCCGTGCTGCTTCCCGGGATCGCGATCATGACCGCGATCACGAGCTCGTCCCAGACGGGCTTCTCGATGGTGATGGACATCGACTCGGGGTTCATGGACAAGTTCTTCGTGGCGCCCATGCGGCGGAGCTCGGTCCTGATCGGGAAACTGCTGGCCGACGGCCTGCGCATGGGGGGGCAAGCCGGGCTGGTCCTCGCCATCGCCTACGCGTTCAAGCTCGGACTCGGGTGGCGGATCCCCTTCGCCGGCGGGCTGCCGGGGGATCTCATGATCATGGTCCTCGCGGCCACGTTCGGACTCGCCTTTTCCGGCCTTTCCAACACGGTCGCCCTTCGGACGAAGAACACCGAATCCACCCAACTGGTGAGTTTCACGCTGACGTTCCCTCTCCTGTTCCTGTCGACGGCGTTGCTCCCGAAAGCGCTCCTCCCCGGCTGGGTCCAGACGTTCTCGAGCTTCAACCCGGTGAGCTATACCGCGACTGCCTGTCGCGACCTGATCCTGACCGGGTTCAACTGGCCGGACATCGGGAGCGCTCTCCTGTCCATCGCCATCCTCGGGTTGATTCTGAACGGACTGGCCGTGCTTTCGTTCCGAGCGCTGGGCCGGTGATTCCTTCTCGCCTACGCCGTGATCCCTGCGGCCCTGGGACGGCGCGTGTTCGAGTGCGCAGCGTTCACGTAAACCCCGAATCCGGAGCTCTCCATGCTCGCGCCTGAGCGACATTCCGAGCGGCCGGATAGGGAGGCCGACCCCGACGCCTCCCTCCCGCGGACGGAACCCCCCCCGACCGCGGACCGACGGGTGAGGGCATGATTTCGTTCATTACGCCGATGCGGCGGTTCGATCCCACCAACCTACAACGAATCCGAACGATGCTCCCCCCGGGGTGTGAATTCATCGCCGTGTCGGTTCCGGGCGGCGCCGCCCACGCGCGCAACGTCGGAGCGGCCGCGGCCTCCGGTGCCGTGTTCGTTTTCGTGGACGATGACGTACAATTGAAATCCGACTGGGATTGGGAAAATTGGTTACGAAGGGATTGGCAGTTCGCGATCGCCGCGCTCTACTGGCCGGGGCCGACGGCGAACACGTTCATGATGCGCACCGAGTGCACGATGCTCAACGTGCTGACGTCCGTGTTCCGATACAAGTTGTCCATGTCGGGGTTCGCGGCCATTCGCCGGGAGGCTTTCGAAGCCGTCCACGGGTACAACGAATTCGTGGTGTACGAGGAACACGCCATCACGCTGGATTTCTACCGTCATCACTTCAAGGGAGCCCGATTGCCGATCCACGTCCAGATGCTGCGGCGATGGCACAGTTGGAGTCCCCACAACGATGTAACGAGCCGTGGGAAGGAGCACCCTCCCCCCCAGCCGGGGGAAGTTTTGGTTCAACGCACGTAGCCTTGAATCGACTCTTTACTGTTGTCGGGCCCGAGCCACGTGGGGACCGGGCAGCATCGAGGCGACGATGTCCCGGACGATCCCGCCCTCATCGATATAGAACGTGACCCGCTTGGAGAACCCGATGAACGAGAGCACCCCGTAGGACCGGGCGATGGCCTTCGACGGGTCGCTCACGATAGGGAACGGGGCCGCACAGTGGGCCGCAAACCTCGTTTGTGTTTCCGCCGGGTCGACACTGATTCCGACGACCTCCACCCCTCGGCTCGAGAGAGATGGTGAAATCTCGGCGAACTGCTTCGTCTCCATCGTGCAACCGCCGGTAAACGCCTTCGGGAAGAAGTAGAGCACCACCTTCTTGCCTCTCAGACCCGACAAGCGGAACTTCTCGCCCCTCGAGTCCATGGACTCAAAGTCGGGGGCAGCGCTGCCAATTCCGATCACACGCCGTGACCTCCCGCCACGTGGCTTCCTGCGCTTACGGGTCGGGGGCGCCGCCCCTGGATTATGCAACCGCCATCGAATCGGCACTGAGGAGCGCCGATCCGTGGGCGAGCCTGCGTTCGGGAACTCCTCCCGCGGAGATGCCAGCTCGGAGCGGCGTCCCGCCGGCGAAAGGCCTCACGCCCGTTGGCGCACGTAGATGCCGTCATCGCGTTCCTCGATTTCATACCTCCGCAGGGGCTCCGTTCGAACCGAGAGAATACCCCGACCCATCTTCGTATGGGTGAGAATCCAGGGCACCTGGGGCCTCCCGACGTTCGCGCCCGTAGCGAGATCGAACCGCGCCTTGTGAAGCGGGCAGGTCAGGATCGTTCCTTCGACCTTGCCATCGGCCAACGGGAATCGCATGTGCCCGCAGTTCGCCTGGGTGGCGTAGATCTTCCCTCCCAGCCGAGCCAACAGGACGCGGTCGTGGCTCCCTAGCTCCCCGTACTGCTTTGAACCCTCCCGGAGCTCACCGCGAGCGCCCACTCGCTCCCACGCACCTCCGCCCTCGGCGGCGGGCGACCCACTATGCCCAGACACGCACCCTCCCGCTCGAGAACTCGATGGGAACGGGCACCAGCGGCCGGCACTCGATTCGGGCCATGATCGGGGCCATCTTCTTCATTCCCTCGAGAAACTCTGGCGGTAGCTTGCTCATGTCCATCCCGGGCCGGCCCAAAACGGGTTGACCCCGCACCTCGCCGGTGCGGGCATCGAAGACCGCGTTGTGCTGGGGGCACTTGATGACTCCGCTCTTCAACTCTCCGAGATCCAGCGGGGCGTTCATGTGTCCGCAACGATTGATGAAGGCTCGGAGCTCCCCCGCCACGTTCACGACGAGGATGTCCTCGCCATTCGCGGCGCCGTGGGTCATCTCGCCCGGTCTCAGACCTTTCGCTTCGTGGACTTCATTCCAGGATTGCATCGATAGCTCTCCTGCGGACCAAGTTTAGTGCCTACTTAAACTTTGAATGATAAAGCACAGGAAGTTTTTTGAATCCGAATCCGTTGGGGGCGCCGGAATGCCCGATCGGCCCTCTCCTCGGAAGCACCCGCACTGCGATTTCGAGGGGACGTTCCGGCTGTTGGGGCAGAAGCACGTGCTGCACATTCTCTGGGTTCTGGTCGAGCAGAGTCCCCAGCGATTCAACGAGTTGCGAGCGGGCGTCGGGGCGAACACCGCGACGGTGACCGACCGACTCAAACGGATGCAGAGCCTCGGACTGGTCCAGCGAGACGTCATTCGGGTCGTCCCGCGCCGCGTGGAGTATCGGCTGACCCCGATGGGCCGTGACCTCGTGAAAATCTTCCGCCCGATCACTCGGTGGCGCGCCAAGTACTCGTGATGTAGAGCGGAGCCTTCGACTCTCTCTGGAATCCGGCAGAGGCGCCAGGAGTCGGTTACTCGAATCGTTACGTTTTGGCCCTAAATGAAAAGCTCACGCTGTACCACGGCCCCGCGCGCCCCCTTCGAGGCGGGACCGTATCTAGGGTACTCGGCCGGACCGCGCCCGTCCAGCCCCAACCGATCTCGTTCCGTCGCTACGGTGAGGGGAGAAATTTCGCATTGGACATTCCACCAAATAGAACCCGCGCGGTCGAAGAGATCGGGAGCACGATGCCGACGCTTCGAGGAATCGTCGAGATGGGTCTGTTCGTGGGAGCCGCTGTAACGCTGCTGGTTCTGACGGCGACTGTGCTATGATCGATCCCCCGCGTCGGTACGAAACCGCCGGAGCCCTGCGTACGGCCACCGAACTCCGTCCCACGTTCTTGGGCGCGTGGGCCTGGACGGCCGTTTTGGGAAATACTAAAAGAGAATCTCGGTCGGCGGGCGGCTTTCAAGGCAACCTCGTCCGTCCCCATATTCCGGGGTGACCGCGACCGCCCGACACCGGGGGAGGGGGCTACTTGCCCTTCGGCTTGCCCTTCAGTCCGGCGGTCTTCGACTCGCTGTAGCCGCACCGGCCGCAGGAACGGCGGTTGTCGTGCTCGGCGAGGAATACGCCGGCTCCGCACTTGGGACATGATTTGTGGGTCCGGGTGAGCGTTTCGCCCTGGATCTGGTAGAGGCCCACGCGCGCCTTGCCCATTGATCAGTCCTCTTTCTTGGGCTCGTGGGCAGTCTTGGGCTTCCCCTCGTGCTTCTCGGATTTCTCGGCCTTGTCGGCGTGCTCGGGCTTCTCGCCCTTGTGACCCTCGCCCTTGTGGCCTTCCTTCGGGGCTTCGGGCTTGTGGGACTCCGCCTTGGAGTGCTCCGTCCTGGGATGCTCGGTCTTGGGGTGTTCGGCCTTCGGATGCTCCTCCTTCGGGTGTTCAGGCTTCGCATGCTCCTTGGGAGCCTCGCCCTTCGGCTCCTCGGCCTTGGGGGGGGCCGCCTTGGGCTCTTCCTTGGGGGCCTCGGGCGCCGGAGCCTCTGCACCCGCGGCGGGGGCGGCGGGTTTGGCCTTTTCCCGGAGTCCATTCCGGATGAGAATGTGTTCGCGCACGGTGACGTCGGCCGCTTCCTTCGTGGCGTAGGCCACCGCCTCGCCTTGGGTCTTCGCCGTGCCAAATCGGGCGTTCATGCGCTCGATGACGAGCCGGTCCGCTGGCACCTTCACCAATTTCGCGAGCTCTTTTCGGACATCCGCCCGGGGCGGCGTCGCGGCGCCGGCGTGGTCCACTTCGAAGGTGTACTCCTTGCGATGCAGGAGCGGGTTGGGTCGCTCCTCTAGGATCTTAACGTCCAAGGGTTACCTTCCGGAATTCCATTTGCGCGATGAGCGAACGTGCGTTATCCTTCGTCCGGGCGTTGACCGGAACGAAAGAGACCCCCGCACCCGGAATACCGTATATAACGGTCGCTCCCGATGGAAGCGCTTCTACGAGGGCGAGTGAGCCGAGGTCTTCTTCCCCGTCGACCACGATGAGTCCCCCACCCTCGAAGACGAGGTCGTGGATCGCCGTACGAAGGGCTTCGGTCAGCATGCCCGGCGGATTGTGGACCTTGCGAACCCGGACCTGGGCGAGGGATGAGAACGCGGTGGGGTCGACCGGCTCGTTCCGTTTGGTCTTGTAGTCCACGATGGCCACGAGCGGCGTCTTGCCCAAGCGCAACGCTTGGGCCGTGACCATGTCGCCGCACGCGCCGAAAATCTTCAGGTCCAGAATACGGCGGTCGGCTTCCGCACCGGAGTAGACCGGCCCGTACCGTTCGGCGAGTTGGGAACGCAGTGCCGCGGGGACGACCCAGACCCCTTCCTCGTCACTTGACACGGAGCGCGTACCGTCCGCCGGCGTGGATGCCCATCTTGCGGGCGATCTCGGACTTCTCCGGATCCACGACGAGCAGGTACCCTTGCCATTCGCGGCTGGTCTCTCCACCGCACCGAGGGCACTTGGTCCCCTCGGAGATGAACGAACAGTTCTTGCACGCCTTGAGTTGGATCATAGTTACGCCTTCGCGGGAGCAGCGGGGGCCGTTACCTTCTTGGCCGGAGCCGCAGGCGCGGCGTCCTTCTTGACTACCGCCTTACCGGCGGGTTCCTTCTTGCCGCCCTTCTTCCCGCCCTTATCCTCTGCCTTCTTGTGGGCATCTGCGACCCACTCGAGTCGGCCGAGGCCGGGTTGCCGCATCGTGAGTCCGATCCGGCTGTCGCGGGGGGAGATCTCCGACAGGGAAAGCGAGACAATCCGGGAGCGGGTCTTGTACCCGACCTTGAGGTCCTTCTTGGTCTCGACTCCGACGAGCCGCTGGTTGTGCTCGTCGACGTTGACCCGGTCATCCATGATCTGGGACACGTGCAGCAGCCCGTCGAGCGGTCCGAACCGAACGAACGCGCCGAACTTCCGGATCTCGACAACCGCGCCTTCGACGACCTCTTGGATCTCGGGCTTGAACAGGAGCGCCTGATACTCGACTTCCTGGTAGACGCCGCCATCCCCGTGGATGATGTGGCCCTCGCCGACCGGCTTGACGTCCTTCACGATCACCGCGAGGCTCTGGCCATCGACCAGCTTGCCCTCGAACTGTTGCTGCGCGAGCTCGGTGAGCACCGTCTCCAGCTTCGGCCCCAACCGGTGAGGCGGAACGCGGACGACATCGTGCCGGTAGTCCAGGTAGTACATTTGCGAGGCCGCGCGAGCCGGGTAGTCTATTAGATGCTTTCGCGGACCGAGGTGAGCCAGCCGCTGGTCCTCGGGCCGGGGGCCAAGCTATTTCGGCGGGGGTCCGGTCGTGCCGGTATGCACTTGCGGTATTCCGGCGTGCGGGTGACCGACCTCGACCGCTCGCTTCGATTTTACACGAAAGCCTTGGGTCTTCGCGAGGTCAGCCGAGGCGACCTGAGCCTGTACGGACGAGGGACCTGGGTACTCCTGCAGGACCCGGCCTCCCACCAACGACTGGAGCTCAACTGGTATCCGAAAGGCTCCCAGTTCGACGTACCATTCGTTATCGGCGAAGGGCTGGACCACATCGGTTTCTTCCTCGGACCGGCGCCGAAGGCGACCTTGAACCGAGTCTACCAAGGGCTCCTCCGTCAGGGCGCCGGCCCCACCAACGTGACGCCCGCCTCGACCGATGGATGGGTGGGCTACGTGACCGACCCGGACGGGAACTGGATCGAGATCTTCCGCGACCGGACCCCGGCCGAGAAGCGCCAGGCCAGGGCCCAAGCGGCCGCTGAGAAGCGGCGCAAGAGAAAGACGCGCTAAGTCTTGGCCCGCAGGCCGAGCGTCATGTCGGTCACTGCGATCGATGCGTTGGCGTTGGGCGCCAGGTTGAACATCGCCCGGATCGCATCGATGTTCTCCGGTACCACGATCGATTCCTGGTGGATGGCCTGGAAGAAGTGAAGGTCCGCGCCCTCGAGGTGCACCCCGTCTTCCCACACGACGTTGGCCATCATGTCGCCCCGCGGGCTGGCGTGGTCCCGCGCGTACTCGAGCACCTGGGGGGTTCCCTCCACGTGTTCCCAACTCCGGAAGACCTGGAACCGGGGAGTCTCCCGGAAGGCCGCAACCACGTCGGCCGTGCTGGCCGGAGGCTTGCGGAGCCGAACGTGGTTGACGTGGACGTGCATGAGGGTCGTGGGCACGACCAACGCCATCGTGGTGATGGGAAGGTCGGGAAAGATCGTCTGGGCGTCCGGCGCGTGGTGGGAAGGAAACTGGAAGGTGGGCAGGATCGCGTTGACAGGCCCCTTCTTGTTCTCGGTGGGGTCCGCGGCCCGGCGAATCAGGGTGGCGTCCCACCACTCGACACCGTATCGGGCGCGCAGCACGGACGCCGCGCGCACGATTCCGGTCGTGTTGCAAGATACGACCCGGACCCGGCTCTTGCCTTTGGCCGCGTCGTAGTTGGCGAGCGCGCTGAACGAGAGCTCTGCGACGTCCGGCTTCTCGCCGCCCTGATAGATAGCCTTCAGGTTCGCCGCGGCGTACTTCGCAGAGTGTTCCCGCCCCACCTTGTCCGGGGTGGCGTCCACGACCACGTCGGCGCGCTTGAACATCTCGTCTGTCGTTCCTTCGACCGCGAGACCGGCGGCCCGGAAATCTTCGGTCCGGCCGTCGCCGCCCACAAAAAGCGTGTATCCCTTCTCGGCGGCGAGCCGCGCCTCGAAACTGGGCCGCGTTTTCGCCACACCGACCAGTTGCATGTCGGGCTGCTTGGCCACGGCATCGGCCACTCGTTTCCCGATTGTGCCGAACCCATTAACCGCCACTCGCACCGGCATGCCATGCTCACCGTGGCCGAGTCGAACTATCCTTAAAGGATTGAGGGACGACCGGGGCGGAACGGGGACGCTTTATCGCCCGAACGCCGTAGCGCGACGATTGCAAATGGATTTTGAGCTCACCGAAGAGGAGACGGCCTTCCAGGCCGCCGTTCGGAAGTTCGGGGACAAGGTGCTCCGCCCCCACGAACGGCAGATCGACTCCGAAGGACGAATCCCCGACGAGGTGCTCCAGGAGATGGCGC
The DNA here is from genome assembly GCA_963773945.1 of uncultured Thermoplasmata archaeon. Classification (GTDB taxonomy): domain Archaea; phylum Thermoplasmatota; class Thermoplasmata; order Lutacidiplasmatales; family UBA184; genus JAKIWV01. The sequence continues at coordinate 310,142 of CAVZDD010000004.1, read as the reverse complement.
GACTCGGGCTGCTCTCTCCGCTGGTCCCCGCGGAGTACGGCGGGCTGGGCGCATCGGCCGTACTGACCGAGTTGGCGGCGGAAGAGGTCGGACGTGGGGATTTTTCGATGGCGACGGCGGTGTTTTACCTGCTCGAGGCGGGTTGGGGATGGACCCTGGCCAAGCATGGGACCGAGGAGGCCAAGCGGGAGATCCTCCCCGCGGTGACCTCGGGGAAGGCGTTCCTCGGGATCGCCACAACGGAGCCGGGCGGGGGCAGCGACCTCGGCAACATGAAGACGGAGTCGCGACGGGATGGGGACGGGTATGTCCTCCGTGGCGAGAAGGCGTTCGTCTCCGGCGTGGAAGAGGCGAAGCGCCTCGGAGGCGGCCATCTGACGCTCAGCCACAACCGGAGCGGTTCCGGTTTCAATTTCATCTACGTCCCCACGAATTCGCCGGGAATCGCCTCCCAGAAATTCGAGAACATGGGCCGGATGGGGATCTCCACCGGCGGGCTCACCTACGCGGAGGTGCGACTCCCGGCGCGATACCGCATCGGGGAGGAAGGCAAAGGTTTCCAGTACGCCATGGAGGGCTTCCAGGTCGCCCGAACCTTCGTATCCGCCGCGTGCGTCGGCGCCGCCGAGCGGGCGCTCGAGACCGGTATCGCGTGGATCAAGGAGCGGCAGGCATTCGGGCAGCCGCTCGGAAAATTCGAGGGGATCCAGTTCGAGATGGCCGACCTCTTCACGCAGATCGAGGCCGTCAAATGGCAGTGCCGCCGCGCGGCATGGCTCATCGACCGGTACGTGATGAAAGGCGACCCGTCGCACCGGTCGGAGATCGACAAGGTCGTGGCGAGCGTGAAGCTCACGGCGCCCCAAGTCGCGTTCGACACGGTCCGTCGCGTCATGATGTGGTTCGGCGCGGCCGGGTACACGAAGGACGTGGGCCTCGAACTGGGGTTCCGGGGCATCATGTCCTACATGGTCGGGGCCGAGGGCGGCCTCAACATCATGCGGATCATCCTCGGTCGCGAGCTGCTGGGCAAAGAGTTCGTACCGTACAAGTAGGGTCCATGCCATCGACGCCCGGCCGTCCCCAGGTCCTCGGTGAACGGGCGTTCCATCGCTGGGTGCGCACGCACCTCCCGGCCGGTCGGAGCGGCATGTTGCCCATCGGCGACGATGCGGCGGGTTTGGCGGTCGGACGGAACCGCGTCGTGCTCCTCTCCTCCGACGCCTTCATCGAGAACGTGCATTTCCGGCGGGCCGCCCCGCCGCGTCTCGTCGGCGAAGCGGTGGCGGCCGCGAATCTCAGCGACATCGCGGCGAAGGGAGGGCGTCCGGCGGCGGTCCTCATCGACCTCATGGTGCCGCCGGGGACACCGATCGGCTGGGCCCGGTCGGTCCTGCTCGGGGCCGAACGGATGGCGGCTCGATTCGGATGCCATGTGGTGGGCGGCGACACGAAACCGAGTCCGACCCGGACCGTTGTCGGAGTGTCCGTGGGCTGGGCGGGCCGCGCATCCCTCCCGACCCGACGAGGAGCTCGTCCGGGCGACGCGGTCGTGACGACCGGGGCCGTCGGCTTCGGAGGCGCCTACCGACGCGACCCGGTCCGCTCCTTACAGTTCCTCCCCCGGATCCCGGAGGGACTCGTACTGGGTCCGGTCGCCCACGCGATGACCGATACCTCGGATGGAGTCGCGGACTCCGCCCACCTCATTGCGAAAGACAGCCGCCGAAAGGTCGTCCTCGTGGCGGAAAAACTCCCCCTGCACCATCGACTTCGTCCTCGGGGAGCCCCGACCCGCGCGCAACTTCGTTCGGCGTTCTACGGTGGGGATTACGAGCTCTTCGCCACCCTGGACCCGGCACGGGTGGCCCGTGTGCGTTCCGCCCTGCGGCGACTCGGGTGCCCGTTGACGGTCATCGGACGGGTGGAACGCGGACAAGGCGCGTGGCTGGAACGCGGGGGCCGAGCGCAGCCGCTGCCGCGCGCCGGCTGGCGTCACTTCGACGACCCATAACGGAATTCCGACGAACTTATCCCGCGAGAACTCTCGACCGCCCGTCATGGAGGCGCTCGTCGCTCGTTCGCTGTCCCGGACTTATCGCGGTCGGGGCGGGACGGTCCAAGCACTCGACAGCGTCGACATGACGATCGGCAAGGGCCGGCTCTTCGGATTCCTCGGCCGGAACGGCGCCGGAAAGACCACGTTCATCAAGATCGCTACGGGCCTCCTGATGCCCACCGCCGGCACTATCCAGCTGTTCGGGGTCGACGTCGTCAAACACGCCCGAGAGGTCCGGGAACAGATCGCGCTCGTCCCGCAGGAGGGTAAGCCGTTCTACCACTTGACCCCGCGCGAGCACGTCGAGGAGTACTTGCGCGTGCGCGGGGCTTCAGCCGAGACGGCGAAAAGCCGAGCGGATGAAGTTCTCGAGGGAATGGGAATGCTGTCCTACCAGCACATTCCCGCGATGGTGCTGTCGGGCGGTCTGCAACAGCGCACCCTCGTCGCGATGATCCTCGCCACGGAGGCGCCGTTCCTCTTCCTCGACGAGCCCACGCTCGGCATGGACCCCTTCGCCCGTCGGCAGGTCTGGGAGGTAATCCGCCGGGCGGCTCAGAAAGGCTCGACGGTCCTGCTCACGACCCACTACCTCGACGAAGCCGAGCAACTCTCCGAAGAGCTCGCGGTCATCGAAGGCGGACACGTGCTCTACCAAGGGACGGCCGAGGCGCTCAAGTCGAAGGTTCGCCTCGAGGTCCGACTCCAGTTCCCGCGGGGCTTTACGGCCCAGGAGCTCGCCGTCTACGGAGAGGTACATTCGGAGCGTGCCGGAATCACCCTGCTGACGACCCGGGACAAGGTCGAGGAGCTCACGAACCGCGCCCTCGAGCGCAAGATCCCGATCAACGTGGGTCCGGTGACCCTCGAGGATGCGTTCCTCACACTCGTGGGCAAGGAGATCGAGGATGAGGATTCGGAGGCGCTGGCATGACGTGGCAGGGCCAGGCCAACGCGGTCTTCCGGATCTGCTACTTCCATGGCATCCTGGGACTGGTCCGCAGCCCCGTCTTCTTCGTGGCGATCTTCCTGACGCCGCTCAGCTTCCTGTTCTTCCTCTACGTCATCGCCCCGCACTCCGTGCTCCCGTTCGGGATCATCGGCGGTGTGCTGTTCTCGGCGCTGTTCACCGGAAACGGGATGATGACCGACTGCGCCTATCTCCGGCTCGAGCGGCAATTGCAACAGGTGTTCATCACGAGCCCGTTACGCCCGACCTCCTGGGTGCTCGGGATGGCCCTCGCGGAGCTCGCGTTCACCGTGCCCGCACTCGCCCTCTTCATCGTCGTGCTCGGGCTGGACATCCACATCACCGCCCTCACCATCCTGGCGCTGATCGGCGTGATCCTGCTGACCTGGCTGCTGGCGACGAGTCTCGGATTCCTGCTCTCCACGTTCTTCCGGCAACTCCGAGAGATCTGGCCCATCGGCATGGTCGTCTTCACCGTCCTGTCGGTCATTCCCCCGATCTTCTACCCCATCGCGGAGATTCCAGCGCACTACCGCTGGATTGCCTTTCTCTCCCCGTCGACGTTCGCGAGCCAACTCGCCGCCAACGCCGCCGGTCTCCCGGTCCCGGAGATCTCGGTCGTGCCAGCGCTGTCGTCCGTCCCGGTCGAAGTGGTCGGCCTCGTCGTGTTGACCCTGCTGTTCGCGCTCATGGCGATGCGTCTCGCTCGGTGGCGGGAACCGTAGGCCCCCTCGGAAGCCCCCGGGCGTGCGCCGCCGTCGCAGTGTCCGAGGTGGGCTCAAATACGCCCCGCACCTCGTTGGGCCCGGAGTGGGCCCCAATGCCTCAAGCTGACGCGAGCATCAACCCGTTCGAGACCGCCAAGCGCCAGATCGATATCGTCGCCGACATCCTGGACCTGGATCAGGGTACCCGGGAAGTTCTCAAGCACCCAAAGCGCGAGTTGACGGTCAACTTCCCGGTGCACATGGATGACGGCAGCTACCGGGTCTTCACCGGATACCGGGTTCAATACAGCATGGCCCGGGGCCCGAGCAAGGGCGGCATCCGATACCACCCTCAAGTTACCCTGGATGAAGTCCGGGCCCTCGCGGCCTGGATGACCTGGAAGTGCGCCGTGGTCAACCTCCCCTACGGAGGGGCCAAGGGCGGCATCATTTGCGACCCCAAGCACATGAGCAAGGGCGAGCTCGAGCGGATGACCCGCCGGTTCGCGACGGAACTCGTGCCCATCATCGGCCCGGAGATGGATATCCCGGCGCCGGACGTCTACACCGACTCGCAGACGATGGCCTGGATCATGGACACCTACTCCCAGTACAAGGGCTACTCCGTACCGGGCGTCGTGACCGGCAAGCCGATCGCGATCGGTGGGAGCGAGGGACGGGGCGAGGCGACCGGTCGCGGATGCGCCTACGTGGTCCGCGAGGCGGCGCCCTTCGTCGGACTCAAGCTCAAGGGCTCGAACGTCGCGGTCCAGGGATTCGGCAACGCCGGCAGCGTCGCGGCGAACATCCTTCACGACGAGTTTGGAGCGAACATCATCGCCGTCAGCGACTCGAAGGGCGGGATCACGAAGGCCGGCGGGTTGAACCTCCACGACGTCGAGGAACACAAGCACAAGACCGGGTCGGTCGTCGGATTCCCGGGCTCGAACCCCGTCTCGAATGAGGAACTGTTGGAGCTCAAGACCGATATCCTAATCCCCGCGGCCCTCGAGAACCAGCTCACGACCAAGAACGCCAACCAGGTGCAGGCCAAGATCGTCGCGGAGGCCGCGAACGGCCCCACGATACCGGAGGCGGACAAGGTCTTCTTCGAAAAGAACATCGTCGTGCTGCCGGACATCCTGGCGAACGCCGGCGGCGTCACGGTGAGCTACTTCGAGTGGGCCCAGAACATCCAGGGCTACTCCTGGTCCCTCTCCGAGGTCAACCAGCGGCTCAACCAGGTCATGACCGAGTCCTACGCCCGCGTGCATGCCGTCGCGGAGGAACGCAAGGTCAACAACCGGACCGCCGCCTATGTGGTCGCGATCCAGCGGGTCGTCGACGCGCTCAAGATCCGCGGGTTCTTCCCGTAAACGGACTCGGGCCCCCCCGGCAAGCCGTGACCGACCTTCCGACGTGCCGGCTCGCGACCTGGGCAGACCTCGACACCTGGACCGGCGCCATCGCGGCCAAGGTCCAGGCCGCCGGCCGGAACCCCCAGGTGATCGTCGGCCTCACTCGGGGGGGCTGGGTCCCGGCGCGGCTCGTCGCCGATCACCTGGGCGTCAAGCGGCTGCTGGCGCTCCAGACCGCCCACTGGGGCGAGACGGCGACCAAGGACGGGCACGCCGCCCTGACGGAGCGGCTGTCGGGGTCGGTCGAGGGCGCGACCGTGCTTGTTGTCGACGACATCACCGACACGGGCGAGAGCCTGGCCCTCGCGGTGGACCACATCCGAACGGAAGGACGGCCCGCCCGGCTCGAGACGGCCGCCTGTCTCCACATCACCCACTCGAAATTGGTGCCGGATTACTTCGCCGAAGAAGTCCCTGCCGCTCGCTGGGTCTGGGTCGTCTTTCCCTGGACCTACTGGGAAGACCTCCGGGCCCTCGCGACGAAGGCGCTGCCGGAAGGGAAAGACGCGACCGGCGTCACCCGACTGCTCCGCGAGAAATGCCACCTGCCGGTACCGCCGGTCGACGTGGAGCGCGCCCTGCAACAGGCGGCGGCCTCGACGGCCCGCTGATCGGCCCTAGCTATCGACCGCGGTCGCGGCCGTTTCGGCGGTCCGGCTCTTGAGATACTGCGTCAAGAACCCGGCGAAGACGAGGGTCGCGAGGCCGCCGACGATCGCCCCCAGGATGAAGAGTAGGTTGTAGGCGGGCTGAAGGCCCTCCACGTACTCCACGAGGTAGAGGATCCCGTAGGCCACGAACCCGAGGGAAAAGACCGACATCATCGCGATGGGGTACGACCGGGGAATGTGGCCCTTGGCGACATAGCGCCGGATCGCGCGTCCCGTTTCCCAGATAACCCCGCCGACCAGCCACCAGATCATGCCGGCGAGGAAGAACTGGAGGAGCCGGTCGAGGTTGTTCGCGCCGGTCGGGAGGTAGTGGTTGTACCCCACGAGGAAGCCCGCGCCGATGACCCCGATGGCGAAGAGGCCGAACCCGAAGGCGATCGCGCCCTGCCGGATATCGGCGGACGCCGAGGTGACCGACTCGATGATCGCCTCGTCGATATCGAACGTCCAGAAGATGAGATAGATCCCGATGAGCAGCAGTAGCCCGATGAAACCCCAGACGACCTGGCCGGCGGCGGCGGCGAAACCCAGCGCGATGAGCACCAGCGCGAACGGGAGGACGGTCTTCGCCCGCAGCTTTGGGTCCTTGAGCGCCCGCGTGACGGTGTAGTAGGTCGACTCGATTCCCGGGGCCTGCCGGACGATGACCCGGCGGACGCCATCGATACGGACCCGGGACGCGAGGATCGGGAGCAGGTACTCGTCCTCGGCGCCGTCGGAGACGAAGTACGCGGCCTCGGCCGGATGGTCCTTGAGCACGTGGTCGAGCTGCTCCGCGATCAACCGGTCCGAAACGAGACCGACCTTCGCGGAGCCGGTGAGAGCCACGACCTCGACCTCTTCCTCCTCGGCGCGAAGCTCGTCGTATAACCGGAGACCGCCGAACAACGCATTCGTGTCAGTGTCCTCCGGGTCGGCCGTGCCGAGCTTGCCGGCCGCTTCGAGGACGGCGGTCCGGCCGATGATGGGACCGTGGATGCCGGTCTTGCGACCGATGTCATCATCCCGGTCGACGCAGACGACGAGCCGCATGGCATCAGTAAAAGGGTAGCAGGGCACTATTAGGCCTCTGGTTCATTGGATGCCATCCGCGGGCCCGGGCCTGCCGGGAGCGCCTCCCGATCGGCCCTTCCCGGGGCACCCTTATACGGCGGGACCCTCCCCGCCGAGCAGGCACCGATGGCCGAGCTCCCGGACAAGGCCGAGCGATTCATCGACTGGTACCTCGAAGCCGTCGAAGTCGCCGGACTCACCGACAAACGCTACCCCGTGAAGGGGATGAACGTCTGGACCCCGTACGGATTCCAGGCCCGGCGGCTGCTCGACGGATTCATGGTCCGCGGAATCGAAGCCACGGGCTCCCGGGCGGTCGAGTTCCCGACGCTGATTCCCCAGACCGAGTTCCAGAAGGAGAAGGAACACGTCAAGGGGTTCGACGCCCAGGTTTACTGGGTCACCCGGGGCGGGGCCACCGAGCTCGACGTCCCCCTCGTTCTTCGGCCCACGAGCGAGACCGCGATGTATCCCATCTTCGCGATGTGGATCCGGTCCCACAAGGACCTGCCCCTCAACGTCTACCAGATCGTGAACACGTTCCGATACGAGACGAAGACGACCCGCCCCTTCCTGCGGATCCGGGAGATCCATTTCTTCGAGGAGCACACCTGCCAGCCCACGGACGAGGCCGCGGCGGCCCGGTGCCAATCGAACCTCGCCACGTTCCAGGGCATCGCGGACGCGCTCGCGCTCCCCTTTGTCGCCAGCCGACGCCCCGATTGGGACAAGTTCCCCGGCGCGTTCTACTCGATCGCCCTCGACCTCCCGGTGGGCGGCGCCCGCACCCTCCAGGTCGGAACGATCCACCACTATCGGGAGAACTTCTCCCGCCCCTACGAGATCCGATACGAGGACCTGTCGGGGGAGCTGAAGTTCGTTCACCAGACCACCTTCGGCCTCTCGGAACGTCTCCTCGGCGCCACCGTCGCCTTCCACGGGGACCGCCGCGGGGTTGTCTTCCCCTCCTCGATCGCCCCCTACCAGGTCGTGGTCGTGCCGATCGTGTCCCAGAACAGCGGACCGATCGCGGTCGACGCGGCGCGGGCGCTGGCCGACCGCCTACGGACGCGCGGGGTCCGCGTTCACGTGGACGACTCACAGGACCGGCCCGGCGCGAAGTATTACCTCTGGGAATCCCGCGGCGTCCCCCTCCGGATCGAGATAGGTCCTCGCGAGGCCGCCGCGGGAACCGTCACAGCCGTCAACCGCCTCGGGCAAAAGTCGAGCCTCGGCCCCGGACCGTTGGAAGAACCGATCCTCCAGGCCCTGGCGGATTACGACCGGGCCCTGGCCGCCCAAGGTCGCGCAACGTTTCAGAAGGCCTTCTCGGTCGCCCGCCGTTTGGAGGAACTCAAGGACTCGACGACGGTCCGCATCGTCTCCTGGTGTGGGACCGAGGCGTGCGGCCATCAGATCGAGCAGGCGATCGAGGGGGCTGTACTCGGGATTCCGGAGGGTCCTTTGCCCATCGACCCCGGAAATCCGATCGAATGTATCGGTTGCGGGAAGACCCAGACGACCCGGTGGACCCTCGCGGGACGCCCGCTCTAACGGGGAAACCGAGCCGGCTCAGGCCGAAGGCTCTGTGGCGGTGGGCGGCTCGGGCCAGAATAGCCAGAGCCCCGCCACTCCGAACAGGAGTAGGGTGATCACGACGGCGTAGACGCCGTTGTCCACCCAGACGCCGTACAAGAGCCCCCACCAGAGGTAGAAGACCACGGCGAGCACGATCAGGGCACCGAAACCGGCGAGGCCCAGCTCCTGGGTGGAGGGCCACCGCGATTTGGAGAACGGCGAGGAAGAGCCGGACACGGAAACGGCCGCCGACCCCTCGTGTTCCCCATAAGCGTTTGGGGGTGCCGGACCCGCCGATGCCCCGTAATTCCCCGCCGATGACCCCGCGGGGACCTCCCGCTTATAGCAGAGAATCGGGATAGTCTACAGAGGGACCGGGATGGCGACGCGATCGACCGGGTCCGGCCGGGCCAAACCCCTCTTCGGCCGCGCGGAGATTCGGGAGGGTATCCTTCGGCACCTGGATTTGGCCAAGGGTGGGGCGGGAAGCTGCGTCCTCCTCGTGGGGGAGGGCGGTGTCGGAAAGACGACCCTGCTGCGGACCGTCATCGCCGATGCCCGGGAGCGGGGATTCCAGGTCCTCGAAGGGGTCGCCCTGCCGGCCGACCCGCCCCAGCCCTTCGCCGTCATCCAGGACCTGGTCCGGTCGCTCCGAAACGCTCCGCCCACCCTCGAAACGCCCGACCCCACGACCGCGAGCCTACCCCTCCTGCTCGCGCCCGTAAAGCAGGACTTCTCCGTCCCGCCGGGCCTTCCGGCCGGATTCTATGACCTACGGGAAGGCGGAGAGTCGGAGGACCGGCTGCTGGACCTTCTGGCCGGTCCCGCGGCCCGCGTCGACGAGAGCCGGATCGAACTCCACGACCGGGTCTCCGCCTTCCTGAGCGACCTCGCGGTTCGGGCGCCGCTTCTGCTGACGATCGACGACCTGCAATTCGCCGACGATTCCAGCTTCCAGTTCCTGCGCGAATTCGTTCGCATTCTCCCGGAACGGAGAATCCTGTTGCTGGCCACGAGCACGCCCGAGAGCGAGGCCCCGACCCGGACCGCCTCTTTCCTCAGCGCCCTCGCAGCGACGCCCAGCGTGGCCCGGATCCCGGTCCGTGCCCTCGCGGAGAGCGAGCTGCCGGACTACGTTCGGTGGCTCATGGGTGGCCACGAACCCAGCCGCGACGCCGTTGTCCGGTGGTTCACCCAGACAGAAGGCAATCCCCTTTTCGTCGAGCAGCTCGTTCGCGGTTCGATGGGTTTCGGCGCGACCACTGCGCCACCGCGGGGCGACACGGGGATTCGCGACCTCGAGGAAGTGCTACGCGACCGGGTCCGGTCTCTGAACGAAACGGACCGCCGCGTGCTGGTCTACGGCGCTGTCCTAGGAAAAGAGTTCGATTTCCCCACGCTCCTCGCGGCGGCGGGAATCGACGAAGAGCAGCTCGCCGAGTCATTGGACCGTCTGGTCCGCGGGGGGCTGTTGCGGGAGAACGGTGGAGAGGTCTACGAATTCGTCCGCGAGGCCGTTCGGGCCGAGGCGTACGCCGGACTCACTGAAACGCGTCGCCGGATCCTGCATCGGAAGGCCGCCCTGGCGATCGAACAAGGCTCCCGGGATTCCGGCGGGTCCATCTTCGAGCTCGCCCGGCAGTTCTATCTCGCCCACGACGAAACGAAGGCCCTGGATTACAATCGCCGCGCGGCGCAGCTAGCGACCGCGGCGTATGCATACGACGCGGCGATCGTGCACTTGCAGCGCGCGCTCGAGTGTGCCCGACGACTTCCGCATCGAGACCCGGCCACGGAACTGCGATTGATGATTGAACTCGGCCGGATCCTCGACGAATTCGGGGACTTCCACCGGTCCGAGGAGGTCCTCCGGGACGCCGTCAACCGGGCGCGTACCGACCCCTCGCGCGAGCCCGACCTCGGTCTCGCCTTGCTCTGGCTCGCCCGGGACCTTCAGAACCAGGGCTTGAACGCCGATGCCGGCAAGTTGGCCCAGGAGGCCTTCGGGATTTTCGAACGACGGGGGAACCAGCGCGGCATTCTCGTCTCGCATCGGGTCCTGGGGGCGGCGAGCATGCGACTCGGGCACTTCGACGACGCCGAACGCCACCACCGGGAGGAGGTCCTCCTCGCGGAGAAAGAGGGGGACCCGGTGGAACGGGGCCACTCCCTCATCGACCTCGCCAACACGCTGATCACCCGCGGCCCGGAGAAGACCGACGAGGCGCTCCGCCTCTACGACGCGGCGGGGCAGGTGTTCGCCCAATCGAAGGATTATTCGGCGCTCGCCCGGGTCTACATGAACCGCTCCCTGGTGTTCCACAACGTGCAGCGCATGGACGAGGCCATCCACGATATCTCCATCGCGGGCGAGGCGGCCGAACGCTCCGGTTCGCGGATCTGGATGGGGTACTGCGCCCTCAACGAAGCGCAGCTCCGGGCCGAAGTGGGCCAGGTCGACCGGGGTCGGGCGGCCATTGCTCGGGCCCGTCATTTGCTCGGCCCGCTGGGGGATCAGTTGGCCGAAGAGCAGATCACGATGATCGAGGGCATCATCGCCCACACCGCCCGGAAGTTTGACGAGGCGCAGGAGCGGTACGAGGTGGCCCTCCACAAGGCCGAAGAGCTCGAACTCCAGCCCGATCGGGCCGAGATGAAGCTGCGAATGGCCCGGCTGGCCTTCGACCGGGGTGACCTGGACGAAGCTCGGACCCTCCTCCAAGCCTCGATCGACGATGGCGTCGTGACATTGCGAGCCGACCTTGCGCCCATCCGGGAGAAGCTGCAGGAAGCGCTCGCCCACTGAACCCCCTCTCGTCGAACCGGACCATGACCGCGAGCGAAGTCCCGAACGTCCCGCCTGCCGTGGCCGCCCATCGAGCGTCCGACGGTTCTCCGCACCCGGACCGGTCCTCGCCGACCTTCGAACGGGATGTTCAGGCGATGTTCACCCACATCGTGCGCCGGTACGACTGGTTCGACCACGCCGCCTCGATGGGCAACGACTACCTCTGGCGTCCACGGGCCCTCTGGGACCTATCGCGTTTTCGAGCCCACGACCCGCCGGTCCGGCGCGTGCTGGACGTCGGGTGCGGCACCGGCGACCTCACGCGACTCGCCGCCCGGTACTTTCCCTCGGCGCACGTGGTGGGGGCCGACTTCACCGCCGCCATGTTACGAATCGCCGACGGGAGGACCCGACCGGAATCGACGGCGCCGCGAGTCGGCTATCTGCGGGCCAACGCGCGCCGACTGCCCGCGGCGGCGGGGTCCTTCGACGTGATCATGTCGGCCTTCGTGGTCCGGAATCTCATCGACCTGCCGGGAGTCTTCCGAGAGTTCCGGCGCGTGTTGCGTCCTCACGGAACGGTCCTGACGCTCGAGATCACGGAGCCCGCCTCCCCGCTCATCGGGCACCTTTTCCATTCCTATTTCGACCACGTCGTTCCGTGGCTGGGAGCCGCCGTCCACAGTGCGGGGCCGTACCGCTACCTCCCGAACTCGCTCCGCGGGCTTCCTCCGCGCCCTGAGATGGTCCGGATGATGCAGGACGCCGGGTTCGCGCGAGTCGAAGCCCGGAGCCAATCGATGGGGATCGTCACGAGCTACCTGGCCGGCGTCGGGTAGGACGTACCGGGCTCGGTCGGCCCGCAGGAATTATGGCGCCCGTCGCTTCGGGGGGGCGGAGGTCCTCGGTGCCCGACCCGCCCTTTGACGCGTTCCGATATGCCCACGAACACCGGGCCGAGGTCGCGTGGCTCAGCCAGAACACGAACCATCTGGTCCCGTCCGAGGTCGTCCAGCCCGCGATGATCGCTGCCATTCGAGATCGGTTGTACGAGGGGTATCCGCTCGCAGCCGGCCAGATCGGGCTCAAGGAGCTCGTCCTCGGCGACCTGGGCCTCCCCCTCGACACCCCCACGATCATCTCGGCCGGCGCGACCGAGGCGCTCTACATGTCGATCCGAGCGCTCCTGCACGCGGGCGACGTCGTCCTGGCGTCCGACCCAAGTTACCTCATCATCCACAAATTCATCCAGCTTGCCGGCGCCTCAATACGGGATCTCGACATTTACGCGCCCCCGTACAAGCTGACCGCCGAACGCTTGAGCGAGGCGGTCACCCCACAGACCCGGATGATCCTGCTCATCGACCCGCTGAATCCCCTCGGGTCGGGGTACTCGAAGGACGAGGTCCGCGCCATCGCGGAAGTCGCTCGGGACCACCGGCTCCTCCTCCTCCACGATGTGACCTATCGGGACTTTGCCGACCATCACACGCTCGCCTACGGCTTCTATCCGGAACGCACGCTCACCGCTTGGTCGGTCTCGAAGAACTGCGGCCTGGCCGGCCTGCGGTTGGGCGGCATGGTCGGTCCGGACGACCTCATCAAAGAGGCGCTTCGCTTCAACACCAATGACCTGGGCGTGAACGTCCTCGCGCAGGTCGCCGCCGCGGCGGGGCTTTCAACGAAGTCCCAATGGTTCCCGACCGTGCGGGCCACCACTCGGGCCAACCAGGAACGGATCCGGGCCCTGGTGTCGAGTCTCCCCGACCTTTCCTTGCCGGTCTTCCCCTCCCAGGCGAACATGTTCCTGATCGACATCGCCGAGACCGGTGTGACGCCGGTCGCGCTGCAGAAGGAGCTTCTCCTGACCCACGGCGTGTTCGTCCGGGCGGGCAACTATCTCTCCCCGAAGTATGGTGGACGATTCATTCGGGTCTCGTTCTCCAACCCGCCCGCGGACATCGACCGCTTAGTCCGGGCCTTCCCAGTCGCGTTGGAAAAGCTGCGGAAGGACGCGGCGGTCGCGCGCCCCGCGCCGGCCCCCGCCGGCACGACCTAGACTCGATCGCCCGCCGGAGGGCGCGCGGTCAGGTCCACCACGACGTGTTCCCGACCGGGGCCGAATGCCTTCACCACGCGCGAGCGGACCTGTTGGACCGACGCACCGGCGTTTTCCGCCCCCCGCGTGACCTCCGACTCTGCGTCCGACCGACTATCGCGACTTCCCACCGCCAGATGCACGTGGACCGTTCCCCCTTCGGGCTTCAGAAGCCCGATGGCGCGGGGAATCCAGGGTACAGCGGTCGGCAGGTAGCCTAGGAAAACCCGGTCGAAGGTCTGTGCCGGTAGCTCCACCTCTTGGTTGTCCCCCCGAAGGCATTCGACGCGGTCGGCTACGTGGTTGCGTTGTGCATTCTCGCACAGGAACGAGTACGACACCGGGTTCTTCTCGACGGCCCACACCCGTCGGGCACCCCCCAAGACGGCGGCGGGGAGACTGAAGTACCCGATCCCGGCGAAGAGGTCGGCGACGACCTCGCCCGGTTGCGTGACGGTACCCGCGCGGTGCCGCTCGGTCCGGTTTCCCCGGGCGAAGAGGATCTGCTGGGCGTCGAGCCGGTACCGGATCCCGTACTCCACCACTTCCGTACGCGCGTCGTCGCCGGCGATCATCTCGAGGCGGGGGATGCGGAGCTCCCCCACCGTCTCTCCGGCTCGGCGCAGCACGGTCGCCACACCGAGCTCCGTACACCAGACCTCTCCGATTTCGCGGAAGTGCGGGCGCAAGTTTTCGGGCAACCGCAGCACGACCACCCGGCCGAGACGCTGGTAACCCGCGGGTAGCTGGCCGGCGATCGCCATTCCCAAGGCCGAAGCGACACGGGCTCGGACCCGGTCGGCCGGTGGCACTTCCGAACGCCCCATCGCGGTCGACGCCGGAGGCCTACGGTTTGTTCTCGGTCCCTCGATCGAGAATGATCTCCAAGAACTGCTGCAGGTGCGCGGTCAGGATCGGGTTGTCGGTAAAGCCCGCGGCCTCGAGGTTTGGGCCCGCGAGCAGCGCGTGCTGGTTGTCCGCGAGCACCTCGGTCGCGAGGAGGTTGTTGCGCGGGATCACGCGAACCCCTTCGGGAATCTTCTGGAGGGGGGCGGTGACGAAGGTCACTTCCACACCACGCTTGACCGCGTGGGCGAACTTCTTCCCCAGCTCGTCCCGGATGTCCGACACCTGGGGCGTGGTGAGGATGAACGTCTTGGTGGATTGGTCGAGCAGGTCGGCAATCTTTCCGATCACCTTCTCGCGGCCGTTGAGGAGGTAAACCAGCTGAGGCTCCCCATGCTCGGCGGCGATGTCGTGGAGCGCTTCGAGCTTCTCGAAGACCTCCTGAATCGAGCCCTTGAGCGATTCGGCAACCTCGATCGGCCGCCGGGGCTTGAACAGGAGCGGCTTGCCTCCCGCAGGCTGTGCGTAGTTCTTCTGCGCCAGCGATTCGAGGACCTTGTAGGCCGACGTGCGCGGGATCCCCGCGGCTTGCGCGATGGCTGCCGCGTCACCGATGCCGCGGGCCACGAGCGCGATGTAGGCCCGGGCCTCGTAGTCGGTCAGACCGACCTGGCCGAGGACCGAGACGGCTCGGCGGTACTCCTGGCTGAATTCCGCGCCGAGCGAGACCGCCATCTCCTCGACCGTCGCCATGAGGAGCGCGACACGGAGACGGGGGCTCTTTAACCTTCGTGGTTCGCACTTACTCGACCGGCTCCGCGAGCTTGGCGAGAGCCACCGGGCTCAGAAGCGCTTCGGCCTGGGCTTCGGTCGCGAGGCCGCGGGCCACGAGCAGCTCCTTCACCGGTCGTCCGGTCCGCGCGGACTCGTGGACGAGCTCGGCCACTTTGAGGTATCCGAACTGGGGCGTCAAGATCGTAAGAAGTGCGGACGAGGAGCTCAGGTACCGTTCCAGGACCTCCGGGTTGGTCGTGATGCCGTCGATGCAGGTGCGCGTGAAGACGGGGAGATACTGCGCCAGAATGCTCGAAGAGAACAACACCTCGTACGTGGCGAGCGGCATCATCACGTTGATCTCGAGCTGACCGGCCTGAACGGCAAGCGAAGTCGCGAGCTCCGAGGCCACCACCCGGAAGGCGATCTGGTTGAGGCACTCCGCCGCGGAGGGATTTACCTTGCCGGGCATGATGGACGAGCCGGGTTGGATCTCCGGCAACCGGATCTCGTCGAGCCCAGTGGCCGGGCCGCTCGATAGAAGCCGAATGTCATTGGCGATGCGAATGAGCTCGAGGGCGAGCGTCTTGAGCCAGGCCGCCGCCGCGCCGAGTGGCCAGCGGCTCTGCATCGTTTCGAAGGGATCGCGGGCCACCCGCAACGGGAGTTTGGCCAGTTCGGCATACTTGCGCACGGCTTCGGATCGGAATCCTCGTCGAGTGTTGACGCCCGTGCCGACCGCGTTGCCGCCAAGGGGGATCTCGGCGAGGGCGGTCTCCACCGTCGGCAATGTTTCGAGAATCCGGTCCAACACGGTGGCATAGGCACGGAACTCCGCCCCCAATGTGACCGGCATCGCGTCCTTGAGGTGCGTGCGACCCGACTTGGCGCTCGCACGAAACTCCTCGCCCTTTCGACGAAGGCCCGCACTCAAGATCTGGACCCCGGCTCGCACCTCGGCCAGCGCGAACAGCGTGGCCACCTGAGCGGCCGACGGGAAGGTATCGTTCGTGGACTGCCCGAAGTTGACCTGGTCGTTCGGGCTCACCGCCGAGTACTCTCCCCGGGGCTTGCCGAGGAGCTCGAGCGCCCGGTTGGCGAGTACCTCGTTGACGTTCATGTGGAAGGACGTCCCCGCGCCGGCTTGGAACACGTCCACGACGAACTGATCCCGGAACCTCCCGTCCGCGACCTCGCGGGCGGCCTGTTCGATGGCCCGACCCCGGTCCGGATCCAGCGCGCCCAAGCTAACGTTGACCTCGGTGCACGCCCGTTTGAGCAGGGCGTAGGCCCGGACCAGATGGGGGGAGGCGTGGAGTCCACTAACGGGAAAGTTTTCGATGGCTCGCAGCGTCTGGATTCCGTAGTACGCCTCGGCGGGGACCTCCCGCTTCCCCAGCGAATCCTGTTCGGTGCGCGTGGACCCCATCGGCGCGGGGACGAGGGGCGCGGCAAAAACGTTTAGCCCGGGCCGGAGGTGGTCAAGGGCCAACCGAGGGGCCGACCCCGTCGGGGCGCGCAGGACGACGGGAGATGGTAGACCCCTGGGTCTTGTCCAATGACGTCATCGGCGGAGTCGGGAGCACGATCCTCACTCCGTTACTCTGGATCGCCCTCTTCCTCTGGGCCTGGAGTCGACCCGCCGAGGCGCGGGCGAGCGGATTCGGTCGCTTCGCTTTCTGGCTGCTGCTCCCAGGTGCGTTCCTCGCTTCGTTAGCCGATGCCCCGTTCCTGCCGTGGGCGGGGAATGTCGTGGCGATCAACCTCGGAGGGGCGCTCATCCCGATCGGCCTTTCGGTCGTCCTATTGCATCGCGAGCTGGGAACGCCGGGTTGGAGTCTTACAGGGACGGTAATCCTACTGGTCGCCGCCGAGACCGCGGTCCAGTTCGCGGTCGTTCTCTTCACGGCGACCTTTTGGACCTCGGTGGGCGTGCTCGTCACCGCCGGCGGGATGGTTGCTTTCGCCTCCGCGGCGTTACCGCGCTGGGCGCCTCGCCCGGCCGCTAATCGGGCGTTGACGTTCATGGGCCTTGTTTCGGCGGCGATTCCGCTGACGTTCTTCACGTCCCAGGCGATCCCTGGGGAAGGGATTGTGTCCACGTTCCCGTTCTACCTGATCGGCCCGGTGGTGGTGGGAATCCTTTCGGTCTGGGTGGCCGGGGCCATCTGGGGAGTTGCGCCCTATCGCGGACTCGCGATCGGATACGGAACCGCGACGCTGGGCACGCTGATCGGAGCCGACATTCTGCGCGAACCCCCGCTCTATGTGGGGGGAGGTGGCGCCCTTCTGGCGGTCGGAGGAGCCGGGATTCAGGACCTCGTGTATTTCTCCGGCCTCATGGCGCTCGGTGCCGGCCTCCTACTGATCGCGTTGCGATACCGCGGGACCGCCCCCGAAGTTCCGGCCCCTGCGCCCACTCCGCCTTCTCCGGAACGGATCCTTAGTTCGGCGACCGTCCGGCTCGCCGGCGGGGATCTCGCGGGGGCGATTCGGGATTCGGTCGCCGCGAGTCAGAGCGCCGGAGAGCGGGTGCGAACGATCTTCCAGATCCCCGCAACGGGCGCGCCCGCCGCGACCTGGGACGTTCTCCCCGTCGCCCCGTATGTGATTCACGATTACCGGAATCTCGTTGCCTCCCAGGAAGCGCCCACGCCCACCCCCCGGGAAGCCTTCCGGAGCGTGGCGATGGCCACTCAATTCGTCCAACTCGGCCGCGACCTGAGCCGGCTCCGATTCGCCGCTCCCGGACGCCGGGCCTGGGCCGCGGCGATCGACCTGGCGTTGGTCACGGCACCGGCCCTGGCGCTGTGGATCTACCTGGCGCTCGCCCTCCCGGGAACGGTCGACGATGTGCTCAACGGCCTCACGTTCAATCTGGCCGTGTTCGGTTTCGTCGGATACGCGGCCCTCTACTACGTCGTCTGCGACGCCCTCTTCGGGAGTACCGCGGGGAAAGTCCTCCTCCATCTCACGGTCACCGACCGAAGCCTGGCGCGCCCCACCGCGCTCCAGTCGGTCCTCCGGGAGTCCCCGAAAACCGTCTCCCTGTTCGCGATCGGCGACCTGGGGGCACCGGGAATCCTGCTCCTCGTCCGGTCCGGCAGCGCGGGCCTGAGCTCATTCGGGGACCTGGTCTTCACCGGGGCGATCCTGCTCGGTGTCATGGCGGCGACCTTGGCGGTCGCCCTCGCCATCGGAGGAGTGCAGGTCCTACGGGATCCCGAACGACAACGTCTCGGAGACCGCTGGGCCTCGACGTGGGTCGTGGACCGTCGCCACGTCACTCCGGCGTGGGGGGCGACCCAAGCGCCGGCGGCCGGGCCGTCGGCGCTGGTCCCACCCGGCTGAGCGGGATCGAGATCGCCGACACGTTCGCGTCCCGGCCGTCCCGGTTCGTGAGCCGCTCGGTATCGGTGCTGATGCGACCGACCTCGACCTGCCCCTCGAGGAATCGGTGCCGCACGACCTCGACCACATCGACGGCCTTGGCGATCGCGTTCCCGCGCGCTCGGACCACGACCGGATCCGCCCCCGAATTCAGCTGCGCCACGACCTGAAAAACGTAGGTCATGGTGGGTTTGAGACCAATGTAGACCGTCGCCGCTCCGGGGGCACCGTGCGGCTCCGCCAGCCTCTTAGCGGACATCGCGAACTCCGACAGGCCTTCACTACTAGGCTTTTCCGTGGGAGAATCTCTCTGTATAGAGGGGGGACGAGGGCCACCCTGTTTCCGGGCACAAAGGCTATGGCAGGAGAGCCGTACGCGCCGCGGGGCCCGCAGGGGTGGCCCAGCTTGGTCAAAGGCGCCAGGTTGAGGTCCTGGTCTCGTAGGAGTTCGTGAGTTCAAATCTCACCCCCTGCATCCCCAACCCGAGGTACACCTGTGGCTGACGAAGACCTCCGCTGCCCGTCCTGCCACGACCGCGTGTCGGCCACCGACACGCGCTGCCCGCACTGCGGCGCGGCGCTCGACGTTCTCCCCGAGCGGCCCCCGCCGGTGGCCGTGCGCGTCGAAGTGCCGACCGGGGCTCGCACCCCGCCGTCGGCGAGGGAGCCGGCGGTGTCCCCGGACCTAGCGCGACGATTCTCGAAACTCCAGCAGTGGGCGGAGGTGGTCGAGCCGCTCGGCCTCACCCTCCCGGTCCTCCCCCGATGGGCCGAGGAGGCGGCGCGCCGGACCTCCGATCATGACCGATGGGCGGACGTGCTCAAGGGCGTCGAACGCCTCGCCCAGAACCAGATCCTCGCCGCCCTCGAAGAATGGCAGCGCGACGTGAAGACCCGACTCACGCGGCTCGAAGCCTACGCCGTAGACAGCCGCCTCGAACGGGACCAAATGGACGACGCGCTCCACTTTGCCAAGACCGGGGACATCAGCCGGGCGCTCACCGCCTACCAGCAGGTGGACCGGGTCATCACGCTCAAGGAGCGCCACCTCGACACGGCTCGGGAGGACCTCGAGTCCGTGATCTCTCTCCTCCGCGACATGGTGGGGGTAGGGCTGACCGTTCCGAACGAGCCCGAGGAACTGGGCCGGGAACTGGAGCGCGAGCTTCGCAGCGGCCGGTTGGCCTCCTTGAAGCAGCAGCTCCGGGCCCTGCGGGCCCAGGCGATGGAGCAGGTGCAGCGGGAACTACCGGGGTTTGTGTCGCGCTACGGCGATTTCCTGCAGGAGGAGAGGCTCCAAGGGACCCCCGTAGAGACCGAGATCGCCGAACTCGGTCGAGGCGCGCGTCTCTTCGCCCAGGGCCACGGCGAGGAAGCGCTCCACCGGATGCGCCGCTTGCTCCAGATGCACGGCTCGACCACCTTCCGGCCCTCCCGCGCCCCGGCCGCGCGTGGCGCGCCGTAGCCGGCTCAGAGCAACGTCTCGAAGATCCGGACGTCCTCGTTCCACCGGTGCCGGTGGAGGACGCCGGCCGCGCTGAACCCGAGATGTTGAAACAGACCCTTCGCGGCCGTGAAGCTGTCCAGGGCGTCGACCCAGACCGCGTTGGCGTGGTTCTTCCGGGCCCAGTCGATCGCCGTGAGCACGAGCGCCGTCGCCACGCCCTTGTGGCGCGCATCGACGTCCACGGCCAAGCCCACCAGGAGGCAGTTGCCCTCGGAGAATTCCGTGCCGACGATCCCGCGCAGATTCTTTCCTTCGCGAGCGACGAAGTAGGTGACGCCCTCCATCCGACTGGTGAATTCCAGAGGGGTGGGGATGGCTGCCTTCAGGAATTCCGCGGGCACCCCTTCGTGGGGGGAGTCCCAGACCCGTTTGTACAGCGCGCAGATCTCGGGAATATCCTCGTGGGATACCCGGTCGATCACCACGCCCGGGGGCGCCGGGACGGCGTGGACCTCCGGCGCGGATCCGGTGGTACTTGGAGGGGACACGAACGAGGCCTCAGAACATCCGCGACGGCGAGCGTATGGGGCGCCCGCTCTTAGGATTTCGCCCCGCGACGACGCGGGTCACGGAGTGTGGCGGGCTGGCGTGCGGGGGAAGGGCGTCGTGTCGCGGATGTGCTCGCGGCGGGTAACCCAGCGCAGGATCCGCTCGATTCCCGTTCCAAATCCCGCGTGCGGGACGCTCCCGTGCCGGCGCAAGTCGAGGTACCACTCGTAGTCCGACGGGCGAGCGCCGACCGCCTGGATGCGCTCGGTCAACCGGTCGATGTCAATCTCCCGGCAGCTGGCGCCGACGATCTCCCCGTAGCCCTCCGGACCGAGGAGGTCCCCGGCCTCGACGGTCTTGGGGTCGCCCGGCGTCCGGAGCATGTAGAACGACTTGAGTTCCACCGGGAAGTGCGTCACCCAGACCGGAGAATCCCGCTCGAGGGTCAGGGCCCGTTCCTCCGCGGTGGCGAGGTCGCTGCCCCACTGGACCGGCAAGCCCTTCCGCTGCAGCTCGTCAATCGCTTCCTGGTACGTCAGGCGCGGGAAGGGCGCGTTCAGACGCAAGAGATCGGCCGGGTCCCGGCCGAGACCTTTCAATTCTCCCGGGCAGCGCTCCGCGAGGCGGTGGAGCGTGCTTACGAACATCCGGTCGGTGAAATCGATGAGACCTTCGAGGTCGCACCACGCGAGCTCCACCTCCAGATGGGTGTACTCTGTGAGGTGTCGCGGCGTTCGGGACTTCTCGGCACGGAAGGAGGGCGTGATTGCATACACTCGTTCGTTCGGGAACAGCAGCGCCTCCAGGTAGAGCTGCGCTGTCTGCGCGAGGTAGCCCGGCCGACCGAAGTAATCGAACTCGAACGCCTCCGAGCCACCCTCCGCGGCGTTGCCCGTGATGATCGGCGGCGTGACCTCGAGCACTTTCTCTTCGAAGAGGAACTCCCGCAACGCTCCAAGGAGCGCGGCCTTGAGCCGGAACATCTGGACGAACTCCTGGCTGCGGATCGCGAGGTGTCGCTTGTCCAACAGGAACTCCTCGGTCTGGTCCTTGAAGATCGGGAACGGCTCGCCCGAATGCACGATTTCGACCTGGTCCGCCCGGACCTCGCGGCCGCCCGGTGCCCGCGGGTCCTCCGCCACCAGGCCGGTGACGGTGATCGCGCCTTCCAACTGGACGTGTTCGGCCTGTTGGAACCGCTCCGCACCGACCGAGTCCTTGCGGACCGTCACCGGCACGGTGCCGGTGCGGTCCCGCAACGTCAGGAACAGGAGCCCTCCGGACGATCGGGAGCGATGGACCCAACCGCGGAGATGCACCCGTTTTCCCACCGCGTCCGGAGCGCGTACGCGCTCGACCGGGTCGAACGCTACTGGTACTCCCGCCATTTGTGCCCGCACTTCGTGCACTCGAAGATGCGTGTCTCGGGTTCGTCGGCGCCTCGGGTCTGGCGCAGCACGTAGTAGGCCTTCATGTTCTCGCACTTGGGACACAACTCGTCCGCCGTCGGGAGCGTACCCGACGCTTTCTCCTCGACCACGGCGACGGATCGGGCTTGGGGCGCCGACCGGCCCACCTCGGCCCCCTTTCCGAGCGGGACCTTCGTCCCACAGGCGGCGCAGACCCAGACCCCCGCGGCCTTATCGGGCCGCATCAGGCGCTTACACTTCGGGCAGAACACGGACCTTCCCTTGAGCCCCGGGCGCCATTTAACCTCTAAGTATCTCAGAATCGGGGCGATGTCTCGCCGGTGGCGAGATCCAGATTTGGACCTATTCTGTGAGAATTTGCGTTGGGGCCCCGTGGCTCTCCGGCGCGGCTCCGGCTCCGGCGACCGACAAGGGGAGCGGCGAGGGCTTCGCGTCCGGGACGAAGAGTTTCCTCATGTGGTCGACCCGTGCCGCAACGTCCTCCTTGCTGCCGATATCATGCCGGACGTAGTACGGTCCCTGCGCGAAGACCAGTGCCGACTCGACCCGACGATGGGCTTCGTGGATCGCGCTCGCTTCCCCGACCAGTCCGATGCCGCGCGAGGACGTGAACTTAACCCGACCGGCTCCGGTCGCCTCGACGGACCCGAAGTACAACCGAACCCCCTGGTCGAGAATGGAGTTCTCGGCCAACTCGATGGTGGCCCCGGCCTGGGGGTGGCTACCGTATCCGATCGGGACGAGGTACTTGGTCACGGTCGCTCGAAGTCGGAATTGGACATGGACCGGGTCGACTCGACCCGTCGCCACCCCGAGCATGAGTTCACCGAAATCGCCCGGCTCGTACAGGGACAGGACGTTCAGGGCTTCCGGGTCTCCAAAGCGCGCGTTGAACTCCACGAGCTTGGGGCCGTCCGTGGTGAGCATGAATCCCCCGTAGAGGATGCCGCGGTAAGCGAGGCCCTCGGCACGGAGCGCGTCCACGGACCGGCGAAGGATGTCAAGCGCACGGTCCCGTTGCTCGGCCGACAAGAACGGCAGAAGGTGGTCGCGCTGGGAATACGATCCCATCCCGCCGGTATTGCCCCCCTGATTGCCCTCCAGCGCCCGCTTGTAATCCTGAACTGCCGGCATCGGGTAGATCCCCGAGTCCGTGACGAAGGCCATCTGGCTAAACTCCTCCCCTTCGAGCTTGTCCTCGAGCAGGAGACCATCCCGTCCCGAAGGCGTCGCGAGCAGCGACTGCGCGTAGGCCACTCCCTCCTCGACGGTCTGGAAGTCCTTGCCTTGCACCCATACGCCCTTTCCGGCGGTGAGGCCCGACGGTTTCACGACGAAAGGGCCGGTGAAGTTGGCCACCGCCGACTTGAGATCGGCGAGGTTGGTGACGGATTGGAACTTCGGGTTGCCCGGGACCCCGTGCTTCGCGAGCAGTTCGCGGCAGAAGCGCTTCGACCACTCGATCCGGGCAGCGGCTCGGTCGGGACCGACGACGGGAATCTCCGCCGCGCGGAGGGCATCCGCGAACCCGGCGGCCAGGGGGCCTTCCGGGCCGATCACCGCGACCTGGACCCCTTGCTGCCGGGCGAACTCTACCACCGGACTTGGGTCGTGTAGGTCCGTCCTCAGGCTCGCAACGGACAGTCGGTCGATGCCCGGGTTCGCGTTCGGCGAGGCCGATACCACCTCGGCCTCGGCGCGATGGAGCTCGAGTGCGATGGCGTGCTCCCGGCCCCCTCCTCCGACCACTAGTGCTCGCACCGGAAATGCCTCGGTCGGGCCGGACCGAATCCGGCATATACGCTTGCCTCCGAGGGTGAATCCAACGTCTCCGGTGTACGGCGAGAGACCTTCTGTTCCGCCACGCTTATGAACCGGACCCCTGTGGCCGCGTCCGGTCCTACCGATGGAGATCAAGGTCGTTGAGAAGGAGCACGATACGCTCCGGATCGAGCTCCCGAAGGGGGAGGAAACGCTCCTGATCCCGCTGGTCGAGGCCCTCCAGGCCGAAGAGAAGGTCGTCGAGGCCCGCTACTTCCTGGGTCACCCGATCCTCGACCGTCCCACCTTGTACCTCAAGACCAAGGGCGAGAAGCCCCAGCAGGTTCTCAAGCGCGTTCTCAAGGAGCTCGCCGACGGCTACGGCGACACCCTCTCGACCTTCGAGAAGAAGGCCGACAAGATCAAGGCCTGATCCCGTCCCGTTCACTATGCTCAAAGAGTGCGAACAGCACGGCTACTTCCGCGGCGATACCTGTCCCGTCTGCGGGCAGTCCGGCCGGTTCCTGATGGACGATCGCGAGCTCGACCATCTCGGGCGCGTGGTCACGGGGATTCTCCGTCACTTCCCGGAAAAGTACGGGCTTCAGATGGACCCGCACGGGTGGATCTCGCTTCCCCAGCTCGTTCGGAACGTCTCGAACCAGCACCGGGGCTATCGGTGGCTCCGGGTCCACCACATCGTGGCCATCGCCGAGACCGATGCGAAGGGCCGGTACGAGGTCAAGGACGACCGCATCCGGGCAACCTACGGACATACGCTGGACGTCGATCTCGACCTGCCGACCGACCACATCCCGGAGCAGCTATTCTTCCCGGTGACCGAGGAGGAAGTGGCGATCGTGCTCGAAGTCGGGCTCAAGCCGTCGGACCGGAAGAAGGTCCATCTCTCGAAGACCGCCGCCGATGCGAAATCGGCGGGGGCCGTCCGGACCCCGAATCCTGTTTTACTCGCTGTGGACACGAAGAGGGCCCAGGACGGCGGCGTCGTCATCAAGCGCGCAGGAAAGACCGTGTTCTTGGTGGACGCCGTGCCCGCCGAGTTCCTCTCCCGGCACCCGGACGTGCCGGCCGCCGAATAGGACTCGGGACCTATCCGAGTACGACGTTCGTCTCGTACGTCGTCGTAACGTAGACCTTCTCGGTCAGGTTCGAATCGGCCGGGTACGGGTTCTGGAAGACGAAGAAGTACTCGTCGGTGTACGTAGCGGCGAAGACGATCCGGGCCGCGCTCACATTCGAGTACGGGGGTACGGCGGTCTGGGCCGCCTGGTGCGTGTAGAACGCCGCGAACTCGGTCGAATTGAAGATCATTACGACCACGTCGGCCGCCACGGGGGTCTCCACGGAGAAGTTGCCGGTGATGTAGTCCTCTCCGGTGATGTTCCCGGCGAGAAGTCCCCAACCGCCGGGCTGGATGGTAAGGGTCCACGTACCGGTCAGGGGATCCGCGTACGTCGTGGGGCCGGAGATTTCGGCCGAGATGATGGCCCACCCGATGCCGCCCACGATCGCCACGACGACCAGGACCCGGAGCCAACGAAGGAGCACGGCCCGCTGATGGGCCGGACGGCTCCGCGCCTCGGCCGCGCGCTCCGCCGTTGCTCCCCCCCAGGGCTTGCCACAGGTGGGGCACATCGTGGCGTCGGGCGGGACAGCGTCTCCGCAGAAGGAACAGCTCCCCCATCGGGCCTCGGGTACGGACGTCGCCATCGTGCGCTAGGTAAGGTCGGGGCCCCGCCCTTTTTCCACACTTCGTTCGGACCGCGGGGCTACTGGAATGCCTCCCCCGGCTCCGGGAGACCCTAAACGGGCACCCGGGGAATCGGCCGTTGTCGCCCTATTTCTTTGCCTTGCCAGTCCCCAGATTCACGATAACATTCTTCCGTCGGGTGTACACGAGCGGGGCGTCCCGCCCCTGCTCGAACCCGACGCCGCTCTCCTTGTACCCGCCGAACGGGGTCTGGGGGAACGTCATCGGAGGCTCGTTGATCGTGACCATGCCCGCCTCCAACTGACGGGCGACCCCGTGGGCGGTCGCCAAGTCGCGGGTCCAGACCGACGCGAAGAGTCCGTAGCGCGTCCGGTTCGCGAGCCGGAGCGCTTCGTCCGCCGTCTCGAACCGATGCACGGCGAGCACGGGACCGAAGATCTCTTCCTGGACCATCCGAGCTCCGGGGTCCACATCGGTGACGATAGTGGGTTCCACAAAGTTGCCTTCCTGGAGTTCCGGCGCGGAAGGTCGAGCGCCTCCCAAGAAGATCCGGGCGCCGCCATCCCGGGCTTCGGTGACGAAGCCCAAGACTCGCTCCATTTGGTCCTTCGATACGAGCGGTCCCATCGTGACACCGGCGTCAACCCCGGCCCCGAGTTTGAGCCCTTGGGCGACAACTTTGAGTTTCTCCAGGAGCGCAGCCTCCACGCCGGCCTCCACGACGAGTCGGGAACCGGCCCAGCACATCTGGCCCGAGTTCTGGAATATACCGGTCGCGACGGCCCGTGCCGCCCGTTCGAGGTCGGCGTCCGGGAAGACGATGACCGGACTTTTCCCCCCAGTTCGAGCACGGCCGGAATCATCCGCGACGCGGCGAGCTCGGCGATGCGACGTCCGACTTCGCTACTCCCCGTGAACGACACGGAAGCGCAGCGCGGATCCGTCAGGAGCGCTTCACCGACTTTGCGACCGTCCCCCACGAGGACGTTGAGGATCCCGTCGGGTACTCCGGCTTCGTGGGCCAACTGGGCGAAGCGAAGCGCGGTGAGCGGCGTCAGACTTGCGGGTTTGAGGACCACCGCATTCCCCGCGGCGAGTGCCGGGGCCATCGATCGAACGGAGAGCAGTAACGGATAGTTCCAGGGGGCGATGTGGACCGTGACGCCAAGAGGTTCCCGGATCGTGTAATCGAATCGGGCCCCGGGGACTGGGATCGTCTCGCCTTCGATCTTGTCGGCCAGCCCGGCCATGTACTCGAGGGTACGCACGACGAAGTCGATGTCGCCCTTCGCCTCGCGAAGGGGCTTACCCATATTCAGGGTCTCAAGCTCGGCGAAAGCGGCGGCCTGGTCCTCAAGGAGCCGGGCCAACCGGAAGAGTGCCTTGGTGCGTTGGGCACCGTCGCCGCCGGCCCAACCTGACTCGTGGAAGGCCTGGTCGGCGACCTCGAGCGCGTGAAGTGCGTCCGCGACGCCCCCGACAGAAGTTACGGCGAGCGGTTTGTTGGTTGCGGGATTGAGCAGTGTGACGCGCTCCCCATCGCTCGCCGGGATCTCCTTACCGCCGATGAATAGTCCGAAGGGCGTTTCGATGGCCTCTGACATGGAGAGGAGTTGTCAGTAAACCGGGGGGCTAAATCGTTGCCCCGCCCCGCGCGACCTCAATTGCCGAGTCTATAGGAGCGTCCCTTCCATTGCACGGGTCGGCCCCGCACCCCTCGACCGAGGGCCACTAGGACGAGGACAAGGTAGTACCCGACTGCCACCGGGTAGAGCAGTCCGTAGGCCGCGGAGCCCTTCGCCGCCCAATTGAACACCATGTGTTTCCCAAACAGCGCGACCCACAGGAATGCGCCGACCACCGAGATCCAGAGCGAACCCGTCAATAGCCCAACAGGGAGCAGCGTCAACGGGAGCCAGTAGAAGGCCACGAGTGCGACGGCGAATCCCATTTGGCGGACTGCGGAAAAGCGGACGCCGGAGACCGTCTTCAGAATCCCGTCGTACATCTCCTGAGATGTTCGATACATCCGGGTCGTGACCAGCTCGGGCGTCCAGGCGATCCGGAGCGACTTTCCCGCCGCACGGAACGCTTGCGCCAAGGCGACGTCTTCGAGGACCCGGTCGTGGATCGCCTGATGCCCGCCCGTTTCTAGGTAGGCACTCTTGCGAACCAGCAGGAACTGGCCGTTGGCCATCGCCGTCCGGGAATCCGGTCGGTTGACGTGGGGTGTCCGGAAGTACGTTAGGACCATTTGGACGTAGAACGGCAGGACGATCTTCTCCCAAGCCCCGACCATCTCGATGCGGCTGGCGAAGGTCACGAGGTCGGCTGCGTCGCGCTGTGCCCACTCCACCGCGGTCCACACGGCATCGGGGCTCGGCTGCACGTCCGCGTCGGTGAATAGCACGAATTCCCCTCGAGCACGTTGAGCGCCGGTCCAACAGGCCCAACTCTTCCCAATCCAGCCCTCCGGCAGAGGCGGCTCTTCGACCAGCGTGACCTGCGGTCCCCGCGACTGAGCCACACTCCGGGTGCCGTCGGTCGATCCCCCGTCGACGACGATAATCTCGATCGACGGGTAGGCTTGGGCAAGGATCCCGTCGAGGCAGGCGCCGAGGTCGCCTTCTTCGTTCCGGGCCGGAACGATGATCGACACCAGCGGCGCGGTGGCACCCGGAATAGGGCCCTTGGGGCCGCGGGGATGCGGCATCTGGCTGGCCAGGTAAAGCGGCGCGCCCTGAACGAGGAGCACCAGAACGGCGTACGCCAGGAGGAGGACCGTCCAGAGGAGAAGGAGCATCCTCCCGGCGAGGCGGGTCCCTAATTAACTGGCCGCCGCTCGGTCGGCAGTTAGGTCCGACGCGATGCCGACCGTCTCCCATCCCCGAATCCGGCCCGACGTGCTGGAGGAGCGGGCGTATCAGACCGCGATCGCGGAGGCGGCCATAGGGGCGAACACGCTGGTGGTCCTGCCCACCGGCCTCGGAAAGACGGCTATTGCCCTTCGTGTAGCGGCCGAATATTTGCTGCGGGAACCCACTCGGTCCATCCTCCTGATGGCCCCGACCCGGCCGCTCGTAGCGCAGCACGCGCGGAGCGTCGCCCAGACCCTCTTCTGCCCGCCACCGCTCGTGCTCACGGGCGAGATCTCTCCCGACCGCCGACAAACGCTGCTCTCTCCGCCCC
Source organism: uncultured Thermoplasmata archaeon (assembly GCA_963773945.1). GTDB lineage: Archaea > Thermoplasmatota > Thermoplasmata > Lutacidiplasmatales > UBA184 > JAKIWV01. Next base: position 281,682 of record CAVZDD010000004.1, on the reverse strand, counting down.
AAGTGGTCGTCGCAACCCCTCAGGTGATCGCCAACGACCTCGCCCAGGGGAATTTTCCGCTCTCTACGTTCTCGCTCGTGATCTTCGACGAGGCCCACCGCGCGGTGGGCGATTACCCGTACGTCGCCATCGGCCTGGCTCTGCGCGCAGCGAATGCCCGGGTCCTCGCTATGACGGCCTCACCAGGTTCGAAGCTCGACCGGGTTCAGAACGTCTGGGCGAACCTCGGAATCGAGCACTTTGAACTACGCAACGCGACCGACGCCGACGTGGCCCCCTACACCCACGGAATCCAGGTCGAGACCGTGCAGGTACCGCTCCCGCTGGAGGTTCGCCATTTGGGGACATATCTCCGAACCGTGGTGCAACAACAGACGGAGATCCTGCACAAGATGGGTTACTTCCCCAGTTCGAACGCGACAAGACAGGAACTCCTGGCGGTCCGATTCACGGTGCAACGAGAGATCGCGGCGGCCCAAAAACGTGGGGGGAACCCGGACGGACGAGTCTGGCAAGCTAACTCGGCCGTGGCGGTGGCGATGAAGGCATCGCACGGACTCGTCCTCGCCGAAACTCAAGGGGTGGAGGCGCTGCGCAAGTTTCTCAGCGGACGAGGAGTAAAAAAGAACGGCCGAATGAAACCGTCCGACCGCGCATTCCTCAATGATCCGGAGATTGTCGAGCTTCAGCGGCAGCTCGAAACCCTCGACCTCGAACACCCGAAGCTCGCGATGGCCGTCGACATCGTGACCAAGGAGATCGAGCGCAACGCGTCGGCGAAAGTGATCCTATTCGCGCATTACCGTCAAACGGCCGACACGCTGGTGGAACGGTTCGACCGCCTCGACGGCCGACCGGTCCGGGCCGCCCGTTTCGTGGGCCAAGCCACGCACGGCACCGACACCGGACTTTCGCAGAAACAGCAGGTCGACCTGCTGGACCGGTTCCGAAGCGGCGAGGTGAACTGTCTCGTGGCTACCTCCGTCGGGGAGGAGGGACTCGACATCCCCTCGACCGACCTCGTGGTCTTCTATGAGCCCGTGCCGGACGAAGTGCGCACGATCCAACGACGCGGGCGCACCGGTCGGTTCCGGGCGGGTCGGGTCATCGTGCTGATCACCACCGGCACCCGCGATGTCGGTACTTTCCTATCGGCGGGACGCAAGGAACAACGCATGCACGAGATGCTCGAAAAGGTCGAGGCCCAATCCCGGAAAGGGAGCATCGGGCCTCCCACGCGACCGACGATCCAGTCCACCCTCGACGAACTGTCGCCCTGAAAGATTCGGCCCCGCGGGTCAGTCCCTTAGCGGCCGGTACTTCCGAATCCACCCTTGCGTTCGGTGCTGGGGAGGACCGTGCCGCTCTCGAAGCGAGTGGGATACTCCTTGGCGACCCGAACCTGGCCGATGCGGTCCCCGGCCTGGATCTGGTACTCACCCGGGAAAAGGAACGTCAACGGGACCTTCACTTCCCCGGCGTAGTCCCGGTCGATCGTGCCGGGAGCGTTGACCATCAGGACGCCGCGGCTGCTGAGACCGCTCCGCGGCCGAACCTCGAGGAAAGTCCCGGGCGGTGCTCGCAGCCGGAGCCCCGTTCGAACGAGAGTGACGGACCCGGACTTCAGCGTCGCGGCTTCCGCGGCGTGGAGATCGAAGCACGCGGAACCCAAGGTCGCCTTCGATGGGAATGGGGGCGGCGTGACGCCCGCGACCGCTTCCGCGAGGACCGCGTGCACGGGGACGCGACGTGTCCTCGGCGCATGCGGCGAAGTTCCGGTTGTCCGTTTACGGGGAAACGCCATGATTCCTACGTACGGAAGGGCAAGATAAGGGCACGGGAAAGAGAGATCCCGCCGACCCAGTTGCGGGAGTCCCCTTTCACCGGCCGGAACCGCTCAAACCGAGCCGTCAAGCGTGGTGACAGACTGCGCGCTAGCGCCTGCTATCAATAGGTGAACTACGTTTTAATATATGAATCGAAATTCCGATATCGGAATAACGAGCTATGTGGGGCCGAAAGAAGCGGGGTCTTCGAAACTGGGTTCTCCTGATCCTTCGACGGCAGCCGCGCAACGGCGCCGAGATCATGGACGACATGGAGGTCATGACCCACGGGTGGTGGCGGCCTTCCCCTGGGTCGGTCTATCCGTTGCTGGAGGAGATGGTATCGGACGGCACTCTCCGCAAGCTCCCCGACAGTCGCTACGAGCTCGTGAACGCCGTGGACTCTGACTTCTGGATGCGGGGCTGGAAGATGGGGGGTGGACCACGGACTCCCCAGGAGATTCTCCAGGAGATATCCGGGCTGACCGCGTACCTTGAAGACCTTCGACGCTCGCAGCCGAGCGCCACGACTCCGATCCAACCCGATCTCGATGCGGTGGCCGACCGACTGCGAAAACTGAGGAACTAGGAGAAACTCCATGATGCAACCCCAAGCCATTCACGCCGAAAATCTGGTCAAGGTCTACAATGGGACCGTGCGGGCGGTGGACGGGGTCTCCTTCCACGTGACCCGCGGAGAGATCTTCGGGTTTCTCGGACCCAACGGGGCCGGCAAGACCACGACGGTCTCGATGCTGTCCGCCGGTCTCCGACCCACCGGAGGAAGTGCTGTCATCGATGGCCTAGAAGTCAGTCGCGATCCGGAGGCGGTCAAGCGACGGATTGGCGTCATCTTCCAGGAGTCGACGGCGGACGGAGACTTGACCGGCCGGGAAAACATCGAGGTGGCGGCCGGCTGTTACGGTATTTCCCCCGCCGAAGGACGCCGACGGACCGAGGCCTTGCTCGAGCAGATGCAAATCACCGAGGCCGCCGATCGGTTGGCCAAGACCTACTCGGGCGGGATGCGACGCCGGCTCGAGCTCGCCGTCGGTCTGGTCCACGACCCGAAGATCCTGTTCTTGGATGAGCCCACGCTGGGGCTGGACCCGCAGGGGCGGAACGGGTTCTGGGGATTCATCCAAAAACTGCGGCGCGAACAAGGTCTCACGGTTTTTGTCACCACGCATTATCTGGACGAGGCCGACACGATGTGCGACCGGCTCGCGATCATCGACCACGGAAAGATCGTCGCCACCGGGTCGCCGAGCGAGCTCAAGGACCGGCTGGGCGGCGATATCGTCACGATCAAGACGGGTCCCGGCGCCCCCGACATGACCGGCGTCCTCCGTCCGTTGATCGGCGTCAGCAGCGTGCAGAAGCAGGACGGAACGTATCGAGTCAAGTGCGGGAGTGGAGAACCGTTCGTACCGGTGGCCGTCGAGGCCTGCACCAAAGCGGGGGCCGGTGTCACCGGCGTTACGGTCAAGAGACCCAGTCTCGACGAAGTCTTCCTGGAATTCACCGGCCGAGAGTACCGAGAGGAGGAAGGCCCCACCGCCACGGACCGGGCCGTGATGATCCAGCGGGTGCAGAACCGGATTGGGGGGCGACGCTGATGCTGCGGGAGCTGGTCGCCCTGACCCGCCGCGAGTTCCTGAAACTCGCGCGGAACCCTCAGGCGATCTTCACCGCCCTTCTGTTGCCCCTCCTGTACCTACTGCTGTTCGGACAAGGGTTCAACATCAACCCCGCGGAGTTCGTTCCCAACCTGACCGCGGCGGAGAAACTCGCGATCATCCATCAGTACTTCCGAGGGGCCCCCAGCTATTACTCGTACTTCGCCGCTGGGATGGTGGGTTTCGTCGCCGTGACGGCGACCCTGTTCATCGGCGCGAACGTCATCTTCGACAAGCTGTTCGGAGTCTTCAAGCGAGTCCGAGGGACGCCCGCCCCGACCGCCGCCGTATTTGGGTCGCGGTTGATCGCCGGATCGGTCCAGCCGATTGCTCTCGCCTTCTTCGTGCTCGGCCTGGCGCTCCTGTTCAAGCAGGTTCCCGGCCTCACGGGGCTGGAGGTTACCGCCTCGGTCGGGGTACTCGGAGCTTTCGAGATCGTCGCTGCCATCGTCCTGCTCTCGTTGATGTTCGCGACGCTCTTTCTCACGTTCGGTATTCTGATCGAGAACCCCCAAATGTACTTCGCCGCCGTGAACTTGCTCAACTTGCCGGTCCTGCTGACGTCCGACGCCTTGTACCCCTGGGGCGCGATGCCGCACTGGCTTCAGACGGCCTCCCAGTACAACCCCGTCTCGCTGGCCGTGAACGTCCTTCGGGAAACCCTGTTCGGATCCTCGATGTACCCTTACGGTGCGGGAATCTACCTGCTGGCGCTGTTCGCCTGGGCGGCCCTCTTCGTCGGAATCGCGCTCCTGCTCGTCCGACGAGCGCTGAGGCCTATGGACTGAACGACACCTCGTCGACGCTCAGGCCACGACGGGGGTACCCGCCTCCCTCGCGGGTGGCGCCTCGCTGGAGGCAAGGAAGCGGGCGACGAGCCGCCCTTCCGCGCGACGGAGCATTTTGCTGAGCGCCGGAGGACTCTGTCCCGTCACGTGGGCCAAGCGCGTCAACGAGATCCGTCGGGGCACTCCGTAGAACCCAAGCGCCCAGGCCCGGGAGACGATGCTTCGCTGCCGCTCGGTGAGCTCCTCGGAGCCGGCCGGACCCCAGTACGGTCGGCCGGAGGTCCGGAGCACCTGGAAGGGCATCCCGTCCCGAGTGAGCCGCGCCACAACGCGCCGAAGCGCGACGTCCTCGCCGTAGAACGACGCCACGGTGTGCACGGGGTCGGCATGGAACGGGGCGACCGGAGAGATCTCGCCACCCGCGACGGTCAGCAGCCGGGCGATCTGCGCCGGGTTTCGCTGGCGGACGAGAAGGATGTAGTCGCGGGTCCGGGGACGACGCTCGACCAGTTCGAAGCTCTCGAGCCCATACAACCGACGGATCCGCTGGGACTCCCGCGCGAGCTCCGCCGCCGTACGCAACGGGCCGCGACGTCGCACGCGGAGCAGTTGGAGTCTCCACCCTCGCTCGAGTCGAAGCGTTTCGAGCAGCTCGACCTCTTCGTACCGGGAAAAGAACCCGTGGGGAATCAGGCCGATTGCTTCCAGATCCGCGGTCTTGAACTCGAAGGAGATCGTCTTCATGGAAGGACCGGGTCCCGGACGGGGTTCTCGTATGAACCCTATTGCCTGGGCTTCCGCCGACCGTCTTTTAAATAACGCCCGGGGCTCAGCAGGGGTTGATGGTCTTCCGTGCGCTCGGCGATTTTCTCACCGACCTCGAATCGCGGGGCGACCTGCTCCGCATCCGCGATCCGGTCGAGCCGGGACCTCGAGATCACCGAGATCACGCAACGGGTCCTTCGAAAGGACGGCCCCGCGCTTCTTTTCGAGAATGTCACGGATAGCACGGTTCCCGTGGCGATGAATGTACTGGGCTCCGCGCGACGTATCGCACGGGCCCTCGGAGCCGATTCGTTGGATGTCCCCATGGATCGGATCGCCCGGCTCGTGCGCCTGCGACCTCCCGCCGGCGTCGTGGGCGCCCTCAAGGACCTGAGCGGTACGCTGCAAACCCTCGACACCCTCCGGTCCCTGGCTCCCAAACGAGTGAGCAATGCTCCGTGTCAGGAGGTCGAGACCGACCAGGTGAACCTGAACGCTCTCCCGATTCTCCGTTGCTGGCCGGGCGACGGGGGTCGAACCGTCACGTTCCCGGTGGTCGTCACGAAGGATCCCGAAACGGGCGAAAGCCACACCGGGATCTACCGCCTCCAGCAGTACGGTCCGGACACATTGGGCATGCATTTCCAGATCCACCGCGTCGGGGCGAACAACTACCGAAAGTGGTCCGCTCGGGGAGAGCGCATGCCCATCGCGGCGGTGATCGGCGCCGACCCAGCGACCATTCTGGCCGGCCTCGCTCCGGTGCCCGAGGGAATTTCGAATTTTGTTTTCGCCGGGTTCCTGCGGGAGGAACCCCTCGAGCTCGTGCCGTGCCGGACGATCCCCCTCGAAGTGCCGGCCCAAGCGGAGATCGTGCTCGAGGGGTACGTCGACCCGACGGAGCGCCATGTCGAGGGGCCGTTCGGTGACCATACTGGTTACTACTCGGCCGCAGAACCTTTCCCGGTTTTTCACGTGACCCATGTCACGCAGCGGCGTAAGCCGATCTACCTCGGGACCGTCACCGGGAGGCCGCCCACGGAGGATTCGGTCCTCGGCAAGGCCGTGGAACGGCTCTTCCTCCCGATCGTTCGGCTGGTGTTACCGGAACTCGTCGACATGAACCTCCCGTCCGAGGGGCTGTTCATCAACGTCGCGATCATCTCGATCCGGAAGGCCTACCCGTACCACGCCAGGAAGGTCATGCATGCGCTGTGGGGACTCGGGCAAATGATGTTCACGCGCTATGTGATTGTCGTGGACGAAGATGTCAACGTCCACGACCTCTCGGAAGTCCTCTACCGGGTCGGACTCCAGGCGGACCCCGAGCGGGACCTCGAACTGGTGCATGGCCCCGTGGACCAGCTGTCGATCTCGAATCCCATCCCGAACTTGGGCGGAAAGATCGGGATCGACGCGACCCGAAAGCGGGCGGACGAAAACTTTCCCCGTCCCTGGCCGGAAGAGATCCGGATGGACCCGGCCGTGGTCGCCCGCATCGACCAGCTCATCGCCCGGGCCCCGGCGCTGTCGTTCCTCCGGGACACTAAGACGCCGTGAGCGCGGCTACGCCACCGCCCGCCGGCTGGGCCCGCGAACTGGGCCGATTCCTTGAGATCCAGAACGTTGGCCTCAACTTACCATTCGTTCTCGCGTTCCTTCTCGCCGCGGCCCACGGGCTCCCGCGATGGCAGACCTTCGTCCTCGTAGTCATCGCCGTGCTCGCCGCCCGCACCGCCGGTCACGCCTTCAACCGGTGGACGGACCGGAAGTTCGACGCGCTCAATCCCCGTACGCGAGGCCGCGCCCTGGTCACGGGAACTCTCTCACCGGGATTCGCCATCGGAGTGACGGTCGCGAGCGCGGCCGTGCTGGCCGTGGCCGCCGCGCTGCTCAACCCGCTGTCGCTGGCGCTTTCCCCGGTGGCCCTCGGGCTGGTGTTCGGATACAGCTACACCAAGAGGTACACCTCCTTCACGACGCTCTTCCTGGGTCTCGTGCAGGCCCTCGTCCCCGCGGGGGTCTTCATCGCCGTGTTGGGAACCCTCCCGCTCGTGGCCGTCGTCGCGGTCTTCGCCATCCTCGCCTGGGGGACCGCCTTCGAAACGATCCACAGTCTCGGAGATGTTTCGATGGACACCCGCCTCGGCCTGTTCTCCCTCCCTCGACGTCTCGGAACCTCGCGGAGTATCGCGCTGGTCGCCGGACTTCACGCCGCGGCCCTCCTGTTGTTCGCCCTGTTCGGGGCCCTGGAGAATTTTGCCCTCCCCTTCTGGGTGGCGTGGGGGGCCATGGTCGCTCTCGCGGGCTACTCGGATCTCACCCTCTCGCAGAATCTCGGCCGCGTCCAGATACCGTTCCAGCGCCATTTTGTCCTCGCGTTGATCTTCTTGGCCGGTGTCGTCGTGGCCCTGTCGTTCCCAGGGTTCCATTTGTAGAGATTGCTCTACGGGATACCCATTCGGACACTCCGAATGCTATATTTTCAGCCGAGCCGGCAGTGTTCCGGTACGAAGTCACTTAACCCGGTCGCTTCTCGCCCCCGGCGATGCCGCAGGTGATGATCGGCCTCTCTGCGCGGGACTACAAGACGACCAACGAGGTCTGGCGGCTGGCCAAGCGCCACCTGAACCCGATTGTCCGACGACGGATCGGCTGGCGGGGACGTTCCAGTTTTCTCCGCCAGCTCATTCTCTACGGCTTCGAACGGGCCAGCGAGAACCCCGCGGCGTTCCTGCACGAGGTCCGCGAGACTCACGACCCTCTCATCGGCAAGCGGGGACGGTCCGAGGCAGGGGCGGAACGCCGAGAGGCGCTGATCGCGGCCTGGGGCGCGTTCTTCCCCTCCGACGCCACCCCGGGCCGTCGGACCCGCAAGACCGCCCCGGGACGGAGTGGCGACTGAGCCGCCGGGCTCTCACGTCAACGGCGGCGCTCGGCGGTCTGCTCTGGGGGGTTCTGTGGGTCGGTCGCTCACCTCCGGAGCCGGTGCCCTACTCCTCGGATCCAGTGAGGTCGGACCGCTGCACTTCGAAACACCGGAGATCCTCTGGAGTCAGGAAACCGACCCTTCCACTCCTCGCCCGACCTCCGTGCTTCGCGCGGAGCTGTTCCAAGGTGAGGACCTCCCGGTCGGTCATCGGGAGCTCATCATTCGACGGGGGGCCGCCGAACTCCGACTGACATTCCCGGTCCCCACTCCCGAAATCTCCGGCACGCCCGGACTTTGGCAAATGGTCCAGCCCGGAGTGGCCTATCTGCACTGGCCACTTTCCGACACGGAGTGGAAGGAACTCCGGAACGGACGGCCCGAGCTGGTCGTTCTCGGGAATGCGCGGGCTCTCTGGCAAGATGGAGAGCCCTTCGTGCGGGCGCTCACTGACATTCGCACCCAACTCGGGGGCTACCCACTGTTGTGGACCCCTCGCGTCGCGCTTCCGCATCGGCTCAGCCTCCTGGCGTGGCTCGGGGTGGACCTGGTCGATACCACGGAAGGCCTATGGGGCGCCGCTCGCGGCACCTACTTTGATGCCACGCTCGGGTCGGTCCAAGCCGAGAGTGCCCGGAAGGAGTGCGCCTGTGATTGTGCGAGCTGCCGAACAGAACCGCCGGGTTCTCTCGAGATTCATACCGAGGCCGTCTTCGGACATGAGATGGCGAAGGTGCGGATGGCGGTCCGGGACGGGCGCCTCCGAGAACTGGTCGAGGCCCGACTGACGGCCGAGCCGGCACTGGCAGAGATGTTGCGATATGCCGATCAACAACTCGCCCCGCTGTTAGCCGGGCGGACCCCGGTGGTCTCCCGGGGGAAGCGGACGTACGTGCCCCACGAGTCCCGACGACGCCCGGAAGTAACGCGGTTTTTGTCCCGCATGTTGGACCGGTATCGGCCCCCTCCGTCGAAGCGGGTGCTGTTGCTCGTCCCGTGCTCCCGGACCAAGCCGTACCGGAATTCGCGCAGCCATCGCCGATTCGCCCGGGCTTGGGAAGTCTGGCGAAATGCCCCGCTCCTCCACGTTGTCTCGGTATCGTCTCCCCTGGGGCTCGTCCCCCGGGAATTAGAGGACGTGTACCCCGCACGCCACTACGACATCCCGGTCACCGGACAATGGGACGAGGACGAACGCGAGGCGGTGCTCCGTGCCCTGGGGGTCTTCCTCGCAAAGGGGGCCTACACCCAGGTGATCGCCCATCTCGACCCGACCGAGTACCGGTTTCTGAGGGACGCCCTGCCCGAGCGGTTGCACCCTCGGTGGACGCTTATGGACGAACACACCACGAGTGCCGCCGCCATTCACTCACTTCAGACGGTATTGGAGGAAAGCGACCTGGGACCCTCTCCGCCATCGATCGGCCCGCTGGTGGCGGCGAAGGAGGGGCTGGAGGCGTTGGCGCGGGTTCAGTTCGGATCCCGGGCCGGCGAGTTGTTGTTTGCGCCCCCGACGCGCTTGGAAGGTCGACCGTGGAGCCAACGCTTGACCGACGGGAAGGGAAAGGACCTGGCGACGTGGGCGGAAGAACGCGGGCTATTCCAGCTTACCGCCGCGGGCGGCGCGAGAATCCTCCCGGCCTCGGCGTTGTGGGTGGAGGTCGATCCGGGCGTCACCCTGACGGGGGACCTGTTCACCCCCGGGGTCCGGTCCGCCGACCCAACGATCGCGCCCAGCGATGCAGTATTGCTCGTACGCGCGGGTTCCTTGCTAGGAGTCGGCGAGGCCGTTCTTTCGGGCGCGCTCATGACGGAGTTGCCACGTGGGTTAGCGGTCAAAGTGCGCCACCGCGTGCGCCCGACGGACTCGGCAACCTCGCCTGAAGTGGCGTAGCGACGGGGACGATTACCGCGCCCGCATGCGGTTGTTCTTGGGCAGGTGCTCGACCTCCGCGCGGCCGAGGACCTCCATCACGGGGGGTATGTAGTTGCCGAACCGACCGCGGAGTCCCTTCTTGATCCCGTACCACCCTCCAACGGGGTTGTCCGGCGACCGGGCCCAGGCCTCCACCGTGCCGGCCGCGGCCGGTTTCTGCTCGTCGGCGCTGCCGAGTGCCATCCAATCGCCGTGCTTCTGGAGCATCGCATGCAGGTCGTCCAGACATCGGAGCTGGTACTGCAACGTGGTGGCGCCGACCGTCACCACGAGAGCCGGCGGGTTGTTACTCTCGTCGCGGTACGCCTGGAAGGGCGACAGTCCGCTAGGGGTCTTCAACTGCCATGGCTTCTCCTTGGTTCCCGCCCCTGTCACGGTCATCATCCCTCTCTCTGTCCCCTGACGAATCCGTCTACTTCAAGGACGATGTCACAGGTTTAACCTCGTTCCACAGCCCTGTGTGTCGAAGCGCATGAGGAGACCTACCGACCGACAATTCCATGACGGCGGCCCGGTCTGGTCGTTGCGGGCCGGTGGTCTAGCGGTGATGACGTCGCGCTTACAACGCGGAGATCGACGGTTCAAATCCGTCCCGGCCCATTCCGTTGGGGAAGCTCCCCGGCCCTAGCCGCTATCTGTCCGGGTCGATGGGCTTGCTGAATTCCGATGCCTACCAGCGCCTCCTTCCGTATCCGGAGAGCGGGCGCCCGGGATGTCGAGACTCTGGCTCGATTCCGACTCTTGATCTCGCAGGAGCTACAGCACCGGGAAGCGGTGCCGCTGACCCCCGCTGCGCGCCGGAGCTTTCGGGATCTTCAAACGTGGATTCGCGGGAAGATGCGCGAACGTCGGCTTGCCGGTTTCCTTGCGGTGGACTCGCGGGGAACCGCCATCGCGGGAGGCTTCGTCTGGCTCATGGAGGTACCGCCTCGTCCGGACCTCCCGGGTCGGTATCTGTCCAAGATCCAGGCGATGTACACACTACCGGAGTGGAGGAAACGGGGTGCGGCCTCGGCAGTCCTTGCGGCGACCGTTCGGTGGGCGCGATCTCGAGGCTGCGAACGTATCTTGTTGCGGGCGTCCACGATGGGCGAGAAGCTCTACGCCGCCCACGGCTTCGCGCGCGTCGCGGAGATGCAACGGGAACTGAGCCCACCGAAGATCAGGCCCGGACGTTCCCGCCGGCGTAAATAGGACGGGGCTCACCCGATTCAGCGGTGGACCTTCCGGCGCCCGGCCCGATAGTCCTTCTCCAGGGCACGGCCTAGATTCTCCCACATTATCCGGAGTTCTTTCTCGAGCACTTTCTTCGGGGGATTCCTGACGCCCAAGGGGGTGGCACGTCGTTTGCCGCGCATGGTGAACTCCGTTCGACCATCGGCCCGTTCGCGCAGGGAATAATCGAGGTTCCAGATCCGGTAATTGCCGGCCGCGATGGCATGCCACCGATTGGGGGGGCGAAAGGTCACCGTCTGTCGGCTCCACATCCACCCGTGAGGGGTCGGGTTCAGGTCCTCGTAAACCGCGGCCGACGGCCCTTCCGGAGAATCTGTCGAGAGCCCGGGTCGCCCTCGAGCTTCCGGTCGGCCGGGGTGTAGTCAGTGCACCACGCATAGGCGAAGGCAAGGGGAGCGCGGAAGGTCACGTGGATCTCGTAGATCGAAATGGAGGACGTCAAGTTCCCAGTTCCTCGGGTCGGCGACGAGGAGGTGGTCTCAGATATACCTTGGAGTCGACCGCGGCCCCGCGGTTCTTAGTCTGAGACGCCATGCCAGGGTCAGTGTTCGACGCTGCCGAGAGACTGGTTGGGGAGATCGATTTCGCCTTTCTGTTTGGACTCCGGTCCGGACCTGCACGGCTCGAATTTACGAATCAGCGGTTCATCGCCGTGCAGACACTCCGGGGGGAGGGAGCGCCGGGGATGCTGGGTTACAAGGACTGGAGAGCGGCCGTTCCGCCGGGTCCGGTCTGTCGCGTAGTGGACACCCCGTACACCGTCGACCCGGGATCCGTGATCCAGGAATTCCCCAATCCGGAGGTCGGAGAGGTTCATCTGAACGTCCCTCGGGGGCTCTGGGTCGACAAGACCGCTACCGACCTCCTGGTCAGCAACGTACGAAGAGGCTTCCAATTCTCCTTTACAGACCCCCCAAAACCGGGCCTCCGTGCGAGGACCCTCGGCGTTCGCCCGCCATTGATCTTTCGAGTACCCGCGCCGGCGAACGCGCTGGCCGACTTCATTGGCCAGACCCCCCTGGCGGCCGTGTTAACCGGCCCCTGAACCGCCCGAAGGGTCACCGCTGCGCGAACAGCACCCGGTTGTCGATGATCTGCCACACCACCGTGACGGTGCGGAATCCGGCCTTTCGGAGCGCCCGCACGTGGGCGTTTAAGGGCAGGGGCGGGGTATCGTGCCGGGGATGCTGGGCCTGTCGCCGCCGGTGTTCCGCGAAGCTTGGGGCCAGCGCCGGGACTCGCCCAGCGTCTCTCCACCAGCGATCCCAAGCCCCCCAACCGACCTCTGGCTTCCGACCGTGTCGATGCACGCGGTAGACGCGCCGCGAGAGACGGGTGAGTCGGGGGTCCTCCGACCCCCACGCCAGGTGATCCCCGTTCAGAAAGACACCACCGACTCGGAGGAGGCCCCCGAGGTCGCGGTAGACCCGCCGAAGGCTCGCCGGCGGTAGCCAATGCAGGGCGGTGGTACTGATGGCCGCGTCGAACTTTCCCGGAGGGAGGCGGCGGGTCCAGCCGGGAGCCCCGAGCTTCGCGTCGACCCACGTTAATCGACCTCGATAGGATCCGAGCGCCCCCTGTCCAATCCGAAGAACCACCGGGTCGTAATCCACGGCCACGCATCGTGCGTGGGGGAAACGCTGGAGAACCCGGAAGCTCAAGGAACCCGGCCCGGATCCGAGGTCCAGCACCCTCGGGGAACGGCCGACAGTGGCTTCCAACACGTCGAGCATGATGTGGAAACGACGTTCCCGGCTTGGAAGCAGGGACGCTTGCTGCTTGTCCCACCGGCGAAGCCACGCTTTCCAGTCCGGGGAGGAGCTCCGAGCGGTCATTGAGGTCACCATGACCCGACAAGCGGATGAAGGCTGGGCCCCCGGGTGGCGGCAGGCCGTCTCAGCTTCGGATCTTCTTCGCGAGCGCGTTGAGCTCGGCGGTCGGGGGTGTGAAGGCCTTGGTCTTCCACCAATCGTTCCAACGAAGGTCGTCGTCCGGGCTTCGGGGGATGATGTGGACATGCAGGTGGAAGACACTCTGCTCCGATCCCGGCCCGCTGGCCACGAACAGGTTCTCGCCGGTCGTCCCCAGCTTTCGCCGGAGGAGGTTCACTACCCTTGCCGACAGCCCCGCAACGGCTGCCCAGTCCCCGTCCGTGATCGTGCGCAGGTCCACGGCGTGCGCTTTCGGGATCACCAGCGTGTGGCCCGTCCGGATGGGATTGATATCGAGAAAGGCCAGGGCTTTGTCCGATTCCGCGAGCCAATGGGGCACCATGGACCGATTCTCTACGATGCGACAGAAAATGCACTCGTCGGCCATCCGGCTTGATAGGGCACTGGGGGTCTAAACTTTGCCCGAAGCCCCGAGATCGCTCTCTGGCTTGAGAGGGCCGCACGCGATCCCACAGCGGCGTTCCCCGTGCTCTGAATGATTCACACGTGGTGACACCGCATCCGGCCCTGTCAGGTTGTCCGATGCGCGCTGTGGACCCGGTACGTCCTGGGCCTTCTCTTCCGGGCCCCCCCTCGTGGCCGAGGAACGACGGGGAATCGTCCGCCGCATTCCGGTCGGGTCGAGGGGGATGCTTTGGGGCGCGGTCGTATCGGGCGTCGTACTGCTCCTCCTTCAAACGAATGGGAACACGAGATTGGGAACAGGACTCATCGGGTTCGTGTGCCTGCTTCACCTCACCTTCGGTGGGTGGGCGGGGCCGCGATGCAGAACGTGTGGGATCGTCCTGCGGGGGTCCAGGACCTCACGCCCTGAGCCCGTAAATAGCGACGGCCGTTGCTGCCTCTATGGCGCCAGTCCGGTTCTCAGCCGCCGCGGTGTTGATCGTCGCCGCCTTGTTTGTGCTTCCGGGCGCCGGAGTCGTCGGCAGTGGTATCCTGACCGCGGCCGGCTCGCTCAGGAACCCGGCCGTTTCCGACCTGCTCACGAACGCCGATGTTCCCGCTGGCGCCTTCGCATTTGTCTCGAACTTTGAGGACCATTCCCTGGACGGATGGATGGCCACCGAGGGCCGGGCGGTCGTCACGACCCACCCCAACTACCTCGGGGAGCCTGTTCTGCTATCGTCCTCCGCGCGCTCTCGTCCACAGACCGACTTGGCGTTCCGGGGCTTCGAGCGAGGAGACGCTCTGGTGTCCTTCCAAGCACTGATCAACACCGGCTCCAGTGGGACGGGATTCGTCGGGTTGGTCGGCCCGCACAACGTCCCCGTCGCCCTGGTCGGGATCTCCGGCGGCACAGTGTGGGCGGGGCCCAACCTGGGCTCCCTCCAAAACTTGGCGCCGGTCCCGAACAACGCCGCCCAACCCGCGGGATGGGTCTACGTGGCGGCCAACGTCCACTCGATCACTCCGGCCGGAACCACCACGCCCGAGTGGGTGATGAACGTCTTTGTCGACCAGACCGACCACCACACGGGAGTCCGCGTGGACGTCCCGGACGCGGAGAACTACACGGGGGCGATCCTGACGACCACCCACGGGACCGTGGCGTACACGAACCTGGTCTTCACCACCTACCAGATCCCGATCCGTATCCCCGGCTACAACCCGATGGACGGATACGGGCAGGGGTCGGGGCTCTGGGTGAGCCTGTTGCCCGCCTTTACCACCCTCACCGCGACCGAAACCCTGGACAACTGGAACACGCCGGAAGCGGGAATCCTCAGCTTCCAGATCAACGCGATGAACTACATCGGCACCGTGGACTCCACGTGCCACGGCTTCTTCCAGCTCGGGGTCGACCTGGACCCGGGCGGCTACATCGCCCCCTGGTACGTCCCTGGCACCAACTGCGTGGCCCACTACTTCGGCCACGGATACTTCTGGACCGGATTCCCCTCCCCCGCCGGCTCGCAGCTCACGCTGACCATCCGCGATGACGTCCAGACCGCGTCGATCAACTTCTCGATCGTGGACCACTCGGTAGGCTCCCCCGACCGACATTGGAACGACTCGATCCCCTACTCCGGAACGCTGTTCTTCGGGACCTACACCCAAATCGAGTACCAGCCGTTTTCCAGCTATCCCATCCGCGATTACTTCCTGAACGGAAGCCTCGACCACATGATGATCAGCGGCGGCAGCGTCGGGTTCCCCCGGCCGTTGACTTCCCAGTACATGCTTCCGTTCGCGCTCGACATGCCCAAGACCTGGAACATGGGGTACTACGACGACACGATCGCCGGGTACCAACAGGTCGGTTGAACCGAGCAGAGCCCCCGGAATGCCACGGAAATCCCGCTAGGGCCCGGACCGGTCGGCCATGCGCTGGAGCACGAAGGGCAGGATGCCCCCCGACCGATAATATTGCATCTCGGGCTCGGAATCGATCCGAACGCGTACCCGAAACCGTTGTTCCCCGCCGGCCTCGTCCGTCGCGACCGCCTCGAGCTCAGCCCGCGGGCCGAACGTCCCGCCCGCAGGGGTCCGCAGGGCGAATCGCTCTCGACCGGTCAGCCGGAGCGACTTCGCGCTCTCGCCCGGCATGAATTCAAGGGGGAGCACGCCCATGCCGACGAGGTTGCTCCGGTGAATCCGCTCGTAGCTCTGGGCGATGACCGCCCGGACCCCGAGCAAGCGCGGCCCCTTCGCTGCCCAGTCGCGGGAGCTGCCCTGGCCGTAACTCGCGCCGGCAAGGACCACGAGCGGGACCTGCTCGACGCGGTACCGCTCCGCCGCTTCGTACACGGACAGTAGTTCTCCGGACGGCAAGTGCCGGGTCCACCCCCCCTCCTTCGGCGCGGCGAGGGCGTTCTGGATCCGCACGTTGGCGAACGTTCCTCGGATCATGACCTCGTGGTTGCCCCGCCGGGTCCCGAAGGTGTTGAACTCGGCTGGCAGCACGCCATGGTCTTGGAGGTACTGTCCGGCGGGACCGTCGGCCGGTATCTCCCCGGCGGGCGAGATGTGGTCGGTCGAGACCCGGTCGCCCAGCACGACCAACGCGCGGGCTTCGACGAGGAGCCGACTCCCGTCGGGCAGGAGTGGGGGTGGCAAATCAAAGTACGGCGGATCCCGCAGGTAGGTGGACTTCGGATCCCAGGGGTACACGACCCCCTCGATGTTCGGCAGCGCTTCCCAGTGCGGGTCGCCCACCGTGATCTTTCGGTATTCCTCCACGTAGAGGCCAGCGTTGAGGCTCTTCTCGACCAGCGCGCGGATCTCGTCGGGGTGAGGCCAGAGGTCCCGCAGGAAGACCGGTCGGCCGTCCCGGTCCTTCCCCAAGGGCTCGGTGGTCAGGTCGATGTCCATCCGGCCGGCGAGCGCGTAGGCCACGACCAACATCGGCGACATCAGGTAATTCGCGCGGACGAGGTTGTGGATGCGCGCCTCGAAATTCCGGTTCCCGCTCAGCACGGCGGCTACGTAGAGGTCCCCGTCTCGCACGGCCGACTCGACCGCCGGCGGAAGGGGTCCCGCGTTGCCGATACAGGTCGTGCAGCCGTACCCGACGAGGTTGAAGCCGAGCGCGTTGAGCGCCGGGGTGAGGCCGGCGCGTTCCAGATAATCGGTGACGACTTTGGACCCGGGCGCGAGCGAGGTCTTCACGTAGGAGGGCGGGTGGAGTCCCTTCGCGGCCGCCTTCTGGGCGATGAGACCGGCCCCAACCATGACGGACGGATTCGACGTATTCGTGCAGCTCGTAATCGCCGCGATCACGACGGTCCCATCGTGGACCCGGCCGTTCGCGTCGGCGGTGGAGGGGTTCGTCCCCGCGGGGCTAGCCTGGAGTGGGTCGTCCGCCGGGCTCACTTCCGGCGGCTCGGGAGATGCGGGATGGGCGGATCGATACGCGGCGAGCGCGGTCCGGAACGAGGCGGATGCCTGACCCAGCGCGACGCTCTCCTCGGGGTTCCGAGGACCGGAGATCGTGGGAACGATCGAACCGAGGTCCAATTCAAGTCGTTCATCGAATTCCGGCTCCGGATGATTCGGCTCGTTCCAGAGCCCCTGCCGCCGAGCATACGCCTCGACGCGGGCCACGAGCGAGGCCGGCCGACCGGTCCCACGCAGGTACGACAGAGTGGCTTCGTCGATTGGGAACAACGCCGAGGTCGCTCCGTACTCCGGACACATGTTGGAGATCGTGGCCCGGTCGGGGACGGTGAGGTGCGGTAGGCCGGGACCGTAGAACTCGACGAACTTGTCGACGACCCCGTGCTGCCGGAGTTTTCGAGCGACCGTTAGCACGAGGTCCGTCGCAGTGGCGCCCGACGGCAGCGCGCCGGATAACCGGACCCCTACGACCGTGGGGAGCGATAGGAAGTACGGTTCTCCCAGCATCGCGGCCTCCGCTTCGATGCCGCCGACCCCCCATCCGAGCACGCCGAGGCCGTTCACCATCGTCGTGTGGGAATCGGTCCCGATCACGGTGTCGGGGAAGGCCTCCACGGCGCCGTTCCGTTCGCGGCGCGTGATGACCGACGCGATGTACTCGAGGTTGACCTGGTGCACGATTCCGTTTCCCGGCGGCACGACTCGAAACTCCTTGAAGGCGGTCCGTGCCCAGCGCAAGAGAACGTACCGCTCGGAGTTGCGTTCGTACTCGTGGTCGAGATTCACCAAGAGGGACCCCGGCTTGCCGTAACTGTCTACCTGGACGGAGTGGTCGACCACGAGGTCGACGGGAACGTTGGGGTTCACGCGGGAAGGATCGACATGATTCCGGAGGGCTGCCGACCGCAGGCCGGTGAGGTCCACGAGCACCGGAACGCCCGTGAAGTCCTGGAGCAGGATCCGTTCCGGCCGGAACGGTATCTCCGATGCCACCCCCGCTCGGTCTCCGCGGGCCAGGGCTCGCAGGGTCGCCACGTCGCCGGGAGCGCCCTGCGAGTGTCGGAGCAAATTTTCCATGAGAATTCGGACCGTTTTCGGCCGACAGGCGAGCTTCTGGAGGTCGATGCCCGGAATCTTGTCGAGGGCGTAGAGGACCGACGGTTCCCCGTCCACTTGGAGGGGTTCCGTGACTTTCCATGGGTCTGTGGTCTTCGCCATCGATTCGTCCTCTCCCGCTGGCCCAAGTGAGGGGTCGCTAAACTACCTGCTCTTATCCCAATTTCTTCCGGGGCCGTGTTGCGGCACGCTGGCATGCGACGATGCCTCCCGGCTATCGGTAGACGCGGATGCGCCCAAGGCCTCCGGGGTTAGTTTTGCTTTACTCCGGCCTTATGGCACCGGCCCCTGGATTGCTCCGCACGAGTTTTCCGCATGAGGGACGTGCCTCGCTTCGTGGGCGCCATCAACGACCCCGACCGACCGATGGGGGTTGCCCTGGTCGACCGCCGGGGACGTCTCATGTCCGCCAACGCGGCGATGATCGAAGCCTTAGGGGAGGGCTCGAGCCTGTTGAACACGAACCTGTCGGAGCTTGCGGGGTTTGTCGATGCCGGACTCCAACCGCTCCTCGAACGCGCCCTGAAAGAGCGCCACGCCAGTTCGCTCCGAGCCACTCATTACCGGAGCCGTTCCGGAAGGGAGTTCCTGCTCGACGTAGAATTTCACCCCATTTTCGGCGCGGACGGCGAGGTGGCCGAGGTGGTGGTGGTGTTCAGCGACGTCACCGCCGGACCGTACCAGGCCGGCCGGGCCGCAATGTTCTACCAGGCGTTCCTGCACAGCAGCAACGCGATCGAGATCACGGACCGCGACGGGGTATACGTCGACGTAAACCCCGCCTTCGAACGAATCTATGGATATCGCCGAGAGGAGCTGGTGGGGCAGCGCCCCCGGTTGATCTCGAGTCCCAAGACGCCCCGCCAGGTCTTCACTGACATGTGGGCGGCCCTCGTTGACCCGGCCCGCGGAGATTGGGCCGGCGAAATCATCAACCTGGACCGAAATGGCCGGGAACACCCCGTTGTACTCGAGGTGAGCGCGTTGCGGAACGCGCAAGGGGAGTTAGCGTATTTCGTCGGGGTCGCGACCGACCTCACCGAACTCAAACTGCTCCAACTCCAAAGCATTCGGGCGGAACGCCTCGCCTCCCTCGGCCAACTCGCCGCGGGAGTTGCTCACGAACTGAATACCCCGCTGGCGAACATCATGCTCATCGCCGAATCGCTCCAGCGACGCGCCCCCTCCTCCTGGGTCACCTCGCGCGCGGAAGCGGTCATCGGCCAGGTGGACGTGGCCTCCCGCGTCGTCGCCGGGCTGCTCGACTTCGGGCGATACCACCCCGCCGATACCGAGCTGGTCGAGTTGACCCCGCTCATCGCAGAGGCCATCCAATTCGTGCGGGGGAAGCGGTCTCCGGACGTCAAAGTGGTGGCCTCCTCGGCCAGCCCCGAGCTCCGCCTCCCGGTCAACCGGATCCAGATCCTCCAGGTCCTCGTGAACCTCCTCAACAATGCCTACGATGCCATGGACGACCACGGGCAGATCCGGATCGCCAGCCGTCACGAGGGCGAGTGGGTCGAGGTGGCCATCACGGACACCGGACCCGGGATCGAGGATGCGGTCCTCCCCCACATCTTCGAGCCGTTCTTCACGACCAAGACCGACGGCAAGGGGACCGGCCTGGGCCTCGCGATCTGTCACGGCATCGTGACGAGCCACGGGGGAACGCTCTCGGTCCAGACGCTCCTGGGTCGCGGGACCACTTTCACGATCCTATTGCCGCTGGTCTCGCCGACGGCCGGGACCCGACCGATGGTGCCGGCCGCAGGTGCGGCGTCGGAGGACCGACCGCCCAGAGTTAAATCGAGAGTGGCATCCCCCAGTGATGCGCATCCTCGTGGTCGACGACGATCCCCTGTTCCGGGAAGAACTGACCACCTTCCTGTCCGATGAGGGGCACACCACCTTCACCGCCCCTTCCGTCCGGCGCGCCCTTGAGATCCTCGAGACGGAGAGCGTCGATGTGCTGTTCACCGACCTCAAAATGCCCCGGCAAAGCGGGCTCGAGCTCCTCGCCGAGGTCCGACGACGGTGGCCCGGCATTTTCGCGGTGATGGTTACCGGCTTCGCGACCGTCACCACCGCCGTGGAGGCGATGAAGAGCGGAGCGTTCGACTACATCGCGAAGCCGTTCCGCACCGTCCAACTGCAGCAGGTCTTGCGCCTGATCGAGGAACAGCGCACCTTCCAAGATGCCCATCTTCCCACCGGGACCGCGCTCGAGCTGGCCCGCGACCTGGCTCGGCGCCGTAAGGTCCGTATCCTCTACGCCGACATTCCCCCGGCGCCGCGGGGCGAAAGTCTCGAGTTCCTCGCCTTCGACGGGACGAGCCCCTCCGACCTTCCTCACGCCCTCGATCAATTCCTCCGAGCGAATCCCGGAGGTGGGCTCGTTGTGGCCGGAATCGACCGGATGCTGGCGAACCATCGTCTCGAGGATATCGTCCAGATACTGCAGCAGCTTCGGCGGCGACTGGAGGGCGGGGGCCCCTTCGCGATCAGCCTTGACCCCTCGCACATCTCCAAGGCCCAGGCGGAAGCGCTGCGCACGGCTGTTACCGCTCCCGCGGTGCAGGCCGCCCTCGAGGCGCTCTCGAGCCCGATCCGACGACGCGTCCTCTTCCGGCTGGCCGAAGGGTCGGCCAGCTTCAGCGAAGCCATGCATGCAGCGGAGCTGGATGATTCCCCCAAACTGTCGTTTCACATGCACCGCTTGGTCGACGAGGGGCTCATCGCCCACACGAACGAACAGTACCGCCTGACCCCAAAGGGACAGAGCGCCGTGGCGATTCTCCACGAGATGGAGGACGTGGCCGCGGGCAAGGGTTCGCGGACGTTCGTCTACCAAACACCTGCCCCCGAGCCGGCATCGCCCCCTCCGGCGACCGCCGGAGCTCGCCGTGTCAAGAGCGGTTGACCCCCGCCGCTAATACGCTCGGTACGGTGGTTCCCTTCGAACCGAAGATGGTCGAACTCGTGCGCAAGCGGCAGGTGGAGCAGGGCTGGCTGGTCCAGCACTCCGAGGCGCTCAAGACCGGCTTTCGCGTGGTCTTTGGCCTCGTCTGGCTCATCGATGGCGCCCTCAAGTTTGCGCCCGGCCTCGTGGCCCAATTTCCGGGCATGGTGACGACCGCCGGACAAGGACAGCCGGCCTGGTTGGCCCCGTGGTTCTCGTTCTGGAGCGCCCAGACGGCCTCCCACGCAGCGTTCTGGGTATACACCACGGGGACCCTCGAGCTCGCCCTCGCATTCTGTTTGCTCTTCGGTTTCTTGAGGAAGATCGCCTACGTAGGGGGGTACTGCTGAGCCTGCTCATCTGGGCGGTGCCCGAGGGGTTCGGGGGACCGTACGGGCCCGGCGCCACCGATATCGGTACCGGGGTCGTCTACGCCATCCTCTTCCTGGCGCTGATCACCCTGAACGCGGGGTTCGGGCCCAGCCGCTGGAGCCTGGACTTCTACATCGAGGAGCGTTGGCCCCGCTGGGGGGCCTTGGCGGAGTTCCAGAAGCTCGTTCCGCCGGAAGACCGGGAGTTCCTTCCCGTGGACCAGGGTCATCCGGGGATGTAGCGCCCCGGCGCCCGGGGTCAACCGCGGTTGATGCGGAGTATTTCTGCTCCGGGACTAAACTCAACGAGCGTCGGGTCTCGACCTACTCGCTGTCGCAGCCGGTGGGCAAGGGGAGGCCCGGCACCGAGGGCCGGGGAAAGAATTCCCGCCCGGACTCCACGAAGGAGTCTCAAAGAAGGCCGACCACCCGGCCCTCGGGCGTCAGGTCGATCTGCTCCGCGAGCGGACGTCGGGGCAGGCCCGGCATCGTCTGGATCTCCCCGAGATAGGCCACGGTGAAGCCGGCGCCGGCGGACCGAGTGAATCGATGCACGGTGGGGGTGAAGCCCGTGGGCCGGCCTCGTACCGTCGGGTTGTCGGAAAGGGAGAGCGGGGTCTTCGCCACGCAGAGGGGACCCTCCGTTTCGCCGATCCGTCGCAGCGTTGCCAGCGTCGCCGTCGCTTCGGGGGAGATCGTGACTCCGGCGCCGCCGTAGATGCGCTGGACGATCTGGAGGAGGGCCTCTTCCAGGGGCGTCTCCGGCGGGTAGAGCGGCCGGCAGTGGCCTCCGCGAGCGCATACCTCAATGACCCGAGCCGCAAGCGTCGCAGCGCCGGGAGCGCCGTCGACAAATGCGGTCGATTCCGCGTACGCGAGATTCCGTTCCTGGCAGAACTGCTGGAGGAGGGTCAGCTCCTCTTCCGTGTCGCCCGGGAACCGGTTCGCCACGACCACGGGCTCGATGCCCAGCGTCCGCAGGTTCCCGACGTGCTGTTCCAGATTCGCCAAGCCCCGACCGACGGCTGCGGGGTCGGGCTTCGCATCGTCTTCATCCGGGACCCCGCCGTGGTATCGGAGACCTCGAAGCGTCGCGACGAGCACCGCTCCGGCCACATCGAGCCCGGCGAGTCGACACACGATATCGACGAACTTCTCCGCGCCGAGGTCCGTCGCAAATCCGGCCTCGACCACGCAGTACTCGGCCGTGGACTGGGCCAATTCGATCGACAATCGGCTGCAGGTGCCGTGGGCGATGTTGGCGAACGGACCGCCATGGATGAGCGCGGGCGTTCCGTCCCGGGCTTGGAGAAGGTTGGGCTCCAGTGCATTTCGTAGGAGAGCACAGGCCGACCCCGTGGCTTGGACGTCCCGAACCCGCACCGGCTCGCCGGTCTTCCGGAATCCGAGGAGAATCCGACCGATCCGCTCGCGGAGGTCGGTGTAATCCTGCGCTAATCCCACTACCGCCGTAATCTCCGACGCGGCCGCGATGACGAACGTCCCTTTCTGCGGCGGCTCGCGCGGCCCCCCCTGAGCGCTCGTTACGACCTGACGGAGCGCGCGGTCCTCGACGTCCAGTGTGCGGGGCCACAGCCGGATCCCCCCGTCAATCCCGAGCGGATTTCCCTGGAACAGGTGATTCTCGAACACGGCGGCAATCAGATTGTGCGCCGCGGCGACCGCGTCCAAGTCTCCCGTTAGGCCGAGGTTGATGGTGTCCGCCGGCTCGACGGTCGCCTCGCCTCCGCCCGCCGCTCCCCCCTTGATTCCGAAGACCGGTCCGAGCGAGGGTTGTCGCAGGCAGACCACCGCTCGATGTCCTGCCCGGCGGAGCGCCATCGCGAGCGCGATCGAGGTAACGGTCTTGCCCTCGCCGTGTTTGGTCGGGGTCATCGCCGTAACGAGCACGATCTTGCCGCGTTGCGACCCTTGGACGAGGGATCGAATCAATGCTACCGGAATTTTCAGCGCCTCGCCCCGGTAGGGTCGAAGTTCCGAGGGGGACAATCCGAGCTCGGCGGCCACCTCGTTGATGGGCTGCATTATTCGGTCCGCCTCCGTCGGGTAAACCTGGGAGACCGGTCGCGCGTGAGCCTCACCCAGAATCCGGGTCGAGCACTACCCGCGAGGCCGCGTCGAGGACCGCGTGCGACGCCGCTACGGCTTCGTCCTCGACCCACGACTGGACGATGAAGTACCAACCGAGCACCAACAGGAGCAGGAGGTTCGGATCGGACCGCCCCTCGGGGCTCACGCCCACGAGCCCGCCTTCGAGTCGGGATTCCTCCCGGACCGGTTCGAAATCCACGAGCTCGGTGCCCGTGGAGTCCTGGAACTCCCACGCTGGGATCCAGAATCCCGTTCGCACCCAGCGATAAGTGGCTCCCCCGGGCAGCTGCAGGAGGCAACTCCGGAGGTGGACGTGCAATACGGCCAGATCCTTGTTCGCGTCGGTATCATAGACTGTGACGAGGGGAGTGACGAAACCGCTCCGTTTCAGCGTCCACTTCACGCCCATCCCCTCGGCAGTTGCGAGAGTCTCGGCCGGTTTCTCCCAGTGAAGGCCCGCAACGGGGTCCGGCCCTGACTTCAACTCGTAGGAATGCGCCTCGCCGCTACGCGTCCATCGAAGGCCATCCATGTCGGCGGCGGAGAGCGTCTGCATATTGGTCGGGCGACCACCGTCCGGGTACAGAAAAAGCCCACGGTAGCCGCCGACGGCCCTCGCCACGGCAAATCGGGGCTCGACTGGAGACACCACGCCGCGACGTCCGCTCGTTCAGCGGCCTCCATAGACTCTACGTGTCAACCACTGTCAAGCAGAGCCCAATATATGCGACTATATTCTATACTCATTCTCTACATATATTCAAGTCACGTCCACTCACTGAGATGGATGGCACTGGCAGCACGCGATCGAGGGGGAGTGGCCCGTGGACCCCCTCGGCTCTCGCCGAAGAAGACGATCGGACGAATCTCGCCCGGCGACTGCAGCGCATGGGAACCGTGACGATCGGTGTTTCACTTCCTCGGGAGTGGGTCGGCACCCGGAACTTGGCCGTGGGCAGCACGGTGTTCCTCCGCGCGCTGGCGGATGGCTCGTTGCTCATTCAGGATCGTGACCCGACCGCGGCCCATGCCTCGGTGGACGTGTTCGTTCAACCGGATCGTTCCCGGGAACACATCTTCCGGGATCTCGTGGCGGCGTACTTGGCGGGCGCCCGCGAGTTCGTCATCCACGAAACGGGCGGCATCAGCCCCGAGACGGTGGCCGTCGCCAAGACCTTCGCTCGCCGAACCCTCCAGCCGGAGATTGTCTCCGAAGATCGGGGGGTGCTCATCTTGCGGGATGTGTCGCGGGGCGCGGAGCTCGACGTCGCCGCCCTGCTCCGCCGGATGTTTCAGATTGTCCTCGCCTTGCAGCAGGAAGCGGCTCGTACTTGGTCGGAGCCCGATCGGTGGCGAGGCGTTCGCTGGGAACACCGGGACGATGAGGTTGACCGTCACGCGTGGCTGATCGAACGTATCCTGGCCCTCCGACTCGCCTACGCCGTCCCCGGGACCGAGACCGAACTGCCCGTGGACCGACCGCTGCAGACGCTCGTGCTCGTCCGGTCGCTCGAAAGAATTGGGGACCACGCAGTGCAGATCGCGGAGCAGGGCTTTCGTTGGGCGGAGACCTCCCCTCCCGAGCGACTCGCGCGCCTCCTCTCTGAATTCCATGGGCAGGTCCTTGATCAACTGCGCGCGGCCTTCCGTGTGGCATCCGAAGAACGAGATGCGGGACATGCCAACGATGTCATCGATGTCGGGGAGGCATTGCATGCCACCTACACCACGTTGACCGAGAGCCTCTTTACTCGGGGCGGGACGAACGGCATGTCGGCCCTCGCCGCCGTGCCCCTCGGCTTGATTCTCCAATCGATCGACCGGACCGTGTCGTACGCGCAGGACATCGCGGAAGTGGGACTCGACCGCAGCACGGTTGTTTCCTCCGCGAAAGCACCTGGCGCCCGACTCGCAGCCGAAGGGACGTCGGTGGGACACGTCCTCCGCGCGAGGACCCCGCGAACGAATTCGCGGGGGACCGTGCGGGTGGGACCCACCCTTGACTCGCCACCGAATCGAAGGAGAAAACAGGAGAAGGAACAAGAATGAGCGCACCAAACCAACCGAGCGAGACCATTCAGACCAAGGCACCGAGCCGCGCAGGACTTTACGCTGCGATCGCGGTCATCGTAGTGATCGTCGTGGTGGTGGCGGGACTCTACGCCGCCGGGTACCTCACCCCGAAGAGCAAGAACTCCACCACAGGGAACGCATGCGCTTCGACGGACCTCCTTGGAGCGGGTTCGACGCTGGTGGCGCCGCTGATGGATGTGTGGGAGATCGCCTACAAGACGAGCAGCGTTAACTACCAGTCCGTCGGTAGCAGTGCGGGAATCAGCCAGATCACCGCGAAGACGGTGGACTTCGGAGCGAGCGACGCACCCTTGAACACGACCCAACGGGCCGCCATTCCCGGCGTGCTCGAGATACCCGAATCGGCGGGGGCGATAGCGATCATCTACCACCTACCGGGCATCACCCAGACGGTCAACTTCACGGGAACGATTCTCGCCGGGATATACCTCGGCATCCTGACGAACTGGAACACCAGTGGCCTTCAGGCGATTAACCCAGGGATCACCTTCCCCAACCAACCGATCAGTGTAGTGCACCGGTCCGATGGAAGCGGAACCAGCTTCGCCTTCACCGACTTCCTCACCCACGACAACGCCACGTGGGCTAAGGATTATGGGAAGACCACCCTCCCCACCTGGCCGGTGGGAACGGGGGCCAAGGGAAACTCGGGGGTTGCGGGTGACGTACAAGACATTAGCGATTCGATTGGTTATGTCGATCTAGTCTACGCCCTGCAATCTGGAATCACCTTCGGCGCCGTTAAGAACCCCTCGGGCGCCTTCGTCAAGGCATCCCTGGCTGACGGAGCTTCGGCCTTGGCCGACGCCGTAGCGACAGCGAACAATGGCCAGCCGCTACCCTCCGGTGGCGAGAGCTGGTTCAACGTGTCGCTGATCAATGCGAACGGGGCCGGAGACTACCCGATCGTCACCTTCACCTACGTCATGGTGTACACCGCTCTGGACACTGCCTACGCGGGATCCGGAAACCCGTACACCTTGTCGAAGGCGGAGGACCTCGTCAACTGGCTGAACTGGATGGTCAACGCCACCGAAGGGCAAACCTTCGCCCCGGCGGTGGACTACATCGTGCTGCCGGCGAGCGTGCTGGCGATCGACGTGACTACCATCGCCTCGATCACGTACGGAGGGGCCGCAGTACCCACGTGCACGTGAACTAAGAAAGGGCAGGGCTCTCGGTGGCGACATGATCCGCGCCCGAGGGCCCAGCCGACGCCGGATTCCGCGCATCCTCGACAACCTCTTCCACTATGTTACCGCCCTCGTGGCGGTCGGCATCCTGGCGCTCTTGGCGGCGATCATCGTGGTGCTGTTCGAAGCGTCGAAGCTCTCGCTCGCCCGATTCGGTATCGGGTTCATCGTCGGGAGCCGTTGGGACCCTACCCATCAGATCTTCGGGGCCCTCCCGTTCATCTACGGCACCCTCCTTACCTCGGCAATCGGCTTGGTCATCGCCGTTCCCATCAGTCTCTTCATTGCGATCTTCCTCTCCGAACTCGCTCCCGGCTGGCTCTCGGCTCCCCTCGGGTACGTCGTGGAGTTGCTCGCGGCCGTTCCTTCTGTTGTGTTCGGGCTTTGGGGAATCGCGGTCCTAGTTCCGTTCATGGCCAAAACTGTCGAACCGTCCCTCGCCCCCTTGAATTCGATCGTTCCGATCTTCTCTGGCGCCCACAATGGCATCGATGTTCTGACCGCGGGGGTCATCCTCGCGATCATGATCATCCCGACGATTTCGTCGATTTCTCGGGAGGCGCTTCGGGCTGTACCGTCCAACCAACGGGAGGCCGCCCTCAGCCTCGGAGCGACCCGCTGGGAGGCGACCCGAATGTCAGTGCTGTCCTATTCCCGCGTCGGTATCGTGGCGGCCATCATACTGGGTCTGGGTCGCGCGGTCGGGGAGACCATGGCGGTCACGATGACCATCGGGAACCGGGATGCTATCCCGACCTCACTGTTTTCCCAAGGCCAATCCATCGCGAGCCTCATTGCAAACGAATTCTTCTCCGCACCGCCGGCCTCCCTGGAAGTGGATTCCATCATTGAGGCTGCCCTCGTCCTCCTCCTCATCACGCTCGTCATCAACGTCTTCGCCCAGGTTCTGGTTTCCCGCCTCCTTCGCGGGACCGGGGGTCGTATCGAATGAGATTCGACCGTAATGCCCGTCGCCGATGGGTCAACTGGATCGTCAGCGGAGTAGCGCTCGCGTGCGTCGTGGTGGCGCTCATCCCCCTCGGAAGCATCCTGTACACGGCAGCCTCTATCGGGGGCCGCGTTCTCAGCATTACCTTCCTGACAGGTCCAGAAACGGTTCCGTGCAGCTTCCAGCTGGACCCGAACTGTTCCTACGGGGGCGTCTGGCCCGCGATTTCGGGCTCGCTGGTACTCGTCGGGCTTTCCTCGCTCATCGCGATTCCCGTAGGCATCCTCGCCGGAATCTACTTGTCGGAGTACGCCCGAAAGGACAGACTCAGCCTCGGCCGACCGGTGAGCTTCTTCTCCGACGTCATGACCGGGTTCCCCTCAATTGTCGTGGGGGTCTTCGTGTACTCCCTCTTTTACCTCCTAGCTCCGGGCATCGTCTTCAGCGCGCTCACGGGATCGGTCGCCTTGGCAATCATCATGATCCCCGTGGTCACCCGTACTACGGAAGAGGCCTTACGTCTGGTTCCGAACAGCCTGCGCGAGGCCGCCCACGCGCTAGGCATCCCCCACTACCGGGCCACGTTGAACATAGTGCTCAGCACCGGGCGCTCGGCTCTCATCACCGGAGCCATTCTGGCGGTTATGCGCTCCGCGGGCGAAACCGCGCCTCTGCTAATCACCGCCTTCGGTAACCCCCACGGCTTCCAAGGGTTCACGAAACCCACGGAAGCGCTGGGACCCCTCATCTTCTACTACGGGACCAGTCCATGGCCGAACCAGATCGGGTCGGCGTGGGGCATGTCCCTTGTGCTCATCTTCATGATGTTAATCATCAGCATCGGAGCGAGGCTCGCGCTCCGAAGGAGGTTCGGGTAAGTCATGGCGGCCGATGGAGGGATCCTCGGGAGTTCACCAGCGGAGGGCTCGATGAAGATGCGCGTCGACCATCTCGACGCATGGTACGGCTCCAAACAGGCCCTGCTGGACGTCTCCTTAGCCGTGCCGGCCCAGGCCGTCACCGCAATCATCGGTCCATCGGGCTGCGGCAAGTCGACTCTCATCCGCTGCCTAAACCGTATGCACGAAGTGACCCCCGGCGCCCGGGTCAAAGGGAAAGTACTGCTTGACGCAGAGGACATCTACACCCAGGACCCCGTTTCGGTCCGCCGGCGGATTGGTATGGTCTTTCAGAAGGCCAATCCCTTCCCGACGATGTCGGTCTACGATAATGTTGCCGCCGGTCTGCGCCTGAACGGCATCCGCAAACGCGCCGTGCTCGACGCTGCCGTCACGCGGAGCTTGAAGCAGGCGGCGCTCTGGGACGAAGTCAAGGACAATCCGTACGGTCCGGGCATCCGGCTGTCCGGGGGCCAGCAACAGCGCCTCTGCATCGCCCGGGCCCTCGCCATTGAGCCGGAGGTCTTGTTGATGGACGAACCCTGCTCGGCCCTCGACCCCATCGCGACGGCCAAGATCGAGGATCTGATTTTCGACCTCAAGAAGAGCTACACCGTCGTGATCGTGACGCACAATATGCAGCAGGCCGCGCGTGTCGCCGAGTTTACCGCGTTCATGTATCTCGGCGAGCTCATCGAGTACGACCGTACCCAGAAACTCTTCGAACAGCCTGCGCAGAAGTTGACCGAGAACTACATTACGGGAAGGTTTGGATAATGCCGACCGCTGTGGAACGCAAAGCGCTGTCCGAGGCCCTCAACCGGCTCAACGAGAACATGCGGACGATGTCCGAGCTTGCCGTGCTCGCGATCCGCAAGGCCGTCCAGTCGCTCGACAAGGGGCACGGGCGGGACACGGACGAAGTCTTTACGCTGGACCAGGAGATCTATGGCCTCAAGCAGAAGGTCGAGCAATCGTGTATCGAATTGATCGCCCTCTATGCGCCGGTCGCCAGCGATCTGAGAACGATCACCTCCTCCCTGGAGATTACGACGGACCTCGACCGGATCGGCCGATACTCAAGGGATATCGCGGAAGCGGCGGAGAAACTCCGCGGTATGAGCCGGGAGAGCCTCGGCAAAATCGGCAACCTGTCGCGCATGGCCGAACTGACGATCCAGATGATCGAGACCTCGGTCAACGCCTTCACCCAACGTCAGCTCGACCCGGTGCGCGACATTGTGCGCACCGACGATGCCATCGATGCGCTCCACGACGAGGTGTTCCAGGAGCTCGTAGAGAAGATGACCGATCAATCGGTGTCGCCGCGCGTCGGAGCGCAGTACATCCTCATCAACCGCTACTTTGAGCGTCTGGCCGACCACGCCGTTAACATCGGCCTCGACGTGATCTACATGATCACGGCCCAGCGGCCGGTCAAGGTGAAGCGGAGCAACGGGGACGCACACCCCGAATCGATCCCGGCGCCGCCCCCCGCCACCCAGCCCCTTCCCTAGACTTGGACCGGGAAGGAAGGGTCCAATGGCTCGGTCGGACCCCGGGGCGCTGCCCGGGCCTCTCCGGCGAGCACTGACCGAAACAGGCCCGATCGGTTCGACGACCCGGCAGCTCTCTTCTCGCCTCTCCCAGCCGGAATCCGAGCTCAATGCGCTTCTCGAGACGCTCGCCGAACGCGGCCAGGTCATTCGAATCGGGCGAGGGCTTTGGCTGCTCGCGAATTACGCGGAGCTCGACCGGCGGCAGGACTTCCGGGACCCCGAGGAGTATGTCGAGCGATTCTTTCGGGAGCACGGCGTGGTGCTCGGCCGCTATCCGGGCCCCATCACATTCTCGGACAACACCGACCTCCCGGTCCACCGATGGTGGCCGTACGTCCAAGGCTATTCCGCTGAGTTTGTCGCCGACGTCATCGCTCGGGAGGATCTCCCCCGGGGCGCGACGGTCCTCGACCCCTTCGCGGGCAGCGGCACGACCCTCGTGGAGGCCCGGCGCGCCGGCCATCGGGCCCTCGGTTGCGAGCTCATGCCGCCGGCCGCGCTCGCGGCGCGGGTGAAGATCCGTTTCGAGGCTTCCCCGACCCAACTCACGGCGCTGGGTACCCGGGTCCTGCGTGCCGCCCGCCGACGCCGCCCGGGAGTCCCGCCCTTCCTTCGGGAGACCGTCCGACAGTTCCTCCCCGCCACCCTCGAACGACTCACCCAACTCCGGGATGCGCTTCCCCCCGTGGACTCGGCGGCCACGGAGGCCGTGCGGCTGGCCTTCGGTCGAATCCTGATCCCGGTGAGTCGTCTCCGCCGATCTCCGTGTCTCGGGTACGGGAGACCCGACGCCGACGAGTTCCGGGATCCTTGGACCGAGTTCGCTGCGGCGATCTCAGCCATGGTGGAGGACCTGCGAACGCTCGCACATTCGCGGCCCCACTGGGGACCTCCGGGTCAGATATGGCAACGGGACGCGC
Organism: uncultured Thermoplasmata archaeon; assembly: GCA_963773945.1. GTDB lineage: Archaea > Thermoplasmatota > Thermoplasmata > Lutacidiplasmatales > UBA184 > JAKIWV01. The sequence goes on along the minus strand of CAVZDD010000004.1, from coordinate 250,562 downwards.
GGGCGCTCGACCTCCCGTCCGGTTCGGTCGACCTCGCGGTTACGAGTCCGCCCTACGTCAGCGGGATGGACTACGTGAACAACTACAAACTCGACCTCGCGTGGCTCGGGTACGCTCGCAGTTACGCAGACCTGCGTCGGCTCCGGGAATCGATGGTGGCCTGTGATAACCTCGGCCGGGAGGCGATTCGTCCACACCTCGAGACCGAGGATGTCGAGGATGCATGGCTGCGCGAGATTCTCCAGCAAATCCGGAGCAACGTGGGTCGGAAAGGGAGTTACCGTAGGGACGACGCCCACGGGGTGGTGAAGCGGTATTTCTTGGACCTGCGCCCGGTGCTCGCGGCCGTGTACCGCGCGCTGCGGCCCGGGGGACGCTTCCGCCTAGTGGTCGGGGATTCGTTGCTGGCCGGAACCTACGTTCCGGGAGACCTCTTGACCGCGCGACTGGGGGCCGAGGTCGGATTCCGTATCGCCTCGGTCGACGTGGCCCGGCGACGCTGGTCCGGTCAGCGTCGCAGCTTCCCCCTCCGTGAGACGGTCGTGACCCTCGAGCGCCCTCCCTCAGCGGGTTGAAGGATCGATCTCCGCATGCCTACTTCAAAACCCACCGCGCGAGAGGCGACGGCACTCCGCGCGGAGATCGCGCGCTCCGGTCTTCGGGCCGAGAGCGGACTCCGGTCCTGCGCGTACCGGACCACGCCGGATCCCGAGACGCTTCATCGCCTGCATCGAGACCTGCGCGAACTCCGCGTCACCCATCGACTCCTCGTCCCGGCCCCGAAAGGCGACGCGCACAATGATGTGACGGATCAACGGCTCCGGCGGTTGGCGGGCCTCGTCGGGGAGGTGCGCGACCGCGATGTCGCGATTGCGATCCTCCTCCGGTCCGGCGGAGGGATCGAGGGAAAGCTCCGGCAGAGTCTTCAAGCTCGCCTCCGGCACGAAGGACAGGTCGGGCGGGAACTGCTCCGCGCGGCCGCCCGAGCTGAGTTGGAACGCCATCTCCTTCAAGCCGTAATTCGTGACGTTTCCAGCGCCCGGGTTCCAGGGCCCTCCCAGCTCCGCCGCGAAATGGCAGCAGCACTGGCCCGGCACCACGCCACGGTCGTTCGCTCCTTCCATCGGGGACTGAAAAAGCCCTCCACCCGTCGTCTTCACCGCCTCCGAATCGCCCTTCGGAACGCCCGCGCGCTGCGAATCCTGGTCGGACGGGTGACGGGTCATTCCGCGAACAGCGTACCGGCGGACCTCGATAAACTTCAACGAGCCCTGGGCCGACTGCACGACCTCGACATGGTCGCCGAGCGGATCGCGTCCCTACCGTCCGGGGAGAATCTCGACCGCTGGGAACGGCAGTGGCGGAAGGCCCGCAAGACCGAGCGGATCCGGGCCCTCGCGCGAATGCAGCGCAAGCGGACCCGAAAGTCGCTCGACTGGCTCATTCTTGAACCGCCAGGAAAGGAACGCTCGTGAGCCGTCTAATCACCAGTCCGCGGGGTTCATAGCTTCGGGGGGCGTGCGAACGACGAATCTCCGCATGACCGCGACCCCTCCCGTCCTCCTCACCGACATCCGCGCGGGGGAGGTGAGCCAGCTCGCCGTCATCGACCTCGGGTCGAATACCGCCCGACTGGCCATCTTCGAAGTCACCGGAGAGGGCGGTCTCCGTACGCTCTACGAGGTGAAGGAGGTCCCTCGTCTCGGGAAAGGGGTCCGCGAGGACCTCTCGCTCTCGCCCGCCGCGATCGAGCGGGGCTTGGCCACTCTGACTCGCTTCTCTCGACACCTTACGGTCATGGGAAACCCCCCGACCATCGCCGTGGCCACGAGTGCGGTGCGCGACGCACCGAACGGTCCGGCCTTCGTGGAACGGATCGCGCGTCGAACCGGCATTCTGATGCGCGTCATCAGCGGCGAGGAGGAGGCGCGCCTCGGTTACCTGGGGGTGGCGTCCGCCTGGGAACTGGACCGGGACCTGATCGCCGACTTGGGCGGCGGCTCGATCCAGCTCGCATCGACCCGGAGCGGGCAGCTCGAGCGGTCGACCAGCCTGCCCCTCGGCGCGCTCCGGCTCACCCAGGAGTTCTTGGAACACGACCCGCCGAAGCGACGCGAGCTCGGGTCCGCGAAGGAGTACATCCAGGAGCGACTCGCCGCCACGTCCCTTCCGCGCCCCTCGGAAAAACTACGGATCTTTGGCGTCGGCGGCACAATCCGCTGTCTCGCCCGCGTTGCGATGGAACTCCGAGAGTACCCGGTGCAACGCGTCCATGGATACCGGTTGAATCGTCGGGACCTCGAAGTGTTGGAGGGAATCCTGTTCGAGATGTCGGCCTCCCAACGCCGAGAGGTGCCGGGCATTAGCGCGGCCCGAGCGGATGTCATCAACGCGGGATTGCTCGTGGTGGACGGCCTCCTCCGGCGAACCGGCAAGGACGAATTGCTTGTGACCGGCCATGGGATCCGGGAGGGCGCCGCGATCGAGCGCCTCGCGATCCCGGTCCCGGCCGCTCAGGAAGTGCTCGCCTTCCGGTCCGTGACCGCCGCCTCTCGGGCGATGGGCTTCTCGTTGATCCACGGGGAGCAGGTCCGTCGGTTAGCACTCACCCTCTTCGAGCGACTTCAGCCGCGGTACGGCTGGACCGACGACGACCGATTGGTCCTCTCCGTCGCGTCCTGGATGCATGACGTCGGCGCGGTCATCGACCCGTGGCACCATCCCCAGCACTCGGCCTACATGATCCGGAACCTGGCGAACCTCTCCCTGACCGACCGGGACGCGGTCCTGGCGTCCCTGGTGGTGTACCTTCATGAGGGCGACGAGATGCCCGAGGGCTGGGCCAAAGCATGGCGGGCGATCCTCACGCCAGACGACCTCCAAGTGGCCCGGCAGCTCGGAACGATCGTGTATTTCGCGGAAACCCTCGAAGGGGCCCGATTGAATCTCTCCTTGCCTCGCGGCTCGCAGCGCCTCCGTCTCGAGCCCCATCGCAACGGGGGCGCCACGGTCCCGCCGCGCGCCGTGGAGCGACTTCGGAAACCTATCGAGCGGGTGTTCGAACTCGAACTGGTGGCGCCCGATGACTGACCTCGGCGCCGCCCCCCCTGCGCAAGGGACGCTCGGGGCGCGCGGACGCTTGTTGGTCGTGGAGGGCTTGGATGGGAGCGGGAAATCGACTCAAGCACGCCTCCTGGTCAAGTGGCTCCAGTCCCGCGGCTATCGGGTCTTTTTCACAGAATGGAACTCGTCCGAGTTGGTCTCCGACGTCATCCGCCGGGGCAAGAAGAAGGGCCTGCTGACCCCGACAACCTTCGCGCTGCTCCACGCCACGGATTTCGCCGATCGACTCGAGCGGCAGATCCTGCCCCCGCTACGGGCGGGATACTTCGTGGTGTGTGACCGGTACGCCTACACGGCCTTCGTCCGCGACTCGGCGCGCGGCTGCGACCCCGACTGGGTCCGGAACATGTACTCCTTCGCTCCGATCCCCGACAAGGTGCTCTACTTCCGCGTGCCGGTGCAGATCTCCCTCGACCGCAAGTTGGCCTCCCGGGAGCCGATCTCGTACTATGAGGCCGGGATGGACCTCCACCTTTCCGATGACCTGGTGGAAAGTTACCAACGATTCCAGTCCGCATTACGACGCGGATACGAGAAGCTCGTCACGACGGACCACCTCGTGCCGATCGACGCGGCGAAACCGGTGGAACAGGTCCTGACGCGCGTCCGGAGCGAAGTCAAGCCGCTCCTCACCGGCTTCCCCAAGATGGAGACGCTGGTCCATGGTTAGGACGTACGGCACCCGGCTCCCGAACCTCCCGAAGAAGGAGCTGCCCGGCCACTTGATCGTGGTCGAGGGGGCGGACGGCTCCGGCCGGACCACCGAGGTCGAGATGCTGCGCGAGTGGCTCGAGATCCAGGGGCATCCGGTGGTCGATACCGGTCTTCGCCGGTCGACCCTCGTGAGCAAGCCAATCGACCGCGCCAAGCGTGGGCACACCCTCGGCGCCACCACTATGGCGCTGTTCTACGCCGGGGACTTCGCCGACCAACTCGAGAACAAGATCCTGCCGGCGCTCGCCGCCGGGAGCACGGTCCTCGCCGACCGATACACGTACACCCTCATGGCCCGGGCGATCGTTCGGGGGGCGACCCGCGAGTACGCCCAGCAGCTGTACTCGTTCGCGTTCGAACCCGACCTCATCGTCTTCCTTGACGCGCGGACCGACATCCTGCTCCACCGTGCGATCGCCAAGTACGGTTCGCTCGATTACTGGGAGAGCGGGATGGACCTCTCGCTCTCGCGGGACCGATTCGAGAGTTTCTTCTCGTATCAGGCGCTGCTGAAGAAGGAGTTCGACTGGATGGCGCGGACCTACGGCTTCCAGCGGGTTGATGCCAACCGGACCCCGTTCCAGGTCCATCGCGACGTGAAGGCGCTCGTGGCGGCGCTGTTCGGCAAACGGATCCGGGTCGAGATCGGGGGAGAGACCGCCCCGCGTCTCACGTCGGAACCCGAGGTCTCTGGTCTGGGTCCGGTGGCCGACGAGGACGCCTAACCCAGCCGTTCGAGCTGCTTCCGGGTCAACACCCAGCCGATCTCGGCGGCGCCCGGCCGCGGCTCTTCCGGGAATGTGATCTGGGCCGCGCCGGCCTTGGAGAACCGGGCGATTGCCACCGATTCGCCCGTGACGGAGAGCCCCAGCAGCTCCCCCAACGTGGGTTCGTGACCGACTACCAAAATCCCCCGCTTCCGCGAGAGCCGCTGTAGCCGCTCGAGAATCGGACCCGGCGCTCCGTCGGGCTCGAGCTCTTCCCAGGTCTCCAACTCGGCTTCGACGTCGAGCACCTTTCGGAAAATCTCCGCCGTCGCGTAGGCACGTGTGGCCGGGCTCGTGATCACCTTGTCGACGGTGGGCCGCAGCGATGCAAGGCCCTTGGCGGCTCGACGGGTGGAACGCATTCCGTCGGGAGTCAACGGGCGTCGCTGATCGTCCGGCCAGCGGGACGGGTCGCGGTCGGCGGCCGGTCCGTGACGAACGATCACGATCTCCATCGAGGGGCTACTCCGCCTCCGGCGGCCATCCTCGACGCCCTATAACGCCCCCCGTTCGGATGGACCCAAACCCTTAGGTCGAGTTCCGTCCGGTCTCGGTCGAAGGGATACTTCCATGGCCGCTTCCATCCGACCCCCGATGTTCACCGAACCCGCATTCGGTATCGTCTTCGACCTCGACGGAACGCTCGTCGACAGTCAGCACGACTTCCCGAAGCTCCGCAAGACCGTCGTACGGTTGGCGGAGAAGTATGGGGTGCCCCCGGGTCGGCTCTCGATCACCGAGACCGTTCCGAGGCTGATACGAGATGCACTCGCCATCCTCGAAGCCGGGAGCCTACCGGAGGGGCAGGTCTTCCGATTCGAGGCGGAGGTCAACGAGATGATCGATACCATCGAAATGGAGGCGCTCCCCCGCACCAAGCCGGCGCTGAACGCCGGTCCGGTCCTGAAGGCCCTCACGGAGCAGGGCTTCCGACTCGGCTTGCTGACTCGGAGCTCCGACCATTTCGCCCGCTCGGCGCTGTTCAAGACCGAACTGGCCCCGTACTTTCCGTTCCTCCGGAGCCGCAGCTCTCCCGGCCCGGTCAAACCCTCTCCCGAGGCATTGCGCCTGCTCCTCAAGACGATGGGGATCCCGCCGGAGCGCGCCGTTCTCGTCGGCGATCAGCTTCTCGATTGCGAATGCGCCGTGGGGGCGCGGGTCAAGTTCTACGGGGTGCTCCTACCCCCGAAGGATCCCCTCTTCGTCGAGCTCGACAAGTTCAAGGCCGGCGGCGCGACGGCCGTGGCACGCGACCTCACGGAACTCGCGAGCTTCTTCGGCGTCAAGGTGGCCCCACCCCCGGCCCGAGCCCCCGCGTAACCTGGGCTCGTCCGCCCACCCGATTCGCGCTAGACGGACTGCGCGAACACGTCAATCACCGCGCGCTCGGCGGTGGCCCAGGCCTCGGGAATCTGGTTCCAGCCGGACCGAAGGTCGCCGACACAGTAGAGCCCCGGGATCGGCCGACCGTCCTCTTTCGAGCGCACCCGGCAATCCTCGTCGGTCTGAACGTACCCCTCGGCGTCGAATGCCGCCCCGAGCGCCTGCGGAAGGTGGCCGTGCATGTCGAACCAGCCGAGGCCCGAAAATCCACGGTCGAAGGTTCGCGTCGAGCCATCCGCGAACTTGACCGTGAAGCGCTTTTCGCGGATCCCGTCAAATCCGACCATCACGCCTTCGGACCAGGAAATCCCCGCGACTCGGAGCTGACCCTCGAGTTCCGTCCGCTCGGGAAGAGGCAGTCCTCCGAGGAACGGTTCCCCATGGGTCAGGATCTCGAGGGAAGCGGGTCGGAAGTGCCGCAACTCCAGCGCGAGGTCCGCCGCGTATCGGGTCGAGCCCAAGACCGCAACGGTCTTGCCGGGCAGCTCGTGCCCGTCGCAGAATTCGCAGAAGTAGACCAGCCCCTGGTTGGCCCAGGGAAAGATCGGCTCGAGCTTCCCCTCGACGACAGGTATGCGGTCGACTACCCCCGGCGCGAGGATCAGTGCCTTTCCCCGGACCTTCCGGGGCTGTTTCAGCCAGTCGAAGTCGACTTCGTACCCCGAGTCGACTTTCCGAGCCGCCGTGGCGTGCGCGGGCGTCACGTAGGTGACGCGGTCCTCGTGCTGCCGCAATGCGGTGATCTGCCGGTCGAGGAGCGTGTGCCCCGAGATACCCTCCGGAAATCCCGGTATATTGTCCATGCGCGGCGAGTAGTACGACCGACTGTACTTCGGTCCCCGGTCGATCACGACCGCCGTGAGGTGGAGCAGCGCCGCCTTCAGGCCGGCCTGAAGTCCTGCGTGTCCCCCCCCGACGATGACGATGTCGTATGACTCCTGCAGACGAGGAAAGCCGGGCATCTAGCCGCTCCACAGCCTGGCGGGGATTTGACGGGCAAGGGTCGCCGCGGCAACTACTAGCGGGCCCCACGGGTGGGCCGTCGCAGCGTGGCACGGAGCAAATTTCGATCTCGACTCAGCAAAACTTATCACGGCCACCTTTGTGGTTCAACTTTGGGTCTACCACGCGCGCGAGGTCGGCGTCCAAATCGCCGCGCCGGCGGGGGACGCTATTTCTCGAAGACGGGACTCGTTTCGACGGCGTAGGCTTCGGCGCATCGGCCTCGGTCGTCGGCGAGGTCGTATTCACGACCGGCATGGTCGGCTATCCGGAATCCCTAACCGACCCCTCGTTCCGTGGGCAGATCCTGACCTTCACCTACCCGCTGATCGGGAACTACGGGGTGCCCTCGACCACGGCCCGGGATGATTGGGGACTGCCCCGGTACGTCGAGTCGAACGAACTCCAAATCCGGGGGATGGTGGTCCGAGGTCTCACCCCTCCGAGCCACTGGCAATCCCGACGCCCCGTCGAACAATGGTTGCAGGAATCTGGGATCCCCGGCATCGCCGGCGTGGACACGCGTCGTCTCACCGAGCGCCTGCGCGCACAGGGCGTCATTCGCGGGGCTCTCCACGTCGGTGCTTCCACTCCGTCGGATGATGAACTGGCAGAACGGATCCGCCGCGCCCCCGCCTACGCGGAGGAGGACTACATGGCCCAAGTTTCCGTTCGGCGTCCGGCACTGTACGGAGACCGCGACGCTCCCCTCGTGGCCGTGCTGGATTGCGGAGTGAAGGTCAGTATCCTGCGGGCACTGCTTCGTCGGGAGCTGAGCGTTCTTCGTCTTCCCCACGACGCTCCAGTGCCGGAGCGATGGGAAGGGCGTCGGGTGGAAGGTCTGGTGGTCGGGAATGGACCCGGGGACCCGGAGCGGCTTACCGCGACGATTGCCGAGGTAGGTCGGGTCGCCCAGTCGGCGCTGCCCGTCCTCGGCATCTGCCTGGGCACGCAGCTGCTGGCCCTCGGCCGCGGCGGACGCACGTTCAAACTGAAGTACGGCCACCGGGGCCAGAACAAGACGGTCTGTTTCCCGGGCGGCCGCGCGATGATCATGAGCGAGAACCACGGCTACGCCGTGGAGCCCGCCTCGCTCCGAGGCACCGGCCTGCTCCCCTGGGCCACGAATCCGGATGACGGGACCCTCGAAGGACTGCGAGACCGCACCGGCCGAATCCTGGCGCTCCAAGGGCATCCGGAGGGACATCCCGGCCCCCAGGAGGCCGGCTTCGTTTTCGATCGATTCGCGGACCGGGTCCGACGGAGGGGCCGATGAGTCGACGCCGGTTCGAGAAGGTGATCGGTACTGGGCTCCGGGGCCCTTAAGATCGGCGAGGCCGGCGAGTTCGATTACTCGGGGAGCCAGTGCCTCCGGGCCCTCGAAGAGGAGGAGATCTACGCCATCGTGGTGAATCCCAACATCGCGACCCTTCAGACGGACCCTCCGAAACTGGGCACGGTCTACCTCCAACCGATTCGTCCGGAGTTCGTCGAGCCGATCCTCGAGGCCGAGCGGCCCGACGGGATGATGCTCAGTTTCGGAGGCCAGACGGCGCTCGACTGTGGAATCCGGCTGGCCGACCGGGGCGCGTACCGGCGGACCGGCGTCCGCGTGCTGGGCACACCGCTCAAGGGAATCCGCGACACGGAGGACCGGGCCCGTTTTGTCACGGCAATGGGCCGCGCGAAGGTACCCTGTCTCCCGAGCCGCGCCGTCTACTCGGTCGAGGAGGCCGTCGCCGCCGCCGAGACGCTGGGATTCCCGGTGATGATCCGGGTCGCGTACACGCTGGGAGGCAAGGGCGGCGGTGTGGCGATGGACCGCGCCGGGGTGCGGCAGGTAGCCGAGCGGGGGCTCCGGCTCAGCCCGGTCGGCCAGATCCTCCTCGAACGTTACGTGGGGGATTTCAAGCAGATCGAGTACGAAATCGTGCGCGACCGCAAGGGGAACACGCTCACGGTCTGCAACATGGAAAACGTGCTGGCCATGCGCGTGCACACGGGCGACAACATCGTCATCGCTCCCTCCCAGACCCTCAACGACTCGGAGTACCAACTCCTACGCCAGGCGGCTCTGCGCGCCGCCACGGAGGTCGGCATCGTGGGCGAGTGTAACATTCAGTTCGCGCTCGACCCGAAGAGCGAGGAGTACTACGCGATCGAGATCAACGCCCGCCTGTCCCGGTCCAGCGCGCTCGCGAGCAAGGCCACCGGCTATCCCCTCGCGTACGTCGCGGCGAAGCTGGCACTGGGCTACACCCTCCCCGAGCTCAAGAACCGAGTCACCGGCGTCACGACGGCCTGCTTCGAACCTTCGCTCGACTACGTCGTGGTGAAACTGCCCCGTTGGGACCTCGACAAGTTTGCGCGGGCCGACCGGCGTCTCGGTCCCTCGATGAAATCGGTGGGCGAGGTGATGGGGATAGGCGCGTCCTTCCCCGAGGCGCTCCAGAAGGCCGTCCGCATGAACGACCCGGCGGACGATCTCGTCCCTCCCGACACGGCCCGGCCGCTCCCCGAGATCGATCCGGAGCTTCGGCAGGCGGGCCCGGAGATCCTCTTCCGGGTGCTGGAGGCGCTCCAGGCCGGCGCGACCGTCGATCACATCTCCCGACTATCGGCCATCGATCCGTGGTTTGTCGAGGAACTTCGGGGCATCGTCCGTGCGAGTGCCGACCTCCGACGCCACCGGGGACATCCGCTCTCCGCCCCGCTGCTCCGGAGAGCGAAGGAAGTGGGATTCTCCGACCGGGCGATCGGTCGAGCGACCCACCACTCCGAGGCAGCGGTGCGGAGTCGCCGGCTCCAGCTCGGTATCCGACCGCGCGTCCGCATGATCGACACGCTGGCGGGCGAATGGCCGGCCCGGACCAACTATCTCTACGTCACGTACCGCGCGGATGCGGACGACGTCCTTCCCTCCCCGCCGGGGAGCGTGCTCGTGCTCGGGGCTGGACCCTACCGCATCGGTTCCAGCGTCGAATTCGACTGGTCGACCACGAACCTCGTGGCCGGGTTGAAAACGGCCGGGATCCCTTCAGTTACGATCCTCAACTCGAATCCGGAGACCGTCTCGACCGACTACGACCGATCGGACCGGCTCTATTTCGAGGAGATCACCCTCGAACGCGTTCAGGATCTTTTCGATCTGGAGAATTTCCGCGGTGTCGTGACCTGTGTGGGAAGCCAGCTGGCCCAGAATCTGACGCCGGGCCTCAAACGGGCCGGTCTGCCGGTCTTGGGTACCTCCCCGGAGGCGATCGAGAACGCGGAGGATCGCTCGCAGTTCGCCCGACTGCTGGAACGACTGGGAATCCCGCAGCCCGCTTGGCAGGCGTTCACTACGCTGGAGGAAGCCTCCGCCTTCGCCGACGATGTCGGCTACCCTGTACTCGTCCGCCCTTCCTTCGTGCTCAGCGGTCAGGCCATGCGCGTCATTTGGGGACGGCCCGACCTCGCCCGATTCCTCGACGAAGCACTCCGGATCTCTCGCGAGCACCCCGTCGTCGTGACGAAATTCGTCCAAGGCGCCGACGAGCTCGAGTTGGATGCGATCGCCGACGGGGACCACGTCCTCATCGCCGGGGTCCTGGAGCATGTCGAACGGGCGGGGGTCCACTCGGGAGATGCCATCTTCTCGATCCCTCCACGACGCACCCCGGTCGCCGTCCAAGAGGAGCTCGTGCGCGCCGCTGAGCAGATCGCCCGGTCGCTCCGAATCCGGGGCCCGTTCAATATCCAGTACCTCGTGAAGGACGGTCAGTTCCAGATTATCGAGCTCAACCTGCGCGCCAGCCGGTCGCTTCCGTTCCTGTCGAAGTTCACCGGCCTCCCTCTGATCGAAGAAGCGGCCCGTGCGCTCCTCGGGGGGAAGCTCCAACAGACTGGGTGGGTCCCGCCGCCGCCGAACCGCTGGGGCGTGAAGGTGCCGCAGTTCTCGTTCTTACAGTTGGTAGGGGCGGACCCCTTGCTCGGCGTCGAAATGCAATCGACCGGCGAAGTCGCCTGCTTCGGCACGAACTTCCCGGACGCCCTGATGCGGGGGCTGTTCGCCGCGGGCTGGGTGGCCCCCCGGGCCGGCGGGCGGGCGTTCGTGTCCGTCGGAGGGCCGGTCCTGAAGGCCGAGATGCTTCCGTCGGTCGAGCGGCTGGCCGCGCTCGGTTTCGGGTTGGCCGCGACGGAAGACACGGCCGCGTACCTGACCCAGGCCGGCTTTTCCGATGTGAAGATCCTCTACAAGGTGAGCGAACCGGACCGGCACCCCAACATCCTCGAGGCGCTGGCCAACCACCAGGTCTCGATCGTCCTCAACGTTCCGCTCTCGCTCTCCCAGGAGAAACTCGAGCAGATGCTCGAGGACGAGTATGTCCTTCGGCGCCGGGCCGTCGAGCTCGCGGTGCCGCTGTTCACCAGCCTCGAGGTGTTCCAAGCGTACGTCGAGGGACTCGCGTGGATGAAGGACCACGCCCTCTCGGTCCTCCCGGCGTACGGACCCCGGGGCGCGCCTCCGGTCGACACCCCGACCGCGAGTCTGGGCGTGAAACTGCCGATCACGACGCCGGGCCCGCGGGGCTAGGGAATCGGCTCGGCCCTAATCGGACGGGGCCGGCTTGGCCGGCTTCGCCGGCTGCATCGGGAACTTCGAGACCGAGTACTCCGGTACGAGCGTGCTGGTGTCGACGACCTCGGGAAGGCCGCGGATCTTGTCTGTGACGAAGTCGAGGACTTGCCGCTTCCGGGTGTTCGCCTCCCTAAACTCCAACACGAGGAACGCATCCCAATCCCCGGTCAGCAGGTGCAGCTCGCGGACCTCGGGGTAGGTGAGTACCATGTCCTTGATCCGGTCCAGGTCGCCGCCTCGGACCTTGATGTAGGTGAAGGCGCGGAGCCGGAACATCTCGGTCGGCATCATGTCGCAGAGTCGCTCTTCGGTGAACGCCGAGACGCCCTCGAGACGCTGGCCCGTGGGCCCGATCAGGACGGGGAAGTGCTGCACGCCGCGCAGGTGCTCCGCCACGAGCTTCACGACCATACCGGCCTTTCCGACGTCGACGACCCGGATCTGGTACCCCCGTCGTGCCGCCGTCTCCTCGGCCATCGCGAGGCAGTGGGCCTGGTCGTCCGAGAGGAAGAACGCCTCCTCGGCGGTACCGGCCCCCTCGTCGCCTCCGACGTTGGAGGTCGTCTGGTCGCCGATCTCCGGTGTGACCGCCATCCGGGAGGCGGAGGGCCGGTAGAAGTTCGTGACGACCTTCTTGCTCTGAACGAACAACGTGAGCTGACGACTCTTATCGTCGACCATGGAAATCCGATGGGACAACCGGGGGGCCTTATTTAACGAAATGCCGAGGAGAAAAAAAGTCGAAAAGGGTTCGGGTCTGCCCTGCGGCAGACCCGGGGTGAAGTCAGCGGGCCGCTGACTCAGTACCGCTTGTAGCTCTCGGAGCGCTCGCGGCCGCCCCCGCCGCCACCGCCACCGCCGCCGCCACCCTCGCCGCCCCCATACCGGGAGCTGCCGCCGTAGCCGCCGCCACCGCCACCGGAGCCCCGGTCACGGAAGCCGCCGCCACCGCCATAGGATCGCCGCTCGGTTTCGAATTCCTGCTGGCTCATGTCGAGCTGGGAGTTGACCGACGCGATCTCTTCGTTCGACTTGGAGAGCGCCCCGTACCGGCCCACGTTGAGGCGCATGTGGCCTCGGACCAGGGAGACGTACCCGTTGTCGATGAGGATGTTCTCATCCTTCGCAATCGAGCCGATCTGTTCGTTCCACAGGGAGAGCGTGATGACCGCCGTGTCATCACCAATGACGGCTTCGGCCACCTTTCGGGGGTCGCCGTACTTTCCCATTACCTGCTTGGCTTCGCCAACGTTGACCACTTTCGCGTGGACGTTGACTTGCTTCGAGCTCGGTGTCAGGTCTCGCACTTTTGTCAGGGGTTTGTCTGCCATTTCTCTGTCGCCTTCTTTTCGCGTTTCGCGTTTTCTTTGTCGTGAGGATCCCAATCCCCTGGTCTCACTTGGCCTTCGGGCGTCAACATCCCACGAAAAGTAGGCAGTCTGACGGCGGCGGCTTTATGGGTCGGGTCTCGAGCTCTTCGAGGCGAAGGACCCGACTCGGCTATTTAAAGTGCCCGGGGGCGCGAGAGGCTGTCGCACGCCCTACGGCGTTGCAGGACCCGGCGTCCATTCCCCTCGAACACTAGCTTTTTCTCCCCGGGGCCGCGAAAGAACACCGAAGGGATTCGTGACGCGCGAGTTCGACGTCGGGCTCGAGCTGTTTGCTCGGAAGGAATACGCCCGCGCCGCGAAGGCGTTCGAGGAAGTCCTTTTCGGCGACCCGCATCACGCCCGGGCCTGGTCGTATCTGGGAATCTCTCTGGCGCACATGGGGCGGGCCGGTGATGCCGAGCAAGCCCTTCAACGCGCCATTCAGATCGCCCCCTCGAACGGGGAGTGCTGGTTCCACCTGGGGGTAGCCCAGGGACTGGAAGCCGACTGGGCTCGAGCGGCCGAAACGCTTCGGCACGCGGCCGCGCTCATGCCGTCGGACATGGCCGCCTGGCACCGGCTGGGGGTGGCCTTGGCGGAAGCTGGCGACATCGAAGGCAGCGCCGCCGCGTTCGAACGTGCGTTGATCCTCTCCCGAGACACCGGCGCCGTTGAGCGCTCCATTCACCACCTCCGTGGTTCCTCGGACGATCATTTGTCCGAACCGGGACAACGTGAAGGACCGAAGGAAGCCGAGAGTTGGATCTCTCTGGCCCTCTCGCTCCTCACCCTAGGGGATGTGGAGGAAGCCGTCGCGGCATACGAGCGAGGATACAGCGTGGACCCGGACCGAGCCCGCCACTCGATGTTCCGTCCGATGCTCAAGCTCCTCTCCGCCACTTCCGACGGTCCCAGCGAGAGCCTGCCCGGTGGGCGGGCCTTCGAAGAAACTCCGGTGTCTCCCATTCGACCCCCCCAGCGGCCTCCCACGCCGGACCCGAACACCCCGCTCGCGGGCGTCGGCTAGTCAGGGCAGCGGCACTTCTCCGCGGACGACCGGCCCGGACGCGTCCGAGCGTTCGCCGCCCTCGAGGATCAGCGACTCCGCGGTGCTCCGCACCGCTTCTTTCCGTTTGGCGTGCTCGCCCAGGAAATCCTGAACCCGGACGATGAGGCGGGACTTGCAGTCCCCGCACAGCAGGGCACCCGATCGGCAACCGGCCGTGATCTCGTCAAACTCGGCATCGTCCTGGGCGAATTTGGACCGCCACTGAGCCCATACCGAGCAGATCTCGGGCACGGCGCCCAGCCGCCGTTGCTCCTCTACGGTGGCGCGTCCCCCGGTGAGGGCTTTCTTGATCTTCCGTTCGACGTCCTTCGGTCGGTCCTCCAGAAAGATCGCGTTGTCCTTCGTGTCTCCCGTGGTCGACATCACCCGCTGACCGAGGAGTCCGGGCAGCATGATCGAGTGCAACATCGCAGGCTTGGGGTAACCCAGGCTCTCGGCCAGGTCCCGGGTCACCCGGAAGTGGGGGTCCTGGTCGATCCCGCACGGGATCAAGCAGGGGATCGCCCGGCCCGCGTACCAGGAAGGCCAGAAACAGGGGACGCTCTGAAGGGCGGTGTAGAAGATCGCCCCGATGTTCTGACTTGCCGAGAAACCGAAGACCGCCTTGACGGTGGAGAAATTGACCTTCTTCGCCACGTCCACGGCGAGGGGGTACATCGCGCCGATCGACCGGGTGTCGAAGAAGACCCTCGTCCTCTTCGGGTCGAATCCCAGGGCCAGGATGTCCGCGAGGTTGTCGAGGCCCCACCGGTAGGTCTCCTCGCGCGTCAGGCCCTCGCGGACCCAGAACTTCTCATCGTCGGTGATCTGGATGTACATCGGCGCGTCGAACTTCTTCTGCAACCAGCGGCACAGTTCGAAAGGCATCAGATGGGAGGTATGGAGCGGCCCGGAGGGACCGCGGCCGGAGTAGAGGAAGAATGGCCGTCCCGTGGCGGCTTTCTGGAGGGTCTCCCCCAGGTCTCGGTGCGAGAAGTAGATCCCTCGGGCGAGGAGTGGGTGCAGTTCCCCGCCGGCGCGTTGTCGGATCTGGTCGAGGAGCGCGGGGGTCAGGTCCTGGGTACCGAACAGCTGTTTGAGCCGCTGGTAATCGATGGTTCCCTTGACCTCATAGGGCGTGACGACGAACTCGTCCTTCGTCGGCACCCGTCCCTCCCCCGACTCGGGTCTACCCTTCCGGGAACGAAATCTTGCCCAGAATGACTTCCCGCTCGTGCATTGGAACGCCCAGGGCGGCGAGCGCGGAGCCGACGCAGACCCGTTCGTGCGTGTGGTGGATTGTGTTGCCGCAGGTCGGGCAGGTAATCGATCCCTGGGTGAGGCGTCGGAGGCCCTCCCGGCCCTCCGAGGAATCCCGCCGAGCGAATCGGTCGATGAGCACGGACGCGCCGGTAGCGTTCTCAAGTTCCGTCAGGGGAACTCGCACCGGGGTGTTGCAGACCAAGCAGCGGGGCATCCGCCGGCAGGTACACGTCATGCGACCCGGGAGTTAGGGACAACCCGCCTTAAGCTTCGCTCGGGCCCGACGGCGGACTCCGGAGTCGCGTTGCGTGGAGAATGTGCCTCCGGCGGGCGATGGGAACCGCCGAGGAGTTCAAGTAGGGGAACTCGGAGTAAATTTTGGGGGATGCAAGTGATGGACGGACGCCAAGACCCGATTCGGGCCACACTCCTGGCCGTGCTTCGGCAGCTCAATCAGTCCGAAGCCCATCACGAGGGAAACGAGCAGGACCAGGCACTGGAGTTGGCCGAACTCGAGTCCCGTCTGTCGGATTTCTGGGCCGTGAAGCAGGGGAAGATCAAGATCCCGCTCGCCGTCGGTCTTCTGCTCCGAAACAAGATGGTGGAGACCCGCGCCGACGCGAAAGAGTCGTGGCAGCGCCAGCGGAGTGTCCACCAACGGTATCAGATCACCGTCGAAGGCAAGCGATTCCTGACGGAAGCGCTGACCTCCGAGTCGCGCATCAAGTGAGCCCGCGGCGGCTCCTCTCGGGCCTGCGTTCGCCAAGCGTTTTATAAGCACCCCTTTGTCGTGCGCACGTGTCGCGAATCCACTCCGGCCGGAAGGGTCGTTCCGGCTCCGACCGGCCCTATCCGGCCCTTCCTCCCTCTTGGTCGGTCCCCGAACCGACCGAGATCGCAGACCAGGCGGTCCAACTTGCCAAAGGCGGAATGTCGGCGGCCCAGGTCGGGACCGTTCTGCGCGACACGTACGGCGTTCCGTCCGTCCGCCTCGCGACGGGCGAGCGGCTGGGTCCGTTGCTGGCCAAGCGCGGGGTCCGGCCCGAACTTCCCGAGGACCTGGCGGCGCTCCTTCGCCGGGTCGTGACGCTCCAGCGCCACTTGAAGGAACATCCCAAGGACAACTCGAACCGCCGGGGCCTGGCGCTCATCGAGTCTCGAATCCGGCGTCTTGCCCGGTACCTACCGGGACCGGAAGCTGCTGCCCGAGACCTGGCGGTACTCCGCCTCTGAGGCGGTTCTCCAGGTGGAGTGATGCCCTCGGGGCCGGAGAGCTTCGTCGCTCATCCGCTGTACACCCAGGAGTTCACCCGAGCGCGGGAACTCTTGCTCGCGACCCCGGGCCGCTGGCGGGTCATCTATCACTACGACGGGGATGGGATCGGTGCCGCGTCGGCTCTCGTCCGAGCGCTCCGCCGGCTGGGGTACGGATTCCAGGCCACGGCGCTCAAGGGGGTGGAACGCGCCCGAATCGAGGAGTTGCTCATGACTACGCCCGGGCCCGTGATCGTCACGGACACTGGGGCCAGCTGGCCCGAGTCGTATGCCGCTCATCGGTATCCGGTCATTGTCCTGGACCACCACGCGTATCCGGGGTACCCGACGCCCCCCACCTGCCCGGCCCACGTGGCGTTCGTCAATCCGCTCGACTGGGGTGTCGACGGAATGAACGAGATGTGTGCCTCAACGCTCGCCTGGCTGTTCTCGATATTTCTGGACCCCAAGAATTGGGACAACGTCCCGTGGGCGCTCTCCGGGGCCATCCACGACCGGCAGCATGTCGGGGGGTTCCGTGGGTTGAACGAGACGTTGGTCCGCGAGGCGATCCGCCGGCAGCTGTTGACCGAGCACACGGAGCTCGTCTTGCGCGGATCCACGGTCGCGGCCGGCCTCGCGGCCAGCATCGACCCGTACTTTGTGGGTCTCTCGGGCCGTCCGGACGCGTCGACGGAGTTCGTCCGTCGACTCGGCATTATCCCGGACCGCCCGCTCGAGGCACTGGAATCGGTCGACCGAGAGCGCCTGGCCACGGCCTTGGCGGCTCGGCTCGCGCAGCAAGGTGCCCGACCGGAGTTCTGCGAACGAGTCCAGACGGAGCGCTGGAACTTCCCGGGGGAAAGTGTGGATGCCGAGGAACTATCGCAACTCCAGAACGCCGCCGGGCGCGCGGAGCAGCCCGGTGTCGGAGTGGAACTGGCCTTGGGAGACCCCGAAGCGGGTCGCCGATGCCGGGGCTTCTGGGACACCTGGCAGAGCGGGGTCCTCCGGGGCCTGCGCCGATTGGAGGACGACGGTCCGCACCAGCTTGCGGCGATCCAGTGGTTCCAGAGCCCCGAATCGACGCTCGCCGGCACGCAGGCCGGTCTCGCGATCACGTACTTCCTCGACCCCTTCAAGCCCGTCTTCGTCCTGTCTCGAAGTGACGGGACCACGAGTGTCTCCTCCCGGGGAACGATGTGGCTGGTCAGCCGCGGCCTCGACCTGGCCACGGCGTGCCGGGACGCGGCGGCGAAGGTCCAGGGAGAGGGCGGCGGACACCGGGTCGCCAGTGGCGCGACGATCCCCTCGGATCGAGAGGAAGAGTTCCTTCAAGAGGCCGATCGAATCATCGCTACCCAGCTACCGGCTCCGCTGGAGAACCCGTCATGAGCGCCCCCGCGAAGAAGCTCCCTCCGGTCGACTCCACCGCGGTGGTCGACCACATCAAAGACCACTCGGTCGAAGCCGAGCTGCACAAGTCGTACCTCGATTACGCGATGAGCGTCATCGTCGGCCGGGCGCTCCCGGACGGCCGGGATGGGCTCAAGCCGGTCCACCGTCGCATCCTCTGGTCGATGTGGGACGGGGGCGTCACCCACGACCGGGCCTACCGCAAGTCCGCCCGCATGGTGGGCGACGTCCTCGGCAAGTACCATCCCCATGGCGACATGGCCGTCTACGACGCCCTGGTTCGGATGGCCCAGCCCTTCTCGCTCCGGTACCTGTTGATCGACGGCCAGGGAAACTTCGGCTCCGTCGACGGGGACATGCCCGCCGCGATGCGGTACACCGAGGCGCGGCTCTCCGCCCTCGCCGAGGAGTTGCTCCTCGACATCGAGAAGGACACGGTCGAATGGGCCGACAACTTCGATGGCTCGCTCAAGGAACCCCTGGTGCTACCCTCCAAGGTTCCGAATCTTCTCGTGAACGGCTCGGCCGGTATTGCCGTGGGCATGGCGACGAACATGCCCCCCCACAACCTCTCCGAGATCGCCGACGCGCTGCTCCTCCTGCTGCGGAACCCGGAGGCGACCCTGGACGAGCTCATCCGGCTCGTGCCCGGCCCCGACTTCCCCACCGGAGGGCTCATGGCCGGCGATACGGGCATTCGCGACGCCTACGCCACCGGGCGGGGTCTGCTTCGCCTCCGCGGCAAGGCCGAGGTGCGCGAGCGCGACGGGAAGGACGAGATCATCATCACCGAGATCCCGTACGAGGTGAACAAGTCCCAGCTGCTCCAGCTCATGGCCGACCTGGTGCGCGACAAGCGCATCGACGGCGTTTCCGACCTGCGCGACGAATCCGACCGCCACGGCATGTCGATCGTCGTCGAGCTCAAGCGCGACGTCCCGGCCGAGATCGTCCTCAACCGGATCTACGAGCACACGCCGCTCGAGACGACCTTTGGTGTGATCAACCTCTGTCTGGTCGACGGCCGGCCGAAGGTCCTGGGCCTCAAGTCCCTGCTCGAGATCCACCTCGAGCACCGGCGGAAGACGCTCACCCGGCGGACCAAATTCGACCTGGCCCGGAGCCTGGAACGGCTGCACCTGCTCGAAGGGTTCCTCATCGCCATCGACCACATCGACGAGGTGATCCGGATCATCCGGCGGTCCAAGGACGTCGAGGCGGCCTCGACCTCCCTCATGGGCAAGTTCCTCCTTTCGGCCGAGCAGGCGAAGGCGATCCTCGACATGCGGCTCGCCCGCCTCACCCAGCTCGAGCGCGAATCGGTCGAGAAGGAGACCAAGGAAAAGGAGGCGCTCGTGACCCGGCTCAAGGAGATCCTCGCCTCGTCCCACGAGCTCGATGGACTGATCGTCGAAGAGCTCACGGACCTCAAGCAGCGGTTCGGGGACGCGCGCCGGACGACCATCGTTCCGGGGTTCACGGAACGCACGCTCGAGGACCTGATTCCCGACACGGACCAGGTCGTGCTCGTCACCCATGACGGGTACATGAAGCGCCTCCCGCTCGACAGCTATCGCCGGCAGCGTCGGGGCGGGAAGGGCCTCATCCAGATGGAGACCAAGGAGGAGGACTTCGTCACCCGGACCTTCGTCGGCCGGACCCACGACAACATCCTCTTCTTCACGACCCTGGGCCGGGTTTACCGGCTCAAGGCCTACGAGATCCCGGAGGGCAGCCGGCACTCCAAGGGGAAGGCGATCATCAATCTCCTGCCGAAGCTCAAGGACGGAGAGAAGATCCAGACCCTGCTCCTGGTCCGGGACCTGGAGCAGACCGGCGACCTCGTCTTCGCGACCCGGGCGGGACTCGTCAAGCGCACCGGCCTCGACCAGTTCCAGAACATCCGGACCAACGGCATCCAGGCCGTCCTCCTCGAGGACACGGATGCCCTGGTCGACGTCCAACTGATCGCTGACGAGACCGTCGAGATCCTGCTCGCGACTCGGGCGGGTCAACTCGTCCGGTTCCCGCTGAGCGAGATGCGGCGCATGGGCCGGGCCACCTACGGTGTGATTGGGGCCCGATTGTCGGGCGCGAAGGACGACCAGGTGGTCTCGATGACCGTCGCGAGCGCAGCCTTCCCGTACCTGCTCTCCCTCACGTCGACCGGATTCGGGAAGCGGAGCGAGACGGAGGAGTACCGCCGGACTCACCGCGGGGCCAAAGGCGTTCGCACGATCCGCACCGGTGGGCGCAACGGGCACGTGGTCGCGGTGCTTCCGACTCGGGACGACCAGGAGCTACTCGTGACCACCCAACGCGGCATCACGATCCGGGCGCCCGTGGAAGGAATCCGGGCCCAAGGACGGAACACCCTCGGTGTCCGGGTGATCCGGCTCGACGAGGGGGACATGGTCAAGGACGCGGTCGTCCTTGTGCCGCCCGGCGAGACCCTGGAAGTTCCGGAGCCCGGGGCCGCGTCTCCCGACGCCGGACCTTCGGAGCCCGCCGCCGACGCCGAGGATTCCGTCGAGGTCTTGAACGACACGTCGCCCGACGACGACGAGGACGTAACGGAGAACTGATGGCCGGCCCCCCGCACCCCATCACGTTTGATACGAGAACCACTTGCCAAGTCTGCGGGAAATTGCTCACGTCCGAGGAGATGGTGAAGTACCGCGATTTCTGCGCTGCCCACGCCCCGCCTCCCCCTCTCTCGGAAGACGACCCGGACGATGGGGGGGACGACGAAGCGACGTCGGACTCGGGGTAAGATCGTCCGCCGGTGCCCCCACTGCCGGTCGACCCGGCTCGTCTTCGAGGGCGGCTTGATCCTGGGGCAGCTGTTCCACTGCCTCGACTGCGACTACGTCGGGCCCCTGATCCTCGAAGAAGAGGAACCCATCCCGGCGGCGCCCTCGTCCGAGTGACGGTCGGGGAACCGGCCACTCCGGACCGCGTCCGCGACGGCCACGGCCCGGACGGTTGGGCCCACGTCGTGGGCCCGCACGATGGACGCTCCTCCGAGCGCGGCGACCACGGCTGCGGCCACACTCGCCTCCGCTCGGGCGCTCGCCGGGGTACCTCCGAGAGTCGGGTTGAGGAACGACTTGCGGGAAGCGCCCACGACGACGGGGCAACCCAGGCTTCGGAACTCTGAGAGGTGGCGCAGTAGGTCGAAGCTCTGCGGAGCGGACTTCCCGAACCCGAGCCCCGGATCCACGAGCAGCTGATCGGGCCCAATCCCGTCCCGGACGGCGTCGGCCACCGCCCGGGCGAGGAAACCGTACACCTCGGCCCGCAGGTCGGCGTAGACTAGGTTCGACTGCATCGTCGCTGGCGTACCCCGCATGTGGACGACCACGACCGGCGCCCCCGCGCGGGCGATCACCTGTCGCATGTTCGGGTCCCGAAGACCCGAGACGTCGTTGACCATGTCCGCGCCCAGATCGAGGGCGGCCCGAGCCACCTCCGGTTTTTGCGTATCGACCGAGATCGGAATCTGGAGCCGATCGTGGAGCGACGGCAGGACCGCCCGCAATCGTTCGATTTCCCGCTCCGCCGACACCGGGAGGGCTCCCGGTCGACTCGATTCCGCGCCGACGTCCAGGATTTGAGCGCCCTCGGCCTCGATCTCCAGCCCTCGAGCGACCGCGACGTCGGGCTGGTCGAAGAGCCCGCCGTCACTGAACGAATCCGGCGTCACGTTGAGGACGCCCATGACAACGGTAGAAGACCCGAGCGTGATGGACCGGTGCAGGCCCCGGAGCGGTCGCGGATGCGACCGGGAGAAGTTCGCCAGGACGGTTTCCAACGCCTCGGCCACCGCCTTCAGCTGGAACGGCTGGCGGCGAAGCTTCGGAATCAGGTGGGCGTACTGCCCGGGGGTTCCCAACAGGACCACGGCGGTCTGCTCGACGGAGAGGTCCGCCACGCCTTTCGCATGGGCCGAATCGGCGCCCAGCGACAGCATCTCTTGTTTGAGGAGGGGGGCGGCTTTGAGGGGGATCCCCTCGAGGCGGACCAACAGGGTCCGACCCTTGCGGGTCATGATGCCAACTCCCTCCGGGTCGGAGGCGGTCCGCTCCACCTCCCGGGCAATCTCGGCCGGCGTGGTGGCGTCGAGTACGCGGACGCCGAAGCGAGCGATCATCTCGGCCACCGGTCGCGAGGTCGTGCGCGGCAACGTCTAGGGTGACATGGGTGGCCCCCAAAAAGGCTGGCCGCCGGAGGAGGGTTCCCCCGCCCCGAGGGCTTAGCAAAAGACTTTCGTTCGTTTCTCTTCTAGTCCCGAAAGGCTCCAGACCTTCCATCGGCCGAGCCCAGCGCGTCGACCCGGACCGGGGATCCGACGCGTCCGGGCCTGATCGACGGGGCCATCTGGCCTGAGGTGGAATCGGAATGAGGAACGCCTCGAAAGCGCCGTGGGTGATTGGAATCGCACTCGTGCTCGTCGCCAGCGCGATCGGCGGAGGGGGCCTTTCTACCCTTTCCCCGCATGCCTCGGTCATTCCGGCGGTACTCCACCCCTCGCCCGGGACTTCCCCCGCGCCGCCATCGGAGAAGCCCTCTCCGGCCCTATCCCCTCACCCGCAGGTCGTTCTACCGTCCATGGACTCCCTTTCCGGAATCCCGACCCCACAGGTGAGAGGCCCCAACCTTCACCTCGCTCACTATCCCCCGGCGTGGGGAGCGAATCACCTCCCGCCCGGGGCCCCCATCCCGCCGGTCCCCGCAGGGGTCTCGGCGGCGCAGTTCTACCAGACCTGGTCCGACAACGGGAGCTACCCCCTGGTTGACGGGACCTGCGTTGGCAAGTGGCCCGCCAACGGCCAATCCGGCTACTCCAACAGTTGCTACGGCCACGACGAGCCGGCGATAAACCCGTTCTCCGACCTGCCGGGAAGCGGAGGCAACGTGACGTGGAACGTCACCCTGCCGGTTGACCGTAGTCCGACGCAGAACCAGTCCGACCTGTACATCGCGATCTGGTTCGGCATGGACCTGTACGACCCCTACGGCTACAGCGGCCAGTGCTTCCTCGAGCTCCAGCTGTATCCCGACACGAACGCGAACGGACAGTTCCAGTCGGGCATCTGGTCCGGTTTCGCCGTCGCGTGGCAGATCGAGCTCGCGACCGGCTACGAGGATCCCTGCTACGCGGCGCCGCTCAACATCGGTAACTCTAGCGTACCGTTCCAGATGAATCAGGGCGACTCGCTAACCGTCACGATGACGGGGTGGATCGGGTCCCCCTACGGCGAGGACATCTCGGTCACGGATTCCACAGACGGTCTGAACGGATTCCTCAACCTCTACAACACGACAGCGGGCTACCCGCTCAATCCGGCCTACCTCGCGAACAACCTCGACGACTCCTTGCCGTGGAGTCCGGGCGGCGACCTCCCGGTCGCGTTTTCGTTCGAGACCGGTCACACCTACGCGGGTCCCGAGAACGACAGCTACGGAGGTTGCAACTCCGGCGCCCCGCCCCCGACGGCGTTCAACCCGTCTACTCCGTGCGACTCCTACGACCCGCAGAGCTGGGTCAACGACACGGCCGAGCCCTGGCACATCGGTCCGGTCAAGTTCTTCAACGGCGCGACCACCCAGACAGCGACCCAGCTCGGGATGGAGCAAGACTTCGGGGGTATCGCCTGGATCGACCCCCTGAGCATGGGAACCTGCCAAGGCCGGGACGGTAGCGCCTACTGCAGCTACCCGTGGTACAGTTATTCCCGAGCCGCCAACGCGCTCGAATTTGGCGCGACGGATTACTTCGGAACGACCTACGACTTCGGCCAGTACCGGCAGTACGATTCACTCCTCACGTCGAACTCGGCGGCCCTCGGCTATTTCCCGGTGACCAACTTTACCGTGCCCGCGCTCGTCGGAGACTCGCTCACGATCACCATCGTCGGGAGCGGCACGGTCCATTTCCTGAACTACACATTGAGCGCCACCTCCACGATTACCCACCTTCCGTCGGGGAGCTACTCGATCAACAGCGTACCCGCCTCCGGCGGGTACTTCGGCGGGTATGTCACGTCCGGCGCCGTGGCGATGGATGCCGCTGGAACGCCGTGGAACAGTTTCCGGTTGTCCGGGACGGCCGGCCTCACCGCCAACTTCGTCCTCGTCTCGCCGCCCACCGTGGGGGTGCACTTCTCGAGTCCCGGGAGCCACGGAACGGTGGCGGTCAGTCCCGGCTTCTATCTTCCAACGGTCGCGACCTATCCGGGGCAGATCATCGCCCAGTATGCCCCCGTCGGCTCCCACGGGTATGCCGACGGAGCCACGATCAACCTTGTTCCCGGAATGTACTCGATCCAGGCCCTTCCGTCGGTCGGCTACAACTTCACGGGTTGGACCTATACCGGAGGTGCCTACGTCTTCGCTCCTCATACGAACTACACGTGGCTCAATGTCTCCGTGGTTGGGGGTCCCTCCACCCTGACGGGCAACTTCGCCCAGACGACAATGATGGACACCGTGTGGCTCGAGAGCGTTCCAACGACCGGCGGTTCCATCACGTTCGGAGGGACGACCTACCCCTCGGGGACAATCCTCACGGTGCCGGACGGTACGTACACGGTTACGGCAGACCCGAACGCCAGCTACTCGTTCGAGACGTGGAGCTATCTCTGGAGCGCGTCGATGAGCTACTTCGCCTCCACCACCCAGGTGGTCCTCCAGAACGGTACATCCTGGGTGTATGCGCTCTTCCACTCGACCCCTTCGGTGACGTTGGCCGTCGCCGGAACCGGCGCGGGGGCGATTGCGTTCAACGGCACGGTCCACAGCGGCATGGTTTCCCTCTCCCAGGTCGAAGATACCACCTATCCGATCGTCGCCGCCCCGGAGCCGGCTCCACGTTCTCCGGCTGGGCCGTGAGCGACCCCACGAATCTATGGATCGCCGACCCAACGGCCACCCTCACCTGGCTGACCGTGAACGGCACCGGTACGCTCACCGCGACCTTCACCGCGAGCTTGGAGCTGGCGGTGAACTTCGTGGTCGAGGGATCTGGGTCGGTCACCTGGAACGTCAACCAGGATTACACCGGAACCTCCACGAACGATACCGTGGCCCCGGGCGCGTATTCCATCGCACCCCTCGCGGCGGCACACTCGACCTTCAACGGGTGGAACACGACGGGTGGTGTCACGATCACCACCCTGGACTCGCTGAACGCGCTCGGGGAATGGGTCCTGCAGTACGAGCTGACCGTCAGCGGGGCCGGCACCGTCTACGCCTCCTTCGTGGGTCAGACCTTCCCGGTGACCTTCGTCGATGACCCCTCCGCGACCGGAACGGTCGCGACTTTCACCGGGACGGGCCCGGGGGTCCCCGTCAGGGCCGGCAACACAGGCAATTTCGCCGCGGGAATGTACGCCGTCACGCTGTCCGGGGGCGCGATCCCCGCCGCGCACTGGGCCGCCACCTCCAACCTCACGCTGTCGGCGACGACCGGTCTCACGGTATCGGTCACCGTCAGCGGCTCGGGAACCCTCTACGCGCTGGCGATAGCGCTCCCGGTCGTCACGGGCGTAACGGTTTACCCGTCGGTCGTCGAGCCCGACGTCCCCTTCACCGTGAACGCCACGGTGGCCGGTGGCACGAATCCGTTCACCTTCAACATCAGCGCCGCCGCCACGCTCGCACCGGGAACTCTCAGCTGTATACCGGGTGTTTTCGTCTCGCTCTGGAACACCAATTCGAGCGTCTGCACGGCGACCACGGTGGGCACCTTCACGCTTTACGGCAATGTGACGGACCTGATCGGCTACGCCGGATCCGGATCCACGTCAATCGAGGTGGTCGGCGGGCCCGCGATCGGATTCACCACTCCGGTCGCCCACGCCCAGATGGCCGGCCAAGTTCTCTCGGTCGCGGCTAGTTGGACGAACACGATCGCCTCCGGCGCCCTACCCGGCCTCGAGGAAACCGTTGCGTTGGTCGATGATTCCACCGGGCTCGTCGTGACGAACACGCCCTCGGTTTCGAACGTGGGGGCGGCGAACCTCCTCGTGCCTGCGGGCGCAACGAACTCGGTCTCCATCACGGCGAGCGACCTCCTCGGGCCCTACGCGTCGGGTCTTCCTCCGGCGCAGTACAGCGTACGCGTCACGGCGTACAGGACGAGCGTGCTCGGACCGAACGGCTTCCCCACCATCGAGGTCAACACGAACCTTGTCCCCTTCACGGTGGCCAACGTGCAACTCCTGACCCCGGTGAACGACGGGATGTACTCCCCCGGGATCGTGACCCTGGTCTGGCAGGTGCAGGTCCCAGGCAATTTCACTGGCAGCCTCCAGCTGGACTACGGCAAGCTCGTCGTCTACGCGGTCAATACCAGCGGGAGCACCGAAGCGCCCGGCCCCGGCGTCGTCATCGCGCAGGCCACTCTCGTCCTTTCGGGTCAGTACTACGCGAATCTGACCACCTTCAGCAAGGACGCGCACGCTTGGGACAATGTTTCGGTGACCTTCCAGGTCGTCCCCGCGTCCGTCCCGCCCACCCAGTATCACAACACCACGGCGGTGCCCACGTACATTTACGAGCTGTACACCGGGCTGTTCATCGTGGGCCTCATCGTGGGACTTCTTGTGATGTGGGCCGCCACTCGGGGACGACGACGACCCCCCACCGTGACGATGACCCCCGCGACACCGATCACCGGCGCTCCGCCTGGCGCCGCGTGGAGCGAGGCGAGCTCCGGGGGCCTCCCCGAGTGGGTCGAGGACCCGGCGCCGCCTCCTCGTCAGTGACCGGGAGCCGGGACGGCTCCGGCCAAGGTTAAGAGTCAACTGCCGCCTCGGCCCGCTCCCTCATGAAGCCCCTTGACCTCCTTCAGCAGAGTCTCCACAAGCCGGTGCTCGTCGAGCTCCGGGGGGGCCGTCGGATCCGGGGGACCCTCGAGTCGTTCGACCAGCACCTGAACCTCGTCCTCTCCTCCGCCGAGGAACATGACGCGAAGGGGGAGAATCCGACCCCGCGTCCGGGGATTACCCTGGTCCGGGGCGATAGCGTCATCTTCATCTCCCCGTAGGCTCCGCCCCTCGCCCCGGAGGGACCCATGAGTAAGGGCACACCGTCCAGTGCGGGCGGCAAGATCGTTCACTTCCGCTGCCGCCGGTGCGGCAAGCACTCTTTCCACCGCCAGGCGCGCGTGTGTTCCTCCTGCGGCTTTGGCCGGACCGCGACCCTGCGTCGCTACGACTGGGCGAAGCGCCACTAAACCGGGCGGCCCGGCTCAGCCGGTCCAGCCGGAGGGTCGGGGAGATGAGACCCACCGATTGCCTTTCAACGCAAACCGCAGGCGTCGACGCGGGGCCCTTCGAATTCCCACCCGAGGCCCGGACACGACCGGTGCGCGAGAACGGGGCCCGGGCAGCACCCGAAGGCGTGGACTCAGCACGGCGCTGGAGCCATCCTCTGCTCGAGTGAGACCGAAGGCCCGACACAGTCGACCCGGCCCCCGAGTGTCCCCGAGCCCCTCCGTGGCGGGTTCCAGCGCCCGGAGCAGGATCGCCTCGCCGGGCCGTGTCGTCAAGTTCGCGCAGTGGACCTGATGGATCCGGTAGACGTACCATGTTCCCGGATCGGCGAACATCGATCGATTGCGGGCGGTCGGTCCCCGAAAGGCGTGACTGGCCGGATCGTTCGCCCCGTAGGCCTCGGTCTCGACGATCCGCCCGGCGCGCCATCCGTCGGTCGTCCGACCGACCAACCAGTCCCCCAGGATCGCCCGGGCCACCGCGATCGTCGGACGGTCGTACCAGGACCGGGGTCGCGGATGCCGGAACGCTCGTGCCCAGTCCACAGCGAGGTACGATCCGGGGCTAGAGGAGCTTTCCGCGGTCCACGAGCGGCTTGCCATCCAACGCGACGGTCGCTTCCCCCACGATCAGCCACGCGAGGAACGGGTTCGAACTGCTCCCGCCGTATCCCGCATTGCCCCCGATGCCGATCGCCACCGCACCGCCCTCCTGGTCCTCGGCCTGCGGCACTCCGGGGTCGAGCGCAGGGTTCACCCCGAGGGAGAAGAACGCGCCTCGATTCCAGCCGGGCGTCGCCTCCTGTGTCATCCGTTCGAAGATTTCTCCTCCGTCGGTGAAGGAGCTGCTGACCATCTGCCCATGGGCGAACTCCCACTGTCCGCCTTCGAGCCGGCCCGGCGGGGTAGCTCGGTCGGTTCGCCACTACGAGCCCGGTCGCGCTCTTCTCGTCGATTGCGACCGCGATGTAGCCCGGCGGCGCGACGGCCACGTTGTTCCCGGCTTTCACGTCGGCCGCATCCACGATTCCGTCATCAGCGATCGGCGGGCGTCCCCGAAGCTGCAACGTCAGGTCGGTCCCGTTGGGAGCCATGATGTGGAGTTCCTTTCCCTTGAGCAGTTTCGCCGACAATCGCGCCACGTCCCGCTTGATTGCCGTGGCGTCGGCCTGGATCGAGCCCCGAATCAATTGGTCGCGCCACGTCGGCCCTTCGACGTGGAAACGCGCGGCGGCCGCGTCGGAGGCGTATCCGAGCATGGAACGCACGCCGCGGAGATGGGCCACTTTCGCCCGGCGATACCATTCCTGGTTGTAGGCCACCGACTGCCGGAAGTCCTTGGTATTGGCGCGCCACCGCGTCATGTCGGCCGGGCCGGGGAAGAACACATACGCCTGCGCTTTCGAGAGCGCGGACCACTCGTGGCTCCCCACGCGTCCCATGTCCCGCTTGGGGACGGTCTCCCAGGAACGCCAGTAGGCCCCTTCGTCTTCGTAGAGAAGGAGCGGGAGCGCGCCACGCCGTCGCGCCTCGGTCACGCAGGCCGTCGCGTACGGCAGGGTGTGGGTCCACGTCTCGATGATCACATTCTCGCCGCGTTTCAACCCGAGAGCGGAGCCGAGGAGCACCCGGGCCAGCGCCTCGGCGCCGGAGCCGTTGGTCGCCATGCCGGCCCGAAGGGAATTGCTCCGTTTAAAGACGTGAGCGCGGGGGCCATTGGGAACCCCTTATTCGACGCACAAAGACGCTCGAGGAGGCTCCCGAGGCGGCCCATTCCGATACCCACCGGTCGATGAGCCTCCCCCCGTCGTCCCACGGAGGATCATAATCCACGGCGGCGGCCCGGGCCGGGAACCGAGCCGACCATCCTGGATCCTGCACGACCTTCCGGACGATCGAGTCGACCCTCCGTAACCGAGAGAATTCTGCGAGGTCGTTTCGAAGTGCTCGCGGAACTCCGTGCCGTCGCCAGGCGTCGAGGAGCGCCGCGATCTTCTCCGGGCGATGTCGTCGGGTCCGGCGCCCCTCGTTCAAGACGCCGTTGAAGTAGAGGAACGGCCCCCCGTTCGCGATCGCCTCGATCATCGTACGGCTGCCCGTAACGACTCGGAGGTCGGCCGACTGGAATCGTCGCGACCAGTTCCCGGGCAACGAGGGCAGTACCCACCGCCACCGCACACCGGTAGCGAGTGGGAGGTTGAAGCGGCGCGGGCTTCGAACGTCGATCTGGACCCGCGGCCGTCCGGGGGCCGCCGGCGGGAGCGCACGGGCTAGGAGGGTCGCCAGTCGTTCAGAGGTAGCGGGGCTCGCATACCAGACCCACCGGTGGGAACGGGACCGGCGCCGGATCGTGCCGTGTCGCTCGGGCCAGACCGGACCGGCCTGGATGGCTTCCGGAAACTCCTGCCCGAAAGACCGGGAGGGGCGGAACCCGGAGAAGAGATGCAGAACGTTCTGCCGGTTGAAAGCCCGCCATTTCCGGTACGCCTCGTGGAAGGTGCGGATGTCGCGGGCCGCGGCCCTGCCCGAAAGGCGTCGCGAGATCTCTCGCACCCCCACGCCCCCTTCCCGCCACCGCTCCCGTGTCTGTTCCCGGCTGGTGAGCGTGCGTGCGAACTCCTCAAGGCTCAGATGGACGACCTGATCTCGCCCATAGGCGGCCTCGAGGTCGGCGGTCTCCAGACTCCACGGCCCCGGCCGACCCGACCGTTCGGCGTCGGGCACGGCGGAGACCCCCCACCACGGCGTAACGGTGAGAGCCTTCGGCGACTGCGGAACGACCTGACGGACCCGGCGAATGGGCGGCCACCCCCACGGACCCTGGACCGACGCCGGCAGCGGTCGGCCGGAGCGCCGGTACAGGAACGGTTTGCATCCGAGGCGCTCGAGGCGGCGTCCGACGGGCTAGGACCTCCTCGATGTCCCCGAGCCCTCCGCCGACTACGGCGGGCTGGAGGTAGACATCGAGGGAGGCACAAACGCCGGCGGATCGGGTCATTGGGAAAGTCGGTGAACCAGCGTGTGCGAGCGGAAGTGTTCCACGAAGCCCAACGAATCGAGCAGGGGGCGCCTCCGCCACTGATGCTCGGGAACTTCGGTCAACACCCGCGGCGCCTTTCGTGCCTCGATCCACTGGAGCGCCGTGAGCATGAGGTCCCGGGCCGCCGAATCTGGCGCCTCCGGGGCAAACAGCGGCGACGAGAGATTGGCGGCTTGCATCAGATGGCTGACCGTGGACCGGAGGAACCCGACCGGGCGCCCGTTAACCTCCGCGACCCACGCCTCGGTCTCGGACTGGAGCACGCTCTGCGCGATTCCCGGCACCCGGAAATCTCCGCGATGGCGAGGCAGGACCTGCCGGACCTCGGGGGGCATGAGGGCGTTGTCCAGCCTTGCCAACACCGCGCCGTCGCGCTTGGCACACGGCCGGATCCGCGTCGTTCCGCTCGGAGAGGGGAGGGGGGTTTCGGGACTCAGGTTTCGCGCGAGCCACACCTGTTCCCGGAGCGTCACGTACCCCCAGCGCGCGTAGAGCCGGAGGGCCGGATCGTTCTGGGCGAGGACATCCAGCGCGACGTACGGACGACGGTATTTCCGGCAGAGGTCATCGCACGCGCGCAGCATGGCTTGGGCCTGCCCCTGCCGACGCACCGACGTATCCACGACGACCCCGCTGACGTAGCCCGATTCGGCATTGAAACTGAGGAGCGTCGTCCCCGGACTCGACCCCCGATGTCCACGATCAGTACGATGATAATCGGTCGCCCGAAGAGGCGGGCCATGCCCATCAGGAATCGAATGCCCGGGCTCTCGGTCTTGCGCATCACGGCGCCCACGGCGTCGGGGTCCAACCCGAGCAGCGGGTACTCATCGGATGGATTCGATCGCCAGAGCTCGGTCACGCCGGCCGAGTCGCCCTTCCGGTATTCCCGCACCGTCATGGTGCCGCTCCGACCTCGGGGTCCGCGTCGGGCGGAAAGAGTTCTACGAGCCGTGGCGCGACACGCCCTCCGCGGATCTCCGGCGCGGGGAGGCGCGCGGGGCGTCGAAGCTCCCGGGGAGACAACCGTCGTCGGGCCGCGGTCAACGCTCGTCCGATGGCAGGGTCCGCATATCGTTGGTGGAGGCGGCCGAGGGCCTGGACGACGGCGTCGAAGAGCCGATCCTTCGCATCGCTCTGGAGCATCACCGCTCCGTCCCCCTGGGCGAACGTGGACGGGACACCGATCGGGTCGAGGGGATCGTCCAGCAGGGTGAGCAAGGCGTCGCGGCTCTCCCGGTCCTCCAGATGCCCCAGGGCCCACACCGCTGCCAGTCGGACCTCGGGATCCGGGTCGCCGAGGCAGTCTCGGATGGCCGGAGCGGCGTTGGTGAGCCCTAGTCGGGCCAGCGCGTAGACGGCGCCCCGGCGCGGCCACATCTGCGGATCGTGGAGCAGCGGCAGCAATCGGTCCCGGTCCTCGGGGGCTCCGACCTCGCCGAGGCACTCCGCCGCCGCTCCTCGGACCGACCAGATGGGATCCTGAAGATGCTCCCGGGCCGGCGCCGCCGCCTCAGGCGCGGACAGGGCGGCCAGGGCGTGGAAGGCGCAGACCCGGGACCAACTCGTCTGGTGGGAGACGAAGCCGAGAAGGGCCGGCACCGCGGCCGGGTCGCCGATCCGTCCGAGGGAGACCAGCAGGGCGGGGAACACGCGGATGTCCGGCTCGACCCGGAGTCGCTCGAGGAGCGGCGGGACCGCGGCGCGGTCCTTCCGTTCCCCGAGGCCCACCGCCGCCGCAATGCGGACCCGGGCGGCCGGGTCGGTGAGGAACGGACGCAGGAGGTCGCCCGTGTGCGGTGGGTGCAAGTGGGCGAGCGCGAGCAGGGCTTCCCGTCGGACCCGGCTGTTCGGGTCTCCTCGCGCCAAGGTGAGCGCGGCGATCGCGTCGACACCGCCGACCCGGCCGAGCGCCACGGCGGAACTCCACCGTACACCGGGATCATCGTCATCGAGTCGAACGATGAGGGCCGGAGCGGACCGAGGATCAGCGAGCGCCCAAAGTGCCCATGCAGCCTGTTCGCGGACTCGGGGGCTCGTGTCCTTGAGGGCCCGCTCGACGGCGGGCCGGCTCCGCGGATTGCCGAGGGCTCCGAGCGCACCGGCTGCGAGACCCCGCACTACGGAGTCGGGGTCGCGGAGTGCCCGTTCCAAAGCTTGACGGCTCTCGTGAACTTTGAGATGTCCCAGTCCCCACGCCGCCGCTTGTCGAAGCACCGATTCAGTGTCTTCGAGACGTTCCGTGAGAGCTTGGGGATCCGTGTCCCCCCCTCGATCGATCCAATCGCGGATCTCGCGGAGCCGCTCCGCCACGGGACGGTCCGCTCCGTGACCGGGAGCGACCGAACGCTTTCGCGTCCGACTCCGCTTCGAATCGGAAATCATCACCCGGTGCACCCCCGCGGGGCTATTGGCGTTCCGGTCCCATGCGACCACATCCCCCCGGACGCCCCGCGATCGGGAGGGCCCCCGTCGGGTTCAACTATATGCGGGGGTCGGAGCCTCTCTTTCGGTTGAGTCGCTCACGGCGCCCGCTTGAGGTAGATACAGTGGAACCCCCGCCGGGTCCTCTGCGATCTCTCCCGCTGCTGCTTCGGTGGGTCCTGATGCGGCTTCTCCTGCTCCCGGCCCAGGTCGCCTTCTTCCTCACGTTCCTCTTCACCGCCGACTTTGTCCAGACGGCCAGTCTATCGAGTTGCAAGGCCTGCTTGGTCCCGGAATACTGGGGGGCGTTTTCCCGATTCGCCTTCAATTTGGTCTCGGGGAACTGGGGGACGGTCGCCTTCGGGCGCTTGGTGGCCCCGGCGACCCAGTTCTTGGCGTGGTGGCTACCGGGCTCCCTGGAACTGGCCGCATTCGCGCTGCTCCTCTCGGTGGGCCTCGCCTACCCGATCGGAATGCTGGCGGGATGGTTCGGGGGTCGACCCATCGACATCGGAACCCGCGGTGCCTCGGTCACGATGTTGTTCCTTCCCACGTTCCTCGTGGTGCTGCTCGTCATTGCGGTCGCGTACAGCTCCTTCTACCACACGGTGGGCGATGTGCCGTACGGGCTCACCCCGTCGGTGATCTGGTGGAGCTTCCATAGCGGGACGCCGACGTGGATTGGCCTCGCCGGAACGACCGCACCCACGGGCCTGCCCTTGATCGATGGGCTGCTCCACGGGGCCTGGGGATTCGAGTTCGTGACTTTTGTGAAAACCGCACTGCAGGCCGCGACGATCGCGTTGGTCTACACCCCCATCTTTCTGCGTTACCTTCGAAGCGGGCTGCTCGAACTTCCACGCGAGCCGCACATCATGGCGGCGCGAGCGCGGGGCGTGCCGGAACGGAGCCTCCTCTGGGTCCACGGCGGCCGACAACTGCTCCCCTTCTTTCTCCTCACATTCGGCGCGACCTTGCCGGTCTATGTTGGCACGCAGATTCTCACCGAGCTTGTCTACAACGACACCGGCCTCGGATCGATGGTGATGCTGACATTAACCACCGGCCACCTCGACGGGTTCCCGACGATCCTGGTCCTCCTGCTCGCCATCTTGCTCCTGGTCTCCAACATCGGAACGGGCGCGCTGGCCCGACGAGCGGACCGGCGACTCCTGGAGGCGCGAACGTGAAACGAAGACCGCTCCCCGACCTCCCAGGACTCCCACGGTCCGAGGAGGCCAGCCCCTTCCTCGGGACCGCCGCAGCTGCCAGATCTCGAGCGTGGCGATTTCGAGCCTTCTCGATCCCGTCGTTCGACATCGGCCTCGGTCTTCTCGGCTTCCTGGGAGTCGTAGGCCTGATCGCCCTCGCGCAAGACGGCGGACACCTTGGTACGCTCGCCACGAGCGCCGCACTCGCGGCGAATCCGTACCCGCCGGGGCCGTCGTCGGCCCATCCATTCGGTGAGATGTCCGGTATTGGCGTGGACGAGTTTCGGTCGATGCTCCAAGCCACTCCCTGGGATCTCTCCATCTTCGGCGGTATCCTGGTGCTCGCGAGCACCGTCGGCGCCGTCCTCGGGGCCTACGGAGGCCTACGCCCGGGTCCTCTGCGCGACACCATCGGGTCGGTGAGCGACCTGATCGTGGCGGTCCCGCCGTTCTTCCTCGTTTGGGTCGTGGTGTTGAACGTCGACCTCGTGGTCGCACCAACGAGCTTCGTGATCGTGCTCATCGTCGCGTTCGCCGCCATCCTCTGTTTTGCGCACATGCGGGGCGTTCTGGCCACGTCCCGCGTCGTCGCGACCCGCCCCTACGTGGAGGCCGCGCGGGCCGGCGGAGCGTCCCCGGCCCGGGTGCTGTTCCGACATGTCCTCCCGAACAGTCTGGCTCCGGTCTGTGCCCAGCTTCCCACCGACGTGTTCAGCATCCTGTTCCTTCTGACCGCGTTCCCCTACGTTGGATGTCTCGATGCCGAGCAGCTCCAGACCCTCGGCTCCTTCGGATATGCCACCCCCTTCCCCACAGTCCCGTTCCCGGAGTGGGGGAATCTCCTCGCGTCCGGCGCCTGCTACGGACTCAACGTGGTGGACCCTCTCTCGACCTGGTGGATGTGGGTCTTCCCTCTGCTGGCCATTCTGCTCTTCGCGGCCGGAATCACTTTCTTGAGTGAAGGGCTCCAGCGGTTGTCGATGGTGCGGGGGTGACTGAAGTGTCGTTCCGCCGGTCCTGGCGTCGCCCCGTCTTCCGCCGCCGGACCTGGGGATGGATCGCCCTTGCCGTCGCCCTGATCGCGGTCGGGGTCCCCACGGTATTGTTCGTCGGACCGATCGACTGGTTCTCGAACTTCTACGTCTCCCCCACGGTCGCCTACAGCGGGGACATCAACGTGACGGTCTCCGCCACCCTCGCGGGCCTCGCGGGTCCGATCCCGGGGGCCCCAATCCAGTTCGTGACGTATCCGGTACCGGGTGCGCCTCCCCTCATCATCCAAACGTCGCTCACGGGCTCCCACGGCGTTGCGACGATTCACTTCATTCCTCATTCCCCCCTGACCCTTCGCCTCTTCGCGCGGTACTTCGTCCCCGGCACCTCCGACGTCATCACCTCCCCGCCCGCCGTGATCCAGATCTACCTGCCCCCTACGATCTAACAGGTCCCCCCGGACCTTGCGCCACGCCTTCTTCCTACTCCCCGAGCCGCCGTTGGTGGAGCCCTTCCGGCGACCGGTACCGTCCCAGTTCTCGCTCCGTGTCCACGCCCCATCGGGCGAGGAGCGTCTCGCGACGCACCCCCATCGGCGCGAGCAGCGTCTCCGCCATCCGGGCGAGGAGTTCCAGGTAGGCCACGGGGTCGTACGGCTCGTCGCCCTGCAGCGCCTCGGCGACGACGACCCGGTCCCGCCACGACCGGGCGGTCCGGTCGGCCACCAGGTACTGGACCTTTTCGCCCGGCGCCCGGACGATCCCGTGATGGGCCAGCTGCCGCAGCGCCGCCACCGAATCGCTGAACGTCACGTAGGCGCCAAGCTCCTGCACGATCCGACGCGAGATCAGGAGCTCCTCGCGGGGCCACGAACCGTCCCGAATCCGGTCGGCGAACGCGTCGGCGCGGGCCAGCGCCTTCGGGACCGACGCGCGGAACTCCTCCGCCGTCCGGGCCTGGCCGAACAGTTGCAGGAGCTCCCCTTCGAATCGCCGAAGCAGGACCGGCGTGTCGTGACGCCGGGAGCCGATGCCCCGGAGCTTGAACTCGCCGGTGGAGTAGAGCCCGTAGTACCGGTTCGGCACGCCAAGGCCATGGCTCACCGCCGGCAGGAAGACGATCCACCGGTACCGGCCCTCGTAGCCCAGCGGAAGGTCGAACTCCCGGCTCATCGTCTCAGCGAACTCCTCGGGGTCCGGCGGGTGCGTCGGGTCGAGCGGCCGGACCCAGAGCGAATCGACGATGCCATGGATGACCCGATACCCGCTCCGCTCGGCCCGGTGCAGGAGACCGGCCAGGAGCTCGCGCGCGTAGGCGTTGATCGACTCGTGACACTCGATCCGGCCGAACCGGGCGTTCCGGTATCCCTGGTACCCGAAGGCGGTGACCAGGATCCACTTGAGCATCTTCACCCGGCGCTGGAGGATCTCCCGTTCGAGCGGGGAGAGCCCGGGCTGCCGGAGTCGCGCCTTGTAGGCGAGCCGCCGGACCAGGAGCGGCTCCAGCGTTCGGGGGATCAGTCCGACACGCCGGTCGCAGGACCGGTAGCCGAGCCCCGGCGCGCGCCGCCGGGGGTTCGGGCAGCACCGGCAGTCGAGCGTCTCGGCGGAGAGGTTCTGCCGGACCATGATGTGCGGATAGAGGCTCGCGAAATCGAACTCGTCGACGTGGTCGTGCACGCCGACCGGCGGCTGGAAGATCACGCCGCCCCGATCCCCTTCGAGGAGCTTCCGACCGGATTTCCACGCCTCTGGCCGGTTCTTCTTCCACGGGATGTGGATTCCTTCCTCCCGCGCATGCGCCATCTCCATCGCCGTGAAGCAGGTCCCGGGGGACTGGCGCGCGACGGTCTGCAGGGAGAGCCGAGAGAGCCGCGCCGCCTCGATCAGCCCCGGCAGCTCCGCGTCGCCCCACAGGAACGAGTTCCCGGTGTCAAGATGGAACCGGCCAGGGAGAACGAACGCCGCTTCCCGGTGCCGGATCGTTCCGTAACTCTGGTACGAGAATGCCTCTCGGGCGGGCCGGAACCGGGCCGACTCTCGGCCCAGGAAGAAGGTCGACTCGGTGAAACCCACCGCCTGGGCGCGCCGGTACAACCAGGGAATGTCGCTGCCGTCGCCGTCCTCCGTGAGGAGCACGTCCGGGTCCTGCCGGACCACCTCCTCGCGGACGGCACCCAGTAACGCCTCCTCCGGTCCCTCAAGAGTCACGTCCCCTATCCGTACGGTGGAGATCGGCTCCGTGCCGCGCACGAAGCCGTCCCGACGACACCCCCGAAGTTCTACCTCGAGCTCCACAGCCCGGATTGGCGGAAGGGCGTAGTCGATTGTCTCCGCCGGTTCGAGCGCGACCACCGTGTCGGCATCCCATCGCACCGGCGCGAACGGGTAGAGCTGATGCTCGAGGTGGTAGAGGTGTGGCGGCGTCAGGTCCACGTCGTAGAGATGGAACCGCGTGTAGCCGCCCCGGGCATCGATCGTCGTGGCGACCCGCCGACGATCCGGGTTCCGGCGCGTCGTGACCGACAGGATCCGACGTGGTCGCCGGTCGTACAGCGAGGGCCGGAGGCTTTGGAATTTCGTCTCGGCAACTAGAGGATCCTTTTCGAGTTCCCGGGTGAGTTCCGTGAGGTCGCTCCGGGCGCCGTCGACCCAGAACGGCGGAAGGAAAGGCTCGACGCGTCGAGTGATCGTGCCCCGGGCGCCGTCCTTCAGCCAGAGGACGACTGAGGTTCCGTCGCGACCTTCAGTGACGTCGAGTATCCACCGTTCATCCATGCGCATTAACACGCTTGGATTGTTCCTGACTCACAGCAGATTGCCCATCCGGGAGGATAGGACTTACGTCCGCTCCGCAGGCGTTTACCGTCTCCGGGGAACTCCCGGCGACACTCGACACGAGGTTCCGTGCCGCGTTCAGATCCCGGTCGATGACGAGATGGCAGGTTCCGCATGCGTAGGTTCGCTCAGAAAGCGAAAGTACCTCAGCAACGGTTCCACAGCCCGAACAGCGCTTACTCGACGGATAGAAGCGCGGTGCCGTCACGACTCGCGACCCGTACCAACCAGCCTTGTACTCCAACATCCTTCGGAACTCTGCCCAACCGGCATCATGGATCGCCCGAGAGGTACGATGATTTCGGGCCAGATTCGCTACCGCGAGATCCTCGATGACCACGACCGACTTGGTTCTCGCCAGCCTGGTGGTCGCTTTGTGAAGGAAATCGCGGCGACGACAGTGAATACGATAGTAGAGGCGTGCCAAGGCGCGAGCACTCTTTGCTTGATTTCGAGATCCGGGTTCCTTGCGCGAAAGCGCTTTGGATCGCTTACGGAGGCGATCGAGACTGTTCTCGAGTGCCTTCGGTGATTCGATTCTCGTACCATCCGACATGACGGCGAAGGATGTGAGTCCAAGATCGATGCCCACTGCTGGGCCTAAGATTGGTACAGGGTCAGTTCGTTCCCGTTCTACGTTCAGGCTGACGAACCATCGGTCAACCTCGCGGCGTATGGTAGCAGAGAGAATCCGTCCTCGGAACTTTACGGTGGTCTCTTTCGTGCGGACCGCTCCGATACGCGGGAGTTGAACACGACCGTCAGCCACCCGAATTGATCCATCGAGCCGGAACGAGTCTTTGGCCTTGCGACGATGGTAGCGGGGTTCGTGTGCTCGCCCGGATCGCCAGTTCTCGTACGCCCGTTGAACGTTTCGGAACGCCCCTTGTGGAGCACACTTTGACACCTCTTTCCACCACGGGGCGTTCGTACGCTTCCAGACGTTCCACTCATGACACAACGCCCACCCAGAGGGGGGTCGCTCCCTTTCGGCGAGGGCCCTTCGGCATCGCTCAATGGCCCAATTGTAGGCGAAGCGTGCAGTTCCAGCATGGCGAAGAAGGCACTCTTCCTCGTGCTTAGTCGGAGCCAGCTCGTAACGATAGGCCTGTAGAACAATCACAAACCTTTCCTTACCCTCCGGGTCGGCTGACGTTCCGGGGTCGGCGGCGACGTCTCCACGCCCTGTCGTGTGCGGAGGTCGAGCAGGATCGAGAGGAAGATCGTCTCGGTGAGGTCCGGCGAGCCGCCGTACGTCGACTGCGGAATGTACCGGCGCACGGAAGTGCGGAGCTCTTCGAGTGCGGCCCGTTCCTCCGGCGTGGGGAGGAGGGCCGCGAAACGGTCCCACCGCTTCAGGCGTTCCTCGAGTGCCTGCCGGTAGGTGGGAGCGGTGCGGCCCAAAGGTTCACCTCCTGTGTCGCATCGGGCGGCGCGAACTCTTCGAGACCCCGTTGACCGGGCGTCCGGTGGACCATCAACAATCGGCGACCCTCACGGGTCGACCCGAGCTCGACGCCGGCGGGCCGGGGGATCAGTCGCACGAGGTCGGAGAACCGGGGGCCGGACTCGGCCAATCCGGGAAACGCGGCGAATCCGCCGGACACAGTGAGGAGCAGTGGAAGGCCGGTTCCTTCGACCAGTTCCGCGAGTTGTTCCGAAACGTGACGGAGCAACGGTTCTCGTTCCTCGGGTGGAAGCTCTTCCGGATTGTCGAACAACGCTGGTAGTTCGTGTCCGATGAGGAGGGTCGGTCGGCGGCGCCGAGCCTCGGCTGACCATCCGTCGACGAGTGCGACCAGCTGGTAGGCCGTGAAGGCTCGGGCCAGGTGAATGCCTTCGAGGACCGGGTCGGGCTCGAGGCCGAGGGCCTGCCCCTGTTCCGCGATGCGATAGGGATTGAACCGGTTCGCACCCTCGAGGAGCGAGATCCGTCCCTTGGCGAGCGCGCTGCCGGCATAGAGCAGTTCGAGCAAGCGGTCGATCGCTGAGGAGGCGCCGGTCCAGACCGTCGCTTCGCCGGGCGTGAAGCGTTTCCCGAGCCACCCGAAGAGCGCGGGCGTGTCGGGGAGTACCTGCCGGGCCGGCAATCGGCGACGGATCCGCACTGGTACCCGGGGGACCGGTCCGGTCGGCCCGGTCGGGATCGATGCCGGACCCGCGGCCGGTACCAGGTCGGGGATCGCCCACTCCGAGTGGGATGAGACGAGCGCGGTCGCCACTCCTCGAGACACGTTGAAACCTCGAAAGGGTACGAGCGGTCCGGCGCACCTTAAGCCGCGGTATGGGGGACCTGAAACGGTCCGAGACGCTGGCGTTTCAACCGGTACACCGACGTGTTATTTCGCGCTCATCGCGGTCGACCACCGAACACGCGCGTCCCACATTCCCGTCTCGAACGCGAATCGCGTGTAATCTGCTCAGGACCGACAACGTCTCGCCAAGGTGCATGTTTGCAGTAGGGATCCCCCCGGTGTTACTCTCATGAGCCGCCCCGCGGTGGGCTCCGTCGAGGACCGGACATGAAGTGGGTGACGCGAGAAAAGGCGAGAGTGGACCGGATTGCCTGCCCGTGGTTGATCCGGAAGTTCATCGACCCCCAGGCGGAGTTTCTCTACGTCCCGAAGGAGAGAGTGATGGAGGTGGCCAAGAAGGAGGGAGCCACCCCCTTCGACACTCCCGGAGCGGAGCTCCACCACTTCGAGGAGGGCGGGAAGGAGTTCGTGAGCTTCGATGCCATCATCCGAAAGTACAAGCTAAAAGACCCGGCGCTGGTCGAGCTCGCGAAGATCGTGCGCGTAGCCGATGGGGGCTCTGGGCGGGAAACCGAAGCGGCAGGACTCGAGGCCGCCGCGACCGGATTCCGAATACTGGCACGGGATGACCTCGATAACCAACGCCTCCAGTTCCCTCTTTACGACGCGTTATACGCCTATTGCAAGTGGAAGGTTGAACAGGGAGGAAAGCTCGAACACAGCGGTGGTGGATCTACTTAGTCGCCGCGGGTGGCGCCTCGTCCATCCGCTGACGGAAAATCCGCCGGTAGGATCTGCGTCGTGAGCTCGCGTGGAGGTAGGGATGACGCCTGAGGTCCCACCCTCTTCGATCGTGCCGTCGATGCGGCGGGATCGCATCCTGTTGATGGGTGCCCGATCCGCTCGGGGGTTCGGCGCCGGCGCCCTTTCCATCGTCATCGCTCTCGACCTCGCCGGGGTGGGGTACTCTTCGCTCGCTATCGGCATCATACTCGGGCTGGCACTGGGTGGAGCAGCTGCCTGGGCCCTCGCGGTCCCTCGAATCGAACTGCAGTGGCGTCGGCGGTCGGTCTTGTTGTTGTCAGCGGCCGCCCTCGCTGGAGGTGGCGCCCTCCTCTGGGTCGACATCGCGAATCCGGGGCTTCTGCTCCTGGCTCTCCTTCTAGGCGGGATCGTTGCGGGAGGCGCCGACGTGAGTCCCCTCGGTGCGCTCGAGCAAGCCGCTCTCGCGGGAACGACGGCGGATCGGGTGAGAACACAGACCTTTGCGGTCTACAACCTCCTTGGATACGTGGGGGTCGCCTTGGGCGCCCTCGCCGCCGGTCCCCTCTATGCACTCAACGTTCCAACGACTCCGGGTTTTCCTTCGGGCCCGCACGACGCCACGCTCCTCTTCTACGGCCTGCTCGGTCTCGCGCTCGTTCCGATCTATCGGAGTCTTTCGAGCGACGTTGACCGCCAAGCGGGCGGCCCGCGACCGACTCCGCTTTCGCCACCGAGCCGCCCGATTGTCTACTCTCTCTCGGCGCTGTTCTCCGTCGACGCCTTCGCCGGCGGGCTCATCGTGAACAGCCTGGTCGTCTACTACTTCTCGACCCAGTTCCACCCCGCGGTGGAC
The DNA here is from genome assembly GCA_963773945.1 of uncultured Thermoplasmata archaeon. GTDB lineage: Archaea > Thermoplasmatota > Thermoplasmata > Lutacidiplasmatales > UBA184 > JAKIWV01. The sequence goes on along the minus strand of CAVZDD010000004.1, from coordinate 208,943 downwards.
TTTCTTGGGTTCGTCTTCTTCCTCAGCAATCTGGCCGCCGGGCTCTCGCTGATCCTCGCGGCGCCGCTCGCCCGACGATTTGGACTCGTCAACACGATGGTCTTCAGCCACATTCCGTCGAACGTCTTCCTCATTCTCGTCGTATTTGCTCCGACCTTCCTGGCTGCGTCAGTCCTTTGGGTCGCGCGGGCCACGCTCTCGCAGATGGACGTCCCCACACGCCAATCATACATGCAAGCCGTCGTGCCCGTCGAGGACCGGGCGGCGGCGGCGGGCTACACCACCGCGGCCCGGAGCTGCCAGGCCTTCGGCGCACCCGTCACCGGGTCGTTCCTCGCGGCGGGCGGACCGTGGGTCGCCGCCCCCTTCGCGCTGGCCGGATGCGTGAAGATTGGCTACGATGTCGCGGTGTATTCCCGCTTCCGCCGGCTCCGTCCGCCCGAGGAGATCACCGGCGGTGTCGAAGTCCAAGTCTCGCCCCGGGCGCCAAATCGACCCTGACGAACGCTAGGTAATGTCGCGGGTGGGCGCGACGCCCGCGCTCCTCGCCTTCGGTTCTCGCCCGTACGTACATCGCGGTCCCGTCATCGACCGACCGGGTGTCTTCCCGTTCAGGGGGGCGCCGGTAGCCGATTCCCGGATTGACCATGCGCGTACCGCCAACCCGCCGGGGTCCGAACATAGGTGTCACTGAACCAGACTCGATACTCGAACGGCTTGCCGTCTTCGGTTCCTTGGGCCCACAGAAGCGCGGTAACCACCGCGGTATCGCCCCACACGCGCACGGTCTTCTCCGAATCATCTTGGCGCTGGTAGATGACCCGGCCATCCCGAGCCTCCGCGAGAAGATCCGCCTTCGTGAACGTTTTCCCCGAGCCGGTCACTAGAAGGAAGTCGTCGGTAAGAATCCGGTCCATCGCGGTTGCATCGCTCTTCGCCACCGCGGCCTGATACTCGTCATCTAACCTCGCCACCGACGCTGCGTGGTTGGGGGCCATAGCATCCTTCGCCAATGGTCGTGACGGTTCTAGTTATACTTTCACGAAGGCCGACAGCCAGTCTGGCGTATCGTCGGCAGAGTGCGTGCGCCATGGGCCCCCTTGTCGATCGCGCGTATCCCCGGGGCGCTTCGGTGGCCGGTGTCACCTCTTCGACTTCGGCGTCGGGGAGTACTTTTGGGTCCACGTATCCGAAAGGTCGTCCCGTCGGGGTTTGTACACCTCGCTGTAGAAGCGTTCCCGGGATTCCAGCGTCGCCCGGTCGTACTGCCCGACCGTGCGAAGTGCTTCGTCCCACGCGGCTCGGAAATTCTCCTTCGTTCCGAACCGGGCGACCACCGCCCGTTCGAACTCGGCCAGGGTCTGGTCCTTTTCGCCGATGGTGAACACCAACTGTTTGGACTTCGGGTCCCGGAACGCTTCGTCATCGCCCAGCCGATAGGTCTCCCGTTTCGGCGGCGCCGTCGCCCCCGCCGACGAAGGGCCCTCGGTCGAGCCGCCGCCGCGGAACCCCGCCTTGGCGGCGGCGATGAAGATCGCCCGGTTCAGTCCCCACGAAAACGCGGACTCCTCGGGCAACCCGAGGGTCTTGGCACGTGCCGCCTGGAGCATGGCCATCACGACGAATCGCGTGACCCGTCCCTGATTCCGCACCATGAAGCCCTGCTCGGTCCGCTTCCCTAGCCCGGGGAACTCTTGCCGGGTTCCCTCGCCACGGCTAACCGATTGAGGTCATCGAACGTGATCGCGCCGTCGAGCAAGGTATCGTAGGTGCCCCGGGTAAGGACCTCCTGGCTCGCTCGCTTCAGCAATCCCAGCGCGGCGTAGGAGGCAGAGGGACCGAAGCTGACCCTCTTCACGCCGAGCCGTTCCAGCTCGGCGACCGGGGGGAGGCCCTTGCGAATCATCACGTTCACCGGGCAGCGCAGCGCGTCGACGAAGGTGGCGATGGGGGCGGCCTCCGTCAATCCCATCGGATAGACACAATCCGCACCGGCGTCCCGATACGCGATCGAGCGACGGATCGCTTCGTGGAGTCGCACGGCGTCATCGCCTGGGGCTTGCCGGAGCGCGTCGGTCCGCGCGTTGATGACGAGGGGGATTCCCATGGACTCCCCCAACCGACGAATGGCCTTGATCTTCTGGACCTGCCGGCCGTCGGGAACCAGTCCCTTACCGGACGGGCCCAAGTCCTCGAGGTTGATACCGACCGCTCCCTTCTCGAGCATCATCCTGACCGTGGTGACCGCGGCGCGAGGCGTCGACCCGTACCCCGACACCACATCGGCGGTGAGGGGGAGGGAGAGCCGGCTCGCAATCCGGCCGACTGCCGCCGCAAGCTCGCGACGGGGCATCTCTTCGCCGTCCCGGTACCCCAGGGAGACCATGATCCCCGCGCTGGAGGTGGCGACCGCGGGGAAGCCCGCGTCCTCGAATACGCGCGCGCTCGGTACATCCCACGCGTTCGGCAGAACGAGCGGGCTCGTCCGGTGATGCAACGCGCGCAGCGTCTCGGCCTTTTCCGCCTGGGTGGACATCCGTCGAGAGTCAAATCACTGGGAACTAAAACCCCTGACCCTTCCGACCCGATGACTCGGTCGAGGGCTCCGAGGACACCGAGAATTCCCGGATCGCATCGGCCCCAGTGGGCCGGGTCTACCAGACCATCCGGTTATGGCGCGCTAGCGGCAACTCCCGGAGCGCGCGACGCCGGGTGAGGCGGGATCCCACGAAGGCGGCCCAGACCTTGCCCTTCGCGTCTCGTTCGAACCGCGCGTACCCTGCGCTTCCGCGACGACCCCGGATGAATTCATCCTTCCCATTGGGCACCATCCGGTAGTTCTGTTCCATAATCTCGACGCCGATGAAATCGAACCGGAGTCCGGTGCGGGTGGGCCGTACCCGGAACCAGATCCCTTCGCCCGAGCAATAGGTACCGGCGTACTCGCTGAACGGTGCGGGTTGGGTCGGGTTGCGCGGAATCTCGCCCCACGAGAAAGTCAGGGGCCGGTCCGTGAGGAAATTGAGTCCGGCATACGCCGCGAGATACGACGGGGCTTGGTCGAGGTTGGTCAGAACGGCGGAGGTGATCCCTTGCTTGGGCAGGACCACGATCTGCGACGAGACGCCCTTGAGACCGCCGGTGTGGGAGATCATCGGTCCGCCCGGGGCGTCGGGGCGCACAACGAGTCCGTACCCGTACGCGGTCCCCGGAGCGTAGGGCATGTGGGGTTGCATCATCGCCCGGACGCTGGTGGGCTGCACGATGGCCTTGCCATCGACTCGACCGCCAGTTCGGAAGATCTCGAGGTACCGCTCGAGATCCTCCAGATTGCTGCGGAGGGCGCCCGCTCCGCGCATGCACGTGTCTTCCCACCAATCCTGCGACGCGGCCCAGCCTCGCTTGCGCGGGGGAAGCGGAGGCGAGTAGAGCGTTGTGACCTCCGGGGAACGGAGCATGATGCCGGTGTCGAACGTGGTGGAAGGCATCCCCGCGGGGCGCAGGATCTCCTCCTCGAGGAAGCTCTCGTAGGTTCGACCGCTCACTCGTTCGATCACCGCGCCGAGCAATCCGAACGCCTCGTTCGAGTAGCTGAAGTATCGACCCGGCGGACCGAGGAGCTCGTACCGCGTGGTCCGAAGGAACTCCAGCAGCTGGTCGTAGGTGTCGATTGGCGGATGGTCCGGGTCGATCCCTACCCTTCGAGAGACCCGAGGGTCGTTGACGGGACTCCGGGCCAGGCTCCGGCCGGAGGTATAGTAGATCGAAGGAAGCGGGGGGATGCCGGACGAGTGCGTCAGGAAGTGGTGGAGCTGGATCCGGCGCGTCCAGCGTGGGTTAGGCGTCCCGAATTCTGGGAGATGTCGAACGACTGGGTCGGTGACCCGCAGCCGGCCGTCTTCCTGGAGCCGAAGGATTCCCAATGCAGTGAACGACTTCGTGACGGAGGCGATCCCGAACATCGTTCGGGGGGTCACCGGGAGTTGCAGAGCCACATCGCGGAAGCCGTAGCCCTTCGCGACGATGCGTCGTCCGTTCTGGGTCAGGAGAAACGCGAGCCCCGGGATCCGATTACGTCGTACCGTCTTGCGAACGAAGGTGTCCAGGGGACGCAGGTTGGGGGGCATTCGCGCCGAAGGAGACGACTCCGCCCCTATGATTCCTTACACCGGGGGACCGACATCGCCGGGATCATGCCCGGCGCAGAAGTTCCGCCGCCAACAGGACCTCGGTTCCAGCGAGCCCCTCAGAGAGGAACACGGTGCGTTGCGTCGGTGTTGTCCGTCCCTTCTTCCGGCCACTCACAATCTCCGCGAGGTCGACCACGCGATCCCAGACCGGGGTGCCCTGGAACAGGGAGGGCTCGCCGGACCCGGACATCTGGGCCGGGGAATCCGCGGCGATCACGTCGGCCTGCGCGGCCACCGACACTCCGATCTCGTGTTCGCTCTTGGTCCGGCTGCCCATCGTCGTGACGTGCGTGCCCGGGCGGATCCACTCCGCTTCAATCACGGGGCGGGTGCTGACGGTCGAGCAGATCACCACGTCGGAGTGGCCGACGACGTCGCGGGCCGTATCGGCGGCCTCGGCCGCGAGGCCGTGCTTCTGGGCCGCCCACAGGGCGAACTCCTCCCGGTGTTGGCGCGTCGGACTGAACACGCGAAGGGACCTGAGTGGCAGGACAGCCATGGCGGCCTCGAGCTGCGCTTTGGCCTGGAGGCCGGAGCCGACGAAGCCGATGTGTTCGGCGGCCGGATTCGCAAGGTACTTCAGGGCCGTTCCTCCGATCGCCGATGTGCGGAGGACGCCCAATCGCGTGCCGAGCACGGTTCCCTGCAACGTCCCATGCGCCGCATCGAAGACCATCGTCGCCTGGGTCCGGTCCGGGTGGACCCCTCCATCTTCCGTGGAGCCGGGGAACGTGTTGTAGACCCGGAACCCCACCATTCCCGCCCCGACTTCGTCACCGCCCACGGTGAAAACGAGTGAGCCGCGGGAGAATCGGACGTAGTGTCGCGGAGGCGAGACCAGGTGCCCTTCGCTTTTCGCCCGGAAGGACTGCTCCATGACGCGGATGGCGTCCTTCATCGGCAGGAACCGGTCGATGTCCGCGTCGGTGAGAGTCTTCACGCGCCGCCCTCCGCTCGGACGCTCATCCGCCCTTTCAGTCTTGCGCGAGCGAGCCGGCCGGAGGCCCTCGCCAAGCCCGCCGCCGCAGTGTGGTCCACCGGAAGTGCGCGGCGGAACCCCTACTCGGGACGCTGGGCGGTCACGAGCAGACGATGGGTCGTGACGCGAAAGGATCCTGTCCGCTGAATCTCTTGATAGATTTCGCGGAGCGTCTCGCGATTTCGGTCCATGGAGAAATCCGGTACTTCCCACGGGATAGCTCGGAGGTAGTACACGACGGCCCCGACGTCGAGGAACTCGTCGGTGTGCACCGCCTCGGCTGTCTGACGAACTTCGAATCCTGCGCCGGCCAATTCCGCGGCGAAGGCGGCCAGGCTCTGGAGATGGTTCGTCGGAGGAGGCGGGTGCGTACCAAACCTCGCCTGGATCTCGATGTTGTTACGGGGCCCGGTCTGTTGGGTGATGAACCACTTACCGGGTCTCAGGATGCGAAGGGTCTCCGAAGCGGAGAAATCTTCGTGGCGGCAAGCGACTAGGTCCATGCTCTGGTCCGGAAGGTCGATGTGGAGGTCAGAATCGATTGGAAGTACCCGCACTCCCAACGGCGCGAGACGCCGCTGGGCAACGGCCACGTTGGGCGGATATCCGTCGGTGGCAAAGCTGGTCTCCGGCAACGGCGCAAGGGAGGCGAAGAACTCGCCGCCTCCGGTTCCGAGGTCGACCATGCTGGCCGCGGCGCGCATCTTCTCCCGAAGAAGAGCCGCGTAGTCCCAGGGCGGGTTTCCTCGGCGCCAACGTCCTGTCAGGACACTAAAGTCCCATCCGGAAAATGGCAAAGTGGCGGCGTCCGCCAGTTGACGGTCGAAATCGGAGTTCATAGCGTCCGGATCCGTTGCGGCGGTCGGGCGGTTTGAGCGGTTAGCCGCCCCTTAAAGGAGCGGGGACGCGTACCCCGACAGAACCAGGGAGCGCACATGGCAAACCGGTTTGGTTCGGACATCCTGATCCAAGTACCCGACCCGATAGAGGCCGCCGCGCTCTACGTGAAGAATCTCGGGGTCGCCATCACGGACGAGCGGCCGGACATGATCAGCCTGCACGGCGACCACATCAATTTCTTCATCGAACGAGGTCCCGCGATGGGACCCGCCCACGAAGTGATGGCCGACGACGTGGCGGAGGCCCGGGGCCGGATCGTGCAGGCCGGAGGCGTGGTCATCAAGGACGGGCCCGAGGTACTCCGATGTTACGTCAAGGACCCGTTTGGGTTGAACTACAATCTCACGACCTAAGCCGGGAGTCGACCCGACCCCCTCTCTGTTTACCGAGGCCATCATGAAGATCCTCGGACTCGACTGGGTCGGAACCCGAACGGTCCATTTTCGGGAAACGGTCGCGTTCTTCGAGCAGACGCTGGGATTGCCCGTCGGGGTGCGCGAGAGCGATTTCGTACGACTCGATCTTCCAGACTCGTCTTGCGTCGAAGTGTTCGGACCGAGCGATGCCGACCACCTCTACTTCACCACCGGGCCGGCGGTGGGATTCCTGGTCGCGGACGTTGAGGCCGCTCGCCACGACCTCGCCCGGCACGGCCTCGAACTGCTCGGTCCCACCGGCGGAGCGGCCGGTTCCGCCCGGTGGCAGCACTTCCGCGCTCCGGACGGGTACGTCTACGAGGTCGTGGAGGACCCGGGACGGCATCCGTTGGGCCCGCCGAGTTCCCCGATCGGGATCAATCGCCTCGCGTGGGTCGGGACCCGGGCCGCTCGGTACGAACCCACGCGAGCATTCTTCCGTGACGTCATGGGACTCGCAGTGGTCGAAGATCTGCCCGAGCTAACCGAGTACGGCCTCCCCGATGGGGCCGGGGTCGAGGTGTTCCTTCCCGGGAGTCCGCTCGATCACCCCCATTTTTCGACGGGACCGGTGCCCGGGTTCGGCGTGAGGGATATCGACACGGCCGTGGAGGGACTGAGGTCCCGGAGCGTTCCCTTCCTCCAGACGAAGCTCGGTGCCGCGGTGGGGTGGGCGCACTTCCGCGCGCCGGACGGCTGCGTCTACGAAGTGAAGGGTCCCCGACGGACCCCCTAGCGCCGGAGGCGCCGGATCACTCGTACGAGACGTCCGACCGCAGGTACGCCTGCGTCGCGAGGACCAGCATGACCCCCGTTTCCACAGCGAGCACGAGGATTTGGTACCCGTCCATGGCCGTCAGGGTCCCGGAGTAGGCGCCGCGCACGGCGTCGGCCACGTAAGTCAGCGGATTCACCTCGAAAAGGACGCGCAGGACCAGCGGAAGGCTGCTGCTGAGCGGATAGAACACAGTGCTGGCGAAATTGACGACGAACAGGAGGAGGATCTGGATGCTGTTGTAGGCTGTGTTCGACTTCACCAGCGCTCCGAGGAGCAGCATCAGCGCGCCGAAGAAGAGCGACCCGAGCGTGATCGCTCCGAACATGACCCCCAGGGCGACGAGACCGGTGGGGATGCTCCCCAGCAGGGCGAGCGCCACCACCAGCATGACGGCGGCTCCACCGAGCCCGAACAGGATGGACGTGAGCATGATACCGAGGAGATACTGGAGTCGGGTGAACGGTGCCATGAGCAGTTGGGCCAGCATCCCCCATCGCCGGTCGGCCCAGAGCATGCTGCCCCCCACGGTACCGGCCAGGATCACCTGGAACGACATGATGCCCGGCGCCAGGTAGGCGAGGTAGGCCGTACTGCCGCCGCCCGCGAGCGAGGCGAATCCGAATCCGAAGAAGACGAGGTACATCCCGGGCAGCCCGACGAGGATGACCAGGCTCCCGGGGTCGGTGTTAACCCGGATGTTCCGGTAGATCAGCCGGAGTAGGTTAGGGAGCGGCAACGGCCTCCCCTTCGTGAGAGACCGATTGCAGGAACACGTCCTCGAGGGTGTTCTGCCGTACGTTGAGCCATTCGAGCAGAACACCCACCTTCTGGGAGAGCTCCACGACCAGCGAGAGAACCTCCTTGGGATCCTCGGCGAGGATCACCGCGGTGGGGCCGTTCACCGTAATTTTGGCTCGGGTACCGCAGCGAACGGTTAGTTCTTGGTAGAACCGCGCGACGTCGCCACCCCCCACGGTGAGGTCGACGGTCTTCTTCCCACGGTAAAGGCGCTTCAGGTTCTCGGTCGAGTCCATCACGAGAATCCGGCCCTTGTCGATGACGGCCGCCCGGTCGCAGAGGTAGTCGGCCTCCTCGAGATTGTGGGTCGTGAAGACCACCGTCAGGCCTCGCCGTGCCTCGTCGCGGATCGAGTCGAGCAACGTGTGCCGCATGATCACGTCGAGTCCGACGGTCGGTTCGTCCAGGAACAGAACGTCCATGTCGTGCATGAACTCCCGCGCGACCTGCACCCGGCGTTTCTGTCCGCCCGAGAGATCAAAGGCCCGTCGCTTCCGAACCTCGTCCAGCCCGAACCGATTGATCAGCTGCTCCCGCCGACGGATCCGTTCGGCCTTGGGAAGCCCCCAGAGCACCCCATACACGTCGAAATTCCCTTGGACGGTGGTGAAGTCGAACGAGTCGCCTTGCTGGACCACTCCGATCCGGCCGCGGATCTTCTGTCCGTCGCGAGCCGGGTCCAGGCCAAGGACCCGAAGCGTCCCCGAGGTCGGCTGGATCAGCGTGGTCATCGCTTTGATGAGCGTCGATTTTCCCGCCCCGTTCTTCCCGAGGAGCCCGAACACTTCCCCGCGATGGACGGTAAAGCTCACCCCGTCGAGAGCGAATTTCTTCCGGTCATAGGAATGCCGCAGATTCTCGGCGTAGACGACCGCGTCCGAACTGCTCGAGGCGGACGGGAGCGTCATCCGGTCCGGGGTCGCCATGGGTGCGGCCCCTTCCGGAAGCGGCGCTATAGGGTTTGGGTAGGACGACCCCGGATTCCGAAACTCGGATCGCCACGAACCGTCCGGGGAACCGCCTTCCTGCACACGCGAAGTGGCCCGCTCCCTCCCGATAAACGCGACTCACTTCGGATGTGCGCGAGACGTTAGCTTTCGCCCTGCCCGAGGTTTGCCCCCCAAGTCGAGCGTTGGGTCAGAGTACGTCCAGGTACTCCTACCACCGGTGCAAGGAGCGGCGGCGACCTCCCGGTCGAGGCGGTCCACGGATCCGGGTTAGGGGATCAACTTGCCGGCCGCCGCCCAAGGAGGCGGTGGCAAGTCGAGGAGTTCGGCGATGGACCGCGCATTCACTGCCGCGTCGCCGCGGAAGTGGTTGTTAAAAAACCCAAAGACCGCTTCCGTCCGCTCGCGCAGCTGGGCGAGCCGGGGAATCCAGGCCCGGAGCTCCTCAGGCTGATAAGTGTAGTCGTACCAGATCTCCTTGCCGTGGCCGTGCCATCGGACGTAGCTGAAGGAGGCAGTGACCGAGAGGTCGATCGGCAACAACGGCTCGTCGACGATTACGTAGGCGAATCCGAACTCCCTGAGCAGCGCCTTGGATTCCGGTTGCAACCAGGACCGCTCGCGCGGCTCAACGGCGACCGGAATCCCTTCAGGAATGTTCTCGTAGAACCGGCGCACGGCGGCCGGTTCGAACGGAAGGGAGGGCGGAAGCTGCACGAGCGCCGCGGCGAGCTTCCCGGCCTCTTGGAGGGGTTTCAAGAACCGGGCGAACTGCTCGACCTCGGGCTCCGCGGCCACGAGCTTTTTGTCGTGCGTAATCGTCTGTGGAAATTTGAGCGCGAACCGGAATTCCTTCGGGGTCCGTCGGACCCACGACTCGGCTACTGAAATGGGCGGCAGTCGGTAGAAGGTCGAGTTGACCTCTACGATCGGAAAGAATCCGGTGTAAAAGCGGAGCCAATCGCTGGCGCCTCGCTTCGGGTAGAATCGTCCCACCCATTCCGGATAGTCCCATCCGCTCGTGCCCAGGTAGATCGCTCCCACCGTTCGCCGTGGGACCCACTCCGCGAAGGGACAAATAAAGGCGAGAGAGGCGGTGAAACACGCCCATTCGGTGTGTCGCTTCCTCGTATTGGCAAACGCCAAATAGGCCGCCCCGGGTGAGTGGGGTAGCGCAGGCGAGAGGGACCCCAAATGGTTCAGGTCGACGTAGAGCTCGGGAAGTGCACCGGATGCGCCCACTGCCGTGACGTCTGCCCCGTGAATGTGTTCGAGATGAAGCCCCGGGACCAGTTCCCGGACGTCGTCGACGACGCCGCCATCGGCGCGAAGTTCCAGTTCCGCGGCGAGAAGTCCCTCGTGGTCAATGGACCCGAGTGCATCGTCTGCGAGGCCTGCCTCTTCGAGTGCGAAGGGGAATGCATCACGATCACCGACGATGAGGGCAACCTCCACCACTCGACCTACAAGTGAGTCGTCCGGAACCCCCCGGGCCGTGCGTTTCTACCACACGCGAAATTGGTCCTCCCTCAGTTGTTAAATAGGGTGGGTCCCCGGCGGAGACGCCGTGGACGAAACAGGGGCGGGTATCGGCCAAACGGCGGTGATTGGCGAGCGCGAGCTCGCCATTGGATTCCGCTTGATCGGACTCCAGAATGTAGTCGAAGTTACACCCGCAACGGCGTCGGCCGAGTTCCAGAAACTGATGAGCCGCGACGACATCAACCTCGTCGTCGCGAGCGAGGGGGTGCGTCGGCGCCTCTCGGAGAACCAGCGCGTGCACGCCGAAGGATCCCTCCAACCCCTCGTCGTCTTCGTTCCCTCCCCCACCGGGGAGTACGAGGTCGAAAGCCTGGCCGCACTCGCGAAACGCGTGCTGGGCATCTCGCTCCAAGTCTGAATTCATTCGGAGAATCACATGGGAGTAGTCACACGAGTCTCGGGTCCGGTCGTCGTCGCCGAAGGTCTCGCGGGCGCGAGGATGTTCGATGTCGTCCGCGTCGGTGACCTCGGATTGATCGGGGAGATCATCCGGCTCGTCGGCGATACCGCCTCGATCCAGGCCTACGAGGACACGACGGGCATCCGGCCGGGCGACAAAGTGGAGAACACCGGCCAGGCGCTTGCGGTCGAGCTCGGCCCGGGCCTTCTCACCTCGATCTACGACGGAATCCAGCGGCCCTTGGACGTGCTCAAGCAGAACCTCGGCGATTTCATCACGCGCGGCGCGGTCGCCGCTCCGCTCGACGAGAAGAAGCGTTGGGAGTTCACCGCGACCGCCAAGGTAGGTCAGGAAGTCCAACCCGGTACGATCCTCGGCACGGTCCCTGAAACACCGCTCATCACGCACAAGGTCCTCGTTCCGAACGGCGTGACCGGCACGCTCAGCCGACTCTCGAGCGGCACGTTCACGATTCGGGACCAGATTGGTGAGGTCAAGACGCGCGGGGGAACGGTGCCGTTGGGCCTCAGTCAGAAGTGGATCGTTCGGGTCCCTCGGCCGGTTCAGGAAAAGCTCCCACCGGATATTCCCCTCATCACCGGACAGCGGGTCATCGACGTCTTCTTCCCCATCGCGAAAGGAGGCGCCGCCTGCATCCCAGGGCCCTTTGGAAGCGGCAAGTGCGTTTCGGGGGACACTCCGGTCCTGCTCGGCGATGGACGGGTGGTGCGCATCGATGAGCTTCATGCGGAGGCCCAACGCCTCGGCGTGGTCACGGTCGATGGCGCGGACGAATGGACCGAGCTCAAGAAGGACCTCGAGCTCTACTCACTCGTAGGAGACAAGCTCGTCAAGAGCCGCTCCCGGACCCTCTTCAAGGGCAAGAGTGACTCGTTGATCCGCGTCAAGACGCGGAGCGGTCGGACCGTCCGTGTCACCCCGGTCCATCAACTGTTCGTGATTCGTCCGAGCGGAATCCTCCGGGAAGTCCAGGCCAAGGAACTCCAGCGCGGGGATTACATCGCATCGGTCCGACAACTCCCGGCCCCCACCACGGACCGTCGGGTTGAGTTCGTGTTGCCGAAGCTCCAGCGGCGAGGGAAGTCGATTCGGGTCCCCCCCGTCATGACCCCCGCGTTCGCCGAGTTCTTGGGCCTCTTCGTGTCCGAAGGCTACATTCGAGGACGCGGTACGGTCGTCTTCACCAACTCCGAGGATCGCCTACTACAACGGTTCCTCTCGCTTACGAAGGAGCTCTTCGGAATCGAGGGCAAGCTCGAGATTCGAAAGGGTAAGACTCCCAACGCACTCGTGCTGAGCAAGTCTCTCGTCGACCTGCTCGACCTCCTTGGGATCGGTAGAGGCTCGTCCGGCAAACACATCCCGCCCCTTGTGCTCGCCTCGAACAACCTGACATTGGCAGCGTTCCTCCGAGGCTACTATCTTGGTGACGGAGGGATTTCCGGGGGCGACATCGAGCTCTGCACCGCAAGCCGGGATCTCCAAATCGAGCTGACCTATGCTCTTTCCCGGTTCGGAATCACCTATGCACTTGGCCGACGGGTCGTTAATGGAACCGACTATTTCCGCGTCTTCGTTCGTGGCGTTGCCAATCTCTCGAGGATGCGGGACCTCCTCGCCTCCGACCACCCCAAGGTGACGAAGATCGGGCTGTACGTGGACTCACAGCGGAGCACGTACACCGCGACGGACGTTGTGCCGCTGTCACCCGCCGTCATCTCACGCATTTACGACGGATGGCACACGTACTCCGGCCTCCGGGCACAGGGCATCGAGATTTCGAACTACATTGGCAATGGTGAGAGGATGGGCACCGCGACGTTCCTCCGCTTCATGGGAACTCATGACCGGGAAGAACCCGGGGTCTTTCCAGAACATGATGCGAGGCGTCTTGTCAAACTCCTAGACTGTCTCTACTGCGACGAAATCGTCGAGATCGAGGAAGAGACCGATGGGCCGTTCGATGTGTACGACCTCTCTCTCCCCGAGTATGGAAGAAACTTCGTGGGGGGCGTTGGGGCGATGCTCCTCCACAACACGGTCGCGCAGCAGCAACTCGCGAAATGGTCCGATGCGGATGTCGTCGTTTACGTCGGTTGCGGCGAACGTGGCAACGAGATGACCGAGGTGCTGGCCACCTTCCCGAAGCTCGTGGATCCCAAGTCCAAGCGCCCGTTGATGGAACGAACGATCCTCATCGCCAACACGTCCAACATGCCGGTGGCGGCGCGGGAAGCGAGCGTGTACACGGGCATTACGATCGCCGAGTACTATCGGGACATGGGGTACGACGTGGCCCTGATGGCAGATTCGACGTCCCGATGGGCCGAAGCGATGCGAGAGATCTCGGGTCGTCTCGAGGAGATGCCGGGGGAAGAGGGCTATCCGGCCTACTTAGGCCGCCGCGTCGCCGAGTTCTACGAGCGCTCCGGCCGGGTCACGACCGTTTCGCCCGAGGGACGTCAAGGATCGGTCTCCGTGATCGGGGCCGTCTCCCCGGCGGGGGGCGACATTTCCGAACCCGTCTCTCAGAACACGCTCCGTGTTGTGCGAGTATTCTGGGCCCTGGATGCCTCCCTGGCCAACCGGCGACACTTCCCATCAATCAACTGGCTCCAGAGTTACTCGCTCTATGCCAGCGAACTCGATCCGTGGTTCCGCAACAACATCGCGCCCGATTGGGGCGCGCTCCGACAGAAGGCCCTCGAGACCCTACAGAAGGAATCCGAACTTCAGGAGATCGTCCAACTGGTCGGAGTCGATGCGTTACCGGAACGCGAGAAAGTCATCCTCGATATTGCGCGGATGATCCGGGAGGATTTCCTCCAACAGAGCGCGTACGATGACATCGACACTTACACGTCGATCAAAAAGCAGTACCGGATGCTCCGAACGATCCTCCGCTTCGGTGAGCAGGAACAAGACGCAGTCCAGAAAGGCGCCACCCTCGCCCAGATCGCAAAGCTTCCGATCCGTTCGCAGGTCTCCCGCATGAAATGGACGAAGGAGGCCGACCTCGACACGACATTCAACCAGCTTGAGCTCGACATCGCCGCCGCCTTGGCCGGCGTGGTGCAGGCCGCCTCGGCTCCGGGAATGGCCGCGGGCGTGGCCGCAGCGGGGGCGAGCTAAATGGCGCAAGCAAAGGCCAAGGCCGCCGCTCCGGCGGATGCCTCGGCGCGCGTGCCGGTCGAATACCGCACGATCGACCGCATCGCCGGACCTCTGCTGTTCGTCCAGGATGTCGCCAACGCCGCCTACGGAGAGCTCGTGGAGATCGGGCTACCGGACAGCACTCGGAAGCAGGGTCAGGTTTTGGACGCCCGTCGCGGTCTCGCGATCGTGCAAGCGTTCGGCCCTACGATGGGCATGAATCTCCGCGACACGTCGGTGAAATTCCTGGGCGAGACGGCGCGATTGCCCGTCTCGGAGGAGATGCTGGGCCGCGTGTTCGACGGACTCGGGCAACCCCGGGACGGGGGCCCGCGCATCGTTTCCAAGAACCCGCTCGAGATCGTCGGGAACGCGATCAACCCCTACTCGCGCGAGGAACCGGCCGAATTCATTCAGACCGGGATCTCTGCCATTGATGGGATGAACACGCTGGTCCGGGGACAGAAGCTTCCGATCTTTTCGGCGGCGGGACTCCCGCACAACCAGCTGGCGGCGCAGATCGTCCGGCAGTCGAAGCTCCGGGATTCGTCGGAAGGGTTTGCCGTCGTCTTCTGCGCGATGGGGATCACCAGCGAGGAAGCGAACTTCTTCTTGCGCGAGTTCGAGAGCACGGGCGCGCTCGAACGGGCCGTCGTGTTCCTCAATCTGTCGAGCGACCCGTCGATGGAGCGCATCGTCACGCCGCGTATGGCGCTCACGACCGCCGAGTACCTCGCCTTCGAGAAGGACCTCCACATCCTGGTCGTCCTCTCGGACATGACCAACTATTGCGAGGCGCTCCGAGAGGTCGCCGCGGCCCGAGACGAAGTGCCCGGCCGCCGGGGATACCCGGGGTACATGTACACCGACCTCGCGACGATCTACGAGCGGGCCGGGAAGATCCACGGCCGCAAGGGCTCGATCACGCAGCTGCCGATCCTGACGATGCCGGCGGACGACATCACCCACCCGATCGCGGACCTGACCGGGTACATCACCGAAGGTCAAACGGTCGCGACACGCGACCTCCAGCGGCGGGGCGTCTATCCTCCCATCGATGTCGCGCTGTCGCTCTCGCGTCTGATGAATCAGGGGATCGGACCCGGCCAGACGCGCGAGGACCATCGTGGCCTGTCGGACCAGCTGTTCGCCTCCTACGCTATCGGCCGGGACCAGCGGGCCCTGTCGGCGATCGTTGGGGAGGAATCCCTCTCCACGACGGACCGACTCTACCTCAAGTTCGCCGAGCGGTTTGAGCAGGAGTTCGTGAACCAACGACCCGACGAGGACCGCACGATCGACGAGACGCTCGACCTCGGCTGGAAGATCCTCTCGGAGTTCCCCGACAGCGAACTCAAGCGGATCAAGCCCGAGTTCATCGCGAAGTACCGGAAGGCTGAACCGGCGGCGTAGTCCCCACGGACCGGATCGAGGGAAGCAGATGGCAATCGAGAACGTGCGCCCGACCCGCCTCGAGTTGCTCCGGACTCGGCGCCGGATCCAGGTGGCGAAACGAGGGCTCCGGCTGCTCAAGCTCAAGCGTACTGCGCTGATCCAGGAATTCTTCGCCATCTCTCGGCAGGCGCGGGAGTTGCGGGGGGACCTGCAACGGAAGGTGGCCCGAGGGTACGGGTCGATCCGGATGGCCGAGATGCTGGAGGGGCCGGTTCGTCTCGAGAACGTGTCGACCCTTCTTCCGCAGATCCACCCGATCAAGGTCGCGACGAAGAATGTGATGGGCGTGAAGACCCCTCGCGTGGACGGAACCGCGTACGTGCCGGTCGAGGCGCCGCAACTGCTCGACCTTCCGACTTCGATCGACGAGTCGATCCGCCACTTCCAGGGGATCTACCAGGTCGTGCTCAATATCGCCGAGAAGGAGAATGCGATGCGCCGGCTCCTCAAGGAGATCGAGCGGACGAAGCGCCGGGCCAACGCCATCGAGAACGTCCTCGTACCCCGGCTCGAGAACACGGTGCGCTACATCAAGTTCCGATTCGACGAGATGGAACGCGACGCCTTCAGCATGCTCAAGTCCGTGAAACGCAAGATTGAACGCGAGGCCGAAGCGGCCCTGGGAGCGCCCGTTGCCGCGTAAAGTGGTCCTGTTCGCCTGGGCGCGCATGGGCTTGACCACCGTCCGGGCCCTCGTCATCGTCGTGGTGCTCGTAGCGCTCAAAGTCTCAGGAGTGATCTAAATCGATGGTCGCCCTTCAAGGGAACGTGACTGGGAGCCCGGAAAGTCTGGCGTCGTTGGAACGATTGAAGCAGGTCGAGACCGACGGAGACGCGCAGCTGCAGATGGTCCGTGGCAAGATCGACCGGACACTTTCCCAGCTGCGCGACGAGAGCGAGGCGAAGGTCCAGGCCGCCCGTACGGAGGCCGACCAGGAAGCGGCCGCGGCGCTCGAACGCGCCCGCACCGAGGCGGACGCGGAGGCCGCCCGCATCATCGCCGAGGCGAAGGTGGCGCTCGGGGCGCGCGCCAAGACGAGCTCGGGGGACCTCACGCAGTCGTGGGACGCGATTCTGGACGCCCTGTTCGATGAGTTCCGCTGAACGGCATTCCACTTCGGGAGAGAGAGACCATGGGATTCCTGCGACCGGTCCGGATGGCGAAGGTCGGCGTGATCGGCCTCAAGACCGACCGCGAAACGATCCTCTCGGTCCTCCACGACCAAGGCGTCATCCAGGTCGAGCCGCTGCGCAAGGAGACCCTCGCGATATTCCCCGCCGAGGCGACGCCGGAACTTCAGCGACAGGTGGCCGACCAGCTCCTCCGGATCCGCGGCATCAAGAGCGCCCTTCCGCCGACGGCCCCGGCGGCCCCCCAGGCGTTCCCGACCCTCGACGGCCTGCTCGCAGCGGCCCGGGCGATTCCGATCGAGGGTAGCGTCACCGCGTTGAAGCGGGAGGAAGAGCGGCTTCAGACGGAGCGCAAGTCCGTCGTCGACGTGCTGGACCTGCTGGGTCGGTTTTCGTTCTACACCGGGCCGCTCGACTACCTTCACCTGGAACACCTCCTAGGATTCTTCGGCGAGGCGAGGACCGAGAACTACGCGCCGCTTCGGACCCAAATCTCGACGATGGCCGACGTGGTCTTCCTCGAGTCGCCGGGCCCGGTGACCGTCCGATTCGTCCTCGCCGTGAACTCGGACCAGGTCGAGGCGGTCAGCCGTCTGGCCCAGCAACGGGGCGTGGTCCTTACCTCGGCGCCCCCGCTGAACGGCACGATCGCGGAGCGGAGACCGGAGCTCGAACAGCGGCGAGTGGCGCTGGACGCCCGACTCGCGGAGATCCGGGGCCAACTCGTCGACCTCGCGAAGCAATGGTACGCGCCGGTCGCGTCAATCGAGGAGGCGCTCACGATCGAGGCCCGCAAGCTCGAGGTCTATGGTCGGATCGGCGCCGGAGAGACGGTCTTCGCCCTCGAGGGATGGGTCCCCCTCCGCTCGCTCCCGAAGCTCGAGGCCGCGCTCGGGGCCGCGACCCAAGAGCGGACGGCCTTCTACCCGGTGCCGACCACGGAGGAGCCCCCGACGCTGATGGACAACCCGGGGTGGGTCCGGCGGTACGAGTTCTTCATCCGGTTCTACTCGCTGCCGCAATCGACCGAGTGGGACCCGACCTGGATCTTCGCCCTCGCGTTCCCGCTCTTCTTCGGCTTCATGCTCTCCGATATCGGCTACGGCCTCGTGATCCTCGGCTTCTCGATCTGGATGGTCGTCGGGTTCCCGGGGCGCCAGCGAGTACCCGCCGTCCTCAAGAATTTCTTGAAGCGGATCATGCCGCCCTCGGCGATGCAATCGCTCGCCTGGACGCTGATCCCAGCGTGCCTCCTCGCGATCTTGTTCGGGTGGTTCTCGAACGAGTTCTTCGGGCCTACGGTATCGCTGCCCGGGCCACACTGGGATGTCCGGAGCAACATCGGCGACCTGTTCCTCGTGGCCGGATTCATCGGCCTCGGGATGGTCGTCCTCGGGTTTGCCCTCGGCGCCCTGAAGGCCTACTATCACCACCACCGGAAGGAGATGATCGCTCGGCTGTCCGGGATTGCCATCGCCTTCGGCCTGACCTTCCTTGGTCTGCAGCTGGTCAGCCAGACCTTCAAACGGCTCCTGGGTCCGCTGACCCTTGCGACCCCCGCCAGCGACGTGGAGATCGTTCTGCTCGCCCTGGGCGTCGCCCTCATCCTCTACGCCGAGGGGGGTCAGGGCCTGCTCGCCCTGACGGAGATCCTGAGCCACATCCTCTCCTACCTCCGACTCGTGGGCATTCTCATCTCGTCGGTCGTCGTCGCGATCCTGGTCAATTCGATCGCCCACGGGTTGTACCATTCCGGCCTCGCCGGCAGCGTGATCCTCGGTGCGGTCTTTGCCGGGGTGATCCTCGTCGGGGGCCAGATCTTCAACGTCGTGCTCGCCGTCTTCGAGCCCGGCATCCAAGGAGCCCGGTTGATCTTCGTCGAGCACTTCTCGAAGTTCTACTCGGGGAACGGCAGGCAGTTCCGTCCGTTCGGTAGCCGGCGGGTCCATACCTTGCCAGTCGCTCTCGGCTCCGCCACCTCCGTGGTGGTTCCGCCAGCGTCGCGGTAGGCCGGCGACCGGTACGCGATCACAGCGACGGCGAGATCAGCAGCGGCTCGACCTGGTCCCGGGGCACCCCATAGGCCTTCGCGAAGACGATCCGTTGGAGGTCGTTCCGCTCGAGCTCGGCCAGCAACAGGAAGGCGAAGATTACCGCCAGGGAGAGCGGATACGACCGCAGCTGCTTCAATTGGTCGATGGCCCGCTGGCGCGTCAAGGCGGCTTCAAACCCGACGAGACTTCGGTCGGCGCGGTACCTTTCCATCCCATCGGCGAGCCGGGGTGCCCGACTGTCGAGCGCCTGAACGAGGGCCGCGAGGTCGCGCGCGGTGGCGTAGAGGTCCTGCGCGGCGGCGCGGCCGAACTCCCCGCCCTCCAGGAACCGGGCGAACACGACCTCCGGGTTGAAGTCCGCGTCCCGGCCCTTGAGCAGCAGCAGGAGATTGCGCACGTCGATCTCGGTCTGGATGAACCGTCGGACGGTCCACTCGTCTCCCTGGAAGAACTTCGTGGCCTCCAGGAGCTGGGAATAGTAATTCCGGTCGAGGGCGGCGAGCATCGGAAAGATGTCCTTCGTTCGCTGGAGGTTTTCCACGAGCGGCAGAAGCACCGCCCCGTAGCCGAACTTGACCAGCCCCTGAACGACCGCCTCGACGGTCGGCGTCTGCATTAGCAGGCGGAAGTCGTCGAGGACCATCGGGCCCGCGAGGAGCCCCGCGGGAATTTCCCGCGGCGAGACGAGGAAGGTCTCCTCCTCGGAGAGCACCCGCCCCTGGACCTTGGCCGCCAATATGGCCCCAACGTTCTGGATGTCCCACCGGCGCAGGTAGGCCTGGACGATCGCGCGGCCGGCGAACGGGGCAACCTCCAGCCCCATCCGGTTCCGCTGAACGAAGTAGCGGTTAACGGCCACCTCGATCAGGTCGGCGCCCCGGTACGTGGCCGCCGCCTGGCCAAGGTACGGGCCATACGGCGTGGGTTCGAGCAGCTTCGCGATCTCGCCCACATCGGGCGCGTTCGCGAGCGTGTTGTAGGACTCCTTGGGGAGGAACGACGGCAGTTGTGCCTTGATCCGGCCTAAAGGGCTCGCGTAGGGAGAGCTCGACATCCCGCGCACTCTCCGTTACGTGGGGAGGAGCGATCGGAGTTCGTCCTCGCGCAGACGGAGGAGTTCGTCAAAGGTGAGGTTCAAGCGGCGAGTACCGTCCGAGGTCTCGGCCACGAAGCCCCCGGTCACGGACACAGCCGTCTCCTCGAAACCGTTGCCGGCGATCGACCGAAGGAGCTTGGCATCCTCCGCCCGGCCGCGAATCTTAACGTCCTTCCCCAAGCGGCTCGTGGCGGCCGCATACATCCGTTTCATGAGTTTGGGATACTCGGGGCTTCCCGCATACGCCGCCAGCTGGGTCTTGACGGTCTCGAGGAGCTCCTTCGTCCGGGCTTCCTGATACTCGTACCCCAGTTTCTTCGCCGCGAGACGAGCGCCGGCGATGCGTCGGGTTCGCTCCCGGGAAGCGTCCTGGGTAGCCCGACGGAGCGTTTCCGAGCGGATCACCGCGATCCGGCGCGTCCGGTCGGCCAGGATCTCGGCCTGTTCCTTCTCGAACCGGGCTTGTTCGCTGGCGATCTGCTGCTGCGCGCGGCTCTCTATCTCCGCGACGAGGCGCTCGAGGCTCATCGACGGGCCAAGCCCCTAGAGGATGTTCAGGAGCAGCAGGATTCCGAGTGCCAATCCGATGATCCAGAGCGTCTCCGGAATCACGAAGAAGAAGATCACCTGACCGAATTTCTCGGGCTTCTCGGCGATGATCCCCATACCGGCAGCGCCGATTCCGGACTGGGCCATGCCCGTCCCGATGAGTCCCCCGGCGATGGCAATGCCCGCGGCGAGTGCGAACTCTCCCGATTCCGGACCTGCGACCATAACCCGATACCGGGCCGGCGAGTTGGGTGCAGTATATAACGCGCGACGCGTGCGAAAACCCCGCACTTCCTCGCCGGTGGAAGGCGAGCCGAAACCCCCCATCCGGGCGGAGATTTGGGGGGACCGGGTTACTATAAATGGGACATTCCTGCGGTCCTCCAACGGCCATGAGCGAGCATCTGAAGGCCATCGCGGCGCAATTGACGAAGGACCTGAACCTCGACCGGCCGCCCGTGCAGGTATCCTATCTCGATTCGCCGCCGGTCGGCGTGCCCGAACATCCGGGCGGCGTCCCTTCCGTATGCACCTTCTTCGCCCTAGGCACCGAGAAGACGTTCTACGCGGGCCTCCCCAAGCACGAGGACTGCGAGATCGGGGCGTTCGTTCTCGGGATCCCCCCCGAGGCCACCTTCGGAGCGCGCCTCATGGGGACGATCGGCACGATGCAGAAGGAAGGCTACCTCAACCCCGGCGAAGAGGCGCATGTCCCTCACAACGCCAAGGCGCCGAAGTACGTCGCTTACGGACCCTTGGGGTCATTACCGATGGCGCCGACCAGCGTGTTGCTGTTCGCCCGACCGGATTCCGCGATGCTGGCTCTCGAGACGGCCGGCGCGGGCGCCGATGCCCAGCCGGTCCCAATGAATGGACGACCGATGTGTGCGATCATGCCGATCATGAACAACGGAGCTCGCGTGGCGGTCTCGCTCGGCTGCACGGGGTCTCGACTCTATACCGAGATGGGCAACGACCGGATGGTCGTCGGCATCCGCGGAGACCACCTGGACCAGTTCGCGAAGAAGCTGTCCGGGATCGTCCACGCGAATCGGTGGGTTCACGACGAGGACACCCGTCGGAAGAAGGAATCCCCCAACGCGTTCCACCGCGCGGCGCACTGAAGGCTGGACGCCTAGGCGTTGTCGGCGGACGCGGCCGCACCGGCCGAACGACCGGAGCCACTGGCCGGTCGACGCAGCAGGGCGGCCGTGAGGAACGTCGCCACGTTCGCCAGATAGGACCCGAAACAGACGAGGCACAGGGCGTCGATCTTCACGAGCTCCAAGTAGCCGAAATAGACCGAGAGCAGTACGCCGATGCCGGACAGTACCGTCAGCGCGTCCAGCCAGCGCCCCCGGCCGAGCCGGTAGACCTGTACGTCCAGGACGAAGAGGGCGGCAAACCCGCCGACCCCCCACAGATAGTCCGGAATGCCGAGCGTCGTGGTGTAGGCGCTCGCGTCCACCTTGTGGCAGGAGAAGAACGCGTTGACCGAGCAGACGCCCTGGAGCGCCGGGTCGAGGGACTCGGCCGCGGCGAACAAGGAGAGCGCGAGGCCGGCGACGATCGCCAGCGGAAGGATCGCGTGGAGAGTCTCCGACCGCATGGGCCACGGTTAGCTGATCTGGCCGTAGTCGCTCAACACATTCCCGGCCAGGAGGGACGCCGGCTGGCCGCCGTCCACCTTCAGCATGTACGCCGTGAGCCAGTCGGCCGCCGGGGAGATGGCGTTCCACGCCGGGCCGCTCTGGGTTGCAATCGCCGACGCGACCGTGGCGGTGCTCATCCCCGCGAGGTCGGCCGGGTTCACGAGGGTCCCGACGGTGAAGTACTGTCCTCCGATCACGATGAACGGAATCGACCCGCCCGAGTCGTAGGCCACGAAGTAGGCGTTCTGGTACTCGTTGGCGAATCCCGGCAAGATGATCTGGCCGGTGTAGGTCGTCTCCGCGACCTGGAGTGCGATGTAATTGCTCGTCAGCTGGGCGCTCGCCAAGACCTCCTCGGGTGTGTTCGGATAGACGTCGTTCGGATTGGAGTAGTCGAAGACGGTCCCGGTGAGCGTACCGAAACGTTCGAGCGCGACCACCTCCGCCCAACTCGACGCCGAACAATACGGGCAGGCGGCCGATCCGAAGAAGAAGTAGACCGGTTTCCCGGAGGAAGAGTGATCATCGGTCCACAGGGGGTTCCCCGCAAAGTGGAAGTTGTCCGGCTGGGGGCTCGTCACTCCCGTCAGCGTGGGATAGCCGGCGAGGAGACCTCCGATGCCGAAGCTGGCCGACACCACGAGTCCCAGGATGATGCCACCCGCCAGGGCACCGCGGAACGCCGAAGTCCATTTCTTGTCGGTTCGGAGAAGCCCGAACGCCAACAGGAAGCACGAGCCGGCCAACGCCAATCCGAGGACCGGGATCGCGCTGATGAACACCCCAACCGGAGAGGGCACAAAGTAGGCGATGAGGAACCAGATTCCCGTCAGGGGTGTGAACAGCATGCCGAAACGCGCGAGGGTCCACTTGGACTCCTTGGCCGCATTCTGCTTCGCCAGCGGCTGTTCCGCCACCGGCTCCCGACTGGCCGTACGGGCCCGCTTCGCGTACAGCGTCCGGAGAGCCCGACCTTTGTCCGTGACGCCCCGGGGGGCTTGGTAGGCGACCTTCGAGTCGTCGGCGATCCGGTCCCAGTCCCAGCCCTTGCCCCGGAGCTCCTCGACGCGGTCCCAGTCCACCATGTACCGGCAATCTTACTCGGGGGTACTACAAGTCGATTTCAGGGGAGGTGAATCGGCTCCCCGGCAGGGGTCGACTCTGCCGCGGCCCGGGGACCTATTAATGGCGCACTCATTCGCCTGCCGTGCGCATCGTATTCCTGGGCACCGCCGGCTCTTGGCCGACTAAAGAACGGTCCGCGAGCGCGATCGCTCTGGACACGGAGAAGGAGCTCGTCCTCCTGGATTGCGGAGAAGGGACCCAACGGCAGTTTTTCCTGTCGACGGTCTCGTTCATGCGCGTCCGACGGATTTTTATCACGCATTTCCACGGCGACCACTTTCTGGGCCTTCCGGGCCTCATCCAGAGCATGTGCCTCAACAATCGCACCGAGCCGCTTGACCTGTACGGTCCGCCCGATGCGAAGGAGATGTTCGAACGTGTGCTCGCCATGGGCTACTTCACCCTCCGATTCCCGGTGCATCTCCACCCCCTCCGGCCCGACGAGTCGGTCGAACTTCCGGGCTACTCCGTTCGTACCGCACATGCCGACCACACCGTACCGGCCCTCGCCTACCGGATCGAGGAAGGCCCCAAACGCGGCCGCTTTGACGTCGTGAAGGCCCACGACTTTGGGATCCGGGGCCACGACTTCGCTCGATTGGAGGCCGGCGAGACGATCGAAGTGGGGGGACGCACGATCCGCCCCGACGAAGTCATGGGAGCGCCCCGGACGGGACTCTCGGTCGTCTACTCGGGCGATGGTCGTCCGTCCGAATCGGTCAAACGGCTGGCCCACCGCGCCTCAGCGCTCATCCACGAAGCGACGATGGGGGAGGACCATGAAGCGGAGGCCAACACCTGGGGCCATTCCTCCGCTCGTCAGGCGGCTGAGGTGGCACGCGACGCGGAGGTGGGACACCTCTTCCTGACGCACTTCTCCTCTCGCTACAAGGACGCCGAGCCGCTGGCCGTCCAAGCGCGCAGCCGGTTCTCCCCGACGGTCGCGGCACGGGACTTCCTCGAGGAGCTCCTTCGGCAACCGTGACGCGCGCCGATCTCGTGGTCACGGACATCGGCGAGCTCGTGACGCTGGCGACCGGGCCGGTCCCCGGGTCGGCTCGGCGATGCGAGAACTCGGGCGGATCTCGCGCGCCGCGGTCGCCGTGGATGGCGGCCGGTTCGTCTACGTCGGTTCGGAGGCCCGGTGCAAGCGCGAGGTCCGGCTCCGCCGTGGAGGGACCCACTGGAGCGCGGGCGGTGGAACCGTGGTGCCCGGGTTCGTCGATCCCCACACCCATGTACTGTTTGCCGGGGACCGGGCGGCGGAGATAGCCCTCAAGATCGGCGGCGCGTCCTATCGCGACATCGCGCGCCAAGGTGGGGGACTCTTCCAGACGGTCCGAGCGACCCGGTGGGCCTCGACCTCCCTCTTGCTGCGCTCGGCCGAAGCGCGCCTCATGCGCATGGCGGCGATGGGGACCACCAGCTGCGAGGTGAAGAGCGGCTACGCGCTCACGCCGACTGGCGAACGCCGCCTACTCTCCCTGGTCCCTCACCTGGCGCGACGAACCGGCCTTCGCCTCGTACCCACGTTCCTGGGCGCTCATGCGATCCCTCCGGAGTACGCGGACCGCGCCGACGACTACGTATCGGCGCTGATTCGCGAAGCCCTGCCGGCGATCGCACGTCACCACCTCGCCGATTTCTGCGACGCGTTTTGCGAGCCCGGATTCTTCAGTGTCGAGCAAACGGAACGACTCCTCCTCGCGGCCCGGGCCGTCGGGCTGGACCTCAAGGTGCATGCCGACGAATTCGTCCGCCTCGGCGGCGCCGCACTGGCGGCCCGGCTCGGCTGCCGGTCGGCCGAGCACCTCCTTGAGTCCTCAGAAGCGGACCGCCAGGCGCTGGCGGCGGCGGGCGTGACCGCTGTTCTCCTGCCCGTCACTCCGTTCGCCTCGTTTGCGAAGCGAGCGAGCCCGGGCCGAGAGATGGTCGATGCTGGCGTTCCCGTCGCGGTCGGTACCGACCTCTCGCCCAACTCGTGGGTGGAATCGATGCCACTCGTGCTCTCCCACAGCGTCTACGGCGCCCGGCTCACGCCGGCCGAGGCGTTGACCGCGGCGACGGTGAACGCGGCGTACGCCATCGGACTCTCCGGCGAGGCCGGGACCATCGCCGTCGGTCGTTCCGCCGACTTCGTGGTCTTTGACATCCCCTCGGCGGAGCACATTCCCTATCGGTTCGGCCTCACGCCGGCACGGGTCTACCGCCGAGGAATTCCCTTCCCACCGGCGGTGGACTGAAGGCCATCGACCCTATCGCGACCCGTTCCACCGTCAAGGAATTTGGCTTCCTTCGAGGTGAAATGCGCCCGTAGATTCAAATAGGGGCCTTAACCTCTCGCCGGTAGAGGCGCCCAAATGGCAGAAAAGATCGGCAAGGAGCAGATCAAGCGAGAGAAGGGATACCTGTACTACCTCGGGAAGGACGGTTACCTCTGGAAGACCCCCACCAAGCTCAACAAGATGGGGAAGAAGGCCCGTGTCGGCACCGAGAAGGTCGTGCGCGCGGACGGCTACATGTATTTCCTGGACAAGAAGGGATACATCGCTCGCGCCCGCATGAAGAACGCCTAAGCGGACGCGACCCGATCCCTCGCCGAGCCCTCCCCGCAAGGGAAGGGCTCCCAACTCCTTCCAAATTTTCAATTTTTACACGCCGCGCGTGGCGACGCTCGGAAAAGTACTCCGTTCTCGCTCCGAGGCTCACTCTGGAACGCGTCTCGGAGTATTTCGCGACCGGAAGAACTAATCGAACTTATACAGGGACACGCTTCGCGGGTCTCGGAGATTCCGATTCAGTCGTCGGAGTGACTACGCGTCCACGAGGAGGAGGCCCCTCGGATCTGAAACGGCACCGCGACTAGACCGTTTCCTCGACTCTCTACCGCCGAGTAATGACCCCATGACGCCTCCCTCCGGTGTACGACCCTGTCACTCCGCCCACGGCGGAGCGGACCTTCGTCCTCGGAGAGAGATCACATGGCAATAACTAAGAAACGCACCAGCCCCATCGCCGACGCCCCTGACTCCAAAGGGAGCCGACGCGGCTCCCCGAACGAACCCATCCCCTTGCCCCGACTCGTGCCGCGCGGCAAGACCGCGTTCGACACGGTCGATTGGAAGCTTCACGACGCCCAGATCAAGAACGCCGACGGAAAGGTCATCTTTGAACAAAAAGGGATCCGCGTCCCCTCGACCTGGTCCGAAACGTCGATCAACATCGCCGCGTCGAAGTACTTCCGGGTGATCAGCGGCCGGCGCGAGAACTCCGTCGAGGGAATGATCCGACGGGTCTGCCACTGGATCGCGGACCGGGGCCTCGAGCTCGGCTACATGGACACCTCCGAGGAGGCGGCCCAGTTCGAAGAGTCGCTTTCCTACCTGATGGTCCAACAGATGGCGGCCTTCAACAGCCCCGTCTGGTTCAACGTCGGCGTCCGCAATCCCCCGCAGTGCTCCGCCTGCTTCATCCAGTCCATCACCGACGACATGGAATCGATCCTGGCCCTCTCGGCCAGCGAAGGTCGATTGTTCAAGGGCGGCAGTGGCACCGGCAGCAACTTCTCCGCCCTGCGCGGCAGCCACGAACGGCTTTCCGGCGGCGGCATCGCCTCCGGGCCGGTCTCGTTCATGCGCGCCTTCGACGCGATGGCGGGCGTGATCAAGTCCGGTGGGACCACTCGACGGGCCGCGAAGATGGTGATCCTGAACATGGACCACCCGGACATCGTGGACTACATCGAGTGCAAGGTCCGCGAAGAGGACAAGGCCATGGCGCTCATCCGCGAGGGCTTCTCCTCCAACTTCGACGGCACCGACCCCGACTCCGCCTATGCCTCCATCGCGTACCAGAACGCCAACCACTCGGTCCGGATCCCGGACTCCTTCATGGAGGCCGTGCTCCACGACAAAGAGTGGAAGACGACGAACCGAACCGATGGTTCGGTCGCCACGACCTACCCCTCTCGCGAACTCTGGCGAAAGCTGGCCTATGCCGCCTGGCGCTGCGGCGACCCCGGCGTCCAGTTCGACGACGTCACGAACGATTGGCACACCTGCCCGACCACCGGACGGATCAACGCCTCGAACCCGTGCAGCGAGTACCTGTTCTTGGACGACACGGCCTGTAACCTCTCGTCGATCAACCTGATGCGCTTCCTCGACGAGAAGGGCAACTTCGACCACGAGCTCTTCCAGCAGGCGGTGCGCACGATGGCCCTCGCGATGGAGATCATCGTCGATGCGTCGTCGTACCCGACCCCGACGATCGCGCAGAACTCCCACGACTACCGCCCGCTCGGCCTCGGATACGCCAACCTGGGCTCGCTCCTCATGCACTACGGCTACCCCTACGATTCGGAGGAAGGGCGGACCCTCGCCGCCGGCGTGTCCGCGCTCCTCTCCGCCGAGGGATACCACATGTCGGCGGAGATCGCGAAGCGGGTGGGAACGTTCCCCGGATTCGACCGGAACCGGACCCCCATGCTCCGCGTGATGACCAAACACCGCGCCGCCGCGGAGAAGGTCTCCAAAGAGCCCGCCGAGCTGCGGGCGCTGGTGAATGCCGCCGCGGACCGGTGGCACGACACCGTCAAGGCCGGCGAACTGTGGGGCTATCGGAACGCCCAGATCTCCGTCATCGCACCCACCGGCACGATCGGCCTCCTGATGGGCTGCGACACGCTGGGACTCGAACCCGAGCTCTCGCTCCTCAAGGTCAAGAACCTGGTCGGCGGCGGCACGATGCGGATGCTCAACCGCACCGCCAAGACTGCACTGGCCCGGCTCGGGTACAGCGCGGCCGAGCAGACCGCCATCCAGAAGCACATCGAGGAGAAAGGCACGATCGAGGGGGCCCCCGGGCTCAAGTCCGAACACCTCGCGGTCTTCGACTGCGCCCTCGCCCCGGCCGCCGGCAACCGGACGATCGCGCCGATGGGCCATCTCAAGATGTTGGGCTCGGTCCAGCCGTTCCTCTCGGGCGGCGCCTCCAAGACCATCAACCTTCCCAACGATGCCACCGTCGAGGACATCGAGAAGATCTACCTCGAGGCGTGGCGCCTCGGGGTGAAGTCCGTCGCGCTCTATCGGGACGGCTGCAAGGCCTCCCAGCCTTACGAGACCACCAAGCGCGCCACCGCCCCGGTGGGAATGATGAAGCCGACCCGGGAACGCCTGCCCGACGAGCGGGACGCCATCACGCACCACTTTTCCGTGGGTGGCCACGACGGCTACGTCACGGTCGGACTCTATCCCGATGGACGCCCGGGCGAACTGTTCTTCCGTGTCACGAAGGAAGGCTCCACCGTCAACGGCCTCATGGACTCGCTCGGGATCTCGATGTCGATGGCGCTCCAGCACGGAGTGCCGCTCAAGGACCTCGTGCGGAAGCTCGCCCACCTCCGGTTCGAACCGGCGGGCGCGACCAACAACCCGAAGATCCGTTTCGCGAAGTCGATCCCCGACTACGTCGCGCGCTGGCTCGCCATCGAGTTCCTGACCGAGGCTGAGCGCCGGTCGATTGGCCTCGAGGGACCGGCGGAGGGGAACGGTAACGGGCATGGGAACGGGAACGGTACCCCCGCGAGTGCCTCGGCGAAGCCCGGGTCGACGGCCTCCCCGTCGACGTTCCAGAGCAAGCCGCTGGACGCGTTCACGCCATTGGTCGAGATCCACCTGACGGACGAGGATGCGCCGTCGTGCCACGTCTGCGGCGGCATCATGGTCCGGTCCGGTACCTGCTACGCCTGCACCGTGTGCGGCGCGACGAGCGGCTGCTCGTAGGGCCGGGCCGGGACTACCGCGCGGACTCGGCGCCAACTGTCGGGGCCGGCGTCTCGCCGATGGGAACGGGGGTCCCTTCGGTCCGGGCCGAAGATTGTTCGCCGGAGCGAGTCCCATCGGCGCGGAACCGGAAGTTTCGGAGCCCGAGGGAGAGCAAGAGGCCGACCAAGGCGATCGCTGCGATGAGCGCGAAGAGCACGACGAACCCCGTGATCGCGGGCACCGCGTAGAGCGGCGTCGGCGGGGGACCGACCACGACCAAAACGGTGTAGGAGGCGGTGACGGTCGCGGCGAGGACCGGGCCGATGGCGCTTCCGAGATTCCGGAACGTCTGGTTCATGCCGGTCTGGATCCCCAGCTCCTTCGGGGAGACCGAGAGCACGATGATGTTGGACATCGCGATCAGCACCGCGACGTTCCCGACCAGGGTCGGGATCGTGAACACGATCAGCTCGAGGATCGTCGAGTGGAAGAGGGCGAGCATGAGCCCTCCGAAGCCCATCACCCCGAAGCCGGCCATCATCACCGGTTTGGGTCCCTGCCCGGCGACCCAGCGCCCCCAGAGGGGGGCAAAGGCGAGCATGCTGAGCGAGGACGGGAGCGCGACCAGCCCCATCTGGAACTCCGTGTACCCGAAGCCCGGATGGAAGGGGTCCTCGACCAGGATGGTGAGCGCGACGAAGATCAGGAACATGCCGACCCCGACGATCACGCCGTTCACGTTCGAGATCCAGATGTTACGCTCCCGGAGCGCCTTGAACGACACGACCGGGAACGGGGCCCGGGGCTCCCAGTACAGGAAGAACAGGAGTCCGGCGAGCGCGAGCAGGAAGAACTCGGGCACGCCCCAAGGAATCCCCGAGAACTTGACGGCGGAGAAGCTGGTCCAGCCCCAGTAGGTCCCCTCGGTGATCCCGAACATCGCCGTCGTGAGGGCGAAGCCCAGTGCACTGATCCCGGGAACGTCGATCGGCTTCGGATAGAGGTGGGGGGACTCGCGCAGGAGGAAGTACGCCAGGATCACGACCAAGATCGCGATCGGGGTGACCGTGTGGTACGTGAGTTGCCACCCGAAGCGGTAGGCGATATAGCCGCCCCCGACCAGCCCGAGCGAGGCGCCGGCCGCGAACATACTGGAGACGATCCCCTGCGCCTGGCCCACCCGGGAGGCGGGAAACACCTCGGGCATCATCGCGAAGGCGAGGGGGAACATCCCCATCCCGAGCCCCTGGAAGGCCCGGACCCCGATGAGAATGTAGATCTGGTTCGCCCGGTCCACCCCGAACGCCGTCCCGATGTTCGGAGTGAAACCGGCGACGCTGACCGCGACCGCGTAGAGTCCCATCACGATCAGCATCATCCGTTTCTTGCCGTACTTGTCGCCGAGCTTCCCAAAGACCGGAGTCGCCACGGTGCCGACGAGGAGATAGGCCGAGACGATCCAGACGACGGTGGTCGTGGGAGGTCCGTCGAAGAACACGATGAACGCCCGGAACGCGGGCAGCACCATCGTCTCGACGTACGTGACCATCAGCGCCATGACGGCGAGAACGGCGATGACCCCCGAGGCGGCCTTCGCATTGTAGGGGGTGCCGGCGGCGGTGAGGGTCGGCTGGGCCACGAGCGGCCCGGAGCGTTCGGATACTTAACAGGTCGTTAACGGGGAGGCCACGCGGTGGCGACCGCCTCGACGAACGGTTCACGCGAGCGCGTAACGCGCGAGGTTGACCACGTCGCCGAACGGGAGTCCCGGTTTCCGTGCCTGGGCGTTCGGGTCCCAACGAGCCTCGATGGCTCCCTCGGGGTATTCCGCCAATTCTCCGGCGTTCCGCGGCTCGAGCGATGTGGGCAATCCCCGCCGGGCGCATTCCCCAAGGAGGACGAGGGCCCCGACCGGTCCGGACGTGACGGTAAGGACATCCTCCGAGCCCACCGTACGTTGTTCGATGCGGGCGGTCTCGTCATGATAGTACGCGAGGCGCGCCCCAGTGTCGGTCCGAGCCCTCGCACCGGTGCCTCCCCGCGACCGGCGGGGCTTGACCGGTGTGGGAGGAGAAATGATCGGTCGCCACTCCACGCCTCTCTCGGCTTCGAGAAACCTCTCGAGGAGGCCCCCATCAATCGGCAGTGGTTCCAGGTCCGTCGTTAGGAAGCCCCCCTACGACGCCGCCAGAGGAGACAGTCGGGCCGGACCACACAGGGGCCGCACACACTCAGGTCTCGTTCCTTCGGACAATCGCCTGAAATTCCGGTGTGGCAGAGCACGAAGTCGTACTTGATGGGGTCGACGGGATCGACGAGCCGCAGCTGGGCGGTCACCTCTTCGACGGTCGTCCAGTTCCGGGTGCGTCGCTGGGTCAGGCCAAGGTGGTACGCGATCCAGTGGACGTGGAGGTCGAGGGGAATCCGCAGCTCCGACGAGGGAACCCCCGACCACACCCCGAGGTCGGGGAATCCGGTGCGACTCATCCAGCGCACATAGAGGGTGAGGCGCTTGCACGGGCTGTGCGAGCCTTCGGTGGGAGTGGGGAATAACGACCGGTAGCCCCGAGGAGCCGTGTGAGCCGCATCGCGGGGACCCCGAAGCGCCTGCGCGAGATGGTCCAGCCCTTGGGCGAATCCACCGGCCTCGAGGCCCCCGCGGAAACGGTCCCCGAGCGACCCGTACTCTCGGCGGGTCGCCGCCACCTGTTCGGCCAGGTACGCCAGCTGGTCTCCACGAATCCAACGATGTCGAAACGTCCGAAGCGCCGGGCGCGCCTTCGCGGCGCCCCCGGGCTCTACGAGACTGACGAAGTCGCGGCCGATCCGTTCTTCGAGACTGCCGAACGCCCCCCGGATTGAGGTGACGTTTCCGATGGCCAACGTGGCGGCAAAAATCCCGGCCACCTCCGCGGCCACTGGGTCGCGGGCCAAGGGGCGGATGCAGGAGAGGGGGTCCTGGGCGAGGGATCGTTCGAAGGGGAACTGCCGGTAGAGCATCTCGAGGTGTGCGGGAAACTCCGGGCTCGGGCGGTGGGACGCGCTCACAGTACGGCGGCGAAACTCCTCGTCCCTTTACCGTTGCTTCGACGGGACGAAATCGGTCCGTCTGGCCTTGTGGACCCGGACTCCGTAAGTAGGGCGCGCCCTTGAACGGGGGTGATGGCCGCAACCAGCGAAACGCTGGTCGAAGGAATCGACCGCCCCTGGCTCGAGGCGCAGGCGCGCGCGGACCCGGTGGCCCACGCGTGGGCAATCTGGGATCTCGACCACGAAGCGGTCCGGATCCGGTTCGTCTCCCTGCTCCGGGACGGACGGACTGTAGGCTACCTGCTCGTCTGGTATGGGGCGGGCACTCCGCGAGTCCATTGGGTCAGCACTGACCTTGCCGACGGCATGCTCGCGCTCGGTCTTCCCTTGCCTCCGGTCACCGCGATCGTTCCGGAGCGCGTCGCCGCGGCGGTGAGCGGACGCCTCGGGTCCACGGACACTTACCCCGTCGATCTGTTGGTATGCGAGGGACGGACCCTCACCCCTCTCGATCCCCGCGTACGCCGTCTTCGGTATTCCGACGCCGCCACACTGGAGGAGATGGTGACCCGGAATCCAGATGTGGAGATGGGCGGCGGCGCCTATGCTTCGTTGGATATCGAACGTCTGCCGGTGTGGGGGGCCTTCGAGGCGGACCGTCTGGTCGCGCTGGCGCGGATCGCGGTGCAGCTGCCGACGGTCTGGGTCATCACCGGCGTCTTCACGGACCCGGCGTTCCGGGGACGCGGGCTGGGGCGAGAGGTGACCGCGGCAGCCACGGCCGAGACCCTGGCCGCCGGGGCGCGGGCGGTCCTCTACGTGCGGGGCGACAACCAGGTCGCGCAGACGATCTACCGGGAGGTGGGGTTCCAACGGGTCGATCGACGGATCTGGGTCGATGCCCGCGGCGGCGTTGCTCGGTAGCCCGGCATTTTGAGCCAGCTCGACTTGGACGCAAGGACGACGATGTCGACCAACTCCGAGGTCGCTCAGATCTTCTACGCCATCGCGGACCTGCTCGACCTCCAAAGCGAGCGGTTCAAGCCCGAGGCGTACCGACGCGCCGCCCGGTCCATCGAATCCCTCGGGGAGGACCTCCGGAAGGTGGCGCAGCGCGGCGCCCTCGACCAAATTCCCGGGGTCGGAGAGGCGCTTCGCGAGAAGATCCTGGAATATCTCCTGGAGGGCAAGATCTCCTACTACGACCGGCTGCGCGAAACCTTCCCCCCCGGCGTCCTGGAGCTCATGCGAATCCCCGGGATCGGCCCCAAGACCACCGGGCGATTCTACGTCGAGCTTCAGATCAATAGTCCGACGGCCCTCGCGCAGGCGATCGACCAGGGACGTTTGACCGGGCTGCCCGGGTTCGGTCCTCGCAAGATCGAGAACCTACGTCAGGCGCTTCGTACGGTCGCGGCGGCGCCCCCGGCGGCCCGGACTCCCTTACTCACAGCGTGGCGGCTGGCGCGCTCGGTCGTCCACGAACTCTCGAGCCGTACCCCGGTGCAGGACATCACGGCCGCCGGCAGCCTTCGTCGCTGCCGGGAGAACGTGGGCGACCTCGATATCCTCGCGACCTCCGCACGGCCTCCCGAAACGATTGCGGTGTTCGCCGGCCTGCCCGGGGTCCGCCGCGTGGTCGTGCAGGGGGATACCAAGGCGACGGTGATCCACGAACCGGGGATCCAGATCGACCTGCGCGTCGTCGAGCCCGCGAGCTTCGGCGCCGCGCTCCAGTACTTCACCGGTTCCAAGGACCACAACATCCAGCTTCGTTCCTTGGCCCGGGACCAAGGATTAAAGATCAACGAGTACGGCGTCTTCCGGGGCGAGGCGCGGGTGGCCGGCGAGACGGAAGCAGAGGTCTACGCCACGCTCGGCCTTCCATGGATGCCGCCGGAGATCCGTGAGAACCAGGGCGAGATCGAAGCCGCCCAAGCGGGAAAGCTGCCATCCCTGGTCGACGCGGACATCCTCCGGGGAGAGCTCCACCGTCACGTGCCCGAGGCGCTGGACGCCGCATGGGTCGAGGCGCTCGTGAGCGAGGCCCGACGCCGAAAATTCCACTATCTGGGCCTGGTCGTGGCCACCGGTCCGAACGCCGCGTCTCCCCGTTCCCAGCTGGAGGACCTGCGCCGCCTGTGGAAGGCCGCCGCCCCGGAATCCCTGCGCCTCCGGGCAGGCCAGGAGGTCATGGTGGGGACGTTGAACGGTCTCACTCCAGGTTTCGCTTCCGACTATCTGATCGGCCTCCTCGACCCGACGGCCACCTCCGGTCCGCCCCGGCCCCCTGAGGGCCCGCTCTCGAACCGACCGCTGTTCATGGGACATCTTCCACTCGCTCCTCCGGGCGGTGACGTTCCGCGCGAATCCATCACTCCCTGGATCCGGTGGTGCCGGGCCCAGGGCGTCGCCCTCGAGATGACGCCGGCCGGCGCCGAGAACGGCCTGGACGCCGTCGCGGCGCGGTGGGCTCAGGAAGCGGGCGTCGCGCTGGTACTGAGCGGCGGCGTCGACGATCTTTCGGAACTCGACCTGACCCTCGGCAAGGCGCGGCGGGGGTGGGTGTCCGCGGAGGGCGTCCTCAACTCACGGGACGACGGGGCTGCAGCGTCCCCCCCGAAGGCGTCGCGGCCGAAACGACCGGGGACGACCGGCCGAACGTGACCGCCGGGACCGGCGTGCGAGCCATCGAACGGTCCTGGAGGCAGCTGGTACAAACGTGGGCCTGAGGGCCGGACGAGGCGCGCCAGTAGCACCGCTCGCACAGGGCCCGCCCACAATCGCCACAGGGTTCGAAATGGGGTGGGGAGCCGAGCGGGTCCCCGCAGTCGTTGCACCGCCGGCCAGCCGCGGTAGCCGCCGGTACCGTGGGAGGGGTTGGGATCCGGGTCAACCGCTGGAGCAACGCGGAGGCGAGCGGCCCCTGTCCGGAAACCGCGGCCGAGGAACCTGTCGGGGAGGATTTCGAGGGCGAGGCACGCTGCAGGGCGTCCATCCGGTCGACCAGACCGGTCACGGTCAATCCCGAGGGAGGCACCTCCGGCGACGGGGCGCTGGGAGCCGATGGGTCCGCGAACGGAATCAGCAACGTGGAGCTGGCGGGAGCGGCCGCCGAGAACCCCATGGGGGTTCCGACGGCCAACGAGGGGGAGGGCGGGAGTAGCGGAACGAAGCTCGGGACCGGGGTCGGGGTGGAGGCGGGGACCGCGTCTCCCACGATCGCCGGAAGGGTCATCAGGCTGGATCCCGGGGCCGGCTTCGGGGGTCCGCGGGAGGGGGCCCGGACGGATTCCGTTCCCCAACGGTCCAGGGCGAGCGAGAAGAGCACGGTGAACAGCAGCAGGGTGCCGGCGCCCACGAGGAGGACCTCGACGAGGGGGCTTCGGAGCGCCTCGGGAGCGAAACGCCACTCCAGAACGAAGGCGACGGCCGCCACCAGCGCCGATCCGGCGATGAGGAGCCCGCCGAGGCGCGCCCCCTGCCCTGCCTTCGCTCCGTCCATCACTCGCCTGAACGTCGATACGGGTACCCGGCCCCCTTCGAAAGGGTTGTGTTCGGTCTGGAAAGGGGGGGCTGATGCCAGTCCACGACGAAATTCATGTACCGGAGGCGCGGGCTCGCTGACACGTGTACGTCCGCCCGCGCTATCGGCGCACGACCAGTCCGGATGCACCGGTCGCGACAGCGCCGCCGGTCGAGCAGGTCCAACGACGGTCCCACATCGCGATCGTCCCGGCCCTGATCCTTCTCGCCGTGGGCTGGTACCTCGCCCGCTATTCCGTCCTCTTCCCGGCGATCATTGGTTTCTTCCTGCTCAGCGGGGCGCTCGGGCTCTTGGGATCCCGGCTCAACCCGCTCTCGACGGCGTTCTACCTCACCACCAAGCCGTCGTGGTCGGCCATTGGCACGGTGTTCCTGACCGGGGCCGTGCTGCTGTACATGACCTACGAATTCTATCTCCACTCGTGGGGACCGGTCGTGCCCCACCTGCCCGCCTTCTGAAGGGTGGAACTTAGGCGGCGATCATCCGCTCGAGGGCCTGGCGCGCCTTCGCCGCGATCGGGGCGGGCACATCGATCACGTAGCGCATCTGGGCCAGGGAATCCCGGACGTCGGTCAGGTCGATCTCCTTCATGTAGGGACAAATGGCCCCGCGCGACAGCGGGAGGAACTGCGTCGTCGGATTGAGCTTCTGCATCCGGTGCAGAATCCCAACCTCGGTCGCGACGATCACCGTCGGGGCGCGGGTCTCCTCGGCGAACCGGACCATCCCGTCGGTCGAGAGCACCCGGTCGACACTGTTCAGCGCGGCGCTCGCGCAGCCGCACTCCGGGTGGGCAATGACGGGGGCGCCCGGGTACGCAAGACGCGCCTGGTCGATCTCCTCGGGCCGCATCTTGGCGTGGACCGGACAGTCGCCCGCCCAGAGGTGCATCTTGCGGCCGGTCTTCCGGCGCACGTACTCGCCGAGGAACATGTCCGGGAGGAACAGGATCTCCTGGTCGGGGGGGAGCGCGTTGACGGTCTTGATCGCGTTCGAGCTCGTGCAGATGTAATCGGATTCCGCCTTGACGTCGGCGGAGGTGTTGATGTAGGCGACGACGACCGCCCCCGGGTGTTCCGCCTTCCAGGTCCGGAGCAGGTCCGCCGTGATCGAGTCGGCGAGCCCGCACCCCGCCTTGAGGTCCGGCAGCAGGACGGTCTTGGAGGGGTTCAGGATCTTGGCCGTCTCGGCCATGAACTGTACCCCGGCGAACAGGATCACCGGGCGGTCGGTCTCTGCCGCCTTCCGCGAAAGATAGAGCGAGTCGCCTACGAAGTCGGCGACCTCCTGGACCTCGGGGAGCTGGTAATTGTGGGCGAGCAGGACGGCGCCACGCTGCTCCTGGAGTCGATGGATCTCGTCCTCGAGCGTCATGGCCAATCCCGTGACCCGAGGACGACGGGACGGCTCTTAAGGAGCGTGTGACGAACGCTCTACCTCGGGGAGCTCCGCCGCCGGGGCCCGAAGGTCAGATGGAACGGTATGGCCGGGGCGGAATGGGTCAGACGCCCCAGGCTGGCCGCGTCGGCTCCGGTGCGGGCATAAGCCGCGATCGTCTCCGGCCCAATCCCGCCCGAGACTTCGACCTCGATGGTGCGTCCACCGCGGGCCCGGCGGACCCCCCGGACGATTCGGGCCACCGTAGCCGGGGACTGATTGTCGATAAGCAGACGCCGGGCGCCGGCGGCGACCGCCGTCCGGGCCTGCGCCAGGGACCGGACTTCGACCTGAAGGTCCCCGGGCGCGCGGGCGCGGGCCCGGCGGACCGCCTCTTCCAACGGTACCAACGCGAGATGGGTGCTCTTGATGAGAACCGCGTCGGAGAGGTCCCGTCGATGGGACTCGCCTCCGCCGTGCACGACCGCCGCTTTCTCGAGGTCTCGAAGTCCGGGAAGGGTCTTCCGGGTCGCCCGGATGCGGAACCCCGGTCGGGCGCGTCGGGCTTTCTCCCCGACCGCCGCCGTCATCGTGGCCACTCCGGAGAGGTGCATCAAGAAGTTGAGCATCGTTCGCTCCACGGCCAAGATTCGCCGCAGGTCGCCCGAGAGTTCTAGGACGACCGTTCCGGAGCGCACCGCCGCGCCATCGGAGAGCGACGACGCGCTCCGCAGGCCGGCGATCACCGCCAAGGCCCTCGCCGCTTCCAGTCCGGAGAGAACGCCCGACCCCTGGGCGATGACCTGGGCCCTCCCCGGAAGACGATGCGGAAGGATCGCTCGGGTCGTCACGTCGCGCGTCCACCGGTCCTCCTCGAGCGCCCGGCGCAGCAGAGCGGCCGTTCCGGGCGGAAGCCCGACGCGAGGCGCTCTACGCCGTGGGGGGCTCACGTTCGCCCTCCCGTTCGACGACCTTCCGTTCCAATCCCCGGTAATCCTCGAGCAGGTCGGGACGCAGACGCGAAAGCGCCCGTCGATCGAGGTCTTTGATCTTCTCGCGCGCGGCTGCGAGTTCGCCCCGGGCGAGGTCCACCTCGGCGAGTCGCATCACGACCTCGACCTCATCGCCGGGGAGTCGTTCTTCGCGGAACAGTTGGGCCGCCTGATTGAGCGCTTGCGTGGCGAGGTCGAGCTCGCCGGCCAAGAGATGCAGCTTGCCCTCGTTGAGGTAGGTCTGGCCGAGACCGAAGCGGTCCCCGATCCCCTCGAGGAGCTCGCGGGCGGTCTGGTTGTGCTTCTCCGCCTCGGGCAACCGCTGCCGGAGGCGTTCCAGGTCCGCGATGTTGAAGTGCGCCCATCCGAGGCGACGCAGGTCGTGGGCCCGGTCCGCCAGCTCGGCGGCGATGACGAGTTCCTCGAGCCCTTGGTCCACCTCTCCATGCTGGCTCAGCACGACCCCATGGCAGAGGTATGCGTAGGCCGCCTCCGCGTTGTCGCCCAAGTCCCGGAGGGTTTCTCCCGCCTCGTGGTACAGCGCGAGCGCCTCGACCTCCCGGCCCGGGGTCATCGAGAGGACGTTCGCCAATCGGACCCGCTGGATGGCAACCTCGTGGGCGTTTCCGGTCGCCTCGGCGGCGGCCAGGGCGTCCTGCTGATGGGTCAGGGCCTCGCCGTACTCGGCGCGGTAGAACAGGATCTCGCCCCGGAGCCGAAGCCCGTAGACCTTGAGCATCGGGTCGCTGGCCGCATCGATGCTGGGCCGGGAGTCCTGCATCGTGTGGTCGGCCTCATCCCATCGGCCCTGGTCGGCCAGGATCCGGCCCAGCAGGAGACCGAACAGGGCCCGCTGGTCGGGCGTGGCCGCGGTGAGCACGGTCGGGCGCGTGAGGGTCTCTCGCAGGAGCTGCTCGGCGCGCTTGAGCTCGCCCACACGGTCCCGCTCGAGGGCGATCTGGAGCACCAGGTCGAGCTCCCCGGCCAGGTCCTCGGGGAAAGCGCGCCGATGCGCCTCCAACGCCTGTTCGTAGTGGACGAGGGCCACGTTCGAGGTGTGGGCCCTCCGCGCGAACTCCGCCGCGCGGCGGTTGAAATCGACGGCCTGGGCGTCGACGCGTCCCAGATAGTAGTGGCGTGCGAGGGAGAAGATCGTCGCGAGGTCGGCGGTGCCGATCGCTTCGGTCGCCTCCCCCACGCGTCGGTGCAGCAGACGAAGCCGGGGGCCGGTGAGTCGGGAGTAGAGCTCGAATCGTACGTCCTCCCGGAGGAATTCGAAGACCTCGCCGGGCTTCTCCCGGAGAATGCCCAGGTCCACCAGTCGTTCCACCTCCTCGGCGAGGCTCTCCTCGTCCTGCCCGGTCGCCTTGATCAAGAGCGGGAACGAGACGTCCCGACCGGCCACCGCCGCGAGGGTCAGCAGCTTGAGCTCCGGCTCCGTCACTTCCTGGAGAAGGGCCCGGGGCTCGAGCGAGAGGCGTCGTTCGTCCTCGGCCCGGTTCCCGCCCCGGAAGGCGGCCTCATGCCCCCGGATCAGTTGCTCGAGCAGGACCGGGACCCCGCCGGTGGCCTCGAACCATCGAGTGATCTCGGTAGGGTGGACCTCTCGCTTCGGGTCGACCCAGTGGACGAACTCCGGAACCTCCCGTTCGGTGAACGGTCGGAGGGTGAGACGTTCGGCCCGGCCCGCCTTGACCCACTCCTCGATGGACGAGGAGAGCTCGGCCGGCAGTCGGCCGGACGGCACCGACGTGACGAACAGCCACAACGGACGTTCGGCCAGGCGCGGGACGAGGAAGTCGAGGAACTCGAGCGTCGCCGGATCGGCGAACTGCAGGTCATCGATGGCCAGAAGAACCGGCCCGGAACGGGCCGCCAGGAACAGCGGCTCGGCGAACCCCTCATAGAGTCGTTGGCGGCTCGACCGCACGTCGCCGGCTCCTTCGCTCGACGAGAGAAGGTGGGCGGCAAGTGGAGGCAGGTCGGTCCGACCGTGTTCGGCTTCGGGGAGGAAGCCGAGCGGGGCGTTCGCCGCGCTGGCGGCGCCGGCGAACTGGGCGAGGGAGGGGGGAACCTCCGGGGTGGGCCGCGGCGCGGCATCCTCTTCGGCCCCCGGCCGAAGGATGGCGTCCTGCAAGACAAGGAACGGGGGTGGATTCTCGAGCGAGGGGGCTCGCGCATGGAACACGCGGAACCCGATGCGTTCGCTCTCTTCGACCAGGGCGGCGAAGAACGACGACTTTCCGACTCCGTTGGTCCCTTCCAACAGGGTGAGGCCCCCGGCCCCGCCCCGGGCGTGCTCCCGACGCCGAAGGATCGCGTTCCAGACCTCTACCCGGCCGATCGGCGGGGTCGAGGAAGGACGGGCCTGCATCGTCTCCACTATCGGCGGGACCGGGGTATATGAGAATAGCTCAACTCCGTGGGACCCATCCCCGCCCCGGGCGGGCCCCGACTACCCGGGGAGGCGCCCTCGAAGCAGCTCCTGGTCGTGGACGAGGTCGGGCCGGAGGTCGGGCAGCCGGCGGCGGTCCAGGTCGGCGAGAAGCTCCCGCACCCGGGCCCAGTTCTCGCGCGTGGCCTCCACCTCGCCGAGGCGAAGCAGGGCCTCGACGATGTCGGCCTCCATGTTCTGCTCTTCGAAGATCGCGAGCGCGGCCTGCAACGCCCGTTCGGCGCCTTCGAGGTCGTTCCGGGACCGCCGGATCTTGCCCTCGTAGACGTACGTCTGAGCGAGGCCGAACCGGTCCCCCACGCGCTCGAGCTGTTCCCGGGCCTCCCGGTTGTGGGCCTCCGCCTCGTCCAGGCGATTCATGTCGTGGAGCGTGTCGGCGATATCGAACAGCGCCCACCCCATCCGCCGAGGATCGTTCGCCTCGCGGGCGAGTCGCAGGGCCTGCTCAAAGGCCGCGAGGGTCGGTTCGTTTTGGTGGGTCATCCCCAGGGCGACGCCGATGTAGATGTGGGCCTCGGCCGCCTCGGCTTTCTCGCCCATCCGTTCCAGCGCGGCCGCGGCCGTTCGGAGCCGTTCGATGGAGGCTTCGAGCTCGCCGGGTCGCATGGAAAGTGACCGCGCGTAGCGTACCTCCTCGAGGAGCGTCTCCCGGGCATCGCCCATCTCCTTGGTCGTGGCCAGTCCCTCGGCGTGGTACCGGAGCGCGCCGGCGTAATCCCCCCGGAAGTAGGCGAGCTCACCGGCCAGCCGCACGGCGACGAGCCGGACCGGGGGCTCCCACTCCTGCTCGCCCCGCACGCGAATGAGCTCGCTCACGAGATGGTCCGCTTCGTCCCAGCGGCCCTGGTCCGAGCGGACCAGGGCCAGGTACAGCGGGAGCAGGTCCCGTTGCTGGGGGGTGGTCGCGGCCATCATGTCAGATCGGTCGGTGATCTGCCGCAACGTGCGTTCGGCGCGGTCCAGCTCCCCGACCCGACGGAGCTGCCGGACCATCTCCAGGAGCAGGTCCGTCTCCTCGACCAGCTGGTCGGCCCGGCACCGCCGATGCGCCTCGAGCGCGCGCTCCAAGTGGACCAGCGCCGTGCCCGGTAGGTAGGCGTCCGCGGCGAACCGCGCGGCCAGGCGATTGTACTCGAGCGACTTCGTGTCGACCCGACCCAGGTGGTAGTGCCGGGCGAGCGCAAACACCGAGTCGACCTCCTTGGGGCCGGCCGCCTCGATCGCCTCCGCGACCCGGCGGTGAAGAATCCGGCGTCGCGTTTCCGTGAGGCCGTTGTACAGCTCCTCTCGCAGCGCCTCCCGCTGGAACTCGAAGACCTCGTTCTCGGTCTCCCGGAGCAGGCCCTGGTGGACGAGCCGTTCCACGGTCTCGGCGAGCGCCTCTTCATTTTCGTCCGTCGTCCGGGTCAGGATCGCGAACCGGCTCTTCGCCCCGAGAACCGCGGCGATCGTGAGAATCCTCCGTTCGGTCTCCGAGAGCGACCGGATCTGGTGCCGGAGGAGCTCCGCGGGGTCGCCCGGCGGGACGGGTTCGGTCGCTTCCCGCGCCGGGGAGGCACTGATCAGTTGCTCCAGGAACAGCGGGTTTCCGGCCGTCTGCGCGAACCAGCGATGCACCTGCTCGGCCGGCGTTGTCCGGTTCGGACTGGCCCATCGCACGAAATCCACCACCTCGCGCTCGTTCAGCGGACGCACGGAGAAACGACTCGCCCCCGACCCGACCAGGCGCTCAAAGCCGGCCCGGGCCCGGAGGTCTAGCCGCTCGAAGGGTGGGGTCGTGCCGATCCACCAGACCCGTCGGGACTCCAGCCGGGGTTCAATGTACTCGAGGAACTCGAGGGACCCCTCATCCGTCCATTGAAGGTCCTCGATCGCGATCAAGACCGGCACCTGGTCGGCGAGGGCGAAGAGCGGTGTCG
The DNA here is from genome assembly GCA_963773945.1 of uncultured Thermoplasmata archaeon. GTDB lineage: Archaea > Thermoplasmatota > Thermoplasmata > Lutacidiplasmatales > UBA184 > JAKIWV01. Next base: position 166,669 of record CAVZDD010000004.1, on the reverse strand, counting down.
CGAGCTCCTCCATCAGCTGCACCCGGTCGGCCTGGAACGTGTCGCCGAGCGCCACGGAACGGAACAGGGAGGTCGCCTCGCCGGATACGGCGGCCCGAAGGACCGTGGCCGGTGCCCCTCCGACGCCGAACGCGAAGCTGTTGGTGACGAGTGGTTGAGCCACGTACGGAAAGGCGAGGGAGGGCGCGGCGAAGGCCCCGAGCGCGGCCGCTTCCCGGTCGACCGCTCGCACGACGGCCCGAATGAGCTGGAACGGGGCCGGTGCCTGGGGCTCGGACCGGGCGGAGATCACCCGGAAATCGTGCTGGAGGCTGTCGTCCGTGAGGGTCGAGAGCATCGTGGACTTTCCCACGCCGGTCTCGCCTTCGAGGAAACTGAGGCCCCCATGTCCGCTGAGGACCTCGTCCCGGCGACGGACGAGCGCTTGGAAGAGGTCGAGGCGCCCGATGAGCGGCCGATCGGAACGCCGGGATTCCATCGATTTGCGATGGGTGTTCGGGATTATTTCAGTTGGGCCGGCGGCCGGAGAGGAACGGTAACGGGACGACCGTGGCGGGAACCGGCCGTCCGCGGATGTCGATCGCCAGGGAGGTCCCTACCGTCGCCAGCGGCGTCGCCACGTACGCGAGCGCGATCCCCCGCTGAAGGGTGGGAGAGAATCCTCCGCTCGTGACGATCCCGGTCGGCTGGTTCCCGACGAGGATGGCCTGGCCGTGCCGCGGGATGGCCGCCGGGTCGATGAGGGTCAGGCCGACCAGATGGAGGGCGACGCCGTCCGTCCGCTGTTTTTCGAGCGCCTCGCGCCCAACGAACGCGTGGTCGAACTCGACGAAGCGGTCCTGCCCCGCCTCGAGCGGGGTCCGGTCCTCGTGAAAATCCTGGCCGGAGAGGAGGTAGCCCTTCTCGAGGCGCAGCGTGTCCCGAGCTCCGAGGCCGCAGGGCCGCACGCCCGCGTCCACGAGCCGCTCGGCGAGGGCGTCGGCGGCGGGGCCTTGCACGAACAATTCGTACCCGAGCTCGCCGGTGTATCCGGTCCGGGAGACGAGGGCGTGGGCCCGGAGCGGCCCGGGAAACGGTTCGTCGGACCGACGACCGACGTTCTCCCCAGGGGTGGCCAGATTCCACGGGAAGTAGGCAGCGTGGAACGGCGCGAGGCCCCCGAGCGACCAGCCGAAGAGGCGTTCGAGCGTGGCCCGGGATTCCGGACCCTGCACGGCCAGGATCGCGACGTCGTCGTTGAAACGCTCCACGTCGGTGTCGGGCCGCCGGTGCTCGTGGAGCAGGTCGCGGATCTTTCCGGCGCGCGCTGCGTTCGGTACCACGACGAACGCCGGCGGGGCCTCCGCGACACCCTCGTCGACGCGGGTGATGATCAGGTCGTCCAGGATCTCCCCGGTGGCGTCGAGCAGGAAGGTGTACCGGCACTGACCGGGCGCGATGTTGGCGACGTTGGCAGTCGTTCGACGGGACAGCAGGGCGGGGGCGGTGGCACCCCGGACGGACAGAATGCCCATGTGGGATACGTCAAACAGGCCAACCGAGGAACGCACCGCGCGGTGTTCGTCCATGATGCTCCCGTAGTGCAGGGGCATCTCCCACCCGGCGAACGGCACCATCTGTCCGTGATGCCGAAGGTGGAATGCGTAGAGGGGGGTTCGTCGCATCGCCACCGGCCGGGCGGCCGGCGTCTCCAGGACTCCCGGTGCCTCGGTCATGTCACGATCTCCCCCAAGCGGTCGTCCGCCAACGCCCGGCGGATCTCGATCGCGATCCGGCGGCCCGAGCTCATCGGGGTGCGCCATAAGGCGTTCCCGTACGGATGTCCGAGCGCCAGGTGGATATTCGTCCCGCCTCCGATTCGGGCCGCCACATCAAAGACGGAGGGCCGGCCGTCGCGGTCGATGCAGGTCTGGAGCGTGAACGGACCGAGGATCCCCGGCGCAGCGCGGGACCGGGTGACCTCCACGAACCGCTCCCCGAAATCGAAGATCTCCTCGAGCAACGATTCGCGAACGGTCAGGGTACCGTGGCCCACGACGGTGTAGTGGGGGATGGCATGCGACCCGCGGATCTCGAGCTGCTGGGCGGCCGGGAGCCGGACGAGCCCGTCGAGCGAGCTCTCACGTCGTTCGTCGACGCCGAGTAGCTCGAGCCCGTCTTCCCGGGGGGCGAGGGGGGAGAAGAAGAAATTGAAATTGAAGACCGGGCCGAGGATGTACTGCTCGATCCGCGCGGTCGCGAGGTCGGCCGGCGTGATCGTGCCGGCGGCGATGAGGGTCTCGCTCTTCCGCTGGAACTCCTCGAAACTGGCGGCGGTGAAGAACCCCCGCTCCAGCCGCCGCGTGGCATGAGGGAGCTTGACGATCGCGAGCTCTTCGATCTCCTGAGGCGTGGCGATCCGTTGCGGGGCGGAGATGCCCGCCGCCGCGAGGAGCGCGTAGTAGTTCTCGCGCTCCGTCCGCTCCTCGATACGGAGCAGGTTCCGGGAACCGACCAAGGGGACCCGAAACGAGGACTCGAGGGTGGCGAGCGGCACGTAGGAGCTGAGCGCCCGGTTCGGGACGAGGAGTACCCCGTGGTTCCGAAGCCGCGTCTGCGTCTCGGGAGCAGCGGCGTCGGCGAATTTCGGAAAGGTCCAGACGTCGTCCACGCAACCGCGGGTCACGTGTCCGTTGGCGTCGCGATGAGCGCGATAGTACCGCGCGTAGGTCCGGTCGCGCCCCTTCTGCGCCAGCACGAGGGTGTGAAAACCCTCCTCCACGGCGCCATCCGCGATGTCGAGGGCCGAATGGGAACCGATCGCGCCGACCACGGGCGGTCGGGGGTACCCGGGGAGCAGGGACTGAATTTCCGACCGCGGGAGGACCATCGTCCGAGGGGACCCTACAGGAGCTTAAGCGCTCGCGCCACGCGTTCCGGCGTCAGCGGCAGTTCGAAGACCCGCGTCCCCGTCGCATCCGCCACCGCATTCGCGACGGCCGCCGGCACGGGAATGATCGGCGGCTCGCCGATCCCCTTCGCCCCGAAGGGTCCTGCTCCGGCGAACCCCTCGATCAGCTCGACCTGGATCGGGGGAACGTCCCGGATCCGCGGCAACCGGTAATCGAGCAGCCCCGGATTCGCGAGACGGGCCTCCGGGGTCCACAGCATCTCCTCCGACAGGGCCGTGCCCAGTCCCATCACCACCCCGCCCTCCACCTGCCCTTCGACCGACGGGGGGTCCACCGCCTTGCCCACGTCCTGGAAGGCGGCGTACCGCACGACGCGCACGTGACCGGTCTCCCGGTCCACCGCCACCTCGGCTAGGTGGACGGAGGCGGTGAAGTCGTTGTACGGATAGACCGTGCCGGCGAGGACGCGCGACGCGTCGACCTTGCGCTCCGGACCGTAATGCTTCCCGAGCACCTCCAGACCTCCGGCCCTCCGCTCGGCCGGTGTCAGGACGTCGACGAGCTTCTGTCGTCGGCGACCGGCGACGACCACGACCTGACCGTTCTTCATTTCGAGCTGGACCGTCTTCGCGCCCACACGCGTCGCGAGCGTGTTCGCGAGCGACCGCGCAGCCTTCTCAACGGCTTGGCCCAACGCGCCCAGGGTCCGGCTCCCGAAGACTCCGGAATCGAACGGCGCCGTTGCGGTATCGCCGTACTGGACCTTGATCGAAGCCACGCGGAGGCCCAGGACCCGCTCCGCCACGACCGCGAGTCCCTGGACGATGCTGCCGTTCCCGATCTCCCGCTCGCCTTCGAGAATGATCAACCCGTCCGGCTGGAGCAAGAGTCGGGCCTCGCCCCCCGCGCCCACGCTGGTCGACCAGAACCCGCAGGCTACGCCGATCCCGTGGCCGGGCGGCAGGCCGGTCCGCCACAGGCCGGCCGTTCGCGCGGCCGCCTCGAGGCCGGCCTCCAGGCCGAACGGGCCGACCGGCTGGTCGTAGGCGGTCCGGTCCCCCTCGCGCCAGGCGTGCAACCGCCGGAACTCGATCGGGTCGACACCCAAGCGACGCGCCAATCCATCCAAATGTGATTCGAGGGCGAAGACCGACTGGGGCGCGAACGGCGCGCGATGTGGACCGAACGGGGGCTTGTTTGTCTGAACGGCGAATCCCTCGATCTCGTAGGATTCAGTGCGGTAGGGGCCGAGCAGGAATCCGATGGAGTAGCCGACGGCGAAGTCCCGGCCGGGCAACGACGCGCCCGTGTCCAGCAGCAATCGGACGCGTCGCGCGGTGATGCGGCCCCGGGCCACGGCGGTATCGAGGCGAATGATCGACGGCAGAGTCGTGCGTCCCAGCTCGAACTCCTCGGTGTAGGTGAGGGAAAGCTTGACCGGTCGGCCACTGGCCACGGCGAGCAGAAGGGCGTACGGCTCGAGGAACGCGGCCCCTTTGCCGCCAAAGCCCCCTCCCACCCAGGTCCCTTCGACCAGGACGCTGGATTCGGGAATGCCGAGAATCGCTGCCGTATCCTCCCGGAGACCGAACGGCGTTTGCGTCGAGCTGCGAATGCAGAAGGTTCCGTCGCGGACCTCGGCGAGACACGCGTGCGGCTCGATGGCGACTTGGTGGACCCCAGACGTGCGGTAGGTCTCGGAGTGAACGAGCTCGGCGGTCCGAAACTTCTCCTCGACATCGCCGTGCCGAGCGTGGACGTGGCCTACCACGCGGGGGTCCTGGGCAGCCGCTTCGGAAGGCCACTCGGGAAACACGTCTTCGATCCGCGCGTCGACACGGAGCGACTCCACTTCAGGGACTACTGCGGCCGCCGCGCGGCGGGCCTGCTCCAGGGTCTCGGCCGCCACCGCGGCGATCGGCTCCCCGCGGTACCGGATCTCATCGAGAGGAAAGACCGGTCGCTCGGCCTCAAGCGCCGCCTTGGGGAGGAGCGTTCGGAGGTCGTCCGGTCCGACCACGGCCACGACGCCCGGCATCTTCCGGGCGGGGCCCAAGTCCATTCGCACGATGCGCCCATGCGCGACCGGCGACCGGACGAGTGCAGCCCAGAGCATGCGCGGGGCTTCGAGGTCTGTACCGTACTCGAGGGCTCCGCGGGCCTTGGGTTCGGCGTCGGTGCGGGTCATCGGAGCGCCTCGCGCGCCGCCTCGACGGCCTTCTGGATGGATCGATAGCCCGTGCACCGGCACAGGTTTCCCTCGAGCCCATCGAGCAGAGCCTCGACCGAGGGGGTGGACCCCTCCCGGCCCAGTTGGGCGGAGAGCGCCATCACGAACCCCGGCGTACAGTACCCGCACTGGACGGCGCCCGCCTCGGCGAACGCCTTGATGACGATGCGCCCGGTCTTCACGGCCGCAACGCCCTCGATGGTCGTGACATGGTCTTCGGTCACTTCGCGAGAGAGGATGAGACACGAAAGGGCCGGTTCTCCGTTGATGAGCACCGTGCACGCGCCGCATCCGCCGGTCCGGCAGCCCTCCTTCGTTCCCTTGAGCCCCGCTCGCCAGCGCAAGGTGTCGAGGAGCCGCTCCGCGTCGGGTACCTGCCCGAGCAGCCGGGATTTTCCGTTGATCGTGAGGGTCAGCGGTTCTTCGCTCATCGGGAGGCCTTCCGGGAGCTCGGCTCCTTGGGCATCCGTTCGAGGGTGGTCTGGATCGCCCGTCGGACCATGACCATCACCAGCCGGCGACGGTACGATTCGGTGGCTCGCTTATCCGAGACGAACTCCGCCCGCCGGGAGGCCTCCTGGGCCGCGAGCTCCATTTCGAAGTGGGTGGGCCGAGCGGACCGCAGCACGGCCTCCGCCTCGCTCAGTCGCCGCGCGCGCGGTTGCAGCCCCCCGAGAGCGATCCGCCAGTGCGGCCCCTCGGGCAAGAACGCCGCCGCGACGCCGACCTGGGAGATGTCATTCACCGGCTGCACACGCTGCCATAGATAGGTCGATGGCGCGGCGGCCGGAAGGATGACCGATTCGATCAGCTCGGCCGGACCGAGGGAGGTCTTGCGCGACTCCTGGAGCACCATGTCGACTGGATGCTCGCGCACGCCGCTCGGACCGACGATCCGTACCCGGGCATCCAAGGCCAGGAGCACCGGAATGAGGTCCGACGCTGGAGAACAGCGCGCCACGTTACCGCCGAGCGTCGCCCGACTGCGCAACGCGAGGCTCCCAACGTCGCGGATCGCCTCCCAGAGTCCGGGAAGTTGCTTCTTCACCCGAGCGTCGAGCTCCAGCGTGCGGAGCGGAAGGGTGCTCCCGACGACGAGCGAGGCGCCTTCCCACCGGAGGTACCGCCACGGGAGCTTGCGGAGGGAGACTACCTGCTGCGGATTGATACGAACCTGGTCGAGGTCGGACAGCAGGTCGGTGCCGCCGGCCAGGACGGCCGTTTCGCCGGCGGGCGCACGCGCCAGGAGGTCCACCGCCTCCTCCGGAGTCGAGGGATGGACCAGCTGAAAGCTCACGAGATGTACGACGGGACGACGATTGATAGCCTTTCGGTCCGCGACCCGCGCCGACGTCATCTTTTATCCCTATGACCGGCTTCGCTCCCCGTCCGCCATGCCGTTCGAGTTGACGCTTCGCTACAGTACCCCCCTCACGCCACTCCCCGACGTGGACGAAGTGTTGCAGGAATTCCTCCGGATGATCGGATATCTCCCCGAGAGCTACGATACGCGCGGCGGCACGGGTCCAGTCGAGAGCCGGGTCGCCTACCGACTCGTACGGGACTGCCTCATTCGCGCCCCGTCGCGCCCATGGTACATCGACGAGATCGTCGCTGTACTGAAGACGTCGAAGCCGACGGTCTATCGACACATCAACAAACTCAAATCGCTCGACCTCCTCGAAGAGGCCGGTGGATCGACCGACGGAAAGGGCCGCAAGGGCTATCGCCTGCGCTACGGAAACTTGGCCCGGGCCTGGGACTTCACCGAGGCGAACGCTCAGAACGCCCTCAAACGGTACCGGGAAACAGTGAACCACCTCCAGACCCTGCTCGAACACGCCGAGCCCCCCACGCCGGTCCCCGCGAAGGCGTCTGCCCGGGCCAAGGGAATCCTTCAATAACCCCGACGCCCGACTCTAGGCAGGAATAGCGATGGGTGGGACTCCTTCGACCGGCGGGGCCAAGAAGAGCATGATCGCGTTGACCGTGGGCTCGAAGGTCCGGGTCCGGTCGGCCAGTAGCGAGAACGAATCCCTCGTCTCGAACGGCCTGTTCCGGGGCCTGGTCTCCATCGGGGGCGACAGCTCCCTCGCCGTCGAGCTGGACGACACCGTGGCGGAGGAGAAGGGACGGATCCGCCTCATCCCGCTCAACGCGGTCCTCGCCCTGGACGTGCTCGAGGCCGCCAAGGCCGAGGAAGAGAAGCGCGCCGACCCGGCGAGCCCCGGCTACTTCGGCTGAAGCCGCGGACCCGCGGCGCGGAGGGACCGTACGGGCTTGGTGGGAGTTTCGCCGCCCTGCCTGCGGCGGCGGGCGGATTCGAACCCACGTCGTCGGCTTCGAAGGCCGACAGGATAGTCCAGACTACCCCACAAGCCCGCGACCGGTCGGACGCGCGGCCGCCTATATGGCCGTTCCCCGAAAGTCGAGCGGGCCGGACGCGGTCAGAGGTCGTCGGTCGGTTCCTCGAGCGCCGGCATTCCCTGGAAGGACTCGAGCGTTGTCTGGGCAAGGCTGCCAGGGAAGAGCGTCGCGAGCGAGGTCTCCAGGAGCTGGATCCTTTGGCGGAGGTACGGAGGCACGCCGGTCGTGGCGGCGAGCCGCTGGGAGAGCCCGAGGTACTTTCGGACCGACGCCTCGAAGACCGTCGGTTGCAGGGCTCCGTCGCAGGGCGGGCCCCCGCGGACCTTCGAGGTGCAGTGTCCCGAGAGCGGCGGTCGACGATAGGAGGTACCGCAGACCTTGCAGCGGAACTTCTGCGTCGCGTAGCTCTTGAGATTCCCCATCAGGTCTGGCAGGAAGTGGGCGTTGAGGACCAGCGACACCGCCTCCCCGACATCGACGGCCCGAATCTGCGAGGCCACGACGAGCGACTGTTCCACGATGCGGTCCATCGAGGGAGCCTCCCGATAGGCGGAGCGGACCGGCCCCCGGCGATGTCGGTCGTGTCGTGGGTGAAGCCGTAGCCCGAGAGCGCCCGGTCGGTGCCGACCCGGCGACCGACGGTCTCGATCAGCGACTGGACCTCTTTGGCGGTGCACCCACGAGCTGCCGCCCGATAGAATTCGACCGGATACCGGAACGCGATGTCGACGTTGTGGGCTTCGCTGTCCACCTCCGTCGCGTTGAGCCGCGTCGTCAGTACGAGGGGCTTGTCCATGAGCCCGCCCCGGCTATCGGGGAGGTAGGCGCGGGAGAAGTTGAGGAGCGCGTCCAGGAGGAGCGTGACGGAATCCTCATCGCCGTCGCAGTTCCGCCGCTTCGCGGCGTGGAAGACCGGGTGCGCGAAGCATCCCTCGGCGGCGGTGAAGCCGATCAGCCGCCCGGCCACGGCGCCCGACGTGTGGGGGGCCAGCGCCGTCACGAGGTGCCCTCGAAGGTCGTCCGCCTTGTTCGCCCGATAGAACGGGTCGAGTCCGTACAGGTGGACCAATTCGTCGTCGACGAACTGGGCGAGCTGGGTCAGGTACGTTCCGCACGCGTGCGCCACGATCAGGTCCTGGGGCTCGAGCTCGACGAGCTGGTCCACATCGGTCAGGGGCGCTCCGGCCCAATCCTGCGTGTAGCCCAACGCATGGGCGGCCTCGATGGAGAGACCGATCTCCCGGGGCCGGAAGTGGGTGAGCGGAAGGTCGGTCATGTCGAAACGGGCGGTGCCGTCCTGGTATACCGAAATCCCGTGGGCGGCCCGAAGGATGCCTTTCTCCAGCGGTTCCGGAACCTTTCCGGCCGAGAGGAGCCCCTTGACGCCCTTGACCTGGGTCGGCGTCTGGCGCAGTTGCAGTCGCTCCAACGCCTGCGCCCAGATCGGCGCCACCGGCAGCTCCTGGGTCGTCACCTGACCGGTCGCCCGGGTATGCCCGCCGCAATTGCATCGGGGCCAGACCGTGGACCGGTGGCATCGCGGACACTCCCGCACCCCCAGCTGGGTTGGGAGGCCATGCTCTTCGGTCCGACGAGCGGCCTCGGGAATCGAGCGTTGGCTGCCCCCGGCGTCCCCCACGGGGAACAGTACGTGGACGTTCGGGCTCATCTTCCGTTGCCGGGCTTTCTCGGGCCGGCCTACCCGTGCGCCGATCCGGGAGGGGCCCCGGGCCGGGATCTGCACGCCGGCCAGACGACTCACGTAGGTCAGCGGTTCGATATCGACCGGCTCGACGGATGCCACGCGGACGAGCCCGTGCTGCCCTGGGACCAGCCCGAGACCGGCCACGAGGGCCTGGGAGAGTTCCTCCTCTCCCCGGAGCGTGGCTTCGCCCCGTGGCGCATGGAGGAATCCCAGGCGGACCAGCACCTCGCGCACCTCCGGGTCGCGCGGAAGCTCGAGCGCGTTCGACACCCAGCGGCCCTTGGTCTCGACGAAATCGGAGAGCGCTCGGATCTCGCCGGACGTCAGGTCATGCCAGAACAGGAGGAACCGGGGATGCAGGGGCACGTTCGATTGCCGGGCGGTCTCTACCGCTTCCGCAAAGGTGGGATGGTACGCCCGGTCATCGAGGGGGAGGCCGGCGGCCCGCAGCTCCTCGAGGTGCCACTCGAGCGTATACGCGCCGGGAAGGAGGAGGCAATTGTTTTCTAGGAATTCACCGAAGGGGACGAGCAGGCTGCCCAGGTCGATGATGCGCCGGATCCGGGGGAGCAACTGCTCGGCCCGTTCGACGTCGTGGATCGCGGTCAGCGTGCCATCGTCGAGGTCCACGATCGGTCCCTCGATGGTGTCGCAGAGCGTCATGGCCGTCGCTTTTCCCGGATACTCGAGCTTGACCTGGGTTCCGACCGCGACGAAGTTGCGGAGCACCGTCATCGTGGCGGGATTGACCGCGCAGGAGGCGAGACCGGTGGTCCGCGCACGACCGTAGGTCAGCCGGAATCCCCCCGGGCGGTGCGGGTAGGCGAGCACCGGCCGGCCGCCCACCGCCTCGGTCAGGTACTTGGGAGTCTGCGATCCTCCACTCTCCTCGGAGGTGGAGTGCCGTCCGAGCTGGTCCAGGAACTCCCACCCATCCAGCCCCAGTCGCTGAACGATCTTGCGCAACTTGGGCGCCTTCTGGCACAGCCCCTCGGCGATAACGAGGCAGGCCCCTCCGCGGAGCCCATTCGTCGGGACCCGGGGGAGGTTCCGGAACGCGCTCACCTCGAGGTCCCCTTCGGTGGATTCTCCCGAAATGCACACCGGAACGTTCCGGACGACGGTGGCCACTTCGTCCGCGGAGGGAACGTACTGGAGGTGCTGGGAATGTTTGTAGAGCGGGATCTCCTCGAGGTACCGCTCCACCTCTCCGGGGAGCGGATGGTACGCGTCAAGTCCGAGTTCGCGCCGCGCGACATCGGCCAGCAGGACCGACATCGCTTGGGCCGTTCCGCCGGCGGCGCGAATGGGTCCGGCGTAGAACAGCTCGATGTAGGAGGACCCCGCGAAGTTCCGCAGGTGCACCTCGGCGAGCCCTTCCAGGGGGGCGACCAGAATCCCTTCCGTAAGGATCGCGAGTCCGACCCGTAACGCCGCATCGAGGCGGGCCTCCACACTGGAGCCCCGTCGAGCATCTCGAACGATCCGCCGGACCATCTCGACCGCGACCTCATCACGGGGGAGGTCCCGGGCCAGGGTCCGAATCTCCTCAGAGACGCCTTCAAGGGGCAGGTGTCCGAGGAGTTTCTCGACCCGACTGGCCATGTCCTGGGCCGGAGGGATCTCCGGATGGTCTTCCGGATCCAGTCCGACCGCTCGGGCATCTCGCGCCACGGCGTAGGCGCGCTCGACCACTTGATCGATCCTCTCGAAATAAGTCGTCACGCGGCGCGCCGAGCTACGTGCCGGACCTTAAGCCCTCGCCGAGCGGGGCGGCGGTAGCGGACGCTAGTACGCCCGGGCCCGCGTCAATTGGGCGCCGACAGCTGGGAAATCGGGATGACGACGACCGTCGACTGCGGCTGGCCGAGATAGACGAGCTTGATCTCGCAGTTGTTGGGCGGGTTCAGCGTGCCGGGGCTCGCGAAGCACCAGGCGGGAATCCCGTGATAATCGTCGGTATCGGGGTTCGTGGAGCCGACGTCGTGCGGCGCGGTAGTGGAGTGTACATAAAGCACGATGCTGTCGCCGTCCGAGAGATAGGTCGCGTTGGGCGTCAGCTGCCAGAAGAATCCGAGCCGGCTGAACGGAATATCGTAGCCGAACACTACGGCGGGGTTGTAGGTGCCGCAGGTCTGCAAGCAGTTCGTATTCGGTCCGACACAGTTGAAATTCGCCGCGTGGTTGGTCGTCGGGATGTAGAGCATATTGGGCAGCGTCGAGGAGAAGTAGACCGTTCCGTTGCAAATGAAATAGAACTCGATATCGGCGACCGCCATCGTGCCGGGCGACTGGGTCGTGAAGACGATGTTCACCGCGGGCTGCTGGGCGCACGTGGAGGGGTCGTTGACGTTCGCGCAGTCGGTGAGGTCCCCCCACGTAGGGGCGGTGGTGCCGGTGTCGACGGTGTAGTAGATCGAGCTCGCAGCGGTGGGGACCGGCGGTTTGAAGGCGAACAGGACCGCCGCCAGGACGACGGTGATCGCCACGAGGAGGATGACCCCGATTATGTTACTGATGCCGCGGCGGTTGCGTCGCGGGCGAGTCCGCATGGACACGTATGCCCCCACCTTGAATGCGCAGCCCTCCCCTTTTAGCCTTACGCTGCGGAGGCGATCCTTGGGAGACCCTCCCGGGTGTCCTTCGCTCGCAGGATATTGCAGGGCGCGAACCGATTCTCTATTGGGGCTGGGGCTGGTGGGAGGGGGCTGTGAAGGTCCTCCTGTTCGGCGCGTCCGGGATGGTCGGCCAGGGCGTTCTTCGGGAATGCCTCCTCGACGCGCGGGTCGAAGCGGTCCTCTGCGTGGGCCGGAGTTCAACCGGGCAACGTGCCGAGAAGCTCCGGGAGATCCTCCTCCCGGATGTCGGCGACCTGACGGGAGCCGTAGACCGACTCAGCGGCTACGACGCCTGCTTTTTCTGTCTCGGGGTCTCTTCAGCGGGGAAGTCGGAGGCCGACTACCGGCGTGTCACGTTCGACCTCACGACGAGGATTGCTCGGACGTTGGTCCGACTCAACCCGGGCATGACGATCACCTACGTCTCCGGCGCCGGCACCGACGGTACGGAGCACGGTCGAAGCATGTGGGCCCGAGTGAAGGGACAAACGGAAAACGCGCTGCTCCACATGCCGTTCAAGGGTGCCTACATGTTCCGGCCGGGCATCATCCAGCCGCTCCACGGCATCCGGTCGAAGACGCGGTCTTATCGAGTAGTGTACACGATATTGTCCCCCTTCGTTCTCCTCGCCAAGGCCGTCGCGCCGAATTCGATCACCACGACCGAGCGGATGGGACGGGCGATGATCCGGGTCGCCCTCGAGGGTGCCCCCTCGCACCTCCTCAGCACGGGCCAGATTAACGAGCTAGGAAAATAATCGCGGAGCGATCGGACCGGTCCGGGAAGACCGACGAGCCAAGGGGCGGCGGGGCTCGGGCGTAGCATCTCTCCCGGAGCCCGTGCGCGGGGACGCTCCTGATTTCGCCGATACGGCCTCCGGAGTCGCGCGGTAGCTCGCAGGCGCGAACTCAACCGTTACGTCGGGCGGCCGCAGGGCGCGCTTACGTGGAGTGCAGCCAACTCGCGAGGGGCAAGAGACTCTGGTACAACGAAGAGCCCGAATCCGTGAGGGTGTACGCTTGGACCGGGCCCCGGGGGCCTTCGGTCGGCACGCGCTGGACCAGGTGGGCCTGCTCCAATGAACGAAGCGTGGTAGTGAGCGTGGCCGGGCTCACTCCCGAGAGACAATCCTGGATCGGTCCGAACCGCAACGTGCCATACTTCCCGAGGAGGGAGACCACGCACACGGCCCACTTCTTCCCGACAACATCGATCAATCCGATCGGGGGACACGGGCAGATGAGATCGCAGGATTGCGACACTATGTCCGTACGTAGCGCCGCCTTATGAGCGCTTCACATATTGAAGTGGTCGAGGTCCCCATGCCCGAACCAATCCGCCAAGCGCCGTGCTGCGACCCGTCGGACGTCTCGTGTTGCTGCCGCTGCTGCTGCTGTTGCTGCGGCCGATCCTGTTGATGGACGAGAAACGGGTTCTCTTCATTTGCGTGGAGAACGCCTGTCGTTCACTGATGGCGGAGGCGATCTTCAACGCGGATCCCCCGCCAGGTTGGCGAGCTACGTCCGCCGGAACGAAACCGGCCCGGGCGGCGAACCTGCGCACGCAAGCGATGCTGGAGGAACGGGGTTTCCTTCTCCCCGCCCACGCTCCTCAACTCCTGTCCAACGAAATGATGGATCGGTCACGGGTCCGGATCACAATGGGCTGCCTCGATGACGCGAGTTGTCCCGCCCGACTCAAGTCCCTGGAGCTCCGCGATTGGAACTTACCGGACCCGGCTCCACTCGACGATGCCGGGTTCCGTGCCGTCCGGGACCAGATCCGGTCTCGCATCGATGGGCTGCGAAGGGAACTGGCCCTTTCGGACCGGCGCGAAGCCGATCGGGGTCTCGGCGCACGCCGGTGAATCGTTCGATCGGGGCCCGCGCGGCCGCCGAGGCGGTCGGGACCGCGCTGCTGGTCGGTATCGGAACCGGGACCATCGTCGAGGCCGCTCGTCTCGGGGGGATCCCTCTACTGGCGACCACGGGCGCTTGGTTTCTCGCGGTCTTGATCCCCATCGTTCTTTTCATCCGGATCTCGGGAGCCCATCTCAATCCCGTCGTCACGTTGGCGCTCGCGGCCAGCGGACGGATCGCCTGGCGCGAGGTTCCGTTCTACGTGCTCGGACAGTTCTCCGGGGCGTTCCTGGGGAGTGCCGTCGTCCTCGCCACGTTGGGCGAAGTGGCTCATCTCGGAGCCACCGTTCCCACCCAGGGCAACTTTCTGCGAGCCTTCCCGGCCGAGCTCGCGTTCACGGCGGCACTCGTCACCGCGGTGTTCGTCCTCTCCGATCTGGGTGAAGGGCGTTCCCGATGGAGAGTGCTGTTGCCGCCAACGGTCGTGGCGCTGGCCACGTACCTGATCGGACCTTGGACCGGGAGCTCGCTCAATCCCGCGCGCACGTTGGCGCCGGCGATCCTGTCAGGGACGTACGTCGACCTTTGGGTCTACTTGACGGCCGTGCCCCTCGCGGGCCTTTTGGTCGCCGTTCTCTGGAGACCGCGGTCGGTCGACCGACTCGACCGCGGCCCGGGCCGTGGCGATATCTCGTCCTAAAATCGCGGCGTTCCGCCTCGAACGCGACGCCGAAGGAAGGACCGGTTTCCACCGTCGAGTGGCCCCTGACTCAGAAGCTCCACCTCAGAGAACGTTCTGCAACTGCGTCTGTAAACGGTTCTGTAACTCTTCAGCACCTTTCGGCCCTCGACGGAAGAGTGCAACCCGCGGGACCCGTGTGAAACAGTTACAGTTTGGGGCTTTGTCTGGGCAGCCGAGGAAGGCCGTAGGATTGGGTTTCCACTATCGCCGGTCGATCTGAATGAACATCTGCCTAGGCGAAAGTCTCTCTACAATCGTACGTTCTTCCGATATCTCGATGTATTTGCCGGAACCGGTTGCCCATGACTCTCATGGCAATGGAACCGAAGTGATTTCGGTAGTAATTAACCAGGGCCAATCGGAACGGAAAGGATCAGATTTTTCGGGGCGGATCATGTTATGAGATTCCTCATTTTCGTCCGCACGTATCCGCTCGTATGCGCATCGATCCGGACCGCCCTACAGATCGGCAATTCGACCGAACGTCTATCAGGGTGGGTAACGACGGCCGCTTCAAAGGGTGGCGGCCGTGGAGCGACCAACTTTGACTGACCAATGTCAAGACGTTAAAGACAGTAGAGTGAGCGAACGCCGGAACAATCTATTTTCGCAATCCCGGAAGCCTTCCGCCGGAACTCTCCTGGCCATCTTAATCATAGTTGTTGTGGCAACTCTTGGTGTGCTCACGAGTCCTTCAGTCCTGGCCGCTACCTGCTCACCTTCCAGTCCTTGCACTATTGTAGCACCTTACTCCAATTACGCCGTAGGGACGCTCCCAGTTTCAAGTTGTTCCCCCACGACGTCTGAGTGGAATTCCATCGCTACCCCTAATACCGGAAACGGATTAACGCAAGAGCACTCAGGTGGGTTCGTTAGTCATACAACATCAAGCTGCACAGCCGGGATTAACATTCAAATGGGGTTCCGTTCCACCACTTACACGGCTGGAGGGACGAGCGACACGGTCACGGCACATTGGAGTTTCACGGGACAGCTGTACGCAAAGACCGACTGCACTCCGGGGGGACCGGTCCTCTAGGGTGGTCCGATGGGTACGTCACAATCGAACTCGTTGATCAGACCACCGGTACAGCCAGTAGCACTTTCGTAGGGACTACGTTCGGTTCCTCAGTTTCGGGATGCGTTGCTGGCAGTACATCGGTCTACTCGCAATTCTACTCCGTGCAAGTGGAAACCGCGAGTCATGCTTTCATCGAAACGAAGGGTAACGTCTATTATGTCTTTTCCACGTTCTTCATCTCGAGCGGCGGCTCCACGCCGTCCGCAACGCTAGCCTCCGGGGCCGGGGGCTGTAGCGGACTAGACGGCGTGAATAACAACGGTTATGCCGTCTGCACGGGAACTTCCACGTCGGGAGCTGTACTAAACAAAATTGTCGTGGCTTAGCGGCTCTTAGCAAGACCAACCGGCCTTCTTGCCACTAGCGGTGGAACGCTACGGGCAGAGAGGACAGAACGGAGCCGCGCAGCCGCTTTCGAGTTCGGATATTGCAGGCCAATCGGTCAGCGCCAAAGGAACACACCCCACTCTCGAGGGCATCCCCGGGTTGGGTCTGGTCACTCTCCAACGGGGCGTCGGGCAATCACAAATACACATGGGAACAGGGGCGACGCCTTCAGGGATTTCCCAATTCGAATCCAAAGATTCGCCGGGAGACCCCTGAATGCTGGAAGTTCCTCGTAGCCGCACCCCAGCTCACGGATGATATGAAATTGCAAATCTGTCAGCCTTGATCGCGTGAGGCGAATTGTCTCCACGAATGCGGGGTTAGTTCCCGACGTTAGGCTGATACGGCTCTTCCGCGAAAATGTGGACAGCGAAATTTCATAGGGGTTGCTAAGCCGGGTCCAAATGTCTCTGACGAGGGTGGCCACACTGGGGTTCGGCGTCACTGTAATGATGAGAGTCCCTCCGGGTTTTAGAACGCGAGCAATCTCCCTCAGCACGTCCGAAGGACTCTCTAGCCTGTGGTAAACTCGAATCATAGTAACCGCAGAGAAGCTAGCGTCACGAAACGGCAGGATTCGCGCATCCGCCTTCGCGAATGCCAGTCCGTGCATCGTCCCTGCCTTACCTCGGGCGACATTGATAACACCGCTTTGGACATCGATTCCCACATACTCCGTTGCTTGGGCCCCAAAGACGGGTAAGAACCGGCCCGAACCACAGCCTACGTCTAAAACCCGATCAAACCTGACTGTGCCGAGCGCCTCGGCGAGCAATGCCGCTTCTACGCCCGCATCGTTAGTGTTCAGTCCTTCGCCTCGTGACCGGAACGCAGTAATCCCCGGATGGCCGGAGCGGTCCCGCGTGGTTTAAGGCCTGCCTACCGAGGTTACACCCTGCCCAAGTGACGAGAGCATGGAAAGTACTGCAAAGAGTCTACGAGGAAGCGACGGTCCTTGAACATGACTTCCAGTGGGTCTTCCAAGGGGAGGGCAAGATCAACGACGAGACTGTCGCCCCTCTCCGGCGGATTGTGAGCAGCAAGGAGTGGGATCAATTCGCTCGCAAAGTTGAACGGGCATGGGTTCAGAGCGACGAGTACCTCGGATTGTTCCTCCGGCTCCCAGCTAGTTATGCGGCCCGGGGAATGCTACCCTATCAGAAGCAACAAAGCGAGATGATCATGGCGAAGAACCCGATGGGTGATGCTCTAGGCCGCATTCGAGACTATCTAGTGCGGGCGAGAATCCCACCCAACGCGACGAAGACTTGAGGAAGTTTGACCTAGGAGTCTGCCCCGAGTCCCGATTTGTTACAGCCGAACCTTGACCTGAGGCAGGTCCCGATTACGTTACAGTACCTCTGTAAACGGTTCTGTAACTTATCGGGCCATTTCGGCCGTTAGGAATGGGGTGTAACAGGTCGGGCCATCGCTCTGGGAGGTGAGCGGATGTTTATACGAGAACGATACATCCCGGCCTTGCCCATGAAGCCGAGCGACGGGGCGGGGCCAAGCCCCCATGGGCCTCAGGAGAATGAGACGGAGCGAAGGGCTTGGGTCGGGAGTCAGACCCGAGTACGCCGTATGCCACACGGCAGTCCTATCGTTGAACGACCCAAGCCTGAAGTCTCCGATTTCCCCTTCTGAGGGCCGAACTCACGTCGCTCGGCTGATGCCTCCCACCGGCAGGCCGGCTTAAGATACTTGTCGGCAGATTGCGAAACTTTCGACGCCATTAATGGGTCGGAACGGACATCCGGACTTTGAGCCCTAAGTGTTCCTCTTAGGAACACTTAGGGAGCAACACTACCCCGCGGCATCATCGCCGAGGTCCCTTAGAGACCTTCCGGCTCCGGATGTGACGCGCAGACTTCCGCCAGGCTTTGACACAACTTCTCTACGGTGCAGTTGGAATCCATGAGTTTCCGCCCGAGTAATCCGGAGTACGTCTCGGCCAAGCAACCTTCGTACGTCCGTAACACGTTCCCGAGCCGATCAGCGATTCCGCTCGCCCCGTTCGCTGCGAATTCCTTGCCGACGACTCGGCGTGCAGCGTCAAAATACTGAGTGCCGGCGTTCCCCATCCAACGCCCGATTTGAATGGATGTGGTGAGGAAGCCTTCGGAGGTTAGGATCGCTACGAGAACTACTAACAGGCTGTAACTTGGATGAAGAAAAGCCTCCCAGGCTATCAGAACGTAGGCCAGAACCCAACCGATTATGGCAAGGACAGCGACCCAACGCCGGCGCGCGTACGGCGCGGATTGTAGCCGAATCCGCGCAAGCCACCATTCAGCGTTTGTGCCGACGCTCGACACTTTGACTCTCCAATGCGAACGTCAAATCGCTGCGGAATACGTGATTCTGATTCTTGTCACATGCGAGGCCATAGTTGTATGACTTCGTAGCCGGGTCAAAAATTAAAATTCCATCGAGGCGTCCCGGACACCAACCGGAAACAGGGCAGCGCGCCATGACGACGAAGGCCAGAGCGGGTGACCTCCGTCTCCGTCGAGTCTTGGGCAATCGTCTGCTCGCGCTCTTCGATCGCTTACGTACCATGTTTTGACGGGTCCCAGACTTTAGGGTCACTGCGACTTTAGGCGGTGTTTAACTATCCACACTCCTTCTCCTGTTCGCCGGGGCTTTATAAGGGATGAGAAGGGCTATGTATGCCACAGGCGTTCGCCGCGCCCCCATTCCAGTTGAAACCACCCCACCAACAACAAAGAAAATGCAGAGTGGCAAGAAGGGCCAAGGTGTCGTGAGCGAGTTCGAATTCCTCCGGGACTCTCCCGAGGTGATCAGCCAGAACCTTGACAAGTGGATTGCTGTCATCGGAAAGGAGATTGTCGCGTCTGGAGACACCGCGAAAGAGGTCATTGACCGGGCATTCGCGCTACACCCGGACAGCGAGCCGTTCGTCGCGAAGTTCCCTCGCGCGACCGTGATGCTGCTGTAGTAACCGGGACGGCGGCGTGTGCCTGTACGTCCACCTCGGCACCGCCGAATCAGGGGATTCCATCAGAGGTATCTTTCGTACGCTGTGGACGGCGATCCGCAGAAACTCCCGTTGTTGAACGTCCGTCTCCGCGGCCCCCAGCGGAGTGTCACGGGCATCGCCTTAGTTGACTCGGGGTCTACCGATACTTTTGTTCCAACAGGGATGGCTCAGGGAGTCGGCCTTCAATTAGTGGTGACAAATGCCTCAGCGACCGGAGCGGGCGGCCAGTTTCCCAACGACATCTACCGCTACGAGATTGAAATTCTACAGCAGGACACTGTGGTACATGTTCTTCGAGGCACCGCTTTCGTGCCAACCGATGAAGGTCGTATTCCCTACATCGTCCTGGGAAGGGACAGCATCTTTCAGGATTTTGACATCATCTTCCGGGAGCGAGAGCGGCGTGTGATCTTCCGACCCTCGATAGGAGCCCCTTAGCCAAACCGGGGTCGATGGTCGATCAGAACGACCTGCAGGCCAAGCCCCTCACGGCCGCCACCGCCCGTGACAGGATCGAACGAATCGAACAATGGGCCGACCTCGCCACGTTGATTAAGGCACTAACCGAGAATCCGAGTCTCAGGGGAATCGTGATGGGCTATGTAGCGGAGGACAAGTTCGAGCGACTCGTCCTTAGCACGCTTTCCGGAGCGACCAGGATTTCCAAAGACCCGGACCACAAGAAGTCGAAATCGGATCGGCGGTTTGTCCTGGGTGGCCGGGAGTATACGATTCAACTCAAGAGCATCCAGACGACCTCGCTTGAGGACCAAGAGGGGCGCGTGGTCGCCCGAGTCCAGAACGACGCGAGCGACAGACGGAAAGTCACCCTGCCGACCGGGAAGGTCATCGAGACGACTTGCTATCTGGTGGGAGAGTACGACATTCTTGCCGTCCCGTTGTATCCGTTTACCGGTAACTGGGCGGACTATGCCTACCGCCGAAATCGGGACCTCACTCGGTCGTCTTTCCGAAACTACTCAAAAGAGGAACAGGAATGCCTACTGTCCACTACAGAGAAGATCAACTGGCCGCTTGACCCGGCGTGGACGATGGAATTGCGCCCACTCCTCGACAAGTCAATCGGCAAGCCGGCCGGCTAACCAGGAGTTCGGGTCGGAGCACTGCTGAAGTTTTCCAGTGGGTTTTGGCTCCTCACTTCCCAGGGAACACGGAACGTTCGTTCGGTAGCCCGACCCTTCTGTAGGACGAGGCACCGGTCCAAGGGAACGGCGCACGTTTCAGGATCGGTATCCGAGTCAAAATTGTACCGCGATTCGTTGTAGACTACGAAGCTCCGGGCACCTAACGGATACGGGTCAGCAATCACGGACCGGGTCCCGAAGCCCACTTTGGCAGCGAGCGGTACAAGCTTCTCGGCGAGGTTGATTATGCCCGTCCCATTCTTGTTCCTCACGTCGCCGACCACAACGACGCAGACCGAGTCTGGTGCCAGCACTCGGAACATCTCCCTCAGAGCGTCTTCCATGAATGCCATGAACTTCGGCTCGTTTCCACTCAGGAACATCCGGCCTCGGGCTTCCAGTCGATCCTCCCCGAGGAACCATAGGCGTACCCAGTGGTTCCACGAGTAATCGAGGACGTGGAGGTAGGGAGGAGAGGTAACGATCAGATTCACAGATTCGTCCTCAAGCCCCATCTTCCGAGCATCGAATCCGGTTGCCGTACCCCTCACGATGGGGGTGGGATCCGCCATCGCTCTCCGTAGCTTGTTTTCCAGCGACTCGAAAACGTCCCTCAAGGGATAGACCAATCGGTGCTCTCGGGCGTACTTTTGAATATACCGGGTGCTGGATGCGGCCGTGTCCTTCATGGGCAGGGACAGAAACATCTTAGAGGGGCCGTGGAGGACCCCGCACATCAGGGCCTTTAGGAAAATCGCGGAATCCGAATCTCGGTCTCGCAGAAACTCCCGAACCGCCAAGACCTGGCGGAGGGTCTTGGGGTGGAAGAATGGGCCAATGTCCGGGTTGTCCAACTGGGGCGACTTTTTGCTGATTGATTTTGCGAGCCACCTGATGGCTTGTGCGGCGTCCTTCTGCCCCAGCGGCTTGACCTTCGCGTGAGTCAGGATGTTCGCATAGGGAAACGGGTCATTTCCCACCCCAATCCTCGCGCACAGACAAGCCTCCAATGCCGTCGTTCCACTTCCGGAAAACGGGTCAAGCACGGTCTGTCCTGGGTCCGAATAGGCCTGGACGAAGTAATGCGCGAGAGCCGGGGGGAAGGTCCCATTGTAGGGTGCCAGCCTGTGGAGGGAGTGCCCCCACATTCTGCGGGCCGCCTTCCAAGTGCCCTTCAACTCTCCACTGTTCAGATGTGGGAACCCCGAAAGGCTGGTAGGCGCTTCGACCGCAGCCAGAGCCGATGTCGTGGTCTTGAGAGGGTGCATCTGTGGGCTTGGAACGCCCTCAGGGTGGTTCAACCCAGGCGGGGCATCGAACGGTGAAATGTGGCGGGAAGGACGGACGGCCACCTACCGGACCCCCACCCCACCTTTTCGAGTGGAAGCGGTCAGGCCAGCCATACCTGCTTTGCGGAGGCGTACGGCTTGACTCGAACCAGGCCTTTGGCTTGGCAAACGTCCACGTACTTCCCGGCAGTCGTGAGAGAGACCTTCATCGCGCCGGCGATCTCACGGACCATCAGGGGTCCACCGCCGGCTCTCTTTAGTGACTCTACGAGCCGCTGAACCTTCTCCTCGTCCGCCACGTCCCCACGAAGCACAACGGTGGCTCTCATGCTTGAAGCTAAGGGAGGATGAGAATATACTTTAGACTTCCGATTAACGCTTCATCAAAGAGAAGGCGATTAAGGGAACATCGCATTTCGGTACTTCCCGAGGTCGAATTGGGACTCGGGAAATCGTGCGGCGATCAGCGCCGCTTGGACGACTTCTTTGGCTTCGAGCGGGCCGGACCCACGCTCACCGGGACCGACCGATCCACCGAGACGACAACCTTGGCGGAGCCTGGTTCAAAGGACCAGAGGAGAGTCGCCCCGGGGACGGCACCGAGTAGAGCGGCGACGGCCTCAGGGACCGTGGACCGCACCGAGTCGGACCCCTCCATGTTCGAGACGACCTTGGTTCGGAACTCCCCCACCGTCATGGACGACTCACCACTTACTCTATTGTCGGGGAGGCTAAATAACTATGGATTAAGTGTGGGTGTGTCATTTGTCCATAGCATTAAGTACAGGAAAGCCCATACGTATAGACAACGGGATAGACAATCTCGGAGGAGAAAACGTATGTCACAAGCCATCGAAACCCAAAGCGATAAGGAACGGTGGACCCTGAAGGCGTGGACGGACCAGCGGACCCCGGCGCTCGCTATCGTCGCTCGGGGAGACCAAATCCGTGCGCTTGGCCCAAAGGCATACTCCGTCCGATCGCAGAGCCACCCGGAGTTGTCCTACACGGTGACTGAGAACGCGGGCCGGTGGTCGTGCGAGTGCGACTTCTACAGCGCGACCTCGATGACGTGTATTCACATCGTCGCAGTCAGGTACAAGGTCGGGTTCGAGGAATCGGCCCCCGTAATCGCCGAAGCGAAGATCATGTGCGACGGGTGCGGCTCGGCTGAGGTGACTTGCCACTCCGTTCGGCACAACAAGAGCGGAGACGTTCAACGATACTCCTGTGCGTCGTGCGGCCGGCGGTTCGTGGGGCGCGTGGGTTTCAAGAACCGGCGGGCGAACCCGATGAACATCGCCCGCGCCCTCGACCTCTACTTCCGGGGCATGAGCGTCCGCAAGGTCCGGGAGCATTTGGAGCAGGTCGAGCGGCTTCGCGTTTCCCACATGACGGTCTTTCGATGGGTCGTCCACTACTCGAAGCTGGCCGCTGAGTGGATGGACGCACAGGGGGCGCGGACCTCGGACCGGTGGCACGTCGATGAGACGGTCGTGGATGTCAACGGTCGGAACGAGTACCTATGGAACGTCCTCGACCACGACACCCGGTTCCTCCTTGCAACGCACATTTCCGAGGACCGAAGCCTCGCCAACGCTCGCGTTCCGCTCGCCAAGGCGAAGCGGGCAACCCCTGATCGCCCGGTCGATGTGCTGACGGACGGGATGACCTCATACCCTGAGGCCGTGAGCAAGGAACTCGGTCGCCGGGCCACTCCGTTGGACGATCCGAAGCTGGTACATGGTTCGTCTTGGTACAGCCCGCACCGCCGGGTCCCGTCGATTCGCGCCCCCGAGTCGAACAACCGAATCGAGCGGTTCCACGGAACCGAGAAAGAACGATTCAAGGTCATGCGGGCATTCGACGGCGAGCCCGGAACGGCAACTCTCGCGGAAGGACTACGGGTCCATTACAACCTCGTGCGCGATCATCAGGCACTCGGCAAGACTCCAGGAGAAGCGGCCGGCATTCCGGTCGGCAACGGGTTCCGGTGGAGGACAATCATCGAGACGGCGGTGAAGGCCAAGGCCCGAGTTGTTACAACGGAGGACCAAAAATCGTGACGGCCCGATAACGTTACAGTACCTCTGTAAACCAACGTTTAAGTAGCAAATCTCGGGATTCCTCGCCGAGCGTATGACGCTCGTCCGACAAACGCAACGGAGAATCAAACCATGAAATCGATCATTCAGGAAGCCATCGCGAAGCACCAGGAAAGCCAGCAGCTGGCCGACCAGAAGCCGGACGCGAACCCCGCGTACTCGAGCGGGGACGACGCAGAGCTGGCGAAACTGGCCGAGACGCTGCGGGTCAACATCCGGATCATCGGATGCGGCGGCGGTGGCTCGAACACCATCAACCGCTGCGTCGAGGAAGGGATCCAGGGTGCGGAGATGTGCGCCATCAACACCGACGCGAAACACCTTCTGACGATCCACTCCCCCCGCAAGATCCTCATTGGCCGCCGGGCTACGAAGGGCCTGGGCGCCGGTGCTCGCCCCGAGGTCGGGGAAGAAGCGGCGCGAGAGAACGAGGAAGAGATCCGTAACTTCCTGACGGGCGCCCACATCGTGTTCGTTACCGCCGGGATGGGCGGAGGAACCGGCACGGGCTCGGCCCACCTCGTCGCGCGCATCAGCAAAGAAGCCGGCGCGCTCACGATGGGCGTCGTGACGATCCCCTTCGCCGCGGAAGGCGCCGTGCGCCTCGAGGCCGCGAAGGACGGACTCGAGCGGCTCCGCCGGGTCTGCGACACAACCATCGTCATCCAGAATGACAAGCTCCTCGAGCTGGTGCCCCGGATGCCGCTCGATGCGGCGTTCAAGCTGGCCGATGCGGTCCTGATGACCGCGATCAAGGGCATCACCGAGATCGTGACCAAGCCCGGACTCGTGAACCTGGACTACGCCGATATCATGACCGTCATGAAGGACGGCGGGGTCGCCCTCATCGGACTGGGCGAGAGCGAGAGTGCGACGGACCGAGTGACCGAGGCGGTCACCCAGGCCCTGACCTCCCCGCTGCTCGGCAACGTCGACATGAAGGACGCCACTGGCGCGCTCGTGCGCGTCATCGGCGGACCGACGATGACGGTCTCCGAGGCCGACAAGGCTGCGGCGCTAGTGGGCGCGAAGATCTCGAAGCGGGCCCGGATCATCTGGGGATGCTCCGTGGAGAACTCTCCCGAGATGGAGAACACCATCAAGGTGCTCCTCATCATCACTGGAGTAAAGGCCACGAACCTCCTGGGCTCCCGCGGAGGATACGCCGCCGGTGAGTCCGAAGAGGTCATCGACTTCGTCCGGTAACTCTCTCCCCCGCCCCCGCTACCTCGGGATCGAGGTGGCGGGGGACCCCTCTTTTTCCCCGGGCGCTCGAGCGATGGCTCTCCGTCCGACTGGCCACCCAGGGCCCGCCCCCCAAGCTGCGCGTGGTGCGGGTCGAGGGACGACGGGCCCTCGTGGACGTGCCGCACACCTGGGCGAATCGGGCGCGGGCTGCGTGGGCCGGCCGCTGGACGGCCGTCGATGGGACCGTTCTCGAGGTGCGGACCTACCGTACGTGGGGCACGCTGGTGGGCGGGAAACGCTGGCTCCGACGCCGGGAGCCGCCCTCGCAGGTCGGCTTTGTGTCTAAACCATTGAGATGAGTACCCTTCCGAAACAGTGATGTCCGTTTTGAAACACGGGACTTTTGAAACACCTCTAGCGTTTAGACACAAAGCCCTCGCAGGTCGGGGCCCTTAAATACGGGGGCCCGCCGTAATTTACCGGGCCTCTTGGTCCACCTATGCGTCGCGGTTGGAGACTACTCCGTCAACATGGGCGCCGTGGTCGTTCGGGCCAGGTCAGCGCCGTCGCGACCACCTTGGCGCTCCTGATCTTCGTCTCCTTCCTGGCCACCTTCGTGTTGGGTCAACTCCCGACCCAGATGTCCCAGCAGGAGTTCCAGCACCAACTGCTGGTCGAGGACCAGATGTCGCGTCTGCAGACAGCGGTCCTGGAATCCGTTGCCGCGCTCAACGGAAACGGAAGTTCCTACCTCTCGTCTCCCGTGACCTTGAACTCCGGCGGAGCTCCTCCGTTCGGGACCCCCTCTTCCGGATCGCTGCTGGCGGAGCCCGCGACGGTGCAGACCACCGCCGGGTTCGGCATCTCCAACATCTCTAAAGCGAATGTCGGCTGGGGCCACGGCTCGGCCTGTTTCGGCGCGGGCAGCAGCACCTGCACGGCGGGCACCGGCACGGAGGTCTACAACTTCTCGGGGAACCACAGCACCGTCACCCCGGGCGTCGCCGGGTGTGCCGCCGCCGGATGCAACGTGCTGCTCAACGTCACGGGCAACTTCAACACCCTGAGCCTCACCCTCTCCGGCGCGAATCTCCAGCACATCCTCTTCCAGGTCTCGGGCAACTGGGACAACCTGACGGTGAGTGACGGCGGCACGTGCAACATCCGGCAACTCGTATCGGTGGTCTTCTCCGGCAATAACGACACCTACAAGCTTGCCATGACCGGATGCACCACCGGCGTCGGGGCCAACCTCAACACGACGTTCGTCGGGTCCTCCGTGAACCTGTGTCCCTACGGCAACGCCGCAACCTCCAACCTGTGGAAAGGCGCCACCTGGGGCGCCGCAGCCGGGGTCTACCAGAACCTGACCTGGCAGAACGCCTTTGGCATCACCTCGACCCCGAACACGATCGCCGCGAACGGCGGCCACGATGACGTGACCTTCGCGAACCAGAGCGGCTATTTCCAGTGCCTGTTCACGAACGCCCAGACGTCGGGGCCCTACACGATCCACTATCTCTCGGGCGTCCGCGCCGTGCTCAACAATCGGTACATCTCGCCCTCCCTCGTCGCCTACGAACAGGGGGCGGTGATCCTCGGTATCGCGAACGGTGGGTCGGTCATGATCAGCCCCCCGACCACGAACTTGGTCCAGCAGCCGTACGGGATTGCGTTCGCCATCACGTTGGTCAGCCTGGTCAGTGCCTCTGGCACGGCCAGCGGGTGGGGCACCGCGGCGGTGATCTCGAATATTCTGGCGGTCCAGACCTACGAGATCCAGGACGGTAAACACGGGACCAATTACATTCCCTACTTCTACCTCAACTTCACCACGCCGTATCCGCAGGCGTGGGCCACCTTCTGGGGCACGCAGAGCCCCGTCGACCCGACCGGCGCCCGGTGCGTCCCCGGGGTCGGCGTCACGGTCGCCCAATGCCTGACGCCGCCCTTTGGGCGCCTCTCTACGATCGTCGTACCGATCAACGCGGCCCAGTTCGTCCTCACGTCCGTCACCGCGCAGGTCAGCATCTACTGACGCGACCGTCCTCGCGCGACACCCTTATGGCACCCGCTTCCTCCCCGTAGGGGAGCGAATCGGTGCCGACGGAGCCCGAAGGTCTCGTCCGCATCCGGCGGGCTCTTTTCAGCGTCTCGGACCCCCGGGGACTCGTGCCCTTCGCCCGTGGGCTCGTCGCCCTCGATATCGAGCTCGTGGCCACGGAAGGCACCCGTCGCCGCCTCGCAGCAGACGGGATTTCCGCCCGGCCGGCGGAGGAGCTCACCGGCATCGGCAACTGGTTCGGCGGCCGCCTCAAGACCCTCCACCCCGGTATTCTGGGCGGGATCCTCGCGCCCCGGACGCCCGCGGGGGACCAGGAACTCGCCGAACGACATCTCCTCCCGATCGACCTCGTAGCGGTGAACTTCTACCCGTTCGAGGCCCGCGTGGGAGCGAACCCCTCCGCCCCCGACCTGGCCGAACACATCGATATCGGAGGCATCACGCTCGCCCGCGCGGCCGCGAAGAACTTCGAGTCGGTCGCGATCGCGAGTGACCCCGAGGATTATCCGGCGCTCGGGGACGAGCTCATGCGGCAGGGCGGCCGCGTCTCGTCGCCGACCCGGCGAGCCTTGGCCGCGCGAGCCTTCGCGCGGACCGAACGGTACGACCGGATCATCGGTACGACACTTTCCGCCGCGGCGCGTTCCGACGCCTCCCCGTTCCCCTCTTCACTAGAGTGGGTCCGCTCCGACCTGGTCCTCCGGTACGGGGAGAATCCCCACCAGCAAGCCGCGGCGTATGTACCGCTGTCGTCTGCTGTCTCTCCCCTCGCGCCCGAGTCGTTGGAGGTCCTGCAGGGCGGGGGACTCTGGTACACGAACCTGCTCGACCTGGACACCGCCCTCGCGACCGTCGCCGAATTCACGGAGCCGGCCGCGGCGGTGGTAAAGCACGCCACCCCCTCTGGCGTCGCCTCCGCCCCCGCCCTCCGGGAGGCGATCACGCAGGCCGTGGCCACGGACCCGGTGGCCCGCTACGGGTGTGCGCTGGCGGTGAACCGCTCGCTCGACGTCGGCGACCTCGAGCCGTTGCACGGCATCTTCGTGGACCTTCTGGCGGCGCCGGCGGTCTCCGACGCAGCCCGGACCGCCGCCGGACACCGGACGAAGCTCAAGCTCGTCCGTACCCCGGTGCCGAACGTCGCGCACCCCGGTTGGGAGGTCCGGAGCGCCGTGGGCCGCCTGTTGGTTCAGGAGAGCGATCGTCGGCCGCTGAAGCCCGAAGAGCTCCGTTGCGTAACCTCCGCGACCGCCACCACGGCCGAGCTCGACGCGCTGGCCTTTGCCTGGCGGGTGGTCCGCCATGCCAAGTCGAACGCCATCGTGCTGGCGCAGGGCCATTCCACCGTCGGAATCGGAAGCGGTCAGCCGACCCGCGTGAAGGCGGTCGAACTCGCCGTCGACGTGGCCGGTCCCCGGGCGCCCGGCTCGGCGCTCGCCTCGGACGCCTTCTTTCCGTTCGCCGACGGCATCGAAGTGGCGGGCCGGGCCGGGGTCCGGGCGATCCTGCAGCCGGGCGGGAGCCTCCGGGATCCCGAGGTGATCGCAGCCGCCAACCGCGCGGGCATGGCGATGTACTTTACGGGCTGGAGAGTCTTCCGGCACTAGGCCGGCGGGTGAGGGCCGGGCGGCGGGAGTCGCCCCCGGGTCTCGAGGAGCGGGTTGAGGGCGCCGAGCGTCACCCGACTCGCGGCCCATCTCCACGGAACGCGGACGACCGTCCGGGGGTGGGAGAGCAGCCGGACCAGGGCCTGTGCCACCCGGTCGGGCTCGATGACCGAACTCGGATGTTCCCGGGCCCGCCGCTCCAGCGGCGCTTCGACGTCGGTGGGTCGTCGGCCCAGTTCCGTCCGGACGTAGATCGGTTCGACCACGGAGACGCGGACGCCCCGACGGGCGACCTCCAAGTCGAGGGCGCGGCCGAACCCCCGCAGCCCGGCCTTGGCGCCCGAGTAGACGGCGAGGCGAGGAATCGGCCGGTCGGCGCTCGCGCTTCCGATGAAGATGATGTGCCCGCTCCGTTGTTCGAGCAGCATGGGCAGGAACGCGTAGGTGAGGCGAAGTGGTGCCAGAAGGTCGGTGAGCAGCTCGTGCTCCCATTCCTCCGAGGGCCGGCGGTCGAAGCGCTGCGCGGTCGCGATGCCCGCGTTGTTCACCAGTACGTATGGTGCGCCGAGGCGCTCCTTCGCCACGCGAACCACGTTCTCGGCGGCGCCGGGCAGCGTCAGGTCCTGGACCAGCGAGGAGACCGTCCCGCCGGCCGTCGTGATCCCTCCCGACACGCGGGAGAGACGGTCGGCGTCCCGGGCGACGAGCAGAAGGTGGAGCCCTTCCCGGGCCAGCGCGCGAGCGATGGCGGCCCCGATTCCCCGGGACGCGCCGGTAACGACGGCGCCCGCGCCGGCGAAGCCCGAACCCGGACCGCGCCGGGGCGACGAGCTCACCGCGTCACTCGAAGGAGAAGTGCTTCCGCAGGATCGTGCGCAGCTCGCGCGGTCCGACGATCCCGACCTCGCGGCCCTTCTCGCGACCTTCGTCGAGGAACAGGTACGTCGGGATCGTATGGATACCGAAGGAGTTCGCCACAGTGGAGGAATCGTTCACGTTCACCTTCGTGAACTTGACCCGGCCGATCAACGATTCCGAGAGAGATTCCAGAGAAAGTTCGGCGGCGCGTGAGGGCACGCTCCAGTCCGCGTAGAAGTCCACGACGACCGGCAGCCGCGACCGGATCACCTCGTCCTCGAAGGTCTCGTCGGTGACCAGTACGATACCGTTCATCCAGATTTTTCCATCGGAGCCGTGGGAGATTCGATTTCTACCCCGATTATAGCCTTGTGGTTCTTGTGGCAGGCCGGTGAACCCCCGCCCCCGTCCCGCCGGATCGAAGGCGACGGAGGGCTCCGACCCCCGGGTCCGCGCCCTCCTGCGCTGGTTCCCCGCGCATCGGCGGCTGCTGCCGTGGCGGCGCCGCCCGACGCCGTACCGGATCTGGGTGGCGGAGGTTCTTCTCCAGCAGACCCGGGTCGCCCAAGCCGCTCCCTACTTCGAGCGCTTCGTGCGACGGTTCCCGACCGTCCCCGTCCTCGCCCGGGCGTCGGAGGAGGAAGTGCTCAAGGTCTGGGAGGGCGCCGGGTACTACGCCCGGGCCCGCCACCTACGCGCCGCTGCCCAGCAGCTAGTGCGGGATTGGAACGGCGCCCTGCCCCATCGGTCCGAGGAGTTGCGTCAACTCCCGGGGGTCGGCCCGTACATCGCCGCGGCGGTGGCCAGCCTCGCGTTCCACCAACCGGATGTCGCCCTCGATGCCAACGGGCTCCGGGTTCTCGCCCGATGGACGCTGGAGCGCGCGGACCCTCGTCGGGGACCGGTCCACCGTCGCCTCTACCGTTGGGCGGTCGCCCGGCGGCCGCCGACGCGCGCCGGCGATTTCAACGAGGCGCTCATGGAACTCGGCGAGACCGTGTGCCTCCCCGTACAACCCCGTTGTGAGAGGTGTCCGGTCGCGGCCCACTGCCGGGCGCGGCAGGAATTGCCGGACCCGGGAGTTCTGCCGGTCCGGAGACCGACGCGGACCAAGCCCCTCGTCGTGGGTTCGGTCGTCGCCGTAGCCCGCGGGAGCCGTTGGCTCGTCCTCCGTCGACCGTCGACGGGACTCTTGGGCGGACTTTGGGAATTCCCCGGCGGGAAGTTGGAAAGGCGGGAGACGCCGCTCGCCGCCGCCCGGCGGGAGCTTCGGGAAGAAACGGGGCTCATCGCGGACGCCTTGGAGCCGCGCGGGGTCTTCCACCACGAGTACAGTCACTTTCGCGTGGCTCTGCACCTATTCCGGTCCCGGTCGGCGCGGGGCGCGCTCCGCACCCGGGGAAGGCGGCACCGCTGGGTGGGGTTG
Organism: uncultured Thermoplasmata archaeon; assembly: GCA_963773945.1. Lineage (GTDB taxonomy): Archaea > Thermoplasmatota > Thermoplasmata > Lutacidiplasmatales > UBA184 > JAKIWV01. The sequence goes on along the minus strand of CAVZDD010000004.1, from coordinate 136,101 downwards.
ACCGAGCTCCGGCGGCTTCCGTTGCCCCGCGCTACGCTCAGGATGATCCCTTCCCTGGGGCCGGGCCCGGTCCGGGGTAAAGCTTCCCCGGGTTCAAAATCCCGTCGGGGTCGCATCGCCGCTTGAACGCCTCCAGCACCGACACGCCGACGTCACCGTGTTCGAGGGCCAGATAGGAAGCCTTCAACGCGCCCACGCCGTGTTCGGCGCTGATCGTGCCTCCGAGCCGCTTCGTCAAAAGGAGGAGGTCCCGTCGGACGGCTCTCGACCGCTCCGACACCGGGTCGACCACGAACCCCGGATGCAGATTGCCATCTCCCAGGTGTCCGAAGAGACGTACCGGTACCTCGTGATGCGCCGCGAGGGCCCGGGTTCCCTCGATCAGCTCATCCAGCCGGGACCACGGCACGGCCACGTCCTCGTGGACGCGCACGCCCTCGTCTTCGACTGCCTCGCCGCTCTGCCCGCGCAGGGTCCAGAGCTGGTCGGCGTCCGGATAGACCGCGGGGTCGCCCGAGAACCCGGCCTCGGCCAGCCGTTTCGCCGCGCGTTCCAGGTCACGGTCCTCGTCCGCCGCCGTGCTCTCGAGTTCGAGGAGCAGGAGGGCGCTGTCCCCTGGAAGCCGTCCCGAGGAGAACCGGCTGAGTGCCGCGGCGGTGGAACGGTCCAGGTACTCGATCGCGGAGAACGCCGGCGCCGGCGATCGGAGCAGGCGCGGGAGGGTCGGGCCGAACAAGAGGGCATCCGGGATGGCGAGTCCGAGACCTATCCGGCGCTCCGGCGACGGGGCGAGCCCGAGGGTTATTTCGGTGAAGAGCCCGAGCGTGCCCTCGCTGCCTACGAAGAACCCCAGCAGGTCTGGTCCGGTCGATGCCTTCCGGGTTCGGTGGCCTACCCGGAGGATCTCCCCGGTCCCAAGGACCCCCTCCAGGCCGCGCACCCAGGTCCGGGTCGAGCCGTAGCGGAAGGACCGGGGCCCCGAGGCGTTCGTGGCGGTATTGCCGCCGATGGTCGACGTCGTCCACGAGCCGGGGTTCGGCGGGAAGAACAGACCCCGGGACGCGAGCGTGCGGTGAAGGTCCCGATTCACCACGCCGGGTCCGACCCGGACCAGCCGGTCCGCCTCGTCGATCTCGATGACCGCGTTCCACCCCGAGAAATCGACGACGACCCCGCCGGGGGGAGGCACGGATTCCCCGTCGAGCGAGCTTCCGCCGCCCCGGCCGACGAGGGGCACCCTCCAGTGCCGCGCCCAGCCGACCAGGTGCTGGACATCGTCCCGGTCCCGGGGGGCCACGGTCGCCGCGGGGAGTTGTACCAGATGCGAGGCGTCCGAGGCGAACCGGGTCAGTGCCTCGGGGTCATCGGTAACCGTCCCGGCCACCTCGGCCCGCAGGGCCTCGGAGGCCTCCCGGGTGAGAGGCACACCGGCCGGAGGACGTTCGTGAGATAGGCCTGACGCCCGAGCGCGAGGGACGCGGGCTCAGGGATCGCCCGGTTCCCCGGGGGGTTGCAGAGGGTCCGGAGGAGCGGTGGAAGGTGGAACGGACGAGGAGGGTCCGACGGCGCTCAGGAGTTCTTGGATCGCAAAGGGTCGGCGGACCAGCGCCCCCACGCCAAGGGAGCGCGCCTGGCCATCCAGTCGGGCCGACCGACTCGGCGTCAACAGGACGACGCGGGTGGCCGCGTTGGCGCGAAGCGCTTGGGGAACAAATTCGGTCCAGCTCGGTTGTTTGAGGTCCACATCAATAAGCAGGACCGGGTCGGTCGCCTGGCGAATCATCTCCAGCGCGCCGGGTCCAAGCAGGCTCGTGCCCACAATCCGGTGCTGATGAAGCCGCAACAGACCTCGGAGAATGAGCTGGGCCTCCTCCGTGCCGCCGACGATGACTACGTTGGCCATCGGCTCACCGCCCTTCGTCCGTGGTCGCTCTCCTCACGGCACTCGACCCCACGACCCTCCCGGAGGGCCCGCGCCGGAACCCCAGTCCCGACGGCGATGGGTATCGATCGTCGCCCCGCCCGGCGGGTCGACGGTCCGCATCCAAATGGATGCCGGGTCGTGGGCTTGAATGTTTCGTACGTTTCGACAAGACGAGTGGTTCACGGAGCAGTTCGGTTGCGTCCGACCTCAGAACGGACCTCCCAGGCCCCGGAACCTGATCCTAGTCATCCTCCGGAGGGTCCGGTAGCTATATAGTCTCTCGCGGTGTACGTAGCCCGGCCTCGGGTACCGGCGGAAAGCGTCTCTTGGTGGCACCGTCCAAGAGACCGAGGACCTTTCCGCCGGGGCCCACTTTTGTGTTTCTCGTTCCCCTCGAACGATAGTTTTTCTACCCATGGTCGGCCCACCTCGTACGGTGCGGCTTTCTTTCTGCTCCCGGCGGGCGCCGGACGAACGACAGCATGCCATCGCGGCACTCCAGTCGCTCGGCACGACGTCCGTACCGGGTCTCGCAGCCGCGCTCTCCTGGTCGGTCCCCCGGACCGAGAAGGTACTCAAGGAACTCTCTCGGCATGGTCCGCCGGGCCTGTTCTACGACGCGCGGGCCCGAACCATCCGATGGGGGGTCCCGACCGCGCCCCCGGCCCGCTCCCGACCGCCCCCGCTACCGACTCCGGGATCGAGCCCGACCTCAACCCCGAGCTGGGCGATGTCCGCGGCGCGAAGTCCGGCCCGCATGGACCAGGCAACCCCGTACGTCGGAACCTCCTCGGGATCCCTCCCGGCTTCCTATCGTTCCACGGTCGTGCCCCCGGCGCCGAGCACGTCCCCGCGGGCCGCCCCCGCCGACCACGCGCTCCGCGAGTGTGCGCGATGCCACACGCCCCTCGTGCCGACGGGCGCCACCGACGAATTCTCGTGTCCCATGTGTGGCCGCCGGATCTCGGCCGCCGGTACGCTCGTGTCGCCGTCCCCCAATCGATCGGGGACTCCGGCGGGGCCGGACCCTAAGGTCCAGCAGCTCATCGCCGCGTGGGCGACCGGCCAACCAACGCCCTGCCCCCACTGTCGTCAACCGCTCCGGCACACGGCGGACGGCGAGTTCAGCTGCGGCTCTTGCGGCGCCCGGATCGCGTACGCGACCCCTTCGTCGGTGACCTCGCTCGTGGCTACGGGACCGGTCGTCGGACCGAGTCGCTAGAACGGCACGGCGGCCCGAACCGCCCGGGTCATGGACCCGTCGGCGAGACCAGCGGTCACGCGCTCGATGTCCGCCGCGGGGGAGCGGTCCTCGGACCAGGGGACGACGCGTTCCCGGAGCGCCCGCAACGCCGCCTCGCTGCCCACCCCTCCGGACTCCGGCCGGCGATACTCGAGGGCCTGCCCGGCCACGATCCACTCGATCGCCACGATGCGCTGCACGTTCGTGAGGAGCCGGCGGAGCTTCGCACCCGCCCACGCCCCCATGCTCACAAAGTCCTCCTGGTCCGCGGAGGTCGGGAGACTGCTCGCGCTCGCCGGGTGGACCAGGGTCTGGTTCTCGTTCACGAGTGCCGCGGCCAGGTACTGGGGGATCATGAAGCCGGAGGAACGACCGGGCGTGGGGGCGAGGAACGCGGGCAGGCCCCGGTTGAGGGCCGGATTGACGAGCCGGGCCACGCGACGCTCCGAGAACGCGCCGAGGTAGTGGAGCGCCAGGGCGAGCGTATCGAGGGCGAGGGCCAGGGTCTGTCCGTGGAAGTTGCCTCCGCTCACGAACTCGTCGCCCTCGAAGACGACCGGGTTATCCGAGACGGCGTTGAGCTCGGGCGTGAGCACTCGGTCGGCGTAATCGAGGCCTTGCCGGGACGCGGCCAGGACCTGCGGAATGCACCGGAGCGTGTAGGGGTCCTGGCCGTGCCACTCACTGGTGGCGACGGCGAGCTGAGTACCGTGGATCAGCCGCCGGACCGCATCGGCGACGGCGCGCTGCTCGGGGAGGTTGCGGAGCGTGCCCAGCCGGTCATCGAGGCTCGTCGGGTCCCCGCGGAGCGCGTCGAACGAGAGCGCGGCGGCGACCTCGGATGCCGCGAACAGTTCGCGGCCGTCGGCGACCGAGAGCGCGAGGTAGCTCGTCATGAGGGACGTCCCGTTGATCAGGGCGACGCCCTCCTTTTCAGCCAGGTCGAGCGGAGCCAGCCCGAGACTCTGATGAACGTCGACCGACGCGGTTCGATGTCCCTCCGGGGAGACGAACTCTCCCTCGCCGAGCAACGTGAGCGCGAGATGCGCGAGGGGAGCGAGGTCTCCGGATGCGCCCACCGACCCTTGTTCGGGAACGAACGGGACCAGGTTCCGGTTTAGAAAATCGAGCAGACGTTCCACCAGTTCCGGACGCACGCCGGAATGTCCGCGGCTCAGGGCGTTCGCGCGCAGGAGCAGCATCCCGCGGACCACGTCGGCGGGCAAGGCGGGGCCAGTGCCGCTCGCATGGCTTCGGAGGAGGGAGAGTTGCAGGGCGCGGGCCTCCCGGGCCGGGATCACTTCCTTGGAGAGGCTACCGAAACCGGTCGTCACGCCGTAGACCGGACGACCGGCGGCAATGACGCGCTCGACGGCGTGGCGACTCGACTCCACCGCCGGCCGGGCATCGGGAGCGAGCGAGACCCGCCGGCCGGCCCGGGCGACGGCGAGGAACTGTTCGAGCGTAAGGGAGCGGCCGTCGACCGGCAAGCTCTCGGACATCGACAACGCGGGGGTGGAGAGTCCAGGCGGAAAAAGAAGACCCCCGGGGAACCACGGCCCCCGGAGGTCGAGGCGGCGACGACGCCTCAGGCCGGGTAGACGATCTCGCCGCCGGACTTCTGCAGCGAAGGGGACCGCTTGGTCGGGGCGCCCTTCGTCTTCCAGAACAGCTCGGCGAACTCCTGCACAGCCTTCACGAGCTCTTGGGCGTCGGCGAGGGCGGTGCCCTGCCGCGTCTTCGAGGCCTGCTTCAGGATCTTCCAGACCATCTCGTGGGCCCCGGGGTACTGCTTCACGTGGTCGGGGGTGAAGTAATCCCCCCAGATGACGCGGATCTCCTGCTTGACCTTCTCCGAGTGCTGCTCTTTGACGGCCGTGTACCGGGCCATCTTGGAGACGTAAATCGCTCGTTCCTCGAGCTTCGCGTCGGGTCCCGGATGCGCCAGCTCCGCGATGAGCTGGTCCATGCGCATCACGGTAAGCGCGGCGATCTGCGCCTCGTGCGGGTCATAAATACCGCACGGAATGTCGCAGTGGGCGTAGACCACGCGCGGGGCAATGACGGCGTCCAAGAGTCGGTTCACGAATCCCGTTGACCGGGTGGTGGCGGACATGGCCCCGCGAGCCCGGAGAGTCGGATAAGGATGCCGGGAGCGCCCTCCGGGGAGCCACTCGCTCCCGCGTTCCGGCCCCCGAGCGGATGGCGTCGGCTTCGGAGCCGACGCGTCGAGGTCCATGACGAGAGCATGGCCCCCGTCTTGATCCCGGGCGACCGACTGCTGGTCGACGTACGGGTGTACCTCTCGTCGCCCCCCGTCGTGGGACACATCGTGGTGCTCGTGGACCCGGACGCGGCGGGCCGCTGGCTCATCAAGCGCGTGGCCGGCGTGGGGCCCGGTCGATTCTGGAGGACACGAGGGATTCTGACCGCGGCCCCGGAGGTGCCGGCCGATCCGGTCCCCCCACCGGACGCGATCGAAACGGTCACGCTCCCCGGATCCACCCTCTACGTCACGGGAGACGCGCCGACCGCCCGCGACAGCCTACAGTTCGGGCCGGTGCCGTTCGCCGCCCTGGTCGGGCGCGCCTACTATCGCTACGCCCCCTTCGAACGGCGCGGCGAGCTCTGAGTCGCTCGGGGAACTACACAAGCCTTTAACCGATGTGTGAATCCAACACATCGATGACGTCCGCTCCCCGGTCCGCTCCGACCCCGTCGTCTCCCCCGTCGTCGATGGCCTCTCGCAGCGTGGTGATCGTCGTGGTGCTCCTCGTGGCGCTCGGCGGCATCGGCGTCGGGTTCCTGGCCGGTTACGAGTACCGTGGGTCGCCCGCTTCGTCGCCCGCCACCTTCACGAACGACACCCTGTCGGTCCTCGGGGCGGGGACCCTCAACACGCTGTTCCCCCAACTCGCGAGCCTGCTCGTCAACGAAACCCCGAACATCTCTGCCCCCATCGTGGCCCAGACCTACGAAGGATCGCTCGACATCACCACAGCGATCACCACCCTAGCGGCTCGAGCCGACGTCGCGGCCGTCGCAGATTTCCGTCTCATCCCGTCGTTGCTCGAGCCCACGTTCGCCAGTTACGAGGTCGTCTGGGGCGCCACCCCCGAAGTTCTGGTGTACAACTCCTCGATCGCGGCATTCGACGGAGTGAACGAAACGAACTGGGCCCAGAAACTGATCAACGACGTGGACAACCCCAGCAACGCCCCGATGGCCGTCTGGAACGCCTCCACCGATCCCAACGGCTACAACGAGATCTTCAGCCTGATGCTGCAGGGCATGCTCTACAACGACAGTCCGACCAAGTTCTACAGCCAGCTCTACGGGGGGGCCCCCGGAACCCGGCCATTCCCAACGCCACCCAGGTCGGCCCCCACGTGGTGGCCGAGCTCGAACACGAGTCCCAGGCCGCGACACTCCTCAAGACCGGGGTCGTGTCGGCGCTCATCACCTACCGGTCGTTCGCCGTGGTGAACCACCTCCCCTACGTATCGTTCAACCCCATCGTGGGCCTCTCCGCGAACAACTCCACCGCCTTGACGGATTACGCCGAGCTCAACACGACCATCGTAAGTTCGACCGGCGGGTTGACCAAGGTGGCTCCGGCACCGGTCCTTTTCTCCATCACGGTCCCGACGAACGCGCAGAACCCGGCCCTCGGGGCGGCCTTCATCCACCTCCTCCTGTCGCCGCAGGGCGCCGCAATCATCTCGGAGGGTGGGGCGTTTACCCCAATCTTCCCGGGCTGGTCGAACAACCCGAGCGCCGTACCGTCGGTTTTAGCCCCTGACGTGGAGCCGCTACCATCGTGGGCGAGTCCGTTCGTGACTTGAGACGGGGCGCCACGGGCGCGCCCCTTCCAACCCCCCGCCGTCACTGGCGGACCGGCCCGTTCTGGCTGGGCCTCCAGCTCGTCCTCTCCGGCTCGCTTTTGCTCCTGTTCATCCTGCCGATCTACGCCCTGCTCACCTACGGGCCGATCTCTGGCATCCTGACGGCCGCGAGCAGTGCCCAGGTGCGGGAGGCCCTCTGGCTGACGTTCTTCGCCTCCGGGATCGCCGTGCTGGCGGCCGTGGTCTTCGGTATCCCGATGGGGTACCTTCTCGCCCGACGGAAGTTCCCCGGGCGGACGGTCGTGGAGTCGCTCGTTGCATTGCCGGTGGTGGTTCCCCATCTGTTGGTCGGACTCGGGCTTTTCCTTCTTTTGATCCCCGGGACGGCGCTCTACCAGTTTACGGAATCGATCGGATTCCCGGTCTACGACACGATCTGGGGCGTCGTGCTCGTGATGGTGTTCGTCAGTGCGCCTTACACGGTGCTCGCGAGCGAGCTCTCGTTCCGGGCCGTGGATAACCGGGTCATCGAGGCCGCCCGTTCGCTCGGGGCCGGCAGCGCGACCGCCTTCCTCACGGTCTCGTTTCCGCTCGCGCTCCGGGGAGTCGTGGCCGGACTGATCCTTTCCTGGGCCCGCGCGGTGAGCGAGATCGGCGGCCTGCTCATCCTCGCCTACACGGTCTACCCGGGCGGTCCGTACAACGGCCCCGTGACCTCGACCATCTCGGTCTACATCTACGACCTGTTCCAGAACGGCAACCTCGCCGGTGCGGCGGCGGTCAGCTCGCTCTTTCTCATCATCGCGTTCGCCCTGTTCCTTCTGGTCCGCCTCGGGGAGCGGTCCGGTTGGCTGCCCTGGCGCCGGGGAGAGCTGACTCCGTGAGCCACTGGGTCGTCGAGGGCCTCGAGACCGACCTCGAGAAGTTCCACCTCGGGCCCGTGAACCTCGACCTCGAACCGGGCACCGCGGTCGCCGTGCTCGGGACGTCGGGGGCCGGCAAGACGACGCTCCTTCGAACGCTCGCCGGCTTCCTCCGGCCGCGACGGGGCCGGATTCTTCGGGACGGGGTCGACATTTCGGACTGGATGCCCGAGGAGCGCGCGCTCGGCTACGTGCCCCAAGGGCTCGGACTCTTTCCCCACCGTACGGTGGCCCACAACATTCGCTACCCGATGGAGCTCCGGTACGGTTCGGACAAGAATCGACGGACGCAGGAACTGCTGGACCGATTTCACCTGACGGCCCTCGCGAACCGGTATCCGGCCCGTCTCAGTGGCGGCGAACAACAACGGGTCGCGATTGCCCGGGCACTCGCCGCCGAGCCCGGCCTGATCGTCTGGGACGAGCCGTGGCAGGCCCTCGACGTGGTCGCCCGGTACGAGCTCGGGCTCGTCCTCCACGAGCTCCGGGAAACGGACCGGATCCCGATGGTCGTCGTGACGCATGACCCGTCGCTCGCGTTTTCGATCGCGGATTCGTTCGTGGTTTTGCGGGAGGGTCAGGTGCGGGAGCGGTGCGACGCCGCTACGCTCCTGCGCGCGCCTTCGGACCCGTTCGCCGCCCGGTTCGTGGGGTACGAGAACGTCTACGACCCGTCGTCCCTCGAGGCGGGCGCCCCGGGGTCCCTGCGATCCTGGCTGCGCGAGCGGGCGGGCCCAGAGGGTATCGCATTCGCGAGTCCCGGCATTTCCCTCGGTTCCGGGACTGTGCCGCTCTGGGAAGGGACGGTGCGCAGCGCCCGACCGGGTCCGCCGGGCCTCACGGTCGAGGTGGTCGCCGATGACCTCTTGGTCACCCTCCGAATCCCGCCGCCAGTGACGCCCCCGCTTCCGACCCTCGGGGCCCGGATCCGGTTCGGAATCGCCCCGGAGACGCTCCAGGCGTTGGGCGCGCCGAGCCGGCCGAGAGTGGGCACGTGAGGCATCGACCGAGGCTCGTCACGGACACGGACGTCGCGCTCCTCCGCAGCCTGGCGAGCGAGCGGTCGGTCGTGGCCGCGAGCCGGCATGTGGGCATCTCCCGGGACCGGGCGACCTACCATCTCGCCCGGCTCGCGAGGGCGTTCGGCGGACCCGTGGTCACGAGCGTCCGAGGCGGCCGGGCCCACGGGGGCACCCGGCTCACCCCCCTCGGGGACCGGATCGTGCGCCAGGGCTTCGACTCCATCGAACTGCTCGACGCCCGACCGGTCGCGCCGCCCTCGGTCTCGAACCTGCTGCGGGGCGTGTACCATCGCGTTCCGGCGCCGGAAGTGACCCTGACGAAGGACGTCCGTCTCCGCGTCGCGTTCCCGGCGGACGACGGAGAACCGGTCATGGTCCTGCTCGACCCGGAGTCGATCCTCGTGGCCCGGGAAAAATTTCCATCGAGCGCGCGCAACGTGCTCCCGGCCACCGTCGAGGAGGTACGCCCGGGCCCCGACCCCCTGGAACGGACCCTCGTGGTCCGAACGGGTCGCGTCCGGCTCCGGGTGGCGATCACCGAGGAGCCGGTGCGGCAGCTCGGGCTGGCGCGCGGGGCCCGGGTCTGGCTCTACGTGAAGGCGACCGCTGTGCGGCGCGTGGGCCGCGCGCCGTCCCGCCCTACTCGCGGATCCCCTCGCCGGTAAGCGCGAAGACCGCCTCCCCTTCGGGGAGGTTCGGCGAGTCGATCAGCCGGGCGATTCGCTTCGGCGGCTTCGACTTGCGGAGATAGATCCGGTACGTCGCGGCGTGCGCCACGATGTTGCCCCCGATGGGGCGCGTCGGGTCGCCGAACAGCACGTCTGGCCGGGAGGAGACCTGGTTCGTGACCACGATGGCGGAGTTGAACGTCGTCCCGAACCGGAGGAGTTCGTGGAGGTGTCGGTTGAGGAGTTGCTGACGGGGGGCGAGCTCCCCCGGCCCATGTACTCGCTCCGGAAGTGGGCGGTGAGCGAGTCGACGACGAGCAGCCGGATCGGGCGCTCGCGCGCCAGTTCCTGCGCCTTGGCGACGAGGAGCATCTGGTGATTCGAATTGAAGGCGCGGGCGATGTGGATCTTGCCGAGCGCTTCGGTCGGGTCGAGACCGACGGCCTTGGCCATGTCGACGATCCGCTCCGGCCGGAAGGTCGACTCGGTGTCGATGTAGACCGTCTCCGAGGAGAGCCCGCCCTGCTCGGGGGGCTGCTGGATGTTGACGGCGATCTGGTGGGCGAGCTGCGTCTTGCCGGTACCGAACTCACCCGAGAACTCCGTGATGGCCGCGGTCTCCACGCCGCCGCCCAGCAGGTCGTCGAGCGACTTCGCGCCGGTCGTGACGCGTCCCAGGTTCTTCCGACGCTCGAGGAGCGTGACGCCGCTCTCGAAGCCCCCGACGTCGGCCCTGCGCCGCGCCTCGCCGATGATCTTTTGGGCCGTGGCGGTGCCGATCTCAGCGGCCTCGGCGACGTCGCCCGGGGAGGCGACGGCGAGCTCCATCAGGTCGGTGTAGCCGGATTCTCGGAGCTTGTCGGCGATCGTCCCTCCGACGCCCGGCAGGTCCTCGAGGGCGACTTCGGGCCGCTCGTCGGCGGCCGGTTCGTCGGTCTCAGAACTGCGGGCACGCGGTTTGGCGGACACGGGGGTGGCAGCGTCGGCGGTGGGATAACCCCTATGGAGAGGTCGTGAAACGCTGGAAGGTGACCGGTGCTAGGAGGGTTTCGCCGCGGCGCTCTCGGGCGTGAACGGGACACCGGTGAGACGCTGAAAGACGGTCGTGTAGAGCCGGCTCACCTCGTCGATGAGCAGCGGCGGGAGGGGCGGAATCGGGGGCTCCTCGCGCTGGGCGGTGCGGGACGCCGTGAGCTGGTCGTAGTACCCGGTGGTCCGGTAATGCTGGCGGACGAACTCCTTAGAGAAATCGACGGTCCGGCCGCGTTCGTAGGCTCCCTTGTCCCAAAACCGGTCCTCGTCGGCGGTGCCGAAGGTGTCGACGACCATGAGGCGGCCTTCGGCGTCGATCGCGAACTCTTTCTTGCCGTCGACGTGGAGGAGCCCCCGCGGTTCGATCTCGGCGGAAATCCCGTGGTCGATCTTGAAGCACAGCTCCCGGATCTCGTCCAGCTGGTGTCGGTCGATGGCGGCGAGCTCGAGCGCCTCGGGGGTCGTGAGCAGGCGGTCGACCGGCTCGAGCTTGGTCGTCAGCTCGAAGAAAGGGGTGGGGAGCTTCGCACCGTATTCGACGGGCTTGGTGCGGGGAAAGTCCAAGTCCTCGGGGTGCACCGAACCGGCCTTGATCCGGTCCCAGATCGATCCCGCGACGTGGTACCGCACGATCACTTCGAGCGGCACGAGGTAGTTCTTCGGCCGCGGACCCAGTGTTTTGGGCTTAGGTACAACCTGGACTCGACGGACCCGCATCGAGGTCGGGGAGGAGAGCCGGAGGAAGTGGTGGGGCACACCCTGGCGCGTGCACATCTCGAACCAGAAGGCGGCCGTCCGGGCGAGCGTCTCGCCCTTGTACGGGATCTCGCTCGGGATGTGCTTGTCGAAGACCGAGATGTCGTTCGTGAACCGGAACTCGAGCTCGGTCGGCGAGATCTCGTAGATCTCCTTGACCTTCCCCCGACGCAGGTACCGGGGCTCGGCGGCGGCCGACGCAGCCGGTTCAGTTCGGGAGGTGCGCGGCATCGCGACCGTTCGACCCGGTCCGCCTAATTAGGCTTCGCGGCGGTTACCGGGGAGGCGGCGGGTTCGGTCCATCACCGGGCGGAGAGCTCGGGGACCGGCGCAAGGCCAGCGGGCGGTCGGTCGGGGGCGCCGGTGGCCAGTCGAGGGCCGGCGTAAGCCGCAGGGGACGACCTTGCTGCAGCGAGGGCATGCGTTCGGCCAGGTCGGCTCGGCCCGTCGCGGTGCGGCGCCAGACCCAGAGCGCCCCCAAGGGGGCGATGACGGTGGTGAGCAGGCCGACCAGCGCGATCACGGTGAACAATCCTTCGCTGAAGATCTTGTCCGCGAGGAGCAACACCGCAAGCGCGAGCCCGACGGCGCCTCGACTGCTGAAGAGAAATCCCGCGGCCGCCGAGTCCGACCCCGAGAAGCCGAACCGGCGGGCGAGCGGCGTGCCCGTGCCGATCTTCGTCAGGATCGCCATCACAAGCAAAATCCCGCAGGCCTCGAGCCCGACGAGCCCCCCGAGCTGGGTCAGGTTCATCTCGACGCCGACTAGGACGAAGAAGAGTGGAATGAAGAACATCCAGTTCATCGTGCTGAAGATCGATAGGAACGCCCGCTGCTGCTCGCCGCTTCCGGTGGCCTGGGTGATCAGCCGACCGTCGCCGCTAAAGGTGGACACAAAGGTACGCGGGCGCTCGGTCCCCCCCGCGGTCTGGGTGATCAGCAGGCCGGCGAAGAAGGCTCCGACGAGGAACGTCAACCCCAGCAGCTGTGAATAGAGGGCCGCACCGAGCGCCATGGCCATCAGGATCGCGAAGCCAGCTTCCCGGGAGCGCCAGAGCTGGGCCATTCGATCCGGGTTGCGACGCCACCAGGCGCTCCCCCGGATGACCCGAACGACCTGGTTGACCAACAACACCGCCAGGAGGAACAATCCGACCGATAGGATCGCGACCGACACGGAGTAGAAATCCGACCGCCCCGAGAGGGTCAACTGCAGGAGGATCGCGAAGACCGTGATGGCGGCCAATTCGTTCACCAGCGCCGCTCCCATGACGAAACTGCCCAGCCGCTTTCCCGTCAAGCCGAACTCCGAGACCATGATGCCCAGCACCGGCAACGCGGTGATCGCCAGCGTGAGCGCAGCGAACAGGTCCGTGGTGGCGGGGTATCCCGGTTCGACCCAGGCCACTACCCCCGCCCCGATGCCGAAGGGGATCGCAAAGATCGCCACCCCCACGATGGCCGTCGGGGCCTGCATCCGGGAGATCTCGTTGGGGTCGACGTTCAATCCCGCCATGAACATGATGAAGAACGTCGCGAGGAACTGAATTCCCGTGAGCTCGGGGGTGATCGTGGCGAGGTCGATGTACGGCCCCAGCAGCGTCGGCCCGAGCACGATCCCGACGAGCAACTGACCGACGAGCGGTACAAAGCCGAGCCGCCCCGCGATCTCGCCGGCCACGATCGCCGCCGAGAGGAGAATGAACAGCTGGACCAGGAACTCAGCCGATGGCGGGATGAGGGTCATTCGACGGGAGAATGACCACGGAAGGTCCGCTTAAACCAACGGGTGGGAAGGTAGGCCCTCGGCGGGGGCCGCGGCGCTAGACGATTCGGGCGTGGTGCGCCGTAATCGGCCGGAACCCGCACTTCGCATAGAACCGGCTCGCGATCTCGTTCTGCGCGGGGAACTCCACGGTCACGATGCCGGCTCCCCGCTCCTTGAGCTGGGCGATCGTGTGCTCCACGAGGTAGTAACCGGCTCCGTGCCGGCGATAGAGGGGGAGCAGATAGATGTCCAGAATGATGCCCTCGGTCTCGGGCATGTAGAAGGGCCGCTCCCGGATCGCCGCCCGGACTATGCCGATGACCTTGTCCTTGTCCGACACCGCCCCCTCGGCGGCGATCACGAGCGCCTTCGGGTTCTTGATCTCGGCTCGGAGGATCGCCTCGGCCTGGGCTTCGACGTCCGACCGGACCTTGAGCATCGGGTCGAATTCCTCATTGAGCCGCTTGAGACGCACCATCAACTGCACGAGCGCCGGGAGGTCGGCCTCCCGGGCCAGTCGCGCGTGGACCGGGGCGACCGTGCTTGGGTGTTCGGGGTGACCTTCGCTGGGCGGCGGGCTGCTGTGCTTCATCGTTTTTTACTCGGAGGAATGGGTTCATCCGGCATGGGGTCGACGAGGCCGGATTTTTGGAGCGCTTCGGTGAGCGCGGCCGGCCGGGCCATGAGCCGGCGGGCTCGTTCGTAGAACTCCTCGCGCGTGGCCTTTACGCGGGCGATGCCCAGCCGGACCGTGCATTCGGCCACCGCCGCCGCGACGTGCGGGAAGACCTCCCGTTCATCCATCGTCGGAAGGAGGTGGTGGTCGCTGAGTCCCTTCATCGAGGCGTAGCGGGCCAGTTCCTGCGCCGCGGCGATCACGATGTCGTCCGGAATGGATTGGGCCCGGGCATCGAGCACTCCGCGGAAGACACAGGGAAAGATCAACGAATTGTTCACCTGATTGGGGAAATCGCTCCGCCCGGTGGCCACGACGGCGGCGCCGGCGGCTCGGGCGTCGGCGGGCCAGATCTCGGGCAACGGGTTCGCGAGGGCGAACACGACCGGGTGCGGCGCCATGGACCGGACCCATTCCGGTCGAATCGTCCCGGGCACGGGCGTGGAGGCGGCGAGGATCACGTCGGCGCCGGCCATCGCCTCGGCAAGCGTTCCCTTCCGGCCGCCGCCATCGGTGTCGAGGGCGACCCGGTACTTCCACCGGTTCCTCAGTTGCATCTCGTCCAAGTCCTCGCGGTCCGCGTGGAGGACGCCCCGATGGTCCACCACGGTCAGCTGGTGCGGGTCGTGGCCCATCCGGATCAGCAAGCGCACGGTCGCGAGGTTCGCCGCGCCGGCCCCGAGCATCACGGTCCGGGTGGCCGAAATCTTTCGGCCGGTGAGCTCAAGGGCGTTGATCAACCCGGCCAGCGTCGCTGCGGCCGTGCCGAGCTGGTCGTCGTGCCACACCGGGATGGGGAGGCGGCGCTGAAGCTCCTCCAGCACCTGAAAGCACTTCGGAGAGGAGATGTCCTCCAGGTTGATCCCCCCGAACGCCGGGGCGATCCGCATCGCGGTCTCGATCAACGCCTCGGGCGTGGCGACATCCACCGGGAGCGCGATCGCATCGACCCCCCCGAGGTACTTGAACAGCAACGCCTTGCCCTCCATCACCGGCAGGGCGGCCTGGGGGCCGATGTTCCCGAGGCCCAGGACCCGGCTTCCGTCCGTCAGGATCGCAATCGTGTTCCACCGACCGGTCAGGTCGAAGGCGCGGGTGGCATCGCGCTCGATCTCCTTCGAGACCGCCGCGATGCCGGGCGTGTACCACAGGGAGAAATCGTGCAGGCTCCGCACGGGCACCTTGGGAACCGTCTCGATCTTGCCCCGGTAGAATTCGGCGAGGCGGACGGACCGCTCGTTCAGGGCGGCGGTCTGGCTCGCTTCCGCCTCGGCCGTCTCTTCCGCCGGAGGCGTTGGGGGAGGCGCCGCTCGACGAGTCCGCGGGGGCGTCGCCTCGGCCATGGTGCGCTTCACGACAACGGGACCTGCTTTAATCATTCCGTCAAACACGAACCGCCCTATCGACAAATGCCGACACCGGGCGCCCGGCGGCGTCCCGCCCGGGGGTCTACGAGTCTGGCGTGGGCGACTCCGAGGGCGGGGTCGAGGGCAGGCGAGTCTCCGAGCCCCTCAACGCGGCGGGCAGGAGGGCCACGAGAAGCAGCCCGGCCGACAGCGCGAACACACTATGCGTCGCGTCGATGAAATGCTGGACCGCGACGGGGCCGATGCTCGTCGACACCCCTCCGAGGAAGATCGAAGTGAGCGAGCCCAGCGGGAGGGCGTGGGCCATGACGACGATCGCGATTCCCAGGCTGAGCGTCGACCCGGTGTTGACGAGCGTCGTGCCGATGCCGCTGGCGACGCCGCGCCGGTCCGGCGGCACGGAGTTCATCATCGATGCTCGGTTCGGGGCGGCGAAGAGCCCCATTCCGAAACCGACGAGGATGAACGGTCCCACCAACTGCACCCAGGTGGTCGTCGCGCCAATCTGGGTCAGCCATAGGAACCCGGCGGCCGAGACCAGGAGACCGAGGACTGCGAACGGCCGGGACCCGTAACGGTCCGAGAGCGTTCCGCTGATCGGTCCGATGACGGCCAGCGACGCGGAGACCGGGATCAGGTAGAGGCCGGCGGTCAACGGCGAGAGATAATGGGGGGGTCCCTGCAGGAAGAAGACCATCACGAACGCGAAGGCGCCGCGGGCCAGCGAGTTGAGGAAGATGGCCGAGAGCGACGCCGAGAACATTCGGATCCGCAGGAGCGATAGGTCGAACATCGGGTGCGCGACCCGCTGCTCGATCCAGACGAAGAGGGTGAGGAGCGCTCCCCCGGTGGCGAGGAGTACGACGAACCCCCCGGTGGACGCCTGGCCCAGGGCGAACAGCGTGACCCCGAGGAGGATGGAGGCGAGTCCTCCCGCGAAGGAGAGATTCCCCACCCAATCGATGGAGTGCTCGCGTTGCGGACGGTGCAACTCGCGGAGCACCGCGTAAGACCGCCAGGTGGCGATGAGGCCGATCGGGACGTTCACGTAGAAGATCGACCGCCACCCGAGGAGCGACGTCAGGACGCCTCCGAGCACGAGGCCGGTGACTGCGCCGGCGACGATCGATACCTGGTTGATCCCCAGCGCGCGACCCCGTTCGTTCGGGGGAAAGGCATCGGTGATAATCGCCGCGGAGTTGGCGAAGAGGAACGCGGCCCCGACCCCCTGGACCAGCCGGAACAACACGAGCTCGGTGCCGGTCTGGGATAACCCGCACAACGCGGAGCCGACGGTGAAGATCGCGAAGCCGAGAGTGTAAAGCCGGACGCGGCCGAACATATCGCCCAGCCGGCCAAAATTGAGCAGCACGACGGAGGTGAGGAGGGCGTAGCCGAGGAGGATCCAGAGAAGAATGAAGACCGAGGTCCCGGGGAGCTGTTTCGCGATGGTCGGGAGGGCGATGATCACGATGTTCGCGTCCAGGGAGGCCATCAGCGTCCCGACGGTCGTGTTCGACAGGACGATCCACTTGTACTGCACTAGCGGCGCCTCGCGAACCTCTCCGACCCCGGGTCGGGAATGGCGGGACGAACCCGGCGGGGATTCAAGTCGCCTCGGTGCGGTCGAGGGAGGCCATTCGCGCCGCGAGACTCACGTCAGCGAGGGGTGGAACCCCGAAATGTCGGCGGAAAGTCTGTCGATGTACGGCTTGAACGCGTTAATCACGTCTTTCGAGGTGATCATGCCCACCACCCGGCCCTTCTGCGTGACGATCATGCGACGGATTCCTTCCCGGGCCATGCGCTCGACGACCTCATGCGTCGGGGTGCCGGCGTCGCACGAAGCGACCGGGGCCGAGGCGATCGACGCCACCCGAGTGGTGGCCGGGTCGACGCCTCGGGCGATCAGCTTGGCGAGGAAATCCCACTCGGTGACGATCCCTTCCATCCGTCCCTCTTGGAGGAGCACCGCATAGCCCTTGTGCGCTTCGGCCATCCGTCGCGCACACTCGAGCGCGGTCAGGGCCGGGTCGACGGTCAGCACGTCCGCATGCATGATCTCTCGAGCGGTGACGACCACGACGCTCGGGACGTTCCGGTACCTCTAAATCTCTCGCTCCGGGACCGCCGCGTACATGAAGGGTTCCGAACAGTTCTTACACCGTGGGCCCGGTACCTGGTGTCCACGAATGTCCGGAACCTCTCCCCACCCCTACCCTCACACGGTCTCCATTCCCCGCATTCCCCTCCTCTCCCCTATGGAGTTGCGCGCGCTCCTCGAGGGCCCGGCCCCGCCCGTGCTCCTCGACGTGCGCGCCCGGGACGGCCGCCGGCTGGCTCGACTACCGGGGGACCGCCACATCCCCCTCTCCGAGCTGGGCAACCGGTTCGCCGAGCTCCCCCGGGACCGGGGCATCGTAGTCTACTGTCAGTTCGGGGCCCGGGCGCGAGAGGCGGCCGGACTCCTTCTGGACCGGGGATGGACCCAGGCAATGGCCCTCGAAGGGGGCCTCGACGAGTACTCGCGCGTCGCCGACCCTTCCATCCCTCGGTCCTGGATCACCCCGACGGCCGGCGAGCTCGTGCTGCGCCAGTTCCCGCGGGCCGACTCCGGGTGCCTCGCCTACCTGGTCGGCGATCCCGTGGACGGCGAGGCGATCCTGATCGACCCCGGCCTCGATGTCGCCCCTTACCTTCAGGCCCTCTCCGAGGCGCGGTGGAAGCTGACCGCCATCGTCGAGACGCATACGCACGCCGACCACCTGGCGGGGCATCACGAGCTCCACCGCCGTACCGACGCGCCCATCCTTGTCGGGGCTCGCTCGCCGGCTGCCTATCCACACCGCACCCTCACCGATGGGGAGACCTTCCGCATCGGTCACGATGAAGTCGAAGTGCTGGAGACCCCCGGTCATACGCCGGATCATGTGACCCTCCGCGTCGGCCAGACGATCTTCACCGGGGACACGCTGCTCATCGGGTCGTGCGGCCGGACCGACCTGGGCGGCGGCAGTCCCGACCTTCTGTACCAGAGCCTCACCGAGAAAATTCTCCATCTGCCGGACGAGACCGAAGTGCTCCCGGCCCACTACGGCCGGCGGCACGCGCTGCCCGACCGGTACGTGTCGACGCTGGGCTTCGAGCGAGCGACGAACGAAGCGCTGCGCCTTCCTTCGCTCGAGGCGTTCCGCCGGTACATGACGGAAGGATGGCCCCCGAAACCCGCGGACTTCGACCGAATCGTGGACGCCAACCTCCGCTGAGCCGGGCGCCGGTTTCCCACAGCGCAACCGGTTTTCTCTCGATGCAGCGTCGCTTCGGGCGACATGGTTAAAGTGCGTCAATCGCTCGCGAAAGGTCCCCCATGCAGACCGTGACCAGCCTCACCGGCGCGTTCCCGCGTTCCGAAGCGCTCGTGGAAGCGACCCGCGATCTCGACCGCGGTCGCACGACCCCGGAAGCCGTTCAGGAGCTCTTCCTCCGTACCGAGGCCGATGTGAGCCGTCTGGAAGAACGCCTGGGTCTCGCCCCCCGCACCGGCGGCTACCTGCGTTGGCAGGACCTGTTCCGTCCGTTCGCCGAGACGTGGGAGGGCTTCACGGTCGGTCCCTTGACGCGCTGGTTCGAGACGAACCAGTTCTACCGACAACCGATTCTGCACGCCCCGCCGGCCCGCGTCCCCGGGAGCATCGCGAGCTGGCTGCCTACGACGATCGGTGCCTCCGCCCGGAAGGCGATCTTACCGGGCCCGTACACGTTCTCCGGCCTCGTGGACAACCGCTCGGGCGAGACCTCGGAGGCCCTCACGCATCGCTTCGGCCGTCTGCTCGGGGAAGAGGTGCACGAGCTCCGAGCGGCGGGGTACTCGGCCTTTCAGTTCCAGGAGCCGCTGCTCGTGCATCGGCCTCCCGAAGGCGCCCATGCCGAGGCGGTAATGGCCGCGTACAAAGCGATCGGAGCCGCCGCCGACGGCGCCACCACGGCGGTCTGGACGTACTTCAATGATGCCCAGCCGGCCTGGCCGCTCCTCACGCGCCTGCCGGTGTCGGTCGTCGGCGTGGACCTTTCCGAGACGGACGCCCTCCGGCTCACGCCGTCCGCGGACCGTCGCGGACTGGGCCTGGGCGTAATCGACCCGCGGACGAGCCTCGTCGAGGACCCCGCCGAGGTCGTGCGTCTCGCCCGGTCGATCACGGAACGTCACCGGCCCTCGACGTTGTGGATCGGCTCGGGAGCGCCGCTCGACCTGCTCCCGTGGGAATCGGCGGCGCGAAAGCTCCACGGACTTCCGGCGGTGCGCCAGGGAATCGAATCCACTGGAGGCGGCTCGTGACGGACCGGCTGTTCCCGACGCAGGAGATTGGGAGCCTGATGAAGCCCCGCTGGCAACTCCTGGGCCAACGCGGCGAACCGCTCGACACCGCCGCGCAGACCGATTTCGCCCGGTGGAACGACCTGCTCCACTTCGTCCCCGGGGACGACCCCATGGTCCGCAAGTTCCTCGGTGACCGGTCCCGCGAGGTCGGCGCCGACACCGTCCGTGACTGGGCGGCGCTGTTCCTCCTCCGCTACCAGGAGGCGGCGGGCCTCGACCGCGTCTACGATGGGGAGGCACGTCGCATCGAGATGTACGAGTACCCCGTTCGCCAGATGCGCGGGTTCCAATTCCTGGGCCACGTCCGCTCCTTCGACAACAAGTACTACCTCAAGGCCGCCGGCACCGGCGAGGTCCGGCTCGACCGGCCGTACCACATCGAGGAGTTCGAGTTCGTCCGGGACCATGCGAAGGCGACCCCGAAGCTGCCGATCACCGGTCCGTACACGCTGGCCGACTGGTCGTACAACGAGTACTACCTCCGCCGGCACGAGGGATGGAAGGGTCGGGAGGTCCGCCGACGGGCGCAACGGGATTTCGTGGTCGATATCGCCAAGCAGGCGATCCGGCCGACGCTCGCCGCGCTGATCGAGAAGGGCTGCAAGGTCATCCAGATCGACGAGCCCGCCGCGGGGACCCACCCCCAGGAGGCCGACCTGGTCGCCGAGGGCTTTAACGCCGCGACGGAGGGACTCGATGCGGAGTTCTCGATGCACATCTGTTTCTCGGACTACCGACCGCTCTTTCCGGCGCTGCTCGAGGCGAAGCGGTGCACGCAATGGGCCTGGGAGTTCGCCAACCGCGACACCGACGGCCGGGACGGCTACGAGATCCTGAAGATGTTCAACGAGTACGGCGACACGCGCCAGATCGGTCTGGGCGTGCTCGACCCGCATCGGGACGAGGTGGAGTCTCCCGAGAAGGTCAAGGACCGGATCCTCCGGGCCGTGAAGATCCTCGGCGACCCGCGGCGGATCTGGGTCAACCCCGACTGCGGCCTGCGCACCCGTCGTCTGGACATCGCGTACGCGAAGCTCCAGAACATGGACCGCGGCGCGAAACTCGCCCGGGCGGAGATCGCCGGCGCTGGCGGCTAAGCCCGCGTTACGCGGCCGTCAGAACCTCGGCGCCGGTCGGACCGACCAGCACCGTGTGCTCCGCCTGGGCGACCCAGCCACGACCCGTTTCGACGAACACCGGATAGGTTTGCAGGAGCCGACGGGCCCGCTTGAGCGCGGCCTTCTCCTCGGGGGGGGTCACCCAGCGCGTCGTGAAGGGGAGCGTACGGAACCGGGCGAACGACCGGGCCAGCAGCGGGTCCTTGTCGCCCGGGTCGGCCCGGAACCGCACGATGTTGCCGAACGGACCGTCCTCGATGTGCCCGTCCCCGTTCGTCACGAACGGCTCGATGGCCACCACTTCGCCCTCCTCGAGCGAGGCGGTACTGTAGCCGCCGACGCTCGGGATCGATTTCCCGGCGTGGAGCAGGTAGGACTCGATCGTATGACCGGTCAGGTCCACGACCGGCTTGAACCCCTGGGCATGGATTGCGCGTTCGATCGCTCGCGAGACGGTATCCACCGTGCCGCCGGGCCGGACCGCCCGAATGCCCGCCTCCACGGCGTCGCGTACGGCCTTGACGAGCCGGTCGTGTCGGTGCGTGTCGCCGACCTCGACGGTGCCGGCCGTGTCCGCGATGGCCCCTTCGATGTGCGCCCCGACGTCGACCTTCAGGAGGTCGCCGGGCACGAGGAGTTCGGCGTCCGTCTCGGAAGGGGTGTAGTGCGCGGCTTCCCAGTTACGGGAGAGATTGGTGGGGAAGGCGGGTTCGGCGCCCTGGTCCCGGATGAACGCCTCGATCCTCTCGGCGAGGTCGCGGCGAGACGTTCCGGGTTGCGCGAGGCGAAGTCCCAGTTCCCGGGCTTGTCCGGCGATCCTGCCGGCTCGACGCCAGTGGTCGAGGTCGGCCGGGTATCGGGACACCGTGCTTCAGCTCCGGTGGACGACGTGCGGCCGCCGTCCGGTCAGGTCGACGAGGGTGGAGGGCCGACCCGAGGGAGGCTCGCCCCCCGTCACATAGACCGTGACCTGGTCGCCGAACACCCTTCGAGCTTCCGCGGCCGACCGGCACGGCGGGCGACCGTGCCGATTGGCCGATGTGGTCGTTAACGGGCCGGTGCGCGCCAACAGCTCCCGCGCCACCGGGCGATCGGGGATCCGGACGCCGATGGTCGGCGATTTTCCCAGCACGGCCGGCACCCACTCGCGCCGGGCCTTGGGGCCCGCTCGGAGGAGGAATGTGAAGGGTCCGGGCAACCATCGGCGGATCGTCGCGCGAGAGGTCAGCGACAATCTCACGAACGGTTCCAGTTCCTCATACGAGGAAAACGCGACGGAGACCGGCATCTCCGCAGGGCGTTCCTTGAGGGCGTAGAGTCGACGCACCGCCCCCGTATCGTCGGGCCGGACCCCGAGTCCCCAGAGCGTATCGGTGGGGTAGAGGATCGGTTGACCGCGCCGCACCGCGTGGACAGCGACGGCCAGGGGGTCGGCCATCGACTCAGAAGAACTCCTGACCGGCCCGGACGTAGGAGTGGTAATCCTCCGCCCGGAAGAACAGCGCGAGTTCCCGCTCGGCCGACGCCGGGGAGTCCGACGCGTGGATCAGGTTCGCCGTCATCGAGCTTGCCAGGTCACCGCGCACCGTCCCCGGCGCGGCATTCATGGGGTTCGTCGCGCCGATCATCAGTCGGATCACCGAGATCGCCGAGCGGCCCTCCACCGCGAGCGCCAGCACCGGCCCACTCGTGATGTGCTGGACGAGCCCGTCGTAGAACGGTTTACCGTGATGTTCCGCATAGTGCCGGGCCGCGAGGTCGGGGGTGACCCGGAGCAATCGGGCCGCCACGATGGTGAGACCCTTCCCCTCGATCCGCTCCAGGATCTCCCCGGAGAGGCCCCGCTGGACCGCGTCGGGCTTCAGCAGGACCAGGCTCCGTTCCATCGCGCCTTCGGCCATCGCCGGTGGTAGCGGGTGGTCGACAAAAGCTTTGACGCGTCAACGGTCGGCAACCCCCGTGCCCCTTGAACCCAGCGCCCGGGTTGGATTCCAACGGGCGGCGGGCCGGTACGAACGCGGTCGCCCCGAGGCACCCCCGGAGGCCATCGACGCCCTCGTCCAGACTCTCGGAATCTCTCCCCGGTCTACAGTCCTCGAACTCGGCGCCGGAACGGGCAAGCTCTCCCGATTTCTCGTGCCGCGTGCCGGTCGCTACATGGCCCTCGAGCCTGTGCCGGCGATGCGGGACCATTTTCGACGGATCCTTCCGACGGTCCCGCTCCTCAATGGAATCGCCGAGATGCTCCCGCTACACGACGCGACGATCGACGCCGTCGTGGCGGCGCAGGCCTTCCACTGGTTCGACATTCCGCGGGCGATGAACGAGATGCATCGGGTCCTCCGCCCTGGAGGAACGGTCGGGCTCTTGTGGAACGTGCGAGATGAGTCGGTGGATTGGATCCATCAGGAGACGCATATCATGGACCGCTACGACGACCGCGGCCCTCGCTACCATCGAGGTATCTGGCGGGAGGCGTGGAACCTGACCTCCGGGTTCGAACCGCTCGAAAAGCAATCGATCCCGTTCGTGCAGCAGTTGGATCGCGATTCCGCGCTCGACCGGTTCACTTCAATCAGCTTCATCGCGAGCCTCGAAGGAGCGCGCTACATCGAGGCGGAGGGAGCCCTCAAGGGTCTCCTCGACACGCACCCCCAAACCGCCGGGCGCCCCGAGATCGAGCTCCCCTACCAGTGCGAGATCTACACCTCGCGGTCGATCCCCCTACCGCACTAGCGCGCCGCCCGGTCGCAGGAGGCACGCCAGGTGCATCGGGCGCATCGGCCGGGACTCGGTCGTGCGCGGCCGTCGTACGGCGCGGCCAGCTCGTGCCGTAGCGCGAGGAGTTCCCGTCGGAGCTCGGTGGTCCAACCGATTCGAAACTCTCCTCCGTCGCCGTACCGAAGGAGTCCGAACGGGGGGGCCCGTCCCGTGGTCTCTTCCACCAGTAGGCAGTAGGCGGCGAGCTGGATCCGGTGGGAGCCCAGGGGTCCGTCCGCGGGAGTGGGCCGGCTCTTGATCTCCACGGGCACCCAACGTCCATCGGGCAATTCCCGGAGTTCATCCGGCCGACCGGAGAGACGAAATCGTTCCGAGCGCAGGGACATGCCTGGCTCGTGCGGTAGGTCGGCCCGAAGAAGTCGGCCGGTGCGCCGCTGCCGCCGCATCCGAATGAGGGCCACCGATCCCCCGAGGAGGGCCAGGCCCCCGACGATGGCGAGCACGACCCACGGTTCCAGCATCATCGTCCCAGCTCCGCGAGCGCCAGGAGGCAGAGGAGCAGGCCAGCTCCTACTAGGATCCACCAGACGGTCGACCAGCGCTCCCGACGGGAGCGGGTCGTCAAGGTGCGGGCATGGTACCGCTCGCCCCGCGAACGCGCTTCGACGCTGGAGGGGGCCGGGCCGTCGACCGGTGGATGCTTTCGGTACCAGTGGGCCCGGGGACAGTACGCGTACTCGGCGAGGTCGCTCGCCGTCACCCATCCGGCGGATGGGTCGTCACCGGTCTGGGCCACGAGGAACCGTCGTGTCCTTCCCCGCCTTCAAACCGAGGGACGGAGTGGAATGCGCCGGAGGAGGGCTCGGCGGGTACCGGTTCTCCGGGGACTCCCCGCCGGGCCAATATGGGAGCGGCGCCGGGACCGGTCGTCTCGAACCGTGCGCTCTCCCGAAGGATCATCACGAGGAGAACGAGCAGCAACACGCCGAAGATTCCCCCGAGCCCCTCGGAGAAGGCGCACGCCCCGGAGTTCATGCACGCCGGCAGCGCGATCGTTGCGTTCGCGACGCCGACCACGCCGAGCGCGAAGAGCCACCGCGAATACGCGGGGCCTAACAACGCCACCGGCAGGAGCCAGATCATGAAGTTCGCCGTGAACCGCTGGGCGACGAGCGCGACCACGACCGTGAGGAGCGCGATCGCCGGCACGGCGGACCACCGACGTAGGTGGACGAAGACGAGGGCCGCGAGCAGAGCCACCCCCTGGAGGGCCTCCAACACCACGGCCGGCGGTAGGGCACCCAGCGGGATCAGCACCCCAAATTCGTTGATCGAGAAGTCGGCCCGGGCGAGCTGCTGGGTGAAGAGCAGTCCGTACGCGTACCCGCCCCAGATCCAGCCCACGACTAGGCTCAGCACCCCGAACACTACCACGGAGATGACGAGCTCCCGCCACCGATGAGGCCCCACCCCGGAGAGACCGCCCCAGAACGGAAACAGCGATGGAAATTTCACTGTCGAGAGAAATCCCGCGACGACCCCCGCGACGGGGCTTTTCCTTAACGCCAGCCAGATCCCGAACAGGGCGGCGACCGGCACGATGGCGCTGTGCCCGCCCTGGATCGACCCGATGACGAGTGGCGCGTAGAGCATCGACGTCGCCACGAAGACCGTGGCATACCACCGGTGTTCTCCGGCGAGAAACCAGGTGAGCGGGATCAACGACAGGGCCACCAGGTTCCAGACCAGCCAGATACCGACCCGGCCGCCCAGGCTGCCCAGGGCGCTGAGGAGCACGCTCGCGATGCCGTACGGCACGTGGACAGAGTGGCCGCACTGGAACGTCACGAACGGGTTGCCCCCCGCGAGGAAGTTGCGTCCCGACTGAAGCAGCGCCAGGGTGTCGTCCTCGCCAGCGGAGCATGCGATCGGAGCCGATTGCACAAAAGCGGCCGCGACGAACACGACCCCTAGCACGAGCGTCACGACGCGCCAGTCCCATCGCGTCGGGGAGAGGGACTGCAGCCGGTCCCCCAGGTTCCGGTCGACCCATGCCCGGAACCTGGGGAGTCCGGACCAGCCGTAGAGCACGACGAAGCCGCTCGCGACGAAGGCGACGAGTTCGGCGGCAGAAGCCTCGAGGAGGGAGAGAGTCAACGCGCGGCGAGCAGCCGCTTCGGCAATACCACTTCCGACCCCGCCGCCGACGGAGGGTCCGGGGGGGACAGGGGGTCTGGGGGGGTTGGGGGTTTACGGAGAGGCGGGGGCCGCCGGAGACTTCTTGGCACGGGGCTTCTTCGGCGTCTCTTCCATGTCCCCGGGCTTGGCCGAGGCGTCTCCCTCGGTCAGCTTCGACTTGGTCGGATTCTTACGAGCGGTCGACGCGGCGGTTTCGGTCGGGGCCCTCTTCGGCTTCTCCGTCTGCGCTTTCGCGGCGGGAGCGGCCGGCGCACCGGCACCGCCGGGCTGTCGGCGCTGCTCGGCGAGGCGCTTCAGTTCGTGCGCCTTGGTCCAGCGCAACCGGTGACCGACGCGGCCCAGCCCCATCTGCTGCTTGCGGCACGACGAGGAACAGAACGCGTAGAGCGAGCCGTCGCGCTTGACGAACAGCTGGCCCGTGCCGGGCTCGATATCCCCGGCACAGAACGAGCAGGTACGATGGACGACCATGAATGCGGTGTCCTCATCGCACGGAGAGCTTTCGCGCCTCGCGCGCCGTCTCGCGGAGTACCAGCACGTCGCCGACGCGGATCGGTCCCATCACGTTGCGCGCGATGATCTTTCCACGGTCCCGACCGGCCAGGACGCGAACCTTGACCTGCGTGGCTTCGCCGGCCATTCCGGTCCGTCCGACGAGCTCGACGACCTCTGCCGGGGAGCCCTTGTCCTCTTCCGCCATCGTCCACTCCTAGGGTCGCGACGGGGATTACTTCTTCAGCGTCGCGTAGGCGCTGGTGAGTTCCTCGAGAATTCCCTTGCCTTCGCCCGCTTCGACCACGGCGACGCTCGCCGCGGACTTGGAGAGGCCGGCCGACTGGCCGAGCCGCTGCTTCTTGGGGACGTAGACGTACGGGATCCGCTTCTCTTCACAGAGCATCGGAATGTGGGCGAGGATCTCGATCGGGTCGACGTCCTCGGCCATGACCACGAACTTGGCCTCGGCGCGTTCGCTGGCCTTCGTGACTTCGTTCGTGCCGACGCGGACCTTCCCGGTCTCGCGGGCGATCTGCACGAGCTGCAGCGCCTTGTCGGCAATTTCGGCGGGGGTCTCAAACCGGATGTAGATCGGTCGCGCCATCGTTTCCTCGCGTCAGCGGGAACCCGAACGGGGTCCCTCGGCTCACGGGTTGGACCCGTGGCTACGGCCGACGCTATTTAACGGTGCGCGGCGACCGCCGGGCGTTGGTGTTCCGTACCGAACGGTCTCAGCCGCGCCGCCCGTACTCCCAGTCGTCTCCCCAATAGTTCCGGGCGAGGGGCCAGTCAATGTCGATGAGGCAGAACAGGTTCCCGTCGGGGTCGGCCAAGGTGATGAAATCACGGCCCTTCTCGGCTGGTCGATTCAGGGTCGCCCCGAGGGCCAGGAGACGTTCCATCTCGGCCAATGGGTTGGTGACGTAGAGATCCAAGTGGAGCCGGTATTCTTCCAACGGACCCTCGTTTGACAGGCTCATGTTCAAGTTCGGGCCGACGCCCTTCGGGTCCTGTAGCATGACTCCGTCGGGTCGGACGGGCCCACGGGGAACGTAATGAAGGGCCTCGCTCCAGAACCGGATCATCTGATCCAGCTTCGTGCAATCCACGACGATCGAGCCGATCCATATCGTGCCCCTCTCGGGAGAAACCGTGGCGCGCTGAAGACCCGCTTCCGCGGACACCGGCTCCCGATGGCCCGGGCCCATTATGGACCGTTCGGTGTTAGACCGGAGGAGAAGGGCCGGGGCTGAGCATCGAGGGAATCGCTTCGGGGTGGTCCGAGAAGAATCGTTCGGCCGGCGCCGTAATCCGGGTCAGCGCAGCGGCCACGGCGGCCTTCAGGTCCTGGGGATGGAGTGAGCCGGCCCGCCAAGTGGCCAGGAACTCCTCGGCGGTCGAGATTTCGACGGGACCGCCGTGCTTCGAGGCCCGCTCGACGGAGAGCTTCCCTTCCCACGGGAAGATGACGAAACGCACCAACTCGACCACCGGGTTTCCGTCGACCTCCTTCGCCGGGCAGTAGGCTGCGCCGATCCGCCCCGCGACGATCTCGGGGTCGGACGGAATCGGAACGCCGGCGGTCGGGTCGGACTTCGACATCTTTCGCTCGACCGTCTGAGACTCCGGGTCCATGCGTCCGCCACCCTTGAGGGACGAGATCAGCGGAGTGTGGATCGCCACGGGCACCGGCCAGTGGTAGTGATGCGCGACCTCTCGCGCGAGCACGTGGGCGCGCCGCTGATCCACCCCCGCATAGGCGATCTCGACGGGAAGTTGGAAAATGTCCGCGGCCTGCATCGACGGATAGAACAGCTTCGCCGTGTCGAGGTTGGCCTCCTCCTCGACGCGGCCCATGATCGGCAACGCCCGGCGGGAGCGGGCCAGCGATGTCACCTTCGCGACGCGGATGACGCGCGCCCAGTAGTCCTTCCCGTCCTGGAGGTCCTGCGCCCAACGGAAATCGGTGCGGGCGGGGTCCACGCCGAGGGCGAGGAATCCGCTCTGCATGTAGCGGCCCGCTTCGCGAATCTTCTCGAGCGAGCCTCCGAGCTTGTCATTGATCCAGGCATGCCAATCGGCCAGGAAGACCGTCACCCGGCACCCCGCATCCGTGAGGTCGCGGATCTTGCGCGCCGTGATCAGGTGGCCGACGTGGAGCAATCCCGACGGTTCAAAGCCGATGTACGCGCGGGGCGACGTTTCCCGCTCGAAGAGCTTCCGAAGCTCCTCCGTGGTCAGAACCTCGGCCGTGTTCCCGGTTGCTCGGGCGACGCGCTCCTCGAGGTCCACGCTTGCGCGAGGAACCTCTGCTCTATTTATGCCCCAATGTTCGAAACCCCGATGGGCGTCGAACTCTCGCCGACACGTCGTCTCCAGCAGTGGCCTCGGGTGCGGGAGCTGCTCGGACCGGTTGCGCAGGTGGCGGACGCCTTCCCAGAACTGTCCGGGCTCCGCGTCCGCGTGGACTTGTTGCCCCCCGCTTCACGTCGCCTGGGAACTGCCTCGATCCTGGAACGGCCGCCACGGGTGGCCTTCCACCCGCGGCTGGCGGGGCGGCCCCAGGAACTCGCAGCGACCGCGGCGCACGAGTTCATGCATCTGCTCCAGTGGCCGCTCCATCTGGTTCCGAACGGCGAGCGCGCCTGCGACCTGTACGTCCTCGCCCGGTTCGGCACCCGGTTCCAGGGGCCGCCCTACTACCTGAGCGTGCCGCGGAGGGCCCGGGAAGATTGGGACGCGTGGGCCCCGGTGGCCAGCGAGCTCGCCCGGCAGGCTCTCGAAGAGCGCCGGAATGGACGGCGACAGTACCTCCGATGGTGGGAGGACGAGTTTCGGTCCCGCGTCCCTCGCACTGAGTCACCGGTCTGGGGGTTCGGGATGGCCTCCTCCGCCCCTTGAGGGTGGCGCCGGTCGCCCACAGGTCTTAAAGTCGTCAGCGCGCCTTGTAACCCTACCCCCGATGACGGACTCGACGGACGCGACAGCCGAGACAGCTTCCCGGGAGGAGGCGAGCTCGGAGCCCCCCAAGGAGCGCAAGACCGGGCCGGACGCCCCGGAGACGACCGCGCCGAGCGGGGAGCGGATCGTCGAGAAGTGGATGGCGTCGGTCAACAAGGCCGACCGCCCCAAGCGCGTCAAGATCACCACCCCCACCAAGGGTTCGGCGGACGTCCTCCGCAAGTGGGTGGACGGGGACGACTCGGTGATGGAATCCTGGATCCAGTCCTCGGAGCCCGCGCCGTCGCCCACGGGGACGCCTTCGACCACCCCGGAGGACGCCGGCCTGCCCTCCACCCGACCAGAGACCCCGACCGTTTCCACCCCATTGGCTACGGACCGGTCCGGCGCTCCGCCCTCCCCGGCGGCCATTGGGGAGCGGGAAGCGACCCTCGTCCGCTGGCTCACGGACCTCCTCGACCGGGTGAAGTCCGACCAGTTCGAGCCCCACTCGCTCGTCCAGGAGTTGCAGGACATCCAACGGCAACTCTACGACGAACGACAGAAACGCAAACAGATGGAGGAGGAGCTCGAGCACGTCAAGCGGGGTTCCATCGCCGTCATCAAGTACGTCCGGAACCGGGAGGCGAAGGCCCGGGAGCAGCTCGTCCAGGAGATGGAAGGCCGCATTTCGGAGCTCCAGATGGCCCTCGACCGGACGGGGAGCGACATCGCCCCGGCCCCCGCGGCACCGGCCGCCCCCGAGGCGGAAGGGGGGGTCGTCGCGCCCAACGCGTCCGATGGCACCGCCCGGGAAGTCGAAGCTCGGGTCCGGCTCGAGTTCGCGGAGCGGGAACACGGGTACATCGAACGAGAGACGGAGCTGCGTCGCCGCCAGATCCAACTCGAGGAAGAGATCCGGAACCTCCGGTCCGAGCTCGAGCTCTCGAAGAAGCGGCTCGATACCGTGGGCGCCGACGAACGCTCCTTGACCGAGGCGCTCCAGTCCCGGATGAACACGGCGGACATGCGGGAACGGGAGATTGCCCGACGCGAGAACGAGCTCCGGACGAAGTTCGAGGAGATCAGTCTCCAGACCGAAGAGATTACCCGTCGGCGCACGCCCCTGGAGTACAAGGAAAAGGAACTGCAGGCGTGGGAGCAGGAACTCCGGATCCAGAAGGAGTCCGTCGCGCTGCAGATACGTCGGGTGGAGGAGGCGAAGCTCGCCGGCGGGTCGCTCGACTCGGCCGAGAAGACGAAGCAGCTCTCCGAGCTCCAGATGGAGGTCACCAAGAAGGAGGAGGAGCTGCGGACGCGCGAGCAGTTCCTCAGCCAGCGGATGGAGGAGCTCGGGGGACTCGAAGGCAAGGCCGCGGAGGCCGAGGCCGAAAAGGCGGAGGCCGACGTCGCGGCCACCTCCTCGGCCAAGAAGGTCCGTACGGGGTACGCCGGTTGGACGACCTCCTGTTCGGCGGCATCCCGATCGGCTCCCAGTTGCTGGTCAACGGGCCGGCCCACACCGGCAAGGATGTCCTGGCCCGGGCGTTCATGACGGAGGGGCTTCGGAATGGCGCCGGCGCCATCTGGGTGCTCACGGACAAGACCTACCAGACCGTGCGCGAGGAGGCGACCGGTTTCCTCCCGAACTATCTCGAGCTCGAGCAGAAGGGGCTGGTGAAGTACATCGACCTGTACTCGCGCAGCCTCGGACTCACCGAAGGGGAGCGGAACGCCGTCCTGTTCTCCATGACGGACAAGGGGGCGATGGACAGCCTCACGGCCAAGGTCAACGAGTTCGCGATGGAGTTCCGGCAGAAGAACCTCCCGTACCGGATCGTCTTCGAATCGGTCTCGACCATCACGGCCTACCTCGACACCGCCGCAACGTTCCGGTTCCTCCAGCCGTTCGTCGGCCGCCGGAAGGTCGACGGGGCGGCCGGCTACTACCTGATCGAGACCGGCATGCACAGCGAGTCCGACACCCGGACGCTCGAGCACATGATGGACGGGACGATCAACCTCAAGATCGACCAGCTCAAGAATTTCCTGTCGGTGCGAGGCATCACCGACGTCCAGTCGCGGGCCTGGGTCGGCTACACGTTCACGAAGCGGGCCTTCTCGCTGGGCTCGTTCTCGCTCGACCACATCCGGTAGGCCCGCGGGGGCGCCGGCGCCTATTGGCGGACGTTCTGCGTGACGAACCGGTCCAGGCCGTCGCAGAGGAGCATGACCGTGCCGCTGAACAATGCGATCATCATGATCGGGAACAGGAACATCCACCAGAAGTCGGCGGCGAAGACCGGGCTGTAGCCGTAGCAGGCCCCGTTCGCGGCGAGCCAGCCCCACTCGGGGAAGTTCCGGGAGGGGAGCGGGGAGGCGATCGAGAAGGCGCTGCCCACGCCCCCGCCGCCGAGGCAGGCGGCGTACGGGAACGCCGTCAGGACGAAGAAGACGCTCGCCACGTCGACTGGGATCTGGGCCAGGATCGGGGTAAAGCTGTTAGGCAGGATGTGCCGGCGCACGACCCACGCCCGGGAGGCGCCGGCGGCCCGGGCCGCCTCGACGTAGTTCTCCTGGCTCACGATCACGGCCCGCTGCCGCACGACGCGGGCGTGGTACGGCCAGAGGATCGCCACGAAGGCGACGCCGAAAACCCAGAGGTACTCGGACGGGTAGAGGAACCGGGAAAGGCTGAGGAAGATCAGGATCACGAGGAATGGCGCCGGGATGCTGAGCAGGAGGTCCCCGCCGGTGATGACGAGGCCCGCGGCGAGCCGGTTCCCGGCGCCGGCCGCCGACCCCAGGACGAGCCCGATGAGGGCGGCCGGGAGGGTAATGCCCGTGACGAGGGCCACGTCGAAGGGCGTCGCCTGGAAGAGCGCTGTCGCTTCGTCCACGCCCAGGGTGTCCATGACCCCGAACGGATGGGTGGCCGACGGGCCGGGCGGATAGGCCCCGGTGGCCCAGCTCAGGCGCGTGTACATCGTGTCGAGGTGGGGTCCGAAGGTCGTCACGGCGTCGACCGAGACCCCCACGAAAAAGACGACGAGCGTCAGTCCGAGCAGGAGCGTGGGCGTGTCGAGCAACTGGAGGCCGGTGCGCACGACCCGGACCCAAGCGGTGGGCGGGCCGACCGGTTCCTCGCCGACGTTGAAGTTCACCATCGGACTCATCGCCGGAACCGTGGGTCGAGCGCGCGGGAGATCAGGTCCGCCGTGAGCGTGCTCGCGAGCACGACGGCCGCGAGGAGGAAGATCGCCACCTGGTCGAAGCCGGCGACGTTCGCCCCGCCGACCGAGAAATTGTACATGACGAGCGTGCCGATGCCGTTGTAGTTGTAGACCGCCTCGGCGATCGCCTGCGTGACGATGTACGCCGGCAGCGTCGCGGCGAAGACGAGGGCGTAGATTGGGATGATCCGCCGACTGGCATGGTGCCACAGCAGGGTCCGATCAGGGACGCCCCGGGCCCGTGCGGCGAGAATGTAGGGCTCGCGCAGCGCCTCAACCACCGTGTGCCGGGCGTACCGGAAGAATATCGCGAGGTACGCGATCGCGATGATGGCTCCTTGGAGGAGCGTTCGCGCGAGCACGTTCATCGCATACGGAATGTTCCCGTGCCAGAGGGCATCGATGATCGGGAAGCCGGTGGGCGAGGAGGTGCCTGCGATTCCAATCCAGGTCGGTCGGCCCCCGTGGAAATCGAGCCAGAGCGCTCCGGGCAACGTGCCGTACGGCGTGTCCCCGAAGTATTGCAGGTAGGGGGTCCAGCTCGCAATGAGCAGGAAGAAGATCAGGAAGAACGCGGGCAGCAGCAGGCCGACGCCGGCCAAGAACCGGGCACCGACGTCGAAGCCTCCGCCGGGACGCCATCCGGCCCGAATTCCGATGAAATAGGCGGCCACGCCGGCGATGCCGAGGGAAGTCACGGCGAGTTCGATGGAGTTCGGGAGCCACCACCGGAAATATTGGACCGTGGGCGCGACGATCCCGAAGTAGTTCGTCTCGCCCCACTTTCCGGTCACGATGTGATCGACAAACGTGGCGAGCGCCGTGAAGAACGGCGCGACCGAGCATCCCACGTTCGACCAGGGGCAGGTGCAGGACTCGCCGGCCAGGGTGCAGACCGATTGGTGCGCCCAGACGGCCGGCAGGACCGTGCCAAAGACGAAAAGGATCACGAGGACGAAGACAAGCTGCGCCGGGAGGAGCGCGAGGCGCTGCGCCAGGAATCGGACGAGCGGGCTGCGGAGGCGTCCACCCTGGGGCGGTCTCGGAGAGGCGGAGGGGTCCTCGCGCAGTTCCGTCGCAGGGGCCCCGCCGGATCCGGCACTCAACACGGCCGCCGGAGGCGAACCGGCGCCCGTCATGGACCGGTCATCTCGGTGACAACTATATATCCCGACAGTCCGTGGAATTGAACGCTAGGCTAGACCGGGGGGTTGGGCGTCCCCTTTTACACCGAAACCGTCCTTAGCGGGGGTGACAGGCAGGAGCGACGCGCACCGAGGGAATCCGTCTCGTTTGTCTTCGTCGACGCTCTGTTCCACTGGGCCGCGGGCACCGCGACGAGCGCTCGGAGGAGCGCCCTAGCGGTTACCCATCACGGGAACCGGGTCAGGTCCTGACGGGAGCAGCCTTACCGTGACCCGACGACGCTGGTGGGGCGACGGGGCTGAGGAGCGAACGGGGTCTCCGGATTCTCTCGATGCGTGGCCACCCTGCTGGCCTAGCACTCCGCCGACGTTCCACGTTTTAGAAAAAGAGAGGCGGGAAAGGGTTCGCGCCGGTCCCGGCGCACTCATCTACGACGGCGGAGGAGGTGGCGAGCCTCCAGCTCCTGGCGGGGGGGCCCCGCCGGTGGCCGGAGGCGCCGATTGCCATGCTTGGGCCGCCGGCGCGGGCTTCTTCCGGCGCATGAGCAACACGATCGCGACGACCACAACGACCAGCAGCACGAGGCCGATCACGAGGTAGGTGCCCGTGCTCCCGAGGCTGAACGACGAGGGAGAGGGCGCCGCGTTCACCGTGATCGTCACCGAGGCCGCCTTGACGGAATGGTCCAGGCTGTCCATCACCGTCAGGTTGACCACATAGGTGCCGGCCTTCGTGAAGGTGTGCGCCGCCGGGTCCTGCACGGTGCTCGTGGTCGCGTCCCCGAAGCTCCACGCATAGGTGTACGTCCCACTGCCGCCGGTGGGGCTGGTGGTGAACGTGACCGTTCCCCCCGCGGTGATCGTCATCGCGGAGGCGGTGATCGTCGCCCGAGCGCCGGGTTAACGGTCGGGCTGACCGACGCGCTGGTCGCATCGATGTAGAAGAAGTCCGACCAGGTGACGGTGGCCGTGAACATACCGGCCGCCGGGTAGGTGTACGGAAAGACCTTCGTGTATGCCGTCGCCGAGCTGACGCCGGTCGCGGCGCGCGAGGTACCGTAGTGCCCATTGCCATAGGAGACATTCCAACCCGCGGCGTAGCCAGTGCCGGTGTTGAGGGTCCAGCCGGCCGTGAAGTTGACCTCGGTTCCCAGGTCGACCGGGGTCGGTGTCTCGGTGAGCGTCGCTTGCGGGGGCGTCTCGAACACCCACTCGTCCTGCGAACCGTAATCGGGGGCTGGAGCCCCGTACCGGAAGCCTCCGACCACGAACACGCCGATGTGGGTGGAATTCACGGCGAGGGTGTATCCATATCCGGGGGAGAAGGCGGCCGGCGCGGGGGCGAGCGTGTACCAGAGCCCGCCGACGAACTCCCAGGTGTCGTTGTACCCGTAGTCCACCGTGTAGTTGTACCCGCCGGTCATGAAGATCCCACCGAGCTGGGCGTCCCATGTCATTGAGGCGGCATCGCGGCCCGCCGGGGCGCCGTCGGGTCCCATGTCCATTCCGGTCAAGTTGTCCCAGTTCGCGTTCAACGCCGCGCTTCCGGTGTACACTCCTGTGGAATAGGTGTAGGTGTAATTCTCCGGCAGGCCCGCATAGTAGTCGAGCCCGCCGAAGAGGACCATGTACTGGTCCGTCGGATCCCACGCCATGACGGTGTAGCCGAGCCAGGTCGCGTTGTAATCGGGTACCGGATTGGCCAATCCCCAGCCCGGACCGAAGCTAATCGTCCACCAGCCGGTCGAGTTGAGGAGCCAGCTCAGCGCATAGGCACTGTCGCAGTACGGGTCCGTACAGCCGTCCGTTAGTAGGAAGCCCCCGAGGAGCGGGTCCCACGCCGCTCCGGACCCGCCGATGCCTCCTTCATAGAGGGGAGCACCGTTCTGGCCGCCCCCGTTCGAGGCGTCCAGCAGCATTCCGGTGGTCGCGGAAATGTTCTTCCAGGTACCGGTGAACAGCCAGGTGTCGTTGAGGCCCAAGTTGGCGGCGCTGAATCCGCCGACGAGGATGACCCCGCCCATCGCGGGGTCGTAATCGAATCCGGGATACCACCGTACGGAGGGCGCCAAGGGGAGGGTGCCCGTCAGGTCGGTCCAGGTGATCCCGTTGTAGGTCCAAGTTTCGTTCACGAAGGGGCCGTCGGCGGTGACGGTAGTTCCGGCGAACAGCACGACCTCGCCGAGCAGGGGGTCGAACGCCATTCCGCTCCCCGGTCCGACCGCGGGAATCACGCCGCCGGACGCCGTGGTCAGTTGGGTCGTCACGTTGTACCAAGTCGGGTCGATGGGCGCTGGCGTGGGGGAAGGAGAGGGAGCGGCAGGCGCGGGCGGAGAAGTCGGGGCCGGTCGCACGAAGGAATCGGGGGCCCCGGCGAAGTTCGCGCGGGGGCCGGCGTCGAGCTTGGAGAGGGGGCGGGGAGTTGATCCACCGCAGGCGGCGGCCGTTCCGGAGATGACCGCGCACGTCGAAGCGGATCCCAGCCGGGCCGACGCCGCGTTGACGCTGGCCACTGCCGCCTTCAGCAAGGCGGTCCCGGCCGCCGTGGCATCTGAGGTCGGATGCGTGGAATGCGTCCCGGCCCCGGAGAGCGGAGCCCCCACACCCGAGGCGGCGGAGACGAACCCGCCTCCCAGAACAGCTACGATCGCAAGGGCGACTACGGCCGTCAGGAGCAGGGCTCGCGGCATTGGCGAGCCGTGGATGGCTGGGTATTTCAAACTCGCTATGCTCGCGCCGCGGGGAAGCCCGCGGGCGGCTCCGCTCCCGGGACCGGATTGAGGTGGAGAACCGCGTCGTCGCGCCGGCTCGAGTGGATGTCAGGCGCCGGCGACCTCTAGGAAAAGCGGGAGGGGAAAGGGTTCGCGCAGTTTCCGACGCGTGCGTCTACGGAGCGGGCGGCGGAGGTGGCGGGGACTCTGCGGCTCCAGGCGGAACCCCACTGGCGCCGGGAGGCGGCGCGCCGGCTCCGCCGGCGGAGTGCCTGATTGCCACGGCTGGGCCGAGGGGGCCGGCTTCTTCCGGCGCCGCATCAGCAGCACGACCGCGAGGACCACGACGACGAGCAACACAAGGCCAATCACAAGGTAGGTGCCCGTGCTGCCGAGACTGAACGACGAGGGCGCCGCGTTGACCGTGATCGTCACCGACGTCGCATGGACCGCCTGACCGATGCTGTCGGTCACCGTGAGGTTCACGACGTAGGTACCGGCCTTCGCGAATGTGTGGGCGGCCGGGTCCTGGACCGTGCTCGTGGTCGCGTCCCCGAAGCTCCACGCGTAGGTGTACGTCCCACTGCCGCCGGTCGGGCTCGTCGTGAAGGTCACGGCGTTACCGGCCGTGATCGTCAGGGCGGAGGCGGTGATGGTCGCGGCCACGGCCGGGTGGACCGTGACGGTCACCGACGCCGTGCCGGTGATGTAGAAGAAGTCGGTCCAGGTCACATTCGCCACGAACACCGCCGCCGAGCCGTAGGTGTGCGCCGGGAACGCGTGCGAGAACGCTTGGGAGGTGTTCGTAGTCGCCCCTCGGGCCGCCGAGACGAAGTGGCCGTCGCCGTACGAGACGTTCCACGCAGCCACGATCCCACTGCCGGTGCCGACGGCCCATCCCGCGGCGGCGGTCGTAGTCATGCCGAGGTCGAGGGGGTTGGGAGTGGCGGCCAGCGTGGGCAACGGAGCGACTTCGTAGACGAACTCGTTCGTTTCGCCCGCGGAACCGCACGGTCCGGCGCCTCCGATGATGAACGGCGCTACGTTGTCACTTACTTCCGCCAGGGCCGGCTGAGCGGCCCCGCAGTAGTTGCTCGGCGCGTTCGTCCCCGTGAGGTTGGCCGGGAGCCAGACCCCGCCCGAGAAGAGCCAGGAGTCGTTGTACCACGTGCCCGTCGTGTAGTTGAACCCGTCCATGAGGAGGACTGCGTTGAGCTGGCTGTCCCAGGTCATCGCGGCCGAGTCACGGGCCGGCGGAGTGTAGCAGGTCCCGGCGACGCAGCCGGCGTCCATGTTGGTGATATTCATCCAGTTCCCGGACGTGGAGTTGAGCCAGTAGGTGTAGTTCTGGACCATCGCCGAGAAGTAATCGTAACCGCCGAACTCGACCAGGTAACCGTCCGCCGCGTCGTACGCGAGGGAGTTGTAGGCGAGGTAGGTGCGGTTGTCCAGTGTGCCCGGGCCCCACGACCAGCCCCATCCGGTAGCATTCAGGTAAAACGTCTGGCCCCAGACGTCGTCACAAGCGGCGTCGACGCAACCGTCCACGACGATCATCGAACCGATCGCGGGGTCGTAGGTCATCGCGCCATAGGCCCAGGTCACGGCCTCTGTGCCGCCCGCGAGAGGAGCGCCGACGGTCGCGGTGATGTTGTACCATCCGGTCGCGTTGAACAGCCAAGTGTCGTCCATGTTGAAGCCCAGGGTGTTCGTGCCGGCGTAGAGAATGACGCCGTCGAAGCCGGGGTCATAGTCCATCCCCGCGCCTTGCCGAGCCGACGGCGAGAGCGCGAGGGAAGCGGTGATGTTGTCCCAGGCGAACCCGTTGTAGGTCCAGGTCGAGTTGCTATTGCACAGGCTCGTAGAGCAGCCATTGAACAGGACGACTTCGTTGAGGAGCGGGTCGTACGCCATGCGCCCGCTGAATTCGACCGTCGGAATCGCGCCCAATGAGGCCGTAGAGATTGCCGGGGTAACGTTGTAGAACTGAGGAGTGCCCCCCGGTGCAGCGGAATGAGCCGCCGAAGAGTGGCTTACCGGGGCGTGTGTTCCGGGAGAGCGGATCGGCGGCGCGCCGCAAGCGGCTTGGCCCGCCGCAGAAACCGCGCACTGCGCCGGAATGCCGAAGGCCGGACCCGCGCCACGGTCTAGTGAGGAGACCGCCGCGTTAAGGAGCGGAGAGCCCGCGGCCGCGACCGTCGTGGCGACCGGTTGGGCCGCGGAGACTGCCCCGGCGAGCGTCAGCGCGGGGAGCTTCGCGGCGCCCGCCGCCGCCGTCCCCGCCGGGATCATGGCGAACCCCGCGAGAAGCATCACAGTCACAGCGGCAAAGGCGGCGATGAGGACCCACGGGCGCGACACGGGAGAAATGGGGACGGTTTCGGTATTTCAAACTCTCTATTCCCCGGAGTGGGACCGCCGGCCCTGCTCCGGTCCCGCGACCGGCTTAAATAGGGAATCCACGCAATCTCGCGGAGGAACGAGCATGCATACGTACGTCGACCTCTACTTTTCACCGGACGGCATCTCGCCGCTCTCGGTCGCGGAGCGACTTCGGGAACACGCCGGCCTCTCGTTCATCGTCGGCACGCACGACCTCGTCTTCGAGTGGGACAGCGTGAAGCAGTTCCGCGAGCGCCTCCAAAAGCTCCACAATGCCCTCCAAGGCACGGGCGTGACCTACCACCTGGAGTCGGTGGTCGACGACCCGACGTTCATCGAACCCACCCCCTGGCCGCCCCCTCTGCCGGGCGTGGCCCGAGAGAACCCGGGCTACACACCCGAAACGTAGCGCCGAAATCCGGCGCGACGGAGTCCGAGAGGACCCCCCCACCCCCTTGCTGCGAGTGGAGTTTTCCTACCAGCCTTCGGCCTTCGGGTCCACCGCGTCGAGTTCCAGGGCGGACCGCACATCGTTCGGAATCGGTTTCTTCATTCCCGTTGCGTAGTTGTACGAGACGATCACGGTGTGTCCACGCGCGGTCACAACCCGTTGGGGTTCGTCCGTGAACCGGTACAGGAGGGCGAAGCTGGTGCGCCCGAGGGGTCGGGCCGGGGCGACCTCGCCCACGAGTTCGGTGGCGTAGAGCACCGGGACGAGGTAGCGGCAGCGGGCTTCGGCGATGATGATGTCGAGTTGGTGGGGGTCGGTGGTCTGGCGGAGAC
The DNA here is from genome assembly GCA_963773945.1 of uncultured Thermoplasmata archaeon. GTDB lineage: Archaea > Thermoplasmatota > Thermoplasmata > Lutacidiplasmatales > UBA184 > JAKIWV01. The sequence continues at coordinate 96,772 of CAVZDD010000004.1, read as the reverse complement.
CTAGGTAGTACTCGGATCGGAGGGTTTCCATGAACCGGAAGTAAACGGCATGATTGAGATGGTTGAGCAGGTCGAGTTCTCCGTATTGGATCTTGAAGCGGCGGGAGTGAGGCCAGGGTGAGGCGGGAGGGGAAGGAGAGGGATGGGAGAGAGGAGGAGGGGAGGGAGTAGAGGAAGGGGAGGAAGGGGGGGATGGAGTGGATATTCGAGGCATCGGGAGGGAGGCAGCGGTCGTCCGGATTATATGGTAATGGATGGTGGGACGGCCTCGGGCAGGGATCCTTTGTCTGGAGACACAGGGGTGGGTTCTGGTCGCGCGTCGCGTCGGGTGGTTTGACGTGCCGAGGCCTTCCCGGGACTCCAGTGGAAGCAAGGGGGTGGGGGGGTAGTGCCGGAGCCGCCGACCCACGATCCCTCGGTCGAGGGCGAGATGGCGCAGACGGTGGAGCGCGTCCGGGACGCCGTGCGCCGGCACTCGACCCGCTTCGAGCGGGCCATTCCGCTCATCGCGAGCGAGAACCTGCTCTCGCCGTACGCAAAGGAACTGCTCATCAGTGATTTTCATTCCCGGTACGCCGAGGGGCTTCCCGGGGAACGCTACTACGAGGGGAACGAACAGGTTGACGAGGTGGAAACGCTCTGCCTCGACCTCGCGAAGCGGCTGTTCCGATGCTCCTTCGCCGACGTGCGGCCAATCTCGGGCACGGTGGCGAACCTGGCGGTGCTCAAGGCGATGGCCGAGCCCGGGGACCTCGTCGGCACCTGCCGGCTCGCCGACGGAGCGCACATCTCGAGCGCCTCGTTCGGCGCTTTCGGCCTGCGGGGAGTGAAACCGGTCTATTACGCGTGGGACCCGGAGCGGATGACGATCGACGTGCCGCGCACGAAGGAGATCTTGCGCGCCGTGCGACCCAAGCTCGCCCTCTTCGGCCTCTCGCTGTTCCTCTTCCCGCTGCCCGTGCAGGAGCTCTCGTCCACCCTCGAGGACATCGGCGCCCGAGGCTGGTACGATGCCGCCCACGTGCTGGGGCTGATCGCAGGGGGGGAGTTCCAGGACCCGCTCCACGAGGGATGCGTCGTGCTCTCCGCGTCGACCCACAAGACGCTCCCCGGCCCGCAGCATGGGATCCTGCTCGGGAACACCGACGACGCGGAAGTCACGAAGCGCCTCACGTCGGCGGCCTTCCCCGGCGTGACAAGCAACCACCACCTCCACACGATGGCGGCGCTCGCGGTCAGCCTTGCCGAACATCTGGCGTTCGGCCGCGCTTACGCCCGACAAGTGATCGCGAACGCGAAGGCGCTGGGCGCCGCGCTCCACGCCCGGGGCTTCGACGTGCTCGGTGAGAAGCTCGGCTTCACCGCCTCCCACACGCTCGCCGTCCGGGTGAGCCGCGAAGGCGGCGGCGAAGAGGTCGCCCGTCGACTCGCGGACGCGGGATTCATCACCAACAAGAACCTCCTCCCGGGCGATACGAGCCCCAAGCACCCCGGCGGGATCCGGCTGGGGACGCCCGAAGTGACCCGGGTCGGAATGACCGAGAAGGAGATGGTCCGGATCGCGGAGCTGATGGACGACCTGTTGCACCGGGGCAAGGCGCCCGAGTCGGTGGCGGCCGACGCCGCCGCCTTCAAGTCCGGCTTCACCGGACTCCGCTTCTGTTTCGGGGCCGGTGAGGCGGCGTATCGGTACTACGACCTCGTCGGTCACCCACCGCCTTGACCGTCGTCGTCCTCCTCGGTCGGGAGTCCCTTCGCGTCCAACGCGGAGGGGTCGAACTGGATCGTGGGGGTCACCGCCCGAGGGGTGGACCGGCGGTAGGCCAGCCGGTGGTCGAAGCCCCGGATCGGGATCAGGCTGCCGTCGGCGACGAGCGCGGCGATCCACTCGGCCCATTCCTCCGGCGCGACCGGCGGCCCTGTCCAGTCCGCCACGAGCTCGTCGGGTCGCCGGGGCGTGACGGGGTCGGCGTGGGCGAGGAGATGGTCCCGGCCCCGGGCCATTCGCTCGAGTTCGGTCTCCTCCACCGTGGCTCCGGGACGGCGGCGGGTGCGCCGTCGCACGACCAGCGCGATCAGGAGCGCCGCGGCGACGACAGCCCCTAAGGCTCCGAGCGCGACCCAGGTCGCCGTCGGGAGGGCGCCGGCGGCACGTGAGCTAGGGGGGACCGACGCCGCCGTCACGGTGACCCGGAAGACCACCGAGGCCACGCTGCCGAGCGCATCCGTGAGCGTCAGGGTCACGTTGAGGCGGACCGGGGAGGAGACCGAGAAGTTGCAGGGAACGGCCCCGTCGGAGACGATCAGGTTCGGACACGCGATTCGGGTCGTTCCCGAACTGTTCCACACCGCCTGGATCGGCAGGGCGCCCCCGGCGACGACGGCCACCAGGGCGTGGGTCTCGTTCGCCGGGACCGAGATCGAGGCGCTTCCGTTTACGCGAACCGTGAGAGTGGGGACGATCACGACCTCGGCAGCGGCCGAGACGTTCTCTCCGAACCGGTCGGCGACGAAGGCCCGGACGGTGTAATTGTCCGGCGTGGGAAAACTTTCGTTGAAGACCCATGAAGTGCCGTTCGGGGGTTGACAGGTCAGCGGCGATCCCGCGTTCACCGAGAGGCAGGCCGGTCCGTAGGGGCTGCTCCCGGTCCCGTTCGTGACGGTCACGGTGAGCACGACGGTCCGGTTGGGATAGGTGACGTACTTCGTCGCGGTCAGCGAGACCTGCTCGACCGGATGTACGGCGATGGGGAGGAAGGAGAGGGACGCGGAGGAGTCGCCGTTCGAGATCGAGCCCGTCGGGGTCACGTTCCCTGCGGTGGGATACGCCGCCTCCACCTGGCAGGTCACATTCACCGTGCCGTTCACGAGCGGGGTGGGTTCACACGGAGCACTCATCGGCAGGGTCCCCGCGCCCGGGTCCACGGTGAGCGTGTAGGGGTAACCCGCCGCGCCGTTGCCGGTCGCGACGAAAGTGACCGGGACCCCCGGGTCCAGTGGATTGGGCGACGTCGTGGCCGAGGAGGCCGTGGTCGCTAGGGGGTCGAGCGAGAGCACGGGGGATCGCGCGGATTCCGTCGTGCCCCCGTAGCTGCCTTGGACCGTGACGCTGAGCGATCCAACCCACGTGCTGTCCTTTCCCTGCACCGTGATGTTCGGGGCCGTGAGGCCGGACGGAAACCAGTCGAGTCCCGTCAGGTTCCACGTGTAGGAGAGCGGGCCCGGCGCCGGGGTCCCGACGACGTTCCATGCCGAGGCCGATACGGACACCAGGGCGTTGACGCTCACGACGTGTGAGCCGGTCCGGTTCATCTGCGCGGTGTAGAGGTCCGCGTCCCACAGGATGGCGCCAGAGTTCGTGCCGTTCGTCGGGTCCTGCTCGAAGAATCCGGCCGGCGCGCCAGACGTCGCGTACCCGAGTGGTCCGTAAGGGCCGAGATAATCGACGCAAACGCCCGACACGCACCGGCTGACGGGGAGGGGGAGGGGCACGGCGATGGACCCCCCGGAACCCGTGAGGCTGGACGCGCTGGTCGGCACGCAGCTCTCGTTCGTGTCGGCGCCCGTCGTGGTCTCCTCCGTGTAGAAGTAATCGACCCGAACCGATACGCCGGTGATCGACGGCAACGGCGTCGACGTGCCCACGAGGGCGAGCGTGCCTGTGGCCTTCGTGGGGACGCCAAGGCCGAGACACGGCCCGCTGATCGCCGGGACCAACGGCGAGCCCGGGACGGGCAGGGCGACGGGAGTTCGAAGGGCGGTGGTCCCGAGGAGCAGGACCAGACCGACGACGAGCGCGAGCCGAAACGCCGGAGCGGTGGGGCCGGTCGTTCGGAGGTTCGTCACGTGTCGCATGGTCCGGCTCGCCGTTCCGGGAGACCCGGAGTCGGGAGGAGCGACCTCCCTAGAGCGGGGGAGAGGCTCTTAATCCGTCCGGAGCCCGACCGGAGGTGAGCGAGGACCGTTTTCGGGGAATTGTCCGGGGCCGGGAACCGCCCGGGGGTAGTCTAGGACCCCTCCGAGGGCCGCGCTCCTGCTCCCAGGGCCACCCGTTCCCGGACCGTATGGCGGGCCCCCGTGGGGAGGAGATCGCTCTCTTGGAGCAGGAGCTCCGAGACCGTGGCCCGGGTCCAGACGCGCGTCGTGTTGTCCGGATCGGCGAGGAATCGGTGCGCCCAGCTCGCCTCGCGGGGGGACCGGATGCGGGTGAGAGTGAGGTGTGGCACGAACGGTCGAAGTTCCGTGGGAAACCCGCGGGAGGAGAGCCCCTGACGCAGCCGCGTCGCCACCCCTTGGAGCGTCTCCGAACCGTCCCCCACGCCGGCCCAGACCACGCGAGGTCGCTGGGGATTCGGGAAGGCCCCCACCCCGCGGATCTCCAGCCCAAAGGGGCCCGTAGAGGCGGCGGTCTCGCGCAGGGCGTCCACCACGGTGGGAATCCGGTCGACCGAGAGGTCCTCAAAGAAATGGAGTGTGAGGTGGTCCTCCGGCCGGAGACCGGGGGGAGGGGCTCCCGCAAGGGCGGAAGGTCGACGGCCACGAATGCGCGCATGCCTCGTCGGATTCCTCTCAGTCCCGAGTCGGTAAGACGTTGCGGGCGGATGGAAGCGTCCAGACCGCGGCCCGGGTTCGCGGGACGTCGAGGCGCTGCAGGTACCGACGCACCGACCGAGCGCGGCCGGCGTCGCCGACGAGCACGAGGAGAAAGGCTCCAGCGTCCCGGGCCTTCGTCCAATCGCGTTCGATCCGTTCCCGACGCGTAGCGCCGGAAACTTCCGCCTCTACGTGGACATCCCGACCCCCAAAGCAGCGCCAGAGCCAATCCGCTCGGCGTCGGTCCAGGGAGTCCGCGAGTTCCGCCGGACTCCCGCGCCGGTGGGGCGGAGGCAGCAGGGGGACGCGTCCGTCGGGCAGCCGCGTGTCGAATCGACCCTGACGGAGGATCTCGAGCCGTTCGTGGTGATGCGCGAAGATGCGAAGGGCCGCCACCAGCAACGCGCGATGTTCCACACTCTCCGGCCGGGCGCCGGTCCGGGCGCTGAGTCCGATGCGGTCAGCACCGGCCGGCGAGAGGAAGAGCGCCTCCCCGCTCCGGGAGACCCAGCCGCGCCGGTGAAGGCCCTCGAGGGCCTGCACGGCGAGCACCGGATCCAAGCGGTCGTCGAAGTCGGCCCAGCGCAACAATCGGGAGCGCGTGGCGGCCCCCCCTTCGGCGTCGAGACCGACCAATCCGAGGAGGAGGGTTTCCTCCAACTGATCGGCCGAGCCGGTTTCTCCCCCGGCCCCGTACTGGACCGGCGACCCGTAAAGGTCGGCGGATCGCTGCACGATGGATTGCCAGGCGTGGAGATCCGCCGGCGGGCTCGGAGGCATGGCGACGAGGCGCCGGTCGGCATTCGGGCCGGTCGAGCTGACCACCGCCCAACCGGGGGGAAGGAAGGGGAGGGTCCTCTGCGCGGTGTCCGGACCGAGACCCGCCCAGCTGCCGGTCGCCACGGCCGAAGCCCAGGGTACCCGGAACAGGTAGACGGTGCCGGCCGCTCCGGTGAGCGCCTCCCGTAATTCGAGGGCGAGTCGGGTGGGGTACTGCGTCGCGAGGACCAGCCCTAGGCCGAACTTTCGCCCCTCGGCGACGATCTCACTCAAAAGACGAGCGGGGAACAGGTGGGCCTCGTCGAGCACGAACAAAACCCGGAGCTCGGGCGCCGGCCCCGCGTGCGAGGCGCGACGAACTTCCTCGAGGTAGACCCGGGTCAGTAACAGGGTCACCGCGAAGGTTACCCCCTCCGGACCCAGCTCGCCGATCGGGAGGCGCCAGATCGTGGAATCGCCGTGGAGCAACCGCTCCCCGACTTCGAGGGAACGCTCCTGCGGGGCGAGGAGGGCGGCGAGCAGCGGCGAGGCGACGACCTTGGCCACGCGAGAGGCGGCCGGCCAGAGGAACTCCGGTTGACGACGCACGATCCCATCGAGGTCCTCGAGAAATCGTGCGATCTCGGGTCGATCGGTCGTGAGCCGAGCGGCGTCGCGGCGTCGGGGATCGGTCAACAAACTCCACAGGTCGACCAGGTCCCCGCCTTGGGCCTGGACGATGTGCAGGAAGGTCTCGAATAACCGCTCGAGACGGAATCCCCAGAACGTCTCTCCGTTTTCGGTGGAAAGTCGCTTGAGGGCCGCTACGAGATGCGCCACGAGCGCCTCCTGGTCCTCGCGGGGTACCGGACCGAAGACCGAAAGGCCCGGCAGGGCGCGGGGGGTTCCGGTCACATCGATGCCGACCAGGCGTTCCCGGAGGGCGGGGGGAAGCCCGGAGCTGACCCGAGGGGCGAGGTCGCCGTGGACATCGAAGAGAACGACCGAGCGCCCTTCCCCGAGCGCCTGCCGCGCGAGCTGGGCGAGCGCCGCCGTCTTGCCAGACCCCGAGGCTCCCAACACCACCGCATGCCGGAGGCGCGGGTCGTCGTCCGGATCGGGTCCCATCGGAAACGGGACGGACGCCGCCACGAGATCCGGACCGAGCGCAATCGAGCGCGTCGCATCCCACCACGGACGCGCCCCCGAGACCCATACGTGCCGCCATCGTCGAGGGAATCGAATCCGGCGAAGCTCCAGCGGCGCGTCGGACGTTCCCGAGCGGAAGCGGCGGAACTGGACAGCCACCGCCGACCCGAGGGCCCGGAGCTGTGGGGTATTGCCCGCGGCCAGCCTTCCCCGAACCGTGGCCCACACCTCGCCATCCGGTCCCGTCGTCCAGTGGGTCTGCAGGGCTACCCAGAAGGGCGTACCGACCGGGAGAAGGTTCGCGGGGAGCATCGCCGCTTCCGGCGACGCCGTTGCGCCCGGAGAACTTTCCTTCCGGTCGACGGGGACTCGCGTGGGGGGGACGACCCTAGGAGTCTCGGGTCGGGAATCTCGAAGAGAGGACCCGACGACTCGGAACCATTCTTCCTCGAGTCCGGGGGGCGGCTCACTCGAGTGGTCCCTCAAGCGCGGAGACCATCGGATCGGGATACTTTCCCCGAGCGTTTCCATCGCCAGCGCAAGGTCGATGGAGAACGGAAGCAGACGGACTTCGCCGGAGTGGCCGTCCCACCATTGCTCGATGAGCAAGGCGTCGCCCACTCGGCCGGCTCGCAGGCGCTCGACCATCCGGGCCAGGAAGGGTTCGAGCCAGCGGGGTCCGGTGCCGGGCGCGAGTCGATACGCCGGGAGAGGGGGCGACCGGGTCGCCTTCACGCGTCGCTCCGACCCCGGAGGTCGAGCGAGCGGACCCGCGACGCCAGCGTCGGCAGGCGGTTGACCCGAGCGAACTCCAAGAGGACGGGAGTGGAGGTGACCCGACGGACCGCCCGGGTTCGGTCCCACAGTCGCACGGTCCAAACGAGGCGCAAGTCCGGGAGCCGGTAGAGTCGGGCCCAAGGGCGGTACGGCCCCGCAATGGGCACGCGGACCCGGCCGATGTAGTCGACCTGCGGATGGGTCTCGAAATCTTGGGAGATCGGGTCGGCGGCGTCGTCCAGCCAGCGAAGGGGTTCGACGGGAACGGGTTGTCTCGATGCCGTTGAGAGGACCGCAGAGGGTTCCATGATGCACACCTGGACCTCCCCCCGCCGGGCGGACCCGCCGGAGAGGGAGGCAGACGATGGGTCCGGCGACGCGGGCTCGGAGGGCCCCCGTCAGACGGTGGGAACGGCGTTCCGGGGGGTCCACGGTGACAACGGGACCGTTGTCACACCCCTCGACGGCCGAATCAGGTCGAGGCAGACCGGGAAGAGCTGAGTCGCTATCTCCTCAGAACGGGGAGCCGATCGGCGCCCGGTCCCGGCAGCCGGTCGGCTCCCCAAGCTCCGGCGGTCGAGTCCGCCCAGGACCTCGAACCAGAGGCTAGCGACGCAGGGTTGGAGCGGGACGGGCGACGGCGAGCCGGGAAGAGGGTCCTCCAGGTCGAAGGGGTCGCCAGAGTGCGCTCAAATCTCGGGTGCCGGGGCCAACGCGCATTCGACGGAGCAACGTTTCGTGCGGAAGAAACGCGGCGGGGTGAATGCGGGGGCGTGGCCGGGGACCGTACATGACGAACAGACCGGAATCCCTCGAGGGGATGCCATCGGTTTGGGCGCCGGTGAACGGCGAAAAGTGCTCTCGCTACGGGAGAGCCAGAAAAAACACTGGGTGAAGGTCCCCCCGCACGCGAAAGACGCGGTGCCGTCTCTCCTATGCGATGTAGGGCGGGACCCTCGGGGTGGTGTGCAGGAGCCTCATCGGGGTCCGGCCTATTTGAGGCGCCGAGGGAGGGGCGGTGAAACACCGCCTCCGAAGGGGTGTTACGTGCTAGCGACGACGGCCGCCCGGGGGGGCCGCCAACGCAGGGGCCACCGCCGGTACGGTCGACGCCGCGGCCGCGTTCGCCGCCTTGATCTTCAGGCGGGGCAGGACCCACCGCTCGCCCCAGGCGCGCAGCTCGCGCGTGGCCGGAGCGAGGCCGAGTCCCATTTCGGTCAACGAGTACACGACACTGAACGGCCGGGTGCTGACGACCGTGCGTTGCACGACGCCGGCGTTCTCGAGGTACTTCAGCGTCGCACTCAGGGTCTTCGCGTTGAGGCGGGAATTCGAACGCAAGAGCTCGCTGAATCGCTGAGGGCCGTCCAGCAGTCGATGGGCGATTGCGAGTCGCCACTCGGTTCCGATGATCGAGATTGCGGCCATCACCGGGCACAGCGCCCGCCCTTCGGCTGTGTAGGCTTCCTTGCCCGTGTGGCCGTCCCCGGCGTGCGTGCGAGCGCTTACCGACACCATGTGCGTTCCGGGGAACCAGGGGCCTGCTGAATATATACTCACCCGCAGAAATCGAGTAACAACATTTTATCAGCCGGCCGCGGGGTGGGAACGAGGAGTCCGCGACCCACGGCTCCCTTCCCCTCACCTCTCGCCGCGGTGGGAGTACTTTTCTTCCGGAGCCCCTCCGGCGGAACGATGGTACCGCGACGAAAGGAGTACGAGCTCTCGGTAGAGCAGGAGCTTCCGGCGTCCCCCGATGGAGCGCCCCGACGGGCCCGGCTGACGGCCCGGTTCCCTGTGGAGGCCGGGGACGGAGAGCTCGATGACGCGGAGCTCGCCCGGTCGTTGAAGGAGCTCGCGGACCGGCTCGCCCACGCCTCCGAGACCGCCGGCGTCGGGCGGGGAGGGCTCGTCGTCGACCGCCCGGATCGGACCCTGGAAGAACTCCTCGAGACCTATCGACCCCGGCAGATCGAGCTCGTGGAGCTTCTCCACGCCGACGGCGAGTTGACCGACGCCGAGTACGACCTCCTTCGCGCCCGCGGAACAGAGCGGACCGCGGAGGCCGACGCGCCGAAGGCCGTGTCGACTCCTCCCGCGCCGTCCCGCCCCGGAGCCCGGTCGGTGGAGGAGTTGCTGCGCACCTACCAGATCACCTCCTTGCGCCAGGCAGGGGCCGTTCGGGCCCGTCGACAAATCTCGTTCGAGGAATACATGTCGCTCAAGCGATACTATGCGCCGTCGGAACCCGCGGCGTCCGACGCGGCGCCCGTGGCCTAGTGCCGCGTCCACCAGCGGTGGTCGGGACGTGAATTGGTCACACAGTGCGTCCGATTGAGTCGACGGATAGCCAGGCGTGGCGGGTTACAAGTAGGCCCGTCGAGTTCGGCCCCGGGCCATGCCGGAAACCCCCTCGAAGCTGCAGCGCGACGCGGCCCGCAAGATCGTGACCAAGTACCTCAAGGTCCGAGCGGGAGAGAACGCGATCATCGAGTCATGGGACCACACGATGCCGATGGCCTCGGCGATGGTCGATGAGGTCCGCCGTGTGGGCGGCAAGGTCCTCCTCGTCCAAAACGACGAGGACGCGTGGTGGCGCGCAATCGACCGGGGGCAGACAAAGCTCCTCGGCAAGTCGAGCGCCCCGGAGTGGGCGGCGTTGAAAGCCGCGGATGTGTACGTGAATTTCTGGGGTCCGGGCGACGCCGACCGCATCGAGAAGGATTCCGAGGATGCCCTCGACGATGCGTTCGCCTGGAACTGGCCCTGGTACGCGGTCGCCCGGAAGGCGGGGCTCCGCGGGGTGCGAATGACCGAGGGGTTCGTGACGGAGGGACGGGCCAAGAAGTGGGGCCTGGACCCCGCGCAGTGGGAGGAAAGCGTGCTGCAGGGATGTCTCGTCGAACCGGGGGAGTTGGCCAAAAGCGGGGCTCGGCTCGGCAAGGCGCTCTCCCGCGGGAAGAAAGTGCGGATCACCCACTCCAACGGAACCGATCTGGAAGTCGCCCTGGCCGGGGTCGCTCCACGGTTGCTTGACGGGAGGCCCCACCCATACAACAAGGGAGATTCCCCATCTGGCATGCTGCAGCAGATTCCCGCCGGAACTCTCGAAGTGGCCCTCGACTCCAAAACCGCGGAGGGGAGCATCCACGCGAACCGGCGGACAAATATCTGGTGGAACTGGCACGTTGGAGGAACGCTCGAATTCGCTGGCGGTAAGCTGACCTCGTACTCCTTCGAGTATGGAAAGGAACAGTTTTCCCGTCGGTACCGGAACGGCACGGCGGGCAAGGACCGTGCCAGCGCTCTCAAACTCGGGCTGAACCCGGCTGTCAAGGATGTCCCCAACTTGGAGACCGTCGAGGGGGGGAGCGTTTCCCTACAAATCGGGGGGAACCGGCATCTCAAGGGCAGCAACGGATCGAATTTCTTTACGTGGTTTTCGCTCGCCGGCTCCGAGATCGCGATCGATGGGACTCCCGTCATCCGCGCCGGAAAGTTCCTCTAGTGCCGCATCCACTTGACGACCGTGGGGTCGTTGGAGCGCTCTACCAGACGGCAGAGAGCGCGGCCCTCCTCCTCCGAGAGCTCGCGGACCCGCAGCATGGGGAGGAGGCATCCCCTCCTCCGGGAAAGTACTTGCGCTAGAGGTCCGGGACCTCGAACTCTCCCGCTCGACGCGGCACTAGCGGGCGACCCAGGGCGCGAAGCCCACAAGCATCGTGCCCACGTCGGTGAAACCGGCCCGTACGGCGAACGATTCGATCGTCGGTTCGGCGGCGGGGTCAGCCCCTACGCGGCGGCCGAGCCAGGCGCCGGCGCCCTCGCCTCGAGTGGGGATTCCGCCGGCGGTCCGCAGCGCGCCCACATAGACCTCCCGGCGGATTGATTGGCGGGCCGCTGCACGAAGGAAGGCCCGCACATCCTCCCCCCGTTCGCCTCCCTCGACGGTATCGAAGGTGGCGCCCGCGAAAACGGCGAGGCCTCTCGATTCCGGCCGCGCGGCGGGCGTCGCCGTCGACGGCACCGTGATCGACGGGAGGGCCGCGCCCCCCTCCCGCTCTTCCCCCTCGGTCCGGGGCCGGCGCGGCTCGGCGACCTGCTCGCGACGGATCGTCTCCATCCCTTCCACGAACTGCGACGCGACCTGGTCCGGAGGGCCTTGAAGATGGAGCGAGATCATCCGGCTGATCCACCCCTGACCGGCGAGCTGATTCGCCGGCGGCCTCGACCGCGTCGATGGGGCCGGTCACGACGACCGGGCGGTGGACGTTCCGGCCGAGGAGCGGGGGGGAGTCTCGGGGCAGGTCGACGGCGCTGGTCCCGGACATCAGGGTCCGGACCGCCGAAGCCTCCTGCAGCCGAAGCGACACGGTCGGTCCGCCGCCGACCCATTCGGCGCCTTCCCCTCGGTCGAGGACCAGCGTCACCACCGTCGGTTCCCGGACGAGTGCACCCAGACGACCCCCGACCGCGCCGGTGCCGAGCACCCGGGCCACCCGCACCGCGTCGAGCGGGCCGGCACGGGCCGTGACGTTCTGCAGGAGTTGACGCCAGGCCGAACCTTCCCATCCGGTCGGAGGCCCGGCCGTGACCGAGAGGGCGCCCGGGGAGAGTAGGAGCAGGAGGAGGTCCTCCGCCTGCAGGTCGCGGGCCAGTTCGAGCGTGCTGGCTAGGGCGGAGAAGGAGGGGGAAGAGCCGGGCCACGGATCGGGGACGGCCAGATAGTGGAACTGGAGCGAATCGGGTGGCGCGACCGCGCCGGCCGTGAGCCCTTGGGTCAGCCGCTCGCCCAGCATCTCCTGCGCGGCGAGGGCCATCGACCCCGCGGCGTTCCCCAACGCGACGAAGGCGATCTCCCGGAACCGGTCGACGGAGACGAACCGGTTCCCGATGCGGAGGATGTCGTCGTGGAGCCGAAGTCCGGCCCGGACGGCCCGATACGCGTCGGCTCCTTCGATGGCGGTGCGAAAAGCCGTCTCGAAGGGGGACCGGGGTTCGAACGGGGGCGCGTCCGGCACAAAGGGAACTCCGGCGTTCGGGAGTCGCTCGGGGAGATATCCTTGGGGTGACCCGTCAACCGAGCTGGAGGCCCTCCACCGGCCGGTTCGCGGTCGGCGTCAGGAATCGGTCGACCGAGAACAATCCCGGGTCGAGGTCGGACTTCTCTCCGAGAATCGCTTGGGCGACGCGCCGCGACGCGGCCGGCGCGAGCATGAATCCGTGACCACCGAACCCGTTCGCGTGCACGAACCCCGGAAGGCGCGGGTCTCCTCCGATCACCGGGAGGCCGTCCGGGGTATCGTCGTAGAAGCCGGACCAGGCGCGCAACACGCCGAGATGCCGGAGGGCCGGCAAAATTCCTACCAGCGCGCGGGCCATCGTCCGGAGGAACGCCGGAGAGCTCGGCACCCCGGCCCGGGTGCCGGTCGGATGGGCCATCGTGAGTCCCCCCACGATCTCGCCTCGCATGGTCTGGCTGAAGTAAAGTCCATCCCGCAGACGGACGACCATCGGGTCGAGGAACGGTTTGAGCGGCTCCGTCGCCAGGATCTCGTGGCGGGAGGCCTGGTTGGGGGTCGGCAGCCCCGCCAAGGTGGAGAACTCGTTCGACCAGCCCCCGGCCGCATTCACCACCGTGGTCGCGGCGATCGGACCGGCCGATGTGGCGAGTCCGGCTACCCGTCCGTTCTCGACCTGGACGCCGGTCACATCGGTTCCGAGTCGGAGGTCCACCCCGAGCCGGGTGATCGCCTCCTTCAAGGCCCAGAGCGCAGGAAAAGGGTACAAGGTGCCGTCGGACCGGAGATAACTCCCGCCGACGAGGCCCCGAGTCTCGAGTCCTGGGGCGTACGGCGGGATCTCCTCCGGGGCGAGCAGCTTCCCCTCGAGACCTTCCGCTCGAATGGTCGAGATCACTTGAGAGAGATGCTGCCGTTCGGTCTCCGTCTCGGCGAGGAACAGGTACCCCCCCTGGCGGAACCAGATGTTGTAGCCGAATTCCCGGCCAAACCGGCGGTAGGCGTCCACGGATTCCTTGGCGAGACGCACCGTGGCCCGCGTCTCCCATTGCTGCCGGACTCCACCGCCGTTGCGGCCGGACGCGCCGTTGGAGAGCCAGCCCCGGTCCACCACCGTGAGGGGGCCCGCGCCGGCCCGGGCGAGATGGTAGGCGGTGAACAGTCCGATGATGCCGGCGCCCACGATCACGATCCGATTCGGTGGCCGAGGCGCTCCGATCATGAGCTCCCCGGCGCGGAGATCTCCGGCGCCGGCTCCGGCAGCTCCGCGAGGGCGGAGAGCGGGGTCGGAACGACCGGGGGGCGTTGCCGGATGTACCCGACCTCCGGGGGAGGTCGGCCTTCCAGCGCCGAGAGCACGAGCAGCGCGTCCGGGAGACAGTACCCGGCCCTGGCAGAGCCCGGTACCGAGCCCCGTGTACCGCTTCACCACTTCCATCCCGCGGTATCCGCGGTCGACAGCCTCGCGCAATTCCGAAAGGAGAACGTCCTCGCACGCACAGGCGACCTGCTTTCCGAGGCCGGTCGGATGGCGCAGGAGCTCACGGTAGTACCCCTCGAGCTCGTTGGGTCCGTCCGGGGTCCTATCGTCGGGGGGCGGCACCGCTCGGCCAAGAATCGCATCGGCGGCCGCGAGCCCGCTCGCCTCCGCCGACACGCCATCGGCAAAGCCGGCGGCTTCCCCGATGGCGAACAGGCCGGGAACGGTGGTGCGACCTCCGGCCGCGAGAACCGGGAAGTAACTTCCGGCCGTTCCCCGCCATTCCATCTGCGCACCGGCCTGGGAGAGAAGCTGGGTGTGAGGCAACCGGCGATGCGCCAGGACGATTGCATCGACGGAAATCGAGAACTCGGCACCGCCTCCGCGGGGCATGAGGTGCACCCGACGCAGGCGCCCGCGCCCGGAGGCGGTCAGCAGGAGGGTCCGTGGATAGAGGGCGATCGAGAGGTCGGAGGCCCGCCGCGTGACTTCGGGCGAGATCGGACCCGGCGCAACAATCGCCTCGGTGTGAACGCCGAAACGGTCGAGCATCTCGGCAGCCCGGGGACCGCCGCCGACGATCAATGCTCGCCGGAAGGGCGGTGGGCGGTCTCCGGGCGCCATCGCGACCGCTCCGTCCGCGGTCATCACGCCCGGCCGGTCGTTGCCGGCGAACAACAACGACGCATCGTAGGCGCCGGAGGCGACCACGACCGTTCCGGCCCGGAACAGGCGGCCGCGATCGGGTTCTTCCAGTGCAATCACTTCGAACGGACGCGTGTTGCCGGGGATCGGCGGTGGAAGGAACACCGCGGTGACCCCGGGGAACAATGGTACACGGTCCGGCGGCGCGGGAATCGAGCCGCGGTCGATGAGCCCTACCGAACGTCCCGCCTCGGCGAGCCGCTGGCTGGCTTGCCGGCCGGACGGGCCCGCCCCGATCACCAGGACGTCGAGTTCAACCGGTGGCAGGGCGGCGGAGGGGGGGCCGGCGCGAGCGGTCGAGATCGGTCCGTAGCCCGCGAGCCGACGAACGACCCCCTGGAGCACCGGGGTCGCCCACGCCGGGCGGCGGAACCCGTGGAGCGTGTCCAATCCCCGGAGGAATACGAAGTCGAGAATTCCCATCCAATCGTACTTCGGGGACGGCCACGCGTTCATCGTCGACACCGCGTCCCCGGCGTGGGGCACGTAACGGCAGGCCCGGACGTTCGGTTCGCCGTTCACGCGCACGAGACAATTCGTACAGTGTCCGATCCCGCAGAGCGGCGCCCGCGGTCGATGATACCGGATCGACCGTTGGAGCGTCGGGAGCCCCCGACGCGCGAGGTGCTGCAAGAGCGTTTCTTCCGGATCCGCCGACTCGGAGTGGCCCCGAAACGTGAAGGAAGTCAGCCGGGAGGGATCCATGAGCGAGACAACCGGCGACGAAGCGCCGTTCTATTTGAGGCGGCCGTCCGCCGGACTCCACGAAGGAACCGGGGCCCCTGGGGAACAGAATTTCGAGCAAAAAGTGCGGAAGTCGGGCCGAGAACCAGCATCTATATAGACCCGGGGCGGGTCGAGCCGACCACCTATGCGTACGGCAGACGGCGGAGAGGCCCGGCGCATCCAGAAGACCGGGGGTTCGACGTTCATTGTCTCGCTGCCCAAGGCCTGGGTCGTGAGCCGGGGCCTCGGCTCGGGAGACGTGTTGCTGTTCCACGGCGCGCCCGACGGGTCGCTAATGCTTCGCGCCGAGAGCGGCACGCATGGGGAGACTCCTCGACGCCAACTGCGCGTGTCGAACGACATGAACACGGAGCATCTATTCCGATTGCTCGTCGCTGAATACATCGCGGGGGCACCCCTCCTGGAGATTCGAACCGAGGGACGGATGAATGCGCGGACCCGCGAAGTGGTCCGCGGTTTCGCCCAGCGCATGATCGGACCGGAGATCCTCGAGGAGACCGCCGACGGCGTCGTGCTGCAGGACGTCATCGGTCCCAACCCCCTTCCGATCGCTTCCGTGATCCGCCGAATGTACCAGATGGTCCGGGCCATGCAAAGCGACGCGATGGCGGCCTTCCATGCCCGGGACACTTCCATCGCCCGGGACGTCATCGAACGGGACTGGGAGGTCGACCGGCTGCACTGGTTCATCGGGAAACAGATCACCTCCGCGCTGCGGGATGGCCGGGTGCTGAGCTCCATCGGCCTCACGCTCCCCGAATGCGCGACCTACCTCCTCGCCTCCCGGGTCCTCGAGCGGATCGCGGACCACGCGGTTCGAATCGCGGAGACCGTGCCCCTCCTCGGGAAGGAACCGATACCGGCCGGGGTGCTCTCGGAACTCGACCGGCTCGCGCTCGCCGCGGCCGAAGGGCTCACCGGGGCCATCGATAGCCTAGCCAACGAGGACATCGCCAAGGCGAACGAGGTGCTCGACGCGGCGGCTCGCGTCACGCGGGAGCGGGAGAACATTCTCAAGGAGCTGACCAAGAAGCGGGGTCGTCTCGCCGTGGCCCTCGCCTACGTGCTCGAGAGCCTTGAGCGCAGCGCGTTCTACGCCAGCGACTTGGCCGAGATCGCCATCAACCACACCGTGCAGCGGTCCGCCCAATCCGCCGCGGTCGCCGTCGGGCCGTCCGCCGCATCTTCCACCAAGCTCCAGACGAAAGTGCCGGCGTAATGCCCCCACCCGCCAATCTCCGCGCGGCGACCCCGTCTATAGTCCTTCTATAGTTGGGCCGTTCCAGCCTATCCCGACGCCCGGTCGAGAAGTGCCGCCAGGTCCTCGGGAGAGGGGATGCGGGGGTTCGCCCCGAACGAGGTGGCGCTCTGGACGTATGGAACCCAGTCAGTCCTCCGCTCGCGGAGCGTCCGGACATCCACCCCGGCGGCCGACAGGGTGGGAGGGACGCCCACCCGGGCATTCAGTCGGCGGAACCAATCCGAGAACGGAGTCGCTTGCTGAATCGCGGCGGCCCCCAGTATCCCGCCCAGAGAGGAGTACGCTTCGCGGGCGGCGGGGAAGTTGAACTCGAGCACCCACGGGAGCAGGATCGCGACCAGGCGACCGTGGGACAATCCGGTCTGCGGCCCGATCGCGTGGGCGATAGCATGGACGAGGCCGCTCTGCGCGTTGGAGATCGCGAGCCCGGCCATCGTGGCCGCCGCGTGGAGCTGTCCCCTCAACTCGAGGTCGTCCGGGTGCTCGAGCGCGTCGGGCAGCCGCCGGGCCAGGGTGGCCACTGCCTCCCGAGCGAGTCCGTCGGAGAACAGGGTCGCCCAGGTCGACGCGAGCGCCTCCAATGCGTGGGCCAGCGCATCGAGCCCGCTATCGATCGCGACCGACTTGGACATCGTGGCGGGTAGCGAGGGGTCCAGCAACGCCCAGTCCGGCACCAGTTCGCGGGAAGCGATCTCCACGGGTCGACCGTTCGCGTCCCAAAAGTGGGCCATCCAGGTTGCCTCGCTTCCGCTCCCACTGGTCGTCGGCACGGCCACCAAGTGCGCCCGTTCCCGGAGGCGGAGGTCGACGAGGGGGGTGAGGGGGGTCCCGGCGAGCTCTGGTCTCGCGTACTGAAGCCAGATCCCCTTCGCCGTGTCGATCGTGCTACCCCCACCGACCGCCACGATCCAATCCGGACGGAATTCGGAGGCGACCCGGACGCCGTCCGCGAGCGATTCGAGGGTGGGGCCGATGTGCACGGCCCGGGAGACCTCGAGCTGGGCCCCGTCGTTCAGGAGCTCCTCCCGAATGCGCCGGTCGCCGCCCCGCTCCGCGACGGTGGGATCGACGAGGATCAACGCTCGCCGGATGCCCAATGAACTCAGTTGCTCGATGCTGCCGGGGCCCACGCAGATCCGTGGCGAAGTGAAGAACCCCATCATCGGAACGATCTCGCCGTGACCCTGGGGAGTGCGGAGGAGGGGACTAGTGAGATTCCTTGCGGCATCGGGGGCAGGTTCCGGTCAGGGAGAAGGTGACCCCGTCAATCTCCCAGCCCTGCGGTCGCCGTCGGGAGAGCTCCATGAGGAAATGACGATCCAGCTCCGTGAGTTCCAACTCGGCGATGCGGCCGCACTTGTGACATATGAGATGGCCATGGGGCGTCTCGGGCGGAGGCGAAGCCAGGGCCACACCCGCGGGAACACTGCCGGGGACGACCGGGGCGGGAGCGCGGTGGCGGTGGGAAGGGTGGACGGCCCGAGGGGCCGGAACGGGGGCGCTGGGGCGCGTAGTGCGAGCCGCGCGGGATTCCCTGGACGGCATCAGCGATCGCCGTCTCGCCGACGCAGTCGGATTATTTGACGGAGCGGCCCATCACTGGGGGCGGCGAGGACGGGTTTCCTCCGGACCACCCATCGTCTAAATCCTCGGTTGGGTTGTTCCGATACGATGTCCAAGGCCACCCAGACGGCCCAGCCGGTGGGTCTCACCATCGTACTCGCGGACTGGTGCCCGCACTGCGTCCCCCTTTCGGAGGAAAAGGTCCGCGAACTCGGGAGTCGCCTTGGAATCCCGGTGCGTCGGCTGGACATCGATGTTCCGGCCGAGGAGCGGGAGGCGGATGCAATCGTCCAAGCGCATGGGGATTGGTCGCCGGACTACCTGATCCCCCAGGTGTTCCTTCAGTGGTCGGATGGCCGGGTCGACCACGTTCTGACCGGATTCCCCGAGGGCGTTTCACGGACCCATCGCGCGTGGGACGAGCTGTTCCGAAGCGACTGGATCCAGCATCTCGCGGCGGCCCGGAAAGCATGAGCCCTTCAACGCCCGGCCCGGAGCGATACGTTCTCGCCGCATCCGGTACCTGTCTCTACCATTGCTCCGGCCGAACCCGGCCCCATTCCATCGAGACTGCCTCGGGTCCGATCGGGTGGGTCTACACGTGCCCGGGGGGAACCGTGTCCACCGTGGCCTTCCTCGGAAGGCCTCACCGTCCCTCGCCGGCCCGGACCCAGCGGTATCTCCAGTCGCGGACCGATCGGCCGGAGCGCGTGCAACCTCGAGACCTGAGGGCGGCCACGCGCCAAGGCCCGGAGCTCGGCAAGGCGGCCGAGCGGTGGGTCGCCGGACCCGGGGCCGGCGCCCCGATTCACCTGCTCTACTGGCGACGATACCCTCGGAAGGTCGGACGGCGATACTCGTTCCTCTTCGCGTGCTTCCGGCACGGAGCCGGAGAGGTTCGGTTCTACGCCGCCCCGGAGTCGGCACGACCTCCCGAGTGCCCGTTCTGCCGCACAGCGGATTCCGGGGCGCACCGTTCTCGTTGAACTCGCCCCGGGGCCGGCCGAATCACGAGGGCACGGTTCCGTCGGGAACCAGGGGCAGAGACCGGAGGCGGTGTCCCGTCGCATCGTAGATGGCGTTCGCGAGGGCCGGGGCGACGGCGATCAACGGCGTCTCCCCCGCTCCCTGAGAGGGCAGGTCGCGACGGTCCAGCAGGATCACGTCGATGGGGGGAGTGTCGTGGAACCGAGGCACCTGATACTCGGAGAGCTTCGGATTCAAGATGCGGCCATTCTCAAAGTGGATGGCCTCGAACAACGCGCCGCCCAGGGCCATGACAGTGCCTCCCTCGACCTGGCTTCGAAGATTCGTGGGATGCACGATCGCTCCGCACTCGAGACCGGTCACGATGCGCACGATCTCGAGACGCCGATCCTCGTGTACCTCGACTTCGGCAAAGGTCGCGACGCGACCCCCCTTCTCGAGCCCGACCGCGATTCCCTGGCCGCGTTGCGGTCCCGGAGCGGAAGGGGTCGGCCGCGGCCGTGCGACCCACCCCGCCCGCTGGGCCACCGCTTGCAAGACCGCGGCGAGACGGGCGTCGGCGAGGTGACGCATCCGATACTCCACGGGGTCCGCACCGACCCGGGCGGCGAGTTCGTCCATGTGGGACTCTCGGGCGAAATTGTTCGCCGTCGCCGCCAGCGCGCGATAGGAGCCTTGGGAGAGCGGAGAGTCCGCGGGCTGGTTATCGATCTTCTGGTTGGGCACTTTGTACGGGATACGGGTAGCCGCGGAACCCGCGTTCAGGTCATGGAACTCCCACGCCGTGAGGGTCCCATCCTTCTCCGCGCCCGACCGCACGTCGACGATCGCCATCGGGCGGAAGTAGGCCTGACGAAATTCCTCCTCGCGGGAATACACGATACGAACTGGATGGCCCGCCGCCTTGGCGAGTCGGGCGGCGCCTACGGCGAGTTCTCCCGCGTGCTTTCCCCCGAAGCCGGCACCGGTGGGGGGGACAACGATCCGCACATGCGCTTCGGGCAGTCCTAACGCGTCGCGGAGGGTGTCCCGGGCGCGGAAGGGCGTCTGGCTTCCCAGCCAGACCGTGAGCCGGTCGCCTTCCCAAGCCGCGACGACGGCGTGGGTCTCCAACGGAACGTGCGCGATGTACGCCGTCGTGTAGGTCTCGTGGAGCGAGATCGTGGCCGTCGCTAAGGCGGCGTCCACGTCGCCGGCCTTGTGGTGGACGACGTCCCAGAAATCCTCTCCCTCGGCAGGGTGTTGACGAAGGTATTCGACAATGTTCTTTTCGGAGGGTTGGGGGGTGGTTTCCCACTCGGCCCGGAGCGCCTTGACGGCGACGTGGCTCGTGTGGAGGTCCGGCGCGGCGACCGCGACGAGGTCCCCCTCGTGCACGACCGTGACGCCCGGCAAGGCTTGGGCGCGGGACAGGTCCACCCGCACGAGCTTCGCTCCGTGGGTGGGCGGGAAGAGCATCTGACCGTGCAACATTCCGGGAAGATGGAGGTCGGAGGTGTACTGCCGCGCGCCCGTCACCACCTCGCGCGCCCCGACGTCGTCGGCTGGGTGACCGGCAGTCTTCCATTCGGCCGGGGGAATCGGCTGTGTGGAGGGCGGGACGGTCTCGACACGCTGGAGGTTTCGTACGAGGTCGCCGTAGGCCACGACGTTGGACCCAGTTGCGGTCTTCACCCGCGCCTTCCCTTCGATGAGCTCAACCTCGGCCGGGTCGACTTTGAACTCTTGCGAAGCGATTTCGAGCAGCGCGCCGCGGGCGGCGGCTCCCGTGAGCCGCAGATGTTGGGCGGCGTCCGGCATCGACCGGCTGCCGAAAGTTCCCATGTCCCAGGGGCAGACGTCCGTGTCCCCCATCGTGAGTTGAACGGAGGTGACCGGTAGATGGAGCTCCTCCGCGACGAGGAGCGAGAGCGCGGTGCGCGTCCCCTGGCCGACCTCGACCTTCCCGATGAACGCCCGGGCGATTCCGTCTCCCCCAGGTGAATCCACGCGCCTCCGTGGGGTGGACCGCCTTTGCCCCATTCCGTGGGGCCCGGCCGTTGCGCGGGAAGCACCAGTACCAGGCCCGGACCGTACCGTTCGAAATAGGCGCGTTCGGCCGGAGCCAGAAGGTCAAAAGGGCGGTTGTCGGCCGGTGCGTTCATGGCGGCCCGCCTTCGGTGGCGTCCGCCGACTGAGAGGCCCTCCGGAGGGCCTCGACGATTCGAAGATACCCGCCACAGCGACAGATGTTGCCGTCCATCCCCGCCCGGATTTCCGCGTCGCTGGGGTGAGGATTCCGGGCGAGCAACGAGACACCGGCGAGGATCATGCCCGGAGTGCAGAAGCCGCACTGGAAGGCGTTCGCATCGATGAACGCCTGTTGAACCGGGTGCAGACGAGTCCCGGGGGCGAGTCCCTCGATTGTCGTGACCGACCGCCCCACTACTTCGCCGATGGGCGTCATGCAGGAACGGACCGCCACCCCTTCGACGAGGATCTTACACGCGCCGCATTCCCCTTCACCGCAGCCGTACTTCGTGCCCGTTAGACCCAGCTCTTCGCGGAGGACATAGAGCAGGCTGCGGTCCCGGTCGAGCGAGATCGCGTGGTCGATTCCGTTCACTCGCAGCCGGGAGGCAGCCCCGGGGCGTGCAGGAGTTTTGGGCGGAAGCCGCTCCGGTGGCGGAGAGTCGTTGGGTCCGCGGCCGCCGGCCGAGGCGTTCACGCGGTGATGACTCGCCGGCCGAACTTAGCGGTTCCCCGCTCCCGTTCGGCTGTCGGGGCGCCTCGCAAGGCCTTCCGGTTTCCCGGCGCCCGGGAGACCAGCCTCCGCTTATGGCTCTCAACAACCTGACGCCTCGACGACTCCAGGGGACCAGAACAGGTGCGCGCGATGTTGCTCGACGCGGCGCAGTCTCCACTCCGCAACTCGACTAGCCAAGAGACACCCCGACTCGGTCCCCGCGACGTCTTGATTCGGGTAGGAGCGTGCGGCGTCTGCCGAACCGACCTTCACGTCGTGGACGGCGAACTCCCGCATCCGAAACTTCCCTTGGTACCGGGCCACGAGATCGTCGGCGCGATCGTTGCGGTCGGGCAGCAGGTCGCCCGGGCGCGCATTGGGGACCGGGTCGGCGTCCCATGGGTGGGTTGGACCTGCGGCGAGTGTGCGTTTTGCCGGTCCGGTCGGGAGAATCTCTGTGACCGGGCAAGGTTCACCGGGTACGACCTCGATGGCGGTTACGCAGAGTTCGCCGCTGCCGACGAGCGCTTCACGTTCCCGATACCGGTCGGATACACCGATGTGGGGGCGGCGCCGCTTCTTTGTGCTGGAACGATTGGCTTCCGGGCCCTACGAATGGCCGGCGAAGCCCAGCGGGTCGGCTTCTTTGGTTTCGGGGCCGCCGCCCACATCGCGGTGCAGGTGGCCCGATTCCGGGGACAGAAAGTCTACGCCTTCACCCGGCCGGCGGACACCCGCGGACAGGCGTTCGCCCGGACGCTCGGCGCCGTTTGGGCCGGCGGCTCCGACGAACGCTCTCCGGAGCCTCTCGATGCGGCACTGATCTTTGCTCCCGTCGGGATGCTCGTGCCCGCGGCTTTGGCTGCGGTAACCAAGGGCGGAACGGTCGTTTGCGCAGGAATTCACATGAGCGATATCCCGAGCTTTCCCTACGAAGCGTTGTGGGGAGAGCGTGTGCTGCGCTCCGTCGCCAACCTCACGCGCAAGGACGGCGAGGAGTTTTTCGATATTGCCACGAAGGCCAGGGTACGAACCGTGACAACGAGCTTCCCGCTGGGGAAGGCGAATGAGGCGTTGGCGCAACTGCGCGCGGGCCACCTCGAGGGCGCCGCTGTGCTCGTTCCGGCCGAGTGAGTGCGGCGTGGCTCGTTCCGCGATCGGAGCTAGGTCAGTGCCCTTGGGGCTTCCAGCGTTCCTCGTAGACTTCCTGATGGTTTGGGGCCTGGGGGAAGTCCCATCGAGTGCGGAGATGGAGAGAGTGCGCCGGATCGAGCGCGAGGAGTTCGGTCGCGAGCTGCCGGTGCAGACTCTCGGGCGTGGTCCCTTCGACAAAGGGCACTACCGCGCGCCATTCGGCGGGGTGTTCGAAGCTGGCGTGCGGGGGAATGTCCACGTCCCAGGAGACGGGCCAGCGGTGGGCCAGGACCGCACCGATCTTCTCGGCCAGCGGAGCCGGGAGTTCCCCATCGACGTAGGCCTCCACGCGGAGTTCGAGAGGTGAATCAGACCACACTCGCGGCGGATGCCATGGAGGCGAGATAAAGCCACGTCGGAAGCTTGGCAAAACGATCCCGGCCCAACTGCCGGGAAGAGCGCGGGGAGAGGGATTGGAACCGCCTGGCGATACAAATATGCAGGAAGGTGCGCCCGTGGTAGCGCACGACCATCTGAGTCACCTCCGACCTAGTACCTTGTAGAGCCACGAATAAACTCCCGGCCGTGGTCGAATAGCCTCAATGTGTACCCTTCCGTGCACAAGGCGATAAATCGCCCTGTAACCGCCAGAGACCTTGAGGCGCCAGTAGCGGGTCCTTCTCCCTCGAGGATCGTGGAGGTTCTGGACATCCAGGTCCGATGTCCGTCGAGTGGGGTGGGCGGCTAAGGCCGGGAACGCTTCAAAGAAATGTTCCCGGACTTCTTGTGGGAGTGCGAGAAGCTCGTGGCGAGCGTCATCCGCGAAATCGATCAGTTCGAGGTAGTTCTGGGTGTGGCCGCCGACCACATCCGTCAGCGGCCCCTACGTTTCAGTTCCTCATGCTGCCGAAGAACTTCCCGAAGAGGGATTCTGGGACCTGCCGAGCGTCGCCGGAGCTCGGAGTGAAGCTCGGGCGTGAGCGTGTTCTCGTAGTACGAGGACAGGCGTTCCAGAAAGTCGTCCCAAGTTTCTGCACCGGTTTTGAGCTCTTGCAAGCTCCTCAACGTCGATCGATGGATTGACAGGCTCGTCATCGGATTCTTCGAAGCTGCCACGCCCAAATGATGGACTCCATTGAATTAATGTTTTCCATGGACGCTTCCAAATCCTCCGGATGAAACGAACCGGATTTGAGCCGCCGGAGGGGTCGACGATCGAGCGATTCTTCGATAGGTACTTCTACGGGTACCGTGCGGGGAGAGGGCACAACTGAACAGTTCAAATCCCCACATGCCGACCGTGGGGGGGCCCAAACCCTCTCGCGCGGGAGATCCCTCCGTTACACAACCCCGTCGTTTGAAATCGGTTCAAAGGGTCGCCTGCAAGTCCACCCGTCAGGGAACGGGCCCTTCACGGACAGGGTAGAAGCGCGTTCCCGGAACGTGCGTGCACTCGCCGAGTGCGCTGGCTATTACGCTAATCCGAGCTGTTAGCGCGCGCGGCCGTGCGGGGAGCTGGCAAACTGGTACCTCTAGGAGGCGCGGGGCACCGAAGGCTAGCCTTCGGTGCCATCGGCACCTCTCAGTGGATGATGCCAATCCAAGCTAGCACCACGACGACGACGACGATAACGACGATCCAACCGAGTACTCCCATAATCGTTGCACTGCCGGCCCCCAGATGAAGCGACCCTGAACTTGAATTGAGTAGCTGGGGGAGTGGCGCTTCTCACCGTTGGTCTCGCAAGTCTTTGGACCCATGTCGCGGAGCCAAATCGACCTCCTTCGAAAAACGGGCACGTTTCGAGCCGTTCTTCCGGCTGGGGCGTTGCCCTTTGCCCCGGGGCCCGACTTCCTATGCTTTGAAGAACGCAAGCAAATCTGCGTTGATCTGATCCGGATTGGTTCTTGGCATCCCGTGCGGGAACCCCGCGTAGACTTTCAGGGTGGCATTCTTGACGAGCTTCGCCGTCCGGAGACTCGTCGCCTTGATCGGAACGATCTGGTCGTCGTCTCCGTGCATGACCAGCATCGGTACCTCGATCTTCTTCAGGTCCTCGGTGAAATCGGTCTCCGAAAAGGCCTTGATTCCGTCGTAGTGAGCCTTGGCCCCTCCCATCATGCCCTGCAAAAACCAGTGCTGGCGGATAGCTTCGGAGATTCTTGCCCCCGGGCGGTTGAATCCCTAAAACGGCATCGTGAAGTCCATGTAGAACTGCGGCCGATTTGCCGCGAGCCCGGCGCGCAACTGATCGAAGACCGCGAGGGGGGTCCCATCCGGGTTCGCATCCGTCTTCAACATGAGCGGCGGCACGGAGCTGATCAGTACGCACTTGGCCACGCGCTTGGTGCCGTGCCGGGCGATGTAGTGGGCGACTTCGCCTCCGCCCGTGGAATGCCCCACGTTGATAGCTGTCCTGAGGTCGAGCTCGTCCATCACCGCCGCTAGGTCGTCCGCGTAGTGGTCCAGGTCATGGCCTTCCGATATCTGGGTGGAGCGTCCATGCCCCCGCCGGTCGTGTGCAACGACGCGGTAGCCATGCGTCAAAAAGAACAGCATCTGCCCGTCCCAGTCGTCCGCTGACAGAGGCCAACCGTGACTGAAGACCACCGGTTGGCCGCTGCCCCAGTCCTTGTAGAAGATCTGCGTTCCGTCCTTCGTCTTGACATACGGCATAGATTTTTTCTCCCCGGAACTCCCGGTGCCCCCGGAAAGTCCGTTGAATATAACGGGCTGCCGAATAGGGATGCTGACCGGCAATAATTGCTACGTACCGTTGGATCTAGCCGAGCATCGCACTCGTTGTTAGGAACCCCACCCTTTTCCGGAGGGGGAACTGGGATTCTCGCCCGTTCTAGTTCCGAATCGCCAGGAGCTGCGATGGCTCGGGCGAGTAAAAGTCTGCGGGGAGAGGGATTTGAACCCACGAACTCCTACGAGACCAGACCCTGAATCTGGCGCCTTTGACCAAGCTGGGCGATCCCCGCGCGATGTCCGGGTACCGCTGACGGATATGAAAGCGACCCCGGCCGCTTTCGTGGGCCGACGCGGGTCCCCTAGGGGAGGGTGCGCAGGTCCGCGACCAGGAGGTCTCGACTCTCCCGATCCGTGACCAATTCAGCGAAACGTTTCGCCTCCCGGAGAAACCGGTTCCGGTCCGGTCGATTTCCGGCGACGGAGGAAGCCCGGGCGAGGGCCTCGTACGCATACCCCAGATAGAACGGCTCCAGGCGAGCCTGTCGGGAGATCGCGAGGCAGCGCCGAGCGTAATAGAGCGCGGGCTCGGCCCGCCGGAGCACCGAATAGACTCGAGAGAGTTGCCACTCGGCGATCGACAGGTTGAGCGGCTTACCGACGCGCCCCCAGTGATATCGCGACGCGTGAACGGTATGGACCATCTCCTCCTGCTCCGGCGGCGTCCGTTCCTTCTTCAGCAGAAGGCCCCAGGTACGATTGAATAGCGTCGCCGCCAACTTTCGCTCGACGGCTTTCGACAGTTGAATCCTTCTTGTCGGCATCGTGAAGAGCTGCGCTAGAGCGCGTGGAGCATCAGGGCTCGGCAGAGACTCGCCGGGGCTCCCGCCGCCTCACATTTCCTTTTCGAAATCCAGGATCGTTGCGAATATCGAGGAGAACAGGTGGTTGGACCCCTGCCCCAATTCGAGCTCCCAAACATCCCGGATCGCGAGGATCTTGTGCCGGACATGACCCATCTCGCGGCCATCGGCCCCTACAATCTCGTACTGGCGACGGAGGATGCTGCCCTTCGTGTTCATCAATGGCTGTCCCGAGGGCGCCACCCACGTCGCGTCTAGCCCGCCCATGAGGCCCCGTTTCATTTCGATGAGGCCCACCGACGTTCCCAGGAAGGGGTCGACCACTTGGAATTGGGAGTGATTTCCACCCCCGGTCTTACGAATTTCCAAACCGACATTGCCGGCGGGATCCTTCACCTTGTAGGTGTAGTTCACGCTCCGGGCCACATACCTCCCAATGTAACCCCCTACGGCATTTCCTAGCATCTGACCGGAAACGTTCTGGCCCGCATCGAGCCCGATTTTGCAAAGGACCGTCTGATTCGGGTCCATCACGTCGTAGTTCTTCCCCATGGAAAGAATCTGCATCTTCATCACCAGGCTTGGGTGCCCGGAAAGGGCTTGCATGACGTTCTGCGCTACCGGATTGAGGCCGCCGGCCATGCAGATGGTACCGGCTCGGCCTACATCTGTCTTCTCAGCGGTCGAGAACCCCCCGAAGCTCGCGTTTTCCGGGGAAGTTGTCTCGGCCTGGGCCGAGTCGGCTTAGGACTGGACGGGGGTGACGGGCCGGGCCAACTTCTTACTCGCTTCCAAGACCTGGAGCGCCTCTCGCACAGTCGCCTTCTCGTGGACAATCGCCCGAATCGACTTGATCATCGCGACGGGGTGGTCGGATTGCCAAATGTTCCGACCCATGTCGACCCCGATGGCGCCCTTTTCGATCGCCCCTGCGCAGAGCTCGAGGACGGATTGGTCGGTGTCGAGCTTCGGGCCCCCCGCGACGACCAACGGGACCGGGCAGCCTTCGACGACTTTTTCGAAATTCTCGCAGTAGTAGGTCTTGACCAGGTGGGCCCCAAGTTCCGCCGACACCCGGCACGCCAAGGAAAGGTAGCGCGCATCCCGCTTTTCGAGTTCCTTCCCGACGGCGGTGATGGCCATCACGGGCATCCCCAGCGCCTCGCCCTCATCGACCAGCTCCGCGAGGGACGCGAGAGATTCGTGCTCGTGAGGGGCCCCGACAAACACGGAGAGAGCCACCGCACACACGTTGAGGCGCAGCGCCTCCTCCATCGAGGTGGTGATCGCCTCGTCGCTCAGGTCTTCCTTGAGCACCGTGACACCGCCCGAAACGCGGAGCACGACGGGCACGTCCGAGGTGGCGGGGATCGAACGTCGAAGCACCCCCCGGGTGACGGCAATCGCGTCCGCGAAAGGAAGGAGGGGCTCCAACGTCGACCGGGGATTCTCGAGCCGGCGGGTGGGGCCCATGAAATAGCCATGGTCGGCCGCGAGCATCACCGTGTGACCGGTACTTGGCTTGATGAATCGGGCCATCCGGTTCTGCAGTCCCCAGTCCATCCTGATCCTCGTTCCCGTTAGTCGGGACGATTCCTTAAAGGCGTTCCGGAGGCCGCGCAATCGCCCGGGTCCACCAGGGCCGAACGGAAGGGTCCTCGCCCTCAGGCCGGTCGGGCGGAGATCGGCACGCGCCGGTCCTCTTTGACCCGATTCAGCACGACCTGCGTGCTGGTCCGTTCGACATACGGGTCCTGGAGGGTGTGCTTGACGAACCGGTCCAGGTCCCGGCGGTCTCGGAAGCGGCCGATGATGAGCGCATCGAAGTCGCCGGTCACGTCGTAGATCGCATAGGCCCGGGGGTCCTTCCCCAGCCGTTCCTCGACCTCCCGGAGCTTGCCCTTCAAGATCCGGATGCCGATGGTCGCCCACAGGTCCCATCCCAACAGCTCGTCGTCGAGGAGCGGGATGTAACCGCGGACCACCCCGAGCTTCTCGAGCCGTTCGAGCCGATGACTGATCGTCGTGGGGGAGACATGGAGCCGCCTCGCGATCTCCCGGTCGCTCCGTCGCGCGTTGATGTTCAATTCCGCTAACAGGGAGCGGTCGAGGTCATCCACGGCGGACGATTGACCCATGGAATTCCTCCTTATGTTCACTATGTCCACCGAATATTTCTTTGTTGGGATGATTGTCCATTTCTGACGGCACAGGGTTGATGTAGCGAGGAACGGTCGGAGGGGTCGAGGACGGCATGTCGGCGGCATTGGGATCGAGCGGAGGAACGGGGATGTCGATGACGGAGGCACGCGGCGCCGAGATTCTGGCGGACCTGCGCGCACAGAAACTGCGCTGGGTGGAGATCTTCTACACCGACATTATGGGAGGGTACAACCACCTCCACATGCCAGTCGACGCGCTCGAGCCCGACTCCTTCGTCACCGGGATTCCCAAGTTGGACGGTTCGTCGGTCCGCGGGTTCCGGGAGATCTACGAATCCGACATGGTCCTTCTTCCGGACCCAAGCACCTTTGCGACCATACCGTGGGGCAGTGCAGGCTCCGGAAGCGCTCGCTTCATCGCCGACATCCTCGAGGGAGGCAGCCGAACTCCCTACCCTCGAGATCCCCGGGGCATCGCTCGCCGTACCGTTCGCGTGCTCGAGGCAGCCGGCTGATGACCGTTCCTTCTGGGGCCCCGAGATCGAGTTCTTCGTTTTCGATGGGGTTCGGCTGGTCCCGTCGGCCGACTCCGTTCGGGATGCGTGGAGCGGCGCGGGATACCTGATCGACAGCTCCGAGGCGCCGTGGCAGGACAAAGATGGGCTCGGATCGATCCGGTTCAAAGAGGGGTACCACCGGGGGGCTCCCGCGGATCAGCTACAAGACCTGCGGAGCGAAATGTGCAACATTCTGATGGACAATTTCCACATCAAGGTCGATGCCCACCATCACGAAGTGGGGACGGCGGGCCAGGCCGAGATCAACATCCGGTATGATGATCTGATTCCAGCGGCCGACCACGTGCAGGACGTCCGGTTCGTGATCAAGAACGTCGCCCGGCAACATGGGAAGGTCGCGACCTTCATGCCCAAACCGGTCTACGGCGACAACGGTCTCGGCCTCCACACCAACCAATCCCTCTGGACCAAGGGCACGAACGTCTTCTTCGACGCCTCCGACCCCTACGCCGAGATCAGCCAGACCTGCCGATACTACATCGGGGGGCTGCTGGAGCACGCGCGCGGGCTGTGCGCGATCACGAACCCGATCACGAACTCCTACCGGCGACTCGTGCCCGGCTACGAAGCGCCGGTGTTCATCGCCTACAGCAAATCGAACCGTTCGGCCAACGTGCGGATCCCGTTCTACCTGAAGGGTCACCCGTCCGCCAAGCGGTTGGAGTACCGGACCCCCGACTCCTCAGCGAACATCTACCTCGTCGAGGCCGCGCTCGCGCTGGCGGGATTGGACGGCATCAAGCGGAAGCTCGACCCGGGCAACCCCGTCGACACCGACATCTACAAGCTCTCCCCCGAAAAGCGAAAGGAACTCGGGATCCGGGAGCTCCCCGGGTCCCTCGGCGAGGCGCTCGACTGCCTTGCGTCGGACCACGACTTCCTGGTCCCGGTCTTCTCGGAATCGTTCCTGGAAATGTATCGGGAGCTCAAGATGGACGAGCAGTTGCAACTCAACCTCCGGCCCCACCCCTACGAGTTCTATAGGTACCTCGACGTCTAGGCCGTGCGCGCGAGCGGTTTAACCCGCTCGGGGCTGCCCTCGTCGATGGCGAACCCCGTCGACCGGGCCTGGCTCAACGGCCGGGTATTCACCGGGACCGGCTTCGCCGAGGGCTTCCTCGTCGAGGGCGGAGCGGTCCGGGCTGTAGGCCCGGACGATGTCGTGCGGCATGCCAGGGGGGCCGGGACCGAGGTGGTCGACCTCCGGGGCCGGCTGGTGCTGCCCGGCCTCATCGACCTGCACATGCACCTGACCGATACTTTGCTGGAGCGGGAAGGAGTCGACCTGCGCGACGCCCGGACCCGCGACGAGCTTGCGCAACGGGTGCGGGCTCGCCTGAGTCCGGGTTCCCCAACCCCCGTGATAGGGGTCGGGTGGGATTCGACCGTTTGGCCGGATCCGCGGGACCCCACGCGAGACGAACTCGACCGGATCTCCCCGGAGCAACCATTGATTCTGTTCCAGATCAGCATGCACGCCGCCGTGTTGAACTCGAGAGCGCTCGTAGAGTACGGGATCGACGAGGACATCATCGACCCGCCCGGAGGCCGGTTCGGACGCGACGCCGGGGGGCGGCTGAATGGGTTGCTCTACGACGCGGCGCTCGCCCGCTTGAGTACGTCGCCAGCGAGCCGGGCGTGGGTGCGGGCGAATGGCCCCGGGTATCGACGTTTGTTGGAGGAAGCGGCCTCGGTCGGCTTGACGACCCTTTGCCCGGTGCTCGCCAGCCCCGAGGAGATTGACGCCGTGGCCCACCTCTCGACCGAGGGGCTGCCGGTCAAGGTCCGTTTCTACCTCGACCTGCGCTCCCTCGATCAACACGCCTCCTTACCCACCCCGAGTTTCGACGCGGAGTGGCGGCTGATCGGCGTCAAGGCGATCACCGATGGCGCGTTTGGCACGAGGACGGCCTGGCTCCGCGCCCCCTACACCGACATGCCCGACACTGCCGGGTTTCCGATCTGGGAGGATGCCGCTCTGAGAGTTGCCCTTCAGGGGGCGTGCGATCTCGGCCTCTTGCCAGCCCTTCATGCCATTGGAGACCGGGCCCTCCTTCGCGCCCTGGGCATTCTCGGAGACGTCCCCTCTGCGGGGACCCCTCGGATCGAACACGCTTCCTTGACACCGCCCGGGGTTTGGCCGGAGCTCGAAAAAGGCCGGCCGCATCTCGTCGTGCAACCCCACTTTGTGGAGACCGACCGGTGGGCCGTCCAGCGGTTGGGGCCCGAACGAGCGCGGTGGACCTACGCCTTCCGAACGCTCACGGATCACGGTTTCCATCTCGGGGGGGCGAGCGATTCCCCCGTCGAACCCCTCGACCCTTGGACCGGCCTCCGCGCGGCGGTGTTCCGGGCCCCGCGGTCCGAGTTCGGGCGCTTCACCGCATCCGAACGCCTGGCTCCCATCGAGGCGTTCCAGTTGTACACGTGCAATGCCGGTCCGATTCTGGGAGAGACCGGGCTGGGACGTTTGGCCGTGGGAAGTCCAGCCGACTTCGTGGTCACGTCGACCCCGTCGCTCGATGCCGCCCTCGCGAGCGAGCGACCTCCGGTCGTGGAGACCTGGGTGGGAGGCCGTCGGCGCTTCCCCGCGTCAGCGGCTTAAGGGGGCCGGCATGAGGGTGGCGGGCGTCCGATGAGTGCAGTCGCACCGGTTCCGCTGTTCAAGACCTTCTCTCCGTCCATGCGCGTCGATGCGCTGCTGGGCGACTGGCGAGCCAACCTGCCCGTCGAGCTAACGGCCGAGGAGCGGGAGGCTCAGCTCTTCGGAGAGGCCTGGAAGGAATATCTCTCCGGTGACTATGGGTTCGGACTGTGGTGTTGGCACGAGACCGATCGCCTGACGAACTCGTTCGCGGGCAGCGTGAAGGAGGTGACCCGGGTGCTCGGACCGGGCCGGTTCTTCGGGTTCTCCCACCGGCGGGCCGTGGCGGAAAAGCTCCCCCTCGACCGGATCCATCGACCCCGCAAGGGCGAGATGAGCACGCCCCGGCCGGAGGCGATCGTACTGGCCAACTACCAGTTGCTTTGCACGTACCTCGTCCACGCGAAACTGGGAGACCCCAAGGCCAAGGCCCAGTACGAGATCGGACTGCTCGACCTGGAGGACCGCCGCCGGGCGGACCCGTATCTCAAGTTCTTCGAGACGTTCCGGGACCTCCTCGAACACACCACCAAAGCTCCGGCGGGTTCCGGGAAGCCCGTCTAAGCAGAGCCCGTCCCGTCCTACGAGTCGTCGATGTCGCGCTGGCTGGTCAGGTTCGGATACGACGGGGTCGAGTTCGCCGGCTGGGCCCGTCAGCCCGGCCTTCGGACGGTCGAGGGCGTCCTGCGGGAGGGCATTCCCCGAACCCGCGTGGCGCCCTCGATCGAAGCCGCCGGGCTTACCGTGGCGAGCCGGACCGACCGAGGAGTGAGCGCCCGGGCCAACGCGTTGGCTCTCACCTCTACCCTTCC
Source organism: uncultured Thermoplasmata archaeon (assembly GCA_963773945.1). Lineage (GTDB taxonomy): Archaea > Thermoplasmatota > Thermoplasmata > Lutacidiplasmatales > UBA184 > JAKIWV01. Next base: position 64,117 of record CAVZDD010000004.1, on the reverse strand, counting down.
CGCCGCGGCCCTGATGCGTGCGTTGAATGGGATCGCTCCCGAGATCGCCTTCACGGCGATTTGCGAAGTACCTCCGGAGTTTTCGGCGCGAGCCGCGACCGGCCGTTGGTATCGGTATTTCGAGCCCGCGGAGGGGCACAGTATGGAGCGCTGGCAGGCGGGGGCCGCCCGGTTCCGAGGGGAAATTGACGTTCGATCTTTCGGCCGGGATACGCCCTTGGAGCGTCTAACCTTTCGAACGATTGACTCGGTCCGGGTGCATCAATCCGGCGCCCGATGGCTGGTCGTGGATATCCGGGCCCCTTCGTTCGTCTGGGGAATGGTCCGCAAGATCATCGCCGCCTTGGGGAAGGTCGATGATGGCACGCTCAGTCTGGCGGCCCTCGAGGCAGCCCTGCGGGGGGAACGCCGCCTCACCTTGCCGCTGGCGCCGCCCGAGGGCCTGGTGCTGTGGAACGTGCGGTACCCGGTCCAATGGTTCCGAACCTGGGGGGGGCCCAATCGCGGTCAGGCGCGCTACTTGACCGGACTCGTCCGTCGCGCGCGCCTTCGGGAGTCCATCGGTCGCGAACTGCTTCGACAACCGGTCGATGGGACGGGCCGTCCGAGGCGGTAGCGGGGGTTAGGCCGGAGCGAGCAGTCGGGCCCAGTCCTGTTCGGCGGCCCACTCCTCGAAGCGGTGCCAGCCCACGTCCGGGTAGTCGCGCCGGAGTCGCGCGATGTCGACCGTGTAGCCGTGGTGACTCAACCAGTCCATCATGCGGGCCAGGTCCTCGCTGCGTTGACGGAGGGCCTCCAACGGTACTTGCCGGAACTGGATCGGACGGCCCGCCCGTCGGCTCAGGATTTCGGCCGCCTGGAGCCCCGTGACCTCGTCGCTCGCGATTTCAACACGCTGTCCCCGAAACTTAGTAGGGTTCTCGAGGACAAGGGTGTTGAAGGCCCCCAAGTCATCGAGGGCGATCATTTGCACCGGTTTCTCGGGCGGGGTGGCTTGGGCGAGTGCCCCCTGTGCAAGCGCCGGGAGCGCGAACGGCGCGATCATGTTCTCGATAAACGCGACAGGGGCGGTGATCGCGAATGGTGTTCCAGAGCTCCGGAGATGATTCTCCACGGCGAACTTGCTGTCGAAGTGGGGGATCCCCGTGTGCTGGGTTGCCGAGGCTACGGACGAATAGACGATGTACGGGACGTCCGCCGCCCGCAGGGCGTCAATCGCGGCGATTCCTTGCACTTGTTCTGCGTCCGCGCCTTTCTCGTAGGCGGTGCTCATGAGAAAGGCCGCGTCGACGTAGTGCGCGGCCTGCTCGATGGCGTGGGCGTCCTCGAAGTTACCCTGGAATACCTCGACGCCGAGCTTCTGGAGCTCCTTGACGGCGGGCGGGTTCTTGTCTCGGACCAGAGCCCGGAGGCGATGACCCCGGGCCCTGAGGTGGCGCAGGACGGTACCGCCCTGGTGACCCGTGGCGCCGGTGACCAGGATATGGAGGGACTTGTCGGCTAACATGTGCACGGCGGACTTCGAAGAGGGCATCGGGTCGACCGACACCCTGAGGGGGAAAGCATTGACGGGCGAGAAGGGACCGAGGGGAGCGGCCTCGGTACGGGTCCGTCAGGGAATCGACGGGAGTTGATATACCTCCGTTCAGAGAAACAAGGGCGAAGTGGGAGCCATGAATTCCGGTGTCCCGCCCGATGTGGCGGGGCTCACGATTCCACCGTCACTCCTGCCGGCGGCACCGGCGGCCTCTCGCCCTTCCGCCCTTCGTCAGTGGCTGCGCTCCCATCGTCCCGCCCTGGTGCTGGTGGGACTCTCGATTCTGATTCCTGAGCTCCTGACGGGGTCGACCCCCGTCGCCGCCCTGCTGAATCCGGTGGGCGATCTGTTTCTGATCGGACTTTACGGAGGCGGGGTCCTCGTGATCCGGGAAATCACACTGCGGTGGAACCGGGGGTGGGCTCCGGTGCTCCTGCTCGGTGCGGCTTACGGTATTGCCGAGGAGGGACTCGGAACCAAGACCTTCTTCGACTGGGCGGAGATCGGTCACCCGAACTACGGTCCCTATACGCACTGGGCCGGCGTGAACTGGGTCTGGGCCGGCGAGCTGACCCTCTTCCACGCAATCTTCAGCATCGCGCTCCCGATCGTGCTCGTCGGCCTTCTGTACCCGGTCTCACGGGGCCGGCCGTTCCTCTCGAGTCGGGGGCTTGGATGGACCTTCGGAGCGTATCTCCTGACGGTGACGCTGATGTTCTTCCTTTTCGAGCGATCGTACGTTCTCTCACCGCCGCTGGTGGCCGGGTGCCTGATAGCCATCGCCCTGCTCGTGCTGGCGGCCCGGAAGATTCCCGCCGAATGGCTCCGACCCCGTAGCCCACTCCCGAGGATCGCTCCACGGGCGGCGCTGCTCCTGGGTGCCGTCTTTGTGTGGGGGTTTTTCATCGTTTTCTGGGGAACTCCGATGCTCCTCCAGGATCCTTTCCTCACGGTCGCCCTCGGGTGGACGTTCTCGGCGGTGTGTCTCCTGGTCCTGCGCTTCACTATCGGAAGTGCGGGCAACGAATCCCAGCTCGCGTACCTCTCCGTGGGCCTCCTGACGTTCCTCATTTTCGACGCGGCCATTGAGAATCTCCTCGGAGACTTGTTCGCGTTTCTCGCGATCGTCGCCGCCGTCGGGTTGATGACGGTCCTGTACCGGCGGTACCGGTCTCCGAACCCTGTGGAGTCGATTCCGGCCGGCCTCGCGGTCGAATGACCTCGGTGAACGGTAGAGAATGCTCCCGCCGGGATTTGAACCCGGGTTGGAGGGTGTCCTCGGCGGGGAACGTTCCCGCCTCGAAGGCCCTCTATCCTTGACCGGACTAGACTACGGGAGCACGGTTTCCCCGGAGCGCCGGAGCTTATTCACCTTCGGGCCCTCGAGGCTCCTCAGCTCACGCGTTCCCATCGCTCGAGCTTTTGGACCTGGCCCAGGGTGCTGCCCCGCTGGATCTCTTCCCGGACCCGGTTCTCGTGCTCGAGAACGTCCAGCGACCGATTGGCGATCTCTTGGGCCCGTTCGCGCGGCACCACGACCAATCCCGAGAGGTCGCCGACGATCCAGTCGCCCGGCCGGATCCGTTGGCCCCCCACGACCACCTCGACCCCGATCTCCCCGTGACCCTTCGGCTCCCCGGCGTTGGGGGAGAGTGTTCGGCTGAACACCGGGAACCCGAGCTCGAGAATCGCATCGATGTCCCGGGCCGCTCCGTCGATGACGACCCCGGAGACCTTCCGCACGTGCGCACTCCAGGACGCGAGCTCCCCCCACACGGCGGTCGTGCCACTCCCGGCATCGACGACGATCACGTCGCCGGGTCCGGCCCGGTCGATCGCCTCGACCGGTTTCGCCCAGTCGCCGTCGCGGGTGACGACGGTGACCGCCGGCCCGGCCATCCGGAAGGTGGGATCCTTGTGGTGCGGGAGCAGCCCATGGAGGGCGCCCTTCCGCTGAAGTGCGTCGCTGATGTTGGGCGTGGAGACCTTCAGGAACGCCTGCCGGAGGTCCGCCTCGCTGACGCGCCGGAACAGCTCGGTCGCCACCTCGGTCTGGGTGGTCATCGCCTGCCGGATCCGGCGGGTCGCCTCGGCTACGTCGGGGCTCTTGGTGATGGCCCCGCCGACGATCAGGATCAACGCACCGGCCCGGGTCGCTTGCGCGACTGTTTCGGAGTTCAGGCCCCCGGCCACCGAAACCGGAATGGGCGACGCGCGGGCGAGGGCCTCGAGGGCGGCGAAGGGGGTTTTGCCGGCCATCTGCATGTCGATGCCGATGTGCCAGCAGACCGCCCCGGCGCCCAGTTCCGCCGAGCGCTTGGCCCGAGCCACCGGGTCCGGTACGTTCAACAGGTCGACGACGATCTCGGCCCCATACTTCTCCCCCGCCCGGACGGCATCGGCGATCGTATCGTCGTCGGCGGCGCCGAGGACGGTGATGAGGTCCGCGCCGGCCTTTGCCGCGATCTCGACCTCGAAGGCGCCGGTGTCCATCACTTTGAGATCCGCGATGATCCGGTGATTCGGGAACGCTCGCTTCAGCTCCCGGACCGCGTCGAGGCCCTCGCTTTTGATGAGTGGAGTACCGGCCTCGACCCAGTCGGCGCCCCCGTCGACCGCTTCCTTCGCGGCCTGGAGCGCCCGCGACAGGTTCTCGAAATCGAGAGCGACCTGGAGAACCGGTCGGTCGAGCTTCACGGGCCTTTGAGGGTCTACGAGCTATAAACGGTGAGCCGGCGTCCCCGAACCACCTTGACTTCCCCGGGGTCGGTCCGAATCATCGCCGGGGACGCCCGTCGCATGGCCGACGTTCGCTCGGGGTCGGTGGCCCTAGTGGTCACCTCACCGCCGTATCCGATGATCCCGCAGTGGGACGAACTGTTCGCGGCCTGGGGCGCCGCCGATTTTGAGGCGATGCACCGGGAGCTGGACCGGGTCTGGGCGGGCTGCTACCGGGCGTTGATTCCCGGAGGAATCCTTGCCGTCAACATAGGGGACGCCGTTCGAAGCGTCGGGGGCGAGTTTCGGCTCTGGCCGAACCATGCGCGTACCGTCGTAGCGGCGGAAGGGCTCGGTTTTCGGTCGCTCCCGTACATCTTGTGGAAAAAACCGACCAACAAACCGAACGCCTTTCTCGGGTCCGGGTTTCTCCCGCCCAATGCCTATGTAACACTCGATTGCGAGTTCATTCTACTCTTCCGGAAGGGGTCACTCCGCAAGCTACCGGCCAGATCGCCGGTTCGGCGGGCCAGTCGGTACACTCGGGCGGAACGGGATCTCTGGTTCTCCCAGATCTGGGAGGGAATTCGAGGCCGACCGCAGTCTCAGGGGGGCGGACGTTCCGGGGCCTTCCCGGCGGAGATCCCCCGCCGATTGATCCGGATGTTCTCCATCCGGGGGGACACGGTCCTCGATCCGTTCGCCGGCACGGGGACGACGCTGTGGGAAGCCGCGAAGTTGGGCCGCGACGCCATCGGCATCGAGGTCGATCGGACCCGGGCTCGGGAACTCGGGCGTGCTCGCCGTCGGCTCCGGTGACTCCGAACGACTTCCCCGAGCTAGATGTGCCGGTGCTGCGCTTCCTCTTCGACCTGGCGCTGGAGGTACTTCAGCGCGGAATCGGACAATCGATCCATGTGCAGCAAGAGGTAGTGGAGATAGATGCGCTCGGGTCGGCGAGACGGTCCGGGCGCGTGGGGCCGGGTGCCGGGGGACGGCGGTTCGGCCGCCGTTGTCATCTCATCGAGGGTGGGTTGATGATGTTCGTGCTCGGCACCATGAAAAGTGCGGCCCATCTCGCCCACCAGCGGCGGGTGAACTCGGGCCACGGGATCGTCGTCCCATTCGCCCCCGTCCGCGGGGGATTCCGGCGCCGACGGGGTTACGGTGAGTCGGCTCGGAGGCGTCGCGTTCGATGGAGGAACCGACTTCAGGAACGGGTGCGCCGGGCGGCCGGGGTCTTGCAGGTCTTCGATGGAGCGTCCCGTGACGTCTTCGACGATGTTGCGGAGGTTCCACGAGTCACGGCGACGACGGGCGGGCCCCTCTTCCGTCGCGGCCGCGATCTCCACCATCGGGCGAGGCTTCCCGGCCGGGCGGACTTAAACGTGCCGTTCGAAGGGAATCCGCCTCGGGAACGTTCGAGGTTCCCCCCTGCCCTAACAGCCCTGCCAACCATTCGAATTCGGGGGTGGAAGCGACAATCGCGATGGGGAGATGGCCTGGTCCGAACCGGAGCAGGGCCTCCGCGTAGCCGGCTTCCCCCGGCAAGCGGGCGCGGGGCAGCCACTCCGACTCCGCCGGAGTGAGTTGAAAGAAATCCTGGGTGCCGGTCGAAACCTCCGCGAGGCGCAAGAGAATCGTCGCCCGGAGATTCCGAAGCAGGGAGCGGCCGGCCGCGGTGGTCAGGAAATCGTCCGGATTCTGGCTCAGCACCAGGAGTCCGGTATGGTAGTGTCGAACGTGGCGGACCAGTTGATCCAGGAACTCGGCCGTGGCCGGATGACGCAGGAGGTAGTGCGCCTCGTCCACCACCATGAGCTTCGGACGATCGTCCGCCCGCAGACGGGCCGTGAGCGCATCGAGGGCGTACGTCAGATGGAACGGCATCTGCTCGGGGGGCACATCATGGAGATCCAGGGTGATCGGGGATCCGTCGAGCGATACGGTGGTCGGCCCGTCGAGGTACTGGAGGGATCCGTGCCGGAACACCTCGAGGAGTTCGGTCAACCGTTCGGCTCCCGGTCGGCCGTTGAGCGTCTCGAGGAGGTCGGACCAAACCGGGGCCTTAGGACCCTGATGGTACAGTTGACTCAAGCGTCCGTCCAAGAGGGCGCCCTCGGCATCCGTGAGACTGGGAAACAGGGCCCGGAGCATCGTGCCGACTCGGCCCGCTTTCGCGGCCCGGTCCCCTCCGGTGGAAATGGGATCCAACGGATTTAGCCGCTCGGAACCCCCCGGACCGACGCGGATGACTGAGCCCCCGAGGGCCCGTGTGAAGCGCGCGAATTCTCCCAGCGGGTCGACGAAGAGCAACTGGGTCTCCGGAAGGCTCCAGCGGGTGCGAAGGGCCCAAAGGGCCGCGGCGAACGACTTGCCCGCCCCGGTGCTTCCGAATAGTCCCCAGGAATAGCTTCCATGCGCCCACCGGTTGAGGAAGACGGGGTTCGCGTCGTCGAGAAGCAACCCCACGAGAATCCCTCCGGGTTCGTGCACGCTCTCGTCCACGAACGGGAACAGCGCCGCGATCGCGTCGGTCGCCAGGGTGTGCCAGTACCCGGTCGGGCACGGCGAAAGTTCACTCGGATTGGGTTCCTCCGGAATGAGTCCCGTCTCGAAGGTCGGCAACCGCACCCGAAAACCCAACTCTCCCAACCGATGGGTCAGGTGCGAACGCGCGCGCTCGGCCTTCCCGCGACCGCGGGCCCGGGCATGGAAGCTCAGCCCCACGCGCCAGAGGTCCTGGTCCCGGCTCGCCACCCGTGCCGCCAGTTCTCGGGCGCTCTCCGCGTCGTGGTGGAGTTCGGATGGGCGCGCACCGGGGCTGTTGACGCGGGTCTGGAGGTCCGCTTCCGCCACCGCGGCGGCCTTTTCGGCCACTTCGAGCGCGTCCGTCCTCGAAAGCTTGCGGAAGGTGAGCCGGAGCTCCACCGGTTCGGTCGTCGGTAGCACCCGGCCCAGGAAACCGAACGGCACGGCAGGAGGGAGGAGTGTCACGACGACCGGCGCATCGACCTGGACGCCGCGGACCAGCCACGACCGGCCCTCCGTAGCGTTGAGGGGGCTGCGGTGCTCGGCCATGTCAGATTCCGGCGCTGACCGGTCGGCTCAGGAACCACAAACCTACCGATACCACCCCTAGCAGCAATGCCCGGCCGACCGGAGACGTTGTACCGAGCAGGAAGGCTCCGCTCCAGCCCACCGTCCCTACGGCCGCCAGCGGAAGGAGCCGGCCCGGGGCATACCCCGAGGTGCGCCGTCGACGGAACGCGTGCAGCGCCCGTACCCAGACCACGAAAGTTGCCAGGACGGCCAGGCTTACGGCCGCCGAATTCAATTCGGGCCAGACCAACGAGGTCACGCTAGCGAGTAGCGTCCCGATGGTGGCGGCGGGAAGGGGGTCGAGTTCCCCTGCAGGGGGCTCTCGGGAGCCCGCGGTCAAGAAACTTCCCCTCGGACGAGTCCGCCGTCCCGGAGATTGCGGGTCGCCCGGGTGACCGGAATCCCCAGTCGTTCCAGGGCGGTGACCAGCTCCGACACGTCCGACTCAATACCCAACTTCGTCGGGTGTCGCTCGAGTGGATCCTCCCATATCATGAGGTCGACGACTCTCCGGTATCGTTGGCGGAGCAAGGCCCGGACGAGTTCGCAGTACGATGCGAGTGCGACGTTCTCCCCGACCGTGGAACTACCGAAGCGGGGCAGAAAGGGGAGTGGGGAGAACCGTTCTCCCCTCATCCGGAGGCCGATGGGTCGATCGAACGCCGCGAGGGTCGAGCGCCATTCCTCGAATAGTCGTTGCAGGTCCGCGGGGGGCAGGTAGGCAATGGGAATGCCCCCCGCGCGGACCGAGAGATTCCCGTGACCTTCTCCTCGGACGCGAGGGGGACCACCGCGAGGGATCGATGGGGCCCGGTTCCACCCGACGGAGGTGCGCCACCGAAACCGGCAGTAACCCACCGCGTACTGGTCGAGGCTGCGTCCCTCGACGCGTACGAAGGCGACTATCGCCCCGGCGCCGAGAAAGGGCAACCAGACCACGGCGGAGCTGACCGCGGCCACGACGGCGCCGATGGTGGCGACGCACAGAAATTTCGCGAGATCCATGCCGGACCCGAAGGGGCCCAGATGGAGCCGACGTGGGGCCAGTTGAAGGATTGGGATAGCCCCCAGGTCCGCGGTACCGATTCCCATGGCCTACCCCGGACCCCCGGGACCTCCGCCGGCCGGAGGTCCCTCCGGGCGCACGGACCAGGAAGAGTGGGCCGGCACCGACGTCGTGGCGGCCCGGAATTGACGTAGATGTTGGAGCAGGTGACGGGAACCCTGCGTCACGAGTTGGCCGGCTCCGAGTGCCAGGCCGGCCGGGAGTGGCCCCTTGCCGAGATGACTCGACAGACTCCGAGCCGCGGAGCCCACCTGACCCGCCCGCCCGGGAGCGGTGACGCTCGGGGCGAGGGAGTTCACTCCACCTTGGGTAGTCAGTGAAGCGACGGTGAGACCACGCTGGAGCCCCCCCGTGAGAGCTCCTCCGGCCGAGGGAAATCCCAGCCCCCCCAGCTGAGTCCGAGAGATGGAGATGAGATACGGAGATCCCACGGCAATCGACAGATACGCGAGGACGAGCAGCACAGACGGGGCTCCGACCGCGAGCTCGAGCGGAATCAGAATCACCGCGGGAAGAAAGGCGAGCTCAACGAGCAGGGTCCACCCCCGCCGAGCGAGCGACGCAAGTGGCGGGAAGGCCCACAGGAGCGTGAAGATGGGGAGAAGCACGAGCAAGACGGCGATCATCGCGTCCCGGAGGGCGACGACGGTGGCCAGCGCCAGCACCATCGCGAAGAGTGCGAAGGTGACCACGAAGGCGAGGACCCCGTTATCCCAGGAAAAGCTGGCTCCACCGTCCGGCAGGATGTTTGCCCAATGCCGCCAGGCCCCTCCGTCGAAGCTCGAGACTAGTCGGAAGGTCGTTCCCCCCAGATCCAACACCGAAGCGGCGAGGGGAAGCGTGAAATTCGCGCCCAGCAGCGCGATGACTAACCGGGGAAGCAACGGTTCGAGTCGGCTCCCGATTCGGTTCGAGAACGACCGGAAGAGGTAGAGACCCGCGAGACCCACCAGGACCAAGGCAATCGCCGGGTCGACGAGGTTCTGGAGCAGGAAGTCACTGAACTGTATCGCGACCGATAGGAACCCTGCATTCGGGCCGGAGTGGGCGATCGAGGGAAAGAGCGCCGGAGCTGAAAGTTCTGGGACGATGAGGTTGTCATAGGTCGGTTGGATCACGAGGTTGAGTATCGCCGTTCCGGCGGTGAAGAGCGCAAAAAGAATCGCCTGGACCACGACGTTCCAGTCGATGGCATTCCAGTCGACCATGGCTCTCCCCCCGGTCAGGTTCCGGTCACGACCCAGTTCGCCAGGGCCCAGACGAGACCGCTCACCGCGCCTACGAAGAGGAGGGTACCGATCAGGGCGTCCCGGGCGCGCTCCTTCGCGAGGACCTTTTTCATGGAATCGTGGGAGAACCAGCTGAGCGCGACGCGGGCCCAGACCAAGGAGAGGAGCCCGCCCCCGGCGGCAGCCGCTAGGGTGACGAGTCGACCGATGGCGGCGCTGAAATTGTCAACCGCCGGGTTCGTACTCGATGCGTCGGACGCGATCCCGGAGGTTCTTGGAGGTTGTGCTGAGGCCTGTGGGACGACCAGAGAAACGACGAGGGCCAGTACCAGTAGGGTAAGCAAGGGACGGCCCAGGTTGCGCGGGTGTCTCATTGCGGACCCTCGAGGGGTTCTTTGGAGGGCGCGTTTCCTCTCCAACGCAGGACCTCATCGTTCCCGGGTCCCGGCTCGGTCGTTACCTCCCCGGTTCGAATCAACGTGCGCAGCGCCGCCTCCACGGCATCGGTGGCCTCCCCCGCCTCCTCGCCCAGTAGCAGCAGCGTCTCGCGATCGAGAATCTGCGATCGTTCCATCAGCTGTCGTACCGCCGGAAGGACCGATGGCGGAACGGAGCCGGGGGAAGCAGTACCCGGTACGTCGCCGGCGGAGGACATACAGGCCGAGGAGCACGAGGCCGGCAACCAACACGACCAATCCCCCCTCGACGGAAAGGTTGGCCGCGAGGGGAGGGTCAATCGATGATTCTCCTACAACCCGGAGATCTTGGGTACAGATTGACGTCCGGCCTAGTGCATCCGTGACCCGGACCTCGACGGTATAATTCCCCGCGGGGGAGGGATCGAAGGTCGCCGCGATGGGTCCCGGCGCTACGAGGGAGCCGCTGGACGTCTCGCCATCGGATAGTTGAATTTGGTACGTGTACGGTGGTAGTCCGCCGGCGACGTCGGCTCCGACGGCGAACGGCGTGGCCGGATCACGACCGGCGGAGGTCACGTTGACCGACAAGGGCGGTGCGATCGTGACGACCGTCATCGCGGAGTCCACGGTGCCCAACGTGTCGACCACGGTCAGGTTCAGATACGCGGTCCCCGGTGCGGAGAAGAGGAGATTCCATCGATAGACTCCGTCTGATGGGAAGATCCCAACGGGACCCGGGCTCGCGGCGACCGTGACGGAACTGGAGAGTGACCATCGAAACGGAGGGGCCCCGTTCTCGATGACCACGAGGGCTCCGAGCGGCCATCCGACCTCTCCGATCGATCCATTCGTCGCCAGCGCGATCGACCCGTCCGGCACTACTTCGGTGGTGAATTCTGCCGTGCCGGAGAAGTCGCCCAGGGTGTCGACCACCTGGGCCCGGACCCACGCACGCCCTGGAGTCGGGAACGTGACCACCTCGGAATAAACCCCATCGTGCGGGAGGCCCACGCTCCCGTTCGGTCCTCCGCTGGATGCATTCCAGGTCGCCGCGAAGGGTGGCACACCTCCGACCACGTCGAGGAAGAAGGGGGCCGGGACACCGGCGTCGAACTGGGAGAGGGGCGAACTTACGTACACCGTCGGGGGCGGGACGATGGAGACCGTCACCGTCGCGGTACCCTGGGCGCCGCCGGGGTTTGTGACAACCAGCGTCACTTTCAGGTTGCCGGGGTTGTCGACGTCTAGCTCCCAAGTAGGCGTGTCCTCGGAACCGCCCTGGCTGTCCGTCCACTGATAGCGGTATCCGTCCACCGCTCCTGGAACGTTGGCGGTGAGTTCGAACGGGAGGTCGACGTCGGCCGGGTCGGCGGAACTCGAAATGCTAACGGGGAACGTCGACACGCCTGCGACGTCCGTTACGATAAGTCCAGCGGGGAGCAAGGCGAGGATGGCCGCCAAGCTCGCACCGAGAATGCACGCGACTTCTCCCCCGACCGACCACGACCACCGGCGCCCCGCGGCTCGACGCTTTCGCGGCAGATGACCACCCGAGGTCGGACCGGGCCGGGGGTATTTTCCCCGGAAGCCGCCGATGAACGGTGGGGGATGATTAAGCTCGGGAGACGGCCAGCGCGACGTGGTCACGGGAGAACGGGGCGAGGGTCCGCTGGTCCACGACCCGCAGGCCCTGGCGAGTGAGGGAAGACCGAGTCTCGGTGACCACGGCGGCTACCGATCGCCGCTGTGTGACCGACCGGACCTTGAGCATGAGGAGGGCGCTCCCCGCAGCAGCGAGGCACGCCGTCGCATTCTCGGCGAACACGTCGGCCTGGTTCCGCTGGGCGATGTCCTGATAGAGGAAATCGATGGGGCCCACATCCGCCTGGTATCGCTCGGGGAGTTGGGCGTCCGCCAGGATCGGGTAGAGGTTGGGCCGGCGGTGGGAGAGCGCGAGGAAAGCGCCGAAGGACCCGCCGCTCTTCTCGATCCCGAACAACTGGGCGTCGGGCAGCAGGTCTGAGAGATGGCTGATCGTCGTGCCGTGGGCCGCTCCCAGATAGAGCACCCGTCGGGGATGTTCGAACGGCAGTCGCGAGGCACCGTTCAACAGGTACGCCGCCAGTTTCGAGCGCCATGGGTCCCAGTGCCGGTACTCGACCCCGTCTTCGACGATGAGTTCCTCCCCGTAGACCCGTTCCCCGGGCCGGAGGTTCCGGGTGTACAACTCCCGGCCGCGACGAAAGACCCCGGGCCACTCCGATTGCGGCAACGGTCTCGTCAAGCCTCGGTGAGCGCCACGACCATTTCCACTTCCACGGGGGCGTTGAGCGGCAGGGCCGCGACTCCCATCGCTACGCGCGCCGGACGGCCGGACTCGCCAAAGATGGCGGTCAACACTTCCGTCGCGCCGTTTCCCACCTCGTGGTGGCGTAGGAAGGTCGGGACCGAGGCGACATAGACGGCCACCCGGACGATACGGCGAACCCGGTCGAGGGACCCGAGCGTGGCAGCGAGGGCGCTGAGGGCCTGGAGCGCAGCGCCTCGGGCTACTTCCTTCGCGAGGTCGGGCGACACGTCCCGATCCACCAGTCCCGGATGCAGGATCGCGCCCCCCTCGAGCACGATCTGGCCGGACACCCATGCATGCTGGCCATCGACCACTACAGACGAGTACGTCCCGGCGGGCTTGGGAGGAGGAGGCAGGACGAGGCCCAGTTCCTTCAGTCGCTCGGTCGGCGTTCCGCTCACGGCGGGCGGCAATCCGGTAGCGTGCAAAAGGCTATGCCGGCAATTCAAACGTTCGAGCGAAACGCGGTCCGCCCGACCGGCAACGGAAGTGTAAAGTTCCGCCGGGCGTCGCGGGGGTGAATGGTCTTCCTGTTCCGGCGATTCCGCAAGGAGAAGAAGGACGAAACGGCCACCCCAGCGGCCGAGCCCGCGCCGCCGGTCGAGAAACCGATCGACCCCGCCTCGGGCGAGCCGTCCGTTGTTCCGCCGGCTCCGGGCCCCGGCCCCGAGCCTCCGGACCCGAAGCCCGAACCCTCGAGCCCGCCGCCCCCCTTGCCCACGACGACTCCGATCCCCGGTCCACTCGCCCCGGCCGCCCCGTCGGCGACGTGCTTCCTGTGCGGGACGCCCCTCGAGGACCATTACTGCCCGAAATGTCAGATGACCTGGGTCGAGTGAACTCTCCGCCCCGTCGGGGAGCGGAGGGGACTTCGACCCGGCCCAATCGACCCGCCACTCTTTTCCCGCACGAAGCGGTCCGATGGGTTCTGGGGGCGGCTGCGTCACCCCCGTGACAGAGCCGGTGGGACACTGGGAAATTCGGATCGCGAGTTAGAACTCAACGCCCTCGAGCATGAGGTCGTGGACCACCTGTTCACCTTGGCTCCAGGCTCGGCGGTCACCCTCGGCCTCCATGACTACGACGGCCGGCTGCCGGACCTCAGCCCGGACGCCACCGAGCGCTGGACCGACCGGGCGAACACGCTCCTCCGTCGCTTGAGGGAGGTACCGTCCGACGGAGTCTCCCCCAGTCGTCGGTACCGACCGGACGCTTCTCGAGATGTCCCTCGAAAGCCCGCTGTTCGACCTCCAGGACTCCCGGGACTACGACCAGAATCCCATGGTCTACCTTACGGGCCTTTCCCTGACCGCGTACACGGTGCGCGCGTATGCGCCCCTCCCCACGCGAATCGAAGCGATCCACCGCCACCTGTCCGCGGTACCCGCGTTCCTGAGCATCGGCCTCCACCGCCTCGATCCAGAGGTTCCGGCTCCCTTTGTCCGGCTCGCGATCGGGATTGCCCGGGGAATCCAGTCGAACTATCGCGATGTCGAGCCGGTGGTCCGGTCGTCCAGCGACGCCTCCTGGGAACGGGTCCGCGAGGTCCGGGACCCGGCGGTCGCCGCTGTCCAGGCGTTTGCCGCGCGCCTCGAAAAGGACTGGCTCCCGCGAGCCACCAACGCGTTTGCGCTCGGACCCGAGCGGTACCAGAAGCTCCTCTGGGTCCGGGAGAGGGTCCGGGCCCCGTTTGCCGATATCCTGGCCGCGGGCCGCGCCGACCTCGAGCGGAACCAGACGCGCCTCCGGACCATCGCGGCCGCCGCGCAGCCGCCGACCGATGGGCCGGGGCTTCTGGACCGGGCCGCGCAGACGCATCCGACGTCAGGGCAACTGATCGCGCGCGCTCGCGAGTTCGTCGAAGAGACGAAGCTGTTCGTCCGGGAAAAGGAGCTCGCGACGATCCCGGAACCCGCGGACTGCCGGGTCGAGGAGACGCCCGCGTATCATCGCGAGATGTCGACCGCCAGCATGAACCCCCCCGGACCGTTCGATGCCGCCGCGGAAGGGATGTACTTCGTTACCCCCGTCGACCCGGCCTGGACACCCGAGACCCAGGACGCGTGGCTGCGTTCGTTTAACGACGCGGTGCTGCGGAACGTCACGGTCCACGAGGTCTATCCGGGCCATTACCTCCAGTTCCTGCACCTCCGGCGCTCGGTCGGGAGCCTCGCCCGGAAGACGTTCCAATCCAACGCATTCACGGAAGGGTGGGCGCACTATGCCGAGCAGCTTGTGGTGGAACAGGGGCTCGGCGCCGGCGCGGCGGAAGCGGAGGCGGCCCAGCTGTACGATGCGCTTCTGCGCGACTGTCGGCTGATCGCCTCGGTCGGACTCCACACGCAAGGGATGTCGATCGCCGAAGCGACGGCGGTGTTCGAACGCGAAGGATACAACGCGCCGATCGTCGCGCAACGTGAAGCCGGCCGGGGCACGTACGACCCGTCCTACCTCGGCTACACGCTCGGCAAGCTCGCGATCCTCGACGCGCGCGCCAAGCACCTCGGTCCGCAGTTCGGCGGGTCGCTCCGGGCCTTCCACGACCGAGTCTTGAGCTTCGGCGCACCACCGGTGGGGTTCTTGGACGAACTGCTCCGGACGCCCTAGGGGGCCGTCCCTCCGCTCAGGCCGTGGCCCCGCAGGTGGGACATCGTCCTCGGCTCTCTTCGTAGGTGGACCGGCAGTAGGGGCATCGGATGTGGATCGCGGTCGCCGGCGACGACGGAGGCACCGTGATGTGGACGGAGACGGGCGGCGGCGCCGGGACGTCGGAGGGCAGGTAGCTCTCGCGCTTCGCGCCGGCGAAGAATTGGCGCCAGACCTCCGGGTGGTCGACGACGAAGTCCACCTCTCCACGGTGCGTCTGGAATCTCAGGCGCGACGAATCGAGGAATCGAATCCGAAGTCGCGGCCGATTGACGTGGGCATCGCTCACCGCTTCCAGGGGCAGGTCGAGGAGTGTCGAGGTCGTACCGGCGCGGATCAGTCCGGGGTGGCTGGTCTCGAAGACGAGCCGGTAATTCGTGAGGAAGAGCAGGCCGGAGGCTTTCCCGTGGGTGAGGGACGTCGCGGGGCCTTGCGTCAGGATCTTCTCGCCCCGTTGAAGCATCACGTGCGTCCCCGCCTCGGGCGGCCGACGGGGCGCACCACGTCGGGCCTCACTTGTCTTTCTTGCCCTTCTGGAGGTCCTTGCCGAGGCTTTCGAGCCCCTTGCCGACCTCGTCGACGGCTTGGCGGGTCAACGTGCTTACGTCGCGGACCGCGATCTTCGCCTCGCCGAGCGCCGTTTTGCCAGTCTTCTTCGCGTCGGAGTACATCTCCTTGGAGGCGGCCGCCGTCGCGCTCGCAACCTTCCGGATCGGGGTGGTAACGCGGGACGAGCTCGAGGGGGGCGGAGGCATCACCGCGGGCCGGCCGCAGGCCGGGCAGGCCGTGGCTCCTTCCGGCACGATCGCGCCGCATCCGGTACAGTTCATCGAGCCATCCTCTTTGTCTGGCGTACTATCCCCCCTGACCCTTTATGGACCTTCGCCCAACGCGAATTCATACCCGGGCACGGCTTTCGGACCCGCCGCGGTCAGAAAGCCGAAGGGGGGTTCATCTAGCGGAACACCGTCGCCCCCCGCGACCGAAGGCGTCGATGGAAGACCAGGAAGGATTCGTCCGGGTCCTCGGCTACAACCTCTATTTCCGGTCCGCGGGCCCGGCCGAAGGAAAGGGAACGATTCTCGCGCTGCACGGGGGGCCGGGAAGCAGCCACGATTACCTCCTGCCGCTTCGCGACCTGACCCGGTGGGGCTACCGGGTCGTTTTCTTCGACCAATTGGCATGCGGCCGGTCGGAGATTCCACCGGGGACCGACTTGTTCACCCTCGAACACCACGTGGAGGAGACGGAGGGCATCCGGACCGCGTTGGGCCTGGGCCGCGTACATCTGGTCGGATCGAGCTACGGCGGATTGCTGGCCCTCGCGTACGCGATCAAGTACCAGGCGCATCTGCGAAGCCTCGTCACCATCGGGGGCTTGCCCGACGTGCCGTTCGCGACGGCCGAGATGGACCGTTTGATCGATGAACTCCCGGCCGCGGAGGCGCAGGCGATCCGAGTTCATTCCGCCCGGGGGGAGTTCACGCACCCGGACTACGTCCGGGCCACGAATCTGTTCTATCACACGTACCTGTGCCGATTGCCCGAGTGGCCCCCCGACCTCGTGCGGACGCTCAAGTTAGGGGACGAGCGGCCGGTCTATCGATACATGAACGGCCCGAACGAGTTCACGATCACGGGCACGATCCGGAACATCAATATCACGCCGGACCTGCCCAAGATCCGAGTTCCGACGCTCGTGACCGGTGGCCGATACGACGAGGTGACTCCGGCGTGCGCCGAGCAGATCCACCAGGGAATCCCCGGGGCCCGCCGGGTTACCTTCGAGAAGAGTTCTCACACCCCCTTCTGGGAGGAGCGAGAGACGTTCATGGCGGTACTCGCGGCGTTTCTCGAGGACGTGGGGCGGACGACCCCCGGACATTAGCGTCCGAACGTAGAAGAGCCGGCGGTCCGATCGTTCCCGTGTGCCCGAGGACCCGCGTGCCGCCGCGTGGGATCTCTACTGGAGCACCGTCGAGGGCCAGCTCGGCGCCGGTCCGAGCGGTTTCATCCGATGGGCCCTTCCCTTCCTGAGCTCGACACCCGGCACCGACCTGGTCGAGATCGGGTCGGGCGCCGGCCGGGACCTTCGATTCCTTCTGGAGAACGGTTTCCAGGTGCGGGGCGTCGACTTCTCTCCCGAAGCGATCCGCATCGCCCGCCAGCTCTTGGCGACCTTGCCCGCTGAAGTCTCGGCGCGGGCCACCCTTGACGCAGCCGATGCCGAACCGTACCTGACGGGCCTTCCTCCCGAGAGCGTATCGGCGGTGGTCGGGCTCGTGCTCTACGAGACGTTATCGGACGACGAGCTCGGCCGGCTCTTCGCCGCCGTGCGTCGAGTACTACGCCCCGGTGGCCTCCACCTCTGGTGCGTCCGGGACGATACCCATCCCCTTCGAGAGAAGGTCCCGCTGGTGCCGCCCAACCAGGGGGGACCGTCCGGCCACACGGTCCCCCACACGTTCTTCTCGGAACGCCGGTGCAGCGCGCTTTCGGGTGCCGGCTTCGACCGGGTTCGGCTGGACCGGCGTGCCGAGACGCACTATCTGTTCGTAGCGGACCGCAAGCCGGGCGGGGTTCTCCCGGGGCCTCAGTGATGGGGCTTGGGCTGGACCAGCTCGATCCAGATCCCGTCGGGGTCGGCCACGTAGGCCAGGTCGTACTCCGCCTGGTGCTCAACCTCCCGGACCACGCGTCCGCCGAGTTCGACGAGCCGGGACGCCGTCGCCTCCACGTCCTCGACCTCGAAGGCCAGGTGGTCGAGCTCGCTGCCGGGGGTGTATTTCGAGGAGGGATACCAGTTCAATTCCAGCATCTGGTGCGACCCGGGTGTGTGGAGCGTCGCGGTCTCCCCGCCGGTCGCCGCCACGAGTCCCCGACCCGCGACCTCCATGCCGAGTCCCTCTTGGTAGAAACGGATCGACCGGTCGAGGTCGGTGACCTCCACGCCGGTGTAAAGGAATCTCATGGTGGTTCCCGGAGAGCCCGGGAACCTTTCAAACTAGTGGGGCCGCGGGGCGGAACTCCGCCCCGCGAGGACAAGTGGTTCAGTGCACGGCCTTCGCGCCGGCCTCGGCGACGGCGTGGTCGTGCTCGACCGTGCTGCCACTGACGCCGATCGCCCCGATGACCTCGCCCTGGGCGTTCTTGATCGGGATGCCGCCCGGGAAGCTGATGAGGCCCCCATTGGAGTGTTCGATATTGTAGAGCGGGCCGCCGGGCTGGGAGAGCTTTCCGATCTCGCCCGTGTTCATGTTGAAGTACCGCGCGGTTTTCGCCTTCTTGTGGGCAATGTCGATGCTGCCGATCCAGGCCTCGTCCATACGGATAAATCCCTTCAGGTTCGCACCTGCGTCGACGATCGCGATGTCCATCTTGGTCTTCAGTTCCTGAGCCTTTTTCATCGCGGCTTCGAGTGCGGCCCAGGCCTGCGTGTGGGTGATGTCTGCCATGATTGGTCCCTCGGCGCCGGGGAGCCGGACGGGCTACTTACCACTTCCGGGAACTGCCGGGCCGGGGCGTGAGGAGGACGCCCGGAGGGGAGTCGGACGGGTCTGGTCAGGAGGCGGGGGTTCGCCCCTTCAGCCTTGGTGGACCTCGTGGATCTCGTTGGCAACGAGGCCGTGGGCTTCTTTGTGAACGCGCGCCGCCGCCTCCGGGTTGGGGGCCTCGACGAGGCAATAGATCGTTTCGCTCTTCTCGTCGACCCAGTAGTTTCGGTAGTTCACGCCGTGCTTCCCTTGCACCTTGAGGTCCTTCGCGTGTGCCTCGGCCACGGCTTGCGCAGTCACGCCCTTCACGTTCCGGTGGGTGTCCATATAGAGCGGCATGGCCGCCACATCCAAATCCCCGTCAAAAACGTTCGGGTCGGCGCTCCGCGCGCCGCCGTCCTTGGAGGAGGGTGCGAAGGGGTTGGGGGAGTGGGCTCTACGGCTTCAGAACGACCTTGATGATGCCCCCGAGCCGCTTGTCGAACTGTTCGTACAGCCTGGGTGCGTTCTCGAGCGGTTCCCGGTGGGTGATCACGATCGAGGGGTCAACGCGACCGTTCTCGATCGCCCGCATGAGGTACCGGTTGTAGTTCTTCACGTTGCACTGCCCCATCCGGAAGCCGAGCTCCCGGGTGAACGCCGCGCCCAGCGGGAAGCTTACGCGTCCCTCCTTGTCCTGCGGCGTGGGGGCGAACAGTCCCGGCATCCCGATGATGGCGCCCTTTTTGGCGACCTTCATCAATGTCTCGAGCACCACGAGCGGCTTTGCCTCGACCTTCGGGCCCGGCGCCATCACGCCCTTCCCCGTCGCCTCATACCCGACCGCCTCGACGCAGGCATCCGCGCCGGCCTGGTCGGTGTCGTCGAGGACGCGTTGGACCGGGTCTTCCTTGTCCACGTTCACCGGTGTGGCACCGATCTTCTTCGCCATCGCGAGCCGCTCCGGCACCCGGTCGAAGGCGTAGACCTTCGCCGCGCCGCGGAGCAGGGCCGCCATCTGGGCCATGAGGCCGACCGGCCCGCAACCGCCGACGGCCACGATGTGGCCCGGCTTCACGCCGGCGATGTCGCAGCCGAAGTAGCCGGTCGGGAAGATGTCGGCCAGCAGGACGGCCTGGTCGTCGCGAACACCATCCGGGATCTGGAGGCACATCGTGTCGGCGTACGGAACGCGGAGGTACTCGGCTTGTCCGCCATCGAAGCCCCCGAGCAGTTTCGCGTAACCAAACGCCGCGCCAGGTCCCTTTGGATAGAACGGGTTGGCATTGTCGCACATCGACCAGAGCCCGCTATTGCAGAACTCGCAGGCACCGCAGCTGATATTGAACGGAACGACCACACGGTCGCCTTTCTTCACCCAGTGGACCGCGCTTCCGACCTCGTCGACGATCCCAACGTTCTCGTGACCGAGGATCTGCCCCGGCAGGTCCGGGCTGATCAGCCCGTGAAAGAGGTGGAGGTCGGAGCCGCAAATGCAGCTCGCCGTGATCTTGAGCACGACATCGGTCGAGTCTTTGATCTTGGGTTTCGGTTTGTCTTCAATCGCCAGTTGGTACGGTCCGCGGTAGACATTTGCCTTCAAAAAATCACCCGGCCCGGAGTCCGGAACGGCCTACTTAATCATTCGGTTTGGGGCTTTTCCTACCCCGCCCCCCGGTAGGATTCGGCTGGGTTCAGGTCGGGTACGGAGTCGCCCGGTTCGGTACCACGAACGCAAGGGCAGGCAAGGTGGCGATGGCCAGCGCTCCGAAGGCGATCCAGCTCCACGTGTAGCCGCTCAGCAACACGGCGAGGGCGAAGGCCAACGCGGCGACGCCCTGGCACACCGTTTGGCTGGTTTCCAAGAATCCGACGGCGACGGCCGACCCGCCCCCCTGTACTTCGGGGATATGTGAGAGCATTTCGAAGAAAATCGGAAGGGTGGCGCCGGCCATGAGGCCTAGCACAACGAAGTCTGCGACGAGCTCCGCGGCATCCAAGAACGGGATCGTGATGGCGAGGGTCCCAAAGACGAGAACGACGAGCCCTGCCACCAGTCTTCGGTCGGCCCCTCGCTCGCTGGCCCAGGTCCCAAGCAGACTCCCCGGAATCGTCGAGACAAGTCCTACCGCGCCGAGGATCCCCGCGAGTGAGAGCCCCCATCCGGGGTGCACGTCATGCAGGAACTTGGAAATGAAGTCCAGACCAACGGCGATGGCCATCGAGATGCCGGCGAAACCCACCGCAATTCCCCAGACCGACTGGGATCGGAGCACCCGACGCGCGGTGGCAAGCCGATCCAGCGGTCGACGGGGCGCGTCGGGGTGGTGAAGGGCCGGAAGCGAGAGCGCGCAGACGACCGCCACGGCGACGGAAAGGGAAGCGGCGACGCCGAACACGAGGGCCCAGCCGTACGTGGGTCCCCAGAGGGACCCGAGCACAAACCCGAGGGCTCCGCCGAACCCGAGCCCGGTGCTCACGAACAGTCCGATGACGAGCGACCGGAACCGCACCGGGAGGAGTTCGGCCTGGAACGCAAGCGCCGGAGCGAAGAACAGCCCTCCGCCGGCACCCGCGGCGATGCGTAGCGCCGCCAACTCCGTGGAGGAAGTGGCGGTGATGGAGGCCAAACCCGCGATGCCCATCAGGAGCAAGCCGAGCACCAGGGTGGTCCGATGCCCCCACCGGAGCACAGCCAGGCCCGACGGGAGCGAAGTCACCGCGTACCCGATGGGAAAGCCGGCCACCACGAGACCGAGCTGGGCCACCCCGACGTGGAACGAGACCCCGATGAGCGGGAGGAGGATCTCCGCCGTCGTCCACATGATCTCGAGCGCGAACACACCGGCGAAGAGCGCGACGATGGCCGGTAGTCGGACGCCCGAGGCGGGCGGGGGAGGGTGATCCATGTCGGCCATAGGGGTCCTCGCGACCGACCCCGTACCGGTACAAGCCAGTCGTGACCGGACCACCGGGGCGGTCAGGTCGCGGGGATGCGCGCTTCGAGCCAGCCCGTCAGGTCCCGGAGGACCGTGGCGCGCTCCGGTTCGTGGACGAGGTCGTGGTAGAGGCCCGGGTACAGCTGGAGGGTTTTATCGGGGGACGCCGCGCCGTCGCGGAGGGCCTGGGTTCCGGCGGGATTCGTAAGCCGGTCGGCCGTCCCGTGCATCGCAAGGAACGGGACGGTAAGCCGCGGGGTCCCGGCCCGTACACGGTCCATCGCCCGCAACAACTCGGCGGCGGTTCGCGCCGGAGCCGGTTTCTGGAAAATGAGCGGGTCCTGGTCCATCGCCGCCACGACGGTGGGGTCCCGCGAGAAGTCCGAGTTCGCGGTCCGGAAGACCGCGGCGCCGGGAGCGATGGCGGAGAGGAACTTGGTGAATCCGATGGCCACATTGGACACGCCCGCGCCGGGCGCGAGCGCGGGAGCGCTCAGTACGAATCCGGCGACCGACGGAGGTCGCTCGATGACCATCCGGGTGACGATTGCGCCGCCCATACTGTGCCCGAAGAGAAAGAGCGGCGTGGAAGGGTACTCGTGCCGCACCGTCCGCAGCACGAGCTCCGCGTCGTCGAGGTACTCCTCGAACCGGCGCACCCAGGCCCGGCGGCCCTCGGAGCGTCCGTGGCCTCGAAGGTCGAACGCCGCGACCGCGATGCCCCGGGCGTTCAATTCGGCGGCCATCGCGGCGTACCGCTCGCTATGGTCCTTGAGGCCGTGGATGACGAACAGGAGTGCCGTCGGGGTGCCGTCGGGTCTCCAGGACTGCCAGTAGAGCCGGGTTCCATCGCCGGCCGGAAGCGTCCCTTCCTCGTGTTCCCCGCCCATGGGTCACCGGGCGCGAACGGGGGAGGGCCAGATGAAGTCACGTACGGACCCCGAAGCGGTCGAGCTTGTCCAGGATTCTCTCGACGAATTCCTCCGTTTCAATCTGCTCCCCGTGTTTCCGGAAGTACCGGACCATGGCTCCCACTCCCCGGTTTAGGAAGTTCTTCGCTTCCTCGAGGCGCATCCACGGAGACGTGCCCAGTCGGTCGACCCACACTCCCACCGCCAGGTCGATGATCCAGGGGTGGTCCCGGTCGATTAGGACGTTGAAGGGGCTCAGGTCCGAGTGAATGATGCCCGCCTCCGCCAACCGCTCCACTTCCTGCAACGTCTCCGTCGCCAGCTGGGCCGGGTTCGACGGAGTGACCTCTTGCAGGCGCGGGGCCGGAGACTCGAGGGTACCCAGATACTCCATCGACAACATGTTTTCCTCGCGGCGAACGGGTTCGGGTACGCGTACTCCTCCCCGACACGCGTGGACGAGGAACTCGTACTCTCGCTCCGCCTGCTGCCCCATCGTTTCGAGCTTGACCGGACGGCCGCCGCGATGATTGGTCCGGTACAACCGGTACGACTTCACGGCGAGGCGACGGCCCCCGTCGAGGCAAAGGTACACGTCGGCCTCTTTCCCGGACCCGATCCGCTGGAGGACCTCGGTCGCGAGGCCCGCATCGAGGATCGCTTCCGCTACCTCGCGGTATCCGGGCTCGTGAAAGCTCACGTTCCCGGTATCGATCCGCCAACGCACGCTGTTGTCCAGATAGGGAGTGTTGGGCATTTGATCACTCGGTCCGAGACCGGGAGGATCGATGGGGCCGGAGGGCCGGCCGGCACGCGAGAACGAGGGCCCGGCGGGACGACGACCGACTAGGCGGTTCTCGGGGCCGTACGGAGCACTCCGATCGTCATTCCACCGAGAACCTCCTGGCCGAGGGCCACCCTTCCCACCGTCCCGGACCTATCTAACACTGATGGGCCGCCGTCGGCCCGCTCGGGGATGCGTCCCCCCGGCCAACAGAACCATCAACCCCTTTCGAGTAGGGGGGGCGGAGCGGGTTCGCGTGGCTCAGGGCAGAGGGGGGGCGGAGCCGGGCCGCGTGGCTCAGCTCAGTCCAGAAGTCTCCTCGGACGGTCGCATCCGGCAGCCCTCCTGGGGCCGTCTGGGCCTCGAGGTCGTTACCGACCTGGTCGGCTGGCTCGTGGTGTTCGGCGTGCTCCAACTGATCGGCACCGCCGCGCTCCAGAAGATCACCGGCCCGACCCTGATCTGGGAGCTCCTCCTGATCCTGATCCTGTTCTTCGCGGTGACCGTGGTCGTGCGGATCGGTTTCATTCTGATCGCGCGCCGCACGGTCCAATGAACTCCTCCGGCGAGATCGAACCCTCGGCTCCGGGCGCGGGCGGTCAAATTTACTATATCGATACTGTATCGATACCACCCCGTGGGCGTTAAGTACGGCGACCCGCTCGCGGGTCCATGGTCGCCAAGGGCCGGGACCGCACCCCCGGATGGCAACGGGGCTTCCTCGGCCATTACGCTCTCACCGTGCTCGACCGGACCCCCATCTATGTTCACCAACTGTCGACCCAGATTGCGAGCCGCAGTCACGGCCTCTGGAATCCGAGCCCCGGGGCGATCTATCCGGCCTTCCGTTCGCTCGAGGCCCGGCGGCTGGTCCGGACCGAGCGTCGCGGAAGTCGCCGGCTGTACTTCATCACCGCCGCCGGTCGGCGGCATCTTTCGGAGATGCGCGCCGCCCGGGCGCAGTGGGCCGAACGCTTCAGCGGCTCCTGGCGGCTCATGTTGGACATGGTCGAGCCGGAGCGACGGGTCGAGATCGCCCTCCGGCGCGTGCGTCAGGCCCTGACCATGAGCGAGGCGCTTGTCGGCGGGGAGGAAGAGGCATTGAGTACCCCCGAGCGGGCCTATCTTCGCCGGACGGTCCTGACGGAACTCACGCGGGCGAGCGCGTCCCTCCGAGCCGCGCCGGCGCCCCGCCGTTCCGCTCCGCGTGGGAGGGCCGGATGATTGACGCCCACGACGGCTCCGCGATCTGGGCTCACGACCTGACCAAGGTCTACGGGAAGCTGACGGCCGTCGACCACGTTGACATGAATGTCCCTTCGGGCGGGGTCTTCGGCCTGCTCGGCCCGAACGGGGCCGGGAAGACGACGATCATCAAACTCCTGACCGGTCTGAGCGACCTCTCGGCCGGGGAAGCGACCGTGGCCGGGTACGATGTGCGTCGCCAGCCGATGGAGGTCAAGGCCCGGATTGGCTGGGTGGCGGCGGAAGTCATCCTGGATGACGATTTCACCGGAATGGAGAATCTCTGGCTGCAGGCGAAGCTCCAGCGCCTCAAGGATTGGCGGCCCCGGGCGGAGGACCTCCTTCGGTACTTTGACCTCACCGACCGCCAGAACGACAAGGTGAGCACCTTCTCGACCGGGATGCGGAAGAAGCTCGAGATCGCCCTCGCGCTGCTGCATCAGCCCTCCGTGATATTCATGGATGAGCCGACGATCGGGCTCGACCCCGGGACCCGCCGGATGCTCTGGGAACTCATCACCGGCGTAAACAAGGAGTTCGGGGTCACGGTGCTCCTCACGAGCCACTATATCGAAGAGGCCGACGCGCTCTGCAACCAGATCTCGATCATCGACCATGGGAAGTTCGTCGCGTCGGGCACGCCGACCGAACTCAAGTCCCGGATCCGTGCCGACTTCATCGACCTCGAGACCACCGAGAACGTGACGGAGGAGATGCTCCGGGCGGTCCCGGGCATCACCGACGTCCGCTCCCAGGGCAAGACGTGGATCTTGCGGACTCCCTCAGCCGACGAGGCGCTGCCGAACCTCTTCCAACGACTGAAGACGAGCGACATCCGCCGGATCAACGTGCAGGAACCGAGCCTCGAGACCGTCTTCCTCGACCTGACCGGCCGGAAGCTCGATGAGGGGACCAACGAGGTCCATGATTATCGGAAGTTCTACGCCAACGTACGGAGGGCCCGGCAATGAGCAGCGAAACGCGGTTCGCGACCGTCGTCAAGACGCCCGAGGTCACGTCCGGCCCGATCTTCGGCCAAGGAAGCCAGTTCGTGGGACTTTACGCCCGGGAGCTCCTGCGCACGTTCCGGAATCCCTGGGTGCTCGTAATCACAATCGTGCAGCCGTTCATGTGGCTCCTGTTCTTCGGCAACAGCTTCGCAGCGGTACCCCTCAGTACGCTCGACCTGCTCCTCCATACCCACATCCAGAGCTACCTCCAGTTCCTGCTGCCCGGGGTGCTCTCCACCTCGATGCTGACGGTGGGGATGTTCGGCGCGATGAGTACGATTCAGGACAAGCGGTTCGGTTACATGAAGCGGATTTTGCTCACCCCGACCCGCCGGGCGACTGTCTACCTCGCCAAAGCGTTGGGGTCCGCGAGCCGGGGCTTGGTCCAGATTCCCGTCATGGTGGCCGCCGCGCTGATCTTCGGCGTCCGGTTCAACGGCGACCCCGTCATGTGGGCGGCCTGGATCCTCGACCTGGTTCTCCTCGGGTTTGGCTTCTCCTGCTTGTTCCTGGCGGTGACGGCCTCCAGCACCGACTGGCAGACGCCCGGCGTCATCTCGAACTTCATCACGATGCCGTTGATGTTCGCTAGCGGCGCACTCTTCCCGTCGGCGAACTTCCCGTACTGGATGCAGGTGATTGCGAACTGGAACCCGGTCGGCTACTCGGCGCTCTTCGGCCGGGACATCGTCGTCTCGGGCGTGGCGCACTGGGCCTACCTCGGCTACGTCGCGATATTCGCCACCCTGATGGTGGTCATCGGAACGATCGTCGCCGCGAAGTATCTGAAGGCCGAGTAAGCCCCGCCCTCCCCCACGTATTCAAATCGGCCCTCCGTTTCGGCCGCCCGAAATGACCGGCCTCTTCTCCGAAATGGCGGAGTACTACGACCTGATGAATTCGTTCAAGAACTACCGCCGGGAGACCACTCGTCTGATCGGCCTGGTCCGCCGCTACGGTCGCTCGGGAGGCCGCGAATGGCTCGACGTCGGGTGTGGAACGGGCCGGCACCTTCGATACCTCTCCCGGCGATTCCGGTGCACGGGCGTCGACGCCAGCTCCCAGATGTTGCGCGTCGCGCGCCGGGAAGTCCCCGGCGTCCGATTCGAGCGCGGGGACATGCGCACGTTCCGCCTCGGGAAGCAGTTTGACGTCGTCTCCTGTCTATTCAGCGCGATCGGCCACGTGCGAACGGAGTCGGGTCTCCGTCGGGCCATTGCGTCCCTGGCCGCCCACGTGAAGCCGGGGGGAGTGTTAATCATCGAACCCTGGTTCACGCCGAAGACCTGGCACGTCGGGATGGTCCATCTGCTCACGGCCGGCACGTTGGACCTCAAGCTCGCCCGCGCGTCGTATTCGACGGCCCGGGGGAGCCAATCCATTCTCCGAATGCATTTTCTCATCGCTCGGAAGGGTCGAGGGGTCCACTACAAGGCCGTCACCGGAATCTCCGGCCTCTTCGAGCACGCTACTACCCTGAAATGGCTCCGGAAGGCGGGACTCCGGTCCCGATTCTATCGACAGGGCCTCATGCTAGACCGAGGCCTGTTCGTGGGGGTCCGTCCCCTTCCCCCGGTCCGTCGGCGCGCCCAGCGGGGGCGTTAAGAGGGGAGTTCCGACCCGGGGGACAGGGCGACGAAGGAACCAAGCGGTTAAGTGGGCCGGCCCGGGATGCCCGTCTTATGGGCCTCCCCGAGCTGTTCGTCGCGGCGCTCATCGCCGGCCTCTCGGCGGTCAATGCGATCGTCAGCCGGCGGGGCATGGTCCCGCGCCCGCGACCCGCGGCTCCTTCTCGTGGCAGGCGCCAACGTCAGCCTCCTGATCGTCGGGCTCCTCTGGGCCTGGGGGGAGTTTCCTGGCGGGCCGGCCGCGTTCGCCACTCCGTCTTGGCCCGTGCTGATTCTCGTCCTGGTCGCCACGCTGTTCCTGTTGGGCACGGCGTTGCTTCCCCGCCGAACGTGAGCGATGGAGGACGACCTCCTCGCGCTCGAGAGTCGGCGCCGAATCTACACCGTGGTCCGGCAGTCGCCCGGTCTCGGCAGCCGGGAGATCCAACGGCAGACCGGCATGGCCTGGGGGGAAACGACCTACCATCTGGACCGGCTGGTTACGGCCGGACTCGTCCATCGGGAACAGGGCGGGCACCAGGACTACTACTTCGCGGCGACCGTTCCCCTCGGAGACCGCACGCTTCTGCGGCTCGCCCGTTCCGACGCCTCCCGACGGGTGCTAGGCGCGCTGCTGACCCTCACCGACCTCACGGTCCCGGAGCTCGAGGAGCGCACGGGGCTGAGCCCGGGCCGGCTCTCGATCCACCTGCGGCGGTTCTTGGAAACCGGCCTCGTGCAGTCGGGCCGCCGGGAACGATTTCGCACGTTCCGCATCGCGGACCGGGAGCGGGTGGTCCGGATCCTGGTCGCCTATCGCGCCAGCTACGCGGACGGCTGGGTCGACCGCTTGCTCGAGACCTGGTCGGAGGTGTTCCGTCCATGAAGGTTTCGGGATTGGACCACCGGTTTTCGAGGCCGCACCAAAAACGAGGTGATGCCTCCTCCCCGTGGAGCATCCCGATGAGGAGCGGACTTCCCCACAAGTCCCCAAGCGCCCGCCTCTCCCGGACGCTCCCGCGGGCGGGAACGCTCCTCGTCCTTTTGGCGGTCGTGGGGCTTCTCGCGGCCACCCCGGCTCGAGCGGCGTGGAACGGTTACGACCCGGAACCCTACGAGTGGACCAACGGGACCGTGCTGTGTGTGTTCAACGCGACACTCCCGTCGGTGACCGTTTCGGCGTCCGGGCTCAGTGGCACCGGTATGGGCGCCGGTCTGGACCAGATCAACGAGATCACCACGACGGGAACCCCGGTCGCGAGCGCGGCCATGAGCTCGGTGGCGTGGGACCCGGTGAACGCCAGCTCGTCCCAGTGGTTCGTGATGAACTACTCCGAGACCGTGAACGTGACAAGCGCAGCGACCCCCACCGACACGCTCGGGTCGGCCGGAATCGCGCTCAACTTTGCGCTTGACCGAACTCCGGCCAACACGACGCTGGCCGAACAGGTCTCCCTCCAGCTCTCGATCCAGGGGTGGCCATGGCAGAATTCCCAAGATACTCTCGTCCTCGTCGTGCCGAGCTGGTCCGCCTTCTCGACCTCGGAGCACATGGTCGTCGCGACCCCCGTGACCCCGCGGGTCGAAAGCGTCCGGACGTCGAACGGTCAACCGTTGGAGTACTTCGAGGCCGGTACCTCGGCCACCACGGGCGCCGGCACCTCCGTCCCGGTCTCTACGCAGACGACGGTTACGAACGGCATCGCCACCACGACGCTGACGCTCGGGGCCGGTGCCGGTGGGGCGACCGCGCTCACCTACGAGGCCACGTTGGGCATCACGCCGAACACGCGCGTGCTCGGCCTTCCGTTGTACGATTACGCCGCCGTCGCAGGGGGAGCCGGCCTGGTCGCTCTCTTCGTGGGCGTCGGCACGCGCCGCGTCCGCCGCCAGTCCTCGGACCTGACCTATGTGGAGGAAGCAGAATGAACAGCATGGAAGAACCGGTCCCGTCGAAACACCGATCGCAACGTGTCGTCTCGCTGCCCTGCGGGCACCACGTCTACGTCGACACGGACGCCTCGCTGATCGCCGTCTCGGGCCCGGTACTCGACCATCAGTCGACCTGCCGGGGGCGCGGCCCCTTGACCCTCCCCGCGTGGTTCGCCGCGGACTCCTACCGGTCGGGACCCTTCCCCCCGCTCACCGGCCGGCCCTTGGCCGTCGGGGACCCCGTGGCGCCGCTCGTAAGCCCGTGACGCGATTCCCGTCGTAAACCCCTACGTCACTCCCGCGACCGGCTTGGCCGGTCGGTCCGGTACGGGAGGCAAGGTCAGGTAGCGGTGGGCGAATCGTTCGAGCACTTGGGTCATGCGCTGACCGATGTCCTCGTATTGATACGCCACGTTCACGAGGGGCGCCTCGACGTGGACCAGGTGGCTCAGGTCGATGGGGCTTCCGTCCACGACAAATTCCGCGCCGGACCGGCGGATGGTCTCCTCCAGTTCCCCGATCTGCTCGGGGCTGTACCCCATCGCCGGG
The DNA here is from genome assembly GCA_963773945.1 of uncultured Thermoplasmata archaeon. Lineage (GTDB taxonomy): Archaea > Thermoplasmatota > Thermoplasmata > Lutacidiplasmatales > UBA184 > JAKIWV01. Next base: position 34,600 of record CAVZDD010000004.1, on the reverse strand, counting down.
AGGATGGAGTGGAGATGCGGATACTGCTCGTAGACCCGGGCAATACTGCCCACGGCGAACGGCCGCGCATCCACGAGGAGGGCGCCGTGGGCCCGCGCGAGCAAGGTGCCGGCCCCGTAGGCCATTCCGCCGTGGGTGATCGTCGGTCCATCCTCGATGACCAGCACCCGATGACCCCGAAGTCGCTCGGGATTTTCAGCCGTGATCCCCAAGGCGCCCCGGAGGACCTCCGCCTTGGGATTGACCCGGGCGGCGTTGGCTTCGATCGAGGCCACATCCTCGGGCCGGGCCGAATCAGTCTTGCTGACCACGATGACGTCCGCCATCCGGAAGTTGGTCTCCCCCGGGTAGTACGAGAGTTCGTGGCCGGGCCGGTGGGGGTCGGCGACGACGATCTGGAGGTCGGGTCGGTAGAACGAAAAGTCGTTGTTCCCACCGTCCCAGAGCACCAGGTCCGCCTCGGCCTCGGCCCGTCGAAGGATCGCCTCGTAGTCGACGCCGGCGAACACCACGGCCCCGTCCCGGAGGTGGGGTTCGTACTCCTCGCGCTCCTCGATGGTGCAATGGGCGGCGTCGAGGTCTGCCATCTGGGCGAATCGCTGAACGGCCTGGGTAGCCAGATCGCCATACGGCATCGGGTGGCGGACGATCGCCACGCGGTAGCCCCGGGACCGAAGGGTCCGGGAGACGAACCGGGTGAGCGGGCTCTTGCCGGCGCCCGTTCGAACCGCGCAGACACTCAGGACCGGCTTGGTCGACGGAAGCATCGTCTCCCGCGGACCGGCCAGCAGAAAACTGGCTCCGGCGGCGAGCGCGGTCGAGGCCTTGTGCATGACCTCGATGTGGGGGAGGTCCGAGTAGGCGAGGACCACGAGGTCCACCTTCTGTTCCCGGACAAGGCCGGTAAGCTCCTCCTCGGGAACGATCGGGATCCCGTTCGGATAGTCCGGGCCCGCGAGGACCGGGGGGTACGACCGCCCCGTGATGTTCGGGATCTGGGCGGCGGTGAACGCGACGACCTCGTACTCGGGGTGTCCACGGTAGAGGACGTTGAAGTTGTGGAAATCTCGACCCGCCGCCCCCATGATGACCACGCGACGTCGCTGCATACGGGGAGAGGTGCCGGTCACGGGCTAAATAGCCGAGGTGAACCCGGCCTGAGGAACCGCGGGGGAGATCGCCTCGCTGCGGCCCGGGATCGGTCGTCGCGCGCGCTACCCTTTCGTGAACATGTAGTCGCGCACCGCGCCGTTCTCGAGGGTGATCAGGACGCCCCGGAGCACGCCCGCGTTGTACTCGCTCCCGGGGTTGAACACGGGAATCCGGTCCCCCTTCCTAGGAGCGCCGACGAAATCCCGGCCGGAGGACTCGTGAATGTGACCATGAAGACCGACGATCGGCCGGAACTCCTCGAGAACCGTGCGGACCGACGTACTGCCCACCGACGCCATCACCAGTTGTCCCGCCTTCATCACCGGTCGAAGGTCCGGGGTCAGTTGCGGGGCCTTGTCGATGATGGTGTCCCGGGGGGGCGCGTGCGCCACTAGGAGGGTACGTTTGGGGTCCGCCGTGCGCACGACCTTTCGAAGACCCTCCAGCAGCTGTGCTTCCGGGATCTCTCGGGGGGTGAACCATGGCGTGGGGTTCGAATAGCCGTAGCCCGCGATCTGGTAGCTGTCCCGGAACTCGACGACCTGTTCGTCGAAGGCGACCACCACGTCGCTCGGCGTCGTGCGAATGAACTCGGCGACCTCCGGATAATCGTCGTTCCCCGCAAGGAGATAGACGCGGGTTCCGAGCGGCTGCAGCTTCTCGTGCGCCTTCGCATAGAACCGGGTCAGGTCGGCGAGCATCTCCCGCAGGAAGACCGCCCGCTGTTTCGATTTGTCGGCCGCAAGCTCGTCGTACTCCGCCGGGGAGACCATCGTGAAATAGAATCCGGCGTTCCGAATCTGTTTCTGGATGTCCGGAAGTTCGGTCCGGGGGAACTCCCGGTTCACCCCGTGCAGGTCGCAGGCGAGGGTACCATCCGGGCGCTCGAGGATCGGCACGAGCACCTTGCCGGTGATGTCGCCGGCGACGATGAGGTCCTTCACCCCGTAGAACTTGGCCGAGTTGACGGTCTTGTTCATCACGACTTCCGACCCGTGGAGGTCGGCGACGAGGAGAAGTTTCGTGACGGTCATGATCGGACGCTGCCGGCGAGGCCACCTCGCGACTTTACTCGAGCGGTCGGGTCGACGGACGGCCCCGCCGGGCGGAGAACTCCGCTCCGCGGATCACTCCGGAGGAATCTCCTTGAGGGCCAGCTCGAGGTCGATCCCGCGGCTCTTGCGGGCGAACTTCGAGACGTAGAAGACCACGAAGCCGGTGATGAACAGCGAGACCGCCACGAACACCCCGATGATCGTGTTGGTGGTGTTCCCCGGGACGTAGATCAGGAACCCCGGCTGGGTGAAGAATCCGTAGAGCAGAACGGCGATGAAGACCGTCGCGATCGCGCCGACGAACGAGATGAGCGGGATCGGGCCGATCTTCTTGTTCTGGATGCCCGAGTTCGCGTAGAGGTTCTTCCGAAGCGGGAAGAAGATCGCGGCGATCGAGACGATGAAGAAGTCGATCACGAGACCCGCGGTACTCGCCGCGAAGAACTGTACGAACTGGGCCACGTAAGTGTACGGGATGAGGAAAAGCTGCGACAGGACGAACGCGAACAAGATCGCGTAGGTCGGCGAGTGGAATCGCGGACTCACTCGGGAGAGACGCTCCGGGAGGATCCGGTCGAAGGACCAGGCCATCACGTTGCGGCTCATCGTCAGGTAGAGGAACGGGACGATGGCGAGCGACCACGCGGTGATACCAACCCCCATGAGATTGAGCAGCAGCTGATTGTGTCCGGCCAGGATTCCTGCGAAGAAGACCAGGGACGGTGGGACGGACAGAGGGTAGCTGGCGCTACCGGTGTAGAATAGCGCATAGATCGCCCCGAGGAACTGGTCCCCGATCGTGTTGGTGAATCCCCAGGCCATCAGCAGCACGAAACCGACCAAGATCGCCAGGGCCCCGATCAGCGCGACCGGAGCGGCTTTCCTGGCGTTCCGAATTTCTCCGCCGACGTAGGAGGAGTACTGGAAGAAGATCAGGGTCTCCGAGGCGAATCCCACCCCGAGCAGGGACGGACCGAGCTGGTTCCAACTGGAGACGGTCGGGAAGGCGCCCGAAGTGTTCGCGGCGTTGATCACGGCGTTGTAACTGCCGTACGCCGCGAACGCGTTGACGAACTGGGCGTGGGTACTCGCCGCGATCACTACGATCGCGGTGACGGTGCCAATAATCGCGACGACGAACAGAACCCGCAGAACGTTGAGCGTGAGGCGGAGGCCGGTGATGACCAATCCGGCCATCATCACGTTCACGATTGTGGCGGTGATGAACTCCCCATTCTGCGTACCGAAGTAGTTGCCGAGACTCACGAGCCCGCCGTTGCCATCCACCGTTCCGAGGGTGGTGAGCCAGCCCGACAGTCCCAGCGAGGCGACGAACGAGGCGTAGGCCGCGATGTAGAAGATCGTCCAAATCGTCAGCGAGAAGTTGGCCGCGAACCCGATCGAGGGGAACAGCGACCGGGTGTTGTAGACGTAGTCGCCGCCGGACCGGGGCATCGCGACGTTGAACAGCCAGTACACGATCGACAGCGCAAAGCTGGTCGCGGCCGCGACGAGCACGGCGTCGATCAGGTTCACGCCCGGCAGGGTGTAGGGGAGGACCAGGAGACCGACGCTACCGATGACGAGGTTGGCGATGATGAGATTGATGATCACCGCATCGCCGGTGGTGATCTGGCGGACGAGGCCCGTCGCCTCTCGGACGAATGCCTGGGGCACCTGTTTCACATTCAAGTGAGAGGCTTCCTTTCGGGTTAGGCGCCCTACTTCGACTAGCTATTTCAATATTCGGAAATCCGGATTTTTGAGAACGTCAATCGCCGGAGTCCCTGCGGTTCGGCCGTCAATGGTTCGCGTAAAAGTCCGCGACTGCATGGAACGCCTCTTTCGGATCCCAGGTCATGTCGGGGTAGACCGAACCGTGTCCGTGCTCGTACGTCTTGACCAGGCTCAGCGCCGACATGTCCAGGTCGTAGCGTGGATCGTCGGAGAACGGCGCGATGGGATCTACAAACGAGTCGATGAAGACTCCTTCGACGCCGGCGCCGTCGAGCAGTCCTAGCACGTCGGTGAGGCGACGCGCTGGGGCGCCCTCGTCGCGGATGTAGGTGCCCTTGAGATGGGGGCGAACGAGCCGGCCGATCAGCGGAAGGGTATGGAGGAACTGCGACCGGCAGTCGACGACCCCGAACCCCAGCGTTCCGGTAGTATGGGCCCCCTGGTAGGCACGAGAGCCGGTACCGGTCACGACGACCGGCTTGCCCGTAGCAAGGAACGGGTGAAGCATCTCGAGGTACCGATCCCCGAGTCGTTCGTCCCAGTAGTGGTCGACGCCCACCACGTCGAACGAGCCCCATTCCACTCCCTCGAAGGGGAGCGAGGCGTAGGCAATCGGCCCGTGGAAGACGTGTCGCACGGCTCCGGTTACCTCGCCAAGGAACGCGTTAAGCGGCGCACGATGTTTTCCGGCTCGAATCATCTGCCGGTTCGCCGGGTTGTTGAAACGTTCGAGGAGGTTCCGGCCCGGCAGAATTCCTCGCATGAACAGCATCAATTCTTGTCCGATGCAGAACACCAGCTTGGCATCGGTCGACGTGCGAACCGACTCGGCGACACGAGCGGCGTCGATGATGTATCGAAGCGTCTCGGCCGGACTCTTGTCGAACAACGCGGGCGAGAACCAAACCTCGAGCCCCAAGTCCAGCGCGCACCGTGAAACGTGCACGATCCGTTTGAGGTCACTACCCCCCCACCTTGACGGCGTTGCAGTGGAGGTCCTTTTGGATGATTTCCAACTCCCGGTGAGAGATTCCCTCGGAGAAAGCGGGTCGCGTGGACATTCCTAGGAAATACTCGGTCCCAAGGTCGTAGGAGATTCCCTTTCGATTCATGGCGAGGGCCAGAGGGCTGCCTTCCCGGCGGCCCACTGACGTTCATCGTCCAAATCGGGTACCTTCAGGGAAAGGACTGCGATCTCTCGGGGGCGCAGATTAGCGACTGCGAAATGCGGACAGGCCCAGTCCACTCCGCCGGAGCGCTCGTCCTCGCCGTGTCTTCGCCCAACGGGCCAGGCTCGGACAGATCTCCTCGGTCCCGCCATGGTCGACGAGGGCGACGGACCCCGGGTGGAATCGGCGCCCGATCTGACGGAACTCCCCGAACGACTGAGGGTCCGAATGGGGAACGTCGTAGAGGAAGATGTCCACGGTCACCAACTCTTCGGCCAACAATGGGAGCACGTCCTTTTTGTTCCCCAGTCGAAGGTCCCATCGCTTGCGGAGGGGAAACGGCACCGCCCACCCCGACGACCGGCCGGGGGCAGCGCCCATGAGGCGTATCGGCTCCGATGGCCGTCGGGTCGGAGAACCTCGAGTTTGGGGAGATCGACCGAGTGGAGGGTCCCCCGACCGAGTCGGTCCATTGCCTTCAACAGGTAGGCCGACGAGACCCCCGACGAGACACCCACTTCCACCACATGGGCGGGACGGAGTAACCGAATCAATGCATAGAGTTCGAGCGGGGCGTCAATCTCTACGTACGAGGTCCGGCCACCTTCCCGGTGCATCCGTTCTAGGTGGCGAAACAGGGCGTGCTCGTTCTGGGCCTCATCCAGCGCCCGTTCCGCTTGGGCGGGGGAGACATTGGCGAGGGCGGCGACCCACTCCCGGTCGGGGGCGTCTTCGTGCCGCATGGTGAGGGAGTTCTCCGGGAGTCAAATATACTGCCCTCTAAATCTCTAGTAATCCTAGGCGGGCGTATTCTTGTCGAAACACCCGAGTCGTTCCCGGAGCTGGACTCTTGCCGGGGGAGCGGAGGACGAGTGGCCGATGGAGTCGGGGTGACCCGATCCCCGACACTCGAGCCCCCGGGAAGCTACCGGCCCCCTTAACCGACGAACAGATTCGTAAAGCGACCATCGGTGAGCCTCGGCGACAAGACGGCCCAATACGGCTCGCGGAATACGACCCGGCGTGGCCTCAACAGTACGCCCGCGAGGCCGAGCGGATCCGGGCCGCCTTGGGCGACCGAGCGTTGCGGATCGAGCACACCGGCTCCACCTCTGTGCCCGGTCTCATCGCCAAACCCATCATCGACATGCTGCTCGTCGTCGCCAACTCTGCCGATGAACCGTCGTACGTCCCCGCGCTCGAAGCGCGGGGTTACGTCCTCCGGATTCGGGAGCCAGACTGGCACGAACATCGGCTGTTCAAAGGGCCGGACATCAACATCAACCTGCACGTACTTTCCGAGGGATCGGCGGAGGTCCAGCGGGTACTTCGTTTCCGGGACTGGTTGCGCACGCACCCCGACGACCGGGACCTCTACGCCCAAACGAAGCGAGCCCTGGCGAGCCGGAACTGGAAGTACGTGCAAAATTACGCGGACGCGAAGTCCGAAGTGGTCGAAGCGATCCTTGTCCGGGCGATGGGATCGTCGACCCCCGTCTAAGCGGGAGCACCGGATTACGGCGCCGTCAGTCTCCCCAGCGTTTCCCGGATGTAGGAACGCTCGAACACGTCACTCAACGAACGGGCCTTCTTGTCGGCGAACACTTCCTCCGCGTACCACTTGGAACCGAATCGGACGAGGGTCATCAGAATGGGGAGGGCGTCCTCTCCCTTCTCTGTGAGACCCCACCGGGTGTAATTTTGGGCCCGCTCGACGGGACGGATGAATCCGTCCCGCTCCAACTCCTTGAGTCGCATCGCAAGGACCCGCTTGGTCAGGCCGGGAGTGATTCGCAGCATCTCATTGAATCGCTGCGTCCGGTACAGGCCGATGTTGCGGAGCACTTGAAGCGCCCACTTGTGACCGAGAATGTCCAGGCTGGCCTTGACGGGACACCCTTCGAACTGTACCTTCAGCTCACGTGGCATCAGGCGGTTCTCCTCTTGCTTCATCGGCGGCATCCGTTGACTCCGTTCCCACCTCATATGGTTTACTTTTGATACCTTGCGGGTGGAGAGGACCCGTAGAAGGGACGTCCCACGCTCCGACGTGGGCGTCTTCGGGAACCCGGAGCGCTCCTCCGTCGTGCGAGGAGTCCGCCGTGCCCGTTAATAGTCGGACTCCCCCTTCTTCACCGGCGGAACCGATGGCAGCCGAGACCGGAGCCGGTCACCCATTTGTCGGCCGGGGGGAGACCGTCGAGGCGCTCCGCATGCGCCTGGATTCGGTTCGGGCGGGTACCGGCGGGTTCACGCTGCTGGTGGGCGACACGGGCGTGGGAAAGTCGACCCTGGTCGCACAGCTCGCGGAAGAGTTCCGCTCTCGCGGGATTCGGACCCTCATCGGGCGGTCGCTCGCACTCGATGACCCGGCTCCTTTCTCCCTGATCCGTTCCGCCTTCGACAGTATGCACGACGATCCACTGCTCAAATCGGAGGAAGCGCCGGCGCTCGGCATCGACCAGCCTACGGTCGACTTCACGCCCCTCCTCGCCGCAGCGGCCTATCCGGCCCGTATCGGGATCGAACAGCGGCTCCTCAAAGCTCTCGACGAGACCGAGGAACGGGGGAAGAAATCGCGCGAGAAGGTCTTGATGGTGATCGCCGATAAGTTCCTGGAATTCACGCGCAAGGGCCCCACCGTCCTCATCGTCGATGAGCTCCATCGCGCGGATGAATCGTCGCTGGCCGCTGTCGAGTTCCTCGTGAAACAGTTGGAAGGGCAGCCGCTCTGGGTGCTCGGTACCAGCCGTCTGCTCGGGACCCTCTCGGAAGCCGGGCGCACGCGGCTCGAGATGTTCGAGAGAATGACCCGAGCACAGCGGGTTGTTCTCCGCCCTCTGGTGTCGGGGGAGGTCGCGGGCTTCCTCCGTCTGAACGACGCCTCCCGGGAGTTTCCTCCCGAAGAGATTGCCCGACGCTTTGCCGAGTCCGGCGGGAACCCGCTCCTGCTTCAGCAGTTCGACCGTCGGATCGCCGCCGGCCGCAAAGTCCGGGACCAGCCGAGAGGAAGTCTTCCCTCCCTCGATCCGGAGGCTCTTCGAACGCTGGACGTGGCCGCGGTGCTCGGGCCAGAATTCACCTTCGGTCTCCTGTTGGGCGCGAGTGGCGAGAACGAGGAGCGTCTCACGAAGGTCGTCGAGCGGCTCGTCGACCAGGGGCTGCTGTTCGAGCACCCCGGGGAGCTGCTCGAGTTTCCGCAGGACCGCCTTCGGGAGGAAGCGTACAGCCACCTTACCGACAACCGCCGCCGGCTCATCCACCGGCGCGTCGGGGAGACTCGCGAGGCGATGGGGAGCGGGGACCTCAGCCGGGTTTTCGGTCTCGCCCGGGACTTCTACCTCGGCCAAGAGGACCGAAAATCGGTCGAGTACAACCGCGTCGCCGCCGAGATCGCAGAAGGCGCGGCGGCGCCCGACGTCGCCCGGGACTTTCTCACCCACGCGCTCGAAAGCCAACGCGACCTGGACCCGGGGACCGGGAGGGAGAATCGGGACTGGTCCTCGAGCTGGCGCGCGTGAACTACGAACTCGGGCGTCTGGAGGAGGCGGAAGGCATTCTACGCCATTTCCTCGACCCGGCGCAGAACGACCCGCGCGTGTCCCCGATCCTCCGGGCCACGCTCGAGATTTACCTCGCTCGGGTTCTGGCCGCCCGGGGCGAGTTACCCGCGGTGCGGGGGCTCGCCGAGAAGGTCCTGGCCACCCCGGGCATCGAGGGCCAGCTCCTCCTTCGGATTAGCGCGCTCGGCCAGCTCGGCATGGTGCTCTACTATGACGGGCGCTATCCGGAAGCTCTCGCCCAAATCACGGAGGAGATCCGACTCGCGCGGGAGCTCGGGAACGAAAGGGTTCTCGCGCACGCCCAAATGTGGCGAGCGGGCTGCTTCGCGATCATGGGCCAGATGGGGCAGGCCCTGGTCGAGGCGCGCGAGGTCGCCGCCATCCTCGAGCGAACGGGGTCCGCCGGGGAATCCGGCCAGGGGCATCTCTTCCTGGGAAATATGCTGGCCGACGACAAATCCACCCCGCAGATCCGCCAAGAGGCGATCGCGGAGTTGGGGAAAGCGATTCGGCTGGGCGCGAAAGCCCAGGATCCCCGCCGGGTCGGGTGGGCGTTCTATCACACCGCGGAGGTCCTGCTCGCGGAGGAGCGGCTCAAGGAGGCGGGCGAAAACGCCCAGCAAGCGTCCGACACGCTCACCCGGGTCGGGGACCGGGTCGGCCAGAGCGTTTCGCGGAAAGTACGCGCCCAGATCGCGATGGCCCAAGGAGAGTACGACCGGGCCGAAACCGACCTCACCGAGGCGCACCGACTGCTCCAGGGGCTCAACAGCACGCTGAATGAGATCGACGTAGTCCTCCGGCTCGCCCAGCTGTCCGTCGCCCGCGGGGACCGAGCGAACGCCGCGCTTCATGTCGCCGAGCTGGAGGGCCTCAAGCTGCGCGCGCTCCGGCCCGATTTGGCGGCGGAGTTCGAGCAGGTCAAGGCCAAGCTCGCGACGTGAGCATTCCTCGGTCGGCCGGAACGTACTGACCCGCTCCCGGTGGGCCGACCCCCCGGCACGGACCAAATACCGGTTCCGCCCATCCGACGCCCGGAAAATACGGCGCGTGCACGGGCTTCCGCCCAATTTGTACCGGGAAATGGAGCGCATTTACCGTCAGAAAATCGCGTGTCGACGGCCATCATTCTAAGAACCCCTTTCGACCATTCTCCACGCATGCCGGGACCCGCGAAGGCCACCCGAAAAGCAAACGACTGGAAACCGATCCCCGACCCGGAAGGTCGCTACTCCACCGGGATGGCCGACTTCGACCGGCTCCTGGGCGGAGGTTTCGTCCGCGGCAAGTATGCACTCTACCGCATCGACGAGACCGTGGGCACCGAGGACTTGGACCTCCTGTTGTTTCCTACGTTCCTCAACGTCCTCTACCATTCCCGGGGGATTATCGCCATGCTTCCGTCTCGCGATTCCCCGCACGACTTTCGTGCACGCCTCTCGCGCTTCGTCACGCGCCGACGATTCGACAGCCGGGTCCGGATCACCGACTACGTCGGGGAGGATGAGGGATCGCCGTATGTGGTGAACATGAACATCTCGAGCCCGAAAGCCCGGGCCATCGCAACCGCAAAAATGGTGGCGGCCGAGAAGGCGGTCCAGGGGAGTCGCAAGAAATCGTTCTTGGAGTACACCGCGTTCGAAGTCTTTGACACCCTGATGGGCTCAGAGATCGCCACACGACTGTTTTTCCAAGGGATCAAACGCGTGCGGATGATGGACAATCTTGGCATCGGCCTCCTCGGCCCCGACCTGGGATGTGCCGCCGGCGTACGAAGAATGGTCGACACCGAGTTCGAGCTCCATCGGGACGACGTGGGGCTCATCATCCGCGGGGTCCGACCCTCCTTTTCGAGCTACGTGGTCACCGAGGATCTCCACGCCGGCCCCCCCCACGTCGCGTTTGTCCCCCGCCCTTCGTGAACGAGGGTTCGGTCGACTGGCCGGTTCGGCGGATCGGCACGGACCCTTCCCGTTCGGGAGCCGAGGTATACTTTCACTCCCCTACCGACTCATATTGTCTACAGCCGATACTGCTCCCTCCTAGGAGGGGAGCGACCGATGGTCTGCAGCGCCCGCCGGGAAGGCAGGGTCGCCGCATTGGCAGCTCCCCGCACTATGGACATCCTCCATTCGAGAGCGGGTGGGTGAGAAGCACCGGAACATGGAGAGAAGCAATCGGATCCGAATCTTGGTCGGCACACGAAAGGGGACCTACATTCTCGAGGGAGACACCCACCGCAAGAAGTGGAACGTAGGGCCCGTCGCCCACGCGGGGAACGAGGTCTATCACGTCGTGGCGGACCCGCGGCATCCCGGGGACGTGTACGCCTGCGTCAATTCCACGTTCTGGGGGCCGGTCCTCTATCGTTCCCACGATTACGGGAAGAAGTGGTCCGAAATCGGAACCCCGATGATGGCCTCGACCAAGACGAGGCCGCCTCGGTTCGACGGGAATCCGGACACGCCCGCCCCCGTCTATCCGGTGGTGAACCTCTGGCATCTCGAGCCGGGGCTCCCGCGCGAACCCGATACCCTCTACCTGGGGGTTGATCCGCACATGATCTTCCGCTCCTCGGATTTGGGTTCCAGTTGGGAATCCATCGACGCCATCAACACCCACCCCGCGAGGAAGGATTGGGCCCCCGGGGCCGGGGGCGCCTGCTTGCACACGATCCTGCTGGACCCGCGGGAACCCCGGCGACTGTATATCGGGTTGTCCGCCGTTGGAACCTTCCGCTCGGAAGACCGGGGGCAGAGCTGGATGCCGACCAACCGGGGGGTCGTGGCCCCGTTCCTGCCGGACAAGCACCCGGAAACCGGGCAATGCGTCCATCACGTGGTCGCCGACGCAGCGAACCCGGACACCTTCTATCGGCAGGATCACGGCGGGATGTATGTCTCGCACGACCGGATGGAAAAGTGGGTCCGAATCGGGCGATCGCTGGGCGACGACTTCGGGTTCGGAGTGGCCTCCCCTCCGTCCGCGGCCGGACGGGCCTATTTCGTCCGGCTCGGTGGGGAGGCCCGGGTAACCGACGAGGGACACTTCCAGGTCCACGAGTGGAACGACAAGAACCGCCGATGGCGCCGGCTCCTCTCTCCGAAGGCTTTCCCGGGCCACTTCGGCGTGCAGCGCGAAGGGATCGCCACGGACAACCGGGACCCGGCGGGGATCTACGTCGGCACGACGACGGGGCAGCTCTTCGTCAGTCCGGACGCCGGGCAGATGTGGAGGCAGGTGCCGTATCAGTTCCCGGGCATCCACTCCGTGAGCGTTGCCAATGGGACGTGAAGTGACGGGTACCCTAAGAGGCGGAATCGGGACGCGGTGGCCCGGACGCGGAGTGCGAGTGAATGGCCATCCGAGACACGCGCGAGTGAGCTAGGCGGGTTCCGGGCCCCACCATGAAGTTCCGACTTCCGTCGAGTGTTTGCGGAAAACTGTCCTCGGGACCGATTGCGTACCGATGGCCGCCTTAGTGCTTGCGACGGGGTTGACTCCCTACTCCTCCTGTCTCTCTACGGGTGGAAACACCGGAGGGGAGCAACATGAGTGAGAAGGGGGCAGATTCGGAAGGCAGCGGAACCAGGGAATTCTTTGCCCGCGAGTACTATCCCGAAGACCTCCGTTGGACGGTCGCGAGACTCTTGGGGTACTACGACCCTCGCACAGAGTCCGGGACGCCCCGGGCCGGAAGGGCCGGACGGGTCACGGCCTGAGACAGTACGCCTCGAACCCGCGTTGGACGCGGGTCCCTATGGGCAATCGGCGGTGACCCGCCCCGGCGGAGGGGGCAACGACCGGGGGGTTCGGATTCTCATCGTCCCGGCTTTAGGGGCGTCATGTTCACCGACAAGGTCGGTTATACCGCCGCTAGCCCATACTAGTCCCCCCGTCAAGTCAGATTGACAGGCAAGCTTTCCCCCTCTCCCTGTGATAACGTCCGTCCTGAGTTAGGCGTGCCATGATGCTAATGGTCAGTGTCCAGAATCTTGGAGAGGCTTCCGAGGCGGTCAACGGCGGCGCCGACATTGTGGACGTGAAGAACCTGCGAGAAATGATGGTCGGGTCGAACTTTCCTCCGGTGATTCGAGAGGTTCGGAACGCCTTCCCCAAGCCGATGCATGTAAGCGTCACGCTCGGGGTCGTACCGAATCAGGCGGGGACGGTGGCCATGGCGGTCTACGGCGCGGCGGCGTTGGGCGCGACCTCCGTAAAAGTCGGGTTTGTCGAGAGCGACTACGAAACGGCCCTCCGGATCCTCCGAGAGAGTCGTAGTGCCCTCGAGGGATTCGACACCAAGCTGATCGCCGCAACGTTCGCCGATAGCCCCCTCTATCACGGGATTGATCCCACCCTGGTCGTGAGGCTCGGAAAGGAGAGCCATAGCGACGGAATGCTCATCGACACGCTCGTCAAGGACGGTCGAAACCTCTTCGATTTCCTCAGCGAACCTCGCCTGCGGGAGCTCGTCTTGGAGGCGAAAGAGGCCGGAATGAGTACCGCCCTCTCGGGCACTCTCAAGCTAACGAACCTTCACACCCTCGTTCGAATCAACCCGGACATCGTGGGAGTCCGGGGGGCCGTTTGTACCCGCGGCGACCGAGAGGGGGGAAATGTCGTTGCTTCCGCGGTCGCGGAATTTCGGGAAGAGCTTCGGCAACGGCTGTCAGGGAGGATCGATGTGTTTGCCGAGGTCGAGGCTCCGGGCGTGCGGGTTGGAACGTGAACGACCCCGCCGTGGCGCTGACCATCGACAGTACTCTTCTAACCTGCAAGGGTGCAATTGCTCGGCTCGAAGCGACTTTCTCCGGGCTTCCGCCAGGCAGCCTGGCCCGGGTCTTGGTGAATGAAGTACCGAATCGGATCGACGTCCGCGCTTGGGCGGATCGAAAAGGGCACCGGATAGTGATTGAGCGGCGCCGGGAGGACGTGTTCGAATTGGTCATCGCGAAAGGGGACCGTTCTGCCGAGTCGCCGGGCCCCCGAGCCGGGATCGATTCACCCTGATTCCGCGGTACGAACGCGAGACCAGAGGGAGAGCACGGATGAATTACACGAGATCCGACGCGAAGGCATGGGCCCGGGAGAAGCTCGTGGGTCAATGGACAACGATGATCACGCCGTTCACTCCGGAGGACGAGCTCGACGAGAAGGGACTCGCCGCCAACATCGAACACGTCCTCCGCCTCGGGACCCGCGGGCTGGGCTTCTCGTGGAACATGGGGGAGTTCTGGAGCCTGACCCGGGACGAACGATACCGTCTCATGGAGCTCGCTCCCCGTCTGGTCCATGGTCGGGCCCTCGTCGCGTTCCAGGTCACCGACACCTCTCTCAAAGACGTCGTCGCCATGGCCCACCGGGCCCAAGAACTTGGATTCGACTTCGTCATTCTCGCTTCGCCGTACCTGGTGACGAAGACCGAAGAGCAAGTCCTCGATTGGGTAACGCGCGTCGCCGAGCGAGTCGATATCGGCCTCGCGTTCTACAACTCTCCGCAGTTCGGGATCGTCCTCTCGGCGAAGGCGATGTCGAGGATGGCCGATTTGGAGACGCTGATTGCCATCAAGGAGGCGAGTTTCAACCTCCAGCTTTCCATCGACACCCACCTCGAGGCCGGCGCGAAGGCGGTCGTGAGTATGCCGGACGAGGAGATCTTCTTCGTCGGGGAGCCCTACGGGATCCACCAACAGGTGATGTTCGCGAACACGAGCGATTGGCGATTCGACACTAAGTCCTCCCACCACTATGTTCAGTTCATAGACCTCGCGACGAAGGGTCGCTGGGATGAGGCGCTCCCCCTCTACTCCAAGATCCGGCCGATCAAAGCCGTGTCTCGGAAATGGTGGGGGCGAGTGGCGGGGAGAACCGGGGGCACCTTGCCGGTTCAGATGGCGAAGTACTGGGGGGAGTTGATGGGGATGGCCGGAGGGCCGGTTCGCGCCCCGCTGTTGCCCTTAACACCCGGAGAACGCGAGGAGATGCAACGTGACCTTGCCCGCCTCGGGCTTACGGAACCGGTTCCCGAGAAGGCCCCCGTCCCAGCGCGCTGAACGGGCAACGGCGGTGGCCCCGAATCCGTCCGAAGGATCGGCTCAGAGAAGTTCGGGCCGGCGACCGAGAACTGCCGCGACCCGTTAGGGCTCGTCCCCTGGATGAACGGTTCTCCGCGCGCCAGGAAAATTGACGGCAGGGGGCCCCGGGTAAAGGTGAAATTAGGATATCCTTTTATAGATAATGTGGGATGTTGTGGCAACCACACAAAATCATGAGGCTCGATATCGGTCCAGATGGCAAGATCATCGGTACGCGTCGCGTCAGCCCGAACGGGCAAGTGAGCGGGCTCTCGGAGTTCTCGGGACGCGAGGTACTGGTCATCCTTCCCGGGACTTCCGAGGCGAGCTCCGCGACGCCGTGGCCGGGCTCCGAGGAGTTCACCCGGCTCGTGGGCGAGCAGATCCGTCAGGCCTACGACCGTTATCGAGTCCTGCAGGAGACCTACGCGACGCCGTGGGAGGCGACCCGATCGTTCATGGAGGGCATCTTTGGGGGCCAGGCCCCCGACCTGATGGCCGAAGTCGATCGATGGGTAAAGAACCAGGTCCGTGAGGCCTCCTCCCACCGACCCGCCGGCCCCTCTGGGTCGTCCGACGAACATTCCGAAGACCCAGTGAATCGTAGCCGCCATTCCGACACCCCGCCGGCGGGATCATCCGGGAAGAAGCGTCCATGACCGCCGACAAGGGGACCACGGGTCGAGTACTCGGTCGCCGAGCGCTCGTCACGGGGGGAAGTGGTGGAATCGGGACCAGCATCGTAGAAGCATTGGCGGAGCAAGGCGCGGACGTAGCGGTCCAATGGTTCCGGAACCGTACGGAAGCGGACCGGATGGTCGAAGCGGTGGTCAAGAACGGTCGACAGGGCATCGAGGTACAGGCCGACCTATTGGACGTCAAGAGCGTCGTCGCGATGCGGGACCTTCTCCACGATAAGTTCGGCACCGTCGACACGCTCATCAATTGCGCCGGAATCAACCGGGACAGTCTCTTCTCCCGAATGACGGACGAGCAATGGGACGAAGTGATCGACGTGAACCTGTCGGGCGTTTTTCACGTGTGCCGAGCCTTCGTCGAGGAGATTACGTCGAGTGGCCACGGCCGGATCATCAACATCTCGAGCCTCGTCGGACAGATGGGAAACATTGGGCAGGTCAATTACGCCGCGAGCAAGAGCGGAATGATCGGCTTCGCCAAAGCGCTCGCCCGGGAGCTCGCTGCGCAAAAGACCACGGTCAACGTGATCGCGCCAGGGTTCATCGATACGCCCATGGTGCAGAAGATTCCCGATCCCGTCAAGCAGAAGATTCTCAATCAAATCCCCATGAAGCGCTTCGGCACCCCCCGGGAGGTGGCGATGAGCGTGGTGTACCTGGTTTCGCCCGAGGCCGATTACATCACGGGCACGGTTCTCAACATGAACGGAGGAATGTATCTATGAGCGAAAGCAGCAGCAGCAACTACCTGACGAACGCGAACAACGCCTGGACCGAGGTCGGGAACGCGGTCAACCGCGCCACCGAACTCTATGTGACGGAACTCTCCGCGTACCTGAACTGGGCGCGTGACTTCCAGCGCGAGCTCCTCGAGCAGAGCGCGATCTCGACCCAGGCGATCTCTCGATTCGGCGAGAAACAGTTGGCGTTTTTCGCCCGGATTCGCGAGAACGTCCCGGGCTTCGGCATCGTGCCAAAGGGAACGGAGACGGTCGCGGGCATGGTCGAGGCCATCGTCCAGGAGACCGAACCGAAGGCGTGAATCTCGCCGGTTCAGTTCAGCACGAACGATTCGAAACAACAAGGATAAAATATGCCGCAAAACAAAAAGAGCCCAAAGTCCCCTGCCGCGTCCAAGTCGAACGCAGTCCCACCCTCGGGCGCCTCGCCCAGGGGCCGTTCGAAGACGGCGCCCCAGAACCCCATCGAGGAGAGTCTGGAACTCTGGACCCGCTTCGCCCAACAGACCGGCGAGACGGTCACGGAGTACCTTCGACGATTCGGCGATGAGCAACAGAAGAACTACGAGTCCTGGGCCGCGTCGCTGCGCGACGCCACCCGTCCGGCCTCCCGCGAAAAGGAAACCGATGAGGTGCAGGCGCGCTTCCAAGAATGGAACCGCCGAGCGGAAGAGATCGGCGAGCGCGTCCGGGAAGCCTTTACCACCACCATGGGACCCCAGAAGGAGCTCATCGACCTCTGGGTGAAGCCTTTCCTGCCGAAGCAGGCGACGAACGAGGACCGTACCCGGGAAGCGACGGAACTGATCCAGAGGCTCTGGACCGGACTCGGCACGGACGTCTTCCGTCGCCTGTTCACGGCCCTGCAGCCGGGCCAGGGCGTCGAGGAGCTCATCCGGGTCCAGGAATCCTCGCTCAAGGAGTTCACGGATTCGTTCCAGAAGCTCACACAGATCTACTTCACGAGCCCGGCGTTCGTGACGATGTTCGGGAAGACGCTCGACGCGTCCTTGGACAGCCAGAAGCTCGTGAAGGACCAGGAGACCGTGTTCAGTAAGATGACCGGCCTTCCCTCGCGCCGGGAGATTACGGAACTGAACGAAGCGGTCCGGGATCTCTCCGAGAAAGTGACCCGCATGAGCTCGGGGCGAGCGTAGGCCCGCCTCTCCCGCGAGGAGAAGCGGACTTATGGCCGCTACCGAGTACGTCGTCGCTGAGATGGCCGCACCGCGGGCAGAAAGGGCCACCGCCGCCGGGAGCTCCTCCCGAAGCGAGGCGGGACGCCCGAAGGTCGACCCCTTCGCGGAGTTCACCGACAAGCTCTGGAAGGCCTGGGACCTCGCCGTCCACCCTCCGAAGATCTTGGTCGGGCAAACCCCGAGCGATGTGATCTATGCCGAAGATAAGATGCGGGTCCTCCGCTACCGCCCGCTGCCGGGCGTCGGAGGAAACGACCGCCCTCCCATTCTCCTGGTCTACGCCCTGATCAACAAGCCGTACATCATGGACCTGGAGCCGGGCCATTCGGTCGTCGAGAGCCTCCTCCAACGGGGGCTTGACGTGTACCTCATCGACTGGGGCATCCCGAATAACAGGGACAAGAATCTCCGAATTCACGACTACGTCAACGGGTATGTGGACCGCGCCGTCGACGCCGTCCGCGAGACCAGTGGGGCCGACCGTCTCCACATCCTGGGGTACTGCATGGGAGGAAGCTTCGCCGCGATGTACGCGGCGCTCCACCCCGAGAAGGTGCGATCCCTCGCCCTCATGGCCGCCGGGCTCGACTTTGATACCCGGTCCAGTTTTCTCAACATCTGGTCGCACGCCCCCGGGTTCGACCCCTGGAAGATCGCGCGGACCTACGAGTTGATCCCCGCGTCGTTCTTCAACGACGCGTTTGGCATTTTGGACCCGCTGAGGACGAACTACCTAAAGTTCAAGGATCTCCTCGGCCGCATCGACGAGCCGGCGTTCGTCGGGAACTTCCTCCGGATGGAGAAGTGGACCAACGATGGGATCCCGATGGCCGGCCCAACCTACGCCGAGTTCATCGACAAAGGATACCAGCGGAATCTGCTCGTGAAGGGAGAGTGGACTCTGGACGGGGACGATCGGGCGATCGACCTCGCCGCGCTCACCATGCCCGTGGCCACCATCGTGGGACTCAAAGACAACCTGGTGCCACCGGAATCCACCGAACGCATCCTCGATCACGTCGGGTCGAAGGACGTGACGCGGTTCCAACTGCCGTCGGGACACATCGGTCTCTCGGTGAGTCGCGCCGCCCACAAGGAGTTGTGGCCGCGGTTTGCCGAATGGGTTCTGGCCCACAACGACCGGCGCGCGCCCCGGCGCGCTCCAAAATCATCCCGTTCGAAGCATCCGCGACGAGCTCGACCTCGCGGCGCGACGACGTAGGAGGGGGACACGATGGCAAGCGCCCACCGAGCCACCCCTCGAAGTCGACGCGCCCCGGTCGCCCTCGCCGAGTCCCGACCCGGACCCCTCGTCCTGGTCGAGCGCCGCGGACCCGTGGCGATCCTCACATTGAACAACCCTCCGCTCAACATCTTTACCAGCCGTCTGTTGGAGGAGCTCGCGAGCCAGATCCTCGAGCTCTCGAACGATGCGTCGGTCCGCGTCTTGGTGATCGCGGGCGCCGGGGAGCGCGCCTTCTCCGGTGGGGCGAACATCGGGGATATGGTCGGCATGGATCGCGCCGAAGCGAGCGCGTTCTCGACGAAGGGACAGGCCGTCGCGAACCTGCTGGAACGCTCCCCGCTCCCCGTCATCGTCGCGGTGCACGGCTTCTGCATGGGCGGCGGGTTTGAACTTTCCCAGGCCTGTGACTTCATCATCGCGAGCGAGGACGCGGTGTTCGGTCAACCCGAGATCAACATCGGCGTCATTCCGGGCTGGGGTGGTTCCCGGCGCTTGACGCGGGCCGTGGGCGTGGTTCGAGCGCGTCGATGGATCCTGACCGGGGAGAAGATTCCGGCCCGGACCGCCTTCACGTACGGCCTCCTGGACCGCGTCGTTCCGAACGACCGCTTGATGGAGGAGGCGATGGCGCTCGCACGGGAGCTCGCCGCCAAGCCGGCCGTCGCGCTCGCCGCGGCGAAGTATGCCGTGAATCAGGCGGCGGACCCGAGCCGCTTGAACGGGCTGGATTACGAGCGCACGCTGTGGGGACTTCTGTTCGACACCGACGACCAGAAGGAGGGCATGCAAGCCTTCCTGGAGAAGCGGCCCGCGGCCTTCCCGGATCAACGCGATTGGACCCGGCGACGACCGGAGTTCCCGTGGGAACGCCCGGGAAATCCCTTGGAAATCGCCAAGGAGCTCGTCTATCAATCCGAGAAGGACCTGCTGGGCCGGTCGGACGCCGGGCCGAGGGCGGCACCCTTCGATATGCTCGCGATGGCCCAAGCGTATCGCGAGGCCGGGCTGCGGGCCTTCGAAGCCTTCTTCGCGCTCATGCAGAACGCGACGGACAGCTATCGATTCTGGGCCCAGGTCGCACTACAGAATCCCTCTTCGCGTCCCTCCGAAGGAGTTCGCTCCCCGAACGAGCCCGCCCGCAAATCCTGAATCGCGCGTCGTCGGACTGACTGGTTCGCGCCAGCGTGGCCGACCACGGGCCGCCGGGTTTCGTCGGAAGTTCCGGTCGAACGGAGGAGGCAGAAAGGTGTCGGAGGGGGTATTCGAACCCCCGGAGGGTTCAATTCCTGCCCGCGAGTGGAAAAACGGCGCCCATTCTCTGCGAGGAATCGGTGAAGAACGTCGGTGGAGGCCACGACCCGATCGTTCAAATCCCCACCAAAACGGCCGAGGGGGCTGCGAATCACTGCGATACCGCGAGGAACGTCTCCCAGGTCCCCTCCACTCCCTTGAACCGGCGGGACTCCCGTTCCTCAAAGCGCACTTCCGAACCTACCGAAAGGTCCCGGACGGTTCGTGAGGTCACGATCTCACCACCAACCGCGGAATCGCAGATTCGGGACGCGAGGTGGACCGCGATCCCGACGACGTCGTTGTCTTCCATGAGGCACTCGCCCGTATGCACCCCGGCCCGAAGATCGAGGCCCCGTTGCTTCGCCTGCTCCCGAGCGGCTTGCGCGAAGCGTACCGCCCGGGTCGGCCCGTCGAAGGTGGCGAGGAACCCATCCCCGGTCGTTTTCACCATTCGGCCCCGGAAGCGGGCGATTTCGGCGCGGGACCCAGAGAGGAATGAGTCCAGAAGCTCCCTCCAACTGTGATCACCCAGCCGGGAGGCGAGTCGGGTGGAATCGACGATGTCGGCGAAGACTACGGTCTTGAGTACTCGGTCCTCGTCGGGCCAACCCGATGGTAAGCTGGTGAGGAAAGATGTCTGGACGCGGAGGGAAGCGGAGCGCGCTTCAGGGTTCGCCCAGAAGAAGTGGTCTCTCCCCGGAATGGAGACAAGCTGAGCTCCCGCCACGTGGGACGCGACGTAATCGGAGCTTTCCTCACGAAGGGTTCGGTCGCCCGGGCATTTCAGGATGAGCGTAGGGACATGAACCGCCGGCAGAGTGGCCCGAACGTCAATTTCGAGGTTCATCCGCGCGAGGGAGGCGGCAGCGGAGGGCGATGAACCGAACCGGATCACCCGTCCGTACCATCGTTTGAACTCGGGGTCCGCTGCGCGACTCGGGGCTTGGGTCGACAACAGTCGGTCGAGGTGGGGAGAGGTCCCCCAATCCTCGTCCGAAAGTCGAATTGACTCCTCCACCTCTTCGCGTGTAGGGGCGAAGGCGTAGTCGGGAGCCCACGAACCTCGGACCATGGGTTCGATCAGTATGAGGCCCAGGGTACGCTCGGGGTAGGTCGCTGCGAACAGGAGGGCCATCGCCGCCGTATCGGTGGCTCCAAAAATGACCGCGCGCCGACTCTTCGCTGCATCCATGACGGCCCGGACATCGTCCATCCGGTCCTCGAGTGTCGGCGTCCCAACCGCCCGATCGGAGAGACCCACTCCCCGCTTGTCCCACAGGATTACGCGGGCGGCGTTCCCCAGATCCCGGAAATATCCAGCGACATCAGGCTGCTCCCAGACCAGTTCGAGATGGGAGATTGCCGTGCGACCGTAGACAAGGTCGACAGGGCCCGTCCCGAACACCTCGTAAGCGATGCGAAGATCCCCGCTACGCGCACACCGGACTTCGGGAACCTCCATCGCCCACCGGCCGGAGTTGAACGCGAACGGGGTATATCGACTGTGGGGGGTTGATCGGATGGGAACTGAGACCTCCGTCGTCGGATGGCACCTCGGGATTCTCAATAAATGTCGGAGGGGGAAACTACCGAATTCTTCATATCCCGCTTCACGAGAACTGTCGCAAGGCTGACTCTTTTCGGAATCGGATTCCTCCGTAGCACATGCATAGTAATCTATATGCCAACCATGTGCCACCCTTTAGTCGATGATTACGACTATCCAAGTTACCCCCGCCACCCGCGGGCGACTCGCCGCCTTGAAAAGTTCCCCTCGAGAGACCTACGACGAGCTCTTGAACAAACTACTCGCCCTGATCCCGCGGGGCGACGACGAAGGGACGTATAGCGATGCGTTTCGGATGGGGCTACTGAACGCTAGACTTGACATCCGGTCGGGCCGTCTGACTGAGCACGAGCAGATCAAGAAGCGGTTGGGCCTCTGACGCCTTGGTCGATTAAGTGGTCAGACACCGCTGTCCGGGACCTGCACAGGCTCGATCGGGCGGTAGCCCGGAGGGTCATAACTCGGCTTGAAGCCGCGGCCTTGGACCCCACGCACTACTTCACGAGATTGACGAGTTCGGACGAGCACAAGCTTCGTATCGGCGCCTACCGCCTTCTGGCGGTACTCTCCCACTCGGAACACACCATCCTGGTTGAACGGGTAGATCACCGGTCGCGAATCTACGACCGGTGACCTCGATCTCTTCGCCGCGAATTCCTTCCGGGAACGGGCGCACCGGGTGGACTATGGCTTGTTCACAGACCGGGGCTTAATCTAACAAGCGCCATTCTCGGACCGTGCCCTCGAACCGTCGCCTTGCCGCCATCATGTTTACCGACATGGTCGGGTCTACGGCTCTGGCCCAGACCGATGAAGGGGAAGCGCTCCGACTCGGAGATGAGCAAGCGTCGATCTGTAGACCCCTCTTTGCCACTCACCAGGGTCGCGAAATCAAATCGATGGGCGACGGGTTTCTCGTCGTGTTCGACAGCGCCCTGCGGGCGGTTCAATGCGCTATCGCGGCGCAACAACTCATTACTGAGCGCAACGCGGAGGGGAATGTTCGACCCATCCTGCTGCGGATTGGCATTCACCTGGGGGATGTGGAGGAACGCGGCTCTGACATATTCGGGGACTCGGTGAATGTCGCGTCCCGAATCGAAAGTCTGGCCGATTCAGGGGGGGTCTGTATCACGGAACCTGTGTTTGGCCAGGTCCGATGAATCCGCGCCGATCGTCCGCTGGATAGTTGGGAGCGCAACGTTCACGATGAATGCGTCCAGGATGGCCATGAAGGTACCGACCAGGACGACAGAGAGGACCAACCAGTCCTGCCGGGACGGGCGGCTGTCCACCGGAGTCGCAGTCGGTGCGCTGCCCACCGGAGCGCTCATTTCCACCTCAAGCTCGTCTCAGCAAGAGGAGAACCCCAGGACCTTCATGGTGGACCCGGGTGGGGATAGTTCGAAGGGAGGTGGGCATAGGTCCCTTGACGGGGATGTGAGGTCCGGGGCCGTGCTCCTCACCTTAACTTGGGCTTCGGAGAGGACGCCAAGGTCTGAAGTTGTCGAGCGATCTGGTCGAGGGGAGCGACAGTGCCTTCGGCCCGGCAGAGGATGAGTCCCCCCTCCACGGACGCGAGCGTTGTCACCGACAGTGAACGGGCATCGGCGCGCGTAAATCCGACGGCAACGAGTTGGTCCGTGAGGAGGGCGATCCAGGACCGGAAGCTTTCCCGTGCAGTCTCCCGAAGAGCGCCCCGGTCGGTGTACGTATCGATTACCACGCCTGCAACCGGGCACCCGGCTCGACACTGAGAAGAAGCGAGCGACTGGCGAAAGAGATCCACGAAGTGCTCCAAGATGCCAGCGGCCGTATCGGCCGTACATGTTCGTTGGTAGGTCAGTATCTGCTCCGTTGTCCGGTGCAACGCGTCCCTGACGAGCTGACGCTTTCCCTGAGGGAAGTGGTGATAGATCGATCCGCGGGGCGCTCGGCTGTCTTTTAGAACCTCGGTGAAGGAGGTGGCCTTCACCCCTCGGGAACCGATGAGGGAGGCCGCGCTGGCGACCATTCGCTCTCTACTGTCTTTCGCCATACGTCCCAGCCCTTCCCTCCCGCACCTATCAAAGGCGCCCTAGTGGTCAATCCGGCGCACGAACGGCCAGCAACTATATGACGGTCGTCATAATGCACCCGGGGGGCCCAAATGCCGATGATTGATGTGTACGCTACTGCCGGGACCTTTGCCGATAAACACGCCCTTGCGCAGGATCTTGCCGCCGCCGTCATGCGGTGGGAGAAGGTTCCGAGCCTACCCCTGTTTCGCAAGAACACGGCGGCATTCGTCCACGATCTGCCCGCCGACTCGCTCTCCAATGTGGACGGAGATCGCAACTACGTCCGAGTTCAAGTCCTGACACCGGTGGGCGTCCTGAACCGTGACAAACAGCTCGGAGTCGTTCGAGAACTGACCGACATTGTTGCGAAGGCCGCGGGAGACCCGACGTTGGCGGAACGGACTTGGGTGCTGATCACGGAGTCTCCCGAGGGCGGCTGGGGAATCAACGGACAAGCGAACACCGGGTCGGACATTGCTCAAGCCGCCCGCAGTCAGTTGGCCGCGCTGGCTAAGAGTCCGCCCCGGGAACCTAGTCCATTCTGAGGAGCCCACAGGGGCGCGCCATGATTCGATCCAAGAGGCTCGGGAGCGGATGACGGAACATGACTGATGGTGGTACTCCCGACAAGCCACTGGAGTGGGACGTGTTTGTGACGCCCAGTATACCGTTGGTCTCCAACAGCTTGCCTCCGGGCCAGAAGCAAATGGTCTGGCAACCGATGGCTTCGACACTCATTTTTGGTCGGCGGGACGCAATCCTCGTTGATGCTTACATCACGGTCAAGCAGACGGAAGCCTTAATCGAATGGGTCGCGAAGAGCGGCAAGAACCTAACCACGATCTATGTCACGCACGGTCACGGAGACCACTGGTTCGGCATTGGTGTTCTTCTTAGCCGCTTCCCAAATGCGAGGGCTGTCGCCACCGCCAGCGTCGTAGAGGTCATGCGACGAAGGAGTTCTCCGGAGACTCTTCAGGGTTGGAAGGCAATGTTTCCCGGTCAGATTCCCGACAAACTAATCATCGCCGACAAGCTGCAAGGGAACTCGATCCAGCTCGAAGGGCAGGATTTGGTCGCAGTAGAGGTCGGTCACAGTGACACGGAGTTCAGTACCTGTCTCCATGTCCCGTCCATCGGCCTCGTTGTCGCCGGGGACGTTGCCTACAGTGAGTGCCATCAATACTTTGCCGAGACGGATAAGCCAAAGCGCCAAGAGTGGATTGCTGCCCTCGATAAGATCAAAGCGCTCAATCCGACGGCTGTGATTGCTGGACACAAGCGGCCCGGTCGGGCGGACAGTCCTCAGATCGTTGAGGAGACTCAGAAGTATATTCGCGACTTCGATCGCGTGGACGAGATGACGACCACTAAGGAGCAGTTGTACGACGAGATGCTCCAGTTGTATCCTGACCGGGTCAATCCGGGGATGCTGTGGGTCTCGGCACGGGCTGCTAAGGGCGAGAAGCCCTTCGGGTGAGTCTCACACCGTAACTGTCCGACCACGGAGGGTGACTCTCGCGGGGTTGTAGTGACAGATTCGGGATTGGTGGGAACAGGCCCTTCGGTCCTCAGAATCTCCTGCGGTTGGTTGTCAAACCTCCCGCGAGGAGCCTCCAACCTAGCGGGAGGGGCTATTCGAACCCCCGGGGGGTTCAAATCCAGCCTATGGGCGTTAGAAGACCGCTATGATTGGGCGATTGCCCGCAATCCGGAAGACGCGAAACCCGCGTCGTCCGTCCTTCGCCTACATTCCGACGCAGTGCGAATCGCCACGACCCCACGGCTCGAAAACTGTGTGGAGAGGGCGGTCACGGGCTCCACCGGGCCACCTCTAAGCGGCCGGTGCGCCTCGACCGTTCGAGATCCACTTCGAGATAGATTTGGCCCCGAGCGATGATCCGAGCTTCCCGAACGTACGCTCCTGACCGAAGGAGCCTCCGCTCGATTCTGCGAATCCGCCGCTCGGACTCACGCCACCTCCGCCGAATCTCGGTCAAATCCCTTCCTGCCAAGCGTGCGTACCTACGGGTCGACCGATGCCACACAATTTCGGGTGGAACTCCAGCTCTATCACGCCCGAGCGTCCCCTCGAGATGCCCCATGCTCCATTGCTTTCGAATCGCCCAGGCCGCGTTCCTTCGAAGTCCAGCTAAGGTATTCGATTGAGCGAGGACGACGCCGAAGTCTCCGTCGACCTCCGCCCAGAGTCGAAATCGCGCCGATACAGAAGCGCGGCGTACGGTGAGGTGAATCCGCGGGGCTCGGTTTCGCATGACCTCCGGTCAACGCCCCACCGCTCAACAAGTGTTCGTCCCATGCCCCCTGGTAAACTCTGGTCGATCCGCAGTCGGCACGGAGAGCTCCGAGCCGGACCCCGCGAACAGATGGGAGCGAGTGACGGGCACCGTTTAATCGGCCCGAAAGGATTATCCGCAATTGCCGGACTATTGCGGATTATGGCACTGGCCGATCCATCCACAACCATTACGATCCGCTCCAGCACGCGGCGCCTGTTGGAAAACATGAAACGGCCAGGAGAAACCTACGATGAGCTTCTCCAAGAGCTAGCAGAGGAGTACTATCCGCCCCGAGTGATTGCAGAGCTTAAACGGCGAGTCTCCGACATTCGGGCCGGACGAGTGAAAGGAGTTCCGGCGGAGGAGATGCGCCGGAGGCTCGGCCTTTGAGCCTGTACACGATCGAGTACGACCCTCGGACCGAATCGGAACTTCGAAGACTCCCCCTCCGTCTGCGACGACGGATCGACGACCAACTCGAGTACCTGCGTGCCGCTCCCTTCCGGTCTCATCCCGGTCTCCAAGTAAAGGCAACCAGTGAGGTCCACGGGGTGTGGCACTTTCACGTGACGAAGGAAGTGCGGGTCTTTTACACGACCCATGGGTCGGTCCTGTGGGTGATTCTGGTCGAGCGGAGTCGAGGAGTGAGTAGAAGGACCGTCCTCGAAATTCGAAAACGATTGTAGGCTAGGGAGTACACCGCCCCGGTTCGACACCAGAAGCCTGATCCCGGCGGCGAGGGAGAGTTCGCTCGGGGATTGGACGTCGGACATGAACCTCAGAGTGTCGGAGGGGGACACTACGGAATTCTTCATATCCCCGACATGGGCGTCATCCGGAAATCGGGATTACGCGACTACACGAAATCGAGAAATCGCGATTGCCAGACTACCCAATGCGGTTGGGTGTTCTGGACGTCGGATGCACCCAGGCGACTGGGCGGACTACGGCCTCTCCCGCGGACCGGGGCTTAATCTAAGAAGGACCGTTCTCGGACCGTGGCACCCACCCGCCGACTTGCCGCCATCATGTACACCGACATGGTGGGGTTTACCGCGCTTGGCCAGCGGAACGAAACGGCGTCGCTGGAGTTGCTCGAAGAACAACGGGCGATGCTCCGAACGATCTTCCAGCGGCACGGAGGCAAGGAAGTCAAGACCATCGGAGACGGCTTCCTCGTGGAGTTCACGAGCGCGCTGGAGGCCGTGCGCTGTGCCTATGAGATACAACGGGCGAGCCGCGAGGCGAACTATTCACGGCCGGCGGAGCGACAGGTGCTCCTCCGGGTCGGCGTCCACCTGGGGGACGTCGTGGAAACCGGCGGCGACATCTCGGGAGATGCGGTGAACGTGGCCTCGCGGATCGAGCCCCTCGCGGAATCCGGAGGTGTTTGTATCTCTCGCCAGGTCTACGACCAGGTCCAGAACAAGTTCGAGCTTCCCCTGACGAGCCTGGGCGCCAAGCCCCTCAAGAACGTAAGTACGCCCTTAGAAGTGTTCAAAGTGGTGATGCCTTGGGCGGAAGGGGGCAGCGCGAGGTTGTCCGAAGTCGATCGGAACCGGATCGCGATCCTTCCCCTCGCCAACTTCAGCCCAGCCGCTGGCGACGAGTACTTCGCCGACGGCATGACGGATGAGATCATTTCCACGGTATCGGGAATCAGCGGCCTCAGCGTGATCTCGCGGACCTCCGCGATGAGGTACAAGCAAACTTCGAAGAGCATGACCGAGATCGGACGCGAACTCAAGGCGGGAAAGCTCCTCGAAGGGAGCGTTCGAAAGTCCGGGAAATCGGGTCCGGATCACCGTCCAGCTGATCGACGCTGAGAGCGACGCCCATCTTTGGGCCCATAGTTACGATGGGAGCATGGATGACGTCTTCGAGACTCAGTCGGACATCGCACGCAAGATCGCGGAGGCGCTGAAACTACCCTCCCCTCAAGCAGGAGGCCGGGCCGAGAGTCCGGAGTCCCACGCGCTCTGCCTTCGAGGTCGCACATTGTGGAACAGGTTTACCCGGGAAGCGAACGATCAGGCGATCCTGCTGTTCGAAGACGCCTTGAAGATTGATTCAGAGTCCGCCCGGGCGACGGCGGGGCTTGCGGATTGTTACTCTACAGCGGCGGATTCCGAGTGGATGGACAAGAAGGAAGGGCGCGAAAAGGCTAGGTCATTGGCAGGGCGGGCCCTCGAACTGGACGAGACGCTGCCCGAGGCCCATGTCGCCTTGGGACACGTGATGATGGAGGACGACTACCCCGGGGCCGAACTGAGAACTCGAGAAAGCTCTCTCATTGAACCCCAGTCACGCGGACGCCCATGAGTGGTACGGGAGCATCTTGCGGGGCCTAGGCCGGCTGGATGAGGCAACGGACGAAGCCAAGAAAGCCTACGACCTCGACCCGCTTCCGCCAGCTCGAGCGTTCTTCCTATGCACCCAGGTACTTCTTCGCGGGACGCAATGACGAAGCGCTCGCCGTCGACAACAACATCATCCAAACGGAGCCTGGGTACGCTTGGGCGTATGCAGGACGAGCCGTTCTGACATCCATCAAGGGAGCGAGGGAGGATGCCTACCGAGACCTGCGAACTTGGGAAAGACTGACTCACAGCGAAATCGGCTACAAGAGCCTCCAAGCTCGAATTGAAGCTCACCTAGGAAACAAGGGAGAAGCCTCGCGCCTCATTGACGAGACGTTCGCCCTCGTCGCTGCGAGTAACTCCCCGGGGGCGCGGGGTGAATGCTTCCAGCTATCGTATGCATGTGCCCTGATCGATGATCGAGAGCGATTCTTTCCCTATGCGGAGGACTTGGTCGACCACAAAATGATGAGCCCCGGCGAACTTCGGGACCCCTCGTACCAAAACATGGCGGGGGATCCTCGATTCGCGGAGCTTCGCAAGAAGCTCCGGAAATCCTTTGGCATCTCCAACTGAATTCTCGGTCGTCATCCAGAAGAGCGCCAATCAACCTCCTGGGATTGTGGCGTCTTCCCGGCGTCGATGCCCGGAACCCGAACGTGAGTGTTAAGGTGGCCGGGAGACTGACCTAGGCGAGGATCCATGCCCGCCTACATGGTGGCCGATGTTGAGTGGCACGACGACGCTGCGCTCGCGAAGTACGTAGAGGGCCACTCCGAACTACTTGCGAAGCACGGTGGCGAAATCTTGGTCGCCTCCAAGGATGTCGAGGTCCTCGAAGGGAACTGGAAATTTCGGCAGCTGGTGATTTTCAAATTTCCCTCCAAGAAGGATTTCCATGCTTGGTACAGCTCAACCGAATACGCCCCACGACTCGCCCTTCGGCTAAAGCACGCTGATTCCAGTATGGCAATAGTCGGCGACCCGGAATAACTCGGATCAAGCCGCCATCGAGCCTGACCCTCCCCACGTTCCCGGCGGTACAGTTGCCGGGCACGTTTCCCTAGGGCGCAGCCGGGCGAGTCTAGTGTTTCTTAGCAAAACATCGGCGGAAGATGTCGGAGGGGGGATTTGAACCCCCCGGGGGTTCAAATCTGGCAATTTCGAAGTCATTCCTTGCCACAACTGAATGGCGATCAGCGAGCCGCCTCGCAAGTAAGCTCCAGCGGGATTCAAGCCTCTTCGCCGTCGTCCTCGTCCTCGGAGCTATCAGCTGCAGACATTGCTCTCGCCTTGAAGTCTTGGGGGCCCCTTCCCGATCGATCCGGACGACGAATCCTGGACGCCGCTTCCTTCGTCATCAGCGCTTTGTCGAGAGCACGTAGCGCGTTCTGTCGAGCCTGCTCTCTGCGGTCCGCTGCCTGTTTCCCCGCCTTGTCCTCCCTGGACCGCTCGTCTTAGACTTCCACCGGAATCGGCACGCTAGTTATTCGCACGGCCACTCATCACACTTTCCGGAAAGAGATGGGTCATCTGGACCGGTTTGAAACCGAGTCCCGACTGGGTTCTCACTTTCAGGGTGTCGCCCTCGCCCGGGATAAGAAAACGGGTACGTATGGAGCGTTGGTTTGCTCGCCCCTCCCCCAACGCCCAGACCTTTCAGATTTCGTCCAGCGAATCTGGAAGAGCGGATTGCGACATGGCTGGTGGGGAGCCTGGACGGACGGCCTGCCGGTCCTATACCCGCGAGGGTGGTGGTCAGACAGGTCGCGGATGTGGGTCTGGGCGTCTCGGCCAGCGAGGCTCCACTCCGCCGTGCTCGGTCCGGAGCAGTTCCCGGTCCGTCAGGCAAGATCAGGACTGCCGTCAGAGCTCTCCATGACAGAGAACTTCCACACGGGAACCTCGCCGAAGGGTTCTGCTTCGCCGGGGCTGTGGGTCCATTGATCTGCCCGCCGCAGGCTGATTCATTTCTCTGCCTCTCTATCGAACAGAGAACCAAGGCCCACCTCGTCGCAGTGGCCGCGCCTCAGCTTGACGAGCAATTGGAAGTCGCATGGACCAACACTGGGCTCGAGCTCCAGGCAACCCTTCAGGCGGAGGAGCTTGCTGCCTACGAGATGGTCTATCGATACGCGGTCAAGGAACAGAAGGCGGCTGCGTTCGGAAAGGGCAGGGACCTGCTGGTTATCCTTGACCGTGTGGAACCCCATCCAGTCTATGGGGAACTCGAACGGTCCTCCGCAGCGTCGTTCTACGAGTCCCTCCTCCGAGAGAGCGAGGGCGAGCGACTCAACTTGTGGTGAATGACTCCTCCGATCCATTCGATTTCACTGGCTCGCGCCTCGCCCTTCTGTGTTCCCCTGATGACGACTAGGGATGCGCTCGTGGTCCGTCCGTCGATGACAAGGCCCTTCCCCCCACGAGGGTGGATACGGCCGCGGTCCGACGGCACTCGGGCCCTCGTCCTTAGGAAGCGGTCGATTCTAGTAGGTGTCGACTTCGAAGCGGCACATCGTCCGTTGGTTCCGAGCCGCGGAGAAAGAAGAGAGGGAGCACACACGCGCGCCTCGCTTCCGACCGATGTGATCGAGAACGAGGGCGCGTTCTGTGTCCAGGGCCCACCTGGGACAGGAAAGACCTACCTCGCCTGCGACGTTGTCGAGGGCTGGCTCAAGAAGGATCCTCACGCAGAAATTCCGGTCCGCGCCAGGAGCACAACGCCGTCCAGCTACTCAGAGACCGAGTCCTACAGAGGCTGGCGCCTTCGCCCCCGCAATTCTCGACAGTGGAGAGGGTTACAGATTCCGTGGACCCATCCCATTCGAAACCGGACGCCACAACTTCAGCGGCGTGGGCAATGTCTCTCGTGCGGTCACCACTCCTCGATGGGGCTCCCGAAAGCTGGAAAGCCGCCCTCAAGCGGTGGGACGGCCAACCCCCACCAATCCTCGCCAGGACTCACCAGAAGTCGGCACAGCTACTCTTCTCGACGACGACCGCCGCCTTCGTCCACGAAGAATTGACCTCGGAGCTTTCCGAGCCCTTCGACCTGGTCGTAATCGAAGAAGCAGGAAGTGCTACCCTTCCGAGCTTCTGTCAGTCCTGTCGCAAGCCAGAAACGCCCTCCTGATCGGAGACCAAAGACAGCTCCCGCCTTTCCAAGTCGACTAGGTCACCTCGGCGTTAGGCGATCTGAACCGATTGTGGTCAGAGTCCGACACCAAGTCTGAACTCCCTCGACAGTTACCCCGCGTTCTACGAAGGGCTCGCGGCCACCCCTTCATTCTCCTGGGAGAACGTTCGAGGATTCCTTCTACCGTTCAAGCGGCTCCAGGAGTTAGGTCACCCATCTTTCATGCTCACTGACCAGTATCGCATGGTTCCAATACTCTCCGACTTGGTCAGTTCACTCTTCTACCCACGCAGGTTCACCCAACCGCAGGCCGGCCGAAGTGCCAGCCACTCTTCTACCACCCTGCGATTCGGGACTCGCCTCTCGTCTGGATTGACGTGCCGCACAGCAAGCGCCTTCCGAAGATGCGCGAGGACTCTACAGGTGAGCGATTCAATGAGAACTTGCCATTGTCGCAGCGCTGATTCGGACTCTGAGGCCCTCTGGGCGGGAAAAGGGAACCATCGCAATCCTCTCCCCGTACAATGCTCAGGTGGATAGGCTAGGCGGGGCTATCTGGGATTCCCGCTCGACTCTCCGAGGAAGTAGATGGTCTTCCCGGGTCAACCCGCGGAATCAATAACAGACCGTCTACAGCTTCCAGGGGAATGAGGCAGACCTGGTGATCTTGAGTCTAGTGCGAAACAATCCCTTCGGCACCGCGCGAAACGCCTGGGGTTTCCTGTCGAGCCCGTAGAGCGCCTGAACGTCATGCTCTCTCGGGCCCGAAGGCAGCTAGTTATCGTTGGGTGTGCTGAGCACGTTCGCCTCCACGCGACAGATCCTGACATGGAGGACCTTGTGGGCGCCCTTCGCTTCACGGAGAAACATGGACGCCTCGCTGACCTCGACCAACTTGAGCTTCCAAGATGAGCGAGGGAATCTGTCGCCCGTGTCGTTCTTCCCGTCGTCATCCTTACGGGAACCGTTCACCTTCGAGGGGGTCCACCGGGACACCAGAACTTCTCTCTGCGACACTGCCGGCTCTTTGCACACCGACTGGCCAGGAGTGCCCGCGAGGTACTCTCCATTCCCTGCCTCGATGACGGCGGACCTGTTGGCCCGGGCCGTAGCAAGAGGGTGGGTCGTGTTCCCCACTGGAAACCGCATACCGGTAGGCCCTCGGTTCCAGCGGCAACCGGAGCGGATTGAGACTGCGTGGGCCGTCTCGACTCCTCTTCTCGGGACCACGCATCGGTTCAGTTGGATAGCCAAGAACGAGCGGCAAGAGGCACGGGCCTCGGACCTCCTGATTACACCATCCATCGAGCCTAAGGATAGCATATCAAGAATCAAGGCAGCGGACCTCCGTGGCGTCGTCCGGAACATGGACGTTCCTCGGGTCAAGCTGTCTCCTGAGGAGTTCCAAGCCTGGCGACAAGCTCTCGAGGACCGGGCCGATAGGGTAGAAGGTCTCACACTTGCACGCACGATGGATGTGGCGATTCCGATACGCCACCACCAGAAGGGAAAGGTGGAGCGTTGGCTCGTGGGGGGTGACCCTCCCCTTTCGGTTCTGGCCTGTCTTCGCCAGTTCCGTGCCCCGAGCTGAATCTCAAGATCAACGTCCGTGACCTTCGCCTGGGCTTCGCCCGCTCGCCGGCCCTCCAGCTCTTGGAGTCAATCGATGACTTCTGGGAGATGTGTAGGTGGGATGCTTGGAACTCCACGCTTCAAGAGACTCGCCACATCCATGCGGAGGACGGGCTTACAGATTCGGCAAGCTGGCTCGACTAGTGGCAGGACCCTGATGGAGCCAGCATCTGATGTGGAGTCGGCGATAGGACGCATTGGTCCGGCTCCCTTACAGGGAGATGCATTCTCAGCGATATGCCGTTGTCACTCGTTGTAGTTCTTACATCGTTCCTCAATCCAAAGTTTGCTGAGTGGGTGGCAGAGCTCCTAGGAACCTTCACGCGGGTGCCGGGGTCCTCGTCCTCTACGGACACGCAAACAGCGAAGATGCGGAGGCAAGGGAACGGAGTGCTGATGGGTGTACGAGAATCTCCTCAGGTCTCGCCTCCCCAAGTCAATCATCCTCACTGTCAGACCCACCACCGTCAGATCACACGAAAAGATCCTAGTCGCCGACAGCTCCTGGGTCATGCTGGGGAGTTGGAACGTGGGATCCAGCCCACCCCACGCTAGTGATCTGGAAGGAAGCGTCGTCTGTTCCATCCTGCTCGCTTGCGAGCGACCTGCTCACCCTGCTCACCGAGGAAGCCGGATGAGACCGCATCCAGCTTTCTCAAAGACCTCCGTGCCTCGCTCGAGCCCACCTCGGGTCATCTTGGACTGCCCCTGCGCCCGAGACTCCAAGCTCTTCACTCCCTCTTCCAATCCATCCTCGATCAGGGTCTCCACGAGGTGCGCGACTGGCGAAATGTCCGCAAACAGTTGACTGCACTGAGAGATGTTCTTTGGACCCACTTTGCCTCCCCGCGATTGGAGCTCGTAAGGGGGGAGGACGTTCGGGACGTCCTGGTCGAGCAGATTGAATCCGCGAGGCACGCTTTGACGATTGCCTCCGACAGGTGAATCAGACCGGCCGATGTGTTGCTCCGCAAACCCTCCGCGTCGATGAGATTCCCACTCGAATCCTCTGGGGCCTCGAGAATCCCTCGTGGGGCATCGAAGCGGGCTCACCCGAAGCTGAGGAGCTTGAGGTAGGTCGAGCGGTAATCTCTCGGTTGCTTCGAGCCTACCCCGAGACCTTCCTCTTGCCCTCAGAGAGGCCGATGGGCAACCATGCCAAGCTTCTCATCGTTGACGAGGATCGGCTACTCGTCGGCAGCGACAACATCCTGGCCCATGGGCAAGAGCGAGTGGGGCGGCTCCAGCCGCGAAGTCGCTCTGCTCATGGAGACCCTCGGCGCGTAGAGCCCTTGGAAGCTTCTCCTTGAAAGGCCCGACCTCTGGTTCCCCTTTAATCCTCAGAACCGAGATCGCCCCTGGGAAATCTTCGAACTGCTCCGCCGTCAAGTGGAGGCACTCTCTGCCACCCAGGGGCTTGGCTGAGTTGCACAGTCCTGACCTTCTTGAATTCGCCGCCGAGAGCACCTTCCGCGAGTTCACAGACGATGGAAATCAAGAAGGACAGCTCGGGTAATCCGGTCGTCACCAATTCAAAGCTGTCGGCTCGATGGGAGAGGCTGCTTCAGTCATCCGGGAAAGGTCGCTTCAGAGACTACATGGAGGATCCTTGCAAG
>CAVZDD010000003.1:0-766950 GCA_963773945.1 uncultured Thermoplasmata archaeon | reverse complement strand
GCGTAAGACCAGTAGGTCAAGCCACAAACTGGTGAGCGGCAAAAGGCGTTCCCGCGTCGTCTTCGTGCTCGTGAGGAAGATCCATCCCTGGCGCTGGCTTCGACCATTGCAAGGTGTTCCATCGTGTCTTGGTTTCCTTCTCGCTTGGGCAGCAGCTTCAACGCCTTGGCGACCATTTTCAGTTCGGCCATAACGCCCTCGCGTTGCCCTGGCGCGGTTGGCGCGATGACCGAAGCCATTTCCGTTCCGCGTACCCTGCGGTCGATCTCTTCGTCGTGTGACATCCACTCCGCCAAGTCCTGGGGAGTCGGCTTGTAGGTAAGCAGGTGGGCGAAGATTTCCCTGGGGCCCGTGCGTAAAGAAGCGCTGCTCGTTGGGCCGGTCGGGGAAGAGGGACGCGGCAAGGGTGAGCGCTTCCGGCTCGTTGCGGGCCTCGTCGCCCGGACTCCAGTAGGGGGCGCGCGCGTCCAGCGGATTCAGGATGACATCGCCACGGGAGGGGTCAAAGAACTGCGGGGTGTATTCCCGTTCGGGGTCATAGACAATGGCGGTCTCCCCCCGGTCTTGGATTTGGAGGAGCATTTCCCGAATCAAGGTGCTCTTGCCCGCTCCCGTGTCACCCATAATCAGGAAGTGGCTCGACTCGCGGACGTGGGGCACTCGCACCCGGCGATTCCATCCGAAGATTTTGTCTGCGGGGGAACGCTCCCGGTTTAAGAAGCCGATGCCGCGTGAGCGATTCCGGCTGTTAAACGTGCCGCCCGTGACGAGTTCGGGTCCCTTCAGGCGTCGCCCGTAGCGCAATTCCCGCATTTGGGCGGCATCCTTGGGGCCAGCAAAGAGCAAGCCCAACAAGAACACGCCAGCCCGCACCACAGAGGCCGCGATGCCAAATCCGCAAGCGTCTGGTCGTCGTAAATCCATGTGCCAAGCAAGGCGTGAAGTTCCACGTTGTCGTACTGCTGCCGCAACCATTTGAGACGAAGCCCGCCCTCCTTCACGGCGTCTTTCGAAAGCGTGAAGGTGGTTTCACCGGAAGCCGTCTTGAAGGGCACCACGTCGTCATCAATGTGCCAACCGGTTGTCCTTGCCGGGTCACCACGACCAGGATGTCCTGTTGATCGGTCTTGGCACCCAATCGGGCCATCAAGCCGGTGAGAAAGTACTCCCGCAGATAGTGCCTTTCGAGCGGCGTCCAGACGAAGACAGTAGCGGCAGTAACACGCCGAGAATCGCAAACGCCAAAGCTATCATCAGCGCCGTAATGGTATAAACAGGTGCGCTGCTCGGCCACCCCTTGCTCTCTTTCCGTCCCCACACTGATTCATTTCGTGCCTCCTTGACTCAGGAATTTCTCTGTCTCCTGGATTCGTAAAAGTGCCTTCTTCAGTTTGTCGGCGTCCGCCCACTCGATGATCTGCTGCATCTCGTCGTCGGTGATGCGCTCTGCGCTGGCCAGCTTGAAAAACAGGTTTAGCAAAACTGTGCGCAACGCCAGAACCTCGGCCAAGATGGTTTGCTCGCACGTGTGGGGCCTGGCAGCCCTCGACAGGACATCGCGTGCCCATTCGCTGATCGTCTGCTTTCCCGCAAGGGCTTCGAACTTGGCGTACTCCTCCTCGGTGACTTTCGTGCTGACGGATTTCGTTCGAAGTGTCGCCATAGAATTCGCCCCATAAAATCAAGAAGTTCCCATACGGGACTCATTGATTGCTGCGCCGAAAGCGATTCAGCATAACGTGCTGAATTTTCAAGAAGTTCCCATATGGAATCGTAAGTTCCTATACAGCACCCTGCGGGGGGTGACGTGTCACACCTCACCCGGCGCGCAGCGCCGCAAGCCCGCCGCGCACTACTGAAACTGCCAAGTGACGGTGCGCTGGCGGCGGATATGGCGGGCATGAAGATAACGCTGCATGTCGGCCTGCCACTGCCGGTTAACGACGAGACTGCCGCAGCGCCTCACTGCCAGCACACCGAACAAGACGAGTCGGGGCAATCACCCCCCAAG
The DNA here is from genome assembly GCA_963773945.1 of uncultured Thermoplasmata archaeon. Taxonomy (GTDB): domain Archaea; phylum Thermoplasmatota; class Thermoplasmata; order Lutacidiplasmatales; family UBA184; genus JAKIWV01. The sequence continues at coordinate 764,939 of CAVZDD010000003.1, read as the reverse complement.
GCGACAGCATGACGGCGATCAGCAAGACCGCATGACAGGTCCCGAAAAACAGGACGGCGGCAAGCCAGTCGGGCCATTCCAGCCGGGGGTAGTAGCGATCTCGGAAATCCTTGACGGCCTGTTTGAAGACCTTGTCGTTTCGAGGAAGGCAAGGGTGCTCGGAAAGATCGCGAGCTATGTACGCTGCCTCCAGGGCAATCGGGTAATCGTCGAAGCTGGGAAAGGGGCGGACCGCAAAACCCGATACCGGGGGTCTCGGGCACTGCGGAAAAGACCGCTGAAAGAAACTGCTCATCGGCAAACCTCCTTGGCCCCGCCCTCTGTGGCTGGGGCCATATTGCGGAGGCTGCGGCCAAAATTATTTTCTGTCAAATGACCGCGCAATTCCCCAATTTGGCCTTTCGGACGCGCTCCGGTCCTGTTCCTGTGACCGTCAGAAGTGGGGATTGATGGTGCTTCGCCAAATCCGCGAAGCGTGTGCTCCGGTGAAGTTCTTCTTGAAGCGTTGCGATTAGATGTGAGCATTCTCCCGTGGAATCATCGGCTTAGCCGCTAGCCGCAAGTGGACTGGGGCAGATCGTCTATTTCTCGTGGGAGGTATGCCTGCGGCGGGGCACGACCAGTACCAAATATTTTTTGCTGGTCCACTGGTTTTTCAATAGGGTGTGAATTAGTTCTTGCGACCTTTTCAAGTTTGAGGCGCTGCCCGGAACTCATTGTGGGGGAAAGGCTGGGGCAGCACGATCAATGCCAAATATTTTTCGCTGGTCCAATGGTTTCTCAACTAGGGTGTGAATAAGTTATTACAATGATTTGCAGGTTCGAAGTATCGCCCGGAACCCATCCGACTACGCAAAGCAATCTGGCAGCGATTACAATTGCCGCACTGCCTCACTTGCAGATTCCACGGGATGCCATCCACCACACATCCTTTTTGCTTACGCACCCTCACGCCAAGATAAATCCTCAGAAGTTTTGACTCTGTGAACACGCTAACTTATAGACAGCGTGGTGATTAGGCTATATACAAACGGCACAATTGGACATGCCTTTCGTGGTCGGACAGAGAGTCCTGTCACCGTCATTTGACAGAAAAAAAAGTTCGACTTATCAATTCCTATGATCGGGCAATCGGTCGCGTGCCTGGGCCTTTTGGGGGCAAGCGGGCGGTGGCCTGTGGTGTCAGTTGGAGGGCCGGGAGGCTTGATGCGAGCGGGCAGAGGCAAGAAGGCGCGCAACGGAGAAGGTGTGACGGCCGCCGCTGGGCAAAAGGACCCGTGGGGCAGCGACATTGAATTGTAGCTGCCTGGGAGGTTATGAACTGTATGTCAGATGGAATTGAGACACTTCTTACCAGCAAGGAAGCATCACAGGTTCTAAAGATTCACCCGAAGGTGCTTGAGCGGATGGCGAAGCGTGGCGAAGTGCCCGCGCTGAAGGTTGGCAAGTTCTGGCGTTATCGCGCGACAACGCTGGACGCCTGGATCAACTCAAGGCTACAATCAGGCAGCCAACCGTGCCGCACGGCAACTTCATTTTGATTGGAGGAACCATGCAGGCACGATACCAGTACGGAAATTTGACGATCCGTAAGCGGAAGAAAGGGCCGGACGTTTGGCAATTCCGCTGGACGGAAAACGGAAAGCCGAAGTCAGTGCTGATCGGAACCGTTGAGAAGTACCCGGCACAGGCGGACGCGGAAAGGGCGGTGGAACATCTTCGCATGAAGATCAACGCGCCTAATCCGCAAGAGCAATTCCACGCTGCAACGGTGGGGGCGCTGATTGACCGCTTCATGGCAAGAGTACGCGCCGAAGCGGTGTCGGGAAAACACGCAGAACGAATTACCGTAGCCTCTTCAAGAATCACATCCGGCCCCGGTGGGGCGGCGGAACTTGTCCAGAACGTCAAGACGATGGCCGTCGAGGACTGGCTTGAATCGTACCCCGGCTCGCGGCAGGTGAAATCTCACGTTCGAAACCTCATGCACACGCTCTTTCAGGCCGCCCTGCGATGGGAGATGGTAGAACGGAATCCGGTTGACCTTGTGCGCCAGTCTCGGAAGCGGCTCAAGGTGCCCCGCGTTCTTACTCCGGTAGAATTCAAGGCTCTCGTGGGTCAACTCTCGGAGCCCTACAAGTCGATGGTGGTTACGATTGCCTGTCTGGGTTTGCGGGTGTCGGAATTGCTCGGCTTGCAGTGGGGTGATATTGACTTTGAAAACCTCACCGTCAAGATTCAGCGCAGCGTTGTCGAGGGCAAGGTGAACCTCACCAAAACGGAAGCCTCAGAAAGTGCCTTGCCCCTTGATACCGGCTTAGCTGAAACCCTTCTGGTGCACAGAAGAGCGTCCAAGTTTGTAGCGGATTCTGATTTTGTGTTCGCGGGAGAGGCGGGCAAGCCTCGCTGGAAAGACTGCATTCTAGCCGACTACATCAAGCCCGCAGCGGCTAGGGCAGGAATTGGAAAGGTTGGCTGGCACACCTTCCGGCACACCTATTCAACCTTGCTCCATGCGTTCGGCACGACCCCTGCCGTGCAAAAGGAACTGCTACGGCACGCCAACATCCAAACGACACTCAATGTCTATACGCAGGCCGTTTCGGATGAAAAAAGGGCGGCAGCGACCAAAATCGTCCATGCCTTGTACGAATCTGTACTTGTTGGGAAGGGTGTAACTCCGGCAAACTGTTGAAAGAAATGGTGGGCGGTATCCGGCTCGAACGGATGACCTTCTGCTTGTAAGGCAGACGCTCTGACCAACTGAGCTAACCGCCCGGCTTCCATTCGAGCGGGGGCTAAACTATTTCGGCCCCCCGGCACACGAACCTTGACAGTTCCAATCTATGGAATATACACTAGCTGTCTCAGATCGTCAAGGAAGACACAGACCCAACTATGCAGTTTCCCGCGAGAATACGTGGCCTACATGGCCAAACAGGTTCTGAAACGCCTCACCAAGGCCGGGCTCATCCAATTCGACCAGCCCGAATACGTCACCGAAGTCATGTACGAGGTTATGCTCGATGAGTTCAGCGTCGAGGACCGCATTAATGATGAAGTGCGAAAGATCCTCGAACAGCACGGCGACGAGATGAAGGAATTGGGCGCCACCTTCGAAGAGGCGTTTAAAGTGATCAAGAAACAGCTCGTGCGCGAACGCAAAATCATTCTCTGAACGGGCGGTGGTTTGAGCCGATGAAATTGAGCCACGAAAAGATCATCCAAGTCTCGCACCGGATTATGGGTGCGATTGAAGCCCTGGACGAAGTGGAAATCTTTGAAGAGCCCAACACCATTCGCCAGGAAATCGTCAAGATCCTGACCGAGCTGATGCACGAGGAAGAGAAGATGGACGAAGTCGTCAAAGCCCGGATCGCTTCGCAGAAACGCACCATCCCCGAAGGCAGCGGCGAGTGGGAGATTCTCTACCGGAAATACTACAACGACGAACTGCGCAAACTGGGCGTCGTTTTCAATTCTCCCAGCCATCCCTGATTCCAAGACTCTCATCACAGATCACTTCATCCCTTGCCCACGGAGCGCCAGGGCATCTTCGCGCCTGTCGCGGCACGCTCCAAAAGCAAAAGGCGCCCGGCGGATCCGGACGCCTTTCATTCTGAATGCTGAAATCGGCAGCTGTTTAATCGCGCCGCTTCAGCACGGGCGGCGATCGTCGCCATCCGAATCGGTTTTCTGCTGACCGGATTGCGTGGTGGCTGGAGTCGGGCGATTCGCGCTTGCGCAGCGTGGGCCCGGAGTCTCCCTTTTGCTGCCGCTTGTGCTGGGTGATGAGCGGTTTGCAAGCGCGCCTTGATGTCATCAAACTCCGAGGTGGATACCAGGTACTCGGGTCGCGCTTGGGGAGAATCTTCTGAATCTCTTCTTCCGAGGCGATGATGCGATCGCCCGTGGGCGGATGGTCGGCAAAGACCTTGGCCATGCTTCCGGGGCTGCGCCGCTCTTCGTCCATGACCTTGCCGAAGAAGCCGACGAAGGCGTTGGGGTCGTAGCCCGCCTTGTACATGTACTGCAAACCCAGGAAGTCGGCTTCCTGCTCATCCTTGCGGCTGAACTTCAGGAAGGCCATGGGCACGCCGTTCATGTAAGCTTCCATGACGCCCATATAGACCGCCGCGGTCATGGGGATGAACATCATGGGGATCATGGCAAATTGCAGAATGGTGGCCTTGGTCATCGTGCTGGCCCAGTGGCGAGCCGCGGCGTGGCCGATCTCGTGCGCAATGACGCCGGCCACCTGGTCTTCCTCATCGGCCGCCAGCAGGGTGCCGGTGTTGAGATACATGAACCCGCCCGGCAAGCGTGAAAGCGTTGATGGCGGGGTCGTCAATCACCTTGATGGTCAGGGGAATCTTGAGGTCCGAGTTGCGCGCCAGGTTTTGCGCCACGCGGTTCACGTACTCATTGATGACCGGGTCCTTGAGAATCTTGGCTTGTTTGTCAATCTGATCGGCATACTGCTTGCCGATGGCGATCTCTTTTTCCTGGGAGATGATGCTGCGATGTGCGACCTTGCGATCGCCGATGTCGTCGACGTCGTCCTTCTTATCGTCAGCGCGACCGGGAAGCGAGGCCCAGCACAGGATCACGACAAGCAATAGCGCTACGAAACGCGGCTTCCTCATGGCATGACTCCTTACCGGCAATTATACCATTGTGGGCGGGCTCGACCGCTGTTTCTTTATTTCCTCTTCGATGCGATCTGGCCGTTAACTGCTGACTCCAGCGATTTGGTGACTCGCTCTGCTCGACCCAGCACCGCCTGGATTATTCGGCAATGTTGCATCCGTTACGGCAGTTGGGTTCAGGCGACCCGAATCCACCCGGATTGTTGGAGTTACCACGGAGGCCAACCGGCGTTGCATGTCGCGACTTCTGAGCGGTCGAGACGTTACAATGCGATTTTACAAACGCGGTTTGACACGGGCTGCGTGGCTGGAATGGCGCTCTTGACTCCGCCTCTCGAGGACAGTTAGATTAGCTGAATCGGCCTTCAACCGAGGCTCGGATTCAGTTTCCCGTGACAGGACACCGTCTCCCCGAAAAGGAGTTTTAACCTGTGGCCGTTTCCTCGATTCTGTTAGGCCAAGTCTGGCAGTTGCAAGCGACGGGCGACAATTGGCTGGTGACCAAAGTTTATTCGGAAGTCTTCGCCTCCTATGCCGTCCTCAGAAAAGTGGGGGGAGGGGATGACTGATGTTCGCCGCGTGAAGGTCGAGAAGGCCGCCGAAGGTGTGGGGCTTCCCGGTTTTGTCTTCACTCAGGACGCCGACGCTTTCTAGCAGCCATGGTCTGCCAGTTGCACTGCGGTGCTGACGCGACCTAGCTTCGAATCCCAGAACGACATCTCTATGGTCTCTACCATTCTCGAGTTCCTTGCCGCCTTCATCATCGCTGTGATCTCCCAGACAGGTTATCTTGGCATTGTCTTGCTGATGGCGATCGAATCCGCCTGCATTCCATTGCCTTCGGAAGTCATCATGCCTTTTTCCGGTTACCTGGTTTTTACCGGCCGATTTCGGCTGCTCTGGGTGGGACTGGCGGGGGCCGTGGGATGCAATTTGGGATCGCTCGTGGCCTATTACGTCGGGTCTCTTGGAGGGCGGCCGCTGGTGGAAAAATACGGGCGCTGGCTGCTGGTTACTCACCACGATCTCGAACTGGCCGACCGCTTCTTTGCGCGCTATGGCGATTGGGCCGTGTTCATCGCGCGCCTGCTGCCCGTCATCCGCACCTTCATCGCCTTCCCCGCGGGCGTCTCGCGCATGAACGTGGCGCGCTTCCACCTCTACACTTTTCTCGGATCTTTGCCGTGGTGCCTGGCGCTCGCTTACGCGGGAATGAAACTCGGCGAGCGCTGGATGATCCTGCGTGAATACTTCCACCGCTTCGATGCCGTTCTGGGTGTCGTGATCGTCCTCGGCGCCGTCTGGTTCATCCACAACCGCTGGAAAAACCGCCTGCGCGCGGCGTAAGCCTGGCGTTACGCCCCCTGAAAACGGTTACAATCTCGACATTATGGAGCGAGAGCAAGTTTGAGGCTCTCGTGGAGCAAGCCTTGACGACCTGCCCGCGCCGTTTCGCGAGCGGCTCACCAACGTGGCCATCATCGTGGAAGACTTGCCACCGCCAGGAATCCAGAACCAAGGGATTACTGCTGGGTCTCTTTCACGGCATCCCGCGCACGGAAAAGAGCGTTTTCTATTCCACTCCGCCTGACCACATTTTTCTGTACCAGAAAAACATCGAGGCCATTTCGAGAAGCGACGCGGACGTGCGCCGCCAAATCCGCGCCACCCTGCTGCACGAAGTTGGGCACTACTTCGGGCTCAGCGAAGAAGAATTGCGCGGAGTATAATCTCCGTGCAGGCGCCTGCCGGATTACTTTGACTCAAAAATGTTTACGCCGTTCCACGCCCCGAGGGGAGGCTGGGTAATCCTTTCGCGGCACCGGCTGGCCATAACGACACTTGGCGAATCCTCGCGTTGGCCCACAAACAGTTCCAGGGCTCCGGCAAAATCACCACGTTGATAGAGAGTGAAAGCCTGCTCGTAGCGATCGACCCATTCAGCGCGGGGCTTCCCCGCCACTCGTTCGGCTAAGAGTTCATAAATCACAATCCCCTCGGTTTTGCCTTTGACCGCCACGCGATCCAGCATGCGAAATTCGAACACGTTCTTGGCGGCGGTCTGGATGCTTTCACTCGCGATGATTTGCGTACCGTAATATTTATTCAATCCTTCGAGCCGGGAGGCCAGATTAATGCCGTCGCCGATGGCTGTGTAATTCATCCGATCTGGGGCGCCGAAATGGCCAACCGATGCCATGCAGCGGTGGAGGCCGAAGCGCGTTTCAAACCGTGGAGCACGCCCCCAATCGGGAGAGTCATACAGCTCTCGCAACGCATCTCGGCAACGGAGCGCGGCACGGCACGCCAGGATCTCGTGGCCCGCGACAGGTTCGGGCGCATTCCAAAACGTCATCACCGCGTCCCCGATGTATTTGTCGATGGTCCCCTTCTCACTCTGAATGATCTCCGCCATCACCTGCAAATAGCGTCCCAGGTCCGCCGCCAACTCGTCAGGCGTCAACGTTTCCGAGTAGGCGGTGAAGTCTTTAATATCCGTAAACAGCACCGACAGCTCGGAGGTCTTGCCGCCCAGCACCGGCTCTTCTCCCATTTGATAGAGCTGTCGTACGAGATTGACCGGCACATACTTACTCATGGCGCGCATGGCCGTCTTCGCCTTCTCCAATCCAGTAAGAACTTCCTCGACGTCCCGCAGATAGGAAGAATTCTGGGCGGGTGCGAACTCAAACCCGTTCATCCTCGCGGTCTCACGCAGAATCAGCGAATGCGATGTCACCACGCTGCGAACGATCAATCCGCCCGCCAGGATGATGGCGACGATAAGTGCAAGCGACGCCCACAGGACTTGCCGGCGGATTTGCAGCAGCGTGCCGAGATAATAGTCACGGGGCACCACGATTCCGACGATCCAGTCCTGGGTGGCCGGTAGGTAGCGGAAGGTGCACAGGTATATCTCTTTTCCGAAGCGGAAGGATGTTGCGAGTTCCGGCCGGTCGGCATCAACATTCTTCAGGGCTGGGTCCTGGACGGCTCTCGCTACTGCCGGAGGCACATCCTCCGGCGCAATCCTCAAATCGTCCCCCGAAACGGTTACACGATCCCGATTCCCCCACCCCGTAATCAGCCGCCCCTGGTTATCGCACAGAAAAATCAGATGCGGATCAGTCTCCGTCTGACTAGTAATCCGTTGGCGGACGGCGCCGTCGATCTTCGACTTCAGGAACCCCACCCGCAGAACGCCCGCGAAATGCGCCGAGGAGTCTTCGATGGTCTTCTGCACGCTTAACTCCACGCGCCTTTTCGCTTCCGGCAGCAGATTCGTCGAGTTGGGACCAATGCAGATCGGTGGATATCAGTTGCCCGTAAAACTGATTAACCGGAGTTTGAAAGGTGGGATGGGCCGTGGGGTCTGCGGCGGGGACAATGGGCGTCGTCGAGGTTGTTCTTACCGACGCAGGCTGCGCCAGACTGCCAACCTGCGAGACGAATTGACTGCCATTGAACCAGGTCCTTTTGCACACATATTCGCCCGGGATGGTGGATCGAAGAGCCGCCACCTGGCCCGCGGAGGCCCGATCGATCAGCATATTACCATTGCGATCGGCGCCCTTGCGGTGGGCATAAGTATAGGTGGCCTCCGAGATGTTTTCGTTGGCCAGAAGCACCGAAAACAATCCTTGCTCGACGGAGTCGATTTTTTGGGCGTCGATCACGCCATACTTAACCTGCTGCTCGAACTGAGTAACGGCCATCGGAGCTTCATCCAGATAGTTTGTGACCCGCTGTGCAACCTCGCGGCTCGCCAAGTCCCGATAGCGCTCCGAGCTCTGCAAAATTGTTTGCTCCCAGCCCTTTAAGACCTGATAGAAAAGCAACGAGAGCCCCAGCATCAATGCCAGCATGCTGAAGACAAAAACCTGACGAAGGGTCGGACGAGTGTTCGCAGCCATTTCGGATGAGAGTAAGAATTGATAATCAACTCCGGGCCTGACGTTCCTCGCGCCTTTCACCCGGAATTCCCATTATCCAATTTTCACGGGCCAAAAATCCACTCCGGACCGCCTCTGACGGGAATTGGCAGACGATACGGCCGGATCAGCGTCTTTCGGTTTTTGAGATCTGAGGTTTGGGGGCAATGCAAAAGGAAGGAAGGGTTGGCGGTCAGCGCCCTTATAACGGTAACGTAGCGGCGGGTTTACCCTGCCGTCTAGGTCCTGGATTTCTTGCCGCCGTAACGTAGCGGCGCGTTCAACCCGCCAGTTCGCCCTCGATTTCAACCCACCATGGCGGCGTGAACCCGCCGCGACATCCGTCTGTTAGGCGACAGCGAGTGCGGCCGCCCCCACCACGGCCAAGCGCAGAACCAAGCTGGGGAGTGGGTAATCTTTCTTCGCGCGATTCCAGTACAAGGCCATCATCATCATGACGCTGACCAGCACGATCACCAACAGGTAGGCATGTGCAAAGCCCATCGTGCCGCCGATGTACTGCTTGATGCCGGGATTCCAGTTTGAGCCATAGAGAAGCACGACGTGCACAAAATAGACGAGGAGCGACTCTTCGGCCAAGGATTGCACGGTTCGCGGCGAGACGGGAAGAAAGCGCTCAACGAAGGTGGCAAGGCCGAGCGCAGCGGTAACGAATCCGATGCGGGCGATGAACAGATGCGGCGTGGTGGGCCAGAAATTCGCCTGACCGTAGATATGGAGCGACACCCGTTCGAGCCCGATTCCACTCACGAGCAGCAGTAATCCGAAGGGAATTGCCTTGCGTAACAAAGAGGGAGTTGATTGTCCGAACTTCCACGTACCCAATACCCAACGTCGCGCCGAGGAAGATGTACGCCGACCACGGCATCAGTGGGAACAGTGAGCCGGTGGTTCCGATCAAAGCGGACTTTACCGCCAGCGGGAGGGAATTCAAGAAGGGACTGCGCCAAGCCAGCGGAGCTGTGAACGCGACAATAAGAGCAAGCATTCCCGTGACTGCGGCAAGGCGTCGTGGGGTGCGCAGAACCAACACCAGCAACTGCAAAGCGATCAGGGTGAAGCCGATCGTCTGAAGAACATCGACTTGCAGAAATCCCTGCCAGGCATCAGGGCCGGCCCAGCGAAGGTCGCGCAACGAGTGCACGGGGATCCGCATGGAATACCCAAGAAGCACGAAGAAGGCGAAACGGCGAAGGCGTTTGGCGACAGCAGGGCCGAATTGCAAATGATCTTCCCAACGGCGAAGCGTAGCCAGCGCAAAACCAAAGCCCGACAGGGTCATGAACATGGGAGCGGTAAACCCGCGGCAGAAGAGCCAATAGTTGTACCAGGGAGTAAATTGGTAGGCCGGGGTGAGAAGAACATCGAGAGTATGGCCCTGTACCATCAGGACCATCGCGAATACCCGAACGATGTCCACCGCGACGAGGCGCGAGGGGGATTTGAACTGCAAACTCAACGGCTCTGCTCCAAAGCAACTTAGATGCAGATTTGCGAGAAAATGTTTCGCTCAAAAACAGGCAAAAGCTGACGAGCCACCGGCCACACCGCGCCACCCGCGGCGACTACTTCAAGACATCGAAGTTTCGGCAAGCATGATGGAATTTCGATCGCGGGAAACTCCGGCGCTTTATCTTGATCTGTCGTTTGGAACCCAGGCGAGGATTCTACCTAAAATTTTGAGGTTTTTGAAGTCTTCATATAGTGGGCTGCTGTTTTGCTTAAACCCACCTTAAGAAGCGGATGATTCCACCCACGGCACACAATGCAGCGATTACCCAGCAGCCATACCAGCAGACCTTGAACCAAGCCACAGTGCGTTCCGACGGCGAACGGACGAAACATTCTGCTTCGTACTGCCAGGCTGCTACGAGGCCAAATGCGTAAAATGGCACCGCCAATAATAAGTATCCCCACCATGGAATGCTATGAGGGCTCATCGGGGCGCAAGAATACGCCAGGCATTTGACAGGTGCGTTACAGATAGGAAAAGATTTCGCTGCGAACCGTGCCCCTCAGAAGCCTTGTTTTTGCGATCAAGCCGTAACATCAACCATCGCTGGGACTTATCTACGATGCAATCCGCCCCAACTTGCCAAATCGCGGACAGCTTACACCCCTATTGCCAAGTATCGGCATCGAATGATATGGATATTGGCATGACCAGTGTCGATCCTCAAGGATTCATTCCACTCAAAATCCACTGGTTTCACATCCTTCTGACCCTTGTCGGCGGAGATATCCTGATTCGTGCAACGTGCGAACAACTGAGCGAGATTCGCCGCGAAGTGCCCTATTCGTTCCGGGCAGTGCTCAAGTCGGCCGGATTTGTGCAGATCGGCTCAAAACGATTTGCTGAAGGCACTGCGTGAGGAGTAGAACCCCTTCGACGATGCGAGTCCACCTTAAACCCGCTGTGCTGTGCGCGCTCCTATTGGGGATCACTGCTGTGAGCAGGGCCCAAGGTGGCGCTAAAGTCGCTGCGCCACGGCAATCTAGTTCAACGACTCAAGCCGCCAAGACCGAAGCTGCCAAAATCATCAGCCAGTACGTGAAGGCGATTGGCGGCGCTCGCGCGCTCTCGCGGATTAGTTCGAAGGAAGTCCAGTTTCCGTGAACGTGACGTTGTAGATGCGAACGAAGTTCGCCGTCTCCTGTACCGGCCCGTCCATCACCACCGGCGCCGGGTATCCGGTACCGGTATAGCTCCCGGACCCGACGCCGGTCCACGACGAGAACTCCCATAGCGGGGACCCTGACGAGATGACCGTGGCCGGCACGTCGGTGCTCACCGCGAACCATGCCGTGGCCGGCGAGACAATGCCCGCGGTGGCGGGGGAGACCTTGCCCGTGAACAGGTACTGGGAGACGTACGACACGTCCTGGACCACCGCCGCCGCGAGAACCTCGACCGTTCCGTTGGCGAGGACTGCGGCGTACCGTTCGCCCGGGGTTCCCGCAATCGGTGACCGCAGCGAGTACGACAGTGTGCCGTTGGGGGCGTACAACTCGATCAAAGGCCCCGTACCCGGGAACGTGAATCCGTCGAACGTGACGGACCACGGAGTTCCGGTGGGAAGACCCGTTTCGTTGAAGGTCGCCGGGTAGAGGCCGACGCAGTCCAGAAAGACCGAGGCGTTGTAGACGGCCCCGGTGCCCAGGTAGACGTACGTCGAGGAACTGACGCACCCGGGATAGCTCACGTTGAGCCAGTAGGCGCCCTCCATGAACTGGTGATACACGGTGTCGTTGGGGAGCACCGGAACGACGTTCGTGCCGCCCATCGGGTTGAACTCGACGCGGGCTTCCGGAGGGAGGATGCGCGAATCCAGGGTTCCCCAGGGAGCGGCATGGAGCCGAACGGCCTCGTTGCCCGGGAACTGGTACCAGTTCCCATAGTCGTGCGTGTCGTTAGTCTCGTTGTTGGCGTCGAACGTGAACGAGTAGTTCTGACTCCGATAGATGTACCACGGATAGAGGCAATTCTCCGCCGGAGACCAGGAAGGCGCCCCGCAGGTCGATTCATCGTGGGCGACCGTGTCGTTGATCCACGACTCCGCCCCGACGGAAGAGCCGACGCCGAACTCCGACGGGTAGGTCTGACTCCCCGGGGAGCCCAGAACGGGCAGCGCGAGCTGCAGCTGCCCGCTCTCGGCCCAGTGACTCGGCCAGTAACTCTGACACTCGAGGTCGCCCGGGTAACAGGCGCCGTAGTAACCGGTCTCGGGAATGGAGGGATTGAGCGAGTGTCCGATCTCGTACGCCAGGGAAACCGCCCCCGGGGTGTCGGCGCCCCAGGTCAGGTCGTGCCCGGGCGCGGCGGTGGAATAGAAGGGCGGAAGCGAGCGAGAGCCGTTCTGCAGGGAGACCGTTCCCGTGGTGTCGGTCGTGCCGTCTGTTACCTGGAGTTGCCATCCTTGTGTAGTGCTCTTGGCCACGCCGCTCTCGTTGAGGTACACCTGGTCGTTGCTGTTGATCACGAAGATCGAGCTCGTGCCCCGAACATCCAGCGGGCCGGAGAACGCCGCGTACTCGAGGCCCGAGCTGGCATCGACGGCCCAGACGATGGCGCATGCAAACCACTCGTTCGAGCCCGGGCTGAAATTGGGAGTGAACTCCCCCCCGGGGAGACAATCCTCCGCGCCGCTCCCTGCGCCCACAGACTCGGGCGGCGCCGGATAGAATTGGAACTCGAGGAAGGCCTGTTGATCGAGGGAGGCGGCATCGTAGACCACTCCCCCGAACCAGATGGTGGCGTAGAAGTCGGCCTGGGGGTAGATCCCATCCGCCGGGAGGGCAAACGAATAGTTCGCGTCCTCACCGGAGCCCGCGGCGTCCGAGAGGAAGCTCATCGTCGCCTCGTCGTGCCCGTAGCACCACGCGGGCGAGTAGTTCGCCCAGACCCAGCTCGCCCAGTACACGCCGTCGCAGTCCAGGCCGGAGGAGTTGTTCTGGCCGGTAGGGGATGGAGCGGTCGGCGATGTCGCCGCGACCGACGAGCGGGCCACAGATATCGGGGCGTGGGGCGCGTTCAGGCTCGCGTTGCTCAGCGTGGAAAGGCTCGATAGGGCCAGCAGAACCACTCCAGTGACGGCGAGCAGGGCACCCCAGCGATTTCGGGCTAGAATGGTTCGTTTCCTCCCAGCTGGGGCGCCATCGATCCGCGAATGAGCATCGGTCAAAGAGTCAAGGCCACGGGGGGTCATATCCCCGTGGAGGCCACCGGACCCCTCAGGAGGCCGGGCGGGGTAGCTGCTGGAGTCGTTTCACGGCCTCATCCAGGGTTGCCTCCTGCTTGCAGAACACGAAGCGGACCTTTTGGCGGCCCGACTTCGGGTCGGCGTAGAAGCTGCTCCCGGGAACCGTGGCGATCCCGCAGGTATCGATGAGATGCATCGCGAAGGCCCAATCGTCCTCGAAGGGGAAGACGGAGAAATCGGTCATCACGTAGTACGTGCCGCCCGGCGGTCGGCAGTCGATCCCGACGGCCCGGAGGGCGTTCACGAGCCGGTCGCGTTTTGCCTGATAGCTCCTCGCGAGTTCGTCGTAATAGGATTGAGGCAGCGCCAACGCGGCCACCCCCGCGAGCTGGAACGCGTGGGGAGCGCAGACGGTGAGGAAATCGTGGGCCCGGCGGATCGCCGTGGCGAGGGTCGCCGGGGCAATGGCCCATCCGACCCGCCAGCCGGTGGCCGAATAGGTCTTGGAGAGCCCGTTGATCGTCACGGTCCGCTCGGCCATGCTCCCGATGGTTGCGAGCGAGACGTGGCGACCCCCGTCATAGACCATGTGTTCGTAGATCTCGTCGGTAACGGCGACGACGTCGTGGTCGGTGCAAAGGTCCGCGAGGAGTTGGAGCTCGGCACGGGAGAACACCTTCCCGGTAGGGTTGTTGGGTGTGTTGAGGATCAGGACCTTCGTCTTCGGGTTGAAGGCGGCTTTCAGGGCCTCCGCGTCGAAGTGCCAATCCGGCCACTCGAGTCGAACGTGGCGCGGGGCGGCGCCGCTGACGCGGGCATCGGGGCCGTAGTTCTCGTAGAACGGTTCGAAGATGACGGCCTCGTCGCCCGGGTCGATGAGCGAGAGCATGCTCGCCATCATCGCCTCGGTCGCTCCACACGTCACGACGAGATTCTTTTCCGGGTCGGACTCCATCCCGTTGAACTCGCGCGCCCTCCGTGAGATTGCGGCCCGCAAGCCGGGATCGCCCCACGTGATCGAGTACTGGTTTCCGCCCCGGTCGACGGCGCGTTTCACCGCTTCCAGAAGCTCGGGAGGCGGGTCGAAGTCCGGGAATCCCTGCGCCAGGTTGACGGTTCCCGGGTGGAGCGCCGCGATGCGGGTCATCTCGCGGATGACGGACTCGGGGAACCCCTGGACCCGCTGGCTCACCCGGGGGTCATCGATCGTGAGGCCCGATCGCGGGGGGGTCTGGGGGGTCATCAGGGGTCCGGTGTCCCTCAGGAGTCGCCCGAGCGTAAATCGCCTTCGTGACGAGGCGACCGGCATCTCCCGCAGGGGTGGAAGGCGCTGTCACCCGTTCGTCCGGTGCCCCCCCTAGGCAACGGCCTACCAACGTGGCGGGTTACTCACCTGATAGGGTAATAAGCCATCCCGGCCGTACTTCCGGCATGGAGCCTGCCGTTGACCTCAAGCTCGTCGCGCTGTTCGGCAGCGAGACGCGGCTCCGCACGCTGGCCGTGCTAGCCGGTGCCTACCGGCCGATGACCGCGTACCGGGTCGCCAAGGTGGGCGACGTGCCCGTCCAGAAGGCTTACGAGGAGCTCCGGCGGCTCGGGGCCACCGGTCTCGTTGCCAAGCAGCCAGGTGGATGGGTATTGGCGGACAGGGATGTGCGGACGCTCCTAGCGAAGAGGGTGCGGATCTCGTGGGCAGACGACTGGTTTGCCGAGCGGGCCCGCAGAATATCAGCTGAGGGGTCGATCCTTCAGCGCCTCCGGGTGATGCCCCGGGCCAAGCCGCCGAAGGGCTGGCAGCCCAGGAACCCGGAACGGTTCGTTCGTTCTCCTGCCAAGGACAGGATCCTCCGCGAGATGGGTCTGAGGACATCACTCCATGCGGGCTAAGGCGGAGTTCGACGCAACCATCTCGAAGGTGAGCGACCCCGCGAGGAGGATCGCGACGTTCGGGGCTATGCTCGCCAAGGACTCGGGCCTCGGCTCGCGGCTCGTTATCGCAGGCGGGTCGGCGATCACCGTGTACTCGCACGGACAGTTCACCTCCGAGGACGTTGACGTAGTGGGCGAGAGGAGTCGAATCAGTCCCGTCCTCAAGCGGTGGGGTTTCCGCCTCGAAGAGGGAGAGGACGGAAGGCCCTACTGGAGGCGGGACGACCTAGGGCTTCTTGTCGACATCATCCACCGGTCCGAATCCTCCGGTTCCGGGCGGTCGGGCGTCCCCCGTACGTTCAAGACAACCGAGGGGCCGGTACGGGCATCTGCGGTAGAGGATCTGGTCGTGCGGCGGCTGGTCTTCTGGAGCCGGAGCGGAAAGTCAAGTCTCCTCGAACAAGCTGTGCTCCTTTTCGCCGAGAACCGCGACGAGATCGACCTAGACTACTTGGAGGGCGAGGTCAAGTACGAAGGCGTCGAGGAAGCGTATCGTGAGCTCAGGGAACGGGCCGGTTGACCCGCCGGTTGGATACGCTTACCCTGGCGGAACCCTCCCCCACCGGTATGGTACAGAGCCGGGGCGGAACCAGGCTTATCTATCCGGCGGAACTGGACGCCCGCTCGGAGCCCACGGAGGGGAGATCCCGTGCCCAACGTCACCGCAACGCTGAACGCCCCGGGCAGTGTGGCCCAGGTGTTCCAAGTCCTGACCGACCCCAACTTCCTGGCGGCGACGATTCCCGGCGTCATCTCGATGGAGAACGTCTCCCCGACGAAGGCGGTCTGGAAGGTCGAGGTCAAGCAGGGGCTCATCCGGCGCGAACTGACCTTTGACGTGGATCACGCGCCGACCCCTCCCGAGAAGGTCACGTTCGTCGCTGTGGCCAAGGAGGTGCGCATCGAAGGCTCGCTCCAACTCCACGCCAAGGATGCCGCCCACACCGAGGTCGGACTCAACCTCAGTTACGAGGGGCAGGGTCCCCTGCGCTACATCATCAACAATCTGGTGGCCAAATCGATGAAGGAATACCCTTCCGACTTCGAGACCAAGCTGACGGCCCGGCTCACCGCGCCGCCGGCCGGCTGAATTCTACCCCGTCGTGAAGTTGTAACCCTTGACCTTGCCGTTCGCCAGTTGAACAATAATTCCCTGCAGCACGCCCGAGCTGTACCTGACTGCCGGGGTTCATGACCGGTATTTTCTTGCCGTGCTGGCCGATGACCGTGTCCACGCCGGGCGACTCGTGAATGTGGCCGTGGAAGGCCGCCACCGGCTCGAACTCCTCAATGACCTTGCGGACTTCGGCGCTCCCGACGGAAACCATCTCTACGTGACCCCCACCGGTGACCGGTTTCATGTCGGCGGTCAGTTTCGGCGCCTTGTCGATCGTGGTGTTCACGGGAGGGGCGTGCGCGACGAGCAGCGTCCGAGCTGGATCGGCCTTGGCCGTGAGCTGTCGGAGCTCCTGCCCGACGATCGCGTCGGAGGTCTCCCGCGGGGTGTGCCACGGGGTCGGGTTCGACTTTCCGTATCCCACGAGCTGAAAGTCCCCCAGCTCGACGATCTGCTCCTCGAAATTGATCACCACGTCGCTGGAACGGGCCTTGAGGAAATCCGCGACCTCCACATAGTCGTCGTTCCCGGGGATGACGTACATCTTGACGCCGTTGGCCCGGAGCCGGTCCTCGGCCTTCTTATAGACCGCCTCGAGGTGCTCGATCATCTTCTCGAGGAAGTGTCGCTTGACCTCCGCGGGGTTGGCGGCCATCGCGTCGTACTCCGCCCGACTGACCAACGTCCAGTACGAGCCCGTGCCGCGGATCTTCTTCTGGGTCTCCTCGAGATCCTTCGCTTCGATCGTCTTCGGCACGCCGAAGAGCTCGAGCGAGTAGCGTCCCCCTCCGATGTCCACGATGGGGATCAGGAGCTTCCCGGTGATGTCCCCGCCGATGATGATCGTGTCCACGTTGTAGAACTTGGCGGAGTTGATCACCTTATTGAGGACCGGCTCCGACCCGTGAAGGTCGGCGACGTAGAAGATCGACCGCGTAGCCATCGAACGGCCGGCAGCACGGTCGCCCGTATTAGACTGCGGCAGCACGCAGTCACCCCCGTGGGCCCGACATGCGCATCCGTGCGGGATAGGGGAGAATTTGCCCGTGCCACCCTGGTCGAATACGGCGTGCTAGAGCTTCGCACATGTTTAAGTGGCGGAAATTCATGGGCCCGTCCCGTCTTAGGTGATTGAGACGGCCGATTCCGGCGTCCCACCGGCGGGCACCCCTGTCAAAGCGTTCGAACGCGAGGCGACCGGCCTCGTCCGCGAACTGTCGACGTGGGACGTCGCGTTGTTCAACTTCGCGATCTTGGGGTTCCTGTTCGAACTTTATTTCGTCGTCTCTCTCGTCCCGCTCATCGGGGGGAACGTCTGGCTCGCGTTCCTGTTCACGGGCGCGATGTCGACCCTCCTGATCTACACCTACTACGCGTTCCACGTCGCGATGCCCCGCAGCGGCGGGGACTACGTGTTCGTCTCACGTACCTTGTTGCCCTCGCTCGGATTCATCGGGAACGCGAGCTACATTCTCACGCTGTTGATTTACAACGGCATCACCGGCGTCACCATCCAGACCACGGGCCTTTCCGTCGGATTCCTTCTGATCGGGGTCCTCACCCATAGCACGGGCCTCGTCAGCATCGCCAACGACGTGGCCACCACCAACGGGACGATCGTCCTGGGCACCCTCGAGATCGTCCTGCTCGCGGTTCCGACGATGCTCGGAAAGCGGTTCTACTTCCGGATCCAGAACATCGTCTACGTGCTCGTCTTCATCGCCGTTCTGACGATGATCGGCCTACTGGTCACGGCCAGCCACGCCACCTTCGTCGCCGATTTCAACAACTTCGCCGCTTCCCAGAACTACGGGCCGAATTACTACCAATCGATCTTCACGCAGGCCCAGGGCCTCGGCTGGGTCAACCCCCACATGAACAGCGCCACGGACACGCTGCTGATCTTCCCGGTCCTGTCCCTCTACGGGTTCAACTTTATCGCCTCGACGTATCTCGGCGGCGAGATTCGCCTGCCGGCGCGGAACTCCCTCTATGGGATGTTCGGCGCGATGTTCTTCGCCATGGCCCTAACGGCCGTCTTCATCTGGGCGCTCTACCGCACCGTGGGCGAGCCATTCGTGTCGGCCACGGACTTCCTGATCTACAACCAGATCCCGTTGACGGCGTTCCCGGTGCTTCCGTACGCCAATTTCCTCTCTTTGATGCTGACGAACAACTCGATCATCATCGGTTTCGTCGCGATGATGGGAGTCCTCCAGATGTGCATCTACATCCCGGGATTCTACTACATGGGCGCCCGCAGCATGCTGGCATGGAGCTTCGACGGGATCCTCCCGCGGTCGCTCTCCAACGTGAGTCCCCGCTTCCATACGCCGATCAATGCGATCATCGTGCTTGTGATCCTGAGCGAGGGATCGCTGCTCCTGCTGAACGTCCCGTACACGGCGGCGAAGATCTACCTGTTCTCCACCGTGCTTACCTGGTACGCCTGTCTCACTCCGCTCCTGTTGGTCGGGATCGCCGCGGTAATCTTCCCGTACCGGCTCAAGAAGATCCACGATGCCAGCCCCGCCAACTACCGGATTGCCGGAATCCCGGTCATCTCCCTCACGGGTCTTGGCACCATCGTGTTCTCCCTGCTGGTGATCTACCTCGAGCTGGCGAACAACATCTACGGGGCGAACACCCCGCTCGCCATCGAGGCGGTGGCCGCCTTCATCCTCATCTTCGCGGCGATCTACTTCGTGGCCAAGTATTGGCGGCGCGCCCAGGGCCGGCCGCTGGACATGGCCTTCAAGGAGATTCCGCCCGAATAGTCGCCGGTACCCGGGGTCGCGGGACAGTCCCCCGATTTCGGGCCGCCCCGTGTGAGGATTCCGGAGGGTGGCTCAAGGCCCCGGGCCGGACGGCGGTCGGGTCAGAGGGCCGGGTGACCCAGATCCTCGAGGATGACGTGGGCCGCGTTGTGGCCCGGCGCCCCTTTGACCCCTCCCCCCGGATGGGTGCCGGCGCCGCAGAGGTAGAGCCCCTCCAGCGGCGTCCGGTAGTGGGACCACCCCAGGAGGGGGCGGAAGGAGAGCATCTGATTGAGGGTCTGGTCGAGATGGGTGACGTTCCCCTCCGTGAAGCCGATCAGGTTCTCGAGGTCGAGGGGGGTCAGCGCCTCGATGTGGAGAATCCGGCGCCGGACGCCGGGCGCGTAGGTTTCGAGCACCGACACGGCGTTCTCGACGGCCTGCTCCTTGCGGGCGAGCCAGGTGCCGTTCGCCAGGAGGTAGGGATTGTACTTTGCAATGATGCTCAGGGTGTGGACGCCCTTCGGGGCCATCGTGGAATCCCACGCGGTTTGGCAGAAGACGCTGAGCGGCGGCTCTTCGGGAAGCCGGCCCCACTTGGCGTCATCGTAGGCCTTCTGGATGTAGTCGAGGGACGGGCCGATATCGGTCAGCGCCTGGTGCTGGGGGCCGATCTCGACTCCCGGTAGGGCCTTGAAATCGAGCGGGCCCTGCATCGCGAGGTTGATCTTGAGGGAGGTGCCGAAGGCCCGAAGTTTCGTGACGCGCCGGGTGAAGTCATCGTCGAGGGTTCCGGGCTCGAGGAGATCGAGGAAGGTTCGCTTGGGGTCCGCGTTGGATACGATCACCCGACCGGTGATCATCGTGCCATCCGCCAGCTCGACCCCGGTCGCCTTCCCGCGCGCCACGGTGATCCGTTTCACCGGGGAGCTCGTCCGAATCGTCCCGCCCGCGGTGGTGAACGCCCTCGCGAGGGCCTCCGAAACTGCCCCGGTGCCGCCCACGGCATAATTGTACCCCCGCTTGCCGAGTGCCATCGCCAGGATGTACGACGTGCCGATGGTGTCCGGCCCCATGCTGGTGTTGAGGACCCCGTTCATGGCGTAGGCGCCCCGCACCTCCTCCGACTCGAAGGTCTCCCGCAGAAGGTCGGCGCAGCTCGTCAGCAGGATCTGTCGGGCCACCTCCTCGAACTGCGATCCCTCAAAGAAACCCAACAGGTCGTCCAGCCCAGGAGGGGGCGCGAGGAGCAGGGGCTCGACTGTCTCGACGAACTGCCGCAGGAACTGGGAGAACCGGGGGAACGCCGCCGCATCTTTGGCGGAGAACCGCGACAGCTCCTTCTGGCAACGCTCGTCGGCGAGGTAGGTGAACAGGTGCGCGCCGCTCGGGAACGGGGCAAAATTCTGGGGGTCAACCGGGTGGAGCTCGAGGCCATGACGGACCAGATCGAGGTCGGCCACGATCTTGTCCAACATTCCGGGGACGTAGCTCGCGCGGGAGATTCGGATCCCCGGCCAGAGCTCCTCGGTGATCGTCGCGCCGCCGGGGATGGGCCTCCGCTCCAAGATGCAGGTGGTCAAACCGGCCTTCGCGAGGTAGGCCCCACAGGTGAGCCCGTTGTGACCCGCCCCGAGGATGACCACATCAAAATCTGCCACGGGGGTCTCGCACCGCGATTCGGGGGATATCGATTTCGCGCGGGACCCCGAGGGGGGTCCGGGAGGGAAGTCGCCTTACGTCCGTGGGTCCCGGAAGGCCCGTGATCGGTGAAAAATGGCCCTTCCGGTGGCCGGGGGGCCGAACTGCGTGATTCCCGACCTAAAGGGGGGTGTCCGGGTTACGCATCAACTTGTAACGCGTCGACCGAACGTCTATAAAGGGACACCCACTGGGGGGCCCTTCCGGGAGTCCAGGGGCGTTGCCATTGTCGGGGGGATATACGTCAGCGTCACGAGGTCAGCGTCGGGGCGAT
Source organism: uncultured Thermoplasmata archaeon (assembly GCA_963773945.1). GTDB lineage: Archaea > Thermoplasmatota > Thermoplasmata > Lutacidiplasmatales > UBA184 > JAKIWV01. The sequence continues at coordinate 743,860 of CAVZDD010000003.1, read as the reverse complement.
CCCATCCCTGAGATATACGACATGGAGCGGGGGGTCGACCGAAACGGGGAAGACCAAGTTCGGGGACTCGCTGGCGACGAGTCGAAGACTCGTACCATCATGGTGGATTCGTTCGAAGCGGCGAACGCCGCGATCATCCTCCCGACCCTAAACGAGGAAGCGGGGCTCTCTCAAACTCTCGAGGACATCCCCTTCGACCGACTGGCTGGCGCCGGGTGGCGCGTGCGACCCTTGGTCGTCGACGGAGGGTCCACCGACCGGACGCTCGAAGTGGCGGCGGCCTGGGGTATACCGGTTCTTCATCAGAAGAGCCGAGGAAAGGGGGGAGCCGTCCGCGAGGCGCTCGATTGGCTCGCGCAGAAGAAGGTCCAGTACGCCGTCGTGCTCGATGCCGACGCAACGTACCCCGGCGCTTCGGTTCTTCCGGCGCTGGAGCTGCTGGACGCCGGTAGCCACCTCGTGGTCGGCGTTCGACAGTCGGCCACGGGTCCACCCCGAAACCCCCGAGACCTGGTCCACCGGGTCGGGAACGCCCTCCTGAATTTTGTGGCCGGCGAGCTCAGCGGCTCCCGAGTCCTGGATGTGTGCAGTGGTTTCTGGGGCGTGCAGGTCGAGCGAGCTCAGGAACTCAATCTCATTTCCTACGACTTTGGCATCGAGGCCGAATTGTTCCTGAAGGGGCATCGCGCCGGCTGGACGATTCTCCAAATCCCGATCCCCTACGGTGAGCGGGTCGGCGAGGCGAAGCTCCACGCCGTGTCGGATGGGATTCGGATCCTCCTGAGCATCATCCGGTTCGGACACAAGTCTCTCCAAGCCGCCCCACCCCCTACCTCCCTCGTCCCGGTGTTCATTCGAGACCTGCTGGTCACCGCGCTGATCGGTGGCGGAGACTTGGTCCTCGTCACCCCTCCCTCTCGAGAGAACGAGGCGCGGGCCGTAGCGTTCCTCCTCGAACGCAGCGACCTACGCCCCGAAGTGCTGGTACGGCCGGAGACCACTCCGTCGGTTGGTTTCCCGGGAGCAAGCTTCTCCGGGGCCGCCGCGAGCGGCCGCGAGGAGGACCCGACCTTTTCGCTGGACGATCTGCCCCCGTCGCGGAACGGGCACGTGGGACCCGTCATTCGATTCGGGCAGGGCCGCCGGGCGCTCTACGTGGACATGCCGGAACTCAAGCGGGCGGGGGACCTCTCCGGGAGCGAGCTGCTCCGGACGACCCTGACCGACCGCAGCGGGGCCTATCTTCTCCAGCCGAGAACCGCGGGCGACTTCCTGGACCCCATCCGCCAGTTGGCGGGACGGTTGAATTCCGACGACCAGGACATCCGCACGAACTTCCTCGAAGCGAACGGACTGTCGGTGCAGCGGGCGAAGAAGGAGTCGCCCGAACCGACCCCGTCGTCCGAGCCGAAGTTCGACTGGGGCCGGGTCCGCTCCTAAGGCGCGGTCTGGGCCCGCGGGTCGGAACATTCACCCGGATATCGAGGGCTCGGCGGCCTCGCGCGCGAGGCCCTGGGAGATCGGGCAGGCGCTGGTGCGGAGGCCCCGGGGGCGCGGGGGCGGCAGCGGGTCCGTCCCGAGCAGCCAGCCGCGGAGCCGGGCCGTCACCGGGTCGAAATCGTCGAAGGGGAAGAACGGGATGCCCGACCGGGCACAGTAGTCCTTCAAGCGGTGACGGGCGAAGACGATCTCCGCCACCTCGGCGGCGTACTTGTCCGTGCTGCCATCCCCAATGAACACTGTCGAGACCCCCGGCGTGGCGAAGCCGATGGTCACGTTCGCCTTGCAGATCCCGCACAGCCGACATGTCGGATGGCCGTACGGGTGAACGACCCGGAGTTGAGAGTCGCTCGCGCGCTCGATCCCGTCGGCGAACAGCGGGTAGTCGATGCCCTCGCGGGCGAGTACCCGCCGGATGAAGAACTCGAGCCCCCCCGACACGATCGCCGTTGGGACCTGGAACTCGCGGAGCAGTCCGAGGAGTTGGAGGGCGCCCTTTCGCAGCGGGATCTCTCGGACGACGAACTCGGTCATCTCGTCGAGGCGGGTGGGGGGCAGGAGCGCTACCTGACGGGCCCACGCCTCGCGCAGCGTGATCCGACCCGCGTGCAGGTCCAGGTCGACCTCGTGGGCGATCCGGGGCCCATCGATACAGAATCGCTCGACCAGAACGATCGCGACATTCGGTTCGACCAGCGTTCCGTCAAAGTCCAGCAGGACCTGAAGTCGCGGGGCATCCCTACGGGGCGGGGGATCTTCGAGACGGGTCGGTCGGCTCACCGGGACCTCACTCTCCCAGCCGACCTAGGGACCGTCGACCCGAGAGGGGGTCCATCGCACCGGAACCCGGAACACCCCGACCGAAAGGGCACGACCGGTTCACGGGTGGGCCCGGGAACGCGCCGTCGGTGACTCGGGATGTGCGCCCCCGGCCGGGTGGGACGATACCGGGGGCAGCCAGCTGAGGCGCTCGAGTTCCGCGAGGATGAATTCCGCCGACTCGTTCGCGGAGAGCCCGACCGCGTCGACCACGATCTCCGCCACCTCGGGGGGTTCGTACGGGTCGTCGACGCCCGTCATGTCCTTGATCTCGCCCGCCCGAGCCCGTTTGTAGAGTCCTTTGACATCGCGTTCCTCGCAGACCGCCAGCGGGGTGTTGACGTAGACTTCGACAAACCGCCCGATCTCGGTCCGGGCCCTCGCCCGGGAAGACCGGTACGGGGAGATGAGGGCCACGATCGGAATCGCGCCGTTGCGGGCGAGCAGTTTCGCGACGAATCCGACGCGGGCGGCGTGAGTTTCGCGGGACACTCGGTCAAATCCGAGGTCGGCGCTCAATCCCTTCCGGATCTCATCCCCGTCAAGGAGGTCCGCGTACCAGCCTCGGGCCTGGAGCATCGGCGTGAGGGCGCGGGCGATGGTGGTCTTCCCGGCGCTTGGGAGCCCGGTCAGCCAAATGCAGAATCCGCGCGGACGGTCCTCCATCTGCAACCCTGTGGCTCGCGGGTCGAGCCCCCCCAGTTTATGGCCGTTTCGCCATGCGCAGGCGGGCGCATTCGGGCCTTCTGGTACCTTGCGGGGGGGGGGATTCCGCGCCACCGCCCGGCCTTCCGGGGAAGCATCCGCCTGGGTCGTAGGTCACGTCGGCGTCCGGACGCGGCTACATCGGGGTGGAGGCCCCACTGAGGCTTCGCGGCCTGGGCGATCCCTAACGGTCCCTCGTCGCAGCCGAAAGGAGACTCACTCGGTGAGCAGGACGTCTGGTTGGCGAAGGATCTCCGCCACCTCCGGTCGCAGCAGCTCGAGGGGAAGCGGGCCGCCCTCGCTCAGGGCCTTCCGGATTCGGGTCTGGCTCGTGTCGATCCGGTCCGACGGAGGGTGCGCGCAGGTCTTCGCGCTGGCCATCCAACCGCAGGTCTTGCAGAAAAACGACTCGTCGTAGCGGAGGGGGGTGACGCCGATGTCGTACTCGTCGAAGATCCGGTGAGCGGCGGTCGGCGCGTAGTATCGGCCGACGCCGGCCTGATCCCGGCCCACGATGTAGAGCCCGCAGCCGTAGTTCTTCCGGACGATGGCCAGGAAGAGCGCGGCCTTCGGACCGGCGTACCGCATGGAAATCGTGAGCGGGCTCAGAAGCACCCGGTCGGAGGGGTAGTAGTGGGCCACGAGTGCTTCGTAGGCCTGAAGGATCACCTCGGGCCGATAGTCCCCTTTCTTAAGCCGGCCGACGACGGGGTGGATGAACAGCCCATCCACGTCTTCTCGTTCCAGCGTGAGGCGTTGGATGTACTCGTGGGCCGTGTGGGGCGGGTTCCGGCACTGGTAGGCGGCCACATTCTTCCATCCCTTTTGCCGGAAGGCCGCTCGGGCCTCAGCGGGGGTGAGTTCGGGCCGGCCCGTGGGGGACTTGAGCCGGTTGACGAGGTCGACGGTTCCGGCCAACGCCTCTTCTCCCGCCGCCACGAGGTCCTGTACGTTCGGGTGGGCCGGGTCGTTCGTCCCGTAGACCGATTGGGCGAGGGCCTTCTTGTCGTACCGGAAACGCTCGGTCACTCGGAGCAGCCCGATGAACCGGCGATCTCCGTCGAGCAGCGCGACGTCCTCTCCGACCTGGAGCCGCGCGGCGGTCGTCGGCTCGGTGGTGGAGGGAATGGGGAGGAGCACAGGTATGGTCCAGGGAAGGCCGCTCGGAAGTCGACCGGTCCGGACCACCGACTCGAGAGTGGCCGAGTCCATGAATCCCTCCAGGGGGCTGTAGGCCCCGATGCCGATCTTCTCCGCGTCGTAGACCTGGTCGACGAAGGGCGTGAACTGGGGCAGGTCCTTCAACTCCGCTTCACGACGCGCCCGTGCGGCTGGGGGCAGGTAGCGATCGACGAGTCGTCCGCCGTGGGGTGCTGGTTCCATAGGGGTGTTCACCACGCCGTAAGCGGGGACGCGTTGCCGGTCCCGGAAGGGACCGCGCGCGGAACGTTCCAGCTTCGCGGCCCCGAGCCGCAGGCATGAGGGCTGAAAGGCTTTTGGAGGGCGGGAGGCCGTGAATCGTCTGCGAGCTCACCGCGCCTCCATCGTGCTCCGCGGTTCGGAAACGTATTCTCGGCGGAGTTGGAGACGGTACGCCCCGGTCGGAGTCTCCCCGGCCTCGGAACGCCCGAAGGCACCAGCCTTCAGAGCCCGCGTCGATGCACTCCGGCGCGCGTGGCCGCCAGCATATGAACCCGAGCGAGGTCCTGTAGAATCATGGAACGGGATGGCCTTCCGCGCGCTCCGCGAGTAGGGTTACCTCTCGCGTTAAGGTCGGGACACCCGTCAGGACCTCCCCGGGAGGCTGACGGAACCGTGTGTCCCATTCAGACGGGGGTGCACGGCTACGGTCCCGCCCTCTGAACCTGGGCCCACGCCGCCTCCTCCGTCGCTCGACCTGCTGTACATCGTGGGGCACCACAAATCCGGAGCGACCGCCCTCGGGGCCCTCTTGGCCGGCCGCCCGGACGTGTTCTTCGCCGGGGAGTTGTACCGGTTTCCTACACCTATTTGGACGCCGGGCGACCCCCGGCGTCTCTGTTCGTGCGGGACCCCGGTGCTGGAGTGCGCCTTGTGGTCGCCGGTGCGGAGCGCCTTCGAACGGGAGCACCGTCTCGACGAATTACGGCAGGGACAGCTCCGATTCGAGCAGTGGCTCTCCCTGCCCCGGACGCTGTTCGCGCGGGGGGTCACCCGCCGAGCGCTCCTCCGACATGCCGACACGCTAGAGGACTTCCTCCGTACCTTGGCCAGGGAGTCGGGATCCCGCTTGATCGTGGAGTCGAGCCTCGGAGCCCTCCGCGGATGGATCTACCGGCTTCGCGGACCCGGGCGAGTGTCGGTCAAGTACCTTCACCTGGTCCGTGACGGCCGGGCGCTGCTCTGGTCGGAATCTCAGCTCAAGGACGCCCCCGAATCGGGGGGCCCTTGGGTCTACTTTCCGCCCATCATCATCGCGCGATGGCTGGGCGGAAACCTGCTCGCGATGCTCCTCTGCTCCCGGGACCGGGGTCGCTACCTCCGTATCCGGTACGAGGACCTGGTGACGAACCCGCGGGCCACGCTCGAGCGCATCGGACGGTTTGCGGGCCTCGACCTCACCGACGTCATGGCTCGCGTGGAAGCCGCGACCCCGATCCCGATGCGGCACATCGCCGCCGGGAACCGGAACCGCCTGCAGGGGTCCCTCGTGCTTCGGGGCGACTTCAGCTGGACGACCCGGTTGCCGCGGGGCAGCCGATCGCTGTTCTGGCTCACATCCGGATGGCTGGCTCGGATCTACGGCTACCGCCGCCGCTCGGATACGTAGACCATCGCCCAACGCCAAGGGCGATCACCTCGACCAGTTTCCTCTCAGAAGGCCAGTAATACGAGGACTTCCTTCACGCCGTCGTGACGGGGACTCGACGGTCCACGCGCACGGTCTTGGAAGTCGTTCTCGTATCGATCCTCTTGCTTCCGCTCGTCACGATCTCGTCGGTTCCAGCCGACGACCGGAGCGCTGCAACCCTCGGTTCCCATGCTGCGACCGCCGGCGTCGCGTCCGATCCCGGGGCCTTCGCCTTCGTGTCTACCTTCGAGGATCTCCGGTCCGACGGGTGGAGGTCGATCACCGGAGGATTCACCGTTCAGGACCGACTCAACTACTCGGGTGAGCCTGCTCTGCTATCGTCCGCGCGGGATGGTCGCCAGCTCGACATTGCCACAGCCGGTATCGTCCCGGGCCAAACCTTCCTTTCGCTCCAGGCGGTGATTCACACCGGAACCGGGGGCGTCGGATTCATCGGACTCGCATCACACCGATCGCCGATGCTCCTGCTCGGCGTAGGAGAGGACCAGGTGTGGGCCGGTTCCAACGCAGCGCATCTCACCGACCTGGGCGCGGTACCGTTAAACACGGCCCAGCCGGCCGGCTGGACGTACGTGACGGCCAACATCTACCAATCGGACCCGTCGAATGCTGCTCCCGCAACGTGGAAAATGGACGTCTTTATCGACCAAACGGCCGAGCCCATCGTCGTGGGCTTCTCCGTCCCGGCCGCGGGAGAGTACACGGAATCCCTCCTTCTCACCACTCAGGGAAGGGTCGCGTACTCCGATTACATCCTCACGACGTACGAGATCGCGGAAGCCTTGAACGCTCAATTCGCCCCGAACCCGAGCGACGGCTACGGTCAAGGGTCCGGCGTCCTCGTCTCGCTGCTCCCCCGCTTCAACATCCTGACCTCTACGATCCTCCTGGACAACTGGAACGTTCCTCGAACCGGCATCCTGAGCGTCCAGATCGACGCGATGAATCCGGGGGGAGCGAACTATCCGTCCTGCCACGGGTTCTACCAGCTCGGAGTCGACCTAGACCCCCACGGCCATATCGCGCCGTGGTACGTCCCCAAGAACTGCAACCCGTTCTATTTCCAGGAGAGCCAGATCGGGATCGTAAGCTCCGGATTCGTATCGCCGCCGGGCACCGTCCTGTCCTTGACGATTGCGCGCGTTCCTTCGGAAGGCGAGATGGTCTTCACTCTGGTCGACCACGATGTCAGCGCTCCGGATGCGGTCTGGTCGGCCGCTATCCCGTACACCGGGCCGGCGTTCGTCGCGGCGTACACCCAGATCGAATGGCAGGCCACGTCGCGGGTCCCGGTCTCCCAATACTTCTTTAACGGCTCGTTCGCCCACCTCCGGATCTCCGGCCAGAACCTCAGTGCCCCGGTCCGGTTCGGGACCGGAGTACATGATTCCGTTCGCGGTCGGAGTGCCTCCGAGCTGGAACTTCTTCTACTACAGCCGCTCCGCGGCCGGGTATTCTCAAGTGGGATGACTCGGTCAGGCCGGCCGACTGCGCGCGCGGACCACTGCGGGGGGGGTGGGGTCAGAAGCACCGTGAGGGGGGCAACGTCGGTCCGATACGTGTCTCGTGTTTCCACGGGGGCGACCGTGCGACCGCGGCCCGACTCAACCCGGTCTCCGAACGCCGACGACGGCCGCCGGACTCGCACTGGCCGTAAAGGTCACCGTCGCGGATTCGGACGCGCCGTTCACGACCAGTGGGTCCGTGGGTTTGGAACTCTCCGAGTATCCCGACGCCTTGATGGTGAATGAGTAGGTTCCGTTGGGCAGGTTGAACGACATCGTGGTCCCGGTGCTCGATTTCGTCACTCCGTCCACCGTCACCGTCCACTTCGTGCTATGTGGAAGTCCCGTCTCGGCGAACTTCACCGCATACTTCACCACGGTCCACGGCACCTTCACGGTGTTCGCAACGGTTCCCTGGCCACCGCCCGCCACCGTGACCGAGCCGGCATAGGACGTCGTCTGATAGCCCGCGTTCGGCGTGATCGTGTAGCTGTACGTCCCGTTCACCACTTTGGTGACCGAGATCGACGCTTTCACGGCGCTTTGGGTCACCCCGTTGTACGTCACGCTCCAACTCGTGCCCGATGCGAGTCCCGTCTCCGTAAATTTCACCGTGTACGTCGTCAGCGAGAACGACACGTTGACCAGGACGGCCACCCCCGTCACCGTAACCGACCCGGACACTTTGGCGGGGTGGTAGCCTGGCACCATTCCGATCGTGTAACTGTAAGTGCCATCGGCGGCCGGGAACGTGATCGCCGTTCCGGAGGAGCTAAGTGGATCCCCCGCGACGCTAGCGGACCACGTGGTGCCCGGCGGGAGCCCCTTCTCGTTGAATGTTACGGTGTCCACCTGTCCGTACACTAGCGTGTTCACGTAGCCGATACCGGTTCCGTCGATGGGGGCGGTCCCGCCGGTCACCGTGAGCGTGCCGGTGTACGGGAGCGTGCCCTGCTGCCACCCCGAGAGCTCCGTGATGCTGTAGCTGTAGGTTCCGTTCGCCAGCCCGGTCCACGACAACGTATTCGTCCCGCCGAACGTCGTGAGCTGCTCCGTCACTCCGCGGACCTCGATCTGCCACGTGAGGCCCGCGGGAAGCGTCGATTCGTTGAGAGCCACTTGGTAGTCGACCGCCGTGTAGACCAGCGTGTTCGCGTAGCCGATACCGGTGCCGTCGATGGTCCCCGTTCCTCCGTTCACCGCGATCGAGCCGCTGTAGGGAAGCGTCGTTTGGTGCCATCCGGAGTTGTCGGCGACCGAGTAGGGGTAGCTGGTGTTGTTTGCGAGACCGGTCCATGTGAAAGTGTCGGTCCCCCCGTCCGTGGTGCGGCTCATTGTCGTACCGTTGATCGTGACACTCCATGAGAGACCGGACGGCAGTCCCGACTCCGAAACCGTGACGGTGTACTCGACCGGCGTGAAGGCGATGCTTTCGGCCAAGGCGGCTCCGTCGACGGTGAGCGTGCCGCTGTACGGGAGGGTGGTTTGATGAAATCCCGGCACATCTGCGATCGAGTAGGCGTACGTACCGTTCGGCACCGGGGCGAAGATCAGCGGGTTACCGGTCATTGTGGGGCCGGTCATCGTGGTGCCATTGAACGTCACCGACCAGTCCGTTTCCGCACTGGTCAGGAGGCCGGTCTTCGTGAACGTAACCGGGAAGCTCACGAGCGTGAACACGATAGATTGCGCTTCCGGGGTGCCGTCCACGAAGATGCTCGGGAAGGATGTGGGGGGAGCCCAGGAGCTGTTCGAGTCGATCGCCGAGAAAGTGTAAGACCCGTCGTCCAGATTGACCGTTTGGTCGGTTCCACTAGAAATCGAGACCGTTGCGGTCGTCGTGGGCTGGCCCGAGACCTGCACCGACCAGGTGGTTCCGACCGGGAGTCCGGACTCCGAGAAGCTCACGTTGGCGGAGAAGGGTAGGTGATTCCAAAAGTGAACGAGAACGGTACTCTGGTTCCGGATTTTGATGTACGTTGGACCGGACGAAACGTTGTAGGGACCCGAGGTCGTCACGCAGCCGGTCGACGCGCATCCCGCGCTCCAATTCTGAGCGACGGTCTGCATCTCCCAGTCGTTGGGGGCGGACGGCACGAGCGAGGAGACGCTCAGATTGAGCCAGCCACGGGGTTGAGCATTGGAGAGCAGGAGGGTTCGGTCATGGGTGCCGTTCTCACCCAGGACGGCGAACATGTGAGCGTTCCCTCCCGCCGTGAAGTTGACCTGGTGGAGCTGTTCGAGGTCCATCTGGGAAAGAAGGTCGGTGTACAGCCAGTAGGTGGGGTACGGAATCCCGGTAGTCGAGTTCACGAGGCAATCCGGTGTTTGGCAGTCGAAATGGAAGAACGTGAGCTGGGGGTCCCCGTACGTGAGCGCCTGGGCGACGACGGCTGAGGTGAAGACGGAATCCGTGTAGCTGTTCACCCACGGCCCGCACGAGGTAGGCACGTGCGCGGCTCCCATGTTGAACTCCTGGATGTACACGGGCACGCCCGACACGTCGTTGGCGACCGAGGCGTTGTACAGGGCCTGGGTCAGGGTGAGGTTAGACGGGGAGAGAAGTTGGGATAACGGCGCGGTCGTACCGGTTTTCCCGTCCAGAGTGCACTTGCCGTCTGGGTACGAGTGGAAGGAGACCGCGGTGTCGTTGGGGACGGCCGAGGTAACCGCATTTGTGAAGCTTTCGATGTTCGCTAGCGGATCGTTCGACTCGAGTCCGATGATGCAGGCGCCGGGGTCAATCGAGCGCAGAGTGTCCGTGTAGTTCAGCGCGACCTGGGCGAATTGAGACGCGGTGGGCTTTCGGTTATCGCTAGCCTTCCACGACGCCCACGGGATGTTGAAATGATTCCACGCTTCGGGCTCGTTCCCGATCGCCCAGCAGTTCGGCTGCCAGCCGGTCGTGCTCTGGAGCCAATTCACCTCATACGCAAGTGTGGAGACCGAGTTGATCTCGGCCGGGACGCCGAGAATACAGTAATACCGGGAGGACGATAGGCACAGTTGGGCGTAATCGGTAACGTTGTTGTGTACGGGGTAACAGACCGAAGTGTCGTTGTAGATGCAGCCCGCCGACCAATTTTCCTCATCGACCCAGCCCGCGCCGTACCGGAGGACCGTAAAGGGAGCCGCGTTGAGGAAGCCCTTCAGCGACGGCATGTCGGGGTTCGGGTTGCCTCCCTCGACCGAGATCCCCCAGAAGTGGGAGCCCGGACCTGGCAGCGCGACGTTGCTCACATTGACCGTCGTGATGTTTCCAATCGAAATAGAAGATTCCAACGCCGGGGGCATCGAGGAGGAACCGAGTCCCAAGGAGGCGCCCTGAAGCCCCACCAAACCGAGCACGAGGAAAGCCCCCGCCAGTCCTATCCCGCTCCCTCCCAGCCGGTGCCAGGGCGGGCGCCGCTGAGTCGATGCTCGCCCGAACTCCTTCAACCGAACGCCTCTGCCCCGACTCCCCGGCACGCGTAAGTCCCCGGACCCCCGGCTCGGTCGGAACAGAATCTGTGAGACCGGCTTCCCGCGGATATAAGCATCGAATCCGGGCGGGGTCTCCAAGATTCGCCCCACAGACGATTCGGGCCGTTCGGACCCCGGGGAACCATTCCATCGCGCCGCTCTGCCCCAGAGGACCGATCCGGACGAGGCGATTCCTACCCGGCGCTCGCGGCAGCCTGGTACGCCTCAAAGGTCCGGTCCGCCGCCTGCCGCCAGGTGAACTTCTCGGCCACCAGAGTCCGCCCCTGCCGACCCAGTCGGTCCCGGAGGTCCTCGTCTCGGAGGAGCCGGATCACCGCTTCGGCGAGTGCCGGAGCGGAGCCAGTCGGAACCAGGAGGCCGGTGGTTTCGGAGAGGACAACCTCCGGAATCCCCCCGACGGGGCTCGCCACCACCGGAATTCCGGACGAGAGGGCCTCGAGCACTCGAATGGGGAAATTGTCGTAGAACGTTGGGACCACGACGACGTCGGAGGAGGAATAGATCACCGGGAGGCGGTCGTACGGCTGGTGGCCGAGGAACCGGACGTGCTTCTGGAACTCCAGTGGCAGCGGGAGGACCCGTCGGAAGTCATCCATCTTCCGCCCGGTGATGACGAACACCGTATCCGGAACGGCCGACACGATCGCGGGGATCGCCTTGGCCAGAACCGCGGATCCCCGGATCAGGGTCAGGCGGCTCGGAAAAAGTACGACATGCCGTGCGCCGTTGGTCTTGAGTAGCTCCGGTTCCCGGAGGTCGGGCCGGAACTGGCTGGGGTCCACGCCGCAGTGCGCGACCCGGATACGGTCGGACGCAATCCCGAGGTCCATCAGCTGGCCCCGCGTCCAATCGGAGACGGCAATGTATTGGTCGCCGCGTCGCCCCAGGACCGAGCGCTCGGCCCCGGCAAGGAAGGGTCCCAACGCGACCTGCCACTGGTCGGCCGTCTCCCGCCCCCCTCCCTGGAGGTCGGCTTCTCGAATTCCGTCCCGCTGACCCTCGATCGTGCTGTGGACCGTACGGACCGTCGGCGGCTTGGGATTCAATGCGCCTGATAGGAGGTCTGGCATGTGAGCGTGTTGCGAGTGAACCAGGTCGAACCGCTCGGCCCGCTCCAAGGCCGGAAACTCTCGCACCAGCGCCATCTGGAATCGCGCGTTGTACACGAAATTGTCGCGCGACTCCGAGATCACCATCGCCCGCACCTTGTGGTCGAAATACGCCTCGATCTCGGGGGCTCCGTACGTTTCGGAACCCTCCCACCGACGGGGGGATACGACGACCACTTCGAGCCGCTTGGAGAGCTCCCGAATCAGACCGATCGAATAGCTTCCGACTCCCCCGCGGTTGGGCAGCAGTTCCGGAGCGAGAAAGCAGACCTTCACGGGGCCGCTACCGCCTCGCACAGGCCGGGGGCTCCACCAATTCGTCGGAAGGGGTTCGAGAGAGAACGAGGGTCTTCATCAGGGTGGTCCGCGACCGGGGAGAGGATCCGCACCGTCGCCCTCAGCCCATCTGGTCGTGTTCCCGAATCATCCGCCGGAGCCCCTCGTCCAGCGGGACCTCCGGGCTCCAGCCGGGCGGCACGTTCCCCGGTGAGATGTCCGCGAAGTTGATCGGGAAGTCGCCGAGGCGCGGACCGGCGAACCGGAACACTTGGTCCGGTCGGTCGGCCAGTCGGGCAACGTTCAAGGCCAGGTCGCGAATCGTGATGGTCTTTCCCGACCCCGCGTTGAACACGGATCCAGCGGGAACGGACAGGGCCTTCTCGATCAACCGAAGCAAGTCGGAGATGTAGAGGAAGTCGCGCGACTCGTTGCCCGTACCCTGGAGCAAGAGGTCGCCCTTCGCGTTGCGGAGCTTCTGAACCATGTCCGGAATGACATACGACCGGGCGCACCCTTCGCCGTAAATGTTGAACAGCCGGAGCACGACGTGGTCCGCGGCGTACCCCCGAACCGCCAGTTCCCCCGCTCCTTTGGAGAGCCCGTAGAGGTTGATGGGGGCGAGGCGGGTCGAGACGGGGGTGGGTAGGACCGGGGGCAGTCCGTAGACGGCGGCCGACGAGAAGAAAACGATCCGGGCGCCCACCGGCCCGGATTCCTTGGCCACGTTCACGGTGCCCTGAAGGTTGGTCTTCCAGCAGACCGCCGGATTGGATTCACATTCCGGCACCGACGCGAGTGCCGCCATGTGGAGAATCGCCTGGGGCCGGACCTCCGAGATCATCGACCGCACCGCGGACGAGTCCGACACATCGAGGGGGAGCACCCCCTTTCCGGCCCGAATGTCGGTGGCCACGACCTCGAGGCCCTGATCCGTGAAGTATCTCACGCAGTGGGCGCCGATAAATCCCGCGGCGCCGGTGAGGAGCAGCTTCACGGCCAATCACCGACGGCGTCCTTGTTGAATGTGGGTCCCATCGTTTCGCACTGCGCCGTGGCCCTACTACCCCGCCGACACTTTCTAAGCCTTTGGGCGCCCAAACGAAGGGTTCGTTCGACGTTTACGCGGTGGCCCATTGCGGTGTTGCCGCCGAATCGAAAGACCAGATTCCGCGCCGGTTTCCGGAGTTCTCCGGCGTCCGAAAGGGCCCGCCGACCCGACTGTACCCTAACAGCTAGGAAGACTCGAGGCCGTGGGGGAATCTCGGGGTCCTGCTCTCGGCAGACTACCGGCTAAGCCCGCTCTTCCGTCGGCCAGCGATTACCTCGGAATAGAGGGCCAGGTAGGCCCGAACCGCCGCGTCGATGCTAAAACGCGCGGCCACGCGCTCCCGCCCGCGCTGTCCCATCGTCCGGCGCAGCGTCGCATCCGTGACGAGACGCCGGACGGCGTCGCGCAACTCCCCTGGGGACCGGTAAAGAAAACCCGTCTCCGGCGTGACGAGCTGTCGATGAGCGGGGTAATCGGAGGCGACCACCGGGCAGTCCTGCCGCCATCGCCTCGAGCACCGAGTTCGGCATTCCCTCCAGATGGGAGGGGAAGACAAACACGTCGGTGGCTTCCAGGTACCGTGGGACCTGTCCCATGGAAACCTCCCCCACGGCGTGGACCCGGGGGAGCACGTCGGCGTATTCGGCGCAGAGACGTCGAAAGTAGTGGTCACCGTAGTACGGCTCCGATTGCGCCCCCACCAAGAGCAGGTGGAACTCCGGCTCGCTACGCAGCAACGTGTAGAGGTCTTCCAGGTTCTTTCGGGGAACGATCTTGCCGGTAAAGGCGAGCAGGGGAACACCCGACGGGAGGTTCAGCTCCGAGCGGGCCTCTTCGGTTCGTGGGGCGGCCGCGAAGCGGGACGTGTCGACGCCGTTCTCGATCGTCACCGCTTTGCCGGGGGGGAACGTCGCGAGGAGATGGTCGGCGTTAACCACGACCTTCGTGTCGGCGTACAGCCAGGGATTCCAGACTCGCATCCAGGTCCGCCCGACCCCGCGGTACCGACTGGCAAAATCCTCGACGGGGTCCGCCCCTAGCCGAACCACGATTGGGTGGGCGCGCGCGAGGCGCGCCGCCGGCAGCGCGTAGTAGAAGTCGTAAGCCTGCAGAAGGTCGTAGGACGGCATCCGTTCTCGAATGGCCCGACGCAGTCGGAGGATCCCTGCGGGAAACGTGAGGGGGCCGACGACCTCGACCCCCTCCTCGGACTCGAACGACGAGCCCTCGCCCTTCGCCGAAAGGCAGAGGAGATGCCCGTCGACGGTCTGTCGCAGCGCACGGAAGAGCTGGAGGGTCTGGATCGCCTGCCCGCCGCCCTTGTCCAAGTGCGCGATAACGAAGAGGACCCGCATCCGATAGTGCGCCTTCCCTCGCTCGAGAGCTTCGCGGCGAAGGCGGCGCGGAGCCGAGCCCCGCATTTGGCTCCTTCGCCCCAGCGCCCGAGAGGACGAGACTTCCTCGCGAGAGTGACCTTCGGGTCGGATGCGTTCCCGACCGATGGGGTTTAAGAACCGCCGCTCTTCCGCGCTCAACGTGCCAGCGGACGTCGTTACGGGTGCGGCGGGGTTCATCGGGAGCCGCCTCGTCGGGCGCCTTCTGGCGGAGGGGCAGTCGGTCGTCGGGATCGACTCCTTCGACGATTACTATGGCCGGACTGTCAAGGAGAGGAATCTAGCGGAGGTCCGCCGGAACCCGAAGTTCCGGTTCGTGGAACAGGATCTGCTCAAGTTCGACCCATCGACCGTATGGGAGCCGGGGTGCCGAATCTTCCATCTCGCTGCCCAGCCGGGCGTCCGAGGCAGCTGGGGGACTCACTTCGAGCGTTACCTGCGGAACAATGTCCTGGTCACGCAGCATCTGCTCGAGGCATCAGTGCGCGTGCGACCGGCCCGATTCGTCTACGCGAGTTCCTCTTCGATCTATGGAGAGCAGCCGGCCGGCCCGACCCCGGAGACCGCCACTCCGAATCCGATCTCTCCGTACGGTATGACGAAGCTCGCCGGAGAGCATCTCGTCAGGCTCTACGCCCACGCGTATGGACTCTCGACTGCTTCCCTTAGGTTCTTCACGGTGTATGGGCCCGGCCAGCGTCCGGACATGGCCTTCAATCGGTTCATCGAAGCGGTTCGCTCCGGAAAGCCGATCACGTTGTACGGGGACGGACGCCAGACGCGGGACTTCACCTTCGTGGACGACATCGTCGACGGAGTTCTCGCCGCGGGCCGGACTGAAAACGCCGACGGGGCTTTCAATCTCGGCGGGGGTACCCCCGCCCCGCTGACCGAGGTGCTCCGGATCCTGGGCGAGTTGGCCGGCCACCCCGTCGAGACTCAGTCCGGGGAGCCCCCGCCTGGGGACCCGCGGGGGACCTGGGCGGATTCGCACCGTGCCCGGGAGCTTTTGCAGTTTCAGCCCCGAGTTTCCCTCGCTGACGGTCTGCGCCGCCAGTGGGAGTGGCAGACCGGCATCGACGCACGCTCCGCCAGGGGCTAGGCTAGCCAGCGAAAAACACGTCCTACCTTTCCCGGAGGATGTAGAGTGAGCGCGTGGGTGACTTGTGTCGACACTATGGGGCGTGGACCCCGTTACTGGTAGGCCCGCCGTCGACCCGCTGTCATGGGGTCGGTCCCCGAAGAGGAGTTTGCCGGGTTCTGCCCAAACGATTCGCCCGATCCGCCCGGGACACCGCCGGAAAGGAGGCGATTGGGCGCATGTAGACATCGATGGCCATGAACGCGGCAGTTATGCCAAAACCGGACGTGGCTCTCTCGAATGCGATGCGTACATATACTGCATCATGGTACGGCGGTCTCCCGGGCAAATGACGACGGCCGCAGGAGCAATCCCCTTGGAAACAAGGGGTCATGGTATTGGATTCCGGGTCGTTGAGCGCCGGTGGCGTTTCACGGGCACCTTGGTCCTGGGGATCGTTGCAATCATGGTGTTGGAGGGAGTTCCGGGGCCGGTTGCCGGAACTCCTTCGGTCGCCGGTTTGGCCGGCACCGCTGAATCGTCGCCGTTGGCGGGTCAGAATTCAGTGGAGGCTGCGGAGCTGGCGGCGGCGAATGCCTCGCTCGCGGACGGACAGGGTCCGGCGGCCGGAGCGGCCTGCACCGACGGCACGGCCGTCCAAAACGGCTCCTGCGCCTCCGAGCTCAAATGGGAGTCGGTGATGAGTCCCGGCCCGCGCGTAGGGCCCGCGATGGCCTACGACGCCGTCGACAGGGAAGTCATTCTGTTCGGCGGGTACAACGGGTCGGCCTACCTTGGTGACACTTGGGAGTTTTTCCACAACCAGTGGGTCGAGCTCACGCCCCTCGATAGCCCCTCGCCGCGCGACTACGCGACGATGGCGTTCGATGCCTTCGACGGCTACCTCGTCCTCTTCGGCGGGTACAACGGCCAAGTCCTCGAAGACACCTGGACCTTCGTGGGAGGAGCGTGGCACCAGCTGAGCCCTGGCACGAGCCCCTCGCCGCGGGAGGAGGCTACGATGAGCTACGACGCGGCGACCGAGCAGCTCGTCCTCTTCGGCGGGTTCTCGGGGTCGAGTGCGCTCGGGGGAACCTGGACGTTTAGGCAGGGGCAATGGACCCAGAACTTTCCCTCGACTTCGCCCAGCGCCCGGTGGGGCAGCGTCTCGACGTTCGACATCGGAGAGGGGTTCCTCCTACTCTTCGGAGGGTACACGGGATCGACGTACCTGGGCGACACCTGGGAATTCGCTGGCGGCCAGTGGACCCATCTTTCTCCCTCGAACTCACCCTCCCCACGTTTCGAGGCAGGATTGGCCTACGACAATAACACAAGCGTGGCCCTGCTCTTCGGGGGGGCGAGCTGTGACGTTTCGACGTGCACTGCGTACGGGGACACCTGGAGCTACGCCAATGGCACTTGGACGCTGATCGTCCCGAAATCCGGCGTTCAGACTCCTGGCCTCAAGTCCCTCCCGTACGGGGCGCCGGCGGCCCGCCAGTCGTTCGGAATGACGTTCGACGCGGCGAACCACACGGTAGCCCTTTTCGGCGGCATCGTGGATGGGGACCCCCTCGGTTCTGTGGGGATTCAGAGCTTCGGCGCAGCGGACACCTGGACGTTCACGCCCCCCACTGCAAATTCCAAGGGCGGATGGGACCAGATCCAATCGGAATCGGAGTGGGACTGGGCACAGCTGCCCGGACGCGTGGGCGCCGGGCTCGCGTGGGACCCGACGGGCATGTACTACAGCGCGGGAAAGAACCTGCACGCGGGCTATGCGGTCGCGTTCGGGGGCTCGACGGGTTACGGCCCCAACGGGGAGACGTGGGTCTTCCTCACGTACCCCACGGGGGCTTGGTCCGAGATTTTCCCGACGGTCTCGCCATCGGCCCGCTCGTACACGGCGATGGCGTACGACGCGACCGACGGGTACGTCGTGATGTTCGGTGGAATGAGCGCCACCGGGGCCGCGCTCGGGGACACCTGGACGTTCCAGCACGGGAACTGGACCCAGCTCTCCCTCAAGGCCGCCCCCTCGCCGCGCTACGGGGCGATGATGACGTACGACAACGCGAGCGGGTCCTTGCTCCTGTTCGGCGGGACGAACGGGGCCGCGTACTTCTCGGACACTTGGGAGTTCCAAGGGGGGCACTGGACTCAGGTCACCGACGTCTGGGGGACGCCAGCCCCGACGGCCCGGGCGTTCGGCGGGCTCGCGTGGGATAACGTCGCCGGGTACGCGACGCTCTTCGGTGGTACGACGGGGCGCGCGGCGCTGGGCGATACCTGGAAGTTCGTGGACGGCACGTGGATTCAGGTCGACACGGGGGGCACGGCTCCCCCGCCGGAGTGGGGGATGGCGATGGTCCCCGATACCAAGAGTAATCAAGTCTTCCTCTTCGGAGGCTGCGCCGCCCCGTACTTCGTCGACCCGATGGCCCCGAGCTGTCCCAGCGCCGACACGCTCGGCGGTGCGTGGCAGTTCGGCTCCCAGTGGAGCGTCATCAGTGCAACGTCCCGTGAGACCGCGATTCCGGGATCCCCGGCGCCGCGCTTCCTCGCTGCGGCGGTCGACGACCCGAATGCCCCGTCCAACGTGGTCCTGATCGTGGACGGCATGGCGTCAACCGGTCTGTTCCTGACCGACCGGTGGGACTACCAGTCGAAGATCTGGAACCCCTGGTCCCCGCCTCTCGAGCCGTCGCCACGCTACGGCTCCACTGTCGCCTACGACGACAAGAGCCAGGACGTCATCGTGTTCGGTGGCATCGGGGTCATGCCGAACGGCAAGGTGGGTCTCCTCGACGACACGTGGCTTTGGGATCCCAAGGTGTGGGGCGAGGCGAACTCCCCCGAGAACCCGTCAGCCCGCGCCTTTGGGGCGGCCGCCTACTATGGGCTCCTTCCCGCCAAATCGCTGCTCGGCTGGAACAATACGGTCTTCTCGTACAACGAGACCATCATGTTCGGGGGATACGGGTACACCAACCCGTCGACCATCGGATACCTCGGGGATACCTGGCAGTGGTCCGGCTCCCCGGGGCACGGGCAGTGGAAGAACCTGTCCCTGAAGTATGCGCCCTCGGCTCGGGCGAACGAGTCGATGACGTACGATGCGGCCACCAACGAGATCGTGCTGTTCGGGGGCCAGAACGCCAACGGGTACCTGGGAGACACCTGGGTGTTCAACCTGTCCGGGCAGTGGAAGGATCTGAACATCTCCGGGCCGTCCCCGCGGGCCAGCGCGGCGATGGTGTACGACTCGGCCGGCAATTGTACGGCGGGTACGCGTGGGTGCGGCGCGTTCGGCGGCTACGTCGTTCTCTTCGGGGGCAAGGGGGCCTCCGGGGCGCTCGGCGACACATGGGAGTTCACAAAAGGGAACAAGTGGGTTCAGCTCCACCCCGGCGGTTCGCCGCCACCGGCCCGCTACGGGGCGGGGATCGTGGACTGCCCGTGGCCGACCGGCGACGTGGTGCTCCAGCCCCAGGTGGTTCTCCTGGTGGCCGGCACCAACGGGGCGACGTACTTCAACGACACCTGGGCCTTTTGGGGCGGCAACTGGACGCTCCTCCCGCCGCACGCGCCGGGCCTCGTGCCGGTCGCCTACGCGGCCGTTTCGAACGACATCGACAACGGGGCGCCGCTGATCTTCGGGGGCATCAATGCGGGTGGGATCTCCCGCCAGTTCTGGGAGTTCAAGCTCGGGACGTAGCGTGGGCCGTCGGACGGTCAGAGGCACGGCCGGAGGGCCCTCTTGCGCATCGCCCCCGGCACGGGAATCATCCCCGGACTGCCCTCTGCACGGGGGAACGTAATTGCGTGGCCGGCCCCGGTGCTCCGGCACTTGCCGTCGCGACACGGAGCTACTCATGGAACCCAACGCTCCCCCTTCGTTCTCCGAACCGACGGATCGGTGCGGGGCGCAGTACCCTCCCGACCGTATCCTCCACCGGGGCGCCCAGTGGATTTCGCACCGGTCGACGTCGCTGTCGGAGCCGCTGCCGGGAGAGGTAAAGTACCACCGGTGGAACTCGGAAAGAGTGGCCCTCACGCCGATATCGCGCAGGAGTGGCCGGGTGGGCCGTGCGAGCGTGGCGGTCGTCCTCATCGTAGTGGGGCTCGGCCTGCTCCTTTCCGGTGTGGCCTTACAGTTTCCTTGGTCGTCCTCGACGCCGGTCCACGCGATAGGAAGCGAGCCGGGAGGGTCGGGCACGGCGCAGGCGATGTTCCAGCAGGCGGCCTCCTCCCTGGAACGCGGAGGAGGACCTTCCGGAGGGGTACCAGGAGGGTGCGACGTGACCGACGGCGGGGGGGTGACCTGTCAAGGGGCCCCAGGGTCGACCGGTACCGGGAAGGGCTCGGTCCCTCGACTGGATGCGGCAAACGCCCCCCCGCAATGGTTCAACGCCACGACCAACATCTCCGCCCACTCCAGCAGCGGCCTGCCCTCCGTGTACGCGTTCGGTCGAATGGCCTATGATCCCCTGCTCTCCGAGCTCGTCCTCTTCGATAGCTGCACGTTCGACCGCTGCATCAGCCCGGGGAATAACCAGACCTGGACCTACAATGGGCTCCGCTGGACCAACCTGACGCGCACCCTCATGTCCGCCCCGTCGCCCCGGATCTTAGAAGGGATGGACTACGACCCAGCCTTCGGCGGCGTCGTGCTGTTCGGTGGCTCCGAAACCAGCAACTCCAGCGAGCTCTCCCTCAACGACACCTGGCTGTTCAACAGCACGGGGTGGACAAACATCACCTCGACCGTAGGGTACCCTGATCAACCCGGCGGCGGAGCCGTCGGCTGGACGGGAGGTGCCCTGGCGTTCGATCCCTCGCGGAACGCGCTCGTGGTCGTGGACGGATGCTCCGACTTCACCTGCTCAGCTGGGTCGGTGTGGAACCACACCTGGCTCCTGAACGCGACGAACGCGACGCACTGGTCGGTCGCCGCGGGACCTGGCGGTCGGTCGACGTACCTCTACGGTTCATCTGCCGCGTACGACGCGTTGGACGGAGATCTGGTCCTCTTCGGGGGGTATGACGTGGGGGAGGCCGCGACTTCGAACCTGACGTTCCTCCTGCCCCCGTCGAGTACGTGGGTCAACGTCACCGCCGATGACGCGGGCTGCGTAGGGAGTGCGTGCTACACGCCCCCGGCGCGGGAGGAGAGCGTGATGACGTGGGACGGCCAGCTCCAGGCGATCCTCCTGACCGCGGGGTACGATAGCGGAACCAACAGCCAGCTCAACGATAGCTGGCTCTTCTCTAACGGAACCTGGCTCCCGGCCAACGTCACGGGACTGTCGGCGCCGGCGGGATACGACCCGGTGGTCCAGCCGGCGATGCCCGAGACGAGCGCGCCGATCGCCCCGATCATCCTCGGCGGATTCGGTGCCTGCTCGCCGGGTTGCGCCACCAACGAATGGGTCTACGAGGTGCCGCCCGAGCCCACCCTGACGGTGACCCCGGCGATCGCCGACGCCCAGATGCCGATCGCCTTCAACGCCACGTCGACGCCCACGACCGGCACCGGGCTCGTCGCCTCCTGGAACGTTTCGTTCGGCGACGGTGTCTCCAGCGCTCCCGTCCGGAGCGCGACCGGATTGAACGCTTCGGCGACTCTCTACTACAACGTCTCCCATTCGTACGCTACACCGGGAACGGTGCAGCCGACGGTGAGCTGGGTGGACTTCTACTACATCGAGGGCGCCTACTCCCCTTCCCCGTTGACCCTGAATCCGGTAATCGAGGCGACGGTCAGCGCCTCGGCCGAGACGATCTACGTCGGGGGCACGGTCACGTTCTCGACGGATCCGACGGGCGGCACTCCGCCGTACACGTACTTTTGGTCGCTCGGTAACGGGAATAACAGTACGGCAGAGGACCCCCCCGTGCAGCTCTACCCGACCGTGGGCTTCCCGAAGGTCACCCTCACGGTGACCGACAGCGTCGGGAAGCACGCCTACGGCAAGGTGACCCTCAACGTCCTCGCACTCCCCTCGCCCGGATTGAAGCTCGGTGAACTCCTCGAGTACGGGGTCGTCGCCCTCGCGGTCGTCGCCGTGGTCGTGATCGCGGTCGCCGTCTGGTGGACTCGGCGAAAGAAGCCGAGCCCCCCCTCCAAGACGTCCGAGAACCCGAACGCGCCACCGAGCGGGGCGGGGGGACCGCCCCGCTCCACCCCCCGGGGGAGCGGTCGCGCCGCCGGGGAACCCCCCACACCACCTGCCCGGTGACTTCGGTGGGGAAGGCTACCCACTCCGGGCGGCACCTTTTTGGGCTTGCAACCGGGGGCTCATGCACGCCTTCGGCTACCGACCCGTCCGGCGTCAACCGCGCGAGCTCCCGTCGACGCCGACCCCTACGGGCCCTGGTGAGGCGACACGTCGGAAGGGAACGGCGGTGAAATCGGTGAGGGGGTCGTCCGCGGCCCTCTCCCCGCAGCCTACGAGGAGCCGAGGGTGATCAGGACCACCGATTGGTGGGGCAGCGTGACGCCGCCGGAGAGGCCCCCCACGGACGCGGTGGCCGTCCCGGATGCGGTCACCGTGTAAATGGTGGCGGCCTCCGACAACGGGATCCCCGTCTTCTTGAGCGAGATCGTGAACCCCCGCTGGATGTTGGTGCTGACGATGAGCACGGTCCACGCGGACCCGTTCTTGGTGACCTCCGCGAAGACGCCCCGCTGGCCCGTGAACTGGGTCGAGTACCAGACCGGTCCGAGCCGCGTCATGAGGTTCGTGTAGATCGACCAGAAGGAGGACTGGTTGTAATTGTGGAGGCTCCCGCCCTCGTTCCACGCCCACCAGGAGATGTCGGGGACGACGTTCTGCATCGCCTCCACGATAAGCCCGGTCTGCACGAGGTTCTCGGCCCAGGTCCCGTTGAAGACGGGCTCGAAGACGGAGTGCGGCGTCGTCCAACCGAGCTCGGTCACGAGCAGCGGCTTCCCGTTTGTGAGCACGCTCAGGTTCTGGTAGTCGGCCGGCAACCCCTGGGGGCCCGTCAGCGTTGCGTAGAAGTTGGCCAGTGTCGGGTCGCCGATCTGGGAATGCGCGGCCTTCATGTGCATGGCGTATGCCGCACAGTTCGTGTTGTCGTAGGAATTGGCCACGAGGGCGTCGAGCCACGGCGTATCGTTCTGCCAGCCACTGCCCGTGCCCTGGCTCATGCATAGGGCGGGTGGCGCTTGGGAGCCCAACGCGGCCGAGACCGCGGAGATCGCCGCCTGCGTTTCGTTGGCGAACTTGATGGGCGTGGTTCCCCCGGTGTTGCAGCTGTGCCCGGACGCCTGGGCGCTCCAGGAGAGTCCGTAACACTTCCAGCCGGAGGGCTCGTTGCCGTACGCGAAGTAGGCGGGATGGAAGCCCAGCGTATTGACTACGTACTCCGCTTGAGCAGCCGTCATCGAGACGTTGTCGATCTCCATCGGCAGCTCCAGGATTGCCTCGCAGGAGATCGCCTCACAGTAGGAGATGAAGTCCTGGACCGTCACCACGGACTTCTGCGCGGTGTGCGGAGCGTAGATGGTGTTCGTCATGAAATCGGTCCGCTCCGTAAGGTTGCCGGCCGGGTAGACCAGCACCGTTGTTGGTGTCTCGAGCAAGGTCGCCGCCACATCCGAGCCGGCGGAAGCGCTGTCAGCGAGGTTCATCCCCCAGAAATCGGTCGGCTCGGCCGACGCGGTGCCCACCTTGAGGGTCAGCGTATCGAGGCTGGCCGACGCGGCCAATGCTGCCCCAGCACTCAGCGACGCCGCGAGGAGGACAATCACCGACAGAAGGGCATATGGCACCCCGAGCGACCAACCGCCCCGCGCGGCTCTACGGCGCAGCCGTCGAGCCGCGCTCCCCCCGATGTGGGCAGTGAGCCCGGGCCACCCGTCACGGATTCAGCCTCGCTACACCGTGGTGCGGCGTTCCTGTGAGAGGGGCGACCGAACTCATGAGTCCCCGGAGGTACTCCCGGGCCGCCGGATAAGTGTCAAGGGCACCGCCTCGGGCATCGTCGTGCCAGGCACCGGTCGCAGGATCCAATCCACATGCGTCTGCCAAGGAAGCTGCCTACCTTTTTCCAGGGGGGCATACGCACAAATGCGCGCCTCTTATACCTTTGGAGGCCCGCAAATTGACCTTGGGCACGCCGACCTTGCCTCGACGGGCCATCGGAGTCGCCCCACCCGCGGGTGAGCCAGGAGTGGGGTCCCCCTCGCGTATCCCGGGCCCACGCCCATCCTATTCGTGGTCAGTGTGAGCGTGAGCTCCGACGGCCTCCGCGATGCGCTCGATCCGCGGCTCCGCGGTCAATGGACGCGCTTCCCCGTACCGAGTTCCGGAGGCGGGACACCGCCGTAGGGCGTCGAGAGGGAGGGGGGTTCCTCCGCATCGCCAGGTGTTGGGCGCTGTAGCCCGGCGTGATCGATCCGTCCCCCGGGTCTCCGCCGCGCTCGACCAAGCCCTGGCCGTGCAAGGGCATGGAGAGGTTCGGGCTGCCGGTCCGCTGGTCCCCCGTTCCCGGTACCCGAACCGGGCGGAGACGCCCCCGTGAGCCGGTCACTCGGCGGGCGGCGGGCTCCGTGGTCGCAGCCGAGCCGGCCGAGGCCGTTTCGAAGGTACGGACGGTGGCGGCGAACCGGACGGGGGATTCTGCGGGGGCGATGAGGATGGCCGAGGTCGCTTCGAAGGGGCGGACGGTGGCGGCGTACCGGGCGGGGGGTTCTGCGAGGGCGACGTGGATGGCCGAGGCCGCTTCGAGGGTGCGGACGGTGGCGGCGTACCGGGCGGGGGGTTCTGCGAGGGCGACGCGGATGGCCGAGGCCGCTTCGAAGGTACGGACCGTGGCGGCGTACCGGACGGCAGGTTCTGCGGGGGCGACGAGGATAGCCGGGGCCCCGTCGAGGGTGCGGACGGTGGCGGCGTACCGGGCGGGGGGTTCCGCGGGAGAGACGAGGGTGGCCGGGGCCCCGTCGAAGGCGTGGACGTTGGCGGCGAACCGGGCGGGGGGCTCCGCGGGGGCGACGAGGGTGGCCGGGGCCTCGTCGAAGGTGCGGACGGCGGTGGAGTGCCGGGCGGCGGCTTCCGCCGCGCCAGAAGCACCACGAAGACGACCACCGCGGAGAGGACGATTACCCCGACGCCGATCTCCTCGAGCAACGTGTAAGAGACAGGTAATTGATGCCCGGAGACCAGGCGGAACGTGATCTCGACGGTGGCGGCATTCCCGCTGACCAGCACCGACTCGTTCGATGGGCTCGGCGCGTACCCGCGGACCGGGGCGATGTGGTACGGATAGTACCCGTCCCACTCGGCGAACGTGATCGAGCTCTTCGTGGAGTTCTCTGTCGCGCCCCCGAGGGTCGCCGCCCAGCGCACGCCGGCCGGCAGACCCGCTTCCGAGAACGTCACGGCGTACGTGGGCGGCGCAACGCCGCATGGGGGGGCGGCCGCACAGAAGACCCAGGTGTCCTTGAGCTGCGTCCCATTCTGCGAGACGCGGCCGCCGAAGAGCACGAAGATATTTTGCAGCGGGTCATAGGCGCCCCCCGCGAGAGCGCGCTGGGTGGGTCCCGGCCAGGCCCACGCCAGGTGCCACGTCTTCTGCAGGAGGATCCAGGTCGTGTTGAGGTAGGCGGTGTTGTTGCTCCCGCCGAAGAGGACCACGCCCCCCAACGCGTTGTCGTAGTCCGCCACCGCCCCGGCCTCGGGAGGCACGAACTTCGAAGTGATCGGCGGGACCGACGTCCATTCCTGGCCCTCGAGGAGCCAGGTGTCTCCCATCGCCGTCGTGTTGTTCTGCCCGCCGAACAGCACGACGTATTTCAGCGACGTATCGTAGACGAGCGTCGCCTCGTCCCGCGGTGCCGGGCCGGGGCCCGTTTGAACCGTTTGCGTCCAAGTCCCGGAGAGATTCCCGGTGAGGAGCCAGGTGGCTCCGACGTTCGAGTACGTGCTCGCGTTGGACCCTACGCCCCCATAGGCACCGCCGAAGAGGACGAGTTCGCCGGTCTCGGGGTTGTAGGCGAGGCTCGCCCACGCGAGCCCCCCGGGGCCGGTGCCGACTTCGGACGTCAGGTTCGTCCAGACCCCGTCCTGGAACTTCCAGGTGTCACTGTAGCTCTGGTTCCCCGAGCGGCCGCCGTAGAGCACCGCGCACCCGCAGTTCGCGTCGTACGCGAGGGCGGCTCCCGCCCGGGGCGAGGGGCCGGTCGCTGACGCGATCTTGCCCCACGTTCCGCTTTGGTACGTCCAGGTGTCGTTGTACTGGCTGGTCGCATTCTGGCCGCCGAAGAGGAGGACGTAGCCGTCGCGGGCGTCGTACGTGACGGCGGGGCCCGAGCGCGGCGAGGGGGAGCTGGGACTCGAGGAGACGAGCGTCCAGTTGTACGGCGGGAGCGGCATCGATCGGGCCACGCTGAAGTTGAAGAGCCCGGTCATCGCGGTGTATCCGAGCTTCCCGTCGTATTGGCCGCTGCCGCCGGTGCTATTGAGGCCCAGGAGGTACTCCGTCGTGTTGAGGAGAGAGAACGGGCAACTGTCGTTCGCGTACGTCTGGTTGAGCGCGGTGTCAGGGCCGCCCACCGAATACGGGCTGATCACGAACAGCGGAACCGCACCGCCGGTGAAGGGGTCGGGGATGTAGCCGAACGTCGGGGGGTTGGTGTACACCGTTCCTTCGGCGTACGTGATGAAGAGCACCGAGTCGTTCATGAACGGCTGGCGCAGGAAGTTGTCGTAGACGAACTGGGCCAGCCATGAGTCGGAGCTGTTGTGGTTCAATTGGTCGCTGTCGTCGGCGAGGTCCGGGACGAAGAACGCGTAGTTGGGGATCGCCGAGGCGTTCGTCGTGCTCGCGTTGACATCGGCGTACCAGGCCTGAAAGCTCACGTCGTGCTGTTGACACACGGTCGAGTTGCCGTAGATGTCCGCGAAGTAGAGGAAGGGATTGGCGCTCGCCTGGTAAGGCGTCGCGTTGCTGGCGTCACAAGGCGTCGGCATCCCCTGCTCGAAGTCCATCCACGTCTCGTTGGCCGCGGAGGCGAGGCTGCCAATGTTGGTGTCGTCGTACTGGCCCGATGGCGAGTCTCTGTTGCCACATTGGTCGATGGTCCCGGCGTTGATCGCGATGTAGTTAGCCGCCTGCGGGGTGCAGTAGTTGTAGAAGTTGGACGCGTAAGAGAAGTTCTGCGAGAGGTACTTCTCGAAGGCGAGGTCTTGCAGAACGAACGTGTTCTCCCCGATGTCCATGTCGATGACGAACACGTGGCGGATCGGCGTAGGGAACGTGACCGAAACCGCCGCCTCGATGTGGGTCGCCGGCGCACTGGGACGCAGGGCCAGGGCCGGTCGATCCCCCACGGAGGTCAGCATCAGGAGGACGACGGCACAGAAGAGGATGGAGGCGATCTCCGGACGGAGGCGCTCGCCCTCCCCTCGGGGTCCTCGGGCCCTGACGATTGGACGCAACCCTCGGGTTGTCCGGCCGCGCCTTCCCCGGTGAGTCTCCACTGCCGGACCACCCGCGTTCTGTACTTATGCCCATCCGCTCCGAATGAGCCGTCGTGTACCCGGACGTCGCGTAAAACAGGCGATCTCCAACGACGATGGCTAGAGAACCCTGCCGCTCTCTCTGCCAGAGTGTCAGATTCCCCGTAGTTCACGGTTAAGGTTAAGCGGGGAACGGATGTCGCCGCGCCTCGTGGTCGACTCGATCGTCACGGAGTCGGCCGATGTCATTGAAGGCTCCATCAGCGAACCCCGGTTGGGCCGAGGGGACCGGGTCCTGGGCTTCGACGCTATGGCGCCGAACAACCCCGCCGGGGTCCAGCGGGGCGAACTTCGGGACGGCCTCGCGCGTCCTCGATTCTCCGTCCGCGGGGCCGACGTGCGTTGCCTCGCGCCCATCAGAAGCACCGTACGCGGGATTGCCCGGTCAGCGGACGTCAAGTCTACTGGCGAGGTTTATAACCTGGGCCGAGGGTTGCCGGTTGGCCTGATCGATGCGGTCGAAGCGATCCGGAGGGTCA
Organism: uncultured Thermoplasmata archaeon; assembly: GCA_963773945.1. Lineage (GTDB taxonomy): Archaea > Thermoplasmatota > Thermoplasmata > Lutacidiplasmatales > UBA184 > JAKIWV01. The sequence continues at coordinate 716,055 of CAVZDD010000003.1, read as the reverse complement.
CGGGCAAGCCGGTGCGAATCCGGTGTCGTCCGCTCCCGCCGGGGAGCCTTCGCGCCACGCCGGCCGACACTTGCCGAGCCCCCTGGACGTTCGGCTTCCGTCCGCGGGTCGAATTCGAGGGTGGGCTGGCGAGACAGTGCGCGTGGCACTGCGGGCGGCCGGTGACGAAGGGGGCCGCGAGAGCGGGTGGTTCGGGGACCAATCCAGTTCTCGGGGCAGGGGAACCCGCGTGAGCGCCGCCGCCTCGTCGGTCACGAGCGCCACCGCCCCGCCCGCAACGGACGCCTTTCCGAGAGAAGGACCCTCGACGGACTACCCGCCCGGCCCTACCGCCTCGCTCGTCGCGCTCCTCTTCTCGCTACTCGGCTTCCTCGGGGTTGCCCTCATCCTCTACGAATTCAAGTTCCACGGCGTCTCGTTCCTCCTCGGCATCATCCCCACGCGGGTCCTCCTGGTCCTCTCCCTCGCGTCGGCCGCGGCCCCGTTCTACGTTACGGCGGTCCGCCGTGTCCCGGTCCTGTACCTCATGCTCCCAGTGTTCCTCATCGTCTTCCTCTACCCGCTCTTCAGCCCCTACGGTCTTCCGTTCAGCCGGGACGCGATCTACAACCTCCAGTTCGCCCAGTCCGTCCTGACCACCCACTCCTGGCAGCCGCTGGTCGACGTCTCTGCTCAGGCGAAGATCTACAGCTTCTATCCCGGCGGGGCCGTCTACAACGCGCTGGTCCCCTCGCTCACGGGCATCCCGCTGAACCAGACGTTCCTGTGGGCGTTCGAGCTCCTGCGGCTGCTCGTGATTCCCTGCGCAATCTACGCGTTCTGCGTACGCCTCTTCGGCTCGCGCCCCGCCCCGCTCGCGGTACTCTTCTACCTCACCGTGCCCTCCATCCAGATGAACGTCCCCACCCAGACGGACTTCGCCGTCCTCTGGTTCATCCTGGCGGTCGTGCTCCTGGGGTTCCTCGCGACGTCGTCGGCGACCTCGGAGACGTGGTTTCTCCGCGCGATGTTCATCGCGGCCGCGGCGATGGTCGTCGTGAGCCACTACGTGACGACGTACCTGCTCATCGCCATGCTGTTCGGCCTCGCCGTCCTCCCGTGGATCATCCGGCGGCGCGATCCGTACCCGAACCTCCGCTCGTTCACGATGTTCTTCGCCGTGCTCACGATGTTGCTCATCTGGGTCGCCCTGGTGAGCCGCCCGGTGATCCTGAAGGAGTACGCAATCCTCGTCCTCAACGTCCATGCGGTGCTCATGCCCGCGGCGGGTCGCGCCGTCGCGGCGGCTCCCGGCGGCACATTCCCCTTGTATGAGGTCGCCTGGATCGTCGCGGCAATCGTCGTGAGCGGCGGGCTCGCGATGCTGACGCTCGTCCGGACGTACCGTTTCGACCAACTCGCGTTCATCACTTTCGGGATCGTGAGTTCGACCCTCGTCGGGATCTTCTCGATCCCGTTCCTCTCGACCGGCTTCAGCTTCCTCGCCCTCCGGGAGTTCGAGTTCGTGGGAGTCTTCTTCGCGCCCGCGGGGGCCTGGTACCTCACGAACCGCCTACTCCGACCGCGCGTTGAACTGCCGGCGCACGCGCCGCGGGACCTCCCGCGGCTCCCAATCCGGCACCGGGTGCCCGGACCCGGGCGGTAGCGCTGGCGATGGTGCTGTGCGTGATCGTCGTCGGCGGGGGCGAACTGGTCCCGCTGAGCACGCGCGACCAGTTCTCCCCTGCCCCGAGCGGTGTCTCCATCGACTCGCCGCTCTACATCAATGAGAATGCCTACGACGCCGGTATGTGGGCGAGCGTGCACATGGACCCGTCCGAACAGATCTGGGGCGACTACCTCGCCTATTCGGTTTTCGGCGGGTTCGCGCACTTCGAGATGGTCTGGGATTCGTACGCGATGTTTGCCAACACCACCTTCAACGCCACGCTCCTCGCCCGGGTCTTCGTCGGCCAGTACGTCGTCCTCGACGTGCACATGACGACGCGCTACCCCCCACCGTTGTTCTTCGGCCCCAACAACGACCAGCCGCACGAGGCGATCCCGGTGCAGAACTTGGAGAAGTTCTCGAACCCGTACGACTTCGAATTGCTCTACTCCAACCCGGTCTTCTCGGTCTACCAGATCGAGAATATCCCCCACGCGGGGACGAGCTAGGCGGGGGAGCGGGGCGTCCGAGCCCTCTCGTTGGCTCCGATTCGGGCCGGCACCGATCCCCCCTCCCGGCCTGGGCCCCGGCCGGCATGAATCCCCCCTCGGCTCCCTGACGGGGCCGCTGGGCTCATGTCAATGGGGTGATTGTGGTCGAGAAGCTACTCTCTTGCAGGATCGCCCCAATCGGGCTCTCGAGGTAGAAGTAGAGGTTGTAAGTCCCCTGGACGGCGAACTCGAACGTCACGTTCACCGTCGCCGTTGCCTTCGCGAGGAGCGGGACGGTGTCGCTGCTGGTCGTGTTGTTGCCGAGCGCCAGCGGAACCTTCCAGGGAATGGTCTTGTAACTCGATGGCGCCGTGTTATTGGCCGCCGACTGGACGACGAGAATCAGCGGCTGTTGCGTCGCGTTGTTCCCCACCGTCACCTTGACCGTGAGAGCACCCCCCGGCACCCCCGACGTCGGGAGGCCGTTGGTGAACCCGTCTGGGCCCACGATCCCCATCGATACCGAGAGGTGCTGGTTGGGCGTCACCGTGGCGAGGTACACGATGCCCGCGAAGACGACGACGATGGCGAGCAGGATCGCCACCGCCGCCACCCGCTGCCCGGGCGAGTGACCGGGCAGCTGGAGCTCCTCCGCGAGAAAGCTCTGGAACCGGGCTTCGGACGCCGATTGGGGCGTCTCCGCGGGGAAAGTAGCCACCGCGATGATAATGAGACCCAGAGAGACGAGCGCGAAGACCGCGGCCGGCAGTCCCAAGTGAAACGCGAGCAGGACGAGGCCTTCCCCCACGGAAAACGCGACGCTGAGCCCGACGACCATCGGGAACATGAGGGTCCACGGCCAACGCGGGGTGGGGCCGAGGGCGAGCGCGGCGAGTGCGTAGCCGGGGGAGAAGAGCAGGGTCAGGAGCCCGAGAGGGAGCTCGATCGCGGGGACGGGGACCAGCACGACGACGAGGCCGTAGGCGAAGGCCAGAATCGCGAGAACCCAGAGATAGTTTCGCCGGAAGAACACCGGCGGATTCGGCGCAGTCGACGGGGTAGGGACCGACACCGTACGACCGGAGGCGGGTCAGTACGTAAAGTTTGGCATCTTCTCGAACGCCGGTACTGTCGTTCGGGCGGGTCGTCGCAGGAATTCGGGCGCACCCCAGCGGGGAGCTAACCGGGGTCGGCTCGATCTCCCGGGGGGTGCGCAACCGTCCCCGGTCACTGTACGACGGAGGTGGCCACCGGAGGCTACCCGAGCACGGCGAGGACGACCGGAAGCATTAAGGAGGGCAAACCGGCTCCAAAGTCCTATTTCGGCAAATCGAGCCCCCGTGGCCGAAGCGAAATGCGTATATCTACGTATTGAGCCTTAATTTCACCAAGCCGTCAAACCGCCTGAAGCGCACTGCTGCGGACCTTTTCGCAGTGCGGGGGGGCGGGGCGACCGGAAGGGGGTTCCATGAAACATCGTCGCCACGCGACCGCGCGCCGCGTCGTCACCATCGCGGTGCCGTTGGCCGCTGTCTTCATCCTCCTGGCGGGCTCGATGGCGTTCGCCTCGCTGTTCGACCCGGGGTCCCCGGGCGCTTCCCCCACCCCCTTCGCTTCCCCAGGGGCTGTCTCCGCTCACGTCGTCGTCGGGGCCTCTTCAGAGGCCACCCCGATCTCTCCGGCCTTCTGGGGTATCAACATCGCCGCCGCGCAGCGGTTCAATTCCGTCGATGCGGCCAGCGTCGCCGCGACGCCAGTGAACTACCTACTCTTTCCGGCCGGTACCCTGGGGGAGGAGTACAACTACACCTCGGGCTACTTGACGGCCGGTAACGGGACCCAGACCCTCGCCACCACGTCCACGACTCAGTTCGTCTCGTCCTGCGAGCAGATCGGCTGCCACGCCATCCTGCAGCTGCCGGCCGAGATCAACCGGCCCGGCACCGCCGCCTACTATGCCAATTACGTGGTCCACACGCTGGATTTCCAGCCCGCCTACTGGGAGATTGGCAACGACCCGAGCGGTTGGGACCACTTCAACGTGTCCTGGTCGAACTGGGCGACAGGGGGGGGCGGGAACACGACTCCGCTACCGTTCGCCAACCTGGTCCACGCCTACATCGCGGCGGTCCTCAAGGTAGACTCGTCGGCCAAATTCCTCGCCCTGGGGGCCGGCATGGGGGGCAAGGACTACTCGAAGCCCTGGGTGGAGGAGCTCGCGGAGGTCGATGGAAAAGAGCTCTCGGGGATCTGCGTCCACTCGTACATCGAGGGGGGACCTTCGAATTCGACCGATGCCCAGCTGTTCACGAACCTGAACGGCTTCTACTCTTTGCCCGACCAGGTGCTGGCGGATCGGTCCTACATCGAGTCGGCCTGCCCCAACTGCTCCCACCTCCAGGTGTTCGTCACCGAGATCAACGCGGCGGAGCACGGCGGGTACGAGAATCTCCTTCCCACCTTCGCCGGGACCCTCTATCTGGCGGCGGATATCGCCCAAGGCCTGACCCTCCAGGTGACGAACCTCGACTGGTTCGCGTTCGACAGCCACTACGCCGGGTCCTGGTCCACGGAACCGGAGAAGTGGCAGTCCCAGTACTACCTGTTCAGCGATCTCGCGACCCAGCTCAAGACCGAAATGCTCCCCACGACGATCACTGGCCCGTCGACGCTCTACGGAGCGGCCACGTACGACCCCTCCGGTCTCGCGCTCCTGCTCGTCAACGTGAATACGACGAGGGCCGTCCAGGTCAACCTGACCGCTTCGGAGTTTTCGCCGACGTCCGCGCTGACCCAGTACCTGTGGGTCAACGGCACCCCGCTGCCGGTCGCTTCGACTCTTCCCGCCGGCGACGTGCCGGTGCTGCCTCCCTTATCCGTCGTAGTGCTCGAGGGCCCGGCCGTTCCCCCGCCGGTGACGTACCCGGTCGAGTTCGATGAGAACGGTCTCCCGGCAGGAAGTAACTGGTCGGTCTCGGTGAACGGAACGGCGCACGGCTCCAGCTCATCGACCCTGAGCCTCTTGGAACCGAACGGCACGTTCGCGTTCTCAGTGAAGCCCCCCACGGGCTATGAAGCCCTCCCGGCCAACGGCTCCTTCATCGTCTCGGGAGGGCCCGTCCTGGAGTCCATTGCCTTCAGCGCCACACCGACCCTCGACTTCGCCACGACGTTCACCGAGACCGGATTGCCTGCGGGAACCCAATGGAGCGTGTCGGTCAACAACAGTTCGAGCGAGACGACGTCGACGAGCGTCGCGTTCTGGGAGACGAACGGGAGCTACCAGTTCGCCGTCGGGGAGGTCCCGGGGTACACGCCCATTCCCGGCTTCGGATCCATCGCGGTGGACGGCTTCGCCGTGAACGTCACGGTGAGCTTCGTCCCGATTCCGGACATCTACGTCGCCACGTTTTCCGAGGTCGGTCTCCCCTTCGGTACAACCTGGGCCATCTCGGCCGGAGGGACCACAGCCAACGCCTCCGCCCCGTTCCCGGTGCTGATCGCCCTGACCGATGGCACGTTCGCCTTCACCGTGGGGACCGTTCCTGGGTACAACGCGACTCCGGCAACGGGCTGGGTCACCATCGCCGGCGTGGGGACCACCGTGTCGGTCACGTTCACGGTGCCCCCGACGATCGGCTCGAATCGAATCTATTCCGTCCAGGGAGGGGTGATGGTCTCCAACGGGTCCTCGGTCCCGGACCTCGGCATCAGCCTCCTCTTCCGCGGCGGGACGCCGTCGGTCCAATGGCTGAACCTCACGACGGATTCGGCGGGCCGATTCGCGGCCTCGGGGTTGAACCTCACCGGTAATCTCTCGGCCGTGTCGGTCGATTCCCCTTCCTACCAGGTGGCGCAGAGCAGCATGACCCGGCAGACCGCCGACGCGGTCAACGTGACGGTGGTTCTGAATTCTCTGGTGACGGGCGCGCCGCCGGGCGCGTTCACACTATCGACGCTCACGCTAACGATCATCGCGCTCGCGGGGGTCGCCGCCGTCCTCAACGTCGCTGTGATCCGGGCCGCCATGCGGAACCGCCGAATGGCCCGGTACCGGGCGTACTTCGCTAAGCTGCCTCAGTAGACGGAAAGGTCCCATCGACCGGGGCGCTACGTAAATCCCGAACCCGATGGACGCTCCGGACTGTGCCGGGCCCACGAGCCGCGGGAATTTCCGACGCACGGTCCTATGCCAGAACTTGCCAGGCCAGACGACGGGGCCGCGGCACCGCGCGGTTCTACCTCCACCTTCCCCGGCCGAACCTCGCGGAGAATGGCGACTGTCAGAGGAACTCGGGTTCCTACGAGCTATTTCAGCTAGGGCGAGACATCGTCAAGATGCTGGGCACGGGCTGCCCCCGAGCGACCGGCAGAGCCGAGGCCATCCGGCCCCAGGCTGCTCCCCCTGCCAGATTCGGTTTCGAAGCGGACCCAGTGAGGAGCATTCCACTGGCCGGCCCCGAGGTTCCGGGGACGACGGTCAAGCCCGACGTGGCCGACGGGCCGCCCGGGGATTTGGCCCCGGCGGAGCCGACGGTCAGGAGGATGATCGACATTGAGGGGACCGACACGGTGCTCGAGAGGGTGACGGACGACTTGCTCGGGGACTTCGCCGCGCTCGCCCACGAGTACTCCGTCACGCCCGCCCGATCCAGGATGAATCCGGTCTGGGCGATGTTGGCGGATACGGTGGAGGAGCCCACGTTCACCATCATCAGCGAGAGGCCGCCGCTGTTGTACGTCGCGATGCCGTAGAATGTCGACGGACCGGTCACGGTCGTCGGGAGCGTTTCGGTCTTGAACTGGGTCGCGAGGTCGCTGAACAAGTAGTACTGCGGTTGGAAGACCAAGGTATGGATGGACCAGGCTCCCAGGAAGTCGCAGTGGTAGCAGAACCAGTCCATGTTGGGCACCTGGAGCGACAGACCTTGAGTGATTTCGGCCGCGAGGTACAGGGTCCCCGGAAAGCCGGCCATGAGTGGAACAAAGGTGGAGCCCGCCTCGGCGGCGTTGATCTCTGAAACGAACACGCCCGTGGTGCAGGTGGAGCAGGCGGCTTTGATGTACGACCGATCCGCCAGCACCTGGTCGGGGATGGAGTAGGCTCCCCCCAGATTCGCGAAGAATTCGGCGGCGGTGGGGTGGGTCGGCGTGGTGGCCAGGATGTACGAGTGGACGGAGATGCCTGCGAGCTCGGAGCCGTCCGCGCTGACGAGCGGTTCGATCCAGGCCTTGGCGTAGTCCGCCGTGCCCATTCCGGCCCCAAGGGCGAGGAACTTTCCGGCTGGGTCCACCTTGAGGATCGCGGCGATGTAGGTATGGATGAGGGTGGCGAACTCGGCCGGGGTTTCAGTGGGGGTGGTCTTGCTCTTCCATTCCGACCACGGGACCCCGAAGTGGATCCAGCCGGGGGAGAATTGCCGAGCTCCCAGTAGGCGGGTTGATAGCCGAGGGTGTTGACGACGTACTTCGCGTAGTAGGCAGCCGTGGAAGGACTGTCGATCTCCACCGGCAGTTGCATGATCGCGTGGCAGCCGATCGACTTGCACTCCGTCACGAACTCCGCTGTGGAGGTCGTCAACTTTTTCTGCGTACCGTCGGAGGACGTGTAGACGCCGGAGCTGTAGTTGAGCTCCTCGCCAAGGACGCCTCCGGGGAACCGGATATATGTCGCGGGAGTCGCCGCTACTGCGGCGGCGTCCGCGCTGGTGAACGCCTGGTCGGGTTCCACATTGACGCCCCAGAACGACGAGGGGATCGCCTTCGCCGTAGAAAACGCCCCGTCGACTACGGTGGCGGAAGTCGAGCTGGTAAAGGAGGAGAGTCCGGAGGCACCCCCCGGCGTCGCCGCGGACGTGGCGGCGAGGCTGAACGAGGTCAGGAGGAGCACTGCAATGAGGCCCAAGACCAACGCCGCTGCCTTCCAAAGACGACCGCTCATCCAAGTCCCGTCCGTTCCCCCAGAGGAGTACTATCAGCCAAAGGCCTCCGGGGTGCTACATACGTCTATGTCCAACGAGGAAATGCACGCGGTACAGAATTCGAATCCGGGCGAGGTGGTCGATTTTTGCCGGGAGTTCGACGGAATTTCTCGCCGGAGGAATCGGAATCTCGCACCGCTCTTTGGACTCAAAATAACAGTCGAGTCGAAGGGGGGTTCTCGAGTTGCGAGGGCCTTTGGGGCAGGTGAACGGAACCGGTCGGGAGCCAACCCTCGTGTCAGACAACTGTCAGCTTAGATTCACACCGGACGTCAGTGGAGTCAAGTTCCATGGCCGAACGGGGTCTGTGGATAGGTCGGGTCCTAGTCCAAAGAGTCAAAGAGGGGGCACCACTAGCCCGCATCCCCATCCAGAGAGGTTGCATTGACGTCAGGTCTCATGGCATTACTCGATAACGGAGGAGTCGATCGGGTTGCACAGCTCCCCAGCAGCCCGGGCGCGGCTCGGTCCCGTTCCCATCGCAGCACCCATGGCTGCCCGAGCCAGCCCTCCGATGCGCTCCCCGGGGGGTCCACAGTGAGAACGCGATGAAAGTCGCAACTGTGGCAATCCTGACGGTGCTGATCGTCGCGGTGATGTCGATTTCTTCGAGCAGCGGCCTCGTCGGGCCCGTCGCGGGCGTGGGGTTCTCCCCCGGTTCGGGGGCGGTTTCGCCACCGGTGTCGAAGCTCGCTCCGGCGTACGACATTACCTTCGAGGAAACCGGCCTCAGCTCGTCCCGAGTGTGGTCCGTGACGCTAGCGGGCGTCAATGAATCCTCCACGACGTCTAACATCGTGTTCCCGGAAGAGAACGGAACGTACTCCTACAGCATCGTCGCGGTCGGCTACTACGCCTTTCCCGCCACGGGGAAGGTCACGATGGAGGGCTCCGCTCAGACGGTTTCCACCGAATTCACCGCGATTCCGATCACTCACGTGGTGGTGATCGTCATGGAGAATGGGGCTCGGCCGGCGATTCTGTCCAAGAGCCCCTATCAGCGCTACCTGGAAGGACACTACGGTAGCGTTCCCGACTACTATGCGCTCTGTCATCAATCTCCGCCGAACTACTTCGCGTTCACGAGCGGCCGAACCTCCGAGTGCGGCTCGGTAGGGGTGGAGAACGTCGCGAACATCCCCGACTCCCTGCAGGCGGCGAGTCTGACCTGGCACGGCTACTTCGAATCCATGCCAACGTCGTGTGATCTGAAGCGAACGTCGAATGGTCTTTACGTCGGCGCCGATCACAATCCCTTTCTGAGCTACAAGGACATCCGCGACAACACGTCGCGGTGCCAGGCCAACGTCGTGAACAGCAACTCCTTCAACGTGAGCGTCGCGAGCGGGAACCTTCCTTCGTTCTCGTTCTATATTCCGAATGAGTACGACGATTGCCACACACCTCCCCCGGGCCTCACCAACGCCCAAGAACGCGTCCTGTGCGATGATTGGCTGAAGGGATTCCTCGCACCTATGCTCAACCATACGATGAATGCGAGCGGACTGAACTTCGACACGCCGCAGGAACGAGCCCTGATCAATCACACGGCCTTCATCATCGTGTACGACGAGGGCGCCGGTACGTCCGACGCGGGGTACACCGTCGACAACATCTTCACGCCGTACTGTTACAACCACTGGGGCGTGAACCAGACCACCTGCGGCGGCTTGACGTACATTTCCGTTGTGAGCCCGTACTCGGTCGGCACGACGTTCGTGGGGGACGCGAGCGACATGAACGTCGCCTCGACGATCGAATGGCTCCTGGGCGTGGGAAGCGACGGTGGGCTCGACGGCACCCCGGGACTCTTCCCGGCCTTCACCTCGCTGTTTGACTTCCCCACCTAGACGGAACCTTCGTACCAACGCGAAAGCGCCAGGACCCGGTTCGACCAGGCGGCTGGTAACCGATCAGCGTCGGAACACCGAGCGAATCCATGCCGGAAGTACTTTGTCAACCCCCGGTCATAGAGGCGAGCGCTGGACCGACTACCGCGCTCTCTCGAGGGCCCGCCGGAGAGCGTATCCACCCACAAGGGTTTTCCACCTAACTGCTCGTATAACTCGGCGCGTGAAGGCCAGAGGGGGTCCCCAGAACGGCGGAGGGGCCCCCGGGCCCAAGCGCGTTAGCCGGGGGGATTCCCCGGACTTCCCGACCCGGTTCGGTTCATGCCGGTCGCTGGATGGGAACGACGCCCGGCGCCCGTCGGCCCTAGTGCCTCGGGCTCCTACTGGAGTGGTCGACCTCCGATGATCGGACTTCCGCCCGCGACCCCAGAGCAGACCGGGGCGGGCGCTCCAGAGCCGGTCCTGAGTTCCGCCGACCTTCTACAGGACTCGCTCAACTCCGTTTCGAAGGGCACGACCATCCTCGTGCTGAGCACCGCGGTCTTCCTGGGTCTCGGGTTCTTAGGGCGGGTAGTCGCCGCGAGGTCGCTGCCGGTGGCGGCCTTTGGGGAGTTCAACCTCGGCGTTTCGTTCACCACCCTGCTTTCGATCATGATCCTGCTGGGGCTCAACCAGGCCCTGGCCCGCATGCTCGCGTGGGAACACGGCGCGGGGGAGCGCAGGACGCTCATTCGGTGGTCGATCGCGGTCGCCTCCGCGAGTTCGACCGCGGGTTCGGTGGCGGTCTTCGTCTGGGCCACTCAGCTCGCCCAACTGTTCCACAACCCGGCGCTGATCTACGTGTTCCAGCTGCTCGCGGTCAGCGTCGGGATGGGCGCGATCACCCCGATCTTCGCATCGATCTTCCAGGGCTTCCACAACGTCGTGCCGAATGCGCTCTTCAACCAATTCATCAACCCGTTATTGTTCGTCGTCTTCGTCTACCTGCTGCTCTACGTTCACTGGGGCCTCACGGGGGTGATCGTCGCCTACGTGATCGCCGACGTCGTCGCGTTCGTGGGCATCGTGATTTACACGGCCCACTACCTGCCCAAGATCGTACCTCGTACGGCGAAGGGACCCCCCCGGCCGAAACCGTTGCTCTGGGTGCTGACCGTCTCGATGTGGGGCGTCTCCTCCCTCGGCTTCGTGACCGGCTACGCCGACACGATCATCCTCGGGGTCTACCACTCGGCCCTGCTCGTCGGCTACTACTCGACCTCGATGACCATGACGCGGGTCATCCTCCTGGCCGCGCAATCGCTCACGTACATCTACCTCCCGATGACCGCCCGGCTCGCCCGGTTGAACGCCCACGCGGCGCTGCGCTCCACGTACATCACTGCCACGCGGTGGATCCTGGTCCTGACGTTCCCCCTGTTCCTCATGTTCGTCTTCGCTCCGACGCTGACGATCGACGCGCTCTTCGGCCCGAAGTACGAGCCGGCGGCGCTCTCCCTTCAGTTCCTGGCGATCGCCGCTTTCCTGTCCAACGTCGTCGGTCCCGTCAACGCCTGCCTCGGAGGGCTCGGCCTGGCCCGGACCCAGCTCTGGACCTCGTCCACCGCGGCGGCCACGAACCTGGTGCTGAGCTTCGCACTGATCCCCACCTTCGGAGTGCTCGGCGCCACGGCGGCCTGGGCGATCGCCCGGGCGATGTACCCCGGCCTCGGCCTCGCCGCGTTGAACCGGGCGCACGGTATCACGCCGTTCCGGCGCGTGCTGCTGCTGCCGGTGGCCGTCACGATGGCCTTCGGCATTCCGGTGATGGTCGTCGCCGAGCGGCTTCCGCTGCCGCATTGGGTGGTCGTGCCGCTCTTCTTCTTCGGCTCGGGGCTCTACATCCTGTCGTTGGTCGCCACCAACTGCATGCTGCCGGGCGACCTCGCCACGATCGTGGCGGCCGAACGGGTCCTTCGAACCCCCCTGCCCCGGCTCCGGCGTCTTCTCGAAAAGCACGTGGCGGTGGATCCCTTCCTGGACACCCGCCCCGCCGGTCCGACGTGAGCGGCGCGCAGCCGCTACTCCGTAGCGATCACCGGGAGGAAGAGGCGCTACTCCGCCGGGGGAGCCGTCGGCGCCGGCCGCTCGGCCGGGGGGGGCTCCTTCTCATACCCGTAGAGCCGGGCGAGGCCGCCGGCGACCCGCCAGAAGGCCCGGCGTTGCACGCCCGGAACGGCCGCCGACCCGCCCGAGCTTCCCCGGCGGAACCGGACCTCGCCGGCGAGTCGCAGCCGGTTCCCCGTCGGCACATGCACCACCGGGAACACGGCGCCCTCGCGAAGGGTCGCTAGAGGGATCGCGAGCGACACGCCCAGAAATCGCTCGAGCCGGAAGAGCGTTCCCTCCGGGTCGCGGACGAAGTCCTCGTGGCGGAGCCGAAGGTACCGGTCCCGTCGCCAGGAGAAGAGGGCCGAGAAGGTGAGATTGGCGATTACCCAGCGGACCGCGGACCAGCTCGCAAACTGCGCCGATTCCGTGTCGGTCCCCTTGGCGGACCACCGGGCTTTTCGGGAGGCGATCACGGCCCGGCCGTCCCGCACTACATGGAGGTAGCGCACGTCGAAGGTGTCGGACCGGGCGACGGCGTAGACCAGGGCCCGGCCGGCGAATTTGCTCGAATCGATGACCAGCGGTTTCCCCGCCGTCTCCGCGATGAGGCGGATGAGGGCCGCCGTCTCGCGTGCGTGCGACCGGAGCATCGGACGGCGGAACAGGGCGGCCACCAGGGTACGCCGGAGGGCGTACCACGGTTCGAATCTCCGCTGGCCCTGCACGAGTCGGGCGGTGTCGTGCGAGCTCTGGAAGCGCGCGCGGACGGTCCCCCAGAAGGGGCAGTCGGCGGTCGGCGCGCCGCACGAGCAGGTCAGACCGGTTTGCCAGACCGGCACCGGGACCCGGTCCATCTCGCCGCCATAGAAGATTTCGGAGGAGGAGCCCAGGATCACCCCGAGGATCGTCGACCCGGAGTGCGGGCTGCTCAGCACCTGGACCAGGGTGATCCGGCGGGGAGGGTCCGTGTCCATCATTCACCCGTGGTCGGGGATCTCGCCGCCGCGCTACCGCGAACACCGCACGAACGCCGGTCGAGCGTTTCGAACACGGTCGGAGATTGCGACACGTTGCTCATCCCTCTGGCGTCCCGAGACCCAGGGCGCTCAGGGTTTGGCTCCCTCCCCGGCCTCTCCGACGCACCATTAGGGAAGACCGAGGGCTAAAAGGGTGCCGGCTCCGCCCGTTATCTCCGGAGCGAACGACCAGGTCACCGACCGTGGACAAGCCCCCGACGGATAGAAAGCGGCCCGCGACCCCGTCGGTCCGAGTCCTCCCGGTCCGGGGCGGCAGTGACATATCGAGGCCCGAGTTCCGCCCACGAATGGTGCGCGGGGGCCGCCGTCGAAGCCGATCGGGACCGGTCGTCGGCGTGGCGGGGTTGGGCTACATGGGTCTGGCCACGGGGTTGGCCTTTGCCCACCGAAAGGTGAGGACCGTCGGATACGACATTCGCCCCGACCTGCGCCGCCGACTCCGGGCCGGTCAGACGGCCATCTATGAGTCCGGGTTGCCGGCCCTGCTCCGAAGCGAGACCCGGTCTGGTCGGTTCGCGCTCGTCGATGACTGGGACGAACTCGTCCACGAGGCGGACGTGATTTTTCTCTGCCTGCCCACCCCCCGGGGCCCCGGGGGCGGCATCGACCTCCGGGCGATTCGACAGGGCGTTCGCGAGGCCGGCGCCGCCCTGCGCGGACACCGCGAGTACCGGCTGGTGGTAATCAAGAGCACCGTGGTTCCCGGCACGACCGAAGGGGTGGTCCGACCGCTCCTGGAACGCATCGCCCATCGCGACGCGACGACCCTCGGGGTGGCATCGAATCCCGAGTTCTTGGCGGAAGGCAACATGGTACGCGACTCGCTTACTCCCGAGCGGATCGTCGTCGGGGTCTCCAAGGCGCGCGACGAACACCTCTTCCGATCCGTCTACCGGAAGTTCCCAGCGCCCTTGGTGCGCCTAACCCCCACGGAAGCCGAACTCGTGAAGTACGCCTCCAACGCCTTTCTCGCCCTCAAGGTTACCTTCGCTAACGAGGTCTCCCGGCTCGTCGAGCGCACGGGGGGGAACATCGACCGGGTGATGGAAGGCGTCGGAATGGATTCCCGTGTGGGGTCCCAGTTCTTGTCGGCCGGTCCCGGCTTCGGAGGAAGCTGCTTCGAGAAGGATGTCTCGGCGCTCGTGAATCGCGCCCGCGAGCTTGGAGTCCCGGTGCCGCTGCTCGGGGAACTGGTGCCGGCGAATCAAGCTCAGACCCATCACGCGGCGGCCCTCGTCCGATCTGCAGTCGGCGACCTGCGGGGGAAATCGATCGCCCTCCTGGGACTTGCCTTCAAGGCCGGCACCGACGACGTGCGGGAATCGCGCGCCGTGCCCATCGCACAGGACCTCCTGCGAGCGGGCGCCCGGGTGCGCGCCCACGATCCGGTCGCCCTCGACAACTTCCGGTCCGCGTGGGAAAAGATTCCTCGCGTGGGACGTCGTCCGTTGGAGTTCTGCTCGACGGTGGAGGAATCGCTGCGGAAGGCGGATGCGGCGGTCATCCAGGCCGCGTGGCCGCTCTACCGGGAATGGCCCGCACGCTGGTCCCGGCTGATGCGGCGCCCCCTGGTGGTCGATTTGCGTCGTGGGATCGCGGAGCCGGAACGCCACCGGGGAGATTTTGAGTGGGTGGGACTGGGGGTGGCCCATGAGTGACGAACCGCCGACCCTCCGGGGGCCGGACCGAGTGAGTGGAACCGTCTCCTGGTGCGGGAGGACCACGTCGGGCCGCGAGATTCATTCCTAGGACGCGGAGCATGAAGGTCGTCATTCCAGCCGCGGGCCTGGGGACCCGGTTCCTGCCCGCGACCAAGAGCATGCCCAAGGAGATGCTCCCCGTGCTCAACCGACCGGTCATCCAGTACGTCGTCGAAGAGGCCATCGCCGGGGGCGCCGACGACATCACCATCGTGACCGGTCGCGGCAAGCGGGCCGTCGAGGATCATTTCGACCACAACCCGGACCTCGGAGGATCCGGCGCCCAGGACTCGCTCCGGCAGCTCGAAGAGACGATGGAGAAAGCCGCGTTCCATTTTGTGCGTCAGCGGACGCCGCGGGGCCTCGCGGACGCGATCGCCTGCACCGAGCACCATGTCGGCCACGAGCCGTTCGGGGTCCTCCTCGGGGACTCGATCCACGTCTGCGACCCCCCGCTGCTCACGCAACTCCGGACGACGTTCGAACGGCTCGGAAGCCGCGCCAGCGTGGTGGCGCTCGAAAAGGTCCCGAAGGAGAAGGTCGGGAACTATGGTATCGCCGGCGGCACGTCGGTCGATGCCCGCGTCCTGCGCATCGAACGGCTCGTCGAGAAACCCCGCATCGCCGACGCGCCGGGCGATACCGCGCTCACCGGGGCGTACTATCTTACCCCAACGATCTTCGAAGCGATCCGGAGCACCCCGCCGGACGCCAAGGGGGAGGTCCAGCTCACCAACGCCCTGGTGCGACTCATCGCCACTGAGGGGGTGTACGGGCTCATCTTCGAGGGGCGCCGGTACGACACCGGAACGCCCCTGCTCTGGCTCGAGGCGAACGTCCGGTTCGCCCTCAACGACCCGGCGTACCGGGACCGGTTGACGGCGATCTTCCAAGAGAGCCTCCGCGCCACCGGCCAGGGCCGGCGCCCGGCCGACCGTCACCGTAACGCCTTTTTCCGCGGTCCCGCTCGGCAACGGAATGCCCGCCGACCTCCGGGAGCCGGAACCTCGCGTCATCGACGCGATTCGGTTCGCAGCCGAAGCGCACCGTGGTCAGAGCCGGAAGGACGGGCGGACGCCGTACATCGTCCATCCGGTGGCCGTCCTGCGACGGCTCTCGAGCGACCTCGGCGTAGCCGACGCGGACCTGCTCTGTGCCGCGGTCCTGCACGACGTGATCGAGGATACGACGGTCACTCGGGAGGCGCTGGAAATGCGGTTCGGGGACCGGGTGGCCCGGTGGGTCCAAGAACTGACCGTGCCAGCGGCCCTCCATGGGCCGACCGTGCCCGACGAGCGAAAGACCGCGGAGCTCGTGGCGGCCGTCGGACGCATCTCGTGGGAGGCGGTCCTCATCAAACTGTGCGACCGATTCGACAACCTCCACGACATGGCGAATGCTCGCTGGAGTCCGGAGAAACGCGACAGCTACCGAGACCAGACGCGACAGATCCTCCAGGCGCTAGACCGACGATGGGCGGCGGAGGCTCCGCCGTCTGCCCTCGCGCCGCTGTTGACCCGGGCCCGCGCCGGACTCGAAACGTAGTGCCCGGTGCGCTCACACCACGAGGAGCAGTAGGACGATTCCGAGAACGCCGGCCGCTCCGCCGAGGACCCTCCGGTACGAGGGGCCGACCAGGAGGGTCGCCGCTCCCAGCCCGGCGGTGACGCCGCCGAGGGACACAAGGATCCCGGGGTTCTGAAAGCCCACCAGGGAGACGCTGAGGACGGGTCCCGGCGCGTGGGAAACGGGGAGTGGCGCTTGGTACAGCAGAGCGACCGACAGCGGCGCCAGCAGCGCCGAGCCGATGAAGTTCCTTTCAGCGGGGACCTCGGTCCCGACCGGCCAGTAGAGCGAAGAGACCGTGGAGGACGTGAAGCCGGCCTGTTCGAGGCCGAAGGTCACGTAAGTCGCGACGTTCGTATTGACGACCAGCAGAGCGTAGCCGTGGGGCCCGTCCATCGTGCCGGCTGCATAGACCCCCGCGTACCCTGCGACGTGGGTGGGAATGTATTCCACCCCGAGTTGGGGAAAGATGCGGCTGAAGAATTCGAACGTCGGCGTGGGTTGCCCGGTGGTCGTCAACCACGCGCCGGCGTACCCGCCCTGGAACGTGAACCAATCCACGTTGGCGACCTTCTGGCCCAAGAGTTGCGTCACTTCGGCGGCCTCATACAGGGCTCCCTCGAACGTGGAGTCGTAGCTCTCGTACGCGCCACTTCCCGCCGGCGACGTGCCGGTCTCGGTCATGAACAGTTGGAGGGAGCAGCCGGGACACGACGCCGCGATGGTCGATAGATAGACCGGCAGCACGGTCGGGAGGGCGTCCGGTCCGTACGCCAGACTCGAGAAGTACCGTATCGGATTGACGATCACGGGGGTGGGCACCGCGGGGTATGCGTGGATCGAAATGCCCGCGAGCGACCTCCCATCCAGCGCCAAAAGCGGGGGAATCCAGGCCGTCGGATTTCCCTGCTCGGCCGCCGCCAACCCGAGGATCGGGGTCCCCGGGTCGACCTGACGGATCGCCGCGATGTACTGCTGCACCAGACCCGCGTACTGCTCGGGGGTCACTTCGGGGCCCGGTGTTGCCCACTCGGACCACGGCTGGCCAAAGTGGGTCCAGGTCGTCGGCTCGTTCCCGATCTCCCAGTAGGCTGGCGTGAATCGCAAGTCGTGTTCCGTGTACGCCACGTCGTACGCCGCTGTCGCCGGGCTGTCGATCTCTGCCCGGCAGGCTGAGGATTGCCTCGCATCCGATGTCTTCGCAGCTGTCGACGAAGGTGGCCAGGGAGGTCGTCGCGCCGACCCTCGTTCCATCAGGCTCCGTGAGGACGCCCGAAGTCCAATTCATCCACTCGGTGTACTTTCCCGATGGAAATCGAAGGTATCGGGTTGAGGTGGCCGCGACGAGCCTGGCATCGGAGGCGTTGAACGGGTGGACGGAGGCCACGTTGACCCCCCAGGAGGGGGCGGGCGTTTCCGACGACGGCTCTCCCACCGAGATGGAGACGTTGGCTACTAGCGGGAGAAGGCCCCCGAAATTCACCACGAGCGCGGCCGAACTGACGGCAACGACCGCCACGCAAACGACCGCGAGCCAGGAACGCCAGCGTGTCTCATCGAACGGGGACAAGCGCCGATGCCCGGCGGCGTCGGGGCCGACCCCTTGGATCGATGGACTACGAGGCCCGGTCACGAGAACCGAGCGAGGTTTCGACCCCTTCTGCCTTTCGGGTCCTCGCCTCGTAACCGTATCGACGGGCCAGCCACCCCGCGATCCCCCAGAAGGTGCGTTCGTCCTCCTTCCGGAGATTCTGCTGCCACTCCGTGTCGGGCCGCAGGACCAGGGTTCGGTTGAATCGCGTCCGATTCCCCCCCACGACGTGCCCCACCGCGAGGGGCCGCTGTTCGCGCACGGCCGAGATCACGTCCGTCAGGTCGACGCCCACGAACTGTCCGACTTGTCGGAGGGTTCCCTCGGGGTCGGCCATCAGGTCCTCGTACCGGACCCGCAGATACCGATCCCGACGGAACATGAAGAGCAATCCGGAGAGGATGTTCGATACCAACCACCATACCGACAGGTCGGCGGCGTTCTTCTCCGGCGGGGTCAGTCCGAGGCCCTGGCCATCGGCGACGCGAAATTTCGACCAGATGAGGGCGCGTCCGTCGCGCACCATGTGGATGTACCGAACGTCGACGCCCGAGGCTCGTGTCCGCCAGAGAATGAGCCCGCGACCCGTGTGCTTGCTCGAGTCCACGACGACCGGCTTTCCGCTCTGCGTCGCGATCGCGCGCAGCAGCACCGCCAGCCGCCGAGCGTACTGGTCGACGGAGGTGCCCGGGATCCCCAGCAGGAGCGTCGTGCGGGGCAGCGAGCGGGTCGACTCGTACTTCCGGCCCGCCTCGAGCTTCGCGAGGGGGAATTGCTGTTCGACGTCCGACCGAACCTTGGTCCAGAACACGCAGGTGCTCACGTCGTCCCCGCAGGAGCACGGTTGGGGCACGCCCCGCGAGATCGCCGAAAGGGTTCGCAATTCGCCCGTGGAGCAGATGTCGGGATTCGCCCCGAGGACCATGTCGAGGAGGGTGGACCCGCACCGACCGGCCCCGAGAATGTAGACCAATCGCACCGGGGGAGGGTCTCCGTTGGGGGATCGGCCACCGGAAGTCGTCGGTACTGGGTCCGTTTCCGTCCAACTTCTGTCCCCCTCCCTTGCCGATCGCTGGCGATGCCGGCTGTTTCCCGACGTGGAAGGTGGTCTCGACTTCTTAAGGAGCGCCGTATATCCCAGCACGACTTCGGACAAAACGAAGTGCCGCGGCCGGCTATCGCGGGGCCAGCAGACGGGACTCAGCTCCACTCGACCTCTCCTCACATTTCGGTGGACTGACTTAGGGTGGGATTCTCAGCGATTTCTGGGAGTGCAGCCTGGGACCGTAGGATCGCATGGTCGCCGGGGCGCCCGCCCCGACAAGGTCTAACCCTTTCCCGCCACTCTATCCCGCCGGAGCCAGGCTCTCCGGACACCCCGGGAGCCCCCGATCTTCAGGAACATCAGGAGACGACACGTGGCCGACCGAAAAGTCCTGATTTGCACGTTGGGTCCGAGCTCGCTGAACGAGCGGGTGATCCCTCAACTGGAAGCGGCCGGCGTCGTGAGCTTCCGTATCAACATGTCGCACACCGAGATGGCGGATCTAGAGAGTGTCATCCACTTCATCCAGAACTGCACTCGCGTGCCCATCTGCATCGATACCGAAGGAGCGCAGATTCGCACGGGCCTGATGCAGGACGGGGTCGCGGTGGTCGAGGGGCGCCCCGTGCGTTTGGTCCCCCAGGCCATCCGGGGCGACGCGTCGACCTTCGCACTGACCCCCGGTGACGCCATCGGACAGCTGCGGCCAGGGGCGCGAATGAGCATCGACTTTGACTCGGTCATTCTGCGGATCGATGCGGTCGACGGGGGGGCGGCCGAGGCGACGGTCCTCACCGGCGGGGAGATCGGCTCGCGCAAAGCCGTCACGGCCTTTCCGTCGCCCCCCTCCCCACCTTCTCGGAAAAGGACCTCCTTGCGATTCAACTCGCCCGGCGGAACGAGATCCACGAGTACGACCTGTCCTTCTGTAACCATCCCGACGCGGTGCGGAAGCTGCGAGAACTGGCCGGGCCCGGGACCCGGGTCATCGCCAAGGTCGAGAGCCGGGAAGGGGTGCGGAATCTGGAGGAGATCGCCCGGTCCGCCGACGGGATCTTGATCGACCGGGGCGACCTTTCCCGCGAGGTCCGGCTCGAGGCGATCCCGCTGCTCCAAAAGTCGATCATTCGGAAGGCCAACGAGTTGGGGGTTCCGGTCTACGTCGCCACCAATCTGTTGGAATCGATGGTAACGCGGCGCGCGCCGACGCGGGCGGAAGTCAACGACGTCATCAACACACTGTTGGACGGAGCGAATGGGTTGGTCTTGGCCGCGGAGACCGCCATCGGGAAGTACCCTGTCGAAGCGGCCCGCATGATCGCGACCTTGCTGAAGGAGTACGAGGGCTCCTCCGCGGGCTATCGGCTCGAAGACCTGCTGGGCGAGCATCCGCTCGCGGTGCCCGGATCTTCCGGGAGTGAACCGCCCAGGCCGGGGCGCTCGGTGGCCGAGGGACTCACGCGCCCCGGGGAAGATCGAGGAAAAATCCCTCCCTCCGGATAACTCGAATCGTCTCCCGTGCCCTTCGTGTCCCCCGGGGCGGGACCTCCACGACGCCGACCGCCCAACAGATTCCCGTTCGAGGGTGCCCGGGCAATCTGCGTACCGGTCGAACCCCCACCGACTGAGTAGACTCGCCCCCCCGGCCCCGCGTCATCTCCGGGTCCGAGACTCCGGCGGCGGACCACTCTGCGCTCCGCCGGGGATTCGTTCGAAGGGCCCGCAAGTCGCACCGAGTGGGAGGTTTACTGACGAGAAATCGAGGTCTGACGTGGCAAACTCGACGCTGAAAAAACAGCTTGGACATAGGTGTATATGCGGACGGGCGGGCTGGCTCGTCGATCTAGAGGCCGAGTCGTGCTGTACAAATTCCCAATGAATCCCCCGGTCCCCGTTCGCTTGTTCGCGATCGGGAAATTGCGCGGACGTCCCGGCGGAGACTAGGTCCCTGTTCGATGCGCGTTCGTTCGCTGCACCCGGCCTGGCTCGTGCTGATCCTCGTGGCCATCCTCGTGGTTACCGCGAGCGGGGTCGCCCTTTCCGCCCTCCCCGTGTCGAGAAGCTCCGCCCCCCTTTCCATGTCCGCTACCTCGTCGTCCTCCGGCAGCGTCGTCGTCGGAGCCTTCACCCAAGAAACCCCGATCTCCCCGGCCTTTTGGGGCATCAACATCGCCGCCGCGCAGCGGTTCAATTCCGTCGATGCGGCCAGCGTCGCCGCGATGCCCGTGAGCTACCTCGTGTTTCCGGCCGGTAACCTGGGGGAGGAGTACAACTACACTTCCGGCGTCGTGACCCAAGTCGACGGGAGCCAGAGTCTCAGCCAGGTCTCGGCCCAGGAGTTCGTCACCAACTGCGAGTCGTTCAAGTGCAAGGCAATCATGCAATTGCCGACCGAGATTGACCGGCCGGCGACCGCGGCCGTCTACGCAGCGTACGTCGTGCACACCCTGGGCTACCAGCCGGCCTACTGGCAGCTCGGCAACGACCCTGGCGGGTGGTCCCACTACAAGGTCCCGTGGGCGAATTGGAAGGCCGACTCGGACGGGAACACCACGCCGGTACAGTTCGCGACGGAGGTCCAGGCCTACATCGGGACGGTCCTGACCGTGGACCCGTCCGCCAAGTTCCTCGCGCTCGGGATGGGCATGGGCGGCAAGGACTATGCCAAGCCGTGGGTGGAACAGCTCGCCAGCGTGGACGGGCATCTCCTTTCCGGCATTGCTCTTCACTCGTACGCCCTGGGGGGCAGCCCCTCCGCTCCCACGGACGACGAACTGCTCGCGAACCTCAACGGGGTGTACTCGATCCCCGCCCAAGTGACCGCCGACCGCCAGTACATCAAGGACGCGTGCTCGAGCTGCACCAAGCTCTCCATCTTCATCACCGAGGCGAACGCCGCCGAGGACAGCTCGCTCACGAAGCTCCTTCCGACCTTCGTCGGTACCCTCTACCTCGCGGTCGACACGGTCCAAGGGCTGGCCAGCCAAGTGACCAACCTCGACTGGTTCGCCTACGACAGCGGTTACTCGGGGTCCTGGTCCCAGCACCCGCAGAAGTGGCAGATGCAGTACTATCTCTTCAGCGACATCATGACCCATCTCGAGAACGAGACCCTTCCGACCACGGTGACCGGCCCGTCGAGCTTCTACGGGATGGCAACGTACGACAAGTCGGGCGAAGCTCTGTTACTCGTGAATGTGAACACGACCACCCAAGTCTCCGCGAGCCTCTCCAAAGCGGGATTCATCATTGGCCGGGCCGGCGTCACGGAATATTCATGGGTGGACGGATCCGAGCAACCCACGAAGTCGTCCATTACTCTCTCGAGCACCCTCAAGATTCCGGCCCTGTCGATCATCCTCTTGACGGTCGGAGGCGCCGGGACGCAATCCCCCGATGCCACCGGCTTCGCGCTCGCCCCACTCGTCGGGGGGGCGCTGACGAGTTCCGTCGTCCGGGTCGGCTCGCTCGGCCTCACCGTCGCGGTCAGCTCGATGGGGGCGGGTATCCCGCTCTTCGTGCTGGGTGTCCTGCCATTCAGTCGGAAAGGGCGCGCGGAGTTCGGGGGCAGGCGTCGCGCCGTCGGCTCCCGACCCTCGAGCGGGCCCGTGGACGAGACCGCCCGGCACATGCGAGGCCCGGACCGCGGAAGGTCGCGGTCTCCGTAGAACGTACTCGGCGTCGGGGCGGGTCATCCGCGCGTTTCGTGGGGCCGGTGGGGTGGGCCTTCTCGTACGAGTCGCGCGGCGCGGTTGACTTCGATCTGCGCCGAGCCGTATCGGCCCAGGTCCAGGAGGCCGAGGGCCTTTTGGATGTAGTAGGTGCCCTGTTCGAGGCGGCCGCTCGACGCAGGAAGGCTTCGGAGGCCCTCGAGGACTTGCTGGATCATTTCCCGGATATCCCGGTCGAGTTGGGAAACGCTGGAGGGGATCGTCGAGCCCTCGGTTCCCGGCACCTCGGGACCTAGGTACTGTTCCGCGAGTTCCTCGGCCCGGGTGGGTGTCTCGGTCGGTAGGGAGAGGGGGCTCGGCAAGGGGACGACGGCTGGCTCGGGCCGGAGGATCGGTTCGGGCCGGAAGGTCGGTTCGGGCCGGGGGGCCGGCTGGGGCGTTGGACCGGCTCCGGGGCGATCGGTTCGTAGGCGGGCAAGGGTTCGATGCGTTCCATGGGTTCCGGAGGCGACAACATCGGCGAGGGGGCGGCTGGCGCAGCGACCGGCGAAGGCGCGTACCCTCCCGATTTCGATACGTTGACGCCTTCGCGTTGGAAGTCGAACACATAGCTCTGAGGCCCGTCCGGAATGTAGAACAGCGGCTGGTCCGGGCTCCGCGTCCCGTCGTCGAGACGCAGGATCGGCCTGCCCATGATGTCGGCCGCCTTGACTAGGTCCTCCCAGCGGCTCACCTCGATCACTCGCCGACCGGGGGGCGCGGTGCGGGTCAGCAGGACCGCCTCATTGTTGGCGCCGACGATCTCGTCCACCGGCGACTTCGGGTCGTTCTTCCGTGTGCCGGGCGACCCCACAGCGGCGAGAATGCCGGCGAGAAGTGCGACCCGGATGGCAGCGTGCCTGCACGAGTAGAGCAGGTCTCTTGTCATAGCGATCGTGAGCCACCCGGACCCCGTGGCACTGCAGGGGACCGCCAACGAACGCGCCATGGGGGATGAATTTTTGCCTCCCCATTGAGGACACGTCTCTACGAGGAGTGTCGGGACTCGCAGCGGGCTCGTCGCGGGCTGGATCACCCCCTTCGGGGACGGGAACTACAGTTCGCTCACCCGGACGGCCGTGGGAGTCAGTACCGACGACGGCGTACTCGCAAGATTACTCCCACACATACGGAGCGGCCGGGATGTTCTTGGCGCACGTTACCTCGACAGAATGGTTTCCGAATCGACAGGCTTTGTCTCGGCGCGGAGTGGCTTTTACCGCACTCGAGGTTTCGAAGAGTCGTTGACGGAGCGTTGGCGAATCCGCCGCGCGGGCGCGGTCACTGGCGGCGGGTGCAGGTGCATCCAAAGTCTCATCTCCAAAGAGTTCGAGGAACGACGCATAACTCATGCGCTCGCTAAGTACGATCCGTGCCATCCTGGCCCTCGAGATGGTTACTGTTTCGGGACGGGCCCCGGAGGTTCGCACCGGCATCGAGGAGGTGATCTATCCGTGGAAGGTCTCGATCGTGGAGACGCTCACTCCGCCCGCCGGTCCCCGGCGGATTGAGGTCAGCCGATGGGAAGACCTTCTCCACGCGGCCGCGCTGCTCGGACGCCCGATCCTCCGGTTGCAGGGCGGGGAGGGCGGTTCGGAGGGGCGTCTGTTCTACGTCGCCGACGGTCCCCAAAGCTACGTCTACGACTTTCAGGGCACCGTGATGAATGTGGCCCGGGCCGGCGCATTCGTTCCGGCGCCTTCCCCGCTCTCCGCCGCCTCCACGGCCGCAGGGGCTCGAATGGCCCCGCCGAGGGTGATGGCGGCTCTGCCGTTGCCGGTCGAAGCGACGGCGGCTCCGCCCGAGACTCTTGAGCCCGGGCCCACGCTCTCGGCCCACGCGGCCACGACCTCGCAAGTCGCTCCGCTCCCCGCGGACATCGCTTGGATTACCGAAGAGAACGAAACGTTGGCCGACAGCGAGATCCCCTCGGCCACCATCGTGGAACGACGGATTCGCGAGATGATCCACGAACTCCTCGCCGAGTTCCGGCAGCTGCCGCCCTCCAGCGACCGTCTGGAACTTGGCACGGAGCACATCCAGCGCGCGATCGACATGCTGCATCTGGGACGATTTGGCGTCGCCCAGATCGAGCTCAACAAGGCGGCCGGCCTGCTCCAGGAACCGTCTCCCCGGTAGCTTTCTCGACCCCCTCCAGACCCGCGAAATCGGGGTCAGTTCCAACGGGGCCCAGCGCCTTCCATCAGTCGGACGAATCGATGTCGGGGTTACGGGTTCCGCGGACTACACAGGGTCGGTCTCCGCATGTCGTATAGCTCGATTTCACCTCGAGAAATCGCCTCATTTGGACGGGAATCTACTCCGAGAATGGTAGGCATCGAGTCCGGTCAAAGATATACATCAAAAGGGGCGGAGCTTATAAGCCCAAAAAACTCGGAGCCGGTGGTGATCCGATGCGGTCCGGGATTTTTGGAATAGTGGGAATGGCCATAGTGGGATTGGCGCTCGTGGCGGCGTTTCCGATGGGGCTCGCATCGGCAACCGGCGACCACCAGTGCCCGACGAATAACTGTTCTAAGACGCCCCCGTTTCTGAGCTCCAGCGCAGCCACGTTCAACAGCGTCGCCATCCCCGGCGGCGACGTGATCTGGTTCTCGAGCGAACTCCAGCTGACCGGCGCTCCTCCGACCAGCAACCTCACCGTGGTCTTCACGGGCCAGACCCTCACGTTCACCCCCCCCGGGGGGACGCCCTTCGTCAAGCATGTCCCTAAGGGCGAGGTCCTGTTCAGCACGACGGCGACCTCGGCGTCGACGACGTGGAACGCGAAGGGGCCGGATTGGGTCACCACGGTCCCGATCGACTTCCACGGCAACGTGTTCCTCTCCGGCTACTCCTACTACGTGGGTTCCGGCGGCCTCCCCGGCAACACCCAGGTCAACTGGTCGGGACGCTTCGCGTCGGTGGACTGTCTGTTCCAGCTCAGCTGGAAGTGGACCGCCCAGGTCTACACCCAGTTCGCGGGTACCCAATCCGCCCCGAACTACTCGGGCGTGGACGTGCAGGCGACGGACAGTTACGGATATCATCACGACAACAACGCCGCGGGGACCCCGTTGAACTTCCAAACGTACCTGACCCAGGGAGCGATGGGCGGGGGCGGCAACAACAACTGCCACAACCAGGGGCCTAAGTACAGCCCCTCGGCCTGTGTCCTGAAGCCCCACTGCTTCTGACGCAGCGCCAGCGATCCACGCCGGGGTGAGCCGCCGCGCCGAGGCGGCCACCCCAAAAACGGGGGTCGGCCCTAACCCAGGGCGCCTCCGGCACAGCCGTCAGGCGGGAAGCTCAGTGAACGAGAAGGCGTAAACGAACTTGTCACCGGGGGGTCCCGCCAGCCGGACCTCGATGCGGTCCCCCGCCATCAGCCACTGCGGCTCGGCGTAGACGGTCTTCGTGCCGGCCGGATTGAGCGCGGGCCCGGTCTGATACGTCGAGTGCCCTCCCGTGGATTGGACCTTATCGTCGGGCGGGAAGGTGGAGATTCCGCAGAGCACGTAGCCGTCCGTGTGACGGACGGACGTGGCAATCCTCGGGGCCGATCCCGGGGTGGTGAGGTCCCGAAGAAACGCGTTATTGATGCGCCACTTCTTTCCCGGTGGGGGCGGCCCGACGGAGAAGACGTGCTCGGTCCCGTCGCCCTTGTGACGCGCGAAGTTCACAACGCTCGCCCCGGTCCCTGCGTCCTCCCACTCGAGGTCCAGAGTGGCCGAGTTTCCGACGGCCAGGTCGCACCCCAAGATCACCTCGAGGCCCGAGTTGAGCTGCAACGGCTGCGTCCAGGAGGTCCAATTCCACGAGGGATCCGGGGACGGTCCGACCCCGCCCCCGCCGGTGAATGTTCCGGTCGCTCCCGGTGGGAGCGGAACCCGGGCCAGGAAGTCCAGGTTCGGGTTGAAGAGGGTGACTTCGCCATCGGAGACCCGGACAAATCGAGTGAAGAAGAACGTGTGTTGACGCCACGGAGCCGGCACCGGGGCGTTTACGACGATGCTCGCCTTGGTTACGCTCGCCACGCGGCCGTTTGGCGGGCAGAGCAAAGTGGCGACGTCCGGGACGTGGGGGGCCTTCGCGGTCAACACTCCCTGGAACGTGGAGGAGAATCGTCCGCCAGTGGCTCCGGTCCCGTTCCCCGGGCCTGTGGCGGTCATCCGCAGGATCCAGAATGCCGGACCGCGACGGTGGCGGTCGGCCCTTCGCGCACGGAGGGCGAGCAGAGGGATGTGCGATTAAGATTTGCATTTGGGAACCGGACCGTCGACGTCGTCGACCCGTCTTGAAGGAAAGTAGGTGGGGGGATCCGTGAACATCCCCCGCTCGCCGGAGCGGGGAGGGAGGTTCACGCAAGCAATCCCCCCGGTGGCGCACACCGAAGCGGGAACCTTGCTCAGGTTACCGCTTCTTCGACTTCTTCTTGGCCTTCTTCGGCATCTTGTGGCGTCCACCCGGCCGACGACCGGGGTATTCTTGGTACAGTGAAAGTTGTATTTCAGGGTGGGCAAAGCGATGATAGTTCTGAGATGCACCCGGTTCACTTCGTAATGGGCGAGCAAATTTATTTCCAAAGCAGCAACCTGGGTCAACGATAGTTCTAGAAAGGGGACCCATTGTCGAGCCCCAAGAGGTGTGTCTGTACTGTGGTTCGAGCGCCTAGACAATGAGCGCGGTTGTTCACCGAGTCGTGGCGTCCCGTCTCCCGGGCCTGTCAGCAGCGAGGCGACTCCGAAGCTCCACCACACGCTGCCAAGTGCAGCACAGAACACAGACATTGAGAAACTGCCCGACCGATCACTAAGAGGGGCGACATCGGGGGTCTTCCGAAGGCTGCTGCCTGGAGAGTCTAGACTTGATGGCCCGTTGTCGTGTCGGATGGGTAAGTCAGGGGATTTTTTGTTCCGAGACCCAAAGGACACAACCGAATGGACACGGAGACTTTAAGCTCGGGGAGATTGAATGTAACCAATGTGGTGACTAGCACGACGTCGCGAATCCTGGTAGCTGGGGGTGGGGGGTTCATTGGGCATCACCTCGTCCGTCGTTTGAAAGCAACAGGCGCATGGGTCCGCGGCGTCGACCTCAAGATTCCTGTTTTTGAATCTAGCCCAGCTGACGAGTTTCTGACTCTAGATCTCCGCAACTACGAAGCCTGCTCAGCGGCCGTGAAAGACATCGATGAAGTCTATCAATTGGCAGCGGACATGGGCGGGATCGGTTACATCACCGCCGTTCACGCAGACCTTGCTCGAAACAACGTCCTGATTAACAGCCACATGCTGGAAGCTTCCCGCCGGTCGAGCGTGAAAAGATACCTGTTCTCCTCGTCTGCTTGCGTTTATCCTGGATACCGGCAATCCAAACCAGAGCGTGGTGGCCTCAAGGAGTCCGACGCGATTCCGGCCGATCCAGAACCCGGCTATGGTTGGGAGAAACTCTTCTCGGAGCAGCTCACGACTTACTTTGGAAAGGAATCGGGACTTATCACTAGGATCGCTCGTTTTCACAACATTTACGGTCCTCTCGGAACGTTCGAAGGCGGGAGAGAAAAGGCGCCTGCCGCAATTTCCCGGAAGGTGGCCGAGACACCGGATGGTGGAACCGTTACCGTCTGGGGTGACGGGCGGCAGACGAGGAGCTTTTGTTATGTTTCCGACTGCGTGGAGGGACTCATCCGAATCATGAAGTCGGATTACTCGGGACCCCTAAATCTCGGATCTGAGGAGTCCGTTACGGTGAGAGAGCTAGTGGAGCTTGTGTGCGACGTGGCAGGGAAGCACCTCAATTTTGTTTACGACAAAACACAACCCCAAGGGGTGCGTGGTCGGAACAGCGACAATCGATTATTGCGGGAGACTGTCGGATGGGAGCCCCAGACCTCGCTTCGTGCGGGGGTAGAACAAACTTACCCATGGATTTGGAAGCTGCTGGATCGACTAGGCCGAGCGAAACCCCCTTCGAGAGCTCCGTCCCTGCAACAGTTGCAGGTCCGGACCCCACAATCCAGCCCCAGTTAGCCCCAACGCGCCTAGTGCCGCTTCTAGCCAGGTAGTTCGACTTCTCGACCGAAAAAGCTAGTGCCGGGGAGCGCATGCTCCCCGAGCATGGTCCGTCGCGTCCGAACGATCTCCAACGAGGAAGGCCAGAAGCTCGCCCGATTGTGCCGACACCCGAGTGATGCCATCGAGCTCCACCGCGCGATGGTGATCCTCTCCAGCGCCCAAGGGTTCACGCCGCCCTACATCGCTCGATTGGTGGGCTACTCGCCCGACTGGGTTCGGACCCTCATTCGCGAGTTCAACCTCCACGGCTTCAAGATGCTCAAGCCGAACTGGAAGGCCGGAGGGAACTGGAAGTTCACCCAAGAACAGAAGGACCAACTGGTGGCGCTCGCCACGAGTCGGCCGAGGGACCTCGGCCTCCCGTTCTCCCAGTGGTCCCTCGCCCGACTGCGGGACGAGGCGAGGAACCAGCGGATCGTCGACTCGATCTCGTTGGAGTGGCTGCGCATCGTACTGGACGAGGCGGACATGAGCCATCAGTCGATCAAGACCTGGAAGGCCTCGAAGGACCCGAAGTTCGAGGAGAAACGGAAGCGGATCGACCGGCTCACGCACCAGAAGCACAACCCTCCGATCGTGTTGAGCATGGACGAGATCGGACCGATCTCACTCCAGCCCCACGGGGGGAAGGGATGGTTCCGCTCGGGCCACCCCGAGCGGATCCCTTCGACCTACAAGCGGCTCAAAGGCACTCGGTACCTCTACCTCACGCTGAACGTCTACCATCAGCGGCTCAGCGGTCGACTCTATCGGCACAAGGGCGGGGAACCGTGGCTCGATTACGTGCAGCGCGAGGTGGAGAAATATCCGAAGGACCAACGGATCTACCTCATCCAGGACAACCTGAGCGCCCACTGGACCCCGGACGTGCGAGGGTGGGCGAGGGACAATCGAGTGACGTTGGTGGCGAGCGCCACACAGGCGAGTTGGATGAACCCGGTCGAGAGCCACGCGGGAGACGTTCAGAAGCTCGTACTAGCGGGGTCGAACTTCGGTTCATGGACCGAAGTTCGGAGAGAGGTGGCGCGAGCGATCGCCTTTCGGAATCGGGAACGAGGACTACGCAAGAAGAGGTTCCGAGACACACAGATGAAAAAGTGGAAGATTCACCGACGACCTATCTGGAAGCGGCACTAGCTCCTATCGATTCTAGGACGGCCAGCAACACTGTATCGGCCGCCGCGGCTAGCTGCTAGAGCACGACTGGCGCGTATCACCTATTATATCGAGCTCTTCGTTAACTCGGACAGTTAGCCGATGAATTCGAGAGTCGGCCACCACGAACTGATAGCAAAGGTCAGCCCATGTAACGAAACAGCACCCGATGGGTTCGAGATCAATTTTCTGGGGATGCTGACACCAGAGTACTTTCATGGGCCTAGAATTGTCTCGGCGTGGCCAAAATCAGGTGACCAGGGCGGCGTATGCTCGCCACCCCAAAGAGGGGCTAAGCGGGGGACGGCTGGGAAGGCTCCAGTACGCGGAGCCCCGGGGCCCCTCGGAACTTGCGGTTCTTCCGCTCTTCCGTTTCGCGGAGCAAGTCGATCACCCGGAGCCGGATGTCGTCCGGCACGTCAGGTCGGTTTTCGATGAACTGGTGCACAGTCAACGCCTCTTCTCACCCCATCCCAGAATTCCCGTTCGAACCAATTCATGGCTGACCTGTCCGCCGGAGGGCTGGGTCGGAGGATGAACCCCCATGAGGTGGGTCTTGCAACGCCTTGTGGCATTCCACGGGCAATAGGGGCATGAGCCGGGTCAACGAGCCGGAGGCACTTGACTACCGGGCGCGACTTGCCGCGGGGGTCTTCTCCTCCGTGATGCGGCGTCCCATTTCGGGCTCGATGTACCTGGCCGCCTCTCTCGCGAACCAGCGGCCCGACAGTCAATTTGCCCGATCTGTCTACACCCACGTGTCGCGCGGGCGTACATCTGCCCCGACCACGGAGAAGTTTCGCGTGAAACTCCGACCGGTCGAAGAGGGGCCGGACCCTTGCGCCGCGGTCGCGATCACAGGTCGATGCGAGCCCGAAGTGACGGAGACGTTGCGCAGGTTCATCGCGGCCGGAATGACGGTCGTAGATGTGGGCGCGAACGTAGGGTGGTACACTCTGTTGAGCGCCCAGCTCGTTGGACCACGTGGCCGGGTCTTGTCAATCGAACCCGAGCCTCGAAACTTTCAGTCGCTCGTCGACTCAGTGACGTTGAATGGCTTTCGCAACGTCGAGCCGATTGAGGCCGCCGTCGCCGACTTCGACGGGGAGACCGCTCTGTTCCTCTCGAGGGAGAACCCCGGGGGGCACTCAATGGTTTGGCCGGCAGTAGGGCACGTGAACGTCCGTGCACTGACACTCGATACAATCCTGGCCCAGCGCGGGATCCCACGCGCTGACCTCGTCAAGATTGACGTCGAGAGTGCGGAGCCCATCGTGGTGAGGGGCTCGCCTCGGATGTTCTTCGGGGACGCTCCTCCTATCGTGGTCATGGAGTTCTCCCCCCGTTCCTGGAGCGAGGAGGGGGACCTACTCGAGCGGCTACATTCCCGATTCAGGATGTACGAATTGAGGGGGCGGTTCGGGAGGTGGCACGCCGCGGCTCCGAAGGACTTGTCCAACGGGCCCCAGACCATGCTGTACCTGGACCCGCGGCGCGCTTCGTGAGGCTGCCCCTGAGTGGTGGGAAACGGTCCCCATTCTTCTCCAACAATCAACAGTGTTTCCTACCCAACGAATCCGGTGGTGGTGGGTCTATACGTCGAACTCCTCCCCTACTCAGGTAGAGGGTTCAACGAATACGGGGGGCAACGGGGCGGCGCAGCCGAACGGTGTAGCTCTGTACGCTCGCGTCGCAACCCGCGAGCAAATGTACGACGCCCAGGGCGCGCAGCTCCTCGGGTACTGTGAACTGAAGGGTTGGTCCAACCACCGGGCATTCCGTGATGACGGGATCAGTGAGATCCACGGCAATCGACCGGCGCTCGACGAGCTCCGTGCCCGGATGAAGCGATGAAAGTTCGCGGTGGTGGCCGCTACCAAGCTCGACCGCCTCGGCCGATCGATTGTCTCCATCCGCACGTTCTGGGACGAGGCGGACCAGACTCCGCAACCCAGGAAGGGCCCCCTGACAGAATTCTGACGGACTGTCCCGGTAGGGTAAGCTTCAATCCGCACGCGTTGGGCGTGTGGCGTATAGCGGTAAGCGTTTGCAAGCGCGATTTTGGGCAGTGTCGGAGCCGGATTCAGGCTCGGCGCGAACCGCGCTTATCCGGCACGAAGCGCCGTTCCGAAATGTACATCAGTCGGAACGAGCTTAAGCTACGAGCCCCAGTTTGACGTGGCCATGATCCACCAGAATCGGGAGGCAGGGGCCCTCACACTGGCTTCCATTTGCGTCGTGCTCGTGATCATTTCCACCCTGGCCGTGACGTCATTCATTCCCACTCAGCTTGGCAGCCCCTCAGTCGACTTGGAGGTAACAAACGTCTCAGTAGCCGAACCGGGACAAGGTACACCCACAATCTCTTTTGATATCAAGAACGTCGGCAGCGTTCCGCTCAACCTCTCTGCGGGCTTGGCTGGTATTGCGAGCAACACAACATTCTCTCGGCTGACCGTGCCGCCGGGAGGAACGTCCTCGGGGCGCCTTCTCGTCTCCAAAGTTGGGGACTTCGACGGAGCCAACTCTAGTCTGTCAATTGAAAATTCGTCATCCCTCAATTTTCCCCAGTTCACAATCGAGTTTGGGTTCGAGTATGCCAACTTGTTGCCCGACAAGCAGATGATTCTTGATAAGGGGAGTTCTGGCCCGAATGCTTTCTACTTCTACTCCTTCAGGAGTGTGAACAATATCAACGATCTCGCAGTATACGCTAACGGGAAGCGCGCGGACTTCCAGCTTGGCGACATCTTTCGAGTGGGTGCTTGGAACGATCTAGCCTACACCGTGGGCACTCAACAAATCGTCGCGTACCTCGACGGCACAGCTATCGTGTCTTGGGCCCGGCCTGCATTTTCATTTCCTGGAAATCTTGACCCCATTCAAATCGGTGATTGCATCTGTGGGGGGTACTTCTTTAACGGGAGCTTGTCGACTCTGGACTACTACTCCACGGCCTTGTCGCCGGGCGAGATAGAGTCCAACTACCTCCAACCATCCAGTCCTGTGGAGGCCGACCTCCAGTTCGCGCTTTCTCTTGCGGGAACGGAGGGCGGAAATGTTCCGGATCTTTCGGGACATGGTCACGACGGAATATCGTCCAACGTTACGTTCACCTCGCCTCTCTCGCTTGGTAGCATGTGGACACTGACGGTAACCGGAACGACGCCCGAAGGGGTGGTCTTCCCCGTTTCGGCCTCGATTCCCCTGACCACGAGTTCCTGAGCTACCCCGATGCTCGCTCGCGAACAATACCCGAAGGACAGGGGGCCCCGTATCCTCCAAGTTCCGCAAGCGCTAATGGAGCTTTTGCGAGGCGTCGGCCTGACCGAGTGGATTTTGGTTGCCTCCATCGTGACTTATTCGACGGTGTTCTCCGAGTACCTCCTTTCCAAATTCGCCTACTACCGCACAGGGTACTTCGACTTCGGAAGCGCAGTTCAGCTAGTTTGGCTCGCCTCGCACGGGAAACTCACTGCCTATGTTCTCGGACGGCCTGTTCTCCTGCTGCTCGCCGGCGTCTCGACCATTGTTCCCGTCCCGGCCACCCTGATGGTCACCGAGGCGACCCTCCTCGCGCTCGGAGCTGTCCCGGTTTATTTGATTGCTTCCTCGGTTCTCAAAAGTAAGCAGTACGCACTCTTGTTCGGTTTGGTCTATCTACTGTACCCTGCACTCTCCGGCGTCATCCAGTACGAGTTCCACGACCTGAGCCTCGCCATACCGTTTCTGCTTTTCATGTATTATGCATACCTGAAAAAACACTTCATCTTGGCCACGGGATTCGCCGGATTGGCTCTCGCCGCCAGCGAGTTCGTTGTAGTGATCTTAGCCTTTGTCGTGCTTTCCCTGCTCATCGAGTACTTTTCCGCAAGTCGCTCGAGGGACCTTGTCAGATTCATGGCAGTTCTGACTATCCTGCTGGTCGTTTGGGTCGCATACCTCCAGGTGACACCGGCTCTCGCGAACTATTCACTGCTCAACATTTCTAACACGAGCTACACTTTTACTGGTTCCACGGGTTTCGTGAACCCTACCGCGGTCCTACAAAACATCCCGTTTTCCTTCGAATATGAGCTCGGGGCGAAGGACCTGTATCTAACCTTGCTACTGGTCCCCCTCCTCTTCACGCCGCTACTGTCGTTCCGCTGGCTTCTGCCATCGATCCCCTGGCTCCTCCTAGTCGTGTTCTGGAGCCCGCTGCTCGGACAGGGAGGAGTGGGCCTACCCTTCGTTGTCTGGTCCCAGTGGTCATCCTTCGTAATCCCGTTTCTATTCGTCGCGGCAATCCACGGGTTCGACCGGATGTCGAAAGTCCTCGGACGGTCATCCGTGTCTCCCTCCGTCGGGCGTAAGCGGGTAGCGATCATGATGGTGGTCGTGACGCTCGCAGTGGTGTTGACCGCGAGTGCCTTCAGCCCTATCCTTCCCCAATCCGAACTTTCCCTCGGTGATAACATCGTGCCCAACAACACAGCCATGGGGGAGATTCCTCACCCGGTCTGGCCCACCCCAATCCCGAACGCCAGTTTAGTGAACTCGTTTATTTCCTCGGTACCGATTCAAGATTCTGTTCTCACCCAGAACGTGCTCGGGTCGAGGCTCGCGGAGCGAGAGGCCCCCATCATCATATTCGGGCAGTCCGGCTGGAACCCAAGCTATCTGGACAAATTCCCGATGGAGGTGATTGTGGTTGACCTGCAGCTGCCTGATATGGCTCCGTACGTCAGTGAGCTGACGCAAATGCTCGACGCCAACAGCTACAGCCTGACGATGGCGGATCCTTCAGCAGGGCTATACCTCTACACGTTGGTTAGTTGAGAACAACGGGCAGCAAACGTTCGCCCCTAGTCAGCCTGGAGCGCAGTTTGGGAAGACCCGATCAGATCGCACGATTTCCATGGAGATCTACAACTCGATCACTCGATCGGCGGTGCAGGCTTTCATTTAGGATGGCCACAAGCTCGGCCACCGTGTAGCCCCAGAATCGATCCCATAGAAACTCTACAAAGCCGGGCCTCCGGATCCGAGGAGGGAGCCTGGGAACAAACGCGCGGTAGGCAGCCCAGGGTTCCGCGCCAGATAGCTCACAAATGATACGAGGAACAGATACCTCCCAGAGACCCATCCCGGTGAGGTCCGTCCGAGCCGAAATCGTCCGCGTAGTGTTTCGCAAGTTGAGGTGGTTGCGACTGTAACCGTAAGATCGCAGGAAGGATTGTTTGAGAGTGCCAAGGGGGTGGTCGTGCTCCACCTCGATTCGCGGGTCAATTATTGCGGACGCGCCGTGTTCCAGGGCACGTTGGACGAACTCTGCGTCCTGTTGGGACGGAAGAGACCTTACCCCCCCGCACTCCTTGAGCATCTGGTTCCGGACCGAAAAGTTCCCGAACCCGAAACCGGCGCCTGACGTTGGGAATCGCCTCGGGTAGCCGTTGGTGCGTACGTTTCGGGAAAAGCTCACAGCATCACCGCTTTGGAATGTTGATCCCCCAACTATGTCGTATCCTTGCATGTGCCACATGACATGACGTCGTATCCAATCCGGCGGTACGAAATCATCGGAGTTCGTGAAGAAAATTAAATCCGTACTACTTGCCACCGCGCCGAGCCGCTGCCCTTCAGATTCCGAGCAGCCGGTTTCTAGCATTACGAGAAGGTTCCGATGATGCAGCTGGCGAAGGATATCGAGGGTACCGTCCGTCGATCCGGCGTCAACGAGAATGACGGTGAAAAGTGCGGCCGGGTAGTCCTGAGCGAGGAGTGACTCGACGCAATTACGAATAGTAGATGCGGAGTTGAGTTCAGATACGACTACCGAGGCGGAGGGAAGGCGATTATCGCCTAAGCTAGTTCGAAGACTCGTGTTGCCTTCCGATGGTACGCCCATGCCGCGCCTTGTCTAACAATTACCCGGGAGCCAAACATTAGACTTCGCTATAGCAGGCGGCAATTGACTCGTCGTCGAGTTCCATTGTACAAGGTGTATTCGCCGGCTGACGTCCACGCCCGAGACCATCATGAGGACCGTTCGCGGCTTGGTACCTTATAGTTCGGGCTGTCTCCGTTGACGCACGGGTAAGGTGGGGTCCGATCGCGTGATGGCTTCCAGGGCCCCGACTTCAGATGGTCGGATTCCTCAAGCTCGGCAACCCCTTGGGTTTAGCTCCGTCGGCGTGTTCCTCGCCAGCAGTCTCGTTCAGATTGCCGGGTTCGTCGGGAGTGTCTTCCTCTACAAGTTCGTCGGGGTGTCAAGCCAAGGCCAAGAGCTGCTCGGAACGGTTCAGCTGTTCCTCTTGATTGCCAGCTCCATCAGTAGCGTCGGCGACCTTCGAATCGGTTCGGCCTACACCTTTCTCATCGCTCGTGGGAAGTCACCAGTCGATATCACCGCGACCTACGTTGTTCTCCGATTCGCTATCGTAGGAGTGGCCGCGATTCTGATTCTCCTACTGGCGCCCGTCTCTATCGCCGGGCGGACCTTGGCCGGCACCGTCGAATTGCTAGCGATTGCCGCGGCGATACTCGCGTTGCCTATTCTCTGGTCTTTGCCAGCGGTGTACGCTCAGTTGTTTGTCGCCCAAGGAGATTCTGTCCGAGCGCAGTACCCGTCCATAGTTGAAGTCGCGGTTCGAACTCCTCTGCTACTCGTTGTCGCTATCTTCGAGCCCAATCTATGGGCGATTGCCTTGGCGTATCTTGCGGGTGCTGGGGTCTCTGCATTGTACAGTCTTCCGTCGATCCTCCCCCAAATGGACCGGTATCGAGGGTCCGAGGCGCGATCCATGGTGCGGTTTGCCTGGCCATTGATGGGCAGCCTTGGGCTGGCCTACCTCGTGACCAACTCCGTTCCGTTCATCGTGGAAATTGCGGCGGGCGTGCGCGAGTTCAATATCTTCAATGCCGCGAATGGATTCCGAGTGGTCGCGCTTTCACTCGCAAGTGCGATTGCCACTCCGTTGTTTCCTCTCATCTCCGGGCTGCACCATCGACGGGCCTTTTCCGAGATCCGACTTCAGACCATCCGGATCCTCCGGTTCGGAATGATGCTGGTGGTACCCACCGCCGCCGCAATCGCGACCTACCGAACTGACCTCATTCACGTTTTCACGAACCCGCAGTACTTGCCGGGGTCAGGTGCGTTGGCGGTCCTCGCCATCAGCGTGATTCCGGCCTCCCTCTCCGTTCTAATCTACACGTCGCTCGTCGCAGTCGGTCGACAACGTCTGGAACTGTACATCGCGGGATTTCAGACAATAACTCTCTTTGGGATTGCATTCCTTCTACTGTTCTCGGCGGCATCCTTCCTCGGCGGCGGGGTGTTGGTTGCCACCTCGATCGCGGTCTTGATCTCGTCCATAGTCGGACTCGCGGCTAACCTCTACTTCCTTTTCGCGATCATGGAGGTGGGGCTGCCCCTGCGCTCAGCTGGCTGGGTTTCGGTTGCGGGCGCTTTGGGGTTGGCGACAGGCTTCTTGGTCGACCTACCCTTTTCCTCCGAGCCCCTGTTACACCTCATCGTCGGAGTAGTTGTCGGGTGGACCCTTTTTGGCCTGATTCTTGCCGCGACGGGTGAGCTCACAAAATTGGACGTCCGGACGGTTTCAACCTCGCTGCACCTGCCGCGGTGGTTTGGTGAGGCACTGGCCCGCGTCTGCTGGAAGGCCAAGCCACCGGAATCCCTCTACCAGGCTCTCAATGGGCCCACGAAGCTGGAAGAATCCGGCAAAGGGTTCTAGCGACCTCGGTAAACCCAGCGGCGGCAATCGGAGATCGCCCCGGTTTCAAAGGGATGGTGACTCGGACCGTTGGGGTGACCGTGGCCCCTGTGCGCCTGGTACAGGAAGGCCCTGCACCTCTCTCCCGCCTGGTCCCGGGCTGATAGTGACGGGGCCCGTTTGGTTGAACATGTCATCCATCCAATCCACGGGGCCTTCTGGTGCGGTTTTCTCGATCAATCGACCCTTCCAGTCCTTGAAGACTTCCTGGCGTGGGCAGAACCGCACATCCGCGACCCGAATCCCGTGCTTAGCAAGGAGGCGGAGAGTACGCTCCCTGTCTGACACGTCTCGACTGGTTACTAGGATAATGTGCTCGTACCGGTGCATGGCGGCCAACACGGAAGGGTTCGGTCGTTGGTCGTCACGACCCTGGTTCTGGAAAAATTTGGCGAGCCGCCACATCATTCGCGAGAGGCGACCCGGGAGGAGGAGCGTATCGTCGAGGTCGACGAAGAGGGTCGCGGTCACGTTAGTGCTCTCCGCAATGCGTGCACTAACTTGACGTTGTCCGCGTGAGTCCGCACCGTGACCCTGAAGTACCTCCGATTCAGACCGGAAATGTTCCCTGCAGCACGGATGACGAGGCCCTTCTTGCCGAGTCGATCCGAGAGCTGATTGGAATCGGGACCGTCGCGACTTAAACGGACTAGAATGAAGTTGCAGTCAGAAGGGGTGACCGTGAGCCCCGAAATTCGGGAAAGCTCTTTCTCAAGGTACCCTCTTTCGCGGGCGATTAGCCGCTGCATGGAATGTCGATGCGCCGTCGCTGCAAGGAGCGGCCCGACAAGCCACAATGAGAGATTGCTCAGGGTACCGGGGACTCTTCTGCGGCTTAGCCCGCGCAGGAACGCAGGAGGGCCGATCATCCAGCCGACTCGGAGGGAGGGCGCTCCGGAAAGTTTCGATACGCTGTCAACGACGACCACCCTATGTCGGCGGGTTTGGGCAGCCATGGAATGACTTCGGTCATCTGGCACAAAACCAAGGTACGCCTCATCGATCAGCAGGTAGGCCCCTGCGGCGTCGGCCAACCTTGCGAGTGCGAGTAACTTAGCGGGGGTGTAGAGGCGCCCCGTCGGGTTGTTCGGGTTACACACCACGATTGCGCGGGTCTTGTGAGTGATGACTTCCGAGATGGCCTCAAGATCCAGGTCGAAGTCCGGGGTGAGTTTTACGAGGGTGGTAGGGCAATCCCACTGCTTGGCTGCCGAGGCGTACTCACTATAGGTCGGCACAGGAATGATCACGTGCCCGGGGCTAATGGTTTGGAAGAAGAGGTGAATAAGTTCTGTAGAGCCTGCCCCAACGACTACACTGTCGCTCGAAACGGCCGAAAACTTGCCGATTGCCTGTCTAACTTCCAACGGATCACGCGGGGAATAAAGGTACAGGCGTCGGAACTCCCGTCGTAGATCGAAGACTTGCCTGGGCATGACGGGGGCCACCGTATTGGCAAAACTCGTGAGACTCTCAACAGGGACCTTGCGTCGTGCCGCGATGACCCACTCTAGTTCTCCGCCATGGAGCCCCTCGGTCAATTCATCACGATCCGGATTAGTTTCTCTCTCCAGTCGGGCAAGTGGGTAACCGAAACAACCTCGGTCCGATAGCCGGTGTTCTTCGACATCCATCGGAGGTATGGCCCAAGTTTCCGAAGGCCCCGATGCTTCGGAACGGCGTAAAGTCGGATTAGTCTCTCCCCGGGGATTACTTCGAGTCTCCAGGCACGCAGCACGTCCGCATACTCGTGGCTAATGGGGCTCACTAACCACCACCCGAGGGGTCGGGCAAACCCTGGCGCATTGTAGAAGTCAATCGCTTTGCCGACCAAACCGGTAATCACATCGGATTCAACTCCACAAGCGCAGTGGCCATTAGGCACGACCTCCCCCCGGTCCCCTGTTGCGTACCGGAAGAAAGGTACGGTCTTACTCAGAAGATTCGTCACATAGACTCTACCATGGATTGATTCAGCGACCGTCGTTTCCATGTTCACGTGGAGAGTTCCGGATCTGCATTCTGACGCCACGGTTCGGAGTTCCGATATTCCGTAACCCATGTGAATCCGACCAACCCGGCCCGCGAGGGCCTGGCGATGGCTCTTGGTATCTTCACTCATCAAGTAGAGATTCGTCCTACGCAGAATGTTCCCGTATCCGGCGGCCCAAACTCGTTCAACGAGATCACGGACTGCCCCCGCAACGCCATGGATGAGGTAGGGCTGGAAGCGCACAACCCAATCTACGTAGGAGTCGTCGACAGTTCGATAGTTCATCGGATAGACATTCCGAAGAGCATCGTAGAACCGCCACTTAGGTGGTCCTGAAACGAGTCGAAGAACAGGTTCGTGCCGTCGGCCGACCATTCTCCACGCCCTGTCAAAGATTGCGGCGTCAATCGGTTCGAGGGACTGATCGCGGTAAAACTCGAAGGGTGTGCCGGAACTGCCGGAAGTTTGGTGTAGGATTGCGCCCCGCACATTGTGGGCCTCAAAGCCCAGCAGGTCCGACTTGGTGGTCTGTGGCGTTGCCTCGAACTCGTTCCAGTTATTGATTCCCAGGTCGAACTCGGTTGACAGCGCACGGAGAAGTTGAAGTTGGAGGTTGCGCCGCCGGGCGTACTTCCAGTTCAAGGTGCGCGCGAAAAAGATTCGCCAAGGTTCTGCCATGAGGGTCGAAGTGTCCGCGACCTGTGCCAGAGCGAGCTGGTCCCGAAACGCCCACGAATGGGAGCGAACTGATTTCATCGAGCGGGGAGACCGTACCCAATGTAACGGCCTACCGGGGGCGAGTCCCGCAAAATTCTCCACGGGTCTATCACTATCTGGTCGGGCCGGAAAGTCCCCGCTGGAAGGTTCCGGAACTCCGGCCAGTCTACGGCGATGAAAACCACCTCCGCGTTAACCAGCGCTTCCGTAAGATTCTCCGCGTATCGTACCCTGTCGCCGAGCGCCTCTCGGGTTCCGGGCATCGCCATCGGGTCGTAGACTGTGACGTCCGAGTTCTGAGCCGCGAGCCGGCGGGCGATTTCCAGACCCTGGGAGTTGACGACTACACCTGTATTCGCTTTGAAGGCAGTTCCAAGCACCGAGACTCGACGTATCCCCAGATCAGTAACGCGCTCCACGCTGCGCTGAATCTGCCAGTCGTTGAGCACCTGCGTCGCGCGAAGAAACTCCGATGGCATTCCTGCCCGCTCCGACTCGGTGATGAACGCAGCAACATCGACCGGGAAGCAGGTTCCTCCATACCCGAGCCCTCCTCTAAACATCTGACGGCCCGCAAGTCTAGGATCCATCCGGAAGATCTCCGCGACCAAGTCTACGTCCCCATTGAGGTGCTCGCAGAACTCCGATGTGAGGTTCATCAGCGAAATCTTGAGCACCAGCGCTAGGTTTAGCGCGTACTTTGCGACGGCGATGTTTTCAATGGTCGACGTAACTATCGGCAGACGCGGTCCGGCAATAGTTCTCCAAAATTCAGCAATTTCGGCGCTTACATCCGGCGAGTTCGCGCCAATCATGACGTAATCTGGATTCTGAAAGTTCCGTACAGCCTCTCCTAATGCAATCATCGCGGGAGTGTAGGCGAAACCCCGAATGCGCTTCTCGAGCCCGGACGACCGGTAGAACGGGAGGATGTCCCGCGATATCGAACTCGGAGGCAACGTACTCATCACACAGAGGATTTGGCTCGGGCCCCGAAGCTCGGGCTCGACATTTCGCAGGGCCGCGAGGGGTCGTGCGGGCGAATAGCCCTTCTCCCCCTCCTGACTACCAACACAGACGATTACGAGGTCGGCGGAGCGGACAGCGGCGAAGTCAGTCGTGGCTGAAAGTGATCCCGCTTCCAAGCATCCGTTTAGGCCTGGTTCATCGAAGTGAGATTTGGAGTTGATCCGAGCCACCAGATTGCTATCGGTATCAATGGCAGTGGTAGGAAAGTGTAGCGACGCGACGGCGGCGAACGAAAGTCCAACACGACCCGTCCCAACGACAGCGACACGCATCTGGTCGACCTCTGTGATTCGAGACGTTTATCTAGCTTTCGACGTCCCGGGTGCCGGCGCTTCGCGTATCGCACGGCCAACGACCGAGTTCGGCATCCCAGAGCGTGCAATCCATCCGAACCCGAGAGATTCGTCATGTCCCCGCCGCCCGTTCACCGGTAGCAAGTGTCGCGTCATCTTGTTCCACCGTTAAAACGGTGGCTTTATCGCCTCGTGGCACTGGTTCGACGTTGCATGATTGATCATAGATCTTTGATGAACAACTCGGCTGCGGTCGATCTCCGCGCTGGGAGTCCACCGTATGCTTGACTCGGTTCCCGGGAATGGACCGGATAAGCGTAAACAGGGAATTCCCGAGAGCGCCAGTGGTGCCTGGCAAATTAACGATTCAACCCCGTCTGTAGTGGTCGTGATAACGGAGCTAAACGCGGCTCGAACGATTAAGGGTTGCCTGCAACGCGTTTTTACACAAACATATCCGCGAGAAAAGTACTCTGTCATTCTAGTGGATGCGGGGTCTGACGACGGAACGCTCGAGCTCGCCAAGGAATTCGGGGCCACTGGATTGCGCATAGTAGTTCGGCGGGGGTGTTCGGAGCCCGAAGGTCAACACACCGGTGTCGAACTCACATCGAGCGACATCGTCCTCTTCACTAACTCCGACATCTATGTGCCACCCGATTGGATCGCGAAGCACGTTGAATGGCATCGCCGCGGCTACGGTCTAGTAGGTGGGGGTGTCTTCTGGGGGGGTGACAAATACACATTTGCCTGGAACACCGCCCGAGGCAGAGGTCCAACTTTCGAAATCGAGGAGGGAGCAGGCATCGGCTTTTCCAACTGCTCCGTGGTTCGGTCCCTCTACGCCTCGGCTGGGGGAATCCGAGACCTGCATTCTCAGCAGGACATTGAATTCGCGTTCCGGGTTGTGCGAAGCGGTGGAAGATTGGTGCTTGACCCTGCAATCGAGGTGTACCACAACCACCCGCAGAAGTCGCTCAGTTTCGTGCTTCGACGGTCGTTCGGTTACGCCTACAACCACATGCTCGTGGTCAAGATATTTTACGGGCGACTCAAGCCGGCCGAAGGCATGCCCATCAGAATTGACCTGGGTCAGCAGGTGGCAAATATCCTTGGACTCAGGGCCCGTCGAGTCTACCGGGAGCGGCACCAGGCCGCCAGCTCCTGGGGGATAAACATCGGATTTTGGGAGTTTCTGTTCATTAGGCAGTGCGTCAGGTTCCCGGCTCACTACCTAGGCCTCGTCCTCGGTTATCTCACCCCCGCTCCCAATCTCGAGAGTGTGAGGAACCTACACCGTCTCAATCCCGCAGTTAACTGACCGCGAATGCGGAGTGGAGTAGCCGGATTTTTACCAAAATTCGGCACGCGTGTCAAGACTTCTACACGCTTGGCTTTCTTCAGAGACCAAAGAAACGGAGTGCCCCGTGTAGGAGGTGTCCAAAAGTGAGCCCAATCGACTCGAGGGCGTAGGCGCCTAGGAATATGAGGCCCAGAGAGAGGACGAGGTCGAGAAGCACTCCGCCGCGACGGCCCATCCGGTGTTCCCAAAGGGTCATGCAGACCTCAGCCAGTTGGCCGAAACACGCGCTGGTACTTGAAGGCATTCGGCGGGGGGTAAGGTAGCGGTCGGCAGTCATACTCAGCCATTTGGCTTCTCCGGAACTTTGTGCGAGCAGCCAGTCCGTACGTAGATCCCAGGAGCGCAAGACTCGATCCGAACACTCAGTCAGTTCATCCGCCACCGCATTCCGATCCTTCACTATTTCCTGTCCCGCAGTTCAGTCTCCCTTCAGCACGCCCTCGAACGGGAATTCCCGGATGTGAAGTCATCTGAGGAGGCTCAAGTTTCCATCATCTCTGGAGTCTCGCCAACTTGGCCCCTCGTTATGTCCTGCGCTGTCTGCAGCTGCGAACCCCCAGAACCAGCTCGCTTCGCATCCGATATCGAGCACATCCTTTCCCGCCAAGTCTGCGGAACTTACAAAACGAGTAGAATACCCTAGCCTACCATAGGATGTTGGGTGTCCCGCTAACTGACCATGGCTTCTAGAAACCAAC
The DNA here is from genome assembly GCA_963773945.1 of uncultured Thermoplasmata archaeon. GTDB lineage: Archaea > Thermoplasmatota > Thermoplasmata > Lutacidiplasmatales > UBA184 > JAKIWV01. The sequence continues at coordinate 672,242 of CAVZDD010000003.1, read as the reverse complement.
GCCTGTCCCTAGAAGCGTGGGCCCAAACCTGTCGCTCTCTGCGATGGGCACTTTTCCGCGCCTTCGGGGGGGAACACTCGACAGGCGGGTCCCTACCTCTGGTTTCCGGTTAGAATCGTCTTGGGATCCGAAGGCCTGACCTGGTTCGGCACCGGAGCTTTCTAACCGTGGTTCGAAGCGAGATTGGACCGCCGCGAGGACTGAGCAAAGACTATAACCCACTTCCATGGAGAACATACGGCTAGGGACTTAGCTTTCAGGTCGGCGTGTGAGCGTACGGAGTCTATGGCGCCGCGGTCCATGATGGGTGGATGACTCAATCGATCGCCCTAATCACAGAGCTCTTTCGTCCGAGTGTAGGAGGACAGGAGTACCGCTTTGAGCAGTTTGCCCACGGCCTTGCTCACAAGGGTTGCCGCGTAGACGTGTTCACTCTAGACTACACAGAAGGTGAACTACCGGCCGAAGAGAGGATGGATGGCTTTACGGTGATCCGGCATGCCAAAATCCCACGATACATCAGGTCCGGCTCTAGGTCGTTGACCGGGCTCGTTCGATATTCGCGTGCCGTATCCGAGCTTACTGCCGACATTCACTCAGAATACGACGCCATGCTGATCAACGAAATGCCACTGGTTCATCTACTTACGATAAGACCTACGAGTGGAATGCTGGTTGATTGGTGCGAGTTTCCCACTGAGTTCCGTGGCCAACTCCTTGCGATATGGGCCGCCCGGAGATTCCACAGGGGATTGACTGTGGATGAACCTCTCAGCGATCGACTGCGTAACGTGAATCCCAGCATGGTGCTGCGTGTGGTCCGATCGCCGGTCGATTTGAACGGCGAATCCAACGCTCTTCGGGACCCCGACCTAATCTTGTTCCTCGGTCGCATAGTTGCGCACAAGAATCTCGACGCGCTACTGGAGGGTGTAGTCCGCCTAAATCAAGAAACAGGACTTCACAAACGGGTCGTAGTTGTGGGCGATGGCCCCCTGCGCGTGGGTCTCGAGAAGCGCTACGCAAGCTATCCGTTCATAGAGTTCAGGGGACGGGTCAGCGACGCGGCGAAACTGGACCTGCTGCATAGGGCATGGCTCGTTGCTCTTCCTAGTAAGCGTGAGGGCTTCCCAAACGCTTTTGCAGAGGCAATTGCAGCCGGAACTCCCGTACTCGCCGTCACCTCTCGCCTCAATGGCGCAGGCAGCTTCATAGAGCGGCACAAAGTGGGGGTTGTGGCGAGCGGCGCCTCTCCCCGAAGAATAGCCTCCGCGATCTCTAGGCTATCGGGGGAGGACTGGAGTTCGTTCGAACAAAACACGAAATCTGTCCGCAGGCTCTTCGACCGGGGCTCAAATCTTGACTACCTCCTCGGAATGATGAACGGGAAGAGGGCGCTGACGTGAAGATTCCCGTCAATGGCCGACGCGGATACTTGGGATGCTGCTCGATTGGGTGTTGGAAAACCAAAGGCCACGTGGCCAAAGGTGTCGGCATCTATGGCTCGATGCGATGGTTGACCCCGGCTGTCAGAGGTGATACCTTCCCAGTCCGGACCCTCAAGGTGATTGGGCTCGTAGGGATTGTGCCTTTCTCCGGGCGCACTTCCGATTCGATCTCCACACCCCTCGCTTGCCAGGGTCCCCATATCACCGCATTCAGCGGCGGGAACGACACGAGGGTCGCGAGGGAGCTGGGGGCAAACTTTGTTGTTACTTCTGCGACAGCGGTATCGGTTGTAGGCTCGGTGTCCCAGGCTTCAGCCGCACCTTTTCGGAATTCGCATGTCCCGCGTTGTAGACTTGGTGGGAGTCCGGTTGGAGCCAGCTGAGGGTGGAGCGTTGACGCTGCGAGCCAAGCTGTGGCGATTCGCAGCCGGTCATGGGCTCTTTGCCGCTTTTCTAGCATTGTTTTCCGTGATGGTTTTCTCCCCGATGGCAACCCTGTTCGCGTCGAACAGAGTGTTCGGCGGAGACGTCGCTGAGTATCTCTTCACGAGCCACGGGTATCTGCACGGCGCGTCGAACCTGTTCAGCTACCCCTATCCGTTGTTACCCGCCCTTTACCTCCCGCTGGTCTCGGCCGTCCCAGGGATGGTTGCCTCATTCCAACTTGGTGACCTGACGTCAGGGATCGCCCTCCTCTTCTTCTGCGTTGGCATCTATGCATTAGCACTGAAACTCACTCGATCGACCCTAGCGGCTGTTCTCGCCGCCGCCGCCTGTGGAACACAACCCTTTTTGATGACTGAGGTAGGTTGGACTGGAATTGCCCAGTTCGTCGCTTTCGGTCTAGGCGCTCTCGGGCTCGTCTTCCTTGTCGCGACGAAAGAGTCCCCTAGTCTAAAGCTCACCTGGGCGGGCGGCGGTCTCTTCCTGCTCGCTGTACTCGCCGAGCCCTACTCGGCCGGTTACTTTGTGGTTGCAGCCGCGATCTATGTTCTGGGACGCTGGAGACTTGGCGCGTTTCGCCCGGAGTTTGTGGTCAGGATGTCCCCCCTCTTTGCGCCCTCGATCGCTGCGGTGGCCTATCTTAGCTTTCTCCACCCTCAGATCGCTGCCACTGGTCTAGCAGATCCAGTTTTGCTTCACATTCAGAACCTTTCGAACTGGGGCCTGATGATTGGTCAGTTTGACGGAAACAATTCCTACCTGCTCGGACTTTACGGGCTTACAGCCATCTTCTACGTCCTGGTCAGAGGTCAACTACAAAAATCGATTCCCATCGACTCATGGGCCTTGCGGGCGCTGTTCGCAGCCCTCCTGGTCCAGGTGCTGCTGCTTACCCCGTACGCCACCAGTACCCGTGGACCATACTTCCTCGTGATTCCGTTGGGTCTTCTTATCGGGCGACTTTCGCAACTGCTCTCGTTACTGCCGCAGGACTCGTTGCAACCAACGGGACAAGTTGTCGCAAGCGAAGCCTCAGGCGGCCTGCCGCGAGCTGCGGAGTCGAAAGAAGTCACACCCCCCGCCGATCTCACGACTCCTTTCGACTCTCCTGAGAACCGCCGACCCTCGACAATGTCTGGTCGGCTCCTGTCACGCATGGTTGTGGTAGGTGTCGCGCTAGCCGTTGTCGTGGTCGGATTTCAACTCGGCGTATCGAGCGCATCGTACCCTGCCGCTATCAACTTCTACGGTGAATCGACGAGCCAACTCCAGGAGCTCACTTGGCTGCGAGCAGAGGTGGGAGGGGTGCTGTACATCGCGCCCAACCCGTCCACGTTCCCGATCGTTTTCGCAACTCAACGTCCCGTGTTTCCGCTGGTTCAACCGCTCTATTTCACCTCAGCGGATCAGCGGTCGGCGGCTGCGCTCGCCTGGGCGTTGGCCTCCGGTGTCAATTGGTTACAGGGAGGGCAAGTGGAGTTCGTCGATGCCGCGCCAGCTTGGGCCCAGCCCTCGCCCGGGCTCTTCGTGGACGAGTACCCTTACGATGTTCAGCTACTTCGAACCGGGGATGGGTTGATCTTTGCAACGTACTCTCCCGCTTCCAACCCGGCCATCGTGTATACAGTAAGCCCGTTCTACGCGCCAGCTCGCAACACAACGGTCGTCGGGGACTCCATAGTCGACACCTACCAATGGCAGTACCTGACGTTGACGAAGACCCTGTCGATGGAACCCGATGGTTCGGCTAACATGACCCTTGGATTCGCCTTCCACCAGGCCGTACCCCAGTCCCTCCAAATCCGGGTCGTTTCCCCTCAGGCCAAGGTTTCCGAAGTGCAGGTGGCTTCCGAGAATGGGAATTCCAGCGCACGGATTCTTCAGTCCTTCTCAGGCGGATCCGTACCCGCAAGCTACTCGACGAACGAGACCGTGCAGGCTGTCGGATTACGACAGACCACTCAGTTCATCGCGACGGACCAGTACGGGCTTCCGGAGGTGCGGACGACGCTGAACGTCACGGGGAGTCCAACGACCACTTACACCGTCTACGTCCACTTTTCAGTCTCCGGGCTGAGCGCCTCGAGTCCCTCGGCGGTCACCGAGTCAGAGGCGCTGACCTCGAGCGGCATTCGATGGGTGGTGATCAACAAGGCGAGTGACACGAACTACATTAACCGGTTCGTCAACGATCCCACGTTCATACTCTATTCTCAGAGCGCGCATTACGACTTCTTCAAGGTCGCATGACGCGCCAAAGGGAGCCACCCAGGGAGCAAGCGGTGGCGAATCCCATACGCTTGGACGAATCTCCCTTAGAGATCGCGTCCTCCTCTCGCACGTCGACAGGGATTGGGTGACTGCCGTGATCGACCGTTCACGTCCGCCTGACATCCTGGTGGTAGTCCTAGATTGCGTCCGGCATGACGTCCTCCCGGGGGGCTTGGGTCGCCCCTCCTTCGACCCGGCCTTGCCGACACTTTCAGAGCTGTACCAGGAATCCTTCAGCTTCCCACGTGCTTTGACCCCGGCGAGTTGGACCCTGCCCGCCCACGCCGCACTGTTGACCGGTCTGTACCCTTGGGAGAGCGGCATCGGCACCCGGGAGCTCCGGCGACTCGCCCCCGACCAGCGGACAATACCAGAATTGTTGAAGCCCGCTGGGTACAGATCCGCCTGCTTTTCTGCGAACCCTTTTATCAATCCGGCCACAGGCCTGACCCAAGGATTTGACTTTGCGGCTTGGGGGAACTGGCGCGGCGTGTATCTCCGCTCCGGGAATCCGCAACGCCCACCAAACGTGATTTCCGGGTCGGACCCAAGAGAGTCTTCGCCAAAAGGGATTAGAGGATTCCAAGGCGGGGTGTCAGAGTGGTGGCCCCAGCTGTTGTCGCGCTATCCTCCGCTATTGGAGCTAGTGAGTCGGGCTCGATCGAAAGTGAGGCGACCGGGCCAGGTCCCCGAATTCTTTGTTGCGCCGTGGGTGGAGACGGCACTTTCGTCGTGGCTCGACCTGCAACCCCCCGATTCACCGACATTCACTCTGTTGAACCTCTGTGACGCCCACGAGCCCTACTTTCGGCTCACCAAGGAACCCGGCGGAGCTTCAGACGAAGAGGAATTGACCCGAGTTCGTAGGCAGGATCGGATCGGTTGGCTGACTGGTCAGTGGGTTCCGTCGACTGCCGAAATCGAGACGCTCCGACGGCGCTACCTGGCTTGTCTTGGGATCCTAGATCGTCGGCTCCGCGCGATCCTATCGGTTTTCGAACGAGCCGGTCGATGGGAAAATACGTTGACCGTCTTACTTAGCGACCATGGGCAGGCTTTCGGTGAAGATGGCAATCTGTTCCATGTTCAAGGGGTAGCGGAATCCATTGTCCGCGTCCCGTTGTGGGTGCGCCCTCCGGGTGGACTTCGCGCGCCCCGGGCGGGCATCGGGTGGGCAAGTCTGATTGACGTCTCTCCGACCATACTTGAAGCGGCCGGAATCCGTGCACCCAATTTCCCCTCTGCAGTGACCCTGTCTCGGATTGAGACCGACGAACGCTCGGCACCAGCCTTCGCTGTTTCTGAGGGGCTCTCTCAGCACGGTCACCAGGTTTTGCCCGTCCACCGGGTCGCAGAACTGGATAGAGTCATGATTGCAGCATTCGAGCGTGAAACGAAGGTTGTCTACGACGTGACCAGAGGGAATGTGTGCTCGGGTCCGGTAGAGGGAGGTCCCGTCGTGAATTCGGATGGGTTGCCCGAGTCGAATCAAGGTCACACGGGGACCTTACTCACAGCTGTCCGGGCAATTGCCCAGGAACTTAAGTCGGGTCGAGGGACAGCCCGAGAATCGGCTCAGACCGATAGACTCGCGTCGTGGGGTTACACCTAGGAGCTCTTCCGGACTAGGGCGACCACACTGCCCTCACAAAGGACTCGATCGATTTCAGCCCACCTCCTGTCGAGGATAGAGCGGGTCCAACCTCAGCTGAAACCTAACTTGGACCCGATGGGTGAGTTTCGAAACCTCCCCTCGCAGAACGATCTGATTTCCATGTAATGAGACTGTGGTGGCCAACGAGCGAAGGCCGAATCCGTGCGCTTGAGATCCCTCCTGGTTCAACTTCTCGGGCGGATCGCAAGGCGAACAATCACTCGGGATTCTTCGCCCATGAGCATTAAAACTCAAGGTTCGCGCAAACAGTACGTTCTGTGAATCTTGTTCGGGCCTTGCAGCTCGGCTCCACTAGAGCGTGGCCGATTCGTGTGCAGCAGCGTATCCAGTCGGGCCGTCTGGTTCATATTCTGCGCGTCTTCCACCCGTCGTCATGTCCGACCGGCGGGCCCTGATCACTGGAATCACCGGCCAGGATGGTTCGTTCCTCGCCCGGCTGCTGTTGGAGAAAGGCTACCGCGTGTTCGGGCTTGTCCGCCGGCTCAGTAGTCCCAACATGTCCAACATCGCTTCCATCCTAGACAGAATCGAACTGCTGGACGGTGACCTGATGGATCAGTCGTCATTAACGGGGGCCGTCAAGCGGGCGGATCCCTCCGAAATCTACAACCTCGCCGCCCAATCCTTCGTGGCCACCTCGTTTGCCCAGCCGGTCCTGACGGGCGAGATTACCGGCATGGGCGCGCTTCGCCTCCTCGAGGCCGCGCGGACCCAGGCGCCCTCGGCCCGGATATACGAGGCCGCCTCCAGCGAAATGTTCGGTCACGTGGACCAGGAACCTCAGGACGAGTCAACACCTTTCCACCCTCGGAGCCCCTACGGCGTGGCCAAAGTGTATGCCTTTTGGGCCGGCGTCAACTACCGCGAAGCCTATTCGATGTTTGTGAGCAACGGGATCTTGTTCAACCATGAAAGTCCGATCCGAGGCATCGAATTCGTGACGCGCAAGATCTCCGATGGCGTTGCCCGGGTCGCCACGGGGCGGGCGAAACAGATCGTCCTGGGAAATATCGACGCCCGGCGCGATTGGGGGTACGCGCCCGACTACGTTGACCTTATGTGGCGCGTCCTGCAGCACTCCAAGCCGGACGAGTTTGTTGGAGCCACCGGAGAATCCCATAGCGTGCGAGAGTTCGTTCAGGAGGCGTTTCGGGTGGCCGGAATCGAGGATTGGGAATCGCATGTCAAGCTCGATCCGAGATTCAACCGCCCGGCGGAGGTCTACAATCTTAGGGGTAACGCGGCGAAGGCCGAGCGGGAGCTCGGATGGAAACCGAGTACTCGTTTCAAGGAGCTCGTCCGCCTCATGGTGAAAGCGGATATGGAGCGTCTGAGCTCCTCGCCACCCGCGACTTAGTTCGGATCAGGACAGGTACCGGCCGCCGAGAACGAGGCGGGTTTTCGACCTTTCGACCGCAGTCCCTACCTTCGATCTTCCCTGTAGTCAGGCACCCCCGCCGTAAGCAAAGTCAGCCACCGAGAAGTCCGGAATGCTGGTCGATTCGAGCCGCGATGGCCTTGAGGTAGATCTCCTCGACCCGTTCCCCCACCCAGGTCCAGTCGTGGTCCCGGACCCAGACGAAGGCTCGGGCCCTCATCCCTTCCACATCGATCTCGCTTCGCAGCAAGGATAGGATCGCATGGCCCAAGCTCTTAGGGTCGTTGGGAGGGACAACAAGACCCAACTCCCCATGTCCCAGAGTCTCCGGGATTCCTCCAGCGCTCGTGCCGATGACGGGAGTACCGAGGGCCATTCCCTCGAGGAGCACAATCCCCTGGGCCTCTCCACGCACTGAGGGTAGGACAAGTACGTCCGCTTCGGCGATTTTCACATGGACCCGGTTGGTCGATAAGGTTCCCAGGAAATCGACCGATTGATCCAGGCTCAATTCCGACACTAGCCGTCGTACCGACCCGAGGGAGCCGCCATCGGGACCGACGATTTCAAGGGTCGCCCCCGGCATCGTATTGCAGACTTGCCTCATCGCACGCACCAATACATCGACGCCTTTGGACTCGGTAACGCGGCCAACGAAGATCACTCGGCCGCGCTTGGGGCGAGGCTCGGGTTCGTTCAACACGGGTTTCCCCGCCCGTAGTCGTTCAAGGTCAATGCCAGTGGGTACGACCGTAAGACGTTGGGACGGGACACCTAGCGTCAATAGGAACTCGCGCTCGATACCCGTGAGCGCGATTACCTGGTCGGCCGCTCCGAGGAGACCACGACCGAACGTTCGGTCGTAGACCTTTCTGAGCAGCGGCCCTTCCTTCGTGAGGAGCGGAGTGATGACAAAGGGCCGCCCCGAGCGACGCGGACTCAATCCGGGGAGGAACGAAGAAGAATATCCATACGAATAGGCGTGAATCACATCAAACTCCCGAGTGTCCGCGCCCAACATCATGAACCCAGGGGCAAACACCCCGAACGAGCTTACGCCTGGGACGAGGGGAAGTCCCCGGCACCTGCAAGCGGTGACCGACCCTCTTCCGCCGGGGTGCGCGATGGGATTGTTGTTCTCCGGATACACCCTCGAGAACGGCGAGACCGTGTCGACGTCCGAGGTCAGGACGCATACGTCGTGGCCGCGACGGGCCAGCGCACGCGATAGTTCATAGGCATGGTTCTCCGCACCCCCTATCGCGGGAGGAAAGCGAGAGCAAACGAGGAGTATCCGAAGACGACGCGGTGGGGCGGAATCCCCCTCTCCGTGGATTCCCGCTGTGGACGTCAATGGATTCTCGTCTCCAGTCCTCGGCCTCCGGATTTTAATCAGGCGATAAGTGTTACACCCCGGTTCCACCGACCAGCCAGGGGCTCGGCGTTTCCGGTCGAAGGGTCGCACTGGGTTCGAAAGGGCCGAGCCGGCGGGTCCTAGTGGGTTCCGGCTGGTTGCGGGCCGCTCGGCAGTCGTCCGGTGGCGCCAACCCGCCCGTGGGGATCAGACCGAGTGGCAGTTCTGGCTAGGAAGTTTGTCATTCCTACTCCTGGGCTGGTGACCGGGATCGCATTCCTGCTCTAGGATAGTTCGCTACGTCCGAACGCGCAGCATCCCGGCGGAAGTTTGTCAGTCTTTAGCATGGGAAGGTCCGACGCGTTCTTTGGGGGGTAATGGGTGTACCACGCACTTTTAAGCGCCATAGGTCAGTAACAGGACAGCGCCGGGTAGGGCCCTCGCCACACTCGGTTCAACCGGGACGATTGGCAAAAACCCTTCCAGCGGCTATAAAAAGAGGCAAACCACGATGTTCACCCCCAATCCCGCGAATCCGGAACTTCTGGTTACCATCCCCGTGCACAACGAGCGATGGAGGATCGCAGACACAGTGACCTCCCTTCAGAACAGTCTCCCGACCGTCGGTATCCCATATCGGATTTCGATTTCGGAAGACGGGTCGACTGACGGAACGCCTATCGTTCTCCGGGACCTTCAACGGGATTTCCCGGAGCTCATCACCTCCAGCGACCCCGAAAAGCGCGGCCGAGGGTACGCCCTCCGAACCCTCTGGAACTCGGTACGGGCCGACATCTACGCGTTTACCGACGCGGACCTCGCCGCTGGGCCGGAAGCGCTTGCCCAGGTGATTGAAGCCGTTCGAAACGGAGCAGACGTGGCTACGGGATCTCGGTACAAACCAGGTGCTCACCTGAGTCGACCCCCTCTGAGATCCTTCGTCTCTCGAGTGTACAACTGGCTCGTACGCAACAGCTTCCAGGATGGAATCTTTGACCACCAATGCGGGGTGAAGGCCTTCAGTCGCTCGGCGCTTGAAACGCTCCTCCCTCTATCGAAAGAGGACTCCTGGTTCTGGGACACCGAGATTCTGGTCCTGGCCAAGAAGGCCGGGTTCCGGGTGGAAGAGATTCCGGTCACGTGGTCCGAGCGGAAGCACAAGTTCACGTCGATCCGCCGACTGATCTCAGACGTGTACTTACACGGCACCGGATTCATTCGGCTGGCTGGACGGGTGTCCCGGGAGGAAGTTCCCGCTTTCCGGAACTTCCAACCCGCGGCGGACTAGCGTGTCGCGACGCTGACTCGTGCTCCCTCGATGCCCGTTCACTTCAACGCACTTGCCCCGGCTCGCTTTGGTTGGGGACTTGCCCGGGTGTACACTCGTCCGGCGGGAGGGACCACCCGGACAGATGCTAAAGAGGGATAGCAATTGGTGTGCTCTGGCGGCTCTCGCCCTTGGGGTCGGGGCGGGAACACTCGAAACCAGGGAACGATGAGCTCTACGGCCAGTCCGATCCGGTTCTTGACCAACTACCAAGGGGGTGGCATCGGTGACTTTGGTGCCGCCCTCGGGAACCACCTCGCCGCCCGGCTTGGGAAATTAAGTGTCGTGGAGACTTCGATTGATGGGCGGGGGTTTTTGCGGCAATCCTTCGAAACGGCCACGTATCCCGGACAGGTGATCGCCAACGTCGGGTTGACCGCATGGGGTACGTCCGGGATTCGAAATTTCTCGGGCTTCGCTTCGATAGGATTTCACGCGTCTCGGGGAAGTCCGACGCTCGCGTTCGTCCATCATGCGATTGAGATTCTCAACGCCCAGGAGACCGGTTTCCCGGTCCCGGACGTAGTGTATTGGGGGGCCCACAAGGCCTTGCAACAGGTCCGCCACTGTGACCTGGTGGTTTTCTCGCCGCGACTGAGAGACCTGCTCCAAAGTGGCTACGGCACGAAACCCGTTTGGCTGGTTCCCCTTCCAGGGAATCCTCGCCGAAGTCCCCCGGCCCCGCCGAGCGATTCGCCTCCGAAGATTATCAGCGCCGGATACTGGGCCCCCTACAAGGGCATTGACCTTTTCCTCGAGACCGTCGCGCAGTTGGGCCTCAGCGCGGATGCCTGGCTGATAGGTCGCCCCCATCGCCTCCTGACTCGGGACCCAACCTTCGGGAGAAAAGTGGACCAATGGAGGGTTCGAGCGGGTCAACTCAACGTCCACCTTCCGGGGTTCGTGGGCCCGGAAGAACTCGATTCGATCCTTTCCGACCGGAGTATCGGAATACTCCCATATACTTCCGCCAGCGGGGCCAGTGCGAGCTTCCAAATGTTTGCGGAACGTGGGGTCCCCGTTGTCGCATCCGATCTGCCGGAATTCCAATACCTCAAGGACTGCGGGGCAGGGATATTGCTGGCCCAGCCCACCGTTGAGAACTTCACCGATGTGCTTGGAAATCTTTTGAAAGACCCCGTCGTGTGGTCTCAGCTCGTGGCCAAGCAAGTTGCATTCGCCTACCGATACAGTTGGGATTCATTCATCGAGGAACTCGTGGCCCGGTACCGCCTAGAGCCGAACGGGGCCGCTTGGACGCCCGGTCCAAAGGAAGGCCGGTCCAAGAGGGGGTCGCCATCTTGACGGCATCACCGACGTCGAGCGACGAGGGGATTCCGGCGCAATCCCCGCCCCCGCGTACCTGGTCCGAACATCTGGCGTCCGCGCTCCGGTCGCCTTTCCTGATCGTGATTCTGGGTGTGGCGAGCTTCACCATCTCCATCTACTGGGTTTGTTGGCTGAAGTACGACACGTTCAACGCCACGTACCTCGACCTCGGACTGAGTAACCACGTCTACTGGCTCTTGTCCCACGGCGGGGTTTCGCTCTACAAGACGTCCGGGTTCGGGTCGATCTATCCGGTCCAGTACGAGGCGGCAATGTACTTCGTGATCACCCCGTTCTACGCGTTGGCGCCCGGGGTTCCCTTCCTACTGGCCCTACAAACGGCCGCCTTGGGTTCGGCGGCGATTCCATTGTATTTTTTGGCACGTCGACGATTGCAGGCGCGCTGGATACCGGTACTCATCGCCGGAATTTACCTGACATTCTTTACCGTCTCGTCGGCCGCGCTCTTCGATTACCACAACGAGTCGCTGTTCCCGGTCCTTTTCCTCGCCGCCGTGCTCGCGTACGATACCCAGCACCGGAAGTGGTTCTACCTCTTGGGCGTTCTAGCCGCGATCATCGATCCTCTGACGCTGCTAATCGTCCTCTTCTTCACGTTGACGACGCAGGTCCCACGCGAGGGAGGACCCTTACTGCACGAGCTCTCCGGCGCGATTTCCTCGATCAAGAAAGATCCTCGTGACATGGTCTTCGCCGGGGCTCTCGGCATCGTGTTTGTCGTGTACCATGTGTCCGGATACCTCTTCCCCGGGTTTGTTGGAGCGTTCGGCGTTTCCGGGGGTCCTCTCTCCATCCTGTTGTTCTCGATCGACAACAAGATCGCGGTCCTGCTCCTCCTGTTCGGAACCCTGGCGTTCCTGCCGCTCCTCGAATGGCGGACCAGCTTCATCCTCCTCCCGTACTATGGTTTTGTATTCTACACGACGGATCCGTCCCACTGGCAACTCTTCGGACTCCAGTACCTCCAGTTGGCGACCGGACCTCTCTTTTACGGATTGATTCTCGCCATAGAGGACGCTCACCCCATTCGCCCGGACCCGGAGGCGGGCCGGCCGGATCCGCCTCCGACGACCGAAGCCGGCCCCGCATCGAATCCGGCGGCTCGATGGCCCAGCCGGGACCGACTCATTTGGAAGTCCCGCTCCACGAAGGCCCTGGTGTTGGTCGCTGTGATCCTGGCCCTGGTCTACTTCCCATTGAGTCCCATCAATCAATACGTGTCGGGCGGCTACGCCGACGGATACGCCAATTTGAAGGGAATTACCACCGAGACCCCCGCGGTGGAGTTCCTCTGGAAAGTAATCGATCTCATTCCAATGAATGCCTCGGTTCTGACCCAGAACAACATCCCCCAGTTGTCGGGTCGGGAGTTCGTCGAAACCCCCCAAGCCTACAACCCCACAATCCCCTACAATTACATTCTGATGGACGCTATCCTCACGTACTTTTCTCCGACGTCGCAGATAGAACCCTTCGTCAACGAGGCCGTGACGACTGGGGCGTTTGGCATCGTCGCGGAGGGATGGGGGGCCCTTCTCATGGAGCGCGGCTACACGGGTCCGATTCAGCTCTTCGTACCGACCGTTTTAGTGTACTCCGGCAGTCAGCTCCTCCCGTACGCCGCCACGATCAACGGGACCACGTTGGTGGGCAACAACTCGTCGCGACTGATGTGGTATGGGCCGTACATTCAGCTGCTCCCCGGAGCGTACACCGTCAATTTCACGCTTTCCAGCAACCGTACGGGACCCGCGACCCTCCCGGCCCTTACGCTCGACGTTTCCACGAATGATGGATTGAACGTTTATTCCCAACGAACGATCGACCTCGGTGATTTCTCGGCCCCCAACCGCCCGATGGTCTTTGAACTGAACGTCACGCTCCCCGGATTTGTGCCCGATGTCGAGTTTCGTGGAGCCATGCCAACGGGTGCTGCAACACTCACCCTCTGGAACGTCACGGTTCGGTCGGTTTAGTGGCCGGCCCACGCCCACGAACGGCGCCGGCATGCGACGAACGGCGTCGATGCTGTACGGTGCTCGGCCCCTCCTTCCGAGCAACGCTCACGCGGCCCACCGGTCAGTGGTTTTCGGAACGACCTTTCCCACCAACCTTAGGTGCCACGAGGTATGGCCCGGCCTATGTCGGCGGATTCCACCATTTCCACGTCAGCAACCTCGAGTCCCGAGCAGACGATGGCCTTGGGCTTTCTCGGCCTCGGCATGATGGGCGCCCAGCTCTCCCGTCGTCTGATACACGCCGGGCTACCTCTTCTTGTCTGGGACCGGACGCAATCCAAAACGGAACCCCTCGTCGCCGAGGGGGCCCGGTGGGCGGTGAGTCCGAAGGCCTTGGGGCGAAGCATTGGCAAGGGGGTCACCTTCGTCATGGTGACCGACGGCCCTGCCGTCAAGCAGGTCTTGTTCGGCGTGAAGGGCCTGGCCAAGGGCGCGCCGGCGGGAGCGCTCGTCGTCAACACGAGCACGGTAGACCCGGATGAGAGCCGGGACGTTGCCACCCGTTTGTTGGAAAAGGGCATTCACTATGTGGATGCGCCGGTGGCGGGAAGCGTCGACCAGGTGGTCAGCGGAGAGGCGTTCTTCTTCGTCGGAGGCGACGACGTCGATGTCGCGCGGGCTCGCCCTCTCCTCGAAAAAATCGGCCATCGCGTCGAGCACATGGGGTCGACGGGGGCAGGGAATTCGATGAAGTTGGTGAACAATCTCCTCACGGTCGGGATCACCACCCTCTCGACCGAGGCCCTAGCGCTGGCGGAGGGCTTCGGGCTCGACCGGGCGCAAGTGATCCCTGCACTGTTGGCGGGCGGCGGTCGGTCCGCGATGCTGGAGCGGAAGGCTCCGGACTTTCTAGCGCGGAAGTATCCCGCTCAGTTCATGACGGCCTTGGCTCGCAAGGACTTGAAGTTGGTAGAGAAGGCCGCGGCTCGGACGGGCCGTCCACTCAAGATGACTCGGGAAGCCCGTAAATTGCTCGACGAGGCGATTGCTCAGGGCCACGCCGAGGACGACTTCTCCTCTGTGCTGGAGACAGCCTTGCAGCGGGGACGCCCTCCCGCGATGACCCCCTCGTCGTGACGAAGGGGGCGGGGAGTTCCTCCTCCAGCTCCTGGGGGCCCGCTACCGAATTTTTTTCAGAGAATGACCGAGACGGTCGTGGCACCCATGTTGACAGCCCAGAAGCCGGAGTCCGTCGGGTCATACGCAGTTCCGGCTACAGGGCCCAAGCCCAGCGTCACGGTCGATGTCCCCGTGTTGGTGGACGGGATGAGGGTCACGATCGTGTCCGCGACAGGGGCCCCGTTGAACGTGGCGAATCCGAAGGCCAACATCTCGCCCAGCGCGGGGTCGTACAGGGCGGCCCCCGCATACTGTTTGGTGACAACCATCGCCGTGATGGCGTTAGCGCTGGTGATCGCGAACGTTTCGTTGGAGGCCGGGCAGGCGATGTACATCTCGCTGTTCTTCGGGTCGTAGAACGCGACCACCGCGTACTTTCCGACGGTGAGGGTCTTGACGACCTTGTTCGTGGTCGCGATAACGGACACGGTACTTGTCGGGTAGGTCTTCCCGGATGGGAGCCCGGTGTTGATCTCGTAGATGTCGAAGTTCTTGGGGTCGTACCAACCGATGGTGGGGTAATTGCCGACTTTGAGGGTCGCAATGATCTTGTTGGCGGAGGAGAGGACGGAGACGTTTCCGGTCTTCGTGAAGCCGTGTTCGGTCTCCCCGATATCCGTAATGTAGAGGTCGGAATCGTGGGGGTTGTAGACCATCCAGGAAGGCCAAATGCCGGCGGTTAGGGTCACCGTCGTGGCGACGTTCGTCGAGCTGATCGCCGTCACCTCGTTCGAAGGGCCGGAGGACACGACGAGGCTCAGAGTGGCGTTGTCGTAGGCACTAAACAGCGCCCCGGTGGGCAGCTTCACGATGGTCAGGGCGAACGTGGCCTGATTGATCGCGTCGACCTGGGAGCCGGTCGTGGTGTCGCACACCACATAGACGTCGCCATTGGCGGGGTCGTAGATTTCGCTGATCGGGACGGTTCCGGAAGGGAAGGTCACGGTGTGGACCACCTTGTTCGCCGAGCTGATCACGGAAATGGACTTTTCCGAATTCACCACGTAGAGAGACTTGGTCGAGGGCGCATAGATGATGTCGACGGGTTCCGTCCCCACCTTGATGGTGGTCACCGCGTAGGTTGTGCTGCTGATCGCGGAGACGGTGTTGGACCCCTCATTCGCGACGTAGACATCCGTGGTCGCTGGGTCATAGAGCGCGATGGTGGGCATCTTTCCGACGGTCACGGTCTTCGTCGTTACCGCGAGGGGGAGGAGTTGCGTAGCGAGATGCGGCGAAGGCCCGGTTTCCCGGGCACTGACCACATTGGCGCTCGCGAAAACTACGACGACAAGGAGACAGGCGACGCCCACGCTCACCCAAGAGGACTGCATCTTCAACTCGAAACCCCCGCAGTATAACCGGCGATGCCAGTCTTTCCCTCTCCTAATACCTTCGCCTCGCGCCGGTGCGCGTGTGCGCCCCGGACGCGGAATCCGTTCTTCCGGCGAATGCCCGGGCTAGGGGGAGAGGACCAGAGGCGGAACCGGAAGAGCGCCTTTTTCGAGAAGGATCCGCTCGTTATGGATCCGGGCCCGGAGGTAGTGGCCATTGGGTAGCGCATTCCAGTTCTCCCGATGGGAGTCGAAGGGCTCGCTGCCGACGACCAATCCGGTCGGGGTCTCTTGGTAGGACATCTGATAGTACGGCTGGCCCTGGTCGCAGAGGTTGTGCCCGTGCTCCCCCTCGTAACAGCAGAACGCCCAGAGCTCGTCGGGCGCCGGGGCGAACAGGACGTTGAGGCCAGTCCATGGGCCTCCCGCGGGGCGCCCGTTCTTCCCCCAGATCATAGACAGGTCCCGCCGCGCCTTGACATATGCTTCGAGCACGTCGCCCGAGTCGCGGAAGTGCTTGTTAAGGAGCCAAAAGAGCACTTCGCTGTCGTTGACCCCCTGGACGCGGGAGTCCAACGGTCCGAGCAGTTTACGGGTCTGGATGGGTAGCGGGATGGATCCATTGTGGGCGAACAACGTCTGTCCATCATCGAACGGCTGGGAATTCACGAGGGCGAGTAGGCGCTCCCGGGGGAGATTCAGCGGGTTGCTCGCGTGACGGAGATGTCCGATCAGATTGCGGCTTCGGGCGGAGCCGGCAATGAGCCGGAAGTGCTCCTTCTCCCGCGGCTCGTAGGCTCCGTAGATTCCTTTCTGTACGTGGATGCGGCCCTCTCGGTCGAACCACCCGATCCCCCACCCATCACTCTGGGCGGTCTCGGGGGTCACGTTGGACTGGGCGAACAGCGACCGTTCCGCGTCGAGGAGCCAGGGCCGCCCGGAGGTCTCATTCGGAGCGAGGATTCCCAAAAGGCGGCACATGAGAAGGTCGCAGATGACACCGCCGAAATAAGGTTGTGGCCAACACGGAATCGTGATCCTGGCAGCCCCCTCTTCGAGCTTCGTCCGTGGGGGGCCCGTAACTCAGCTGCAGTCCGGCGGTTGGGCCCTGAGGGACGGGCTGACGCCGGCGTTCGGAAACCCTTAAGGCCGCCCAAGGGAGTTCCATCACCGCGAGGTGTCCAAATGGTCCAAGTCGAAGTAACTCCCCCGGCGAAGCTGGAGGTACTCAAGATCATGGAGAAGCAGGGCAAGGCCGGCACCGCGCTCCGGCTGTTTGTCCAGGGAGGCGGGTGCTCCGGGCTCACCTACGGCATGACGTTCGACAAGGAAGAGACCGGCGACGAGATCGCTTTCCAGGACGGCGGCCTCAAGGTCGTCGTGGACCACGCCAGCGCCGCGCTGCTCAACGGCGTGAAGGTCGACTACCTTCTCGGTCTCGAGGCGTCAGGATTCAAGATTTACAATCCGAATGCCACCCACACCTGCTCCTGCGGCAAATCGTTCTCCGCGTAGGCGGGGGCCGAAAGTGGACCCCTTCGACCGGATTCGGTCCCGGGGGTTTCCATGACGACCATCGGGTTCCGCGTCGGGCAGTGGCTGCTCGCGGCCGGCCTGGCCCTGTGGGTTGTGCTGCTCGCCATTCGGCTGGTCACCGGGCACGCGATTAGCACCGAATCGGACTACCTCCTGGCCGGCGTGACGGCATTGGTCGTCTGTGGACTGGCCGTGATCGCATCGTTCCCCTGGTATCCGGTCCCCGCCCCGGAGTCACCGGGGTATGGCCCCGCCCAACGACTCATCACGATCTCGCGCGGCCTGGTCTGGGGTGGCGCGGTCCTGCTCGAGACCGGCATCCTGCTCACGCTGCCGTTTACCGGAGCCCCGACCTTCGGGGACGCCGTGGTCGCGAGTTTCCTGGCGGCCGGCGGCCTCCTCGTACTCGCCGGCTTGGAGACCTTGCGCCGGCTCGGCGTCCAAGTTCACGAAGGAGCCTCCGCGGCCTAGATGGCTTCCGGCTCGTGCCGTCTCGGGTCTTTCCCGGCTTACGACATTCTCAAGTGGGGGGGCGTCGCCTAACTCCCCCGGAGGGACTCGAGTGGCCGCCGCTCCTACGCCCAAGGCACCGCCGCACCGGATGCTGGGCCTGCTCCTCTCCCGTCGTTTTTGGATCGTGGTCGGCGCGGTCGTCGTCGCCGCCCTGGCGGTCTACGGCTTGGTCGCCGTTCCGATCGGGCCGACCGCCTTCAGCTTCACGTTCTCGACGAGCTCGTGCGAGTGCCAGCACTCCTCCTCGACGAACCACACGTTCCCCGACCGGGCGTACGTGAAACTGAGTTTCACCTCCCACTACATCGGGAACGTATCGGAGTACATTCTGATCATCCACAATCCCGCGGGGAACGAGATCGTCTACGCCGACATGGTGGGTGGCTCGTTCGGCACGATCAACTACGCGAACGTGACCGAGACGTTCACCACGAACGCGGGGGGTACCTTCGAGTTCACGCTATTGGGCGCCTACCCGGCGATCCTGCCCGGTATCACCGCCTGGTTCAACGGAACGTACAACGCCCCGACGCTGTCGTAGTCGACCCCCGCTGTGAGCGGGGGAGCCACGCAATCAACCCGCGGCCACCAGGCTTCCTTTTTCTTCCGCGGCCAGCATCCGGTACAGCTTCGTTAGTCGAACGAGCCCCACCACGATAAGGGCGCACCCCGCAACAAAGACTCCGATGAGGAGGATCAGATCTGCCCCCACGGACAGGGGACCACCCGCGGGGTTTCCCGAGCCGGTGACGGCGAGGGTCAGGGCCACCCCCAGGATTCCCGCGGCAAAAAAGGCCAACGATTCCGCACCGAATCCGATCGCCGCGACCGCCAAACCCACGAGAGCGATAGCAAACGCGCCGCCGAGCGCGACGCTGAGAGTGGCGGTATTGGTTCCAACTCCCACACCAAACACGAGCCACCAGAGGATGTAGCCATCCAGGAAGAGGAGTCCTCCGGCTACCGTCAACGACCGCCACCAGGGGATCGCATCCTCTGCATCGGCGAAGTCGCTATCGACGTAAGTTTTCGGTCCCTGTTGGCGCGCCTTGTCGTCCGGCTCGGTGTCCGAAGTGGTAGCGATGGGGTGAAATGGGAAGGACATCGAATTTCGGTACGGGATGGCTTCCCTTAGTCGTTGGGCTCAGCCGGGCCGTCGCCTCAAACCGTGCCACTTCGCAACGGCTAAATACCGAACCACTCCTCGGCCGGCCGCACGTCAACAGTTCCACGAACGGTTGGCGTACGCTATGCACCCGTGGAGGCCGGGGCCTCACCGGGGAAGGGCGAGGGGCCCCGGCCGCTGTGCCCCCTCCGGGGGGAGTGGCCGCTGGGGACCGATGACGCCGATCACACGCGTTCTGGACGCTTGTCCGATGTAGTTAGTGTAGCTGACTCCAGTCAGTTGGGGAATGGCTCGGCTCGGGCGCCGAAGAAGGACGTGCCAAGCTGCGATAAGCGGTGGGTAGGCGCAAGGAACCTTTGATCCATCGATTTCCTAATCGGAACTCCGGTCCCGCAAGGGACATTCCGCAAGGAAGGGGAACCCCCCGAAGTAAAGCATTCTAGTAGGGGGAGGACGAGAAATCAAACGAGATACCGTAAGTAAAGGCGATCGAAAACGGTCAAGAACAAACCGAATCCCGACGCGAGAGCGCTGGGAGATGTGGCGTGGAGGACCGCCGTACGCCTCCACTTCGGAAGCCAAACGTGCCTGGAACGGCAGACCCTAGAGGGTGACAGTCCCGTAGGCGCAACGAAGAGAGGCGATTGGCGGTATCCTGAGTACCGCGCGTTGGAAATCGCGTGGGAATCTGGGAGGGACAGTCTTCCAATTCTAAATACGTCCCGAGACCGATAGTGCATTAGTAGCGCGAGCGAACGCTGAAAAGTACCTCGAAAGGGAGGTGAAAAGGGCCTGAAACCAACTGACGATAAGCCGCATGCCGCCCCCAAGGAACGAAGGAGCCGCAAGGTTCTGGACACAGGGTGCATGCGTCCGTTTTGAATAACGGGCCAGGGAGTTTCGATCAATGGCGAGGCTAAGGCCCTCAACGGCCGCAGCCGAAGGGAAACCGACAGTCCGCAGCGCCGCAAGGCGTGAGGGACGGGGTGTGCTCGCCCGAAGTCATTGGTGGAATACCCGAAGCCAATCGATCTAAGCGTAGGTAGGTTGAAGCCTGTCGAAAGATAGGTGGAGGACCGAACCGGTATTGACGTGCAAATCATTCGGATGACCCGCGCTTAGGGGTGAAAGGCCAATCTAGACTGGGAATAGCTGGTTCCTTCCGAAACTACTCGCAGGTAGGTCTCGGTCGAGCCAGCCCGGCAGGTAGAGCACCGATTGTGGGACCCAGGACCGAAAGGTCTTGGCCTGCTGTCGAACTCCGAATTGCCGGGCGGCGTAGACACCGGGAGTGAGCGCGGCAGGGGTAAGCCCGCCGTGCGAAAGGGAATGCAACCCAGCCTCGCATTAAGGGCCCAAAGTGCCGATTCAGTGCTATGCAAAGGGCGTCCGTGTTCGAAGACAACTGGGAGGTGGGCTCAGAAGCAGCCATCCTTCAAAGAGTGCGTAACAGCTCACCAGTCGAGGGCATGGGCACCGAAAACGGACGGGGCTAAATCGGCCCCCGATATGCGAGTACACCGCTAAACAGCGGTGATTATGTAGGAAGGCGTGGTGCGTGGGTAGAAGTAGGGTCGTAAGATCCTATGGACCGCGTTCCATCGAAAATCCTGGGAGGAGTAGCAGCAAAGACGGGTGAGAGTCCCGTCCGCCGTAGGGGCCAGGGTTCCACGGCAACGACCATCAGCCGTGGGTTAGTCGAGCCTAAGGGTGTCCTTAGTCGGCACACCCGAAAGGAAACACAGTTAATATTCTGGGACCCGCAGGTTAAAGCGTCCTCATCTTAGCCGGCCGGTAGGCCGAACGGGCATACGCCAGCCTGTTTGTCCTCCGTCGCCTCGGGGAGTACCGTCATGGTGAGAACCGAGGGAAGGAGATCCGGGCTTCCGCGAGGGAGCTTCGGCCCACCCGGGCGGCCCGTGAAAAGGAGAGGACGGCATCTGCGGCTCGTACCGAGATCTGACACAGGTGCCCCTGGGTGAGAAGCCCAAGGCGTGTCGGCGAGAATTTGAGCAAGGGAATTCGGCAAATTAGCCCCGTAACTTCGGGAGAAGGGGTGCCAGACCCGCAGGGGTCTGGTCGCAGTGACCGGGGAGCTCCGACTGTTTAACAAAAACATAGGTGGCCGCGAGACTGAAAAGTTGTGTATGGCCGCTGAATCCTGCCCAGTGTCGGTATCTGAACGCCCGGTTCAACGGGAAGAAGGACCGATAAACGGCGGGG
The DNA here is from genome assembly GCA_963773945.1 of uncultured Thermoplasmata archaeon. GTDB lineage: Archaea > Thermoplasmatota > Thermoplasmata > Lutacidiplasmatales > UBA184 > JAKIWV01. The sequence goes on along the minus strand of CAVZDD010000003.1, from coordinate 651,126 downwards.
GTAACTATGACCCTCTTAAGGTAGCGTAATACCTTGTCGCTTAATTGGCGACTTGCATGAAGGACCAACGAGAGCTCTACTGTCCTTGCTCAGAAGCCGGCGAAACTGACTCATTGGCGAGCAGTCCAATGTCTTCCGTCTGAAAGCGAAGACCCCGTGGAGCTTTACTGCAGCCTGCGGTTGTGATGTGGATTCGATTGTGTAGCGTAGGCGGGACTCGTTACCAGGGCCGGCCGCTAGACCGGTTCCGAGAGACCAATGAAACACCGCCCTTTCGGATCTACACCGCTCACCCCGTGAGGGGGACACCCGTAGGTAGGCAGTTTGGGTGGGGCGCCACGCCCTCCAAAATGTAACAAGGGCCCCCAAAGGTCAGCTCAGGTGGGTCAGAAATCCACCGTAGAGTGCAAGGGCAAAAGCTGGCTTGACGGGAATCTGCCTAACGAGGATTCCCGATGCGAAAGCAGGGCCTAGCGAACCTCTGTGCCCGGCCTGTCCAGGCCAGAGATAAGAGAAAAGTTACCCCGGGGATAACTGAGTTGTCTCCAGCAAGAGTCCCTATCGACCTGGAGGCTTGCTACTTCGATGTCGGTTCTGCCTATCCTGGTGGTGCAGCAGCTACCAAGGGTGGGGTTGTTCGCCCATTAAAAGGGATCGTGAGCTGGGTTCACACCGTCGTGAGACAGGTGTGTTGCTTTTTGGCGGAAGTGTCTGGGTCTCTGACGAGAAGGTTCCCACAGTACGAGAGGAACGGGGAATCGGCGCCTCTAGTCCATCAGTTGTCCGGCAGGGCATCGCTGAGCAGCCACGCGCTTCCGGGATAAGGGCTGAAAGCATCTAAGCCCGAAACCTGCTCGAAAAAGAGAGACCCTTGAGACCACCGGTAAAACACCGGATTGATAGAGTGGGGGTGTACGATGGAAGCCTTCGGGCGACCATTTCAGCCCGGCCACTACTAACGGTCGATCGGCTACGCATACTGACTGCATCGGATAGTCAAACAGCAACGCGTGTGAGAAACCCTTTCGGCGCCCCGGCGCCTTTAAACATTTCGGGCGCAGGCGCCGCCCGAATCTTGGGAATCCTCGCGACGGAGGATAGAACGGATACGGTTCGCCGACATTCCCGGGGCGAGTACATGTCGGTGCCTCACACGAACCCGAGCGGGTCCGCCTCCCCATCGAAGAAGAACCTGAGAGCGCTCGCGATCGCGGTTGCACTTGTCGTCGCGGTCGCGGTAGTTGCTGGGGGATTAACCCTCGAGGGAGCATTCCCCTTCTCCCAGACGCGCACCGGGGCCAATCCCCCTCCGTTAGACACGGTCCTGGATCTCGGGAGTTTCACCGATGGATACGGCGACGATTCCCAAATCCCGGACTGCGCGCCGGCACCCTGCAACTTTTTCAACACAACTTACTCCCTGATCAGTGCGAAGCTTACCTACGGGGAGCTGCTGTTCGGGGTGACCTCGTCGGTCGGTGTACCCGTATCGGTCACCGGAGGCATCGCTGTCGAGGATACGTGGACTGGCTTGGTGATTGGGTACTACGACTTTCAGAACGGCAGTTGGTTTCCCACCTCGATGATCTCCACTACCTTGGAGTCGTACCAAGAGTTAACTCTCTTCGAACGGGGTGGACCGCCCCTGCCTGGGGATCGACTCTCCGTTACGGGCCCGTCGGAATATTCCGGGCGGGTGGAGGACTCCATCACCTGATCAGCGCTCGCCCGCATTCGTTTAGTGTCCACATCGGCTCCGACGGGCCGTGCCATCTTTAGGCGCCTCGCACACGCGGTGGCCGGTCGTCGCCTGGATCCGGCTCAAGCTTCCCCCGCGCCCACCCCCGATGACCTTGATGGGACCCCCCGCGCCGCTCGACCCACCGTTGGATATCCTCCAACGCAACCCGATCGCCACCGACCCGCGACGCCAGGTCTACTCCTACGAGGAGGACCGCGGGGACTGGGTCCTCCGGCTGGTCTGGGACATGGAAGACCCGGACGTTCTCGAGGCGGAGTACCGGGCCCCGATGTTCGGGGGACGCCTCGAACGGGAGAAAGTGCCCGGATTCTGGCGGGCCGTTAAGTCCCGCGTACAGGAGTTAGGGCCTCTCCCGGTCGACGCGGCGGACCCTCGTCCCTGAGTGGGCCGAACAGCTCCCCGGAGGGGGTTATCTTATGCAGGTGCCTCCCCGGGGCGGAGCTGTGACGCGACTGTTGTGTCTTCGGTCGATTCTCCTCGCCGCGACTGTCATCGCGCTGGTCGTCGCGTCGACGGGCGGGGTTTCAGCACGAGCGCCGCCGACTGCCGCGTCTCCCCCCCGTGAATCTCCCCCGCCGGCCAACTGCGACCCTCCGGCCCCGGCTGTCGTGCCTTTGGTGACCCCCATCGTTGAGGCCGCCGTGGCCCTCAACCACTCCGACGTAGGCATCGACCTCGACTTCTGCAGCACGATCTCCGGCGTCAGCGGGACCTACACGCTGAACTGGAGCTTCGGCGACGATACCTACAACCACATTCGGGACCCGGTGCACATCTACATCGCGCCGGCCAACTACACCGTGGTCCTGACGCTCAACTCGACCGACTACAACACGACCTCGACGATCTACGCGGTGGTCAACGCGTCCGTGGAGGGATCCAGCGGGTATTCCCCCGCGGCCCCCACGACCGCGGACAATGTGACCTTCACCGATTCGCCGAGCCTCGGGGTTCCTCCGTACGCGGTCTTCTGGAGTTTTGGAGACCGCACGATCGCGACAGGGACCTCGGCCCACCACACGTACGCGACGGCGGGCAGCTACATGGTGCAGGTGTGGACCAACGACTCGGGCGGTGGGAGCGTGTTGAAGACCTTCCAGGTGAACGTCACCAAGGCCCCTGTATCAAATCCATTCCTCGGCGGGAGCACGGGAATCCTCATTGGCGTCGCGGTCGCGGCGGTGGCGGTCTCGCTGGTCGGCTACGCGTACCTCCAATACGAGAAGAAGCGACGACCGAAGCTTCCGACTCCCGCGTCGCCGCCGTCACCGTAGGCCGGCGCGTCCGGCTTTAGTACCCGTCGGTCCCGTCCGCGCCCGTGCTCCGCTCCACGTTCCTCCACCTTCCGGGTGTCGGTTGGGCCACCGAGGCCCAGCTTTGGCGCGCCGGCGTCCGGGACTGGGCGGAGCTCCGACAGTTGGCCGAGCTTCCCGGAGTGCCGGCCGACCGGCGGGCCGCGATCGACCGCACCCTGGACGAGAGCGAGGAAGCGCTTCGTGCCCGGAACGCCGACTGGTTTTGCCGCCGCCTCCCCCTGGCCGAGCGATGGAGGTTGTTCCCCGAGTTCCGGGACCTGACGGCCTTCCTCGACATTGAGACGACCGCCCTCTCGCCGCAGGAGGGCATCGTCACCGTCGTGGGCGTCCACGGCGGCGGCGCGACGCGCGCCTTCATCGCGTACGACGACCTCGAGGAACTCCCCGCTTACCTGCAGAAGTTCCGATTGATCGTGACCTTCAATGGGATCCTGTTCGACCTCCCCTTCTTGGAAGCCCGGTTCCCGTACATCCGATTCCCTCCAGCCCACATCGACCTCCGGTTCCTCCTGCGACGCCTCGGGATCACCGGCGGGCTCAAGCGGATCGAGAAGGAGCTCGGGTTGGGCGACCGGTCCGGCGTCGAAGGGATCGAGGGAGCGGCGGCCGTTCGACTCTGGGAGGACGCCCGCCGGGGGGTGCCGGGCGCGCTCACGAAGCTCGTCGACTACAACCGGGCGGATTGCGTGAACCTCGAACCGTTGCTCGACTTCGCCGTGCGGGAGATGTCCCACCGGCTGCTGCCGCCGGCGCCGATACCGTCGGCGAAGTAGGTCAGTCGTTCAGTCGCCCGGCCGGGGCAGGATCATCACTCGGCGAGGGGCCGGAGCAGGTTCGGCGTCGGCGGGCGGAGACACTGCGCGGACGCGTTCGAGGGCCTGCTGGCAGTACGCTTCCGACGCATCGATGTGGATGTAGTGCCGGCCCAACGAGCGGGCGACGGCGGCGACGGTCCCGGTGCCGCCGAACATGTCGAGCACCGTGTTGCCCCGGTAGCAGTAGAACTTCACGAGCCGTTGGATCAGCTCCTCAGGAAACGGCGCGGGATGCCCTTTCCGGTTCCGCTCGGGTGGAATGTACCAGAACCCGTCGGAAAACTTCTGGAACTCCGGTCCCGTAATGTCGACCGCCGCGGGGGATCCCGGTAGTTTCCACTCTCCTTTGGAGAACACGAGGACGTACTCCCAGGAGGGGATGATGTGGGGATTGGCCGGACTCTTCCAGCTGCCCCAGGCCGTCCGACGGCCCATCGTCTGCTTGTACCAGATCACCTCGGTGCGCATCAGGAACCCCAAGTCGCGCAAGTCCCGGGAGAGGTCGTGATGGATCGGTCGGAAATTCTTGATCGAGGTGGGGGCGACGTTGAGACAGAATCGGCCACCCACGACCAGGACGCGCTTCAGCTCCAGCCAGACGCCCTTGAGCCACGCGAGGTACTCTTCCGTCGTCAGATTGTCCGCGTAGCCCGAATACGCGATGCCGACATTGTAGGGAGGAGAGGTGATCGCGAGGTGGACCGACTCGCGGGGAAGCTGCTGGAGCACGCTGCGGGCATCTCCGCAGATGACCGAATCCCGGAACCTGTGACGCGGTTGGGGTCGCGGCGCAGGCACCCGGACCTTGGAGCCGGCCCCCATCGGAGTCCGCCGAAGGTTCCGTCAGCTTGAAGATTGCCGAGGCCCCGGCGGAGGAGGAGATGACCGCGACCGGCTCGCTGCTCACAGGGCTGGAGTGCCGCGCCTGTTGCACGACGCTCCCGGCCAACCGTCCGGTCGGCAGCTGTCCCACCTGCGGTCACACGTTGTTCGCGACCTACGACCTTGACGGCGGCCGGGCTTTGGAACTCTTGGAACATTTCCGTGCCCGACCTGCAACCCTGTGGAGGTATCGGGAGCTGCTCCCCGTCCAGGACGAGGGGCAGATCGTCACCTTGGGGGAGGGAGGGACTCCGATTCTGAAGCTGGCCGAGATACCGGAAGTTCCGGGGGTCGAGGTGTGGCTGAAAGATGACGGCCAAATGCCCACCGGATCCTTCAAGGCGCGGGGGATGGCCGTGGCGGTCTCTCGGGCCCGAGAACTAGGTCTCCAGTCGCTCTATGTGCCGAGTGCCGGGAACGCGGGACTCGCGCTCGCCGCCTACGGCGCGCGCGCCGGAATTCCGGTCCGTATCTACCTCCCGGAATCGACGGCTCCCGAGCTCCGACGAACCTGTCGGGCCTACGGCGCGGAGGTGATCGCCGTGACGGGAACGATCCGGGAAGCCGGAGAAGCGGCCCGGTCACGGGAACGGACCTCGGGCGCTTTCGATATGTCGACGTTGCGGGAGCCGTACCGGGTCGAAGGGAAGAAGACGATGGGACTCGAGATCTTCGACCAGCTCACCGCCGCGGGCATGCCCGACGTGATCGTCTATCCGACGGGCGGGGGAACCGGCCTGGTCGGCATGCACAAAGCGTTCCAGGAGTTGCGGCGACTTGGCCTTCTGGAGACGGAACCCCGGCTCATTGCGGTCCAGACCGAAGGATGTGCCCCAGTAGTCCGGGCCTTGAAGGAAGGAGAACCCAAGATCCGGCCCTGGGAGAATCCCCACACCGTGGCCGCCGGCTTGTTGGTTCCCGCGCCGTTCTCCTCCGAGAGGATTCTGGAAGCGGTCCGCGACTCGCGGGGCACCGGGGTGGTGGTCCCCGACCAAGCGCTGCCGACAGCAATGGAACAACTGGCGCTCCGTCACGGGGTGTCCACTTGCCCGGAGGGGGCTGCGACCTACGCGGCGCTTCCGCGCCTGGTGTCGGAGGGAACGATCCGAGGCGGAGAACGGGTTCTTCTCTACAACACGGGGTCTGGCGCGATGTGGGACACCGAGAAAGTGCGCGAATCAGTAAGGAACTAGGAGCGGCGATTCGCGAACGTTCCGGAGTTCACCGTCAGTTTGAATTAACGAGGGCGCTATGAGCGGCGGGCCCCGAATGGGGCGGCGAGGCCAACCACCATGATACGACGGACGGCCAAGGGAGTCTGCGACCGAAGCCGAACGATTGCGCTGCGAAGCGCCCGGAGCGCGTGAGCGGAGGGACTCAGACATGACATTCATCGACGACCTGAGCCTCATCACCGACCTCATGATCCTGGTCCCGTGCCTGGTATTCTACACGGGCTTCATGGTCTGGCTCAACGTGCGCCAGAAGGACGTTCCCCGCGCCCAGGCCCACCTCCGCGAAGGGGGCATCATGCTGGGGATTTTGGGGGCCGTCATCGGCATATTCGCGATAGTAGGGTCCCTCACTTGGCCCCTGGCCGTGACGCTGCCCAACGGCACCAACGTGCTCGCGTCGTACGACTTGTTCTTCTTCGATATGTTGGTGCTACTCTCGTTTATTCTGGTGGCGTTTGGTGTCACCACCGCGCTCCGTCTTCCGACGCATTTCGTCGGAATGATGGCCGTCGTGATCGGATTCGGGGTCGGGTTCTACGGCTACCGCGGCTACACGATGTCGCCGGCGCTGACGCTGGACCCCCTCCAGACGTTCCTGCTCTACCTGGCCTTCGGCGGCATGGCGATCTTCGCCTACCCGGCCACCCTGTATGTCGACTGGTTCGTGACCGGACCCACCAAGCCGGAATCGTCCCCCCTCGCGTCGGACCCCACCCCACGGTCCCAGTACCGCTGGATGTGGATCATCCTCCTGGGGATCTTCCTGGGCATCGTGGTCCTCGCGGGAATCGCGGCCGTCTGGTACGGGTTCGACATCGGGTGGGCTCACCTGGCGGCGCCGCCCTAAGGAGGTAGACGGACAGACCGTCAACCCGTTCCGGGGAGGGGGTCCACCCCCTCCTCTTCAGTTTTCGACCATTCCGGTGGGGTGACGTTTCTACAGAAGAAAGAGGAGGGAAACCATGCGAATCGTCCTCGTGATCGCCGGGGTCGCCCTACTCCTGGTCGCGGCCCTGTTCCAATACGTTCCTCTGGCTCCCCAGTCGGTCAATCCGATCTCGACCATTGGCGAAACGCCCTTTGAGATGTTCACCGTCGGCGGGTTCTTGCTCGCGGGGACCATTCCGGTCTCGATCTCGTGGTCCGCCTCGTCCCCCGTCACGGTCGTCGCAGCGGCCTGCACGCAGGCCTGCACGAACTCCAACGTGAGCACACTCTCCGGCATCACGGAGCAGTCCGGCACCAGTGGCTCCTTCACGCTCAATCAGCCCAACGGGGGAGGGATCATTCTGGTGGCGATCGGTGCCCCCGACGAGTCGGCGGGGGTCTCTTTCACGATCTTAACGGGCCTCGCGACGGAGGCGGTCGTGGTCCTGTTCGTGGGGATCGCGTTCCTCATTGCCGGTGTTGTGCTGAAGGGTAATCGGTACGGATTGGCCGTCGCTCCCCCGACCATGGGACCGAATCCTCCACCCCCATCGCCCCCGATTCACCCGACGACCCCCCCATAGTGGCGCGGCCCTCGGGTCCCAACCCGGGGAAAGCGAACGCAAACCCAACATGGGGAAGTCGGGGGGGGAGAGTTCCGTCCTGCTCGGATAGCTGGACGCCTAAGTGGGCGCGCCCAGATTTGAACTGGGGATCTTCACCGTGTCAGGGTGACGTCATAACCGCTAGACTACGCGCCCTGCGCGGGCGGACCGAAGGACGGTTCATATCACTTCCCGTGAATGAAACGGTGGCCCACCAGCTGATAACGAGTCGGCTCATGCGGAACAGTCACCGGTCGGACCCGAGTCCTTCGGGGTGGCCGGATGGACGGAGGCGTTCCCTTCCGTTCCCATAGAGCTCTAGGACGAGCCCGGTTCGACCTCCCTTCAACAAGAGCCGAATTGTCTCGTCGACAGTGCTCGCCTGCAGGGCTTCTTTGAATCGCATCAGCTCGCCTAAGGTCTGCCTCGAAACTCGGACCGATGCTGTGGCAGCCCTCACACCGTTCACATTCTGAGGACAGGATATGAGATTGCCGGACGGGTCGAAGATTGGACCCTGCGGCGTATCACTTCACGCGTACCCGCCGGAGACGTCCGGGTCGCGGTGCTCGTTCCACGCGTAATATCCGTGCGACTGGCGTTGGGCTTCCGTTGAATCCTGGCGCATCCCCCCCTGGTAGGATCCGTAGATCTCCTTGATCTGTTCCTCTATCGACCGGGCGCGGCGGAGCGCCTGCTGCATCTGGGAGGCTTCGATATACGGGCTCCCGGCCACCATGGCCAGGTCGCCGGCTGTGCGGATCAGGCCGCCCAACTCCCGCAATCGTAGTGTGAGCGAGTTGCGCCGGTTGTCGAGCGTCTCCGCCCGGCGCCGGGCTTCCTTGAACAGTTCTTCGAGCGCCGCCGTGGTGGCGTGACGGATCCGTCCGTCCGTGACGATCTCTTGGGCACAGAACTGCGCGAGTCGGATCCGGTTGTGCTCGTTGTCCGGCATGGCGGTGTCGAGCAGGACCTCATAGCCGCCCCCGGCGATCCGCGAACGGAGGGGGGACAGGATGTGGGACAGGTCGGCGATGTTGCACGCCGCGACCAGGATGAAGTCGCAGGGAACGCTGTCGACTCGGACGGAAGCGCCGCCCGACTGGGGGTTGCGGCCGGAGATGGGGAAGCGTTTCTCCTGCATCGCGGTCAGGATGAATCGCTGGAGCGGCCCCAGCGAGGGGAGTTCGTCGATGAAGAGCACGCCTTCGTGGGCTTCGTGGATCGCGCCGGGGATGACACGGTCGTACGGCTGACTGCCGAGCTGGGGGTGGCCGCCGTACGGGTCGTGCCGTACGTCGCCGAGCAGCTCCGTCTCGCTCGCTCCGGTAGCCATCACGAAGGTCGAACGGTCGATCTTGACGAGCACCTTGTGGGGGCTCTCCTTCTGCTCCGCTCGCCGGCGTTCCAGTTGGCGCTGGTCGAGGACGCGGATCTTGTCCTCCGCTCGCTCGTAGGCCACGACCTCCTCGACGCCGTTCTTGAGTCGAGTGGTCCGTACCGCCTCCTGGGGGTTGCCTCCCGGGACGGTAAGCTCGAGGATTCCTCCGACGAGGTCGCGGAATGGGTTGCCGCTCTGGTTGAGGTTGATCTGCTGCTTGACGTTCCCGCAGCTCGGACAATGCCGGTCCGTGGGCAGCGAGTAGAAACTGCACCGGGGACACCGGTAACCGAGCCTCTCGGCGACGGTCACGGGGGCCTCCGTGGGCGCGATCAGTTCCCCTTCGGTGGCGCGGGCGTGCTCCCGTTCCTGGTAGACCCGGTCCCGGGAAACGACCTCGATGGTCGGCCGCTCGGGATTCTCGGGGTTGTGGACGGTGCGGATCTCCTGGGTGGGTCGTTCGAGGTGGAGGGCGAGCGCCTGGGCCGTCATCGACTTCCCGATCCCCGGCGGTCCGACCAGCAGCAAGTGCCGGTGCTGGTACGCCGCGATCCGGGCGATCTCGACGGCCTTTTCCTGCCCGATGACGCGGTCCAGTGGGTCGGAGGGGATCGGGATATCCTCCGTCGTGTGGATCTCGTCGAGGTGCTCCAAGACGCGGTGCGGCGGCTTGGAGGGCGGGGGAGCGGCCATCGTTTACCGACGAAAAGAGGTCCCTTCCCACCTTAAGAGCGATGGGGGCGGGCCGCCTAGGCGGAGGCCGCCGTCATCGCCAGATCGGACTGGGTGAAGACCTGGATCCCGTCCGGGATCTTCCCTACCGCGCCGAGTCGGCTCGCGACCACGGTGTCGATCCCCTTCTCGCGGGCAACGTCCAGGAGACGCTGGCTCACGACCCCATCGAAGATGAGGGTCTTGGCCGGCGCTTCGAGCTTCGCCATGTTGTCGATGAGGTCCTTCACCGGCGCTTCCATAATGACGGCGTCCGCGTCGCCCAACACCAGCGCCTTCGAGGTGTTCTCGATCTGCGCGAGCTGGTCGAAGAGCGCCCGCTGACGAGGCGTCAACGGGGCCGGGGGAGGTGGGGGCGGAGGCGGCGGGAGGGGCATCCGGTTCATCTCCTGCGCGTGCGGCGCAGGGGGCGGGGGGCCCCGGTCCCCGCCGTCGCGGCGAGGTCCCCGGTTGTCGCGGCGGTCATCCCGCCGGTCGTCCCGACGATCCCGGTTCCCACCGGGGCCGTTGCCCGGGGCGGTGGCGCCGCCCTCGTCCCGGTCGTCCATCATCGGCGCGCGGGTCGAGCCCGTGGACTCGAATCCGCTCATCTCCAGGTACTGCTGGATCGGGATCTTGTTCCGGAGGCACTTCACGAGCTGCTTCTGGGTCAGTTCCTCGACCTCGGAGCCGCGCGGGGCGCGGGCCACGAAATCGATGTCCATCGTCTGCAGCATCTCGCGCAGGATCAGCTCGCCCGCCCGGTCGCCGTCGGTGAAGACGGTGACGGTCTTTCCGCGGGAGAGGTCCTTCACCGTCTGGGGAACGCTGGTTCCCTCGACGGCGATGACGTTCTTGATCCCGCAGCGGAGCAGGTTCAGGATATCGGACCGGCCCTCGACCACGATGATCGATTCGGCCTGGTCGATGTTCGGTCCCGCGGGGAGGTGCTCCGGCCCGTAGGTCGTGATCTCCTCGACCATGACGGCCTTGCGGACCGCCTCGGTCAGGTCAATGCCCACGCCCTTCGACTCTTCCTGCAGTTTTTCCAGGATCGCCTTGGCGCGGTCCACGACCTTCTGGCGCTTCGACACCCGGATGTCTTCGACGGCGATGACCTCGATGCGGGCCCGGCAAGGTCCGATCCGGTCCACGGTCTCGAGGCCGGCGGCCAGGATGGCCGTTTCGACCTGGTCGAGCGAGGACGGGATGATGACCTCGCCTTCGCTCTTTCCCTTGCGGGAATCGATCTCCACTTCAATCCGGCCGACGCGGCCCGTCTTTTGCAGGTCGCGCAGGTCGAGTTCGTCTCCCAGCAGGCCTTCGGTCTGTCCGAACACGGCACCGACCACATCGGGTTTGTCGATCACTCCGTCAGCGGAGATGCGGGCACGGATCTGGTATTTCGCGGCGTTAGGGTCACTCGGCATTTGTTGCTCTTCCTTGGGGTGGACGACGGACGCTGCGCCGGAGAACTCTCCGGCGGCCGTCCCGGCCCCGATGACAAACTTGGGCTAGACCCTGCGGTCCGGCGCGAGGCGGATTCGACGACGGGCAGCTGGGTGTAGCATGAGTCGTGATTCCGAAGGGCGCATGGGACGCAGGTCTTCGACCTCCATTCGTCTCGAGGGATCGTCCACCCCCTGAAAGTCCGGGAGGCTATTTAAGCGGGAGGCTACGCGGCCGACCGAAAAGGGATGTCGTCGGAATTCCGAACTGATTTCAATTGGCGAATTTGGATTCTCAGTGTCGGGCCGAATCTACCTGGCGAGAGCCTGTTTCCGCCGATATAGATAAGTAAGTTCCATGGTCTCCTCCCTCTCGGAGGACCCTCGATGACGCGCCGATTGTATAGAACGGCCCAGTGCTATCGGTGCGGCTATGTCTGGCGGTTGAGACGGCGGGTTCCCCGAATCTGCGCCCGTTGCAAGTCACCGAAGTACGCCCTCCCGAAGCTGCATATCGCCACCTACGGCTCCGGACTTGGAATCGAGGAGATCATCGGAGAGAAACGGCGCGAGGTCCTCCGACTAGTGCGGAAGTTCGGCGGGAGAGGAGCCCGAGTTTTCGGCTCCGTCGCCCGGCGGGAGGCAGGGCAGGCGAGCGATGTCGACATGCTTGTCGGGCCGGTTCGCCCGAACTCCCTACGCCTGCTCGACCTGCAGATGGCGCTCGAGGACTTACTCGGAAGGAAGGTCGACCTGGTCGCGGAAGACGCATTGTTTTGGCTGGTCCAGCCACAGGTTCTCGCGGAGGCCGTACCCCTCTGATGAACGAATTCCCGGGGGACAGGGCCCGCCTCGCGAGGATCCTAGGCGAGGTCGAGGAGTCCAAGAAATACCTCTCGAAAGGTAAGGCCGCTTTCTTCGACGCCGGGGACCGTTCGACTCGGGACGGAGCGGAGCTGCACCTGACCCACGCGCTAGAAACCGCAGTTGGGATGGGGAAATCATTCTACCAGAGGAACCCGTCGCTGCCGTTCCGGCGGATCCACGAAATGCGACAACGTCTGACCCACGCCTATGCCGAGGTTACACCGGACGAGCTCTGGAGGTTTGCGCGAGAGGACCTTCCCCGCCTCGAGCGAGCTTTTCGGAAGGCCACAACCCGGGAAGAGGAGCGGTGAGTGCCGCTAAACCAACGACGGGGCAACTCGCGGCTCATGGAGCCCTCACCCGTCACAACCCGATTTTGAGTTTCTGCCCGCGGTGCGAAGAGTGGGTCCGGTTCCTCGACGAGGTGAGACTTCGCGATTCGGAGTACGTAGGCGTTTACCACATCGGCTGCCGGACTGCCTGCATAGGTATACTCAACGCCCGGTTGCATGGGTTCGGGTTCCGTGGATGCTCTCCGTTAACGGAGACTGTCCAGCCCTACATCGGCAATTTGCGTCGGGCTCCCCGCAAGCTCATACGGGAGGCCCTCGCCAAAGAGCGTGCCTTCTTCACTCCAGGCCCTCGGACCCCCGTGGCCGGCTGAGAGATCCCAAAAATCCGGCGGCTTTCGGCTTGTTCCTGGGACTATCCGGTCGTCGAGCGGGCCGCCCGTCGCACGTGAACGACTACTGAGGCGCAGTAAGGAACCGCTCCGAGGATAACTTTAATTTCCAGCCCCACTACCCGCTCTCGGAGAAGTTCCTCATGCCCCGACGTCCCCGAGGTCCCGCGCGTCCCTCCGCCGCTTCCGCCGATACACCGGCCGCGCCCCTCGACGACAATTTTCTGGATACGCTGAAGGGCGAGTTCGCCCGCGTTCAGCAGAGCGCCAACGCGCCCAAGCCCGGCGAGGACCTGTCGCACCGCGCCGAGGTCAACCGTCGCCTGCTCCAGGACTTCTGGGAGATCCACAACCAGTTCGACGACGTCGGCTCTCACCTGACGATCGAACCCTCGCAGACCCTCTTCGCCACCTTCGCCGAATTCCCGGACAAGTGGTCGTTCCGGGAGAACTTCGATTTCGGCGGCGTCAAGACCATCGAGCTCCGCGACCGCACGCAGGGCTGGGTCGGTTTCACGCTCCGTTTCTGGTTCTACAACACGAACGAGGGCCGCCCCCACTTCCGGGGGGTCTTCGAGTGGACCGACGGCGAGACCTACCACCGGTACTCGGGTTGGATGCGCATGATGAGCCAGGCCGTGCTCTACGATGCCGGCGAGCACAACATCGACGTGCGCGCCGTGCACAACATCCTGCGGGACGTCGTCGTGCGCTGGTACCAGGCGCACGTGGACCGGGCGCCGGAGGCGTTCATCGCGCACCTGAAGGAGAAGTATCCGAAGGGTGCGAGCTACGCCAAGGAATCCTACCGCGAGTGAGTACCCGCGCGCCGTTCGGTCCCGGTCGACGCCGGTTTGAAATACGGCGGGCCTCCTCGGTCGGCCTCACACCCTGCGTCCCGTACGCGTCGCCGAGGTGGAAGAGGGAACCAAGTTCAGTATGGCGGACCCTCTCATCGGATACTTTCAGTCGCACCGCAAGCTGGTCGAGGGCGACGCGCTCGACCTGATCCGCGACGCCCCGCAGCCGCTCGACCTCTCGCGGAAGTTGATCGAGCTGGCCGGACCGGACTCGCCGTTCGTGACCCGAGCCATGGTCGAATCGCTGCTAGGACCCGCGGCCCCCCTGCGCCCGCCCGTCGCGACCCCTTTCGAATCGGCCCCGGAAGTCCTCCGACCGCCGGCCCCGCCCGCTTCCGTACCACCGCCCGGGTTCGAGCTCCTGCGGGAGGGGTTCGAGCCGCTGCTCGCCGACCGGGACCCGCTCCTGGCCTATGGAGGCCTGTTCGCCTCCCGGTTCGGCACGCTCTCCAAGATCCTCCGCGGGCGGTCGGGGCTTCCCGACCTGACCCCCATCGGCACCCTCCGGAATCGGGACGGGGAGATGTCGGTTATCGGGATGGTCCGCGAGATCCGGACCACTTCCGAAAAGCATCACACGATCCTCACCATCGAGGACGATAGCGGAACGTTGGAAGCGCTCGTTCCGAGGGGTAGTCCGGAGGTCCGGGAGCCGTTCCTCTTGGACGAGGTCGTCGGGGTACGCCTCCGCGCGGGTCGGGAACGCCACCGGATCCCCATCGTGACCGGGGTCTTGCGACCCGACGTGCCCCCGACCCGGGAGCAGCACCGCACCGATTTCGAGGCGCGGGCGATGTTCATCTCCGACTTGCATATCGGCAGCCGCTCGTTCCTCGCCGAAGCGTGGGGGCACCTGGTCGATTACCTCAAGGGCCAGGGCCCGGAGCCGGACGTCGCCGACACCGTGCGGCATCTGGTCATCGCCGGCGATCTCGTGGACGGCATCGGGATCTATCCGAACCAGGAGCGCGACCTCGCCATTGTCGACATCTTCGAACAGTACGCCGAGCTGGGGCGCCGGCTTCGGGAACTCCCCAGCCGGGTCCAGGTGGTGGCGATCCCGGGGAACCACGACGCGGTGTCGCCTGCCGAGCCCCAGCCCGCGCTGCCTCACGAGCTCGCCGCCACGCTGCCGGGCCCGGTCAAAGTACTCGCCAACCCGTCCACCTTCAGCCTGGACGGTGTCGTCGTCACCGCCTATCACGGCCGCGGGTTCGACGACCTGATCCCCGCCCTTCCGGGCGCGAGCTACGCCAAACCGACCGACGTGATGAAGCGGATGCTCGCGATGCGGCATCTGGCGCCGATGTACGGTGGCAAGACGCCGCTCTCCCCCCAGTCGCGGGACGGTCTCGTGATCGACCCGGTCCCCGACATCTTCGTGACCGGCCACGCGCATACCTTCGGCGCCGACCGATACAAGGGCGTCCTGCTCCTGAACGCCTCGACCTGGCAGGCGGTGACGGAGTACCAGCGGATGCGGAACATCACGCCCGTGCCGGCCCGTGCGGCCGTCGTCCGGTTGACGGACCTATCGCTCCAGGTCCTGGACTTCTCGGACGAGAAGGTCGCGGCGCCGGCCGAGGTCGCCGCGTGAGCGCAATCCCGCATGAGATCGGCGGAACCGAACGGATCCTACGGGTCGTCTACTGCGCGTTCCCCGACGGAGCCAGCGCGCGCCGCCTCGGGGACGCCGCCGTCGAGCGCCGGTTGGCGGCGTGTGTCAACCGGTTCCCCATCGAGTCCACCTACGTGTGGAAGGGGACCCTCGAACGAACCCACGAAGTGGTGGCGCTGTTCAAG
Organism: uncultured Thermoplasmata archaeon; assembly: GCA_963773945.1. GTDB lineage: Archaea > Thermoplasmatota > Thermoplasmata > Lutacidiplasmatales > UBA184 > JAKIWV01. Next base: position 635,832 of record CAVZDD010000003.1, on the reverse strand, counting down.
ACTTCCCCGCGAAAGGTCGGCGCCCTCTTCGAATATCTCGCCCGCGAGCACCCGTACGAGGTGCCCGACATCTTCGAGATCCCTGTGGCCCGCGCCCATCGGCCGTATCTCGAGTACCTCGCCGACACCCTCGAGCGCGGACTCCCTATCCCGCCCGATCAGGTGCCCGGGCGGCGGCACCTCACACGTCGGGGATCGCGGCCAAGCCCGGGAGCTCGTGTCCCTCGACGAACTCGAGGGCCGCACCCCCGCCGGTCGAGGCGTACTGGAAGACCCCACTGACCCCCAGTTCTAGCGCGATCCGCGCGGAGTCACCGCCGGCGGATACATGGTAGCCGGGGACGGGGCCTAGCGCGGCCAATACGGCACGGGTCCCCTCGGCGAACCGAGCGTCCTCGGCCTTTCCGAGCGGGCCGTTCCAAAAAACGGTCCGGGAACGGCCGAGCGCCTCCGCGAACCGTCGTCGGGTCGCGGGGCCAATATCGAAGACCATCGCGTCCGCTGGGACCTTGTGGACGGCCACCGTCGCCGGCTCGGTGCCATTCGGCGCCAGCACGACCACGTCCTCCGGGAGCAGTACTTCGGTGCCCGCGGATTTCGCCGATTCCAGGAACTCGGTTACCACCCCCTCCATGCCCTCCTCCTTCGGAGAGGCGCCCAGCTGGGCCCCGTGGGCGCGGAGGAACGGGAAGGCGAGAGCGCCTCCGATGAGCAGGGTGTCCGCGCGACCAAGGAAGCTCGCGAGGAGGGGGAGCTTGTCCGCGACCTTCGCACCGCCGAGGAGCGCCATGTACGGCCGTTCGGCCTGGTCGCGCAGTCGGGACAGTTCGCGGACCTCCCGCTCGACCAGGAAGCCGACGCAGGAGGGCAGCCGCTTCGGCAGCCCTACCGTCGAGGCATGGGCGCGGTGCAGCACGCCGAAGGCCTCTTCGACGAACGATTCGCCGAGTTGGGAGAGTTGGGCGACGAAGGCCGGGTCATTCGCCTCTTCGCCCGGGTGGAATCGGAGGTTCTCCAACATCACGAACTCGCCGTTCTTGAGCCCCGACACGGCGTTGATCGCCGCGATTCCGACGCAATCGCTAGCGAGCGGGACCGGCAGTCCGAGCAGCTCGGAGAGGCGCCGGGCCACCGGGCGGAGGGAGAATCGCATGTCCCGGGTTCCGTTGGGTCGACCGAGATGCGAAATGACGACAACGCGGGCCATCGAGGTCTGAAGATGGTGGAGCGTAGGCAGCGCTTCGGCGATGCGCCGATCGTCGGCGACGAGGTCCTGGTCCGTCAGGGGGACGTTGAAATCGACCCGTACGAGCACGCGTCGTCCCCGGACCGTCGCGGACCGGAGATTGCGTTTCTCCACGGGACTTCGGGGAGGCGGCCCGGGCTATTAGTGTACGGTTCGAAACGGCGAGCGGTCGGAGTCATCCGGTCCGTCGAGGCTCTTTCGCGCGGATTCGTTGGACGATAAGTTCCGTTGCCGGAAGAGAAAGGCCGCGGTGTTGGCCTATGGCGAGGATCGCGCCCGAGATGGAATCAATCTCGGTCCGGCGGCCCCGGTCCATGTCCTGGAGCATACTCGACCGGTTCTCCGCCGTGGCCCGAACGACATGCCAGAGCTCCCGCTGCGCGTCGGTGTCGGTAAATCGCACCCCCTCGGTTTGCGCCACGCTGATCGCCTCATCGAGGAGTCGAAGCGCCTGCCCCCGATACGGGTCTAGTAGCAATCGGCCGTTGGGAACTCCATGGTCCGCCGTGACAGGCCCAATGGCCGCGTTCACGAGGACCTTGCGCCAGACTTCCCGTTCCCGGTCTTGGGTGACTCGAGCCGACACGCCTGCGGCCGAAAAGGCCTCCGCGATGGGCCCTGCGTGACGACCGGATCCGAGGTCGGCGAGCAGCAGCTCCCCGTCCCCCGAACGTCGGATTACTCCCGGCGCGACGAAGGTCGCCGGCATGTAGTTGATCCCGCGTACGATCCACGATTTGGCATCGGCCCAGCCTGCGGAGAGCAGCGCCTGCTCGGTCGTTTCTTCGATACCGAGGCCGTTCTCGAGCGCCGCGACCGGCAGCGGCGACTTCATCGTCTGGCCAAAGACCTTGGCGGCAGCCCCCAGGTCATAGGCTTTGACGGTGAGGAGGCAGAGGTCTGCTTCCAGTCCCGGCGGCAGCTCCGAGACCGCACGGATCCGGAACATCCCTTCGGTTCGTCCCTCGATCTTCAGTCCGTCCCGCGCGATGGCGGCCACGTGCTCGGGGCGTCCCACAAGGGTCACGTCATTGCCCGCGGCCTGAAGCAGCGCGCCGAAGAGACTGCCGATGGCCCCGGCCCCGACCACGACGATGCGCACGAGCAGTCCTCCTTACTCGAGCCGGCGCAGGAGGGCCAGTAGGGCCGGGTCCCGGCCCCAGTCGCCCTTGAGCTCGATGAGCAGGTTCTGGTAGTAGCGGACCTGTGCGTCGGCCTTCGCGATCTGCTCGACAAGATACTCTTCCTCGCGACGCAGTCGTTCGAACTCGAGTTCGGCCTCCGCGTGGGAGCGGCCGACCGCCTCGAGCTTATCGAGCAGGGAAGTTCGGGCGCGCCTGGGCATTGATCCCCTGGCTCGCCGGGTGCAGACGTCCGGCGGCGCCGGACACTGCCTCCGCGAGTTCTTGGACGGTTGCCAGCTCTCGCTTCAAGCGCCGAAGGCGTGCGGCGACCCGGACCTCCCGGTCCCGCACGTCGGCCAACGCTGTCTGTAGTACCTCGAGGCGGCGCCGCCACTTGTCCCGCTCCTGGACACTGGCCAGCACCGTATCGACGTCCACAGCGACCGCCGGAGTGAGCACTCCGGTCGTTGGGAATCAAGTTTTCGCTCAGGGGTCCCAAGTCGTCCGGGGGCGGCGTTGGAGTTTAATCCACAGTCCGGCTCACTCGCCCGTTTCGGAGGTACCGGGATGGCAGCGTTTCAGAAGGTCGCGATATTCGGAGCCGGCAATGTCGGAGGAAGCCTCGCCCAGCGGCTCGCCGAGATGGACCTTGCCAAAGACGTGGTGCTGGTCGACATTATCGAGGGGCTGCCCCAGGGCAAAGCCCTCGATATCCAGGAATCTGCCCCGATCATCGGATTCTCGACCAAGGTCACGGGCAGCTTGTCGCTCGACGCGATCCGGGATTCGGACCTGGTGATCGAAACCGCCGGCCTTGCCCGAAAGCCGGGGATGAGCCGCTCGGACCTGTTGACGAAGAATGCCGACATCCTCCGGGGGCACGCCCAGGCGGTCAAGGAGTTCGCTCCGCATTCTATCGTGCTCGTGGTTACGAATCCGGTCGACGTGATGACCTACTGGTTCCTCAAGGTCTGTGGCCTGCCCCCGGCCCGCGTCTTCGGAGAATCCGGCACGCTCGACACCGCCCGATTCCGGACCTTCGTGGCGCTCGAGCTCGGCGTCGCGCCCCGGGACGTGACGAGCTTCGTTCTCGGCACCCATGGGGATACCATGGTGCCGATCCTCTCACTGTCGAGCGTCTCCGGCGTTCCGCTGACCCGCTTGCTCTCCACCGACAAACTTTCCGCAATAGTGAAGCGAACCCAGCAGGGCGGCGCCGAGATCGTCAACCTGCTCAAGACCGGCAGTGCGTTCTACGCGCCGTCCGCGTCCCAAGCCGAGCTCGCTCGGGCCGTTGGCCGAGACGAGAAGCGAGTGCTCCCCGTGACGGCCTTCCTGCAAGGGGCCTACGGCCTCCAGGACCTCTGCTTCGGAGTGCCGGCGTTGATCGGGCGCGATGGGGTTGAAAAAGTCTTGGAAGTCGACCTGACGCCGTCAGAACAAACCGCGTTCGATGTGAGCGCTCAAGCGGTCCGCGAGGACCTGAAGGTCCTCGCCGCCCTTCCGATGTGAAGGTCAAGTCTATCGAACTGGTAACCCTCATATCCCAGCGGCTTACGCAGCGTCGGTTCCGAAATGGCGGTCTGCGTCGTCGCCCCGAAGGAGGTCGCCCCCGGGGAGAAGCGCGTCGCGCTCGTCCCGGAAGTGGCCGGCCGCCTCGCCAAGGCCGGCCACCGAGTCTGCGTGGAGACCGGCGCCGGGGAAGACGCCGGTTTCACCGACACGGAGTTCACCGCCGCGGGGGCCCAGATCGTCGGCACCGCCAAGGAACTCTACGGTAGCGCCGACATCGTGCTCAAGGTCCAGCCGCCAACCGCCGCGGAATCGAAGTTGATGCGCGAGGGCACGGTGGTAATCGCCCTGATGAACGCCTCGCGCAATCTCGACTTGGTTGCGACGATGCGCGACCGCAACCTCACCGCGTTCGCCCTCGAACTCGTACCTCGCATCACGCGGGCCCAGAGCATGGACGCCCTCTCCTCCCAGGCGACCGCCGCCGGCTACAAGGCGGTCCTCATCGCGGCCGAGCTCTCCCCCCGATTCCTGCCGATGTTGACCACCGCGGCGGGGACGATTCGACCGGCGAAGGTTCTCATCCTGGGAGCCGGCGTCGCCGGATTGATGGCCATCGCCACCGCCCGGAGGTTGGGCGGCATGGTCGAGGGCTACGACGTCCGCCGGGCGGCGGGCGAGCAGGTACGCAGTCTGGGCGCCAAATTCCTAGAACTTCAGATCAACGCCGAAGGCGCGGGCGGGTATGCGCGGGAGCTGACCCCCGAGGAGAAGGCGCTCGAGAGCAAGATGGTGAGCGACGCTGTCGCGCAGGCCGACCTCGTCATCACCACGGCGGCGATCCCCGGTCGCAAGGCTCCGGTGCTCGTCACGAAGGAGACCGTGGGCCGCATGAAACCCGGCTCGGTCCTGATCGACCTCGCCGCAGAGACCGGCGGCAACTGCGAGCTTACGAAGGCCGGCAAGACCATCCAGGTCAACGACGTCACGATCGTGGGCCCCCTGAATCTCCCGAGCCAGACGGCCTACCACGCGAGCCAGATGTACTCGAAGAATCTCCAGGCATTCCTTGGACTTCTCATCACATCCGACGGTAAGCTCGTGACCGATTACTCGGACGAAATTCTGGCCGCGAGCCTTCTCGTCGCAGGAGGTACCGTCCGGCACAAACCGACCGCCGACCTCCTGGTGGCAGGCAAGTAGATGGCCGCGGATCTCTGGACGGCCCTTTTCATCGCCCTCCTCGCCGCTTTCACCGGATACGAGGTGATCAGCCGGGTTCCCTCTCTTCTCCACACGCCGCTGATGAGCGGCTCGAACTTCATCCACGGGATCGTACTCGTGGGGGCGATCGTTGCGCTGGGAATCGCCCAGACGACGCTCGAACAGGCGATCGGTCTGGTCGCCGTCGTCATGGGGGCGATGAACGTCACGGGCGGCTACGTGGTCACCGAGCGGATCCTCGCGATGTTTGACCGCTCGAAACAGAAGGGAGGTCCGTCATGACCGCGGCCGTCCAAGACGCGATCAACGCGGTCTACGTCGTGGCCGTACTGGTGTTCATTCTCGGCCTCCGGGCGATGAGCAGTCCGGCGACGGCCCGTCGCGGAATCCTGTACGCCGGCATCGCGATGCTGCTCGCTGTTGTCGTGACGTTCTTCAGTCCGGGCCTCTCCAACTTCGCCTTGATCTTCATCGGCGTGGCGATCGGCGGCCTCGCCGGTTGGTACTGGGCCCGCGTGGTCCAGATGACGGCCATGCCCCAGATGGTCGCCGTGTTCAATGGGATGGGGGGCGGCGCGGCGGCGGCCATCGGGGCGGTCGAGCTCCTCTCCGACCTGGGGAACCGGGCGACGGCGGACCTGAGCCTAGCGGGTGCCATCATCGGGTCGATCTCGATCGCCGGGAGCCTGATCGCGTTCCTGAAACTGCAGGGATGGCTCCGGTCGAAGCCTATCGTCCTTCCCGGCCGCCAGTTCGTGAACACGGCGGTGCTCATCGTGGGCGTCGGCTTCGGAGTGTTCGCGCTCTGGCAGTTCTCCGCCATCTGGCTCCTGCCGTTCTTCGTGCTCCTGTTGCTCTACGGAGTCCTCCTGACCCTCCCGATCGGCGGCGCGGACATGCCCGTCGTGATCAGCCTGACCAACGCGATGACCGGGATGGCGGTCGCCCTCGATGGATTCGCCCTCGTCAATGGCCCGTTGGGCGACGCCGGGTACGCGATGGTGATCGCCGGCGTCCTCGTGGGTTCCGCCGGCTCGCTGCTGACCCTGCTGATGGCGAAGGCGATGAACCGTTCGATCTCGAACGTCTTCTTCGGCGCCTTTGGCGCCACCGAGGAGGAGGGCACGACCGTTCAGGGCTCTCTCAAGCCAATCGAGGCGAGCGACGTGGCCGCGATGCTGGCCTACGCAGGTCAGGTGATCATCGCTCCCGGTTACGGTCTCGCGGTGGCCCAGGCTCAGGGAAAGGTCCGGGAGCTGGCCGACCTGCTCGAAAAGAAGGGGGTCACCGTGAAGTTCGCCATTCACCCCGTGGCGGGCCGGATGCCCGGGCACATGAACGTCCTGCTCGCGGAGGCCGGGGTCTCCTATGACAAACTGTTTGACCGGGATGAGATCGACCCCGAGTTCGCCAACACCGACGTGGTGCTGGTGATCGGGGCCAACGACGTGGTCAACCCCGCGGCCCGTCGGAAGGGGAGCCCGCTCTTTGGCATGCCGATCCTCGACGTCGACGCGGCGAAGAACGTTATCGTGCTCAAACGAGGGTCTGGAAAGGGTTTCGCCGGCATCGAGAACGAGCTGTTCTACCGCGACAACACCCGGATGCTCTACGGGGACGCGCAGGACAGCCTGACCAAGCTCATCCAGGAACTCAAGAAGCTCTGACCGGCCGTCGGTCCCTTCACGAGCCCGTTCGGGTCCGTGGAAGCGTTCGCATAGACGCTCAGCTTCAAGCCCTCCGCCGGGGTCTCCTCGTCAGCAAGGTGACCGTACGTCCTCCGACCCTCCCACGACCATAATCAGCCCCCTTTTTCCTTACCGACCCCGCCCCGGACAGGAAACCACGATCCACGAGATCCAAGCCCTGGTCGAGCGGGGGGGCGTCCTGCTCCTGGACGCCGCCACGGGCTCCGGAAAGACCGTTGCGGCCCTCGCCCCCCTCCTCGAGCACGCGGAAGCCGCCGACCACCGGGTGCTCTACCTGGTCCGCACCCACGCCCAGGAGGCCCAGGTGCTCTCGGAGACCCGGGCCATCGGCGCGCGGGCGGGACGTCCGATTCTCGCCGTGGGACTGGAGGGTCGACAGGGACGCTGCCTGCTGCTGGAAAGCATGGCGGAGATGCGCGGGGCCACGGCCGAAGAGTACGGCCACCTCTGCGGAGACCGGAAGCGTGCGACACGCCAGTCCATCCAGGGCGGAACGCTCCTTACGCCCCCCACCGAGCTGCCTGAGAGCCGCAGCGTGGACCTCACGGACCTGGACGGATGCCCGTACTACGCCCGGGTGCTCCAGGCCGACATCGACTCGCTCGCGGACCGCTTCGCCCAGCAGCTCCCCACCGGCCCGGGCTACGAGGAGTATTGTCGAGCCGAGAATCTGTGCCCCTACGAGCTTTCGAAACTCCTCGTGGGCCGGGCGCGGCTCGTTACCGCCCCTTACGCCTTCTTCTTTCACCCCCACATTCGAAGTTCCCTCCTCAGTTGGATGGGCGTGGGCCTCAACCGGGTCGACCTTGTCATTGACGAGGCGCACAATCTACCCGACCACCTCCGGGATCTCTCGACGGTGGCGCTGCCGCTCGATTCGATACGACGAGCCCGCGCCGAGGTGACCGAGCGAGGCGACTTCGCCCTCGCGGACGGGCTCACCGCCGGTCAGTTCTTCGACAAGGTCGCCCAGTCCGTTCAGGAAATGGTCGGGCAGCACGCCCGCGAGGAGGACGGGATCCTCCCCCCGCGCGCCCTGGAGGATGCCCTCCTCACGGCCGTCGGCGGCACGTCGCTTCAGCTTACGGGATACTTGGAACAGCTCGCGGCGTGGGGCGAAACACTCCGCGAAGAACGGCGCCGGGAACGTCGCCTCCCTCGCTCGTGGGTTCACACCGTCGCCTTGACACTGTTGGGGTGGCCCGAACTCGAGCCCCCCGAGTACGTGAAGGTGGTCACGCGGGAGCCGCGCCGTTCGCTGGAAGCCTACTCGCTGGACGCGGCTATTCCCGCCGCGCCGATCCGAGAGTGCCACCTGTCCGTCCACATGTCCGGAACGCTGGCCCCGCTCGAGGAGTACCGGGACGCTCTCGGGCTTCCGGAGACGAGTCGGCTCGTCCAGCTGCCCGGGCCGTTCCCGCCCGAGAACCGGGTGTACTTCTACGACCCCGGGGTCACCACGCAGTACGAGGAGCTCCAGAACGACCCAACGGCCCTCGAGCGACTGGCCGATCGGATCGCGGAGATCCTGGAGGTCCTGCCGGTCAAGACGGCGGTTTTCTTCCCCAGCTTCGCCCTGATGGACCGGATTCTGGCCGCCGGCCTCGCGGCGCAATTGCCGCGCGGTGCCGTCGTCGAGGCCCGCACCCTCTCCATGGGGGACCTCTGGCGGTTGATCGACGGCTTCAAGCAGGCCCCGGGCGCCGGGGCGTTCCTCGGTGTGGCCGGGGGACGGGTCGCCGAAGGGATCGATTTCCCGGATGAAACCCTCGAAGCCGTGGTCATGGTGGGCCTCCCATTCCCGAAGCCCACGGCCAAAAGGGAGGCCCTGCGTCGGTTCCTGGACGAACACACCCAGGGCCGGGGATGGGAGTATGCGGTCCTCGCGCCGACCCAACGGGGGATGCTCCAGGCCCTCGGACGGATGATCCGGTCGGAACACGACCGCGGAATCGGGATCGTCCTCGACCGGCGGGCGATCCAATTCGCTTCAGTGCTGCCCGGGATGACGCCGCTCACGGACCTCCAGGGCCATGCCCACCGCTTCTACGGCCGACGCGCCCGGCTCCGGTGGACCCGGGAACGGGAACCAGCGGCTCTCTCGACAAAGGGCGCGGAAACCCGCGGGGTTTCCGGCCCGAACGCCTAAAAAGAGACCGCCCGTCGTGGGGATGCGATGATCATCACCCGGACGCCGTTCCGGATCTCGTTCGCCGGCGGTGGCACGGACCTCCCGTCGTTCTATCGGGGATTCGGGGGCGGCGCCGTCACCAGTGCCGCCATCGACCGCTTCATTCACGTCCTGGTGAACGAGAAGTTCGACCCGTCGATCCGCGTCGCCTACTCGAAGACCGAGAACGTCGATTCGGTCGATGACCTCCAGCACGGTCTCGTACGGGAGGCGTTGCGCCTCACCCAGGTCCACCGGGCCGTTGAAGTCCACACGATCGCGGATATTCCGGGCGAGGGCACGGGGATCGGTTCTTCCTCGAGCTTGACCGTCGGGCTGCTGAACGCGCTCTACGCCTACAAGGGCCAGTTGGTCGAGCCCGCTCGACTCGCGGAGGAGGCGGCCCGGATCGAGATCAACATCCTCCACGGAACCCTCGGCAAACAAGACCACTACATCGCCGCCTTCGGGGGTCTCCATTACTTCGACTTCCGCCCCGACGATACGGTGCGGGTGCACCCGATTCCGCTGTCTCGGACCGACATGGACGCGTTGTCGTCCCACCTCTCCCTCTTCTACACGGGCACAGCGCGGAGTGGCCAGCCGATCCTGAAAGAGCAGGACGCCCGAACGACCCAGAACCAGGACGCCTTGTTCCGGATGCGCGACCTGGCGGGCGAGATGCGGGACGCCTTCATGGCCCGAGACTGGGACCGGGCGGGCGCGCTCCTGGACGAGGGGTGGCAACTCAAGCGAGGCTTAACCCCGGGAATCTCCAACGAGCAGATTGACGAATGGTATGCCCGGGGCCAGGCGGCCGGAGCTCTTGGCGGGAAGATCACCGGCGCCGGAGGCGGGGGTTTTCTTCTCCTGTTTCACCCGCCGGAGAGAAGCGCTCAAGTAGCGAGTGCCCTTTCGCCGCTGGAGCGGATGGCGGTCCGTATCTCTCCCGAGGGATCGCGCATTTTGACGGTGCAACGATGACCGAGCCGGACGCGGCCATCGCGAAGTACGTCCATCGCTACATCGAGGACACCGAAACCGCGTTGCGCGACCCGTTCCTCGCCGAGGGCATTACGCGAACGGTCGCGCTCGTGCTCCGGGCCCGCGACGACGGCCGCACGATCTTCTTCTTCGGGAATGGGGGCAGCGCGTCGACTGCGAGTCACATGGCCCAGGACCTGGCCAAGCTGACGATCCTCGAAGGACACAAACGGATCCGCACCCACTCCCTCTCCGACCACATTGCGGTCATCCTGGCGGTGGGGAACGACATCAATTTCGCAGAGATCTACGCCGAGCAGATCAAGAGCCAGGGCCGCGCCGGGGACGTGGCGCTCGGGATCAGCGGCAGCGGAAATTCCCCGAACGTGCTCCGCGCCCTCGAAGAGGCCCGCAAGCTCGGGATGACGACGGTCGGTCTCATCGGAACGGGCGGAGGGAAGATGAAGGCCCTGTGTGACGTTCCGGTCATCGTGCCATCCAGCAACATGCAGCACATCGAGGACCTCCACCACATCTTGCTCCACCTCCTCGCGTCGTACCTGCGGGACGAGGCTCCGGCGTCCGCTCACCTCGCGCGATGACCGTCCAAGTCCGCGACTACATGATGCTCTCCGTCGAGCACCTCGAGTCCGACGCCACCGTCGGCCATGCGATCGACATCGTGACCCAGAGCCGGCATCACGGGCTTCCGGTCACGGACCCCGAGGGACGGCTGATCGGCTTCGTCAGCACCAAAGAGCTCCTTCGGCACGCCGGCGAGCCCGCGCGCAAGATCACCGAGATCATCCGGACCGGGACGTATACGGCCACCCCGGACATGGGGATCGACGACGTGGCCCGGATCATGTTCCGGTTCGGGCTCCGCGACCTCCCGATCATCGACGAGGACGGGAAGCTCTGCGGGATCATCTCCAACCTGGATATCGTCCGCTCCCACTTCGAGCGGGCCTCCCCCGCAAAGGCGGAGACGCTCCGCCGGCTCCTCGCCGAGCGGTACCACCTCCCCTTCACGTATCGTCGCGGCTTGGTTCCGATCTCGAGTCTCAAGCCCACCCAGTGGAAGGTTTACGAGGATGAGCTCGAGGGCCGGCGCTACGAGCTCGAGCGAGGCTTCGCGGAACCCGTCCTCGTGGTCCAGAAGGGCAACGACTGGATCCTAGTGGACGGCCACCACCGGGCGCTCGCGGCGCGCGAGATGGGTCTCCAAAACCTCCAAGCGTTCGTCCTGAGCTCCGAAAAGCCGGCAGAGTTCGCCCGGCTCGAGATCGGACTCGAGCGCGCCGCCCGCGAGCATCATCTCGTGACGCTCGACGACATCGCGATCGACCGAGCGTCGCACCACCCGCTCATCGAGATCACGACGCAACTCATCCGCCGGTTCGAGTCCGAGGATGCCAAGGGGACCTCGGACGGCCCCTGACCTTGGTACGGACCGAGTCGGCTTCAACAACGCCCCCGTCTCCTCGCGGCGAGGAGGGGAGGTAATCCTGGGCGACGGACCGCGAACCCGGACGACCGGCGATCGGCGTGACGCGTTCGTGTCGATCTCGGTGGCGACCCTCGCGACGCTCCTGGGGGTCGGGGCGGTGATGTTCTGGGTCAGCCCGGCGGCGTTGTTGACCCCCGGCCCTGCGGCCACCGGGATCGCCACAACGTTCGTGGTGGTCGGCGGCGCCGGTCTCGTGGTGTTGTTCGGCGGTTTTCCGAAGGCCACGTACCGGGCCCTCCGGGCGACGGTGCCCCACATGTTCCCCTTCGGTACGGTACCGATGGACATCGCGCTCTATCTGCTCGTGGTGGCCGTCGTGACCTGCTCGACGCACGCCTTCTTTGACGTCTTTACTGGTGCGGACAACGGAGGACAGGTGGACGGACTGGCCCATCAGAACTCGCTGGACCTGATCCTTCTCGGCGCGTCGGTCGTGGTCTATCTCGCCACGATGTTCGCCGTGCTCCTGATCGCCCGGGTCGTGCGGCTGGGAAGGGCGATCGACCACCATCGCCATCTGGACCCCTATCGACCGGCATCGTCCGAGCCCTCCGAGGAACCCCCCTGGGTCCCCCCGGTCGGGCCCGCCCAACCGGCCTCCCGCTACGCTCGCCCGGTCCTCTACTCGGTCTCCATCCTCGTCGCACTGGGGATGTCGGCCGCCGTCCAGTTGCTCGAGATCAGCCTGGAGCCGGCGCCGCCGGTGCAATGGCTCGCCGGTCAGGCCTTCACCCCGTTGTGGGCGCTCCTCGTGGCGTGGGCTGTCGCCTACCTGGACGCGGGAACCCGCACGCTCGAGGCGCGGTACGTCTCGGTCGTGCCTCCGAGCCTAGAGGCACCGGTCGGGCGCCGCGATGCCACACTGTGAACGCTCGGAATTCTCTATCGGAGAGGAGCCCAGAATTGGTACGTGGGACATATCAAGCGGTCGTCGGTCCGGGCGCCGTCCGGCTATGAGTAGGCCACGGACTCTTCGTCGCGGGGCCGTGGCCTCGCTGGTCGCCGCCGTCGTCCTTTTGGCCGTGGTCCTTCCTTTGGTCGCTCCCGTGGCGCACGCGGAAGAGCTGGGCCGGGAGCTCGGCATGCCCCATCTCTCCGCTCCGGCGGCGGTCGCTCCGCACGTCAACGTGACGATCAACACGACGGACGTGCCTGCGTTCGTCCCGAACGCGATCCACGCCACCGCCGGGCAGAATCTGACGATCACCCTGGTCAACTCCGGTACGTTCAATCACACGTTCACCCTCTCTCCGAATGGTACGGAGAACTTTCCGCGGAACTGGTCTCCCGCCCAACTGTCGGCGTATTTCTCCGCCCACACGCCCCTCGTGAACATCTCGATGCCGGCGAACTCGATGACGAAGGTCAATGTCTCCGTGAACGCTTCGATGGCCGGCGGCGATTTCGAATTCGTCTCGCTGGTCCCCTACCAGTTCCAGGCCGGGCTGTATGGCTACCTGAACGTCACTCCGCCGGTCAGCTCGACTCTGACGTTCTATGTGAACGCGAGTGACAGTTACAAGTTCGTCTCGGACACGTTGGACGGGTCGTCGGTTACGAAATTCCCTGTGTCGGTCACGGTGTTCCTCGGAACGCTGGGGGTGCTGTCCCACACCTTCACGCTCTCGGCCTTGCCGAATTACAACCTGAGCACGGCGAACTACACGACGTTCTTCGCGCAGCACGTGCCGCTGGTCAACATTCCCGTTCCCCTCAGCGCCGGTACGTACAACAACGGGTCGTTCATCATCAACGCCCCCGGCTACTACGAATTCATCTGCTCGATCCAGGGGCACTTCGCGAACGGAATGTTCGGGTTCCTCTACGTCGGCATTCCCGTCGTGGAGCCGTACGTGCCGGTGATCAGCACCGCGATCGTCCAGTCGGAGGTCCTCATCGGCGGCGGATCCCTCCTTGGGATTGGCGTCGTGCTTGCGGTGGCGGCGGGGATCGCCGGACGGTTCCCCCCGTCCAAACCGGCAGGGTCCCATCGCTGATGGACCCCGGGGCTTTCCGGGTAGCGCGTTCCGCCGCTCGCCCCGTCTAAGTGACGATCAGGAACGACCGCATCGTGCCGTGGAACGTGCCGCAGAATTCGGTACACTGAATCAGGTACTCGGTGCCGGGGGCGACCGTCGGCACGGTGAACTGGAACATGTTGACCCGGCCTGGGATCGCATCGATCCGGACCCCGAGGCCGGGGATGTTGAACGAATGGACGACGTCGTCGGAGGTCACATTGATCTGGACGACCTCCCCAGGTTTGGCCCAGAGTCCGCCCCCTTTGATCGATCCTAACGGGTTCGAACTGTTCCCCGGCGTGTAGGTCGAGTTGTAGCAACTACCGTTCACCGGATAGCAGAACTCCCAGAACCATTGGTGACCGGTCACGTCGACATACTCGCCCGGATGGGGCGAGAGCGCGTCGAGGTTGTAGAGCAGGACGGCCGAGTACGCGGCGACGCCCGCGAGCAAGCCGACCACGGCGAGTGTCCAGGCCACTTCGTACTTGCTAACCATAGCGCCGTCCTTTCGTCGCCGGGTCGCGGAACTTCCAGAGCGCGTAGGTAAGGAACGCGAAGGTGATGATCGCGCCGCCGACGCTGATGGCGAGCATCACCCAGACGAGCGGGGAGATCTCCTGAAGGTCGGTCTGTCCGGCCGCCCGGAGCACGGTCGGGATCGCTCCCGCCGTCACCATCAAGCTGGGGGCCCGCCGACCAGCGGTGCCGAGGCTAAGCACGACCCTTGTCGAGGGTCCGAGTTAGATATTCTCCACGTATGAACTGGAAGCAGCCCGGGAGCGCATCCCCTCCCCGAGCGAACAACTCCAATCGGCTGACGGTTCATACGTAGGGCCTTTGAATGAGGGCCCCGTTCGCCGCTCTCGTAATGAGCGGGTGGCCTCAGGGCTGGCGTCGTCGCCGGCTCGCCGGCGCGGTGGCGGTGTCCGCACTGCTCTTGCTCTTCCCGGTCGCAGCGGCGCTCCTCGGAACGGGGGATATCGGATCTCGTCCGTTAGTGGTGCGGACGGCCGCCGGTATCACGATTCAGATGACCGTGGGGGCCAACGGAGCGCTCGCCTTCGCACCGAACGCCATTTCGAACGTCGTGCCGGGGGAGAACGTCACGATCGATATCAGCAACCTCGGCACGATCCCACACACCTTCACGTTGTCGAGCCTCGTGAACTACACCTTGCCGTTTGCCGACAACACCAATCTGACGTCCACGTTCCTGGTGACGCATCCCCCCTACACCAACGTCCTCATCCCGGGGGTCCAGGGCACGAATGTGGCCACGGCATCGTTCAACGCCCCGACGGCCATCGGATCGTACCAGTTCTTCTGCACGGAAGCGGGCCACTTCAGTTCCGGGATGGAAGGATTCCTCGGGGTAGGCATCGCCGTGGGCCCTCCACCGGCACCGCCGGGGATCGGACTCCCCGTGTTCATTATCAGCGGGGTGATCGTGGGGTTGGTGATCCTCGCGATCGTACTCGGCTTCGTGGTCGGGAAGCGCGAAGGGTCGAAGCACGAAATGCCCCCCGAACGGCTGGGCTATTCCGAAACATCGCCCGACGAGGCGCGGAAGCAGCCTCCCCACTGAACCTACGGGGGCTGTAAGAGCTTCAGCGGCACGTTTAAGAGGCGGACCACCTACGGAACCTACGGACCTCGTAAGAGGTTTGGTGGGGAATTCGCATGGTGTGGGGGCAGCCCGGTCGCGAACGACGTGTGCTGAAGGCGGGCCATTCGTCGATCGCGGTCACCCTGCCCAAACCGTGGGCCGAAGCGATGCGCCTGCGGCCCGGCGATGTGGTCGTGTTCGACCAGAACGATGATGGTACGCTGTTCCTCAAGCCCGCCCCGCCCGAAAACGGGTCCGTCCCCGTCGCCCCGTACCTCATCCAGGCCCACAGCTTCGACGACCCCGGTCTCCTCAAGCGATTGGTCGTCGGTGCCTACCGATCCGGTCATGACGCCGTCGAGATTCGAACGGAAACCGCCCTCACCTCCGAGCGCGTCGAGGAACTGTTGGACGCTGCCCGCGGGCTGCTCGGGGTCTCGATCGTCGCGCAGGAGCCGAACCGTGTGTTGCTCCAGAATTTCATCGACCCGTCAAAGTACGGTCTGCCCCAGCTCGTCCAACGAATGAAAATGATCCTAGTCGCCTACATCGAGGAGGCCGAGTCCGTCCTCGCGAAGCGAACCCCGAGCCGACGTCTCGCCTCGTTCACCGAGGAGGCGGACAAGGTCTTCGCCCTCCTGGTCCGCCAGCTGTTCCTCGCGAGCCGAGACTGGTCCCTGGCGCGACGGATCGGGAGCCCGGACCCCCGGCAGCTCCTCGAGTGGCGCGTCGTCGTGCAGACCCTCGAAGAGATCGGTCGCCTCCTCGCGGGGATCGCCGTGACGCTCAACCATCACGCCGACGACGACGCGAGCCAGCTGGAGGGACTGTCGGGCCTGTTGGGCGAGCTCAAAGTAGGTCTCAAGTCCGTGATGGACACCCTGATGCACCCCACGCTGACCGCCGCGTGCGACGCTTATGCGGAGAGCCATCGCATCCAACTGGCCGCCACTGAGCTGGGGAACAAATCGAAGGTCGCGGCCCGGAAGAACGGTCTGGGCGCGGCGGTCTGGGCGCTCGGACTGAGCGCGAGCCGCCTCTCGTCCCTCGCCGAGGTGGCCCTCGACCGGGCCGTCGCAACCGGGAACGAGATGGTCCTGCTCCCGTCGCCCTGAAGGCGTCTCCACTGCGTTATAAAGCGCGAGTACGAACAAACCGGTCGAACGGGGTTTTCCCGTACACACCCCATATCGAACGGCCCCCCTGTCAGACGCGTGGAGCTGACGGGAAATGCTGGATAGCCTCGATGACTGGCTGATCATCGCCGTCGTCGCTGGCATCCTGTTCTACGGGTCGAGCAAGATCCCGCAGCTGGCCCACAGTCTGGGACGCGCCATGGGCGAGTTCAAGAAGGGCCGGCTGGAGGTCGAGCGCGAGCTCAAGCAGGAGGCGGCGACCGCTTCGGTCAGTTCTTCCACGGACAGCGCGGCCCACTGACCGGGCCCTTCGAAGAGGAGAGGCCGGTGAAGGGAACACGCGCCGGGTGGATGAACCGGAGAGCACGAGCGTCGACGGGGCCGATTTTCGGTCAACGGCCGGGGAGGCAGGACTAATCGATGGTCAACCTGGACCGGATTCTCTCCGTGGTGTCCGAGCTGCGCCGGCGCCTGCTCCGGATCCTCTACGTGCTCGCGCCGCTGTTCGGCTTCCTCGTCACGTTTCAGTTGCGTTTCTTCCGGTTCTCCCTCTCGGGCCTCTCGCTGACCGGCGTCTATCCCTACCCCAACCTGTTCGACAACGTGACCGCCCAGGTCTTCCGGGGGCTCGTGGCCTGGATGCTCCCCCCGCACGTCGAGCTGCTCAACGTGGGAGTCGGAGACTCCGTCGTGGTCCAGATGGAGATCGCCGCGCTGCTGACGTTGATCCTCGGCATGCCGTGGATCGTCCATGAAGTCGGTGCGTTCCTGGTTCCGGCCCTCCGGACCAACGAACGACAGTTGTTCCGGCAGATCGGCCTCCCCGCCACGATCCTGTTCGCCATCGGGACCGGGCTGGGATTCGCCTACTGGACTCCGCTGACCTTCAACCTCTTGTTCCGCTACGTGGCGGCGATGGGACTGGCGCCCGTGCTCGGCGTCCAGGACTTCATCAGTTTCGCCCTGCTCTACTCGTTCGCCTTCGGGGTCGTCTTCGAGCTGCCGGTCTTCCTGTATGCCCTTACACGCCTGGGCGTGGTGAAGGCCGCCTACTGGCGCCAGCACTGGCGGGCCGCGGTGGTCGGTTCGCTGGTGTTCGGGATGATCATCACGCCCGACAACTCCGGCATCACGATGCTGCTCATCGCGACGCCGATGATCACCCTCTACTTCGCCGGGGCTTGGTCCGCCGCGCGCTGGGAGGTCAACTCCGACCCGGTCCGCCGCCGTGCGGTGGGAGCGTAACCTCGGATGGCGCTGTTCTCGGACATCGACTGGGTCATCATCCTCGCCGTGGGCGGTTTCCTTCTCCTCGGCAAGGGGGACCCCCAGCTGCTCCGAACGGTCGGCCGGTGGTACGCCAAGGCGATGCACCTCAAGCAGGAGCTTCTCTCCGAGGTCACCCGGGAGGCCGGCATCCCCGCGGGATCGCTGGCTCGCCCGGTCTCGATCCGCAACACCTTGCTTGGCCTCGAAAATGACGAGATAGCCCGCCCCCCGGTCCCGTTGGCGGTCGCCCAAGCTCCCATGATCCTGGCCACCGCCACGGTCGCCTCCCACCCCGCGCCGGCCGCGATGACTTGGGTCAACAGCGTCGGGCCCCAGCAATGGTCCATCGCGACGACCCGGTTCCCCGAGCACGAGGGAGGGGTCCACTAGCCATGCTCTCCATCGACGACGAGATCACGATGGTCGAGGTCCTGGCGGTCCTCGTGGGGATCGGCCTCACCTGGGCGATCTACTATGGCAGCGACCGCGCGGAACTCCCGGGCGAAGCGACCGAGCCCGACCCGTCCGTCCCCGATGAGAAGTTCCCGCACGAGGGGAGAACCCTGGAATGAATGGCGACTGCCCGACCTCGTGTCCGTTCGGCGCCGGTCACCGCGAGCCGTACGATTTTCCGGTGGGCCAGGTCCACCGGCTCGCGCCGGTCGTCGCGTCCGGCAGCGCGGACGGGACCGAGGTGGACGAGACCAAGCGGAACCTCCTCAAGTTGCTGGCCATCGCCGGGGTCGTCGGGGCGGCCGGCGGCGGCTTGGTCGGGGGGACCCTGCAGTTTGCGCAACCCCCGGTCGTGGGCGCGAAGGCGTACCCGAAGGTGCAGCTCCTCGACATCGACGGGGCCCCGCTGACCGCCACCAAGATGGGAGCGGAGTACAACGTCTCCACCAGCGACCTTTACACCTTCGCGTATCCGCTGACGAACGAGCCGAATTTTCTGCTCAACCTGGCGCCCGCTTCGCCCGGCGGCCCGGGCGGGACGAACCTGCCCGGCGGCGTCGGTCCCACCCAGTCGATCGTGGCGTACAGCGCCATCTGCCAGCACCTGGGGTGCCCCGCGCCGGCGATCTCGTACTACCCCCCGGGCACGTGCTCGAAGACGTTCGGCTCGAAGAAGCTGAACTTCTACATTCACTGCAGCTGCCACGGGTCGACCTATGACGTGACGAACGGGGCGGCGAATCTCACGGGGCCTGCGATCTACGCCCTCCCGCAGGTAACCCTCGAGTGGAGCGACCCGGCGTCGGGCGGCGACGACACGATCTCCGCCATCGGCGAGACCGGGGTCGCGGTCAACGGCCATTTCGAGACCCTTCAGGGCGGCTACCAGGTTCCGAACTCCGTCCAGCTCGAGAAGCAGTCCCCGATCATCCTCTGCCAGTTCCCGAGCAGCTAGAGGGAAGGAGGCGAGCTTGGGGTTCGAGCACTGGTTCAACAAGAACCTCAACCGCGTCTGGGGCTTCATCGAGGACCGGGCCGGGATTTCGAAGTGGGCGCTGCGCCCCCAGCCGGCCTTCACGTTCAAGCCCTCGGTACTGGACCGGCGCCTTCGTCGCGAACGCCTTTCTGACGCAGGTCGTGACCGGCCTCCTGCTCCTGCTCTACTACCAGCCCAGTGTGAACCCGACCCTCACGAACTGCGGCCAGACCGTGGGTACGTTCTCCTCGGCCCCGGCCGCGTGGTGCAGCACGTACTACCTGATCCATTCCGTTCCGATGGGCAGTCTGCTCCTCTCGACCCATCTCTACGGCGCGTACGCGATGCTGTTCCTCGCGTTCATCCACTTCTACCGGGGCTACTACCTCGGGGCGTACAAGAAGCCGCGCGAATTTTCCTGGATGGCCGGCACCCTCCTGATGCTCCTCACGCTGGGCATGGGATTCACCGGCTACGTCCTCCCCTACACTCAGATCTCGCTCAACGCCACGAACGTGGGCATCGTGCTCGCGTTGCGCCTCCCGACCCTCGGGGCACTGACGGCGCCGTTCCTGCTCGCCGATGGCACTCCGCAGGGCCTGCTGTCCCGGATGTTCGCACTCCACGTTCTCGTCATTCCGCTCGCGCTCGGCGCGTTGCTCTACGCCCACATCGCGCTCTTCGAGTCGCACGGCATCGCTCCGCCGGCCACCTCCGACCCGACCCAGCGGAACCGGTACGTCCATTCGGAGGAGAAGAAACAGGTACCGTTCTGGCCGCACATCTTCTTCTACATCACGAAGTGGGCGCTGCTGTACCTCGGTCTATTGTTCGCCATCGCGGCCCTCTGGCCGTGGCAGCTGCCGACCTACGTGGGCAACCTGGCAGCGACCCAGAGCGTGACGGAACCCGACTGGTACTTCCTCTGGCTGTTCAAGCTGGTCGACTTCTACGGCGTGACGCCGATCATCGCCGTCGGCACGACGATGGTGCTGATGGCCTACGTGCTGCTGCTGCCGTTCCTCGACCGGTCGCCGCGTCGGCATCCCCGGGACCGGCCGATCGTGGTCATGATCGGCAACACCCTGCTGGGATTCTTCATTCTGCTCACGGTCTGGGGCGGCCTGACCCCGGGCGTCCAGATCCTGCCTATCGGGGTAGCGGAACGGCTCGGCCCGATCGTGCTCGTCAACGTGCTCGTCGTCTCGTGGTTCTACCTGCGGTACCGAAAGAGCTACCGCAGTCGACTCATCGCTCGCGGATCGGAGTACCGGCTTCCGGGCGCCTACCCGGTGATGGGCCGGGCCCCTCCGCTGGCGACCGCTCCGTCGGCGCGCACCTCGGAGGTGAGTTCGGGTGACTGAGACCACTCCGTCCGCCCCCTCGGCCCCGAAGTACAAGTACGGCACGCTGTGGGCGGTCCTTCTCTTGTTCATGGCCGCCGGGACCGTCGCCGCCACGTACGTCGTCTGGGGTCTCTCGGACCTCGTGCTGACCGGCCACTACCTGGTCGACGTGCCGGTGGCGATCGGCGCCGCCGTCGTGACGGTGCTCTGCGTCCTGTTCATCGCGGGGATCCTCTACCGGGTCGACCGGCTCCGGGGCGTGCCCCATCGGGAGGTGGCCCTCTTTGAGTGATTCCGCCGCCCTGCCGGCCGCCTTCGTGCACCAGGTCCAGGATCGGGTCCTCAACATCTACGCCGCCGTTCTGATCCTGATGCTCGCCACGATCGGCCTGCTCGTGGTCTACTGCATCCAGCTCGGGCCGCTGGTCGGTCCGGGCGTCGAGCAATCGTTCGGCCTCGCGGTCGCGCTCCTGTTTCTCTGCGCCGCGATGATCGCCCACATCGTCGACCGGACCTACCGGGTCTGGCCGGAGGGTCGCAGCGTTCATCCGACGTTCCCCGGGTTCTTCACCGACCGCGGCGTGGCGAACTTCGTCAAGATTCTCGTCATCGTCGGCGCCGGTGCGACGATCGCCTACGTGATCGCGACGTTGATCACGAGCTGAAGTAGAGGGGGGAAAATCGTGACGGATCTCATAATTTCCGCAGTGGAAATCGGCCTGGTCGCGGCATTCGCCGGATTCCTGTTGTGGGTCTTCTCCTACCACGGAGAGTGGACGGTCCGGAAAATGAAGCTCTGGATGTTCACCAGCGACCACCGCCGCATCGGTCTGATGTACATCATCGTCGGGTTCATTTTCTTCTTCATCGGCGGAATCTACGCCTCCTTGATCCGGACCGACCTGGGCTTCGTCCAGGGTCTGGGCCTCGACCCGGAGACGACGCTGGGCATCACGCCGGACGTCTACTCCACGCTGTTCACGATGCATGGGGTGTTGATGATCTTCATGTTCGTGATGCCGGTCCTCGCCGGGTTCGGGAACCTCCTGGTGCCCTCGATGATCGGCGCGAAGGAGATGGCGCTCCCCCGGATCAACGCCATCGCGTTCTGGATGCTGCCGCCGGCGGGCATTCTCCTCCTCCTCTCCAACGCGAACGCGGGTTGGACCGGGTACGTGCCGCTCTCCCTGCAGATCGACCCGTCCAACCCCAACGGCATCGACCTCTGGATCCTGGGGCTCCACATCCTCTCCGCGTCGTCGATGCTCGGCGCGGTCAACTTCCTGGTCACGATCATCAAACACCGGGCGCCCGGGGTCGAGTACTGGAACATGCCGCTCTTCGTCTGGTCGGTGTTCATCAACTCGATCCTCCTCCTCTTCGCCATCCCTTCGCTCTCGATCGCGCTCACGTTCGTGCTCTCCGACCGGCTCTTCGGGACCCACATCCTCGCCGCGGTGAACGGGACCCCGCTCGGCGGCGCGCTGCTCTACCAGAACATGTTCTGGTTCTTCGCGCATCCGGAGGTGTACATCCTCGTGCTACCGGCGTTCGGCCTCGTGTCCACGATCATTCCCAAGCTCGCCCGGAAGGACATCTACGGATACGCAGCGATGGCGGTGGCGCTCGGCGTATTCGCCGTGCTCTCGTTCGCCGTCTGGGAGCACCACATGTTCACGACCGGCATCGACACGAACATCCGGTTCGTGTTCATGCTCTCCACGATGGCGATCGCCGTGCCCTCGGCGGTCAAGACGTTCAACTGGGTCGCCACGCTCTGGGGCGGCAAGATCTGGATGGCCACGCCGATGTGGTTCTGCCTTGCGTTCCTCACCGGTTTCGTGATCGGGGGATTGTCGGGGGTCTTCCTCGCCTCGATCCCGATCGATTACCTCTATCACGCAACGTACTTCGTGGTCGCCCACTTCCACTACGTCATCCTCGGCGGGACGCTGATGGCGGTCTTCGCGGCCCTCTACTTCTATTACCCGGTACTGACCGGCCGTTGGTACAACCAGACCCTGGCCCACATCCACTTCCTGCTCACGTACGTGGGCGTCAACCTCCTCCTGTTCCCGATGTTCCTCCTGGGGGCGGAAGGAATGCCGCGCCGGGTTTACACCTACCTACCGATCCCGTCGTTCCAGTTCCTGAACTTCCTGTCGTCCCTCGGCGCCGCGATCTTCGGGATCGCGCAGCTGTTCTTCGTGTTCAACATGATCTACAGCTACTTCACCGGCCTTCCGGCGGCCGACGACCCGTGGGGCGAGCCGCTTCCGTCGACGATGGCGGGACCCGCCCGGCCCGTGCCGACGCCCGTGCCCTCGGGCCCGCTCCCGTCCGCCGCGCCGGAGAGTGGTACGTAATGGGATCCCGCGGTCGGGACCTGTTCCGCTGGAGCGCGGTCGCGTCGTTCTTCGCCTGCTACGCCACGATGCTGCTCGGCGGCGAGGTCCTGGCGAGCGGCTCCGGCCTCGGCTGCACGAGCTGGCCCAGCTGCAACGGGACGTTCGCTCCGCCGCTCATCGGCGCGGCGGCGATCGAGTGGTCGCATCGGCTCGGCGCCGCCACGCTCTCGGTCTTCGTGACCGTCCTGTTCGTCGCGGCGCTGCTGTTCGAGCGGAAGCGGCCGACGATGATCCGGCTCTCCTCGCTCGCCTTCAGCACGGTGCTGCTCGAGGCGTTGCTCGGCGGGGTCGTGGTCGAGGAACGGCTCGCGATCTGGCTCGTGCTGCTGCACTTCGCGATCGCGACGGCGCTGCTGGGATTCCTGGCGCTGATCGTGATGCTCGGCAACCTGCCGCACCTTCCCCGGCGGTGGGTCGACTGGGCCCGCGAGGCCTCCACCGACCTCCCCGACCCGGGCCCGTCGCGGCCGGTCCCGGCGGGGCCGATCCCCGGCCGTCCCTCCCCCAACGACGGTCCCTGGGGCCACCCCGCCGGCCCCGGTCCCGGCGGCTAACGCCCCGCATCCACCGTCGCGCCCCGGCCCCGCTTAATACCGTTCACCGGCTCCGAGCTCCATGTCGACTCCTCCGCCCGCGCGTGCGCCCGGGTGGCGGGACTACCTCGACTTGACGAAGCCGTGGATCACGCTCCTCATCGTTGCGGTGGCGGTCGCGGGATACTTCGTGGCCCTTCCGAACCGGATCGACCCGGAACGGCTGCTCCTCTTGATCGTCGCCGGAGCGGCAGCCTCCGGCGGCGCCGCGACGCTCAATCACTACTTCGACCGGGACATCGACGCCGTCATGCGCCGGACCCGGGGGCGACCGCTGCCCACCGAGCGGATCGCCTCCGAGGGCCGGGTGCTCGCCATCGGCCTCGGGCTGACGGTCCTCGGGATCGGTGTCGCCGCCGTGTTCCTGAACCTGCTCACGGCCTTCTCGATCCTGCTGGGAACGATCACGTACGTGCTGGTCTACACGGTCTGGCTGAAACGCCGGACGCCGTGGAACATCGTGGTCGGGGGATTCGCGGGCAGCGCCCCGGCCCTCGCCGGCAGTGCGGCGGCCGTGGGCCACTGGACCGGGGGGGCGTTGGCGCTCGCGCTCCTGGTCTTCCTCTGGACGCCGCCCCACTTCTGGAGCCTGGCCCTCATGCTGCGGGAGGATTACCGGCGCGTCGGGCTCCCGATGCTGCCCCGGATGGACGACCCGGGATACTCGGCCAAGGTCACGGTGCTCTCGTGTGCGCTCCTGGTCCCCGCGACCGTGCTGCTCGCGCTCGTGGGACCGATCGTACTCCCGGCGATCATCGCCCTGCTGGTGGTGAGCCTCCTCTTCCTGCTCTCCGAGCTTCCCCTGTGGAGGCACTCCGACCGGAAGACCGCGCTCCGGGGGTTCATCGTCTCCGGACCGTACCTGCTCGCCGTGATCGCCGTCGTGATCATCAACTGGGTGATCGTGCGCGGCGTACCCGGCGTCGGGGGGTAGTGCGTCGCGGCGTCCGCCGGGACGCGATCTCCGCTTCGACCTCCACCTCGACCATCATGCCGGGCTGGAGCAGCCGCGTGACCTCGACCATGGTGGAGACCGGCCGCGTGGTCCGGAACAACTCGCCGTGGACCCGGGTGTACTCCTCCCACCGCGAGATGTCGGTGACGAAGAACCGCGTTCGGACGACATCGGAGAGCTGCGCCCCGGCGGCGTGGAGGGCCCGTTCGATGATGGCGAAGGCCTGCCGGGTCTGGGCGGTGGGGTCTCCGGGCCCGACCAATTTTCCATCCGGTCCTACGGCGGTCGTCCCCGCCACATAGACCCGCCGGCCGACCCGGATCGCCCGCGAATACCCCACCACGTCTTCCCAGGGCCCTCCGCTCGAGATCCGCTGTCGGTCCATCGGTTCCCTCCGGCGCCGGGAACGTTGGCGAGGTATAGCCCGCGCGCCCGCACCGCCGGGAACAGGCGCCGACCTTAAGCGGGGCGTTCGTCTAGGGAATAGGTAATGGCTCCCTCGGCCGCCCGCTCGCCGTCGCTGACGGACGAAGAACTCGTGCACGAGGCGGAAGCCGCGCTTCGGGACCTGGGATACCCCAAGGCTCGGTCCGCCGGCCACCGATCGGCTCCGACGCCCTCGTTCTGGGTCGAGAACCCCCGGACCCGCCGTCGGTCGATCCCGGTGTACGTGGACCGGGCGGGTGCGGTGCTGCCCGGGATGATGCCGCCCGCCGATGCGACGCCCGATGCGGACCTCACGCCCCCGATCCTCGTGGTGCCGACGGACGCCGCCGCGGAGTCCGCCTGGGGACTGGTTCCGAAGACGCGAAGCACGATGGGCCCGAGCAAGGTCCGGATCCTGGTGCTCCGCGACCCCGAAGGCACGGCTCGAGCGCCCCATTGGCACCTCGTCGCCGTACCGCCCCGCGAAGTGTTGCGCCTAGCCACGGGAGTGGTCGTCGGGATGTACCGCCGCGCCTTCTCCGGCTCCGGTCCGGGCGACATCGACTTCGGGGAGCTGCTCCGCACGCTCCGGCAAGAGTACCACGTCGATGTCCAGCGTTCGCTGGGCGTCCAGAGCGACGAGGATGCCCTGTTCATCCTCTACCATCTCGCGCTCCGCGACACGTTCGCTCCGGGCAACATCGCCGGGAGCCTCCACTCCATCGTCGCGAACCCGACCGGCCCCGCGAGCCGGATCCCGTGGTTCGCGGGGTAGGGCGATGCCGGCGGGTCGCGGACCCAACGCGAACCATAAGAACCGGGCCGATTCTTCGAGAGACGAGGCGCGAACTGAGCGATGCCCGACGACGACCCGTTCGTATGGCCGTACACCCCGACACCGGGAGGTTCGACCCCGCCCCACACGATGGGCCGGGAGGAAGGCAAGCATGAGGTCAACGCGTTCTTCTGGCTCGCCCTGCTCAACACCGTGATCATCGCCGTCGTGGGCCTCAGCGTCTGGTTCCTGATGCACTCGCCGACCCGCTGAACGCGAACGCCCCGGACCAAATTGTTATCATCCCGGGTCAGGTCGCCGCCGCCCAGTACCCGGTGGGGCCGTGGGGTAGCTTGGACCATCCTTCTAGCTTGGGGTGCTAGAGACTCCGATTCAAATTCGGACGGCCCCATACGCCCCCGTTCGGTTCCCGCCGGGGAACCAATGATTGATACCCCAGACCCGGGTGGGCGCGTCCGAGGTCGGACGATGAAGGTCGCGGTGCTCGGAAGCGCAGACGTGGGGAAGAAGCTGGCGAGCGGATTCGCCAGCCGCGGTCACGAGGTCGTGGTCGGCAGTCGAACGCCCGATAATCCGGAGCTTGTCCAATGGGCGAAAACGGTGAAAGGGAAAGTCACGCTCGCCCCCTTGGCCGAGGCCGCTCGACAAGGTCAGCTGATCGTGCTGGCCGTGCACGGGGAGGCCGCGCTCGCCGCGGTCCAGGCCGCGGGAGTCGCGAACCTGACCGGGAAGGTTCTGATCGACGTCACCAACCCGCTCGACTTTTCGAAGGGAATGCCCCCGACGCTCTTCGTGGGCACCACCGACTCCTTGGGCGAGCAGGTGCAACGCGCCGTACCGGCTGCGAAGGTCGTCAAAGCCTTCAACACCGTGGGCAGCCCCCAAATGATCGACCCCCACGTGAAGGGGCAGCCCCGGTTGGAGCTCCTGATCGCGGGGAATGACGCCGGAGCCAAGCAGCAAGTGACGGAGATCGTGCAATCGTTGGGCTGGTCCGGCACGCTCGATGTCGGGGGCATCGACGCGGCTCGGTGGATGGAAGCGATGGTCCCGTTGTGGGTGCGGGTCGCCGGAGCGGTGAACACCTACTCCCACGTATGGGTCGTCGGCCGGGACTGAAGGGTCGGCCACGGAACTCGCGCCGCAAGCCCTAAAGCGCCCACCGGTTCCGCCGCACCTCCCGAGGGACGTCGATGGACCAGGATCGGTTGGGGTTTCTGTTCGGGGTCTTCGCCGGTGTTCTCCTGTTCCTGGGCGCGTTGGTGACGCTCGCCGGCGGGCTCGCCTCGCTCCTGAGGCAAGGGCTCTCGGCGCATTTGCTGGTCAACACGACGACCGGGATCGTTCTCGAGGTCGTGATTGGTCTGCTGTTCATCTTCTTCGCCGCTTTTGCGACCCGCCGGACCGGGACCTACACGCAGAAGGGAGAATTCGTCCGGACCGGCGACTACTCGCTGGCCGGCGGCGTCATCCTGATCATCCTCGCGATCGGGACCTGGTACGTGCTGGGCCTCCACCTCTTCGAAGCACTGGCGGGGATCTTCGGTCTCATCGGGGGCATCCTGCTCGTCCTGGCCCGGCGGTACTGAGGCCGTCCCGAGGGCGGCCTTTTTAACCCGCCGCTCCGGTTCGCGGCTCCATGGGACGTCGGTTCGTCGCCCAACGACGGAACGATCCTTACTACCGGGCCGCCCAAGCCGAGGGCCTGCGCTCCCGCGCCGCGTTCAAGCTCGCCTACTTCGCCGACCGGTTCCCGATCTTCCGGCCCGGTAACCGGGTCCTGGACCTGGGGGCCGCGCCGGGCGGCTGGTCGTTGGTCGCGTCCGAGCGCGTCGGGCCCCGCGGCGAAGTGGTGGCTGTCGACCCCCGGCTCGTCGAGCCCATCCCCCGCGTCGCGGTGGTCCGGGCCCTCGTCGGGGCCCCCGACCTCGCGACGCGGTTGGGCCCGCACCCCTTCGATGTGGTACTGTCGGACATGTCGCCCCGGATCAGCGGCGCGTATGCCACCGATCACGCACGCAGCGTGTCCCTCGTGCTCGACGCGTGGGCGTTGGCCCGACAGGTCTTGAAGCCCGGCGGCCGTTTCGTCGCGAAGCTGTTCGACGGCGACCTGCTGGGCGAGACCGAAGCGCAGATCCGGCCCTCCTTCGACCGCTGGCAGCGCACCAAGCCGCCCGCCTCCCGGGAGCAATCCTCCGAACTCTACCTGCTCGGTTTCGGGTTCCACGCCCGGACGACGCCGGAGCCCTAGCGATGCCACGGGCCACGACCGAAGTTCCCTGGCCGGAGCGGGCCCAGGATATGGTCGAGGCCCTGGGTTCCTTGGAGCCCACCGTCGCCGCGGCGATGCGCCGGGTTCCCCGACACCGGTTCGTCGCTCCGGGTCTCGCGAGCGAGGCCTACGACGATACCCCCCTCCCGTTAGGCCCGAAGGCGTCCACGATCTCCGCGCCACACATGGTGGCCCTGATGCTCGAGTGGGCGCAACTGACGCCGGGACTGCGCGTCCTGGAACTCGGCTCTGGGTCGGGGTACCTGACGGCGCTCTTGGCGGAGCTCGTACGTCCCGGCGGCCGGGTCGTGGGAGTGGAGTTGGACCCCGCTCTGGTCGAAGACTCCCAGTCGGTGCTCTCCGAACTCGGGTACGGGGACGTCGTGACCGTTCACGCGGCGGATGCCCGGAAGGCGTGGCCGGAGGGCGCTCCCTACGACCGGATCTTGGTCTCGTTCGCGACGCCCGAGATCTTCCCGGCGTGGACCGACCAGCTGGCGACCCCCGGACTGCTGCTGGCTCCGATGGGGGGACCCTCGAGCCAGGTACTGCGACGACTCCGGCGCGACCGGAACGAGGATCGGCTCGAAGATGGTCCCGGGTGCATTTTCGTGGGGATCGCGAGGGCCGACGCTCGCCCTAAATAGACCCGCATAATACGGGGTCCTCCCCTGACTTCCGGGTTTGGTCAATTGTGATCCGTTTCGGGCCGGCCGGCATACCACTCTCTTGCAAGGGGAGGACCCTGCGGGATGGCATCTCGGACGTCCACCATCTTGGCCTCACCGCGATGGAAGTGCAGTTCATCAAGGTCAATCCCCTCACCCGGATTCTTCTCGAGGAAGAGGTCGGGAAGCTCCCGTTTGACGTCCCGCTCCAGTTGCTCGTCGAGGTGGGGGAAACGACCCGCACGTCAGCCGACCCGGCCGCCTTGCGCACCCCGCTCAAGCGTCGGCAGAACGTGACCGGACTCACGTGGAGCCTGGCCAAGGACTACGCCGACCTCGCCCAGACCCGGGCGCTCGCCCGCGCCCTTGATGTAAAACTCACGCTGCACGCACCATACTACGTCGACTTCTTCGGCAGCGAGGAATCCCGGGACCGCAGCATCCGACAGATCCAGTGGGCGGGACTGCTCGCGTCGGGGTTGGGCGCCGGCCTGGACGTCACACACCTCGGATTCTATGGCGGCGGCTCGCGGGCCGACAGCATTCACGAATTGGCCCAGGTGGCGCGGGAGCTCGAAACCTGGCTTCAGAAGACGACCGACGGCGCCGTGCACCTGGCCATCGAGCCGAGCGGCCACCCCGATGTCTTCGGGTCGCGCGAGGAGGTCCTCGAGCTGGCGCATCAGATCAAGGGCATCGTGCCGGTGCTCAACTTGCCACATTTGGCGGCCCGCGAGCGCACCACGTTCAACGACCAGGTCCAGCTCAAGGCGCTCGTCGACCAGTTCGTGGAGGCCAGCCACGGCGACCTCTACCTCAACTTCTCCGGCGTCGAGTTCTACGGTCCCACGGAGTTCCGGCGAACGCCGATCAAGCGCGGCTCGATCCGCTTCGACAACCTCGCCGAGATCCTGGCCGACCGAGACTTTGACGTCACGGTCATTTCGAGCTCCCCGTTGCTCGAGCACGACGGAATGTACCTCAAGCTCCTCTACGAGCGCGCGCTGACCCGGCGGTGGGCCAAGAAGCACGCCCCGCCGCCGCCCAAGGCGCTCCCAGTCCCCGCGAAAGTAGCTCCTCTCGCCAAGGGCGCCCGCCCGGCCATGAAGCCCGCCTTGAAGTCGGCTCCGAAGAGTCCCTCCAAAGTGTCTCAACGGCCGCCTCACCGACCGTCACACCCGTCGTCCCCCTCCTCGAAGAGGAGCCATGGGCGCCGGTAGCGACTCCGACGATTCCGCGTTCGCCCAGTCGCAAACGTACATCGCCCGTCGGGTGGCGGAGGCGATCGCCAAGATCCCGCCCAATGTAGTTCAGCGGACCGTCGAGATCCTGCTCAAGGCCCCAGAGATCTTCGTCTACGGCGCCGGGCGCAGCGGGATCATCGGCCGCGCGTTCGCGATGCGGCTCGTCCAGGTCGGATTGGCGGCCTTCGTGATCGGCGAGAGCACCACGCCCATCGTCCGGGCGGGGGACGCGGTGTTCATTCTCTCGGGTCGCGGCGAGAGCCAGTCCAGCATTCAAACCGCGAACATTGTCCGTCGCGAAGGCGCGCAGCTCGTGGTGCTGACGGGCCGCT
This sequence comes from uncultured Thermoplasmata archaeon, assembly GCA_963773945.1. Taxonomy (GTDB): domain Archaea; phylum Thermoplasmatota; class Thermoplasmata; order Lutacidiplasmatales; family UBA184; genus JAKIWV01. The sequence continues at coordinate 605,849 of CAVZDD010000003.1, read as the reverse complement.
CCAGCTCCAAGCTGGCGCACGCGGCCAACCTCGCGATCCCGCTCGAGTTTCCCGAGGACACCGAGCGACCGGAACTGGCCCCCCTCGGTACGCTGTTCGAGTCGGCGAGCCTCCACTTCACGGACGCCCTGGTCAGCGCCATCATGCGCTCCCGGGGCGAGAGCGAGGAATCGATGCGCCGGCGCCACGCGATCATGGTCTAAATCGACGATGAACACTTAAACGGAGCCAGGAATCCCGGACTCCGTGCCGCGCGCTCCCCCGTCGCCTCCGGGAATCTCCCTCGTACCGATCCCGACCCGGTTCTTCGTGACCAGCGGGAAGGGGATCAACAAGGTGAGCGAGCTCAACGCGTTCGACCTCGCACTGTTGCAGGCCGGCATCGGCGAACAGAACCTGGTCTCTGTGTCGTCGGTGCTTCCGACCGGAGTTCGACAGGTCGACCGCGAGCGCGTTCCCCGGGGCTCGATCACGCATGCCGTGCTCGCCCGGATGGGCGGGGGCGAAGGGGAGGTCGTGAGCGCCGGGATCTCCTACGCGTTCCGAACGGATGGACAGGGGGGCTACGTGGCCGAGGGCCACCTGAACGGGACCCAGAAGGCGCTCAAGGAGTTCCTCAAGTGGCGCATGGAGGAGATCGCGCACTTCCGCGGCGTCGAGCTCAAGCGCATCCACTACCGCACCGAGGAGCTGTCGATCCCGATGGACCACTACGGGGTCTGCATCGCGGCGTGCGTGTTCCTGCCCTAGGCCGGTTGGTATCCGCCGGTCTCCTGGAGGCCGTCAAACACCACGTACTCGCCCCGCCCGTGCCGTTGGAATCCCACCTTCGTCGCGACCCGTTGCGACGCCACGTTGTGGCTACCGGTGCTCCAGATCGGCACGAGTCCCCGGGCCCGCAGCTCTCGGGCCACCAGGTACACGGCGGCCGAGGAGAGTCCTTGCCGCCGGTACGGTTCGAGGGTCTTCACGCCGATGTCCGCGTACCGGCCGTTGGCGGCGGAGCTGTCGGCGATAGACACGACCTGGCCGTCGATGATGGCGCCGGCCGACACCCCTTCGGTGAGCGCTTCCTCGTAGGTGCGGTATCCCCCAGCCCAGGTCTCTGACACGGCGCGCTGGAGCAAAGGGATGTCATGGATGCCGAGAAGTCGGACCGACGGATGGGAGTGCGGGACCGGGGGGGTCTGCAACGAGTAGAACAGGTCCCCGAGCCACCGGTAGGGGAGGCGGAGCTCGCGTGCGAGCACCGGGACGAGTCGTTTCATGTCCTCGGTTGGTCCGTTCACGCAAAACCACCCCGGGATGCGGGAGAGCAGCGACCAGGCCGCCCCCGGGTCCTTTCCAAAATACTCCGGTTCGCTCGGACTCGAACGGTGCTGAACGACCACCGCCTCGGGGTCTTCGAGGGGACCCTTGACGAACGCCCGGTCTGACCCGTGGCGCAGCCCCCCGTACGTGAGGACGAACCACGGGACGACCGGCAGCCTCTCGGCGAGTCGAACGCCTTCGGATTCGCTGAGCGGAGTGATGCCTTCGACCGGGAGCCATTCCTTGCGGGGGATGGGCGTGGGTGGCATGACCGTCGCAAGACCCGCTACAGGAGTTTGCGGAACAGGAGTTTGTCTTCGAGCGAGCCGTCGATCTCGAGCTTCCGGGTGACGAGCGCCTTCATCGGGCCAATCTCCTTCTTGACGAGGCCCAGGAACGTGGTCGTATCGGTCCGGATCGTGAGGTCCGTCTTGGTCGAGTTTCCCGTACGAAGACCTCCGAGCGCGCCATCCTTCAGTTCGAGGAGGTAGTGGTCCGCGTCGGAGAAGTGGATCGCAATGCTCCGGTTCAGGCCGGCGAGCTCCGTCTTGACGGCCGGGTTCTGGGCGGCATGGCGGTTGAACCGGTCCACCAACGATGCGAGCGTCTCTTCGACTAGTGCCATTCGGTATCCAGCGTTCGGAGCGGGGGGTGCGGCTTAAGCCTTTCAATCGTACTCCAGGAATGGCGGAGCCACGCGACGCGTTCGGTTTGCGTCGAGAGGTGGTCCGTGACGAAGGCCTGCGTCCGGGCGTCGGAGGGATACCCGCTGCCGCAGTCCGACTGGAGATGCGTGCGGAGACGCTCCATGGCCCGGTCCCGACACACCTTGGCGACGATTGACGCGGCGGACACGACCGGTACGTCCCGGTCGGCGTGATGTTGCGACACCACGCGAGCCGAGGTGCGGGCCAAGGTCTTTACCCGCCGACCGAACCGATCCGCGCGGACGTCGCACGCGTCGACAAAGATCTCGCGGGCGTCGGTCATGCGAACGAGCCGCGCGAAGACCTTCGCCTCGAGCAGGTTGAGTTCTCCCCTCACCACCGCCGAGTCGATCTGCGGGGGCAGGATCTCGATGGCGATCCGCTCCCCGAGCGGTTTCAGCGCCTCGAAGAGGGCCACGCGGCGAGTGGGGGAGAGCAACTTCGAGTCCTTCACCCCAAGCGCGGGCAACTCGTCCAACCGGCTCGCCTCCGCGAGAAAGCCGCCGACGACGAGCGGGCCGAGCACGCTGCCCCGACCGGCCTCGTCTATACCGAGCACCTTCGGAGCCATCGCCGGACCGAGGAGTGCACGTCCGTATCTGGGTTCCGACGCTGGATGTCGTTGCTCGGATACCATTAACCCACGCACCTTCGCTGACCCGTCAGTGGCGCTCGACGGCCTTTCGGTGCCGGTCCCGACGATCTTCGGAGAGAACGAGCAGGTCGATCTCGGGCAGAACGCGCGCTTCACTCGGAAGCTCTGTGACGCGAAGGTCGACCACATCTTCGTGCTGGGCACCCTCGGTGAGTTTCCCGTCGTGACCGCCCCCGAGCGATCGGGGCTCGTGGAAGCGGTGATCGAGAGCCTCGGGTGGCACACGGACGGTTGGGTCGGGTGCGGGGCGCCCTCGACGTCCCAGGCCGTCGCGAACGCGATACAGGCCGAGGAGGCCGGGGCGGCCGCGGTCGTCGTGGTACCGCCCTACTACCTCACGCCGACCGAGTCGTCGATCAAGCACTACTACCGGGCGATCAAGAAATCGGTGGGAATCCCGGTACTCGGCTACAACATTCCCTCGCACGTCGGATACGCGCTCTCGCCGGCCCTGGTCCATGAACTGGCGCGAGAGAAGGTGTTGTCCGGCATCAAGGACACGTCCGGCTCCCTCGATTCCGTTACCGGATTCATCCAAGGGGCGCCGGAAGGGTTTGCCGTGTTCCCCGGCGATGACATCCTGACCGGACCCGCCATCGCCGCGGGAGCGGCGGGGGCCGTGATGGGTTCGGCAAATGTCGTTCCCCGGTTGGCGGTTGAATTGATCGCCGCGGCACGAAAAGGCGACGCCGCCCGGGTGATGGAATTGGAGACCCCGCTCCGCGCCCTGCTCGTCGCGCTCGAGGCCGGTCCGTTTCCCTCCGTCGTCAAGTATCTGGCCAATCGGCTCCGACAAGTCGAAGTCGGTTACCGCGACCCGTACGGTCCCCTCACCGGTGAAGAGCGGGACCGGGTGGAGGCAGCGGTAGTCCCCGCGGAGCCTCTGCTGCGTCCGTTCCTGTAAGGTGACTGATGCAAGCACTCCTCGTGAACCCGCCGAGGCCGGGCATTCACATGGGGAAGGTACCGGATCCGACGCCGAGTGCGGAAGAAGTGGAGGTTCAGGTCTTAGAGTGCGGGGTCTGCGGAACGGACCGAGACATCGTGGCCGGGAAGTACGGGACCCCACCCGAAGGTCGGGCGGACTTGGTGCTCGGCCACGAAAACCTCGGGAAGGTTGTCGAAGTCGGAGCTTCGGTTCACGGATTCCGCATCGGCGATGAGGTGGTCGCCACGGTCCGTCGCGGTTGCGGCATTTGCCGATACTGCCGGACGAACCGGTCGGACTTCTGCGAAACCGGATTGTTCACGGAGCGCGGCATCAAGGGCCGGGACGGCTATCTCTCGGAGTTCTACGTCGAGCGACCGGAATATCTGGTGCGGGTGCCGCGTCCGCACCGGCTGAGCGCTGTACTCCTGGAACCGCTGAGCGTGGTCGAGAAAGCCGTTCTGCAAGCCAAGCGGGTCCTCGACCGGACGGAGGTTTCTCCGGGGCTCGACCCGAACCACCCCCGGAAGGCCCTCGTGGCCGGGACCGGCGCGATCGGAATGCTCGCCGCCATGGTCCTGGCGACCGAGGGGTTCGAGGTCACCGCCATCGACCGAGAGGGGGACAAGACCGCGGCAGGCACCCTCTTGTCCGCGATCGATGCCCATCACGCCGACGTGTCGGCCGGCCTGTCGGTGCTGGGAGAGCAGCGATTCGACCTTGTGCTGGACGCGACAGGCTCGGCCACCCTCGACTTCGACCTGACCACCCGGCTCGCGCCGAACGGATGCCTCCTGCTCACGGGAATCTCCGCCGACTCCGGCCCCCCGATCTCCTTGCCAGGAGGAGAGATCCTGCGGAAGCTCGTGCTGCAGAACCAAGCGATTGTCGGGTCGGTCAACGCGAACCGGCGATATTTCGAAGCGGGATTGCGGCACCTGACGGCCTTCCGCCGGCGATGGGGAACGGTCGCCGAGCAGCTCGTGAGTCAGCGCCTTTCCTGGACCCAGTACGAGTCCGTGCTCGTAGGGGCGCGCCCGGGGGGCATCAAGACCGTCCTCACCATCGGGAGTTGAACTCCTCGACGCGCCAGCGCGGGCGCGCCGGCTTTGAAAAAGAATCGGGGAAAACCTGTCTTCTGAAAATGGATCCACAGGTCTGAAACCGGTTCCGTCCGGCTACTCGCCCGGAGAGTCTAGCGGTTCGGGGAAATCAGGCCGGCCCAGCCGCATGGCACAAGGCCTTCCATCTATTCCAGGCCCATAGCGCGCCCTCCCGCGAATGCGCTCCGAGCGCCAGTTTGATTGGCTCTTTGCCCCGCGCTCGATTACCGTAGGCACGGGCGCGGACGACAGTTCTAGGAGGTCTGTCGCTCAACCATCGGACCTTGGCCCCGGGAACGGGCCCGTCCGAGGAGAAACACCGCCATGAGAACGAAGCCTAGAACTAGACTAGCCGTTCCCAACGCAATCTCGACAGAGTGCGTTGAAGCAAGGAACCAAACGGATTGTGGACAGGTAGATCCCGGAAAGCAAGCCGGGCCCCCTGGCTGAACCTGCGATGTAAGGAAAAAGTAGAAGGAACCAAGGCCCACGACCAATGACGCAATCGCCGCCGGTAGCAGGGCTCGACGCATAATTCCGGGCCTAGCACTCGCCACGTTGAGCTCCGGCTGCATTGTGCTCCATCAAGGTAAGCTGTTCCACTTGGTAGCTGTTACGCTGGCGAGCGGACAACCTTCCTTAACGCACCCTGTTGGCACTCAACCCACGGTTGCAGCACAGAACCCCCTTTTCCGCCGAGGTCTTGCTCCAAAGCCGGCGCGCGAGGAAAGACTAAATATCGCACCCGGCTCGAAGCGCCCTCCCGCTTCCGAGAGAATCATGGGACTCTGGCAAGGCCGTTCACGCCGCAAGCCCTCGGGCGGACGCCTTCGTCCGTTCCGGAAGAAGCGACGGTTCGAGATCGCTCGGGAGTTCCAGTTCGCCACCATCGGTGGCGGTTACGTCAAGAAGTACCGGGTCCGCGGAGCCAACCGAAAGCTCCGGATCCTGACCGCCTCCGCGATCAACGTCTACGACCCAGCTACGAAGAAGATCCAAGTGGCCAAGGTGCTGACGGTGCGGGAGAACAAGGCGAACCCGAACTACGTCCAACGGAACATCATCACCCGCGGCGCGCTGGTCGAGACTGACCTCGGTCTCGTCGAGGTACGTTCCCGACCCGGCCAGGACGGCGTGCTCAACGGGATCCGGGTCGCGAAGGCGCCGACCGCGGCCTGAGCAGGCCGGTCGCCCAGCGATGCCGGACCACATCTACGTCTACCCGGCCTACCTCTCGAAGGGAGGCTCGCGAGCCGACGGCCGGCGCGTTCCGTCCGCCCACGCTCCCCCCACCGCTACCGTCGATCAGATCGTCGCGGCGGCCAAGTCGCTGGGGTTCAAGGCCGAAGGCGAGCCCGAACGCGGGTATCCTCGCCAGAACGCGGCCGATGCCGGACGGGTCAAAGTGACGAAGCGGGCCGGGGTCACGAAGACGAAGCTGCTGCGGCTCCTCGCGGACGAGATCCGGAAGGCGGGTCCCGCCCCTCCTCGGTGAAGGCATGGAAGACGCCGGCACGATTTACTTCACCGGCACGGCCGGGGCCGGCAAGACCTCGCTCGTCCAGTCCTTCCAGGACTGGCTCGACAAGCAGGGCCACGATGTCGTCACCGTGAACCTCGACCCGGGCAGCGAAGCGGGCAGCTTCGAACCCGACGTCGACATCCGGGACTGGATCCGGTTACCGCAAGTGATGCAGGAATACGGCCTCGGGCCGAACGGGGCGCAGGTCGCGGCCGCCGACATGATCGCCCTCAAGATCTTCGAGGTCAAGCAGTCGCTGGACGGCTACAAGGCGCAGTACGTCCTGATTGACACGCCCGGGCAGTTCGAGCTCTTCGCGTTCCGGGAATCCTCGAAGGCCATCGTCGATGCCTTGAGCGGCGACCGGTCGCTCATCGCCTTCTTGTTCGACCCGGCGCTCGCGCGTAAGGCGTCGGGATTCGTGTCGCTGCGCATGCTCTCCGCGACCGTCGAGTTCCGGTTTCGGCTCCCGATGCTCAACCTGCTGAGCAAGTCCGATGTTCTGACGCCGGAGCAGCTGGAAGAAGTGCTCGCGTGGGGCGAGGACCCCCAGTCGCTGAGCGACGGAGTGGGCCAGGAACTTCCCACCCCGGACGTTCAACTTTCGACGGAGCTACTCCGCGCCATGGAGACGATGGCGCCACAAACCGCCCTCGTACCGACCTCCGCGTCGGAGCAGAAGGGGATGGACATCCTCTACGAAGCGGTCGAGCGGGCGTTTACAGGCGGCGCGGACGAAGAGGCCGACGAACCGCGGGAAGCGGAAGAGGAGTGAGCGGGGCTCACTCGGTGAAGAACAATCCCATGCCGGTCGAAGCGGCTTCGTCCTCTTCCTGAAGGCGAGCCCGCATCGCGTCAGCATCCTTCGCAGGGAGTTTGGTCCCGACGTCCTGGAGGAGCGTCTCGGCCTTGGCGACGGCCTGGGTCGACCCGTCGATCTGGACCACGAGATGGCCCGAGCGGCCCCCGACGGTCGCGGCGTCCCGTAGCTTGTGACTCTGACGAGCGATGACATCATCCCGGAGCACCTCGTCGAGCTTCGCCCGCCGGTCGTTAGGCACTTCGAAAATGATCCACGCCATCGAATCGCCGATGCATCGGCGGCGGGTATGACCTTTTCTCCCGGTCGCTGACCCTATGGCTTAGACGGGTGTGCCGGGGCTCCCATGTGGACGTCCACGTCGACCGGAGTCATCGTCACCAGTAACCCGGGGCGGATCCTCCTCCTCGGGTCGGCCCATGTGGTCGACCTCGCGGGACCGATTCGGGAGCGGCTGAGCGCAGCCCCGCTCCAGGCCGTTGCCCTCGAGCTGGACCCCTCGCGCGCCGCGGTGCTCGAGGAACCCTCCGACACGACCCCGCCCAAGCGCTCCTCCGTGCCGCCCCTGATCCGGCTCTGGGGGATGCTCCAGCGCCGGCTCGGCGCGGAGCTCGGCCAAGGCGCCGGGGGTGAAATGCGCGCGGCCGCGCGATTCGCCCGCGAGCGCCAACTGCCGGTGTTCCTGATCGACGACCCGTTCGACCTCACGGTACGGCGTCTGCTGTCCTCGTTGTCGCCGTTCGAGCGGGTCCGGCTGCTCGCCGGGGCGGTCCTGGGTCTCGTGATTCCCACCCGAATGGTGAAATCGGAGCTCGACCACTACACGGAAGCGCCGACGGACTACACCGACCAGATCCGGACCGCCTTCCCGACGGTCGCCCGGGTGTTGATCGACGAACGGAACGAGCACATGGCCGCCCGGCTCGAGGAGATGTGGCGGCGAGGCATCCGACAGATCGCCGTCGTCGTCGGGGACGCCCACGTGCCGGGGTTGGCCGAGGCGCTCCGAAAGCGCGAGTTGCCGGTCGAGACCGTATCGTTCGGGGAACTTCGCCCGCCGATTACAACACGGTAGGCGATTCCTTCTGGGCGGCCTCGATGGACGCGAGGAAAGCGGTGGTCATCTTTTCCACGTCGGCACTCGTGAAAGTTCCGATCTGGCCCGCATCACCGAGCGTGGAGACCTTCGGGTCGATCGGGAGACGCACGAGCAGCGGGATACCATACTCCGTCGCCACGTCGGAGACCTTGCTCGGGCCGAACGGTTCGATCCGTTCGTGGCAGTGAGGGCAGTTCAGGTACGAGAGGTTCTCGACCACGCCGAGGAGCGGCACGTGGAGCTCCCGGGCCATATTCATCGCTTTCCGAACAATGAGGGCGGCGAGGTCCTGCGGGGTGAACACGAATACCATGCCATCGAGCGGGATGGCCTGAAAGACGGTCAGCGGCACATCGCTTGTGCCGGGCGGCATATCAATCAACAGGTAGTCGAGCGCCCCCCAGTTGACTCCCCCGAAGAACTGGAGGATGAGGCGGGTCACGAGCGGCCCCCGCCAGATCACCGGGGTCTTCTCGTCCTCGACCATGAACTGCGACGAGACGACCGAGATTCCGTCGGCCGTCTGGGCGGGTTCGATGCCCTCGCCTTGGTCCACGAGGCCCCCGCTCAGCCCGAAAAGTTTCGGCACGGAGGGGCCCGTGACGTCGGCGTCCAGGACGCCCACTCGCAGCCCGCGACGGCGAAGGTCGGAAGCGAGGAGGGCGGTGACGGACGACTTTCCTACACCGCCCTTGCCGGAGCCGACGGCGACTACGTGGTGGATCGAGCCCTTGCCCATCCGTTGCAGCAGCCCGGCCCCCGGCCGTCGGACCGGCGGGGCCTCCGCGGCCGGGCGGGAGTGTTCGTCGTGAGGGGTTGCAGCGGGCATCGCAGCGGCCTACAAGTCGACAAAGCGTATTTAACGCGGCCTGGGGTCTGACAACCGTCGATCTCCTAGGAGGTACCTGTACGTCCGGTTCTCCCCCGCTCGAAGAGGTGTTCGCGCCGGCGTCGATCGCCGTGATTGGGGCTTCGAACCATCCCAACTCCGTAGGCGAGATGCTCTTCCGGAACATCCTACAGGCCGGATATCGGGGGGTCGTCTACCCCGTGAATCCGTCCTGGAAGAGCGTCTCGGGAGTCCGATGTTACCCGACCGTGGCCGACCTGCCCGAAACCCCCGAACTCGCGGTGGTGATCGTGCCGGCCCCGCTGGTCACCGGCGTGATGACCCAGCTGGGCGAGCGAGGGACCCGCGGCGCCGTGGTCATCTCGGCCGGGTTCCGGGAGATCGGAGGGGCCGGCATCGGCCGGGAGGAGGAGTTAATCGCCTCGGCGAAGAAGTACGGGATGTCGCTCGTCGGTCCCAACTGCTTCGGCGTCATCAATACAGCGCCCGAGGTAAGCCTCAACGCCACCTTCTCTGAAGATCTTCCCCCGAAGGGGAACATAGCCTTCGTCTCCCAGAGCGGGGCGCTGTGCGCCGGGATCCTCCGGTACGGGATCTCGGAACGGATCGGGTTCTCCCGATTCGTATCGGTCGGCAACCGGGCCGGAGTGGAAGAGAGCGATATCCTGCGTTCGCTCGGCGCGGACCCCCACACGCAAGTGATCCTGCTCTACATCGAGAGCCTCGCGAACGAACGGCGGTTCCTCGACGCGGCCCGTGAAGTGTCGAAGCTGAAGCCGATCCTCGTGATCAAGAGCGGCCGGTCTCCGGAAGGCGAGCGCGCCGCCCGCAGCCACACCGGCTCGCTCGCGCACGCCGCACAGGACCGACTCTACGACGCGTTGTTCGAGCAAGCGGGCGTGCTGCGAGCGGACACGATCGGCGAACTGTTCCGGGAAGCGAAAGTCTTCTCCACCGGCGCTCGTCTCGAGGGTTCCCGGCTCGCCATTCTGACGAACTCCGGGGGCCGGGCATCCTCGCGGCGGATGCCTCCTCCCGCTCGGGATTGTCGCTTCCGGCCTTGCCGGGCCGAACCCAGGACCGCCTCCGGAAGTTGCTCTCCCCCTCCGCGGCGTTCGGTAACCCCGTCGACACGACCGCCGACGTCTCGGCTCGAGCGTTTGGCGCCACACTCAAAGAACTGCTGGACGTCCCCGAAATCGATGGATGCCTGGTCATCTGCACTCCCGTCGCGGAACTGCAGGGCCCCGCGCTCGCCCAACTGATTCTGGGCGCCCGCGGGCGTATCAAGAAACCGGTCGTCGCCTGCGTGTTCGGCTTGGTCGACCTGACCCAGGAGGTCCAAATGCTCGAAGAGGGCGGGATCCCGTCGTTCACCTTCCCCGAGGAAGCCGTGGTGGCGCTCTCGAGTCTGGCGCACTACCAGCAGCGCCTCGACCGGCCGGCCCGACCGTTCCACACGTACCCGGTCGATCACGAAGCCGTGGCCCGATTGCTCGCGGACCTGCCGCCAGCGGAGTCCACAGTGTTGCCCGAGTTCTCGGCCCGGGCGCTGCTCTCGGCCTACGGAGTGCCGTTCGCGCCCGCTCGATTAGCCCGGACCCCGGACGATGCGGTTGAGTTCGCCGGCCACACCGGGTACCCCGTCGTACTCAAGGTCGCGTCGCCGGATATCTCTCACAAGACCGAGGTCGGCGGCGTCCGGGTCGGCATCTCCTCGGCCGCCGACTTGCGCCGCGCATGGAACGAGGTCCAGGAAACCGTCGCCACGAAGGCACCGAAGGCCCACATCGAGGGCTTCGAGGTCGAGAAGATGATCGTGGGCGGCAAGGAGGTGCTCATCGGACTCCAACGGGACCCACGATTCGGGCCCGTGATCGTCTTCGGACTCGGAGGAATCTACGTCGAAGTGCTCAAGGATGTCACCTTCCGGCTCGCACCGTTCGACATGACCGAGGCCGAGGAAATGGTCGCCTCGGTGCGGGCGTTCCCGCTCTTGAAGGGAGTCCGCGGCGAGGCCCCGAGCGACCTGCCGGCCCTGTACACGATCCTCGGCCGCGTGGCCCAGCTCGCCCTCGACGTGCCCCAGATCCAGGAGATGGACCTTAACCCGGTGATTGTCCGGTCCGCCGGCGAGGGGGCGTTCGCCGTCGACGCCCGCCTCGTGCTGGGGCCCACCGGTCCGATTTCCAAATCGGTACCTCCCGTTTCAGTTCCTCGATAAGGAACCGGGCCGCGCGGAAGGCGGCGGACCGGTGGGCCGCCGCCACCCCGACGATCACAGACGTCGCTCCGACACGGAGTCTTCCCACGCGGTGAATCACGTAGACGTGCCGGGCCCCCCACTCGCGCCGGGCTCGGCGTTCCAGTCCGCGTAGCCGAGCCAGCGCCATCGCCCGGTCCGCCTCGTAGTCCAGCGCCACGATTCGGCGGCCCTTCGACGTGTCCGGTCGAACCCGGCCGATGAAGAGGACCACCGCTCCGCTGGAGGAATCCTCGAGGCGGCGGCTCACGTCGGCGATCGAGAGCGGGCGGGAGGTGATCACGCAGGTCACCGGCTCAGCCTCCGCTGTACGGCGGGTGGATGGCGATCTCGTCTCCCGATGCGACCCGGGCCCGGGGCCCGCGCACATACTCCCCATTCCGTGCAATCCGGGCGACCTTGAGCACCGGGGCGAGCCGGGGGTGTTCCTCCACGAGGCCCGCGAGCACGGCCGTAACGGTCGAACCTCGGGCCGGGACCGGCCAATCGAGCGAAGCGACTCCGACTGCTTCCCTAGCCGTCGCGAACAGGACGACTCGCACCGACGACGTCATGCGAGTCCTCGCGGGCCGCGCGCGCGCGTCGAAGACCGCATGGTGACGGCGACCACCCCGAACGGATATGTAGGTTCCACAGCGTGCTACGCCGTCGATGCCGGAGATATCGGTCCGATGCGGAGGGGCTGCTGGAGACGGCATCGCCTCCGTCGGGGAAGTGCTCGGGAAGTCCCTCTCCCGGATGGGCCTCCATGTCTTTGGACTCAACGCGTACCAATCCGTCATCCGGGGGGGACATGTCTGGTTCCAAGCCCGCGCCTCGTCGGACCCCATCTACTCCCAAGGGGATCAGGCCGATGTCCTGTTCGCACTCAACAAGGAGACGGCGCAGATCCACCTTCCCTCGATGAGCGCGGGGAGCACCCTCGTCTATGACCCGGAAAAATTCGACCTCGCCGACAGCGAGGTTCCGGTCGGTACCAAAAAGTTGGCCGTCCCGACCCTCGAGATCGGTCGAAAGTACTCCAGCCAATCCATCCTCCAGAACGCCGCCGGGATGGGCGCCACCGCCTTCCTGGCCGGCATTTCCTTCTCGGTCCTGCAGACGGCCCTCGCCGATTCCTTCGGCCGGAAGAAAGGGGACGTCGCCGACTGGAACATCGGAGCCGCGGGCGACGGCTACGCGTTCGCCGAGAAGAACTCCGCCGCCAACGACCACGCGGTCAAGGTCTCCGGTCCGCCCAAGCTCCTGATGACCGGCAATGCGGCGATCGCGTTGGGGGCGGCCGCGGCCGGATGCAAATTCCTGGTGCAGTACCCGATGACTCCGGCCTCCACGATCTTGCACTGGATGGCTGCGCATGCGCAGCAGTTGGGGATCGTCGTGAAACAGGCCGAGGACGAGATCGCCGTTGTGAATATGGCGATCGGGGCCTCGTACGCCGGCGTCCGCTCGATGTGCGCGACCAGCGGCGGCGGATTCGCGCTGATGGTCGAGGGGATCGGGATGGCCGGCATGACCGAGACACCCCTCGTCGTCGTCGAGTCCCAGCGCAGTGGCCCCTCGACCGGTCTTCCCACGAAGACCGAACAGGGGGACCTCAACATGATGCTCGGCGCCGGTCAGGGGGATTTCCCGCGGGCCATCCTGGCCCCTTCCAATGCCGGCGAGGTGTACCGCATGACCGTGAAGGCGTTCCAACTCGCGGAGGATTGGCAAACGCCGATCATCGTGGCGAGCGATTTCCATCTCTCGGAGTGCATCATGACCGTCGAGCGGGAAGAGATCCCGTTCCCCGGCCCGATTCCCTCGCTCTACACGGTCGAGCCGAACGGCGGCAACTACAAGCGTTACGCCTACACCGAGTCCGGCGTATCGCCGCGGGCGCTCCCGGGCCAGCCCGGCCTCCAGTTCAAGGCCGGGTCGGACGAGCACGACGAACGGGGTCGCCTGATCTCGGACGTCCTTTCCGGTGTTCCCATCTGGGTCGCCGAGCGGACGAAGATGATGGACAAGCGGATGCGAAAACTCGAGGGCCTTCGGGCCGCCGGACCGGCCCCGAGCCTCGAGGGACCCACCGGCGCTCCCCTGACGTTCGTGGCCTGGGGCTCGACGGTCGGGGCCGTGCGCGACGCGACGAACCTGCTCCGCGCGAAGGGTGTCACGACGAACCTCGTGCTGATCCCCCAGGTGTATCCTCTCGCCACGGCGACGCTCGTGCCCCTGCTCACGGGAGCGAAGAAAACCCTCCTCGTGGAAGCGAACTTCTCCGGCCAGCTCGGTCACCTGATTCGGGCGGAGACGGGGGTGGCCTTCCCCAACCGATTCCTCAAGTACGATGGCGAGCCGTTCGCCCCAGCAGAAATCTCCCAGAAGGCGATGGAGGTGCTGAGCAATGGCCAGTAGCAGCGTGCCCGCGTCGGGCACTACTCCGCTCCCCGTCCTCGTCGGCAAGTCCGACATCAAACCGACCTGGTGCCCCGGTTGCGGGGATTTCGGCGTGATCGCGGCGCTCGAAATGGCGCTCAAGCGGCTCAAGATCGCTCCGTACGACACCGTGATCGTGTCCGGCATTGGCTGCTCGTCGAACCTTCCGCACTTCCTCAACACCTACGGATTCCACGGGATCCACGGCCGTTCCTTGCCGGTGGCCGAGGGGATCCGATGGGCGAACCACGGCCTCCACGTCATCGTCACAGGAGGCGATGGCGACGGATTCGGCATCGGCGCGGGACACTTCGTCCACGCGATGCGTCGGAACGTCAAGCTCACCTACGTCACCATGGACAACGAGGTCTACGGTCTCACCACCGGCCAGGCCTCTCCCACGTCCACGATGGGCCAGAAGACCAAGTCCACCCCGGGGGGCGTGATCGAACACCCGATCAATCCGATCGCGCTCGCCATTGCGAGCGGAGCCACGTACGTTGCCCGGGGATTCTCCGGTGACGTGAAGCAGATGACCGACCTCATCGCGGGGGCCCTCCAACACGAGGGCTTTGCCTTCGTGGACGCCTTCTCGCCCTGTGTGACGTACAACAAGCTCAACACGTTCGACTGGTTCCGGCAGCGCGTGTACAAGCTCGAGAGCGCCGGCCACGACCCCTCGGACATCAACCAGGCGTTCGCCAGGGCCCAGGAGTGGGGGGACAAGCTTCCGACCGGACTCTTCTACAAGACCGGGCGACCGACCTACGAAGACCTGGAAGAGGTCCTCCAGGCCGGGCCGGCGGTCCAGCAGCCGTGCGGGCTGGTGGGCAAGGAATCGGTCCTCGACGAGTTCCTCTGAGGCGCGCGCGGTGCGCCGGGGCTCAGTACTCGAAGACGTACGCGTCGCCGTTCTGGTAGACCAGGTCAAAGGATGGGCCCGTCAGGGCCCCGGGGTCGAACGGCGCCCACAGGTTGGTCGTGTTGCCGGTCACCACGATGTACTGGATGTCGAGCCAATCCAATTCCAGGAACGCGGAGGAGTTCAGGTGCCCTTCGACGAGCTGCCGGTCCAGGTCGACGTAGCTTTCGTTCTGCGCGATGCGTTGGACCGGGAATACCAGAACAATGTTCGTGTACGCGGGAAGGAACTGCGCCGCGCTGCCCGGCGCGACGAGCACTCGGGCTCCCGCGGGGAGTCCGTGCTCGGCCCACGTGAACAAGGCGAAGTCCGACGCCGTGACGCGTCCGTAGCTTCCGTACAGGTCCTGGAGATACGGTGGGAAGTCGGTTCCCGTCACGACGAGGCCCGGGACCAGGAGCACCACCACCAGCCCGAGCCCGATCGCTTGAGGCCCCGTGAGGGAAACGCGGGGGCGACGGTGAGGACTGGGTGTCGGGCGATGGGGAGTGGGTTCGTCCAAAGAGGACGGTGCGGACTCCCCGCGGACGTACTCGACGAGGAGATAGAGAGCGACCGCCGCCAAGACGGTGTAGATGGCGAAGAGGTAGATCGATATCTCCGCGGCGCTACTGACCAAGGCGAGACCGTCGAGCGCGCCGAGGCCCCGGGCTGCCCCGAGCTCGACCAGCAGAATCGCGATCGCCGAGCCGATCGTCGTGGCGATGAGCTGTCGGAAACCCGGGCCCGACGCACCGAGTCGCCGGAAAAGGTCGGGGATCACGAGGATCGCCGCGCCCCCCACGAGCAGGATCGCGAGCTCGAAGCGGAGGGCCCAAAAAGGGGAGAGCCAGATGTCGTGCGCCCGGAACAGGAACGGGTCGATGGACCCGACGAGCTGCGCGGACGAGATGCCGGGGAGGCCGGTGGGCGACGGGACCGTCACGGCACCTGACGAGGCAAAGAGCGTTCCCCCGCCCTTCAGGATGGTCCACAGGGCCGGGGTCACAAAGAGCAGCCCGACCCCCAGCGTGCCAATCCATCGGGGGATGGCCCGCCGCAGGTAGCCGGCACGGAACCCCCCGTTGACGAGACCCAGCACGACGATGGTCGGAAAAAGCCACTCCGCTCCTACCGGGTTGAGCGCCGCCGAATACCCGAGAACGGCCGCGTACGCCAGGGCATCCGCCCAACCGGGCGGATGGGCTCCGCGCCAAAGGTCCGACCGAGCGAGCAGCCAAAGGACGAGCGGGAACGAAAAGACGAAATCGTTGCTGGTGGCGACCATGACGCGGGTCCACGAACCGACCAGTGCGAAGGTCAGACCCAGGAGGACCCCGGCCCACGCGGAACCTAGTTGGCGCCGGCCGAGGACGAAACCCGCGAGAGGGGAGAGGCTGAGAAAGAGCGGAGTGACCAGGAGCGGGCTCCGTGCGGGCGGCAGAGAAAAGATCAGCTGGGCGGCCGCGAGCCAGACCGTTGTGCCTTGCGGATACGACGTGAGCTGAGGGGCGATCGGGGCGAGGGAGACCGGGACTTGGTGGTGGAGCAGGAGGAGGGCAACGTAGTCCGCGAGCAGGCTCGTGTCGTAGCTGTTCCCGGTGGGCACGCCTTCGGCTACGAAGAGCTCGATCGCGAAGACGGCCACTGTAGCGGCAACTACGGCGAGTACCGGCAGGAAAGCGGAGCTGAAGCGTGGAAGCCACGATCGGCCCGAACGGGACGAACGTCGCCACGGCCCCACGGCCAGGAGCACTAGCAGCGCCGCCGCCACGTCCAGATAGACTACGACCAACGGCAGTCCGAACAGACCGAACGGCACGACGGCGAGGACGTACAGGCCCCCGCCGCCCAAGTACAGGTCGAGGAGGAGCCGTTCGATGACGCCGAGATCCCGGAACAGCGAAACCCACCGGGCGGCCAACGTGCGGAACAGCTCGCCCGCCGGCAGGAAAGCGGCGGCGAAGAACAGGAGCTCGAGGGCCCATGTGAGGCCGGATGGTCCGGGCAGGCTCACCGTACGGTCGGGAGCCGGTCGGTGGTTATACTACTGCGTCCGCACCGGCGGACGGTACGTATTTACCCTCGGGCCTCCACGAACTGTCGGTCCCATCATTGCCCGATAGCTCCGACCAGACCCGGGACGGGTTGACGTCCGTCACCCGCGGCACGGTAGTGATGCTGTTCGGAACCCTCGTTTCGATCGGCCTGTTATTTCTTTCCCGCGTCATCCTCGTTCGAAAGCTCAGCGTCGCGTCCTGGGGAACCTTCTCGTTGGGTCTCACCATCGTAGGACTCCTCTCCGCGGTGGCCACTCTGGGATTGCCCCAGGCCGTCGCTCGGAACCTCGCGTTCGTCTCCGCGCCGGCCGATCGCCGCGCGATCATCCGAGGCGCGTTCCAGTACCTATTGCCCGTTACCGCGGGCGTCAGCCTTGCGCTGTTCTTGTTCGGGCTTTCCCTCGGTCCCGCCTACCACGACGCGCAGCTCGGGCTCACGCTGGAGTACTTCGCCGGTGTGGTCGCATTGGGCGTGCCCGCGACGCTGATCGCCGCAATCTTCCAAGGATTCGAAGACGCCCTTCCTAACGCGATCTTCGTGCAGGTGCTCAACCCCGCCCTGTTCATTGTGTTCCTCGTTGCCACCGAGGCGTTCTTACCGCTCAACCAGCAGTTCGTGGGCGCCCTGGCGGCCTACCTCGTGGCCGATGTGGCCGTCTTAGGGCTGATCCTGCTCTACTTCCGGCGCCGAATCGCCCGGGTGCTCCCCCGGGTGCCCCCGACGCCGGGGTATGGAGGGCGTCTCATCGCCTTCGCGCTGCCCCTGCTGGTGGTCGGCGTTCTCACGAGCGTCAGCGGCTCGGCGGACACGTTAATCCTAGGAATCCTCGACCGCCCCGAGGTCGGGTTCTACACGGCGACGCTGTCGCTGGCGCGCCTTTTGGGGTTGGGGCTGAGTTCGGTAGGGTACATCTTCCTCCCGGTGGCGGCTCGGTTCTTGGGGAACCGGGACACCTCCTCGCTCAAGCTGACCTATGCCACCGCGACCAAGTGGACGCTCGTGGTGGCGCTCCCGCTCTTCATCGTGTTCTTCTTTTTTCCCGGCGAATCGCTCGGTTTCGTTTACACGGCCAAATACTCCGCCACGATCGATCCGCTTCGGATCGTCGTGCTCGGAGGATTCGTCGCGTCCCTATTCGGTCCGGCGAGCGCCGCCCAGATCGCTTTCGGCCGGACGCAAATGGTACTGCTCAATACCGTCATCGCGGCCGGGGCGGACGTAGGCCTCAGTTTCGCCCTCATCCCGTCCCACGGGTCGGTCGGCGCGGCGATCGCGTGGTCCGTCTCGACGGTGCTCTTCCCGATGCTCTCCACCATCGAGCTGGGACTGCTCGAGGGCCTGCATCCGTTCGAACGGCACTACCTCTTGCCGTTGGCCGTCACCGGCATACCGATCGGACTCCTCTTCGGGCTCGTGCCGTTCCATCCCGCGTGGTGGGTGCTCGTGGTGATTGCGGTGGGCTCCGCCCTGCTGTTCGTCGCCGTCGTGTTGGGGACCCGGAGTGTCGATCGAGGGGACCGTCTTTTGCTCGAAGCCGTGGAGCAATTCCTCGGGCGACGGCTATCGTTCATCCGCCGAGTGGGCCGTTGGATCCTGGGCCCCTCCGCTTCCGCCCTTTGACGTCGGCGTCTCCGTCGACGGGGCTGGGCGTTCCTCCCGGACGTGATCGACCAAGAGGAGTACCACTCCGCCCGCCAGCAGGAAGAACACGTAGACCGCGAGCGCGTTCGCGGTTCCGGTGGCCCCCCCCGCATCGATCACAGCGGCCACGACCAGGAGTATGAGGGCCGCGCCGATGAGGAAGCGCGAATCGAGTCGTGCCCAGGCGGAATAGAGCATGTAGGCCCCGAGGAGGCCAATGAAGAGGTCCGGGTAGGGCACTGTCACGATGGGCCTTATCGGGTCCGCGCATAGAAAAGACGCCCGCCGCATTGGCGGGGGCCCCCGAACCCGGGAAATATAACTGAGAAAGCGCGCAACCGTCGCCAGGAACGCGATAGTCTTAATACGCCCTCCGAATGGTACTAAGGCTGGCCGGTCTGCCGGTCCGTCCGCACATGAAGTCTCCTGACTGGGCCCGTCGTCTCATTCCTGCCGGCTTGGGGGCGGCCATGCTGGCCGTCATTATCGTCGCGGCTCTTACACCGAACATCGGACTCGTTGCGGCGCAGCCTCAAGCTCAGTACAACAATACCACGGGATTCAGTAGCTCCCTCGAGTACGCTCTGATCGGCGTTCTCGTTGCCGCCATCGTCGCGGCGATTATCGCGCTCATGATCTTCCAGCGGCGGAAGAACCGCGGGCAGGGCGGCGCCGGAGGCGTCGCCGCCTGGGAAGCGCCGCAAGGCGGTGCCCCGCCGTCGGGCCCCTCGATGGGCGGCGCCGGCGAGACGGAAGAAATGGTCGGCGCGGGCGCCGTGGGCGCTGGAGCCGGAGTCGCGGCCGGTGCCGCGAGCTACGATGAGACGGCCCCGCCCGTCGAAACGGGACCCGAGTGGGCCGAGCCCGCGGCGCCGGCCACCATGGGTGCCGCCGCCGGGGGAGGGGCCGCATTGAACGAGCCCGAACCGGACATCGACCGGCTGATGAAGGAGCTCGACCAGATCAGCGACGATATCCTCAAGAAGACCCCGCCCAAGAAGGGCAGCCCGCCCGACCCGGCCCCCGACGCCGGGGACGCATAGGGCGCCCGCGGCCGTTTCCCCTCCTGCCTCGGGCTTTCACTCAGTGGCGCTCGTGCCCGGATGGATTAAAGAAGGGTCGCGGCCCTCCACGGGGTGATGTCCGCGCCGGCCGTGTCGTTCGAGGAGAGCCGCCTGCTGGGTGAGCTCCGGGCCGCGGTCTCCGGGTCGCCCCGCAGGGTGAAGGAGATCGAGGTGGGCATCGCGCTCTCGATCGCGCTGGGTCGGCTCCGTCCGGCGGTCGCGTGTGGAGGGTGCCAGGACCCGTTGGCCTTCGATGGCATCCCGGCCCGGACGGAGACCCGACTCAAGGAACCCTTCCGCCTGATTTACGACGAGGGGTCGTCCTCCTGAGGGCTCCGCGCCGTCCGCTCCCGAGGGTCGGACTGTGAGCTCCATTCCCATCATCGAGACCGTGGTCTCGGTGATCACGCGGGTGCTCCGATGGGGCGGATACCCGGGGCTCTTCGGCCTGATGACCGTGGAGAGCTTTGGCATTCCTCCCATCCCCAGCGAGGTGATCCTCCCGTTCACGGGATTCCTGGTCGCGATGGGGCTGATGACCTTCGGCGCCGCCCTCTCCACCGCGGTCGCCGGCGCGCTCGCGGGCTGCTTCATCGCTTACGCGGTGGGCCGCTGGGGCCGGGACTGGATCACCACCCGGCGCCGGCCCGTCTTCGGCTCGACCCGCGGCATCTCGCCCGGATGGACCAATGGTTCGCGCACCACGGGGAGGCGATGGTGGCGATGGCCCGGCTGATGCCCATCATTCGAGCGTACGTCAGCTACCCGGCCGGAACCGCCGAGATGAACCCCGTGAGATTCGGCGTGTTCACCTTCCTGGGTGGGCTCCCGTTCATCGCGGGCCTGATCTACGCGGGGATCGTGCTCCGCAGCCGCTGGAACGTGATCGTTCCGTACTTCAATTACGCGGACTACGCCATCGTCGTCGCCAGTGCGATCTTCCTCCTCTGGCTCTTCCTTCGGTGGCACCGGGATTTCCGGCTCGCACGAGCGCCCCCCGCGGGGGGCCCGACGTCTTAGAGCGCCACCGGTGCGCCGGGCGCGAACTCCGGTCGAACGACCCGCCCTTCGTGGTCGCCCACATACTCTCCGTCCTGGACGATCCGCTTGCCGTCGAGGTAGTGTTCCCGCGGGAATATCGCCGGCCATCCCTCGAACGCGCTCCACCCGCACGGCGCATGCAGCGTTCGGGCTCGAATCTCGGTCCGGCGTCGGAAGTCCACGACCAGCAGGTTGGCCCGATGTCCCACGGCGATCCGCCCTTGGGGTAACCCGAGGAGCCGGGCGGGTCGGTCGGCCGCCGCACGAAGGAGTACGGGCAGGTCGAGGTCGCCGTCGCGTACGCGGGCGAGGAAGAGCGGGAGCATCGTTTCGGCGCCCGGCATCCCGCTGGGCGCCTCCAGGAATGGACGGGCTTTGAGCTCGGAGGGTTGAGGGGCGTGGTCGCTCGCGAGAATCGGAACAAGACCCCGCCGGAACATCTCCCAGAGCTCGGTCGCGGCGGGCGGCTCGCGCAGCGGGGGGTTCACCTTCCAGCGGGCATCCGCGCCGCGTCCCGAGGAGAGGAGCAGATGGTGCGGCGTCACCTCGAAGGACTCTCCGTCCTGGATGATCCGGCTGGCGAGCGCCGGCAAGGAGACGTGCGCGATGTGAAGGCGGAGTCCACCGGGAACGGGATGCAGTTGCTGGTACGCTTCCATCTCGGCCTCCGGAGGACGCCGCGCGTTCCACCCCTCGGTCCCCTCCAGTTGCGTCCCCTCGCGGAAGAATCGCGGGTCCTCCGCGTGAACGTGGACCGGGAGCCGGGTCGCCGCCGCGGCTCCGAGTAAAGACGGCAATCGATCCAGGCGGGGCGGGTCGATGTCC
Source organism: uncultured Thermoplasmata archaeon (assembly GCA_963773945.1). Lineage (GTDB taxonomy): Archaea > Thermoplasmatota > Thermoplasmata > Lutacidiplasmatales > UBA184 > JAKIWV01. The sequence continues at coordinate 584,634 of CAVZDD010000003.1, read as the reverse complement.
GTGGTGGGGCTCATGTAGAGCTTGAACCCCGCGGCTTGGCGCGCTAAGGCGGCCACTCGTTCGGGCACGGAAAGCGCCGCGTAGAGGAGCACGTCGACCGCGAGCCGACCCCGGGCCCGATCGGCCTTGCTCTCGAGCCGGTCCACGGTGTTGGTCGGGGGCTGCGTATTCGGCATGTCGACGGCGGCGCCAGTTCCCCCCAAGGCCGCCTGGCGAGTACCCGATTCGAAGGTCTCGATCGCGTCCGAGGGTCCCGGGTCGCGAAAGTGGGCGTGGCAGTCCACGGCGGAGGGGACCACGACCGCGTCGCCCACATCATGACGTTCCCCGCCGCTGAGGGATTTTCCGATCGCGAGGATCCGGCCGTCGTCGCCGATGCCGATCTCCAGGGGCTGGAGTCGGCCCCCGAACCAGACGCGGCCCGCGAGCACGAGGTCGATGGCCGGGGGACGGGGCTTGGGGGCCGAGTCCCGGGAACGCTTTCGGGGCCGGGGCATGGGGCGCGCGACGGTTCGCGGGTCCCTAAAGCCTTGTCTCGGCGGCCTCCGGGGCGCCACCTATTTGGACCCTCGTCCCTCCCGGCCCCCGTGGTGTCACGCGCCGGCCACCGACGAATCCGGAGCTATGCCGACGCCGGGGTCGATCGGAACCGCGCCTCGGGCGCCCTCGCGGCCCTCCTCGCCCACGTCCGGTACCACGCTCCGGCGACGAGCGGCCGGTCCATTCCCCTCGGCGGCCACTACGCCGGCCTGATCCGGGTCGGCCGCGAGACCATCGCGATCACGACCGACACCGTCGGTACGAAGTCGCTCCTCGCCGAGGCGCTTGGCCGCTGGGTGGAGATTGGCGTCGATGCCGTTGCGGTGAACGTCAACGACCTCGCCTCGGTAGGCGCGCGTCCCGCGGGCCTGGTCGACGTCATCTCGTGCCGACAAGCCGACCCCGACGTCTTTGCGGACATCGGACGCGGTATCGACCAGGGCCTTCGGGCCGCCCGGTGCTCCCTCCTAGGCGGCGAGACGGCCATCGTGCCGGAGCTGCTGCAGGGAGTGGACGTCGGGGGGACGGCGATTGGCTTCTTCCCGGCCGGTCGGAATCCGGTCACGGGAGCTCGCATCCGGCCCGGAGATGTGCTGCTCGGGATTCCTTCGAGCGGTCTTCACGCCAACGGACTCACGCTCGCCCGGCGCATCGTCGCCGAATCCAAGCACGGCTTGCGAGCCCCCCGACCCGGCGCCACGAAACCGATCGGCGTCGAGTTGCTCACGGCCAGTCGGATCTACGTAGCCGCGTCGGAAGCGCTGGCCGACCGGCCGGGCACGACCGGGTTCGCGCATATCTCGGGGGGAGGGGTCCGGAACCTCACCCGGCTGCACCGCCGCGTCCAGTTCGTGCTCGATGGATGGCCCCCGGCCCCGGGACTCTTCCGGTGGCTGGCGGAGGTCGGCGGGGTCTCGGCCGAGGAGATGTACCAGACGTTCAACATGGGAATCGGATTCGTCGCGGTCGTCCGTTCCTCCACCGCGAGCGAGGCGCTCCGGGCCCTGCGACGCGCGGGCTATCCCACTTCGCGAATCATCGGGCATGTCGCGCGGGGAACCGGCGTCTCGCTCCCCCAACTCGGCCTCACGTACCGAAGTTACGCGTAAGCCACCGCGGACGGGCCCTTCGTCGCCAATTGTTTTAGATTTCACCCGGCTGCGGCGCCCGATGACCGAGGGGCACGTGTCGTCCGGTCCTTCGGCCGTGATGGCCCTGACCTCGGCGTTCCTGTGGGCGACCTACTTCTTCTTCGTGCTCGCGATGACACCGGGCACCGCCCCGTCGGCGCTCGCGACCTACCCGTTTCTCATCGGCGGCCTCATGTACGTCGCCTGGGCGGCGTACTGGGGCCACGGCCGCGTCGTGCTTCAGCTGTTCCGCGAGGGGCCGGCATGGATCCGAATCGGCCTCATCACCGTGATGCAGCTCTCGGTGCTCGCGTGCACCTATCTCGCAGGCGCGGTGGACACCTCCCTGCTCTCGCTGCTGGGAGATGCCGCGATGACGCCGCTCTTGGCGATGGTCGTCCTCCGAGAGGGACGTCACCGGGCCCGGTCGCCCCAGTTCGTGGGAGGTTTGTTCCTCGCCGGGTTCGGAGCCACCCTCACGATCATCGCGGGGGGAAGCGCGGCCCCGTTCCACGGCTGGTCGATCATCATCGCGCCCTTGGTGCCGCTCAGCGTCGGGGGGTTCTACATCTGGTCCGCGAAAGAGGGTCAACACCGCCCCTCGAGCGCCCTCGTCGGCCAATCGACGCTGGCGGGTGGGCTTGTATGCCTGGTGCTCGCCGGGATCCTCCCCGGCGGTTGGCATGGACTGATCCTGACCCGGCCGACCCCCATCCTCCTGATGCTCGGTGTCGCGGCCTCGTCGTTCTTCATTGCACCGGCGCTCTATTTCCGGGCCGTCGCACGGTCCGGGATCGTGCTGCCGGCGCTCTTCCAGGTCATGATTCCCATCTTCGCGCTGATCCTGTCGGCGATCCTCTTGCACGAGATTCCCGCCCCGCTCGGGCTGCTCGGGATCCCGGTCGCGGTGGTCGGCGGGCTGTTGGCGTACCGGGGGGCCCAGGCCCCCGCCCCGGCCGTCACGCCGGGGGCGGCGCTCCTGACCGAGGGCGGCACGCTCGCCCCGGACGCGCCGGGCGACCCCCGGGACTCCGCCGCGCCGGACCTCAAACAAACTCGGTGAGCGTCTTCGACTTCCGGGCGCGTTTCGGGGGGCCCGCGAGGCTCGCGACCGAGTCGTTCATCGAAGCCGCCTCCCCCGGAGGGGCGGGGGGGACGCCCGGTCGCCCAAGGTCTGCTGGCGGCTCCCCTGGAGCAGGTCCGCGGCATTCCATCCGAAGACCTCGGTCACGCGGGCCAGGGTCTGCGCCAGCCGGTCGGCGTAGTATGTGTAATCGGGTTGCAGGGTGGGCGGGAACTTCCGCCCCTCGATCCAGGGCTCGATCTCCTGAGGGGTCTTGCGGGCGTTGGTGACGACCCACGCCACGCGCATGCCCGGAATGACATCGAAGCCCTCCGCCAGGAGCTGTTTGTAGACCCGAAGGAACGGGAGGTTTTCCCGGGTCGAGGCGTTGTACTGTTCCTCGGGCCGAACGGTCCGGGAGATGACGAGCCGCTCGACCGGAACCTTGCCCTCCTGCACCTCGCCCACGAGTTCCCGGGCCCGGACGAGGGTCGCCGGCGTGTCGCCCGAGAGGATCTTGTCAAACACCTCCCGCAACGCCGCGGACTGGAAGTCGAAGGCGTCGGTCCGCTGGGTCTCGTAGCCCCGGATGACGATGTCATCCTTCGGCCACACCGTGTGACCCACGTACCGCTTCTTCGCCCCGTGGGAGAAGAGAGCCTCGTAGACGGACTGGAACTCGAAGGTGACGCCCTTCTCCGTGAAACGCCGGGCCAACTCCTGCCCGCACTGCGTCGCGCCCTCGAGGTTGGGCTGCGGCGACTTGACGAACACCGAGTCGGTGTCGGAGTAGACGACCTCGATGTGGTCGTCCTCGAGGGTCTTGATGATCGTCGTGATCGCTTGACGCCCGAACGAGCGTGATCGCGGCGCCGATGTCGGGGTTGGTGAACCGGTAGAAGCTGGAGGCGAGGACGCCGTAGAAGGAGTTCATCAGGATCTTGACCGCGGCCTGCAACCCGTCGAAATATCGTTGGAGCTCGGGCGAGGTCGCGTCTCGTCCGCGCTGTCGAATGGCGTCCCGTTCGGTCAGCAGCTCCCGGAGCACTTCCGGAATGAGGCCCTCCCGCTGGTCCGCCGTGAGGAATCTCGCCCCCGTCGGGCTGACCGTCGGGCCCCCGGCGGAGAGCGTCGTGAAGCAGAGGTTCTTCGAGATGATGATGTTCGGATACATCGATTTGAAATCGAGCACCACGATCCAGTTGTAGAGTCCGGGCTTGATCGTGTGCACGTACCCGCCCTCGATCTGCGTGTCGCTCCGGGCGTAGCGATTCTGGGGCACGCCGATCTTTTTCCGGTCGGCCCGCGGGATCAGGAGGGAGTCCACGAAGAGGGAGGTCCGTCCATTGAGGCCTTCCTCGAGCGGGAGATTCGCCACGGTCGCGAGCGCGCTGGCCTTGTCGAGGGAGCGGAGGCGGAGCAGAATGCGGACCGCGAGCCGGGCATCGTGCTCGCAGTACTCCATCACCTTAACCGGGTCCTTCTCCCACTCCGCTTCGATGTTGCGACGGTCGACGTCCAGCTTGCCCTCCCCGAGGAGCTGCTGGGCCACGAACTGCAAGCTCTCCTGCTTGGGATGGAGCTCGGTTCGGGCGGACCACCACGCATCGGCGAAGACGCGACCGTCGACGCGCCAGAGCCGGTCGTTCCCCCGGGTCTCGGCCTTCGACCCGTTCCGGCCCAGGGCGAGCGGGGGGAGGTTGTTCGCCTTCGCCCGTTCCTCCAGCAACGGCAGGTCGTACCCTCCGATGTTGTAACCGGTGATGATGTCCGGGTCGTACTGCCGTACCTTCTCCGCAAACGCCGTGAGGATGCCCGCCTCGGAGGTGGGAAGCCCGAGGCGGAAGGCATCGATCTCTTGGCCGTCGCGGTGGACCGTCCCGCAGATCGTGAAGATCGTCCGCTTCCGAATGGCGTTCTCGATATCGAATGAAAGAATCGTGAGCGGGGGGCTGAAGGGCTCGGCCGGTTCGATGTCGCGATTCGCGGTGACGATACGGACCACACGACCAACCGGGTACTGCGTGGCGATTTCGTCGGGCTCCGACTCCGCCTGGAAGCGGACCGTCAGGCCGACGCCCTTGTCGTAGAGAAACCGGTGAACGAATGGGATGTCGGAGGAGAGGACGCTCCAGGACTCGCCCTCCCGGTGATATCGCCCCCGGAAGTCGGGCACGGTCCACGGGTGCTGTACCGTCACCTTGAGCGACGGGCGGTCCTTCCCGTCGACCCAGAGCGTGAGCGGTTCCGTCCCGACGACCTGCCGTTCTTTTTTGAGCAGCTCTAGTTGGGCTTCGGTGGGTTCGCAGAGGATGAAGTACGGTCGGAAGCCGTAGTACCGGGCGACCAGCGAGTCGCCGGACGGGGTCCGGCCGAACAGCTCGATGACGACCCCGTCACCGAGAGGGACGTAGGAGCCCCCCACAATGAAGAGCTCGACGTCCTCCACGTGGACCGGACCGGGTTAGCCTTTATACCATTGCCCCGGGGCGGACCGGCGTCCCCGAATTTCCGACCGCGCCGAGCCGCGAGAGGAGCTTCGAAAGCGTTGTTCCGTCGAGCTCCCAACGGCGCAGGAACGCGCCGGACCGGGCGGCCGCCGAAGGGTGGATCATCGGGAAGAACAGGAGCCCGCGCCAGCCGAATCGTCGGCCGGCCGATTTCGTGATCGGAAGCAGGTCGGGCCGGAACGCCGACAGGGCGGATACCCCCAGTGTGACGATCATGATGGGCTGCAGGAACTCGACCTGCCGGGCAAGAAACGGTCGGCAGGCCTCGGCCGCCTCGGCGTTGAACTTGTTCGCCGGCGGCCGGCACTTGATGACGTTGATGACCGCAAATTCGCTTTCGAGGAGTCCAAGGCGCGCCACCAGTTGGTCGAGGCGTTTCCCGGCCGCTCCGACGAAGGGGAGGCCGGTTCGGTCCTCCGACGCTCCCGGTGCCTCGCCCACGAACAGTACCCGCGGGCGCAGACTTCCGCGATGAATGACCGTGTGGGCCCGCAGATTCCCCAGCGGACACCGGCGACACCGGTTGATCTCCCGGTTGAGACCTCGCCACTCGGACAAGGACCGGCGGCGCGTCCTCGGCACGTTGGGCCAAGCCTCCTCCACGGTCAGGAGCCGGGGCATCAATCCCCCGAGCGCGACCGGCAGTAAACGGCTATGCTTGCTCGACCGGAGGGAGTCGGAAGAAGCCGGACTTCAATTGCATCGCGCCGGTGGCGCGGTCGATATCGCCGTGAACGCCGATCGCCCGCCCCGTGCCTCCCATGCCCACGACGTACCAGAACACTTGGAAGACGTTCCCGTGTTGCACCGCTTCCCCGAAGTGATAGCGCGACTGGAGCCAACGATTCTTCGCGATGGCGGCGAGGTAGGTCCGGTCCAACGCGGCCTGCACGGAATCGACGGGGCCGGGCGATGGCGGCAGCTTGGAGACCTCCACGCTCCGCTCCCCCTGAGATTTGCCCTGACCGAGCTGGAGGGTTCGGTACCGGAGCCGGTACCGGTCCGGAGTGTCCTGCTCGTCGGCGAGCAGCCAGGCCCAGGGATTCGAAGTCGGTTGGACTGACGTGAACCCCTCCCGCTTGGAATGAACCGACGCGCGCCACCGGGCGAGGCCCCGCAGGAGGAGATAGCCTCCGTAGACCGCAATCAGGATCCAGGCCGTCTCGGTCCACACCGTGAACGCGACCCGCCCGTGCTCTTCGATCAGCACGACGAGCGTCACAACGGTCATCGCGAGGGTGGTGAGGTTCACCGCGACGTCCGCGTCCATCCGCAGGATCCGCTTGGAGAAGGGGGCGAGCGGCGTCACGGCGTAGTTGGTAAAGCCGTCGAGGACGAGGTGGGAGAGGCCGCCAATCTCCATCGCGACAAAGTAGAGCAGGGTCGAGGCATGCGTGAAGTAGGGCAGGTACGGCACGAGGAACGCCCCTGCCACTGCGATGGCGGTCACGCCGAGGACTGAGTGAACGATTCCCCGGTGGTGGAGCGAAGGGAACCAGCGGGTGAGGGGGAACAGGAGGATATCGGCGTCCGGCAGTCCGCCGGCAAGTGCCCCGGCGGCGATGAACTGAGGAGCCGCCGGTCCCCAGATGACGAAGGAGAGCAGGTACGCGAAGATTACGTGCGTGAACAGGTCCATCGAAGTCGCCCGCCGCGGACGACCCGTGGAGCGGATAGCGTTCTCCGTTCGCCCGCTTCACCGACCCGCGGCAAGTCGAGGCGAAGCCCGGGGTCTGCCTCCTTTGCCCGCCGGCGCGAGGGAACATCGAAAACGACCGGGCGGGGTTAAATACCGTGCATCGCTGGGACGCCCTCTCCGATAGAAAACCATGCCTCCACCGTCTGGACTTTACACTGCGAACAAGCTCGCCGCGCTCCGCAAGCGGCGACGCTGGTCGGACCGGTACTACAAGCGTCGCATGCTCCATCTCAAAGAAAAATCGGACCCTCTCGAGGGCGCTCCTCAGGGCCGGGGCATCGTCATCGAAAAGGTCGGCATCGAGGCCAAGCAACCCAACTCCGCCATTCGGAAGTGCGTCAAGGTCCAACTGATCAAGAACGGCCGTCAGGTGACGGCCTTCGCCGTGGGCGACGGCGCTATCAACTTCATCGACGAACATGATGAGGTGATGGTCGAAGGGATCGGGGGCCGCATGGGCCGTTCCTACGGGGACATTCCCGGCGTCCGGTACAAGGTCATTCAGGTCAACGGCGTCTCGCTGGACGAGCTGGTCCGGGGCCGCAAGGAGAAGCCGCAGCGATGAGCAGCCCGCGCGATGACCTTCCCAAGGCCGGTCCTCCCTCCGCGTCGCGTCCGCTCGGGCTCGACGAAGCCCCCGCCGCGCCGGTGCCCAAGCCCGCCGCTCCGCTCCCGCCCCCGTTCCCGGTGCCCCCGCTGTTCGGGAAGTACCCGTTCGAGGGCGTGACGGTCTCGGACCCGGGGCTTGCGCCGTACCTCTACCTTCACCCCGTGTACGTACCGCATTCGGAGGGCCGGCTCTCCGGTCGTCCGTTCATGAAGAGCCACATGCATCTCGTGGAGCGCCTCGCGAACCACATGATGAAGGGCGGGAACTTCACGGGAAAGAAGTCGAAAGCGCTACGCGTGATCCGAGAGGCCTTCGCGGAGTTGGCGAAGAAGACCGGCGAGAACCCGATCCAGCTCCTGGTGCGCGCCGTCGAGAACGCGGCGCCTCGGGAAGAGGTCACGCGTCTCCAGTTCGGAGGCATCTCCGTGCCGCGTGCCGTGGACGCGGCGCCGGCCCGCCGCGTGCATGTCGCGATTCGGAACATCGCCCAGGGGGCAATCAACGCCTCCCACAAATCCACGAAATCGATCTCCTCGTGCCTCGCCACGGAGATCGCCTCGGCCGCGAAGGGCGACATGACCAGTTTCGCCGTCGGCCGGAAGGAAGAGGTCGAGCGGGTCGCTCAGTCGGCGCGCTAGGCAGGAGGAGCGTCACATGGCACACATTCGGGCAGAGTTGGCGAAGGCCATCCCCGAGATGATGACCCAGATCCATAAGATCCGGAACATCGGGATCGTCGCCCACATCCACCACGGCAAGACCACGCTCTCCGACAACCTGCTGGCCGCCGCCGGGATGATCTCGAGCGAGCTCGCGGGGAAGCAGCTCTACCTCAACTTCGACGAACAGGAGCAGACGCGGCTCCTCACGATCAACAACGCGGATGTCACGATCGTCCACGAGTTCGAGGGCGAACAGCACCTGATCAATCTCATCGATACCCCGGGGCACGTCGACTTCGGGGGCGACGTCACCCGCGCGATGCGGGCGGTCGACGGCGCGGTCGTCGTCGTCTGCGCGGTCGAGGGCGTCATGGCCCAGACGGAGACCGTGCTGCGTCAGGCGCTCCGGGAGAAGGTCCAGCCGGTCTTGTTCATCAACAAGGTCGACCGGGCGATCAAGGAGCTCCAGCTGGGGCCCGACCAGCTCCAGAAGCGATTCCTGAGCATCATCTCCGAGGTCAACGAGCTCATCCGCCGGATGGCGCCGGACGAGTTCGTCGACAAGTGGTCCGTCGACCCGCGGGACGGTTCGGTGGCCTTCGGCTCCGGCTACGAGAACTGGGCGATCAGCGTTCCCTACATGCAGCGCAACAAGGTCACGTTCAAGGACATCATCGACTACGTGTCCACGGGTCGGTCGAAGGAGATCGCGAAGCTGGCCCGGATCAACGACGTCGTCTTCGACATGGTCGTGAAGCACCTGCCCAGCCCGGCGGTGGCGCAGAAGTACCGCATCCCCAACATCTGGAAGGGCGAGATCGACTCGGTCGTCGGCAAGGCGATGATGGCCACGGCCTCCGATGGGCCGGTGGCGTTCATGGTCACCGACATCACGATGGACCCGAACGCCGGCGAGATCGCGACGGGCCGCGTGTTCTCCGGGAAACTCAAGAAGGGCCAGGAGCTTTCGATCGTGGGCACGAAGCTCAAGAACCGGGTCCAGAACGTCTCGCTGTTCATGGGGCCCGAGCGCCTCCTGGTCGACGAGGTCGGCGCCGGGAACATTGCCGCCGTCGTGGGCCTCACGGACGCCTTCGCCGGCACGACGGTCTCCGACGCCGTCGACATGGTGCCGTTCGAGGAGATCCGACACGTCTCGGAGCCGGTCGTCACGGTCGCGATCGAACCGAAGCACATGAGCGACCTTCCGAAGCTCATCGAAGTGATGCGGAAGATCGCCAAGGAAGACCCGAGCCTTCGCGTGGAGATCAACCAGGAGACCGGCGAGCACTTGCTCTCCGGCATGGGGGAGCTCCACCTCGAGATCACGCAGTTCCGGATCGTCAACGACCACAAGGTCGAGATCAACGCCTCGAAGCCGATCGTCGTTTACCGGGAAACGGTCGCCGCTCCCGGCGGCCCCTTCGAGGGAAAGTCCCCCAACAAGCACAACAAGTTCTACTTCGAGGTCGAGGCGCTCTCGGAGCCGCTCATCCGGGCCATCCGGGAGGGCGAGATTCCGCAGGGGAAGTCGTTCAAGGACCTCAAGACCCTCGTCACGAAGATGGACGGCATCGGCCTGCCGCGCGAGGAGGGACGGGGACTCACGGCCGTCGAGGGGACGAACATGTTCCTCGATGTGACGAAGGGGATCCAGAACCTCAACGAGACGATGGACCTCGTCGTCGATGCCTTCAAGGAGGCGATGAACCGCGGGCCGCTCGCCAACGAGAAGGTCTACGGCCTCAAGGTCCGGCTCGTCGACGCGAAGCTCCACGAGGATTCGATCCACCGCGGCCCCGCGCAGACGATCCCGGCTGCCCGGTCGGGAATGTACGGGGCCATGGTCCTGGGCGGCCGGGTGCTCCTCGAGCCGCTCCAGAAGGTCACGGTCAACGTTCCCCAGGAAGTGCTCGCCAACGCCACGCGCGAGCTCCAGCGGCGACGCGGAGAGATCCTGGACATGACGAGCGTCGGCGACCTCCAGACCGTGATCGCGAAGGTGCCGGTCGCGGAACTGTTCGGCTTCGCCTCCGACATCCGCAGCGCCACCGCGGGGAAGGTGCTCTGGGCCACGGAATCGATGGGCTTCGAGCAGATCCCGACGGAGCTCCAGACCCCGGTGGTCTCCGAGATCCGCCAGCGCCGGGGCTTGAAGCCGGAGCCGTACGACGCGGCCTACTACAGTGGGTAGTAGGTTGCAAACCTGCGACAGCTTGTAGTAGGTTCGGGCGGCGGGTTCAGTAGGACTCGACCGCGAGGCCCGGGACGCGGTGGAATCCCGCGTCCCCGGTGACCAGGATGCTGTGGTGTCGAAGGGCCGTGGAGGCGATCATGGCGTCAAGCATCGGAAGGGAGACCCCGCGCCCTCGCAGGTCGGCCCGGAGCTGGCCGGCGATCAGGCTGCACTCCCGGTCGAAGGGGACCACGTCGCGCCCGGCGACCAGCTGCAGCGCCTTGGTGAGGTACGGTCCGCCGGCGAAATAGGCGCCGTCCAAGAATTCGGCCAGCGCCGGTGCGGGGAGGGTGAGGATCTCTTGCTCGGTGTCGAAGAACGTCGCCTTAGCGGCGGCCCCGCGGTGACCCCGGAGCACGTCGATCAGGAAGGACGTATCGAGGGTCCGGACCATCTAGCGTCCGCCCTTCTGGAGTCGCGCGAACCGGGTTTCGTCGAGGGCGCGCATGCGCTTACGCTCCGACTGGATCTCCCGAAGGGTCCGCGCCGGCAAGTCCGCCCAGGCGCCGACGAAACTCGCCAGCGGTCGTCGACGACCCGCCAGTCGCTTCACGACCTGGCTGAACGATTCGCCCGGTCGTTTCTGGTCCCGGAGCAGGTCGTACGCTTCCCGGTCCAGGGCGATGGAGGTATTTTCCATGACCTATCTCTATAGATACCATAGATGGAGTACATAAGTCTGCGCACTCTCGTCCGGCGAATCGGGGGGGAATTCCCCCGGAGCGCGTCCCGGGGGGAGGGTCGCGATTAGGCGGGGGAAGGCCCCCGAGACGTCGGGGCCCCGTGCAAATGGTCCAACGTCTGCTGGCCCTTGTGCCGGGGACCCTCGAAGCTGCGGGACTTGAGCGGCCAGGCCCCCTCGTGGGCGAGGAGCCACCGCTTCCGCCACAGGCCGAGGCCGAAGCCCGTGAGCGTCTGGTCGGCGCCGACCACCCGGTGGCAGGGCACGACGATCGGGATCGGATTCCGGCCCACCGCGCCCCCGACGGCGCGTGCGGCGCCGGGGTAGCCGATACGACGGGCGATCTCGCCATACGTCACGGTCTCGCCGGTCGGGATCTTGAGGAGCGCCGCCCAGACCTTCCGGTCGAAGTCGGTGCCAACGGTTGGCGAGATCTCGACGTCGAATTTGGTCCGCCGGCCCTGGAAATATTCCTTCAGTTGACGGGGCGGTGAATTGGGGGGGTAGGGCGGTTTCTGCGGCCGCGTGCCCATCGGGATGCCGACTTGCTGAACCCCGGGCTCGGCCAGGTCGATGATCTGGACCGTCTGCCCATCGTAGACCACTTCGAACGTACCGACGGGGGTGGGCACCGAAGCGACGAACGATCCCTTCGCGGACATGAGAGTCCGGAACGCAGGCAGGATAAAGTGCGTTCCGTGCGCCCGGGCCAACTTTCCTCGCTGCGCGACAGGGTTATGCGGTACCCGCCCTGCTCGCCCCTCGGAGAGCGCGCGGTGTCGCTTCGCCAGTTCTTCGAGGAGATTCCCTCGACGCAGGCCGAGGCGCTCCGCGTGGCGCGCTGGGGCGCGCCGGCCGGAACCTACGTCGTCGCCACCCGTCAAAGCGCCGGGACGGGACGTGGGGGCCATGCGTGGGTTTCGCCGTTCGGGGGACTGTACCTCTCCGCGATTGTGGACCTCCCGTCCCCGCAGCCCGGACTGATCCCCCTCGCGCTCGGCGAGCGCCTCCGGCAGTATTTTGAGGAGTCCTACGGAGTACGTTCGGTGCTCAAGTGGCCCAACGACGTACTGATTCCCGCCGAACGCGGCCCGCTCCGAAAACTTGCCGGCGTGATCGTCGACCGGGTCGATGAACGGAAGGCGGTGATCGGCGTCGGGATCAACGTGTCCGTCGAACGAACGGAGTTTCCGCCCGACCTTCGAGAGCGGGTCGCCATTCTTCGGGAGCTGACCAGCTACCCGCCCCAAGTGCCCCAGGTCGAATCGGAGACCCTGGAGGTCATCGAGTCGACGCTGGAGCTCCTCGAAAGTGAACCGGGGCGGCAAGCGCTGGTGACGGCCTGCCGCCGGTCGCTGTATGGACGGGGGCATGCGGCCCGCGTGGATGGCAAGCGAGTCGGAGTGATTCGAGACCTCGGCGACGAAGGGGAACTCTGGGTCGAAGGAGAGCACGGGCGGCAGGCCGTGTGGGCCGGCGACCTGACGATCGAGGAGGAGGTCTAACGATGGCATTCGAACGATGGCGACTCCTGAAGGAAAAGTCTCGCGAAGGCGGGGGCGCCGAACGAGTCCAGAAACACAAGGCGGACGGCCGTCTCACGGCCCGGGAGCGCCTCGAGTCGTTCTTCGACGCCGAGAGCTTCGTCGAGCTCGACCCCTTCGTGTTGCACCGAAGCGACCGGTTCGGTATGGCGGAGCGTCGGATCCTTGGCGATGGGGTCGTGACCGGCTGGGGTGAGGTCGAGGGTCGGCCGGTCTGCGCCTTCGCCCAGGACGCCACCGTCTTCGGAGGTTCCCTCGGCGAGGCCCACGCCGAGAAGATCGTGAAGGCGATGGACCTCGCCGCGAAGGCGGGGGTCCCGCTCGTCGGCTTCAACGACTCCGGAGGCGCCCGGATCCAGGAGGGCGTCATCGGCCTCGGGGGCTACGGGGACGTGTTCTTCCGGAACGTCGCGCTCTCGGGGGTCGTGCCCCAACTCTCCGTCATCCTCGGCCCGTGCGCCGGCGGGGCCGTCTACTCTCCCGCGATGACCGATTTCATCCTGATGGTCCGGGGCCAGTCGCAGATGTTCATTACCGGGCCGGACGTCATTCGCGCCGTGACCGGCGAGGAGGTCTCCCTCGACGCGCTCGGCGGCGCCGACACGCACGCCGGTACCAGCGGCGTCTCCCACTTCACGGTGGGGTCGGACGCGGAGGCGATCCAGCTCACGCGACACCTCCTGAGCTACCTTCCGCTCAACAACGTGGAGGATCCGCCGATCGGACCGGCGACGGAACCCGCCGCCACGGCGGCGAAGGAACTCTCGACGGTCGTGCCGGAGAGCTCCGACGCGGCGTACGACGTGCACGACGTGATCGAGCGCGTGCTGGACCCCGGGAGTTTGTTGGAGGTCCATGCGGCCTGGGGGCCGAACCTCGTGGTCGGCTTCGCCCGGCTCGAGGGGCATCCCGTCGGCGTCGTGGCGAACCAACCGAAGGTCCTCGCCGGCACGCTCGATATCACCGCGTCCACGAAGGGGGCCCGATTTGTCCGGTTCTGTGATGCCTTCAATCTCCCGCTGGTGACGTTCGTCGACGTGCCGGGCTTCCTGCCCGGAACTTCCCAGGAGTTGGGCGGCATTATCCGGCACGGCGCGAAGCTGCTGTATGCCTTCGCCGAAGCCACCGTGCCCAAGATGACGGTCATCCTCCGGAAAGCGTACGGCGGCGCCTACGACGTCATGTGCTCGAAGCACATCGGCGGCGACCTCAACCTCGCCTGGCCGATGGCCGAGATCGCCGTCATGGGCGCCGATGGCGCGGTCAACATTCTGTTCCACCGGGAGATCTCCCAAGCCCCGAAGGCCGAGCAAGCCGCCGTTCGGGACCGGCTCACGAAGGAGTATCGGGCGGAATTCCTGAACCCCTACCTCGCCGCCGAGCGGGGCTATCTCGACGACGTCATCGATCCGGCGGAGACCCGGGCCCGGCTCGCGGCCGGCCTGCGGTTGCTCCGTTCCAAGCGCGAGGACCGCCCTCCCAAGAAGCACGGCAACATTCCGCTCTGACGCGGGGAGACGAGACGACGCATGGTGGCGATCACCGAGACGGTGCTCCGGGACGGCCACCAGTCCCTCATCGCCACCCGGATGCGCACGCGGCACATGCTGCCGGTCGCCGAGCGGCTCGACGCGGTCGGCTACCGCTCGATCGAGGCGTGGGGTGGCGCCACGTTCGACGTCTGCCTCCGGTACCTCCACGAGGACCCGTGGGAGCGCCTGCGGGCGCTCAAGCGCCGGATCCAGAAGACGCCGATCCAGATGCTCCTCCGGGGGCAGAACCTCGTCGGCTATCGGCACTACGCCGACGACCTCGTCGAGCGATTCGTCCAGCGCGCGGCACACGAGGGCGTCGACATCTTTCGCGTCTTTGACGCGCTCAACGACCCCCGCAACATGGCGACCGCGCTGCGCGCGGTCCGCGCCGCGGGGGCCCGGGCCCAGGGCACTATCTGCTACACGCAGTCGCCGGTGCACACCCTCGCGGCGTTCGTGCAGCTGGGCCGGACGCTCGCCGAACTGGGTTCGGAGGAGCTCTGCATCAAGGACATGGGCGGCTTCATGCCCCCCAGCGACGCCGCGTCGCTCGTTCGCGCCCTGGTGAAGGAGGTGGGGCTACCGGTGGTCGTCCACACGCACTCCTCGAGCGGCATGTCGGCGATGGCCTGCATGGCGGCGGCCGACGCCGGTGCCACCGCCGTCGACGCGGCGCTCTCGCCGTTCGCCGGAGGGACGTCGCAGCCGCCGACCGAGAGCCTGGTCGGGGCGTTCCGCGGGGGCCCGCACGACCCGCACCTCGACGTGGGCGAGCTCGCGGAGCTCGCCGATTATTTCCAGGGCGTCCTCGCGCACTATCGGCCGATGCTCGACCTCCGGTCGCTCCAGACAGACCCGGGCATCCTGGTCCATCAAGTGCCCGGCGGCATGCTCTCGAACCTGCTCTCGCAGCTCAAGGACCAGGACCAGCTCGCTCGGTTGCCGGAGGTGCTGGCCGAGATCCCACGCGTCCGGGCCGACCTGGGCTATCCGCCGTTGGTCACCCCGACGAGCCAAATCGTGGGAGCACAAGCGGTGGTGAACGTACTCGTGGGGGCGCGGTACCAGCCGGTCACCCGCGAGGTGAGCGACTACGTTCGGGGGCTCTACGGCACTCCGCCCGGACCGCTCGACCCGGCGCTCCGGGCGAAGGTGCTCGCCGGCGCACCGGCGATCACCGGCCGCCCGGCCGACTTGCTCGCCCCCGAGTACGAACGGATGCTCACCGAGGTGCGCGCCATCGTGCCCTCCGCCTCCGAGGAGGAGGCGCTCTCCTACGCGGTGTTCCCCGCGGTGTATGCCGCGTACCGCCGCGCCGCCGACCAGGGGTTGACGGCCGACGTGCTCGACGCCGCCGCGGCCGGATTGCTCGTGGCGCTCCGTCGTCCCTCGACCGTCTCCAACGTTCCCGGCTCGGTCGCGGTCGTCTCGACGGCGTGGGCCCGAGAGGGCCGGACGCGGCAGATGAACGGCGGGAGGTGGCTGCGTGAAACTCGTGGTCGTAGTGGACGGTAACCGCTACGAGGTCGACGTCGACCTCGTGCGTCAAGCCGTTAGGGTCGGGGGCCACGAGTGGCCGATCCAGCTCGGCGCCTCCGGGGACGGCTCCGTCAGCTTCGAGATCCTCGGCGAGCGCATCGAGGTACGCCGCGACCCTTCGGGGAACGGAACACCGGTCGGCTCGGTCACGGTCAACGGCGAGCTGCACAGCCTGGTGGTGGAATCAACCGCCGGCTCCGCCGCTCGGCCCCGGGTTCCCCCAACGGGCAGTGGGCCGGCGGGTGCCGGAGTCGCTCCTCCGGCGGGGACTGCGGACTCGGGCCCGGGCCACGCCATTCTTCCCCCGATGCCCGGCAAGGTCCTCGAGGTCCGGGTGCGTGACGGGGAATTGGTCCAGGCCGGTCAGGTCCTCCTCGTCCTCGAGGCGATGAAGATGCGGAACGAGGTGGCCTCGCCCGTCGCGGGCCAGGTCGCGGGACTCCGGGTGTCCCCCGGGGCGAACGTCAGTGCCCACGAGGTTCTACTTCGGGTGCTGGCTCCCTGACGGGGGAGGGGGGTCGGGGGCCCCCGACGATTCGAGCCGGTCCGCCTCTTCGACCGGGTCGTAAAACGGCTCCTCGTCTGCGGGGTCCACCGGGCCCTGCTCCCGAGCCGGTGCGGCTCCGGCCGAGGGCGCGGACACCGGGCGAGTGGGTTCCACCGCGGACGTGGCCCTCAAGGTAGAATCGGTCGTCCCGTCCCGAACGGTCTCCCCGGCCCCCGTGGGGCCTGCCGAGTCGGATACGTCCGGTTCCGAAGTTTCGCTTCCGTACGTGAGCACGATGTAGGCGATGCCGACCGCGATCGCGGCACCGATGACGACGGGGATCACCAGGGTCTGGTGGATCACGACGGCGACGCCCACGCCCACGATGGTGGCGACGCTGAGGAGCCCGAGCAGGGCGCCGAACGACACCGGCGGCACGTAGCCCGGCATGGAGTCGGCGGAGAGCGAGCGGGGGAGATACCCCTTCGCCCGAGGGAACCGGTCAGCCGATCCGGGTCGAGCGCCCGCAGGAAGGACAGAGGAGCGTGCCGGGCGCCACGTTGGTACCGCAGTGCGGGCAGAATCCGATCTCACCGGCGTCCACTCCGGGCGCACCGACGGGGCGGGAGGAAGGCAGGGGCGATGAGGCGGCCGGGGGCGTGGACTGGGCCGCCGGCTGACCGACCCGCCGGGACATGAACGGCGCCCGGAGGAGCAGGAAGCTCACGACGAACCAACCGAGCAGCGCGTAAAAGATCAGATTCGCGTACGTCGGCAGCAAGAACTCGAGGGCGAACAGCACCAGGAAGATCCCGATGTTGACGATGGAGAAGAGCACGCGAAGTTGCATCGGAGGTCCCCGACCTCAACAGTTCGAAGCTACCTGAGGATTCCCCCTCGAAGGGGGGCCGAGGCGGTTGCGTTTAGTCCCACGGGCGCGGTCGCGCGTAGCCGCCGCTCACGTGGCTCTTGTCCGAGGGGAATGTGACCGCCGGGAAGAGGCTCGTGAGGACCTGCGAGAGCGCGGCGCGTTGGATCGGGTACTGGACCAGACCGTCGGCGCCCTCCAACCGGGCGGGGACGTCGAGCGCGCGTCCCGGTCCGCGCGTCACCAACACGATGCGCGCGTCGGGCAAACGACGCCGCGTGTCGTGGAGAAGATCCTTCCAGCGCGAGCCGTGGATGCCCACGGCTTCGATGAAGACCACGTCGGCCCGAGAGCCCGCGTCGTCCGAGAGATCGCGCGGGTCGGCGGTCTGTTCAACGATTTGCGCGCCCTCCGACCGGAGCATCGCATTGAGCATCGAAAGGACTTCGGGCCGGTCGCCGAGCACGATCGCGCGCACCGACGGGACCACCGGGACCGTGGGTCCGACCACTGGTCCGCGGGGCCGCACGGGCGATGCCATCACCCGGTGGTAAGCCGCTCGCCTCCATGAATCTTCGTACGCTCCCGGAGTCGGCGGTCGGGACATTCGGCCGCCCCCGCGCTAAATAGGTCGACCCGCTGGCCGCGCCCGTGCATCACGTCCCGACGCTGACCCAGCTCGACGAGTTCCGTTGGGAGATCGCTCCCACGGAAGTCCCGGGCATGAAGGTGCCCGGCGTCCTGTTCGCGAACCCCGCGCTGCTCGAACCGCTCCGGACCGACCCGTCGCTGCTTCAACTCGCCAACGTCGCCACGCTGCCCGGTATCCAGACCGCCTCGCTGGCGATGCCCGACATCCACTATGGGTACGGGTTCCCGGTCGGCGGCGTGGCGGCCTTCGACCTCGACGAGGGGGTCGTCTCCCCCGGAGGGATCGGCTACGACATCAACTGCGGGGTGCGGCTCCTGCGCACCTCGCTTTCGGTCGACGAGATCCGGGGCCATCTCGGCCCGCTCGTGGACGCGCTGTACCGGTACGTCCCGAGCGGCGTCGGGTCCAAGGGTCCGGTCACGCTCCAGGCCTCCGAGATCGACGAGGTGCTGGCCGGTGGCGCCCGATGGGCGATCGACCACGGATACGGCCGGCCGGCCGACCTGCCGTTCCAGGAGGAGCAGGGATGCATGCCCGGCGCGCGGCCCGAGTTCGTGAGTCCGGCCGCCCGACAACGGGGGTTGAAGCAGCTCGGAACCCTCGGTTCCGGGAACCACTTTCTCGAAGTGCAGAGCGTGGACGCGGTCTCGTTTCCGGAGTTCGCCGAGGCGCTGGGCATCGCCCGCGGGACGGTCACTATCATGCTGCACTGCGGCTCGCGCGGCCTCGGTCATCAGGTCGCCACCGATTACATCGGCGTGATGGACCAGTTCCTCGCCCGGGCCGGCACACACCTCGTCGACCGGCAGCTCTCCTGCGCCCCCATCGGTTCCGAGGAGGGTCAACGCTACCTCGCCGCCATGGCCGCCGGCGCAAACTTCGCGTGGGCGAACCGGCAGGTGATCACCCACGGCATTCGGCGGGCGTTCCGCGAGGTCTTTCAGCAACCGGACGAGGAGCTCGACCTCGCCGTCGTGTACGATATTTCCCATAATATGGCGAAGGTCGAAGAGCACGCCGTTGCAGATGGCCGAAAGAAGGTCCTGGTTCACCGGAAGGGGGCCACGCGGGCGTTCCCCCCCGGCCGCGAGGAAGTGCCCGCGGCCTATCGATCGTTCGGCCAGCCGGTCCTGGTCCCCGGGGACATGGGCACCGCGAGCTACGTGCTCGCCGGCCTTCCGTCCTCGATGGATCGGTCCTTCGGGTCCTCTTGCCACGGGGCCGGTCGGCGGCTGTCCCGGCACGCCGCGGTCCGGCAATTCCGGTTCGAGGAGGTCACGCGCCGCTTGCGGGACCAAGGGATCCTCGTGCGCTCGGCCTCTCGGGAAGGCGTAACGGAGGAAGCTCCCGGCGCGTACAAGGACGTGGAAGAGGTCGTCCGCGTCGCCGAGGGCGCGGGGCTCACCCGGCGGGTCGCCCGCCTCGTTCCGATCGGCGTCGTGAAGGGCTGAACGTCGCACTCCCTGGCCCCGTTCGACAGAATCTTTAACCGCTCCCGCTTCGAAGGAGAAGAATATCGTGCTCGCGTGGTGGTTCTGGTACGCCGTCGTCGCGCTCCTCTTTGTCCTGGACGGGCTCGTAGTCTATGCGCTCTATCGGAGCGGACGGCTCGGACCCGACCGGTCGCTCCAGCTGCTCGGCCCCCTGTTGATGATCAAGACGAAGCGGGGCCTGGGCCTGTTGGACCGGCTCGGGCGGTTCAAGCGGTTCTGGTCCGCCATGGGGGACGCCGGGCTCGTCCTCGCGGCGGCGGCGATGATCGGCATCGTCGTGACGCTCTGCCTCGAAGCGGTGCTCGTCTTCGGCATCGGCGGCTCGCGGGCGCCCACTCCGGCCGAGGCCGTGGGGTTGCCCGGGATCAACCCGTTCATTCCCGTGGGCTACGGGATCCTGGCCCTCGTCATCGGCGTCGTGATCCACGAAATGTTCCACGGGATCGTGGCCCGGTCTCAGAATATTGGGGTCAAGAGCGTCGGCGTGCTCTGGCTCGTCGTTCCCCTGGGAGCGTTCGTCGAACAGGACGACACGCAGATGAATGCGGCCAGTCGACGGGCCCGGGACCGGGTCGGCGCGGCCGGCGTGCTCGCGAACTTCCTGATCGCGCTGGTGACCTTCCTGTTACTGGCCCTCATCGTGACCAGCTCGATCCAGGCCGTTACGCCGGGCGTCCAGCTCGCCGGCATCGTGGCCGGGACGCCGGCGGCGACCCTCGGACTTCACGCGGGGGACATCATCACCCAGCTGAACGGTACCGCGACGACGACGGTCGCGATCTTCGAGCAGATTCTCGCGGGCAGCCATCCCGGGCAATCGATGTCGATCGCCTGGTGGAGTTCGGTCCAAAATCGGTTCCTCTCGGGCATCATCACCCTCGCCAAGGACCCCTACGTAACGGGTCGGGGATTCCTCGGCGTCGCCGCGAGCGTGCTCGCCCCCGCGAGCTTGCTGACGGAGATGGCGACGCCCTGGACGAACCCTTCCGGCGCCTTCATCGGATTCGTCACGTGGATCTCGCTCCCGTTCCTGCACTACTCGCCGATCCAGGGGGCGAGCGTGAGCTACTTCCACGCCACCGGGCCCCTCGGGGGATTGGGGGTGGGGAACGTGCTGATCCTCGTCAACGTGCTCTACTGGTTGACCTGGATGAACCTATTGTTGGGCCTTTCGAACGCGCTCCCGCTCATTCCGTTGGACGGGAACCTCCTGTTTCGGGATTGGGTCTCGGCGATCACGGCCCGGGTCCGGAAGGGCTGGACCACGGCCCAACTCGACACCTTCGCCTCGCAGATGACCGTCGTCGTGTCGCTCCTCATTGTCTTCCTGCTCCTATGGTCGCTCACGGCCGAGTATCTGTAACCGACCGGGACCTCTGGGCCCAGTACCCGTTCCTCCCGGGAGCGGAAGCGCTGATCGCCGAGTACTCCCCCTCGCTCGGCGAGTTGCTCACCTCCCCGGCGTTCAGCCGGGCCCGCGAGCTCGGCCGGCACCGGGTGCGGGCCGCCGCCGACGACCCGACGGGGACCGCGGGCCTGCGCGAGCTCGACCGCGCCGACCCCGATGAACGCTTTCTGTCGTTCATGTACGCCCGACTGCTCCTGTCCGTCGCGTCGACCACGGCGCCGGCGCGCCGGTGGGCGGTCGCGGAGGCCCGCCGCGCGGCGGACCGCCTGGAGACGGTCTCCGAACGGTCGACCGGCGAGTTCGTGGGCGTCGCGCGATTGCTCGGGTTCCCGGCCGACCCGTCGAGCGGCGGGTACCGGTTCGCGCTAACGGATTATCTGCGACTCTCCGCCGGGCTCCGGGACCCGGAGTTCCGACTCGTCCACCAGCGCTTGACCCGGGGCGAGGTTGAGGTAACGCCGTCGCGCGCCGCCCGGCTGCTCCAGGAAGGGATCCGCGTCCGTCTCTCGGCGAGCCTGCCGGCCGAGGTCGGCCCCGACGTGCGGAACCAGCTCGAGGCGGCCGAACGCGAGTTCCTCCGCGACCTCGCCCAACGCGTTCCGATGCCCACACAACGCCGGGGCGTCATGGTCCTTCGCGCAGAGTATTTCCCGCCGTGCATCCGCAAGATGCGCCGGATGCTCGAGAAGGGGGAGAACCTCGCGCACTCGGGCCGCTTCGCGTTGGCCGCCTTTCTGCACCGGGTCGGGGCCGATTTTGACACGATCGTCGACGCGTACCGGGGCGCGCCGGATTTCGACGAAAGCATCTCGCGGTACCAGATCGAGCACATCACCCATCGGGATGGAGGCCGAGGCTACGACCCCCCGACCTGCGAAACGCTCCGGAGCCAGGGGCTCTGTTTCCGCGACGGCGATCCCACGGCCGCGAACCCGGTCGACCGCGAGCGCGACGAACGCTGCTTCGACCCGAACCTCGTTCGGCCGACGCAGTACTACCGGCTCAAGGGCGGTAGAGCGGTGGAGCGTCCGGCGGCGGAGGCGGGGGGAGCCGCGGCGCCGGTCCCAGCCCCGCCCAGATCTGGCGACCCCGGGTGACGACGGTCCACTGGCCCGCAACCACGAAGTAGATGAACAGCAGGTCGAAGACCGTCAGCGAAACGCCGGCGATCGTGAACCGCGCGAAGGAAACACCGTGCACCCAGGGCGGGAGCACGAGCAGGAACTCGAGGAAGGCGGTCGCCGAGAGCAGGATCAACCGGTCCGCCCGTCCCAAGAGTCCGCGGTAGACGCGGCCGAGTCCGAGCGCCTGCGCCTGCGTTCCCATGTAACTCGCGAGCAACACGCTGACGAGGGCGACCAGCGCGAGCCACGAGATCGCGAAGCCGGACGCGGCGAGGCCGAGGACGACGGCGACGTCCCCGTAGCGGTCGAGGACGTGGTCGAGGAAATCCCCGCGCAACGACGTGCGCCCGGTCCGATGCGCGACCTCGCCGTCCAGCACGTCGAAAATCCCGCCGGCGAAGATGAGCGCCGCGACGGGGAAGAAAAGATACGGCGAGGTGTACCGTACTAGTAGGGAGAGTACCCCCGCGACCACTAACAGGGAGAAGCCGAGTGTGCTCAGCGCCGCCGGGGACCAGGCCAGCCACGGGCGGATCCACCGGTCGAGATACGGGGCGAGACGCGCCCGATACTGTTCGAGAACCATCGGAGGCGCTCAGGGTCGGCCGCGCAAAAGCTCCTCGGTCACCCGTCGGTCGGCCAGCCAGTTCACTCCGCCATACTTCGCCGTTGGACGTCGTTGGATGAGGGTTCCCACGAGCCGCGCGACGGCCGCGGCGGTACGGTGGGTCGTGTCTACCTCCCGTACCGGGACCCCGGTCGCGAGCGCCTCGATCAGCACGAGGTCCAGCGTTTCCGACAGGATGTTGGCCGCCCGATCCTTGGCGCTCCTCCGCGCCCGCCGGAGGCGACGCGCGAGCTCGCGCGGGTGGCATCGAAGTACAATGATGTAGGACACCGGCAGGAAATGGGCCAGGTGACCGACCACGACTCCCTCGGGGTGGGACCTCGCATAGGGTCGGAAGGCTCGGCGCAATCCGGGCAGGTCCACCTCGACCGAGCCGCGCTCCTTGCGACGACCCACTCCGAGCTGCAACGCGAGGGCGGACACTTCGGCTACCCGCAACGGAGCGGGAAGTCGGGAGCTCGCACTGGTCTTCCCCGTGCCCGGCGTTCCGGTCAGCGCGACCCAACCACCGCGCCGCCGGGACTTCCGGCCCGCGGCCCCGGGGCGAGGACCCCGCGCCGGTCCGGTTTCGGCTTTTTTCACGCGCGCACGTGGCTCCTTGTCTGACAACTCCGTATCCGGCGCTCTTCAAGGCTCGCCCCGGACAGGTTTAAGTATTGAAAGTCGTCACCCCGCCTATGCGCCGCGTCATCTGGACTCAGGCCGGGCTCCTTGCCGCAACCGCAATTCTCGTAATGGCCGCGTTCGTGGGTGCCCTCCCGGGTACCCACGTCTCGACCGCGAGGTCCGACTCCGGTCAAACGGCGCTGAAGCCTTCGGTCACCTATACTTGGAATAACATTGCATTCACAGAGGCCGGCCTACCCGCCAACCAGATCTGGTCGGTCTTCCTGGTCGAATGGGGCTATTCTCTTGGTAACAATACCCCGGCCGGTATCACTTTCACCGTCAACGCCACATCCAACGGCACTGCTGGCAACATGTACGGCAACTACACCTATTCGGTTAACCCGGTGGCCGGCTATGATTACAGCGCAGTCGGGACCGCTCTTCTGTGCGGGCCAGGGTACTGTAACGTCACCACGGCCAGTGCCGCTGTGGTTGTCACCTTCACTCTCTCCCCGCAGTACAATGTCCAGTTCAACGAGTCCGGACTGGCGGCCGGTACTGAGTGGTCCGCCACCTTCAACGGCGTGACGTTGTCGGCCGCGGCTCCGGCCACTATCATCTTTGGGTCGCCGAACGGAACCTATCCGTTCTCCGTCGGGCTCGGCGGGACGCAAACCGGTGCGAACCAGACCACGCCATCATCGGGAACGATCACCGTTGCGGGACCGACCTATCAGAACATCACATACTGGCCGTTCACCCAGGTAACGATCACGACGGCGTTTACCAGCCCCTTCTCCACGGACGGTCTGCCGTACTTCACCCTCCCCTACAACATCACCTGGACCGTCAGCCTCGGCGGCGGTGCGACCATCGATGCGAACTTTAGCCAGCAGCTCAACGTCACGTGGCTGATCTCGGGATGCGGGCCGTTCACCTTCCCGTGCCTGCCGCTCTTCCAGTCGGCGGTCAATCCGAGCTGGGAGACCGCTGCGACCGCCACCTCCGGGAACTTCTACTTCCCGCTCGCGTTGGCGAACCTGACGGCGTCGACGTACCTCGGGTTCGACCTGCCCCAGGGCCAGTGGCAGATCTCGGTCTGGGACAACTACAACGACGGGATCGGAAACAGCACGAGCCTTGAGGTGGATGCCGCGGCCTTCATCGCAGCGACGCCCCCCAGCGGCTCGATCTCCCAACCGTTGGCGAACTCGAACATCACCGCGGGGCACGCGGTCATCTCGGGAGAGTTTAGCGGCTACTTCGTGACCTCGGCCAACGTGACCGTTTACAGCTCCAGTGGCGCGACGGTCCTGACGGTCCCCGTCTACGCCCCCGGGACCCAGCAGCATGCGTTCGCGGTGTCCTGGCCCGCTGTTACTCCGGGTGTCTATCAGATCGACCTGATCTTGACCGCCGCGTGGCACCAGGTGTTCTACTTCAACACGTCGGTGAACATCGTGCCCGGGGTCCCGCTGACCTACCACAACACCACGGCGAATGGCCTGATTCCGGGCCTTTCGAACGGCGGTAGTGCCGCGCTCCTCGTAGTTCTCGGCGCGATCATCGGCATGATCGTGATGGCAATCGTGGGACGCGGAATGATGGGCGGCGGCCCGAAGCCGGCCCCGCGCAGGCCTGGAACCCCGCAACCACCACCCCGTCCAGCGGAACAACCGGCGGGACGTCCGGCGGGATGTCCGGCGGCGGCACTGGCGGATCATCCGATTCCGGCAGCGGCATGGGTGGTTCGAACCCGCCGAGCTAGACGAAGCCGCTCCCGGCGGCTGACGGCGCTAACCCCTTCCGTCTTCTCTTTTTTTTCTGAAGCCCGAAGTGCATCCACTCGGTCCATTCAAGGGTCGGGCCCGGGGGACCTAGGGCTCTACACGAACCGTTGTCGCGGGAATTCCCGGCGCCAGGCGCGCACCTCTTGGCGAACCGAAGCGCGGTCGCGGCCGGCCCGCACCAGCAGGTCCGCGAGATGGTCCATGTCGGTGGGGCGAAGTCCGAGCCGGGTGACCTCGGCGGTTCCCAGACGGCCGACGAGGTCGCCGAGCAGGCCCTGGCGCTCCCACCGCCGGGCGGCGGCCGCGGGCCCGATCCCCCACCGTTCGGTCAGGGCCTCGCCTCGAAGATGGATCTGGTGGGAGCGCGTGAATCCCTGGTCGGCCGCGGCGAGGGGGACGTCCCTCGCCGCCAACGCGGTGCCGAGAGCCTGGGCGTTCTCGACCACGGTCCGGGCGTACTCCGGCCCGAACCGTTCGAGCTCGAGGAGGGTTTGGCCCAGCGAGGCGATCCGGTGCCAGTGGGCGTTGTCGAAGACCCGCCAGACGAGCACCGGGTCGAGCTGCTGGAAGAGGTCCTCCCGGTCGGTCACCAGCAGTCCTCCCTGAGGACCGGGGAACGACTTGTGGGTGCTTCCGAACATCACGTCGGCGCCCTCGCGGAGCGGGTCCTGAAAGACGCCGCCCGCGACCAGCCCCAGCACATGCGACGCGTCGTAGAAGACGAGGGCTCCCTGGGCGTGCGCGGCCTCCGCGATCTCTCGTAGGGGATACGGGAAGAGGAAGAAGCTCTGACCCAGGACCACGGCGTTCGGTCGCTCCCGCCGGATCTCCTCGACGGCCTCGGCGACGCGGAGCTCCCCGGTGACCGGTACCGTGGTCAAGGGGCGCACGACGTAGTCGAGGATCGCCGGAAGGAACCCCGGCGCATAGCCGTCGTACCCGCCCCCGGAGGGCGGGATCGCGAGGATTTTGGAATGGCGCGGCAACAACGGCGCGAGTGCGGAGATCGCGGCGATGTGGCCGGACAAGGGCCGCGTAGTCGCGAACCGCCCATGAAAGAGGCGCGCGGCGGCGGCGTTCGCCAGCGCTTCGATCTGGTCGGTGTACCGCGTCCCGGTGTAGCTGTTGTCGATCGATTCGTTGCCAAAGGTGGTCTTCACGGGAAGGGTGTACCGACCCGCGAGGTCGGAGGCGAGGTACCGGAGCGCTGTCGGGGAGAGCGCGTTCTCGCTGGCCAGGAGGTTGAAGACCTCGCGTCCCCGCCAGCGATTATGGGCGGTGACCAGGCGCGCGAGACGACGTTCCTCGTCGCCTGCCGCGACGTTCATCCGGACTCGGGCGCCTTCCGTAGTCCGTAATCCGAGGAGATCTTCCGATGCTCGCGATTCCCGCAGCGGGGACAGACCAGCTCGTTGCGCCCGGTCAACTCGAGCGTCGCGTGGCATCGCTGGCAACGGGCGGAGACCACGCCGAGGGGCGGCGGAGCCGTGGTGAGCTTGATCGACGGATGGTTCTCCAGGATCCGGGCGAGGACCAGGTCACCGGGCGCCAGCTCATCGTTGAGGTTCTCGGTGTAACCGTCCTTCACCTTGGAGACGTGGATCGTCCCCTCAGGCTCTCCCGGCACCGTCCGAGACGACGGGTGGGCCGCCAGGATCTCCACGATCGCCATGGCGCTCTTGAGCTCGTCCACGCGGCCGAGCACGAGGTCGCCCGAGTCCAGCTCCGGAATACTGTGAAGGGCGTGGACCGATACCGACCGGCTCGACGGGTCGACCTTCGAGTGGCCGAGCAACGCCGCGTAGATCCGGCCGTCGTGTTCATAGGTGCCGCGGCCGGGGACGAATTCTTCGGCCGTCCCCAAGAGGTCGCCGGGCACGACGAGTCGGGCAGGGGCGGTATCGGTCATCGGTGTGCGTTCTCCGTACGCAGGACCCACAGGTCGACCGACAGAGAGACCCGGGGTTTCCGATGGTGTGGAAACGTGGCGGGTAGCTCCCAACGAATCGGTCGAGTCGCTTCGATCCGTGCGGCGCGCGCGACCGCTTGGCGCGCTATAAAGGTTCGGGACTCGGCGAGCGAAAACGCGTAGATGGCTCGCTCGGCGAGCGTGAACGCCCGGTCCCAGAACGGCGCGTCGGCGTGCTTGCGTTGGGCGCCGAACGGCGGATTCATCACCACCGTTTCGGCGGTCTCGCTCCAGGCGTCGACGGGGCCCTCGACCCAGCGGCACTCCACCCCCAACCGAACGGAGTTTTCGTGAGCGACCCGCACCGCGTCGGAGTCCTGTTCCACTCCGACCACCTTCCGGGCGCCGAGCAAGGCCGCCCCGAGCGCGAGCCGTCCGGTGCCGCTCCCGAGGTCGAGCACCGAACGGTCCTTCAGATCCCCTCGGGCCAGCGCCTCGAACAAAAGCTCCGCGGCCGCCTCGGGAGGCGTGACCACCTGCTCCGATCCCGGCACCGGGTGGGCGAAACCGGAGGCGTGTTGCAGGGCCCGGACCAGCGGAGGACGCCGGGGCAACGTGCCGGGCGCACGACCCGCCTCCCGCGCAGGAGATGCGGGGAGCCGGATTTGAACCGGCGAACGCCTTCGCGACAGGATCTCTTCCGGGACCGCTAGCGCGGCCCGGTTTAAGTCCTGCGCCGTTTCCGGGCTTGGCTATCCCCGCACCGCGTTCAGCGGGCCGCGGGGGCTTCCTCTTCGCGGACGGCCGCGGCGGCATGAGCGCCGCGCTTGACCGAGACGCGCTTCGGGAAGTACTTCAGGATCACGACGTCGTTGACCGCCGAAACCCACCGATACGGCACGTTGACGGGTCGAGAATCCTCTACTAACACCGGGTTCGGGTCGGCGACGAACAGGCCGTCGATCTTCGATCCCTCGATGTCCACGACCACGTTTCCAACCTCGCCCAGCAGGCGTCCTTCTTGGGTGTACACCTGCCGTCCAATGAGTTCCGTCATCTCGACCAGCATCGTCGGCTCCGTCAGGCCAGACGCGGACTTGTCCTATAAAAGCGCTCGGGTTGAGAGGAACTCGATACCCGCTACGCGCCCTCCTCGCCGGCGCTTGACTTCGGGATTTGCCGGACTTGCGACCGGTAGAGCGAGAGCAGCTCGGCCGTCGTCGTCGCGTTCTCCGCATCCTTGTCGTCGCGCCATCGGCCTGTGAAGCGGGGGAAGCGAAGCGCGAGGCCGGCGTCCGGACGCACGAGGCCGACACCGGCCCGATGGATGGGGCTCAGCGTGAGCTCCGCCCCGCGCACCTCGAGCACGACGGCGGGACGGAACCAAACGTCCGGGACCAGCTCGGTCAGAACGGATTCCGGGCGTTCGGGCACCTCGTAGGGCTTGAGCTTCGTTGGCAAGGTCTCGAGCGTCGCATCATCAAACCCGCTCCCCACCTTGCAAAACGTCTCGAACCGGTCCTCGTCCTCATTGTACACGGCGAGCAGCAACGCCCCGTACCGACCGCCGCGTCGGCCGTGTCCAAAGAAGGCGCCGACAACGACGCCATCGACAGAATCCGCGAGCGCGTGCGTGTACTCTCGCTTGTACTTGATCCACCAGAACCCCCTCGCGCCCGCGCGGTACGTGCTGCCGTCTGCGAGCGATTTGGCCATCACGCCTTCGCACCCAGCCGCAATCGCCTCGTCGAAGAACCCCTCGGCCCCGGGAAGGGAATCGACGACCTTCTGAGTGGCGAGTCGGACGCGCTCGGTGTCGTGGACCAGGCCCTCGAGCCGCTTACGGCGGGCCGGGAACGGCTCGTCCACCGTTGAAGTCGCGCCTTCGAGGAGCACATCGAACAGGAACAGCCGGACCGGCACCTCCGCTTGCATTCGCTCGAGGTCGTACTTCCGACCCCGACGTCGGGACACTTCCTGGAAGGGCCGCAGCTCGTCGGTCTCCGGGTCGACCGGAACGCATTCGCCCTCGACGATGGCCGGTCGACGGCGAATCGCCATTGGCAGGTTCTCGACCAGCTCGGGGAACTGCGCGGAGATCTGTTCCAAACGGCGAGAGAACAGCTTCACGGGGCCGGAGGCCGGAATATGGGCTTGGACCCGCAGGCCGTCGTACTTGTACTCGAGCGCCGCGCGGCCCTCCATTCGCTTCAGGACATCGGCCAGGTCGGGTGACCGCTCGGCGAGCATCGGACGGATCGGTCGGCCGACCTCGATCCCGATCTCGTCAAGCCCCTCGAGCCCGCGGCGGGCCACGTGTTCGGCGACGAGGCCGAGGTCGCTCGACCGGTTGTAGGCGGCCTCCACGGCTCCCCGGGCCTCCTTGCTCCCGTCGGCGAACGCCACGCCGAGCGCGTCGACGATCGTCATTTCCCGGACGCCCAGCCGCAGTTTCCCGAGGACGAATCGAACGACGTACTTCGCCTCGGGCGGCGTGGCCCGCGCGAGCAGTTCCACCAGTATCCGGATTTTCAGTTCCTGCGAGCCCTCCCCCCCGCAGTGGCGATGCGTTCCAGGGCGGCGTAGACTTCGGCCACCCGAAGGGGCTCGGTATCGAGCCGGGCGGTCCGGCGCGGGAACAGCTCCTCGACCGTCGAGCCGAGGTCGCCGGTCTTGCGAAGGCTCTCCGAGATCGCCCGCTCGGGAACCCGCGTCGCTTGGGCCACCGCCCGGGCCGCCAGGGAGTCGGCGACGCCGAGCTGGATCCCCTCGAACTCCGGGCGGAGCTCCCCTTGCATCATGTAGACGAGAGCCGGGAGATCGCCGGGGGGCACCTTGTGCAGCAGCTCCACGAGGATAGCACGCATCTCGAGGCGTTTGCTCGTGGCCTCGAGACGCTCGTACTCCGCAACGAGGTCAGCGAACTGCACGCTCGGTCCCCCGACGGATGGCGGCGCGGAGCGCCGCGAGGTTCTCCGGGATCGTTCCCTGGCCGAAGACGGAGTTGCCGCAGACGAAGAAGGTCGCCCCCGCCTGAGCGGCCGCGAGCGCGGTCTCCGTCGTGATGCCCCCGTCGATGGACAGGTCGGCCGACGACCCCATGGCGTCCAGTCGGTCCCGCACCGCTCGGATCTTGTCGAGCGCGCCCGGGATGAACTTCTGGCCGGAGAATCCCGGGTGGACGCCCATGACCATCACCTGGTCGAGTTGACCGACCCACGGCCATACCCGGTCCACCGGAGTGTCCGGCCGGATCGCCACACCGACCTCGACCCCCAATTTTCGACCCGTCGCGATCAACGCCTCGGGGTCGCCCTGGGACTCCAGGTGGAAGACGAGCGTGGTTCCCCCCGCCTCGGCGAACCCCACGAAATAGCGGGCGGGGTCCTCGATCATCAGGTGGACATCCAGGGGTAGACGGGTATGGCGACGGACGGCCGCGACGACCGCGGGGCCGAACGTGATGTTGGGCACGAAATGGCCGTCCATGACATCCAAATGGAAGGCGTCGGCGCCCCCGGCTTCGGCCGTCCGCACGGCGCCGGCGAGGTCCGAGAAATCCGCGCTCAGGAGAGAGGGCGCGAGACGCGAAGGCCGCTTCGTCATCGGCCGCCGAGCAACCTTCTAAGGGTATATATACGACCTCTGGAGTTTAGGCGCAACCCCCCGGGTTCCGGGGGACGGTGAAAACCAATGGGAGATACCATGAGCAGAAGCCTAACCGGCGCAGACCGGTCTCGACGGGGTATGTCCAGCGCGACGGCGGTAGTGGTGCTCGTCATCACGATCGTCGTGCTGGGAGCGATCTCGTTCGTCGTGTTCAACTCGGCCTCGACCAAGACGAACTGCGCCCCCTCGTCCTCGCCTGCCTGTTCGTCATCGAAGAACCTGCACGACGTCAGTATCCTGGCACCGTTTACCACAGCGCAACAGGGACAACTGATTCCGTTTACGGCGATTTTGAGTGCAGGAGAAACTGCGAGCCAATTCAAGTTCAATTATGGGGACGGCGCGTCCTATACCGGGACGACCCCGACGGCCAGCCACTCGTATGCCAACCCCGGAACGTACCTCGTGTACGCGCAGGCGTTGGTTGGCGGCGTCTGGCACGACAATCTGTTGGGGATCCAGGGCATCACCATCACCTCATCCCACACCCGCGATACCCTCGGCACCCAGCCGGGCATCTCGGGAATCCTGAATGCCAACAACAGCGCTTTGCCGAACCCGACCGGTGTGCTGGCCCCGGGTGGCACGATCACCGTCACCGGTTCGTATACCTCGAACTCGTCCAACCCCACGTATGGCCTGATCACTCCGAGCATCGTCGTCTCGACTGGCGGCGCGCTGGGAACCCCTGTCGTCAGCACGACCGGTAACGGCTTCGCGCAGGTGGCCAACACCGCCACGTTCGCGACCGCGGGTGTTTACACCGTCACCTTTGTCGCCGGCACCACGCTCGGCGGCGTGACCTACAACGAGAACTTCACTTGGACGGCCTACGTCTCGAGCCCGTCCGGTGTGGCCATCGTTTCTCCGATCGTCAACGACCCCCACCCGGGCAAGGTCATCGTCTATGAGTACGCCCCCGGAGGCGCAGGTGGCGAGGACCCCGCGGTGGACTACGAAACCGTCGGGTACGAGCCGATCGTGAACGTCTACCAGAAGCTCATCGACTACAACGGGACCAAGGCCGTCGACGACCCGAGCGGGTACATCCCGGTCCTCGCGACCTGCGTTCCGGGCAGCGCCCTCTGCGGGACCCAATTCCCGTCCGAAGGCAGCAACCCCCTCGAGAGCAACCTGGTGGCGGGCTACAACTACACCTTCGTCATCGGCGCGAACTCGCAGTTCTTCGACCCGGCGGGCAACGGCGGCGCGGGCGCCCACTGGGGCGTCTATGCGTCGGACGTCTTGTTCAGCGTGGCGCGGAACCTCGCGATGGCGTCCGACGGTGAGGCGACCCCGAGCTGGGTCATGGGACAGGCCCTCCTGCCCTACTGTGGACCCGGGCTCCCGATCCCCGATGGCTCGGGATGCGACGGCGGCCTGCACTCGCCCTACAACACGACCCCCGGTCAGATCTTCAACCACGTCCTGGTGAACGACTCGGCCTTCTGTCCGGCGGCCGCGATGGGCGCGGGCAGTGCCTACCACGGCTGTGTCACCTTCGTGGTCAACGGCTCGGGAACGACCTACGGCGCGAAGTCGTGGCCGTTCTTCCTGGAGCTGATGGCCGCGATCGGTGCCGGAGTCGTGCCCGCGGGCTGGTTCAGTGCGCAGGGCTCGGTCTTGCCCGGCTGGACGGACTCGGCGCCCTACCAGGGCGACCACCCGATCACCCTACCGGCGGGTGCGACGTCCTCGACGGACGCCGCGTTCCAGACCTGGCTGACCGGCTTTGCCTGGAACGGCTGGGACGCCGTAACGATGAACCTGCCCAGTAACCACTGGGGCAACGTGCAGTACCACATGGTCGGCAGCGGGCCCTACTACCTGGCGGGCTACACCATCGGCACGTCCTACACGCTGAAGGCGAATCCGTTCTACACGGCGAACCCGGCGTGCACGACGACCTATACCGGAACCACGAACTACTGCTACCCCGCAGCCGGTACCTACGCGGGCGAGATCGATGTGACGTGGGAGGTCGACCCGACCCCCGGAGAGGCAGCCCTGGCTTCCGGCGTAGCAGACTTCGCCGGTATCCCGTCGACGCAGACGGCGTTGACGCTGCAGCTGATCCAGGAAGGGAAGGCTCAGGCGATTGACTTCCCGAGCATCTCGGTCTTCTTCTTCGCGTACGACATGAACTTCAGCGCGGCGGCGGCGGCGTCGTACCCGACGGGACCGATCACGGTGCCAGCGGACTTCTTCAGCTACATCGGTATGCGGAACTTCTGGTCGACGGCGTTCCCCTACGCGACGTCGGAGTCGACGATCAACACCGTAGGCGGAATCCAGTTCGGATTCAACTACGGCGGGATCATTCCGCAGGGCATGGGTAACTACTACCCGACGAACATCAGCTTCCCGAACGCGGACCCGACGAACAACGTCAACGACCCCGCGTCCCCGGCGTACTGGTGGGCGCAGATGACGACGGTCGGCTCGCCGTACTACGACCCCGAAGCGGTCGCGTGCACGCACACGACCTGCCAGGTGCCGTTCTTCGGTGAGACGGGAGCGCCCAACGACGACCAGGCGATTGCGCTGGAGGTCCAGAAGGTTTCCGAGTACTCGAACGGAGCGATCGTGGTCCACACGCTGGATATCAACTTCATCCAGCTGGTGATCAACTCGCTCTTCTCGCCGCCTGGCGGGAACCCGATGCCGATCTTCACGCTGGGCTGGGCGCCGGACTATCCCGACCCGACGGACTACATCGGCGCGATGTACTACCCCAACGCGACGTACACCTACAGCGATGACTACAACGAGTTCACCGAGAACCCGGCGGTCAACGCGACGGGCTGCGAGTACCGAACGATCGGGTCGTACAGCTTTGACGCGCTGCAGTACTACGCGAACAACCCCGTCAACCAGACCTGCCAGGGTCCCGCGTACAACGCGATGACCTTCGGCGAGTACCAGGCGGGCGGCGATCTGAACCTGAATGACCGGGCGCTACTGTACAACATGGCGGAGCACATCGCCCAGAAGCTGGCGCTGTACATCTACCAAGTGCAGGCGAACGAGGTGTTGATCTACGCCCCGTGGGTCCATGGGACGTCCGTCGATGAGCACGTGACCCTCGGAGGCGGCGGCGACATCATGTGGTTCTGGGTTAACGGAAACGACTGGACTACGTAGACCCCACGCGCACGAAGAGACGGGGGGCTCGAAAGAGCCCTCCGAACCCTTTCCCGCCTCTCTTTTTTTACAAACCAAAGCGGACCCCCACGTGTCCGGGGTCGGTGTCTTGGCGGACCCGGTCGCTCTGCTCGTTCGTGTCGCGGGGTGCTGGAGGAGAGGGTCAGCCGACGAACTCGCTCATGTCGTCGACCGGGTGGCCCTCGTAGGGGTCTTGTCCGGCGCGGAGCCGGACCGACTGGGGCGTCCAGCGGCCGAACCGGGTCAGGCGGGCCCAGTTGGGACGGAACGGGAGACTGTGGAGGTCGTCTTCCCGGTCCGGGGCGTACCAGAGAAATCGCCAGAGCAGGAACTGCAGGTAGACCCCGGCGAGGAGGCTGGCGATCATCGCGGTCAAGTCGAACGGCGCGGCCCACAGGACGAAGATCCAGCTATCTACGACGAAGAAGCCAAGCGCGACCCACACCTTCGCGAACGGTCCGACCAGCCATTCCCCCCAAGTGGGACCGGGGTCCTTGAGCGCCTGCTCGCGCAGCGGGCCCTCCAGCTTCGGAAGGTAACCGACCCGGGTGTACTTCGGGGGCGGCGCGGGGGCGGACGTGTTCTGGGGATTCGTGGACATCCGACGAGGGCCTCCCGGCGCCCGTCAGGGCGCCGCGGCGGCGGCGGGAGCGAGGGAGTCGCGGGGCGGGCCCCCGATCTTGGCGGAGGCGGCCAGGGGCACGCCCCGCAGCTCCGCCGCCGCCAGGGGCTCCGCGCCGGAGGCCCATGCGCCGGACGCGGTGGAGATCGAGCCGCTGCCCTGGGGCGCTGGATAGAGGTGGCAGGCCACCCAGTGGTCCTTCCGGATGGAAATCAGTGGCGGTTCGACCTTCGAGCAGATCGGCATGACCGCCGGGCACCGGGTGTGGAACCGGCAGCCCGACGGGGGCGCCGCCGGGCTCGGCACGTCCCCCGAGAGAATGATCCGCTCCCGGTGGATCTCGGGGTCGGGGATCGGGATCGCCGCCAGCAGGGCCTGCGTGTAGGGATGGAGCGGGCGGGCGAAGAGCTCCTCCGTGGGGGCGCGCTCGACCACCTGGCCCAGGTACATCACAACGACGCGCTGGGCCATCGCCCGAATGACCGAGAGGTGGTGCGAAATGAACAGGTACGACAGATCCTGCTCCTTCTGGAGCCGGCGCAGGATGTTGAGGATCTGCGCCTGGACCGATACATCGAGCGCGCTCGTGGGCTCATCCAGGACGATGAAGTCGGGACGGAGGGCGAGGGCCCGCGCGATGCCGATCCGCTGCCGTTGGCCGCCGGAGAACTCGTGGGGGAACCGCCAGAGGTGGTCCGGGTTGAGGCCGACGGCCTGGATGAGCTCCGCCGCGCGTTCGTAGCGCTCGTGCCGCGTGCCCATGTGGTGGATCTCGAGCGGCTCGGTGATGATGTCCCGGACCAGCATCCGGGGGCTCAACGAGGAGAAGGGGTCCTGGAAAACGATCTGCAGCTTCGACCGCAGCTCGGCGAGCCGATGCCCGTGCATCCGGTAGATCGAGTACTGGTCGGCGATCTTGCGGATCTCGGCGAGGGCTTGGACCTGCGCGGGCGTGGGGCCGGCCAGATCGGCCTCCCCGCTCTCGGCGCCCCCGGCGCCGCGGCCCAGAATGTCGTAGAGCTCGTCCAGCCGCCGGCTGACCTCGAGCGGCGGCCGGTAGTAGGTGTGCCCGGCCGTCGGTTCGATCAGCCGCAGGAGCAGTCGGCCGGCCGTGGTCTTGCCGCACCCGGATTCGCCGACGAGACCGACGGTCTCGCCGCGGCCGATATCGAAGTTCACGCCGTCCACGGCGCGGACGTCACCGATGTGGGTGGAGAACACGCCGCCCCGGATCGGGAACCATTTGCGCAGGTTCCGGACGACCAGTAGCGGGCCTTCCCCATCGTTGTCAGCTTGCACTACGGACACCCCCGGGGTCTAGGTGGACCGAACGGGGGAGCCGTGATACAGGTAACAGGCGACCGTGTGGTCGTCCCCCTCGATCGTGGTCGGCGGCCGGGCCTCCTTGCAGATCTCCATGACGTGCGGGCACCGAGGATGGAACCGGCAGCCGGAGGGGGGATAAATTAGGTTGGGTACCGAGCCCGGAATCGACTCCAACGTCTTCGAGGGATCGTCCATCCGGGGGATCGAGTTGAGCAGTCCCTGGGTGTAGGGGTGGAGCGGCCGGCGATAGAGGTCGCGCACCGAGGCCGTCTCGACGACGTTCCCCGCATACATGACCGACACCCGGTCCGCCATCTCGGCGATCACGCCGAGGTCGTGGGTGATCAGGAGGATCGAGCTGCCGACCCGCGACTTGAGGTCCCGCATGACGGAGAGGATCTGCGCCTGGATGGTCACGTCGAGGGCGGTGGTCGGTTCGTCGGCGAGCAGGAGCGCGGGGTTGGAGGAGAGCGCCATCGCGATCATCACGCGCTGGAGCATGCCCCCCGAAAGCTCGTGCGGGTAGCCTCGGGCCACCTGGGCCGGGTTCGCGATGGAGACGCCCTCGAGGAGGGCGACGGAGCGCCAGAAGGTCTCCTCGTTGATCGGGCGGCGGACGTACCCGCGGATGCCCCAGAGGGCATACCCCAGGCCCCGGATCCATTCCAGCCGCAGTCGGTTCCGCAGGTTCCGGTCGGCGGCGCCGGAGGGAGCGCCGCGTCGCATCTCCTCGAGCAGCACTTCATTGAGCTGGCGGCGGAGTTTGTGGACCCGTTCCTGTTGGCGGAGGTACGCCCGTTGCAGTCCGCTGAGGTGGAGGCGGCGAATGATGTGCTCGAGCTCTTTGCGGGCCTCGTCGGGGCGCTGGCGTTGCTCCTTCAGGATCGTGTAGGCCTGCGTCGCCAGGGACGGCCGTCCCAAGCTCTCGGCGAAGGCCCTGGCCGCCTCCCGCGTGGGACCCGCCGTCGAGGTTGCCGTGACTTCCAGCAGCCGGTCGATCGCGGCCCGGACAGCCGCCGGCGAGGGAGGGGGTTTGAGGAGTTCCTCCAGGATCTCCACGCCGCCGTGGAGCATCAGGGCCTCCGAGAGCTGGTTCGAAATGGAGAAGATCGGGTTGAGGGCGGAAGAGGGCTCCTGGAAGATCATCGAGATGCCGGAGCCGCGAATCGCTGCCATCCGCTCCTGGCTGCGGCGGATGAGCGAGTATCGACGCTTGACCTTCACCCGGTTCGAATGGGCCACCGGCTTGAACGTGGCCTCCTTCTCGATGCCGTAGAGCAGGTTCGCGCCCTTGAAATTAATCTCCCCGCCCATGATGCGGCCCGGTGGGTCCGCGAGCAGTTTCATCACCGAGAAGGCGGTCACGCTCTTCCCGCAGCCGGTCTCTCCCACGAGACCGAGCGTCTCCCGTTTCCGGATCGTCAGGTCGACGCCGTCGAGGGCTTTGACGACGCCGTTGTACGTGAAGAAGTAGGTCTTGAGGTCGCGAATATCGAGGACGGCCTCCCCCTCGCCGTGCACCGCCCCGACGATCAATCGGGGAGGACCGGAGGAGCTGGCCAGCGCCGGCTCGGCCTCCGACACGAGGGGCCGGCCCATGGTCATCGGGGCTGCGGGGGGGGTGGGGACTCGGTCGACCGCCATTCGATTACCTCCGCAACCTCGGGTCGAGCGCGTCTCGGAGTCCGTCCGACAGGAAGTTCACGGCGATGCAGAAGAGGAACAGCGTGAGCCCCGGGAAGAAGATCTGCCACCAGGGGAACACGCAGGGTGCGATGCCGGACGCTACCGTGCACTGAACCAGGAACCCCTCGAGGTTCGTCACCGCGAAGGCGGAGATCGTACCCCATTCGGGGAAGTACTGGGCCGGCCAGAGCTGGTAGCCCAGGAAAATGATCGCCCCGAGCAGGAGGGGGACCGTCCCGACGTCGAGCGACAGCTGGACGAAGACCGGGTAGAGCGAATTCGGGATGATATGCTTCCGCAGGATTCGACCGGACCCGGCGCCGCTGGCCCGGGCCGCTTCGACGTATTTCTGCTCGCGCGTGACCAGTACCTGGCCCCGAACGATACGGGTGTAGAGCGGCCACCAGGTGACCACGAAGGCCAGGATCAGGATCCCGACCCGGCCATCGAGGGTCGAGAAATCTCGGCCCACGGCGGCGAGGGTCACGAGAACCAGAAAGAGGCCGGGGATGGCGAGGAAGATGTCCGTGAACCGCATGATCGTCTCATCGGCGTACCCCCCGCGGTAGCCGGCGAGCGCCCCCAGCAAGAGCCCTATGATCGCGCCCGAGCCGACAATCGAGGCGGCGATCCCGAGTGACCAGGGAGCGCCCTTGATCAGTCCGGCGAAGATGTTGTACATGATCCCGCCACCGGGGTTCACGGTTAGCGAACCGAGCGGTAATGGTCCGAGCGAGAATCCATGCGCGAAGCTGATCGTGGGACCTATCACCGAAGGTTCTCCGAAGGCGAACGGGTAGCAGGGGGTCGAGGCGGGCTGGCTGCCGGGACCGTAGGTACAGACGGTGACCGCGCAGGAAGAGTTCGTACCGGCCGTGACGGAGCTCGAACAGTACGGGGCGAGATGGTCGCCCGGGGCGTTGTAGAATGGGGAATACAGCGCCACGCCGACCCAGAAGAGGACGATGATCAGGCCGAACATCGCGAGGCGGTTCCGCCGCAGGAAGTAGAAGGTCCGCTTGTACTGGTCGAGGCGAGGGTTGGGTCGCTTCCCCGACGAGAGGGCGCCCTCCGTGGGCTCCAAGGCCTCGGATTCCGCCTTCGCTGCCGCCATCTAGCCCAACCTAACCCTTGGGTCCAGATATGCATACATCACGTCGACGATGATGTTCGCCGCGACGATAATGAACGTCAGCAGCAACGTAGTGCCGAAGATGAGGCCGTAGTCCTGGAGCGGTTGAATCGACAGCGCCAGGAGGTAGCCGACGCCCCGGAGCTCGAAGACCCGTTCGATGATCGGGAAGCCCGTGATGAAGAAGGCAAAAGTGAGCCCGAGTACGGTGACCGTCACGTTGAGGCTGTTGCGACCGGCGTGTCGGTTCACGACCTGACGTTCGGGAACGCCCTTGGCGCGGGCGGTCCGGACGAAGTCGAGGTTCATCACTTCGAGCATGCTGTTCCGGACGAACCGGAGAATACTCGCCGTGTAGCCGTAGGCGATCACGAGGGCGGGGATGATCATCCGCTTGATCGATTCGAAGGCCAGGTCGGGGCCGGTGGCGGTGTTCCAGTGAAGCAGCGCGTCGATCGTGGGGAACCCCGTGGGAGAGGTCTCGAAGTGGGGGCCGATCCAACTGGGGAGACCGGACGGGGCACCGGGAAGACAGACGGACGGAGGCCACGAACCGTACCATTGTAAGTAGTGGTCGGAGAGGCCCCCGCAGGCGGAGGTCAAGCCCCCGCTCAGCTCGACGGCGGCGAGGAGCGCGACGGACGCAAGGAGGAAACCTGGGAACGCGTAGCCTGAGAAGGAGAGTACCCGGGCACCCTGGTCCAGCGGGCGGTTTCGGTAGACCGCCGACAGGTTGCCCAGCGGGATGGCGATGACCAGGATCAAGATCAACGAGATGGCGGCGAGCTCCAAGGTGTACGGCAGGTACCAGCCCAAAACCTGGGAGACGGGCCACGAGGTCTGGCCCAGCTGGTCGCCGGTGGACGCTTCGCTATGTGGATCGGTGAAGCCCCAATGTAACGTGAGACTGTTGAAGATGTAAATCCCCCACTGGACCGGGACCGGTTTATTGAGCCCCAGGGTGGCGAGGGCTTGGTTCCAGACGGGGGTGCCCGGTTTCGCGTCCCGTGCGTCGGTGTAGGCCGCCACACGGACCGAGGTCGGGATCAGACTGACCAGAATGAAGGTAATCGTCATCACCCCGATGATGACGGGGATCACGAGGAGAAGTCGCCGGACGATGTAAACCCACATCCGCATGTCCGCAATCCCCTCCCGCAGGCCCCCCGGGATGCCCGAGAGACCCTCCACCGATTCGGGCGGCCCTATTTATTGATTCATTAAGGGCCCGCCGGGTACCGACCGGGGAATCGGGGGCCCTCCGGGCCGTAAATCGACCCCGGGGAGGGTCAGAGTAGGGGAAGGTCCCCCGTGATCTTGTCAAGCTCCAGCGAAGGGGCCGGACCGATCCCCAAGCAGGTCCGGGTACCGGGCGCAACCTCGGTGAAACCGGCATCGTCGACCCAAACGGTCGGAATCCCTTGACGGGTGGCCTGCGTCTGCCGCTCGACCATCTCGGTGAGCGTGGGCGCGATGACGGCAATTTTCTTTTGCCCTTCGCGGAGCCACCGGTCCAGCTGATCCCCGCGTCGTTTCTGTTGCTGCAACACCAGCATGACGGCCGCATGCGCCACTTGGACGGCCGCCTTTCCCGGTGTCAGCCGGAGTTCGCCGCGAACGACGAGGACCATCTTGTAGACGGCATCGGAGGAGGAGGGTCTATTGGGCATACTCGGCCTCCCGATTCGTACGGAGTTCTTGGGACCTCCGCTGCGTTTCGACGAGCTCGTTCTCGAGCCGTCCCCGGTCAGGGTCCTCCGGTTTGAGCTGCCGGATCGCATGCTGAAGGCGGCGCGCCTCTCGCTGATTCGCTTCGAGGGCGCGCAGGAGAGCCATGGGGTTTTCTTCGCCCGGCGACGGTTCGGGCATCGGGGCAGCGGGCGGGATCTTGCTGAATCCCCCCCGGAGGATGGCGACCGAGATTCCGACCGCCGAAATGGCGGCGAGGATTCCTTCGAGTAACGGGTCGCTCCAGCCGGCTTGGAAGAAGCTCCCCGGGAGGTTCCCGAGCACGAATCCCACGAGGATCGTCACGGTCACGCTCAACACGAGGCTCAGCGTCGCCACCTCGACGACGCGGAGGAGGGCCTCCGGCCCCCGAATTCGCCATTCCGGGAAGGTGGCCTTCGTGATACCATAACCGGGCAGGGCGAACACGAGGAGCAGTCCGACCAGGATCTCGGGAGGGGAGGCGGTCACGTGCGATCCGGCCTACGCCTTGAGTTCTCCGCCGCCGAGCTGTCGTTCGAGCTGCCGTCGGAGCTTTCGGTTGCTGGCGATGCCATGGGCGGCCTTGCGGGTGGTCTCCCAGAACTTGAGAAGCTGGCGGACCTCCTGGGGTTTCTGACCGCTCCCGTGGGCGATCCGACGGATTCGGTCGCCCTTGATCACCATCGGGTGGTCCAGCTCTTCGGCGGTCATTGAGTCCAGCATCGACCGGAATCGCCGGAGTCGCGCCTGCGAGTCCTCGACTTGTTTGTCGTCGACCTTGGCGCCACTGAAGCCGGGGAACATCGAGACGATCTTCGAGAACGGGCCCATCTGCCCGAGCGAGTCGAGCTGGACCCGCATGTCCCGGAGCGAGAAACGGCCGGTCATCATGCTCTCGGCGACCTTCTCGGCCTCCTCCTTGTTCGAGAGCTCCTCGAAGCGCTCGAGGAGGGTCTGGATGTCCCCCATGCCCAGCAGGCGGGAGACGAACCGGGTCGGGTCGAATCGCTCGAGCTCGTCGAGGTGCTCGCCGGTCCCGATGAACAGGATCGGCGCGCCGGTCGCGGCGACCGCCGAGAGCGCTCCGCCGCCTTTGGCCGAACCATCGAGCTTGGTCAGTATGACCCCGGTGAGGCCGACCGCCTTCTGGAAGGCGTCCGCGCTGCGTCCGGCCGCTTGTCCCATCGCTGAGTCGAGCACGAGGAACGTTTCGTCCGGCTCGAGCACCGCCCGCACCCGTTGAAGCTCCGCGATCAGGTCGGCATCGATGCCGGAGCGTCCGGCGGTGTCCACGAGGACGGCCACATGCGGCGGCGCCTTGTTCAGGGCCTCCTTGACGATCCGTTCGGCCTTCGGCTCGTTCCGGTCAGTGTAGAACTCCGCCCCGACCTTCTTCGCGAGCTGCTCGAGCTGGTCGATAGCAGCCGGCCGATGGACATCGGCGCCGACGAGCAAGGTCCTCACCCCCTTCTTCTGGAAGTAACGGGCGAGCTTCCCGGCGGTCGTGGTCTTTCCCTGGCCGAATAGCCCCGCCAGGAGGATCTTTTTCGGCTTGACGTCGAACGGCCGGTCCTTCCCCAGGATGCCCCGAATCTCTTCGTAGATGATCCGGACGAGGAAGTCGCGGACGCTCGCCCCGGCCGGCGGTTTCTCGTCGTGGGCCCTTTTCTTGACCCGCTGGGTGAGGTCGAGCGCGAGCTGGACGTTGACGTCTGCCTGCAACAGGGCCCGCTGGATATCGCGGACCACTTCCGCGATGAGCGCCTCGTCGACGGTATTGCTCCGCGCGATGCGTTGGAGCACACCGCGCAGCGATTTTCCGAGGGATTCCAGCACCATGGGGGGCCTTCGGCGCACCCGGTAATGGCGCGCGGCTCTCGGAAGGAAGTCCGGGGGTCTTTACCCTATCCCGCCCGTGTCCTGCCTCGAACCGCTGGCCCCCGGGTCCCGCCTACCGGAATGTTGCGCCCCGGGTCGCGCAAGCCTCTTATTCTCCGCGCGAGAAACCGACGTGGGAACCAGCATGGCGACTGCGACGGCTGCACCGGCACGTCCCACCCCGCCCAAGCTGAACCCGGTTCGCGTCCCGGTTCCCGAGGAATCGATCGAAACGCGAACCCAAGATTTCCGTGAGATTGTTCACGCCTACTCGCGACAGGACGCGGTGCTCGAGGCTAAACGGTGCATCCAATGCCGTCGCCCGTGGTGCGTCGAGGCCTGCCCCATCACGCAGGACGCCCGGGAGTACATCAAGCTCGTAGCGGAGGAAAAGTTCGACGAAGCCGCGAAGGTTACGGCCCAGGACAACCCGCTCGCCACCTCGCTGTGTAAGGTCTGTTATCGGTATTGCGAGGAATCCTGCGTCGTCGCCAAGAAGGGGGTCCCGATCGCGATCCGGCAGCTCAAGCGTGCCGCCTTGGAGTTCGGGAACTCCGACCTTGCCTACGTTCCGTCCAAGCCGAAAGGCCAGCGCGTCGCGGTCGTGGGCGGCGGACCGGCCGGCATCATGGCGGCCTGGGAACTCGGGATCCGGGGATATTCCGTGACCGTCTTCGAACAGGCGGACCTCTCCGGTGGCTTGATGCGAACCATTCCGGCCTACCGAATGACCGACGAGGACATCCGGGCCGACCTGCGCCGATTCCGCGACCTGGATGTGGTCTGGAAAACCGACACGCGCGTCGGCCCGGCCTTCAACCCCGAGGAGCTGCTCAAGGAAGGGTACCAAGCCGTCTTCGTCTCGATCGGCACCTCGACCCATCGAGTGATGGGCATTCCGGGCGAGGACCTGCCCGGGGTGTACCCGGCGCTTTCCATGCTGAAGGCGATCCACCAGGGCCAGTATCCCCTGCTCGGCAAGAACGTCATCGTGGTCGGCGGCGGAGACGTCGCGATGGACTCGGTACGCAGCGCGGTCCGGCTCGCCCAGGGCGGCCACGTGCGCCTCGTCTACCGCCGCAGCCGCGACGAGATGCCCGCGGACCGGGAAGAGGTCCACGGCGCGGAACAAGAGCACGTGGAGTTCGTTTTCCAGAGGGCCCCCGTTCGCGTGGTCGGCAACGGCCACG
The DNA here is from genome assembly GCA_963773945.1 of uncultured Thermoplasmata archaeon. Taxonomy (GTDB): domain Archaea; phylum Thermoplasmatota; class Thermoplasmata; order Lutacidiplasmatales; family UBA184; genus JAKIWV01. The sequence goes on along the minus strand of CAVZDD010000003.1, from coordinate 541,538 downwards.
TCGAGGGCCTCGTAGTGCAATCCATGGAGCTCGGACCGCCGGATGCGAAGGGCCGCCGCACCCCCATTCCGGTGGCGGGTTCCGAGGAAACCCTGGCCTGTGACACGCTGATCGTCGCCGTCGGCCAGCGGGCCGACCTGGAGGGATTTCCAGAGGACCTGGACTTCAAGCTGGCCTCCGGCGGCTGGCCCGAGGGGAAGGGCCCGGGCTACGCCACGGCGGTGCCCGGCATCTTCGCCGCCGGCGGCAAGTCCGTCGTGTATGCGATGGGGACGGCCAGCGAGGCGGCGAAGGCCGTTGATGCGTACCTCTGCGGCCTTCGGGGCGAGGCGCCGGGACCCCGACCGGACCCGTTCGGAGCGCCCGCCACCTACAAGCTGCCGCCCGGATACACGGCGCCAATCCGCGACTGAAATACCTCGGGCAAGGGGCCGTTGGCCCGTCAACCCGGTTCGGAAGGTTCATACTCAGCGGTCCGTCTAATTCCTACGCGACCCGGAGCGCGAACGGTGCAACGACCTGGATGGACCGCTGCGGCCACGATCGTCGTACTCGCGGCCCTGGCCATTCCCGGGGTCGCCGCGGGCCTGCCGGCGGGGCCCTCGCCCGTGATCTCGCCCGTCGTCGCGCCCTCGTCTTCCGAGGTGGTGCTTCCGGCGGCGCTGCAGGTCTCCTGGGCGGAGCGGAGCGGCTACGTTTCCACCGTGCAGGGCGAGGTCGGCACGACGGCGGTGGCTCGGGGCGAGACCAGCGTGGCCGTAACGCTGTGGCCTCGCAATCTCTCGCTCTTCAATCCTCGGCCCAGCGGCGCCGCGCCGTTGAGCTCCGCCGAGTTCGCGCAACAGTACAGTCCCTCAGTCGCCGAGTATCAGTCCGTAATCGACTACTTCGAAGGGTACGGACTCTCGATTGCCCACACGTGGCCCGACCGGCTCTCCGTCACGGTATCGGGACCGGCACCGCTCATCGGTGAGGCGTTTGGAACGACTCTCCTGCGCGCCACGATCGCCGGAGGTCCGGTCCAATACCCCCAGACCGTGCCGAAGCTCCCCCGGCCCTGGAATCCGAAGTCTCGGCGGTAACGGGGCTCTCGACCGGCTTCACCCAGTTCTCTATCCCCCTCGAGTCGGTGGCGCCGTCCCTCCTGGCGTCCTCCCACCTCTCCACAGACCTCGGGTCGACCACTTCGGAAGTGACCCCGTCGGGGGCGCACGGGGCCTATGGCCTGGACGCGCTCTACAACTCGTCGGGTATCTTCCGCTCCGCCGTCGGGCAGAACATCGTCCTGTTGCTCTGGGGCGATGGCTACTCTCCCTCGGACATCTCGACGTTCTTTGCGAACTACTACCCGTCCGAGTACCCGGCGGTGCCGAAGGTCCAACCGGACCCGATTGACGGCGCTCCGATGCCATCGGCCAACGCCGTGAACGACCCGAGTGGGGGACCCCAGGAACTAACCCTCGACATCGAGTGGTCCGGGTCGATGGCTCCGGGCGCGACGTTGGATGCCGTGTACGCCCCCGACGGTCCTGCGCCGACCTACTCCCCGAACGACACGCCCATGGAGGACGCGCTCGACTACGCCGTGAACTCGATCCACGGGGTCAGCGTGATCTCGATGTCGTTCGGCCTTCCGGAATCGCAGGACCCGAGCTTCCAGGCCGCCTACACGACGCTCTTTGCCGAGGCGGAAAGCAAAGGGATCACGGTGGTTTCCGCCTCGGGGGACGACGGAGGGAGCGTGCTCTCCCACGGGGCATGCACCGCTTCCCCCGAGGTGGAGTTCCCTGCTTCCTCTCCGGACGTGATCGCGGTGGGCGGCACCCAACCGACGCTCAACGTATCGATCAATGGCCTGATCACCGGCATCGCCACGCAGCCGGCCTGGAACCGGTCGGGTGGAGGACTGTCCCAAGTGTACACGGCGCCGAGCTGGCAGCTGATGGGGTCGGCCGCGACGGTGATCGGCATGGGCGGACGTGGGGTGCCTGACGTCGCCGGCCCGGCGGCGGACAATCTGATCTACTACAACGGCGGCGTGGGCCAGTTGGCCGGGACGAGCTTCGCGACGCCGTTCTGGGCAGGGATTATCGGCGAGATGGACGCGGTCTGGGGCACACCCCTGGGTTTCGTCACTCCTCGCCTCTACTCGGTGGCGAGTTCGGAGGCCGCCGGCGGGCCCGCCCGCGCCTTCTCCGATGTCACGGCGGGTTCCAACTGCCTGTACCCCGCGCGGGGTGGATGGGACCTCGTGACCGGGTGGGGGACTCCCCGGGCGCTCGACCTCTACGCCGCCCTCACGTCGACTTTCGTCGACCTCTCGGTGAGTCCCTCCCCCTCCGCGATCTTCCCCGGCGGATCGACGAGCGTCACCGTGGACGTTCGGAATGCGACCACCGGACTGCCGGTCGTGGGCGCTTCGGTGAATCTCACCTTCACCGCGAGCGCGAGTTACGCTGGGCCCTGCGGCGGCACGTTTGATGGACCGGTGCCGGTCGTCACAGGAACCAACGGCATGGCCCAGGCGAAGTTCTCGGTCCCACTGTGCTATTTCGGGAGCCAGGCGCAAGTCTCGGCGATCCTCCTTTCCCACGGATTCTTTGGACAGGCAACGGCCAGCGTTACGGTCAGCTTGCTCAGCGGGAGCGGCTTCATCGCGCTCATCAGTGCCTTTCCGTACAACGTGGCCTTCTTCGCGTTCATCGTGGTGGTCGCGATCCTGATCGGTCTCCTGTTGAGCCGACGCGGAAAGCCGCGGCGCAAGATCCCCCCGCTCCCCCCCCTGGGGGCCACTGGTCCCACCGCGGCAACGCCGAGCTGGGTTGCCGGCACACCCACGGGCCCGCCTACGAGCCCACCGGGCTCGTCCACTCCGTATTCCTCCGCATCACCGTGGGTTTCGCACGTTCCAGGTCCCACGTCCGGACCCCCGCCTTCGGCCACGCCGGCTTCGGCCGGGCCCGCAGCCGCGGCGGCCGCGCCGGCCGTCGTAGGTACACGGCCCCCGGCCCCGATGCCGCGCCCGGTGCGTTGCCCGTCCTGTGGAACCCTGATTCCGGCGTTCAGTCTCACCTGTCCAAAGTGCGGCCTCGCCCGGCCCTGACAGCGCCGATTTCCAAAGAGTTAACAGACGGGTCCGATTGGGAATCGCCGTGGCGGACGAGGAGGAAGCGTCCGCGGCCGATCCGTCGACCGCGCTCTCACTGTCGGCCCCCGAGCGTCAGGTGCTCGAGGCCCTTCGGGCGGCTCCGCACATTCTCCAGGAAGAATCGGCGCTGCGGGAACGGACCGGGCTGGCCCCCGATGCGCTCCGGGGCAGCCTCGAGCGATTGCGCTCCAAACACCTCGCGTTGGCGACCGAGGACGCGTGGGTGGAACGTCAGCTGACCCGACGAGGCGAGGAGGCCCGCGCCCGGGGTCTTCCGGAACGTCGGTTCCTGTTCGCGCTTCGGCGACGTGGCGGCACGTTAACTCCCGACCAGGTGGAAGCGGAAGGGTTCTCCTCCGAAGAACAGGCCGCGGCCATCGGGTACCTGCGCCGGCACCACTTCCTCGCCGACGGGATCCCATTCCGCTGGATAGACCCGCGACCGGATGTCGAGCGCCCGTTCCCGGAAGAGGAGGTCTTACAGGCCATCGCCACCGGTGCGAAGGAGGTCGACGCGACGATCTTCGCCCAGTTGCAGCGACGGGGCCTCGTTGCAGTCGAGCGACACTCGGTGCGCCGGTGGTTGCCTTCTCCCGAAGGAATCGCTCTCCCGTTGCCCGAAGCGGGTCGGCCCCTGGTCGGGGCCCTGACCCCGAGCCTGATCGCCTCCGGGGAGTGGCCCCACGTCACGTTCCGCCCCTACGATGTCCGCGCGACCGTGCCCTACCTCCAGGGCGCACGTCCCCATCCCTACCTCGCGTGGCTCGAAGAGGTCGAGGACATCCTCATCGGACTCGGCTTCGAGGAGGCCGAGGGTCCGCTCCTCGAAACGGAGTTCTGGAACGCCGACGTGCTCAACATGCCCCAGGAGCACCCTGCCCGTTCGGTCCACGACATGTTCTTCGTGAACACTCCTCCCGGAGCCGCCCTCCCAGCCGAGCTCGTCGAGCGCGTGGCGGCCGTGCACGAGGGCCGCCCGATGCCCGGAGAGACGCTGCCGGTCTCGCCGGGCTGGCGAACCCCGTACTCGCGGGACCGGGCCCGTCGACCGGTGCTCCGGTCCCAGACCACGGCGGTCTCGGCCCGGTACCTCGCCGCACACCCGAAGCCCCCGTTCCGTATGTTCTGCATCGGACGGGACTTCCGCCCGGATGCCCTCGATGCCCGGCACCATATCGAGTTCGAACAGTGCGAGGGGATCCTGGGAGATAGCGGTGTCACCATCCGGGACCTGGTCGGGATCTTCAAGGCGTTCGCCGAGGCGTTGGGAATCTCCGAGCTCAAGATCCGGCCGAGCTACTTCCCCTTCACCGAGCCATCGATCGAAGGATACGTCCGGCACCCGCGGCTCGGGTGGATGGAGATCTTCCCGGGCGGCATGCTCCGGCCCGAGGTCCTCCGACCCCTCGGGATCGACGTTCCCGTGGCGGCCTGGGGCATCGGGATTACTCGCCTGGCGCTCGTCGCCCTCGGCTACAACGACATCCGGGACCTGTACCTCGATGACCGCGACCGGTTGACCGGGAGGCCGGACTGAACATGCCGCAGAGCGTGCTCTCGGCGAACCGCGTGTTGGAGCTGGTGGCCCAGCCCCTCGAGCGCGCCGAACTGGAGGAACGGCTGTTCCGGTCGAAGGCGGAGCTCGCGGATTGGACCGAGGACGCGCTCACGATCGAGGTGACACCGGACCGGCTCGACATGCTCTCGGAGGGCGGCCTGGCGCTCTTCCTGCAAGGCGTGCTCGGACTGAAGAAGGGGATGCCTCCGTTCGCGGAGCCCCCGGCGTCGCTCGACCACCCCGTCGCGCTCGTCGACGCCTCCGTGTCGACGATACGCCCCTATCTGGCCGGCGCGTTGCTCGTCCCGCCCGCGGGGGTCGCCCTCGATACCGGACTCTTCGCGGAAGCGATCCGATTCCAGGAGATGCTCCACGCGACGATTGGCCTCGACCGGCGCACCGCGAGCCTGGGACTCTACTCCTGGGAACGGCTCAAATCCCCGCTCCGCTACACGCTCGAACCGGTCGATGGGGTTCGCTTCCACCCGCTGGACGGGCCGGCGGAGGTCGAGGGATCCCGCTTCTTCGCCGAGCACCCAATGGCCCAGAAGTACGGCCGGTTGGGCCGCTCCAATGGGGAATGTCTCACGCTGCGGGATGCCGACGATCAGCTCCTGAGCCTGCCCCCGATCCTCAACGGCCGGACCGCCGGGGAGGTGCAGATCGGAGACCGGGCGCTCCTGCTGGAGTCCACGGGAACCCGTGCGGTCCGGGTCGAGGAGGCCGTCGGACTGATGCTGCTGCCGTTCGTGGCCCGGGGGTGGGCGGTTGAGCCGCTCCGGGTCGAGTATGCCGACCACGCGGAATCGGGGGTCGGTTGGATCTCCTCGCGCCGGCTGCCCTTCAGCGCGTCCACGCTTCAGTCCCTGACCGGGCTCTCCCTCCCCGACGCCCAGGTCGAGGAGTTCCTCGACCAGGGCCGACTCGGCGGCACGAAGGCGCCCGACGGGTGGTGGGTCGAAATCCCGCCGTGGCGTCCGGACCTCCAGACGTCCGTCGACCTCACGGAAGAGATCCTGGTCGTGCGCGGCATTGCCCCAGAGGAGGCGCTCCTCCCGCCGAGCGCGACGCGCGGGCGACGCCTCGCGGAGACGCGGTTTCGTCGGACCGTTCGACGCCTGCTGCTCGGGCTCGGTTTCGTCGAGCTCCGCACCACCGTGCTCGTGCCGAACCGACTCACACTGCTCGTCGGCCGGACCTCGACGATCACGGTGGTCAACCCGGTCTCCGACCTGTTCGGTCGCGTACGCGACTCGTTGCAGATCTCGTTGATGGGCTCCCTCGAACGCAACGTGCGATACTCGTACCCGCAGCAATACTCGGACGTCGGACCGGTCGTGGTTCCCGACGCGCATGAGCCGAGCGGGGGCGCTACCCGTTGGCACGCGGCGGCCGTCCTCGCGAGCGAGCGGGCGGGGTTCGCCGACGCGGCCGCGTGGGTGGACTACCTGCTGGGGACCTTCGGCGCCCTAGGGGTTCGGGAGCCGGCGGAACTCCCCGGCACGATTCCCGGGCGCGCCGCGCGACTGCGGATCGCCGGCGAGGTCGTAGCGGAGGTCGGGGAGATGGCCCCCGCCGTGCTCGCGGAACTCAAGCTTCCCGTGGCGGTCGCCTGGGGCGAGGTCGACCTGACCGCGCTCTGGCCCTTAGTGCGGCGCACCGAAACCGCTTAAACTCGAGGCTCCCCTTTCGCCCGATGGCCTCCCGTCGCGCCCGAGCGGATTCCGCCTTGGCGGAATGGGAGAAGGCCGCCCGCGCGGCCGTCGGCGACCGAATGAGCGGCGGAACTGTGCCGCTGCTGGTGGGTCCGCCGGGGGACGTCGAGAACGAGGCGTTGACCGCCCAGGGGTTTCCCGGCGAGTTCCCGTACACCCGCGGCATCTATCCGACGATGTACCGGGGGCGTCCCTGGACGTTCCGGCAATACTCCGGCTTTGGCAGCGCCGTTGAAACGAACCGTCGGTACCGTTACTTGATCGCGAGTGGCCAGACCGGTCTCTCGGTGGCATTCGACCTCCCGACGCAGATCGGATTGGACTCCGACCATCCCCGAGCCGTGGGGGAAGTGGGCCGGTGCGGGGTCGCGATCTCCGACCTGGGCGACATGCGGACGCTGTTCGGAAAGATCCCGCTCGAGAAGGCCACCGTGTCGATGACGATCAACGCCACCGCGCCGATCCTCACGGCGCTCTTAGTGGCGGCCGGCGAGGAGAACGGCGTACCACGGAACCAACTCGGCGGCACCGTGCAGAATGATATTCTGAAGGAGTATGTCGCGCGCGGGACCTACATCTACCCGCCCGGGCCGTCGCTGCGCCTCACCGTGGACCTCATCGAGTTCGCGACCCGGGAGATGCCGAAGTGGAACTACATCTCGGTCTCTGGTTACCACATGCGCGAGGCCGGGGCGACCGCCATCCAGGAGGTCGCGTTCACGATCGCGAACGCCCTGGCATACGTGCGCGCCGTGCAGGAGCGCGGACTCGACCTGGACGAGTTCCTCCCCCGATTATCGTTCTTCTTCTCCTCAGACCGTAATTTCCTCGAGGAGATCGCCAAGTTCCGGGCCGCCCGGCGGCTCTGGGCCCATCTCGCCAAGGAGGAGCTCGGCGCGAAAGAGCCCCGTTCCTGGCAGCTCCGGTTCCATACCCAAACGGCCGGCTCCTCTCTTACCGCGCAGCAGCCGGAGCTCAACGTCGTTCGAACGACGTTGGAGGCACTGGCCGCGGTGCTCGGAGGAACCCAGTCCCTCCACACGAATGCGCTGGACGAAGCGTTGGGGCTGCCGACCGCGAAGGCCGCCCGACTCGCCCTTCGGACCCAGCAACTCCTCGCGGAGGAATCCGGCGTCGTTTCGACCGTGGACCCCCTCGCCGGGTCGTACGAGATCGAATGGCTCACGGACCATATCGAGTCCGGGGCCCGAAAGTACCTCGACCGCGTGGCGCAGATGGGAGGGTCCATCGCCGCGGTGGAGAAGGGATTTTTCCAGAGCGAGATCGCCCGAGAGGCGTACCGAGTGGCCCGCGCCCGCGAAGCTCGCGAGGAGAAGGTCGTGGGCGTCAACGTCTACACCGAGGGGAATCCGAAGTTCTCCCTGTTCCCCGATTCGGGCCAGAAGGGCACCCCGATCCTGCGGATCACCCCCGAACAGGAAGCCCGCCAGGTCGGCCGGGTTCGGCGTTGGCGACGCCAGCGCAACGAGGCCCGGGCCCGGGACGCGCTCGAGGCCCTCCGGGCCGGCACGGCCAAGGGGGAGAACGTGCTTCCCCTCGTCCTGACGGCGGTCATTCGGGGTTCCACTTTGGGCGAGATCTCCGATGTCTGGCGGGCACTGTTCGGCGAGCATCGCCCGTCCCGGGCGTTCTGAAGGAGCCGAACTCGTGAACGTGGATCACCTTGGACTGGCGGTCCGGAGCCTCCCGGCTGCGCTGCCGAAGTGGGAGCGCTTACTCGGCACCTCGGCCAGCACTCCGGAGGTGGTCGCCTCGCAAAAGGTTCGCGTGGCGTTTCTGGAGGCCGGGCCCACCCACATCGAGCTGCTCGAACCCACGAGCGCGGACTCGGCCATCGGGCGGTTTCTCGACGCCCGAGGGGAAGGGATGCACCACATCGCCTTCTCCGTCCCGAGCGTGGACCGTCAGCTCGCCGGTCTCGCCGCGCACGGGGAGCGCATTATCGACCGCGCGGGGCGGCCCGGCGCACGCGGCCGCATCGTGGGCTTTGCGCATCCGGCCGCGTTCGGCGGCGTACTCGTCGAGTTCGTGGAGCACCTATGATCCGGATCTCCGCGGCGTCGCTCCGATGGATCTACGATAGCCGGGGCCGACCCACGGTGGAGGCCCGTATCACTACGGACGGAGGGGCGCTCGGCACCGCCGGTGCCCCCAGCGGGGAGAGCACCGGCGCAACCGAGGTCCGGGCCTTTCCTATGGGCGGCGTCCCCGAAGCGCTTCGGACCTTCGAAGCCCAGGTCCGCCCCCGTCTGGTCGGTCTCGCCCTCGACGATCAACCGGGCGTCGACCGGATGCTCCACGAGGTAGATGGCACGGCGAATTTCTCCCACATCGGAGGGAACACCTCCACCGCCCTGTCCATGGCCTGTGCCATCGCCCGGGCGGCCGAGGTCCACGAGCCGCTCTGGCAAACCGTGCTGCGACCCGGCCTCGACGGCACGGCCTACCCCGCCATCGTGGGAAATTGCCTCAACGGCGGACGACACGCCATCGGAGGACCGGAGATCCAGGAGTATCACGCCATTTCCGAGGGTCCCCCGACGGAAGCGATCCGCGCCGCGCTGGAGGTGCACCGACTGCTCGGCGAGCGACTCAAGAAGAAGTATCCCGGGGCGGCGCTGGGTCGAGGGGACGAAGGCGGCTGGGTGGCTCCGCTGGGGAATGTCGAGGCGGTTGAACTGCTCTCGGAGGTTTGCGCGGAGGTCCGGGATCGGCTCCATGCCTCGGTTCATCCTGGACTCGACCTCGCGGCGAGCGAGTTCTACAAGGACGGGCGGTATGTCTACCGGGAGCAGACGCTGGACCCCGACGGCCAGGTGGCGTTCGTCGCGGGGCTGGTGGACCGGTACGGGCTCCGGTACCTCGAGGACCCTATCCAGGAGGCGGATTTCGACGGCTTCGCCGCGATGACCAAAGCAGTGGGGTCCCGGGCGCTCGTCGTCGGGGACGACATCTACACGACCGCGGAGGCCCGGGTGGCGGAGGGGATCCGTCGCCACGCATCCAACGCCGTCCTGATCAAGGTGAACCAGGTGGGAACCCTCACCGATACCCTCGCGACGGTCGACCTGGCCCGACGGTCAGGCTGGAAGACCGTGACCTCGCACCGATCGGGGGAGACCGCCGATGGCTGGCTCGCCCATCTCTCGGTGGCGTTTGGGTCGGCGGGACTCAAATGCGGTCTTCTCGGCGGGGAACGGGTGGCAAAGCTAAATGAACTCCTGCGGCTCGCCACGCCCCCCGGAACGTAAGGCATGCCCGACGAGGACGTACAGGCGACCGAACAGCTCACCTCCACGACGAGTGAGGGGCAGGACATCCGTCCCGGCGAGCTGCTCGTCCCCGAAGACACCTACCTCACCGCGGGCGTCCACATCGGAACCCAGCAGAAGTCGGCGAGCATGCGCCACTTCGTGTTCAAGATCCGGTACGACGGGCTCTACGTTCTCGACATCAAAGAGACCGACCGGCGGATCCGATTGGTCGCCCAGTTCCTCTCGCGGTTCCCGCCCGACAAGATCCTGACCGTCTCGCAGCGGCAGTACGGGCAGAAACCCGTGCGGATCTTCGCGAAGACGATCGGCGCGGTTTCTTTCTCGGAACGGTTCGTCCCCGGCAGCCTGACGAATCCGAACCTGGCCGAGTATTTCGAACCCAAGGTCCTCGTCGTTACGGATCCCGCCACCGACCAGCAGGCGCTCTCCGAAGCCGTCTCCGTCGGCATCCCCGTGGTGGGGCTCTGCGATGTCAACAACGAGACCCGGAACGTCGACCTGGTCATCCCCTGCAACAACAAGGGACGCGTGTCGCTCGCCACCATCTACTGGCTGCTCGGTCGCGAAGTGCTTCGGGCCCGGAGCGGCTCCGAGGCTGAGCCGCCCTACCCATTGACCATCGACGACTACCAAGCTGCGCTCTAGGCCACGGTCGCCGAACGTCCGGCGCACCCGCTACGTTTTATCGGTTCCACCGGTGGTACCTCTCGTGGCGCGTTCCGGCGCCGGTCTCGTTCGATTGCTCGCCGAGCGCGGCGTGCCCGAGCGGGCGGCGCGTATCTACATCGCCGCGTCCCGGGAGGGACCCCAGACCGCGTCCGAGCTCGCCCGGATGAGCGGCATCCATCGGGTGGAGACGTACCGGCACATCCAACAGCTCCACGAGGCGGGCCTGCTGCGCTCCGTCGGCGGCCGTCCGATGCGGTTCCGCGCCCTTTCGGCCGAAGAGCTCCTCGAACGCTGGATTCGGACCACCTCCGAGGACCTCCGTCGGCTCGAGGCCGGCCGGGAGCGGTTGATCCATGACTTCCAGGAACAGATCTCGACCCCCGAGGCCAACGACGGCCGCAAGTTCGTCGTGATGGAGCGGCGGAAGGCGCTCTACAGTTTCCTTCGAAAACAGATTGGGCTCGCCCGCAAGGAGATCCTGCTCTCCCTGAGCCCGTCCGCGCTGGCCCGGTTCATCGACGGAGGTATCGACCGCGAGCTCCGCACGGCAAAGCAGCGGGGCGTCAAGGTCCGGGTGATCACGGAGATCAACCGAGGGAACCTTCCGGACGCGAAGCACTTCGCCACGTTCTCCGAGATCCGCAATACGCGCACGATGCCGGCGGCGCGCGGCGTGCTCTTCGACAAGACCGGCGCGGTCGTCTATGTCGCCGGGGACCTGCGTCCCGGCGGCGACGAGGACAAGCTCGTCACGGTGTGGACCACGGACGAGGAGTTCCTCAATCTGGTCGGGGTCCAGTTCCACCAGCTCTGGAATCATTGCGCCCCTTCCGAGAATCGGATCGTCGAACTCGAGGAGCCTCGCGCGGCCTCCCTCCCGGTGCGGTTGGGCCGCGAGGTCGAGTCGTTCAACCGGCTCCGAGAGATCACCCAGCTCGGGATGCAGGTAGGGGGCCTTCGGGAGCTTCCGTTCGATGTCCCCGAGTTCATCGACACCGTCGCTCGACAGGTCGGTCGGGAGATCGCGTCCGAGTTGGACGGCGAGCTCCCCCTCGAGGTCGCCCGGTCCTTGCAGGCCTACTATCGGGCCCATAATCTGCGGTTCGAGATCCTGCAGCCCGAACCGCTCCTGCTGCGGGCCGACGGATGCATCGCCTGCGACGGGGCCTCCCCCGAGGTGGGTCGGCTGCTGTGCCCGGCGATCTTGCGGACGATCTTCGAGGCCCGGACGGGGGGACGTTGGGAAGTCGCCCGTCCCGAAGCCCGCAAGCGGGGCCCGCGGGGCCACGTCTTCGCGCTCAGCCCCCTCTGAAGGCCCGGATTGTCACATGGTAGCACAGCTCAAAGTGTAGCATCTGTTCAAACAGGCATGACAAAAAAGGCCGCTAACCTATAAGTACTCCCTACCCCCTTTCTCATTCGGAGAACACATGCAGACGCACACCTCATTTTCTACACGTACAGCACGTGGCAAGAGCCCAACCTCGACCACTCTTCATGCTTCCGTGACGGCCCCGACGCCCGCAACTCCGGCGACCGTTTCGGAAGACGTCTGCCCGAACTGCGGTTCCACCCACTTGACCCGGGATGACATCCGGGGCGAGATCGTCTGCGCCGACTGCGGACTCGTCGTCGACGCGAGCGCGCTCGTATCCGACCGCGGCCAGCGCGGCAGTAAGGAAGACACGGGCCGCGAGGCTCGCGGTTGGGGACCGGTCATCTCGCCGCTCATGCCCGACAAGGGCCTGTTCAGTGAGATCGGCGTTCCGACTCGCGACTTCCAGGGAAACTCCCTCTCGCGCAACACCTCGCTCAAGTTCTACCACCTCCGGAAGCTCAACCACCGGCTCCGGGCGGCCCGAACGCATCAGCGGAACCTCGTCGTCGCGCTTGGGGAGCTCAACCGGCTCGCCGGCGTCCTCGGCCTGTCGCGCGAGGTGAAGGAGTCCGCGACCTACATCTATCGTCGGGCGCTCGAGCACAAGGCCACCCGCGGCAAGAAGATCGTCGCGCTCGTCGCGGCGTCCGTCTACGCGGCCTGCCGTCAGTGCCGCGTTCCGCGTACCATGAAGGAGATCATCCAGCACTCCAAGGCCACCAAGATCGAGGTTGGCCGGGCCTACACGCTGCTCGCTCGTGAGCTCAAGCTCGGGCTCAAGCCCGTGGAACCGCGCGACTACCTCGTCCGGTTCACGCAGGACCTCAACCTGTCGAAGGAGGTTCGGCAGAAGGTGCTCGGACTCCTGGAGCAGGTCGAGAAGGTCTACTCGACCAGCGGCGTCCTGCCCAACGGGATCTTGGCGACGATCATCTACATCGCCTCCAACCTGATGGGCGAGCCCCGCAGCCAGGACCGGATCGCCGCGGTCGCGAACGTCACTCCCGTGACGATCCGCAACCACTACAAGGAGCTCCTCGACCTGCTCGGACTGCCGAAGAACCTCTCCAACCCTCAGGCGCGGGGCACCCTCCCCGCGCCAAAACTGGGGGAGGAATCCCTGGCCGAGGCGCCCCTCGCCGCGGGCCACTGAGGGACACCCCGGGTCCCGCCGGAGCCTTCGAGCGCAATCCGTTAAGGGCCCCGGACGCTGGGGCGGGCCGTGACGGAAGTTCGTCCGCTGAGCTACTCGTCGCTCCGGACCTACCTCGAGTGCCCGCTCCGGTGGAAGTTCCTCTATGTCGACAAGCTCCCGGAGGCGCCCCGGTCCTACTTCTCGTTCGGTCGCACGATCCACTCCGTCCTCGAAGAGCTAGTCCGTCCGTTCCTCGTGCCAGAATCGGTCCCGCGGAAGAGCGCTGGAAAGACCCAACGACGATTGGACGAGTGGCACGGCGGGGGCCCGCTCGTTGAGGGCCGTCCGGAGCCGCTCTCGAAAGACCAGGTCCTCGCGGCCTACGACCGGCTGTGGGTGAAGGACGGCTACGCTTCGTCCGAGGAAGAGACCCGGTACAAGACCCTGGGGGAAAACATGCTCCTCCGGGACTACGACCAGTTCCTCGAGGAGCATCCGCGACCGGTCGCGATCGAGGAGTATCTTCAGTCCTCCCTCGATGGGATCCCCGTCCACGGGTACATCGACCGCATCGACCTGATGCCGTCCGGCGGGCTCGAGGTCCTGGACTACAAGACCAGCCGGGACCTGTCGATCCAGGAGGCCCGCGACTCGGACCAGCTCGCGATGTACCAGGTGCTGGTCGAGAGCAATTACGCGCTCCCGGTGGAACGCTTGACGCTCTACCATCTCCGTTCACTGACCCCCCATCGCACCCCCGCGCGCGGCGCTCCAGCGATCGCGCAACTCTCGCAGAAGGTCGGCGACGTGGCCGACGGCATCCGGAACCAACGGTTCGACCCCACGCCGGGCCGCCAGTGCGAGCGCTGCGATTTCCGGGCGCTCTGCCCCGAATTCCGAGAGGTTCCGCCGGAGGAGCGACTGCGCCTCGAGGAGCTCGTCGACCGATTCGTGCAGCTTCGCAAGGACGGCGAGAAGGTCGACGCGGACCTCCACCGGGTGGCCGATGAACTCCACTCGGAAGCGGAGCGGCTCGGGGTCCATCGGCTCCCCGGACGAGCGGCCGTGGCGATCCGCCGGCGGGAGGAGGAGTGGAGTTACGCACCCGACGGCGTACGGCCCGTGCTCGAGCGCCACGGGCTCATGCCGCGCGCGAGCCGACTCGACTCCCAGGAGATCCAACGACTGGTCCGAGACACCACCCTCGACCCGGCGGTCCGTCGGGAGATCGCCCAGCGGGGCGGCCGGCAGGTCCGATGGTACTGGGAACTCGACCCGCAGGACGGAAACGACTGAACGGACGCTTCGCGTCGCGAAAAGGCTATCTTCGAATCTAGGTACTTCCCCCTATGGGAATCGCGCTCGGCCCCGCCTCGCGTGTGGTGGCGGTTCGGGAGCGAACCCCGATCATCGCCACCCTGTGTTCTCACTCCTCCCTCCAGATCTTTCACGGAGCTCGTCACGAGGGCCTCGGCACGTTGGGGATCGCCGTGGGAAAGCCCCCCCGCTTCTACGAGGCCTTCCCGTTGGCCCGACCCGATCGGTTTCTGTCGCTGGCGAAGGTCACCGACCTCGGTCGGCATGCCGGCACGTTGCAACGGGAAGGCGCTGTCATCGTTCCCACCGGGTCGTTCGTGGAGTACCTGGGGCCGACGGCGTTCGATGCCCTCGACCTCCCGGTCTTTGGAAATCGCAAGGTGCTCGCGTGGGAATCGGACCGGGACAAGGAGCGGGAATGGCTCGAGCAGGCGAGGGTGCCGATGCCGAAGAAGTACGCGGACCTTTCCTCCGTCGACGGCCCGGTGATCATCAAGTATCACGGCGCGAAGGGCGGGAAGGGATTTTTCCTCGCCAAGAGCCCGAAGGAGATCGCGGATTTTCAGCCGTCCGGTCCGTACGTCATCCAGGAGTACGTCGTCGGCACGCGGTACTATGTACACTTTTTTTACTCCCCGCTCTCCGAAGACGGGTACCGAGTCCGTCACGGGTCGATCGAACTGCTCGGGATGGACCGCCGCGACGAGGCCAACATCGACGAGCTCTACAAGCTCGGGGCCCAGGAGGGCCTCCGTCAGGCCGGGATCCGACCGACGTTCGTCGTGACGGGCAATGTGCCCGTCATACTGCGCGAGTCCCTCCTGCCGCAGGTCTTCGAGATCGCGGCCCGGATCGTGGACACCTCGGTCGACCTGTTCGGCGGAATGGTCGGTCCGTTCTGCGTGGAGGGCATCGTGACCGAAGATCTGGAGTTCAAGGTCTTCGAGATCTCGACCCGGATCGTGGCGGGAACGAATCTGTTCCCGTCGGGTTCGAGCTACTCCGACTTCGTCGCGCCCCAGCTCTCCACCGGTCGCCGCATCGCCCTCGAGCTCAAGCGGGCCCGGGCCGACGACCGGCTCACCGAGGTGCTGAGTTAGGTGACTCGGCCATCGTCGACCGTCCACGAGACGGCGTAAATCGCCGTAGCCCGGAGCGCGAGGTCGAACGATGACGGTGGCCATCTCCGCGCAGCACCTTTCGAAGACCTACCAGATCAGCGGCGGGTCGATCCAGGCCCTCGCCGACGTCTCCTTCGACATTCCGGCCGGCGAGACTTACGGTCTCATCGGTCGGAACGGCGCCGGGAAGACGACCTTCCTCCGGATCTGTGGCACACTCCTGATGCCGACGACCGGCACCGCCCTCGTGCTGGGCAAGGACATCCGGACCGAAGAGCGCTGGATCCGGCAGCGGATCGCCATGGTTCCCCAGGAGTCGCGACCGCTGTATTTCGCTACCACCGAGCAGCTGATCGATGGCTACCTCCAGATGCGCGGCATGGAGGGCACGGAGGCGCACCGTCGGCGAAACGACGTCATCGCGGAGCTCGGTCTCGCCGATGTGCAACGTCGATTGGTCAGCCGGCTCTCCGGCGGCCAGCGACGCCGTGTGATGGTCGCGATGGTGCTCGCCTCGGACGCCGAGCTCCTCTTCCTCGATGAACCGACGACGGGGCTGGACCCGCTCGCCCGACGGGAGGTTTGGGCGGCGATCGGACGCGCCACGCGCGAGCATCGGACCGTCCTGCTGACGACCCACTACCTCGACGAGGCCGAGGCGCTCTCGGCGCACCTCGCCCTCCTCGAAGGAGGCCGTCTTCGGGTCGAAGGCACTCCCGAGTCGATCCGCTCCCGCGTTCAGCTCCCCTACCGGGTAACCCTCGATGGCTCCTGGAGCGCCGAGGAGCTGGCCCCGTATGGATCCGTCTCGCCTGTGGTCAACGGGCACCTCCTGTTCACCCGGGAGAAAGAGGCGCGAGAAGTGGTCCAGGCGGCCCTGGCGCGGGGGAGCCGGGTGGCGCTGGCCCCCGTGACGCTCGAGGACATCTTCCTCCAACTGGTCGGTCGGCCCCTCGACGAGGATACCGAGGCCAAGGTGGACGCGGAATGAGCGAACGGAACCGGCTGCGGTCGTTCTTCGCGATCGTCTATCTTAATGGAATCCTCCCGATGCGGGCCCAACCGCTCTACCTCGTGAGCACGATTGCCTCCCCGCTGGCGTTTCTGTTCTTCGTGGAAGTCGCCTCCCACGGAACCCTGCTCGCCTTCGGGATCACCGGGGGACTGATCCTCACGATCCTCACCACCGGCACTTCGATCCAGGCCGACCTGGTGCATTTCAAGCAGGACCTCAAGTTTCAGGACATCGTCGTTTCGTCCCCGGTTGAAGCCCCGGTCTATGTCGCGGGGATGGCCTTCTCGGAATTCGTCTACGCGATTCCCGGTGTCGTCATCTTCGTCGTCCTGTCGCTCATCCACCTGCCGGGGACTCCCGCGACCGGGATGCGGTACACCCTCGAGGGCTCGGTGGTCCTCTTCGGGACGCTGCTGCTCGTCTGGGCCTTCGCATCGGCGTTGGGCTTTACGGTCGCCACGTACTTCGCCGACATCCGGGAAACGTTCGTCTTCTCGCCCCTGCTCTCCCTCATTCTGACGACGTTGCCACCGGTCTACTATCCGATCACCTTCATTCCCCCGGACCTCCGGTGGGCCGCTTACCTTTCCCCCACGACCTACGCAGCCGACCTGGTGCATCGCGCGCTCTGCACCATGGGGTCGACGGTCGGGCCGACTTGCTATGAGGCCCCCTCGTTCGGGGCAGCGGCCCTCGACTGGGGTGTACTCATCGGGCTCACGGCGGTGTTGTTCTTCCTCGCGGCCACGAAGGCGCGCTGGCGCGAGCCGTAGGGCCGGGACCGAGGCACGGGGCGCGCCGGGGCCAGCGAGTTGGCCGGAATCTCGGTAGGGCTTATGTACCGGACCACTCGTCGAGCCGCCCGAATGCTGGCCCAGTCCGATCGGCGCATCTTCTCGAGCGCCGAGGACCGATACCAGCACTGCCTCTTCTGTGGGAAGGGAATCGTCGTGCTCCCCGCGGACCGGCGAGGGGGCGCGTGCTACGATTGCGTGTCGTTACTGGGCCCCGAAGCGATGCCCTGCCCCGAATGCGGGACCCAGATCGATGCGACGTCCCGGGCGGCGGGGTGTGCGCGTTGCGGTTGGTTCCCCAACCCGTAACCGCGGACCGCTCGGCGTGCGGGCAAACCCATAAGAGGGCGACCTCGGTCCAATTTGACGGGCGTGCCGAGGTGGCTCAGTCCGGTACGGCGCGAGTCTGGAAAGCTCGTGGCGGAATACGCCTCGGGAGTTCAAACGCCGAAGTCGGCCGACCCGACTCGGCGGAAATTCTCCCCCTCGGCGCTCCCCATCGCCCCCGACGGGAGTGATCGTCGTGCCCATCCGTCCCGTGCAGTCCCCACCGGCCCTCCTGCAAGTCGATTCCATTATGGCCCACCTGAGCGGGATCGAAGCGCTCGGCGAGGTCTGCCGGTATCTCCGGCACGAGTTCCGGCACTATCGATGGGTCGGGATTTATCTGTGTGACGCCGACCTGCTGCGATTGGCCGCGTGGTCCGGCCCCCAAGAGACTGAGCACGGGACCATTCCGCTCGGCCAAGGGATCTGCGGGAAGGCGGCCCGAGAGAACCGGTCGATCCTCGTGGACGACGTGCGCTCGGCCCCCGAGTACCTGGCGTGTTTCCTGGAGACGCGGTCGGAGATCGTTGTGCCGATCCGGGCCGGAGGGACGGTCGTGGGCGAGATCGATATTGACGGGAACGAGGTTAAGGCGTACGACGCGTCGGACGACCGGTTCCTGACCGCCGTGGCGGAGCGGATCGCCTCCCTGGCGGTGCAGGTCCAGCCCGAGGTCGTGGCCGGGCGGCCGCCGCTGCGAGGCGGCGGCTGATCGTCGCGAGGGCGTCGGCCCGGGCCGCGTCGGCATCGAAGAAGGAAAAGACTCCCGATCGCACCCGGCGGCGGGCGGCCGGCATCTCTTGCGCGAGACGCGTGAGCGCCCGTACGAGCTCGTCGACGATCGGCAGGTCGGAGGCCTCGCTCGTTCGGGAGAGAGGGTTGAGGTCGACCGAGATGACCCGCTTTCCGAGTCGCTTCAACGCCTCCGTCCGGTCCCCATCCTCCAGCGGAACGATTACGACGTCGGCGCGTCCGATCCCGAGCGAGTCGACCCGGGCCCGGTCCGACGGAAGCCCGGGAATCCGGCCCGTCGGACGCAGCCCCCGCACCTCGGGGACCCCGGCGGCGCGGAGGCGACGCGCGATCACTTCCACGCGCCCCGGGGTCCGATGGAAAAGGTTCACCTCCACCTGGAGTTCGGGAAGGGACTTGGCCAGCCGCGCCACTTCGCGGGCGGCGAGAGCCGCCACGTTTCCGTTCACGCTGAGGGCCGGCACGTGAGCCGCCGCGAGCCACTCCGCGGCGCGCCGGATCGCGAGGCGGGCGGATGGGATCGTTCGTTCCCCGAGAAAATAATCGAAAGCCTCGGCACGACCGTGCGCGATCAATCCCTCGGGAACGACCAGGCCGGACCGAAGTTCCTCCGCGAGACGGGCGCGCGTGAGAAGACTGCGATACCGAGGATGCGAAGGAGAGATCCGCGTCATCCGGTGGCCGGTCCGGAAGGCCTAGGCCGGGGGGTCGGTCGCGCCGTTCGGCTCGACGGTCCCGTTCGTGCCCGGTCGGGCGGTCGCCGGTGCGGCGGGGATCCCGAGGTGGGCTTCGAGGGCCCCGAGCCGTTGCTCGAAGGGCAGGAGCGCTTCTTCGAGCGTCTTCGCCACGACGAGCTTGAGGCTATCTTCGAGGGCCAGGAGGTCCCGTCCGAGGTCGGTGATGCGGCGGGCGTTCTCGTTGAGCAGCAGGCGGGTCTGCGTCGCCACCCGATAGGTATCCGCCACGTCCTTGAGGATCTGCTTCGAGCCGGAGGCAAAGTTCTCGACCGATTCACTGACCGGCTTCCATTTCCGGTCCAGGCTGTCCGTCATCGCGGTGGTGATGCCCGCCGTCATTTGCTGGACGGAGCTGTCGATTCCCCGCTGCAACTGCTGGACCAGATTCCCCTCGAGCGAGTCGAAGCGGCCCCGGAAGTCGCTCTCGACCGTCGTTTCGAGCTCCTCGACACGGCCGAGTCGGTCTTCGAGCGCCTGGAATCGGGCGAGGAGGTTCGAGTAGGCGGTGCCGACGAGGGTGTTGACGTGGGCCTGTTCCTGCTCGATGGCCCGGAGCATCAGGTGGAGCACCCAGTGCTCCCGTCCCTTCGTCTCGGCGAGCGGGCCCCGGTCGAGTCGGTCGCGCTGGTCCCGGTTTTCCAGGATCTGTTGAAGTTCCTTGAGGACCTCCGTCCGAATCTGCGTTACCGGCGCCACGCCGGCAGGACGGCCTGACATCATCCGGGAGATGGACCGGGTGAGGTCTAAAACCTTCGCACCCCAGTGGGGTCCCTCGCCGGCACCGGTCTCCCCCTTCGGAGCCGTTCTCGTCGGTCGTCCGCTCTAGCGACCGACCGGCGGGTCGGCCAGACCGGTATAATCGCCTCAGTATGAGTCGAAGCCCTCGCCTAGGAGTTCTCGGGCCACGAGCAGCCGTCGGATCTCCGACGTCCCTGCCCCAATCTCCAGTAACTTCGCGTCGCGGGCCAATCGTTCGAGCGGATAGTCTCGCATGTACCCGTAGCCGCCGAAAATCTGGATCGCGTCCAAGGCCACCCGGGTCGATGCCTCGGAGGCGAAGGTGAGGGCCGTGGCGCTGGCCCGGTGACTGCGTTTGTCGGCCGTGACCGCGGACAGGGCCTGGTACAGCAGGAGGCGGGACGCCGCGAGTTGAGCGTACATGTTCGCGAGCTTCTCCTGGATGAGCTCGAATTGGCCGATCTTCTTCCCAAACTGTTCCCGCTGCCGGGCGTATTCGAGGCAGCGGTCGAGGCACTCGGCGATGATGCCGACGGGGATGGCCGAGAGGACGGCGCGTTCCACGTTGAGGCCGCTCATCATCACCCCCACGCCCTTGTTCTCCGTTCCCACCAGGTGAGTAGCCGGGACCTTGCAGTCGTGGAAGGCGAGCTCGCCGGTGGGGGAACCCCGCATCCCCATCTTGTCGAGCGAGCGCGAAACGGAAAATCCGGGCGTGTCCTTGGTGACGACAAACGCGGAGATTCCTTGGGCTCCCTCGTCCGGTTTCGTTTTGGCATAGACGAGGAGCGTATCGGCCACCGGACCGTTGGTGATGAATTGTTTCGAGCCGTTGAGCACGAAGTGATCGCCCTGGTGGTCGGCCCGGGTTCGCAGGGAGACGGCGTCCGAGCCAGCATTCGGCTCCGTCAGGGCGAGGGCACCGATCTTGCGGCCCGCCACCAGGTCGGGAAGGAACGTACGTCGCTGCTCGGGCGTCCCATTGCGGAACAGGTTGTCGGCGCAGAGATTCGAGTGAGCGCCGACGCTTAACGCCAGCGCGGGGCTCACCCGCGCGATCTCCTCGAGGATGAGAGCCTGGGTGCGATAGGATTGGCCCAAGCCATCAAATTCGGCCGGGATGGTCGGGCCGAGGAACCCCTGTTCGCCGAGGCGCTCAAATACGTCCCGGGGGAAGTGGTCCTCGCGGTCCATCCGGTCGGCGACCGGCGCGACCTCCTTTCGCACAAAACGTCGGACGGTCGATTGAAGTTCGACCTCGTCCGGGGAGAGGTCCAGGTCCACGGCGGGGATAGGAACCTCGGGCCATAACGGTTGGCAGGTCCGGGCCGCCTCAGCGTCCGGTCCGGCGGAGTCCCTGATGGTACTTCCATCGCGGGGACGGACGAGGATAATCTGAGCGAAAATGGGCGCCGCGGCTCTCTTCCCGGGCCAGCGCGGCTCGCGCGATCAGGAGTGCCGTCAGCGCAGCGTTGGCGGACGGGGAGGCCAACTCGTCCTCGGTGCCGGGTTCGGAGCGGTTCCGCCAGGATTCCAGCCGGTGCACTGCGGTTTCGAGACCCTTCCGTTCCCGTACAATGCCCACGTCGTTCCACAACAGCGCTCCGACCTCTCGGAAACAGGCTTCGCGGTCGTCCTCCCCGTGACCCCGCGGAAGTTCGAGGGAGAGCATGCGCGGGGCGTCCCGGGGTCCCCCCGCGGCCGGTAGGGCCAGTTGGCGGGCCACCCGCTCGCCGAAGACCACGCCTTCGAGGAGCGAGTTGCTCGCGAGCCGGTTGGCGCCGTGGACGCCGGTCGACGCCACCTCGCCGCAGGCCCAGAGTCCGGGCAGGGACGTGCGGCCCTCCAGGTCGGTCGTCACGCCGCCGATCATGTAGTGGGCCATCGGGCTGACGGGAATCAGGTCCCGGGAGGGGTCGAGGCCGAAGGTCGCCAGGAACCGGCAGATGCTGGGGAATCTCGCGTACAACCGGTCCCGAGGGATCGCTGTCGCGTCGAGATACACATAGGGATCGTCCGCATGGCGCATCTCCTGGTGGATCGCCCGGCTCACGATGTCCCGGGTCGCCAGCTCCGCGTCGGGGTGGTAGCGGAGCAGAAACTGCTCTCCGGTACGGTTGCGGAGCACCGCCCCTTCTCCCCGTAGGGCCTCGGTGATCAGAAATCGGGGGGCGCCCTCTTTCGCGAATACGGTCGGGTGGAATTGGATGAACTCCATGTCGGTCACCAAGGCCCCGCTCCGGAACGCGATCGCGACACCTTCTCCGGTCGCGGTGATCGGATTGGAACTCTGCCGGTAGAGGCTTCCCGTTCCGCCGGTCGCGAGCACGACGGGACGACCGGTGATTTCCTCCACCTGGCTCCCGTCGTCCCGGGACAGGATGGCCGTGGTTGTGCCGTCCGTCGCCGACCGGAGGGCTCGAAGGCGACACCGCTCGCGCGCGTCGATGCCCGCCTCGAGTACGCGGGCTCGTAGGGTTTCCTCGATCTGGAGGCCGGTCGCGTCTCCTCCGGCGTGGAGAATCCGGGCCCGGGAATGGGCGCCCTCCCGTCCCAACGCGATGCGTCCCTCGATCGTATCGAATGGCACGCCGTAGCGGACAAGGTCGGCGATGCGTTGGGGCGCCTCGGAGGTGAGGACCTGGGCCGCGGCGAGGTCGGCGATGCCTGCACCGGCACGGACCGTGTCCCGGCGGTGCAGCTCCGTCGTGTCATCTGGCCCGATCGCAGCGGCGATTCCGCCCTGCGCGTACCGGGTATTGGACTCGGCCAATTCGCCCTTGGTGACGATCGTCGGGCGAAGGCCCTCCTCCCGGGCCCGGAGCGCGACGTAGAGCCCCGCGATGCCGCTCCCCACGACCAAGGGGGACCGCGCCTCACTGCCCATCGCCGGCCCCTACCGGGGGGTGGTAGAAAGCGCGTTCGCGGTCGGTCGGAAGATTCTGGCTCTACGGTCGAGCTGGAGAATCTTGGCGGAGGCGCGGTCTAACTCGGCGCGGGGGCCCGGACCCACCGATAGATGGCGGCCGAAGTATCGACCAGGAAACCCGTCTTCTCGTAGAGTTTCCGGGCGGGGTGATTTCCATCGGTGACCCACAGGTGGGCGTTCGGGTAGCCGAGCGCGAGAAGCGCGCGCAGGGTGCGGAGTACGAGCGCTTCCCCGATCCCCCGGCGACGGAAATCCGGGTCGACCGCTAGGTCGAGCAGGATCCCGGACCGGAGGGACTCCTGGCACCCGACCGCGAACCCTACGAGCGCTCCCAAGGAATCTCGGACCGCAGGCGACGCTTCATCCAGATACTGTCCGAAGAGGCCTTTGAGCGCGTTCTCGAGGAGCTCCCGGTTTCCTTGCGGCGTGCCGGAGAGGAGGCTCTCGTCTGGGGTGCCGCGATAGGTGCGCCAATCGAGGGCGGTCAGCTGCTCGAATGGAACGTGGCGGACGGTCGTGACCTCCAGTCCCTCCGGCCACCGGGGATCCGGTGGAGGGGACAGGGTCGACAGGGGGCGGACCATCGAGTGCCGGAGGAGCGTGGAGAATCGCGGATCTTCGCAGAGACCGGCGCCGAGCCCGCGTTCATCCGCCTCGCTGAGTCCGGTGGACCCCATGTCCAGCCGTGCCACGTCGGGGGAGCTGCGCCGCGAGTCCCTGGCCGAGCCGAATCAGGTCGGCGACCGCCGCGCCCCCGGCAATCGCATGAAGGTGACCGTAGCCTTTCTTCTCGCGAAGCCAGAGAATGCCCAACGCCGTGGGGGCCCGAGGTTCGCCGCAGAACCAGGCGGTGCCAAACCCTTGGGCGATGGCATCGGCGGTCTCATCCACCCAGCTTGGCGGGAGGATCTCCCCTCGAAGGCCCAATTGGTGGCGGATGGTTCCGATCAGATTCCAGAGTTCATCCCGGGGCATATCCCGGGCGGGTCGGAGCTCGCTCGCCATCGATCCTATGCGACCGCGTTACGCGGTCGGCAGTTCCGCGATGAGGCGCTTCACGATTTGGGCGATATCCGGCGCGACCGAAGCTTTCTCGGCGGGATTTGAGAGCGTGTCCGTGGAGTAGACCTCGTCGGTAACCGCCTTGATCCGTTCAAAGGCGTCCCGGAGGAAGAGCCCGTGGGTGCACGCCGCCGTGATCGCGCCCACCTGTTTCTTGGCGAGGAGTCGCGCCGCCTCAACGATCGTACCGCCCGTGGAGATGACGTCGTCCACGATGACCACGTGCTTGTCCTCGAGGGAGATGGGGACGGAGGAGGGGAGCTCGAGCTCGACATGTTCGCTGTCGATCCGGTGCTTCTCGAGGGCGATCCAAGGACGGTCCAGGAGTTGTCCCATGCGACGCGCCCGGTCGGTGCCGCCCTTGTCGGGAGAGACCAGGAGGTCGACGGGTCGCTGACGGAGGAGACGGGCGATCGCGGGGATTCCGCTCGCCTCATACGCCGGTTTGGTGAACGCCTTGAGGGTCTCCACGGAGTGAAGGTCGACGCTCACCACGGCGTCCGCTTCGAGCGCGATGTGTTGGGCGAGAGCTTGCGCGGTGGCGGGCTCACCGGGAAAGAACACCCGGTCCTGACGAGCGTATCCGAAGTAGGGAACCACCACGACGAGCCGGCGGGCGCCGGACTGACGGGCCGCGTCCTCCAAGAGCAGGAGCTCGAGGACGTCCTGGTCGTTCCGGGTCGACTGGACCAGGACGACGTCCTCCCCCGAGAGCTGGCCCCCAATACGAACATACAGTTCGCCGTCCGGAAACCGCTTGAGGAAGGGCATCCCGAACGGAACGTTCCCGAGCTCCCGGGAAATCCGTTCCGCCAGCGCGGTCGAGGCCGTGCCCGCGATGACGTGCAGCTGAGAACCCTCCGGTCGAGCGACCGGAACCGGGGCAAAAACGTTGTGGGCCCGGGTTCGGGGACCGAGGCACGCTCTGGGGTGGTCGCCGCCACCCCGGGCTGGAGGCGGCCCCACCGGAGCGGGCTCAAGAACGGTTACGGAGCGCCTGAGTTCGCGGAAGATATCGCCAGCGCTTCCGAACGAGATACTGCCGATTCATACGCCGGCATATGTCGAAGTTGCTCTCGATGGATACTAATAGAGGAACCCGACCCTCGCGCATCTCTTAAGGGTACTATGCGGCGATCCGTCCTCCGAGGGCCTGGGCCTGCCGCTCGACGCTGGCGGCGACGGCGCACCCGAGGCGTTTCCGACCTCGTCGCGACGATTCTGTTGGTCGCGATTACCGTGGTACTCGCCGCCGTCCTCTACATCCTCATCCAGAGCTATACTCACGGGCCAGCCACCATTCCAGGGTTGTCGACGGCGCTAGCCCTCGGGACCCCGCAGGAAGCCGTCTCACGCGATGCGGCCATCGCCGCTTGTGCGACCGTTTGCAACTTCTACAACATGAGCGTCGAGGACGCCGGCCACAACTTGGCCCTCCATGACCTGATCTTTGAAGTCATCGGCCAGAACGGGACGAATCTGGTCCCGACGGGGGCGTCGTTGCCGTCAACGCTACGGGGCAGGTCGTGGCGCAGTATGGATTCAAGACCGGGTGGACCGCCGGGCAGCTCCCTCCTCGTCGACCAGGACCTGACGATCATTCTCTACACTTCGGGGGCTCCGCCGCTTGGTCTATCGGGAGACACCCTTCGAGTCGTAGGGACCGCCGCCTACTCTGGGTCCATTGACGTTCAAATCACGTAGCGGAGCCTCGGGTGCTGCCGGTGGCAAACCCGCTGGGAACCTGGCTGATGGGATGCGGCGATCGATCAGGACCCCCACTACCCGCGCCGAATTCTCGGGGGCGGTGAAGACGATGGAGGCGGCCACGCGTCGTGGTAGCATGGTTGCCGGAAGCCAAACCTGTGCCGTTCCCTCGAGGGAGCGGATGCGCATCCATACGTGTGTCGTATCCAGAAACGTCAATCGCCGACCCATCCACCGCTGGGTTTAAATAGTGAATCTGGCCCCTCACCGCTCTTTGAGGGGAGAAACGCTCCTCGGAGGAAAACGCGAAATGAAACTTTGGGGCAAGAACGAACGAAGCTGGCGCCGGAAGAACGGGCGCGGCGTATCGCCGATTATCGCAACGATTCTACTCGTCGCGATCACGGTGGTACTCGCCGCGGTTCTGTACATCCTGATCCAGCAGTACACGAAGGGCGGCAGCGCAGTGACAATCGGGAGCGCGCTTGCGATTGGCGGCTCGACCGACGGAAACGGCCCGGCAACCACCAACTACTACAACATGACGGTAGAGTCGGCGGGATCCACGTTGACCCTGGGCTCGTTCACGTTTGAGGTCAAGGGCCCGACCGGTGCGATTCTCGGAGTAGGGAGCGTAATTGGTGGAGTGACGATTACCAGCCTGAAGGTGGTAATCATCAACCCGATCAACACGGTCGTAGCGACGTTTACGCCTGGCGCGGCTACCACGTTCGGTACCGGCTGCACGGCGCCTACGTACACCTCGTCCTGCAGCTCGACCTCGCCGATGACGACCCAGTACGACTTCTCGGTGCAAGCGGTCGGCGCTACGGCGCCGAGCCTCACCGGGTGCAGCCTGGTCGCTCTCGGTCAGGGCGGATTCTCGGGAACGACCTCCGGGTCGATCACGTAATCAGCCTGCGCGTGGACTGGATCGCCGAACCTTTTCCCTCCTTCCGGAGGACGGAATCCCGTCCTCCGGGGGTCTGATTTTTTTTTGGTTCCCGTGGAATTCTCGTCGGGGACTCCCCGAATCCGGTCGTAGAGCCTGGACACCCCGCGGTCCCGCCCTCTGACGGAGCAGAACCCCGTCTTCCGATGGCTCCTCTAGAGGGTGTCCCCGTCCGAATCCTTCGGGGGTCGCTTGGTGGGCCGCTGGTGCGGCAGAAGCTTCGACTTCCGGATAGAGGGCCGGGGCCGGCCCCGGGAGCGTCGGGGGGTTGTCGGATTCGGAGCTGTCTCATGAGGCTTGGACCTCCCGTGCTTGTGCGTCGGGGCCAGTTCCTCGTCTTCCTCATCCGGGGCGGCCAGCCAGGCACGGAGCCCTTTCCAGCGACTCCCCTTCGGGCGATCTTCCCAGTCGGGCCCGTCCTCTTCTTCCTCGGCCTTCTCTCGGCCCTCGGCCCGCTCTTCGGCGAGACGGCGTGGATCCTCGATTCCCTCGACTCGGAACAGGTAGTGGAGTCCGAATCCTCCCAGCACGACCGCCGAGATCGTCAGGGCCAGGAACTGCCAGGATTGCGGAGGCACAAACTGAGCGTTTCCGTCGATCAGGAGCTTGAAAGATCCCACCCAGGGGACCATGCCTCGGGCCACCCCCACGATCCAGCTGCTGGCGACGAGGCTGGAGATGCCCGAAAACTGGTCGGGGGCGGGGTTGTTGTCGCCCATCGTAATGAACCCGGAGTAGCGATCCAGCTGGCCGAGGGGGATGGAAACGTTGGTGTCGCGCCAGCCCACGTGATAGAGCGTGATGCTCGTGATGAGCCCCGTCGTACCGCATCCGTTGGCCGTCCCGGAGATGGAGTACATCGCGCCCGGTTCGGAACCGCAGGCGAGTCCCTGGAGCGACGGGGCCGAGTAATCGCCGGCCGAGGGGTTCCAGATGAGGTAGAGGATCGAACGATGAATCACGGGAGTAACGGCGGTGTTCCCGTTGGGATAGTACAGAATGACGTCGCCGTACTCTCCATAGGTCATGTAGCCCGTCTGCTCCCCCGCCACGTACGGGACGACGGACGAGGGATTGACCTTCTTCACGAGCACGAGGTCGCCGGTGTTGATCAGTCCGACCATATCCCCAGTCCCGTGTTGCATGCTGCCCGATTCGACGACAAAGATCGGGGGCCAGTTCGAAGTATAGGCAAAGAGACAGACCAGGAGGAGCGCGATGACGGCCAGTGCCACTAGCGGTTCGAGGTACCAGCTGTCGCGGGCCCGAAAGAAGACGGGGCGTCGGAGTCGCGAAAAGAATCCTCCTTCGTCCTCGTCCTCCTTCGGGGACCCTTTCTTGCCCGACGGGATGCCGTCCTCCTCGTCATCCAGGTCGGAGATCGTCCAAGGGCGGACCGGCCGGGACCCCGCCGGCGGGAGCGGGGGGAACGTTGCCGCGGCGGGGGCCGCTTCGGCGTGTCGTCCGGATCGTCCGCGTCCGACGTCTCGTCGTCGAGGTCGTCGTCCGACTCGTCCTCTTCTCCCCGCCGAGGCATGCAGGTCCGGCGGGCCGATTCGGCTTCTTAGCTCTTGGTCTCTACCCGAACCGTCGGCCGGTCGGCGACCCGGACCGCCGTCCAGACCAGGACCGCGGCCACGGCGAAGAGCGGCAGCAGCGAAAGGTCTCCGTACGGCCAGGGAAACTTGATCGCCTCCCCTGCCCAAAACGCCGAGAATGTGAACAGAAGCGCGGTCGCACCGGCCTTCAGCTGCGGGACCTTGATCTTTCGGATCTGTCCGTGGAGGGCCCATGCCAAGGCCACCAGAAGCACCCCGGCGGTTACCGCCCCCACCAAGGCCGTGACCCCGTAACCGGGTGCGGCCAGCGCCAGCAAGACGATGACGGCCTCGGTCGTCTCCACGGCGCCCACCGAGAAGCCGCCCCCGAACTCGACCACCCGGTGCGGCGGGGGCGTGACCGCGGGTTGGGCCTGAGCGGCCGCGCGGGCCCGTCGGTAAGAACGGAGGGTGCTCCGGAACAGGAAGATGCCGAACGCGGCGAGGACGATGGCCGAGGGTCCCAGCAGGTACGCGGGCGGGAGCCGTTCCACCGCCGCTCCCGCTACCAGGGCGATGGCCGCCACGAGGGCCACCCCGGACAGGGCCCCGTAGACGACCGTTCGGAGTCCGGTGCCCCCTGCGCTGACCGCGAAGACGAGGGCAACCACCTCAGTCATTTCGAGGAGCGTGATGAGGAAGGCCGGGATGAAGACCGGCAGGTAGAGGAACATCCCGGTGGGCGCCACGTGGCCAACGGCTTTAATGCCTGCCCGACTGGACACCCCCGTCTTGGAATTGGGGACTCAAATGGGGCGAGTCTACGATATCTCCGCCGACATTCATCCCGGGATGCCCTCGTTTCCGGGTGACCCACCGATCACGGTACGACCCACGCACCAGCTCGCAAAGGGGGCCCCCTACAACCTGTCCGAGATGTCGTTGGGCACGCATGCCGGCACGCACATCGACCCACCCCGACATTTCCTCCCCAACGGGCTCACCGCGGACCACATCGACCTCGACGCGCTGAATGGGCCCTGCCGCGTCGTCCACGTCCCCGACCACCACAAGGAAGTGAGCACCGGGGACCTCAAGGGGCTGCTGCACGGCGTGGACCGGGTGCTGTTCCGGACCCACAACTCCGTGCGCTGGGCTCAGGGCGAGGCCTTCTTCCCGGAGTACGTCGCGCTCGCTCCGGAGACCGCGGAGTACCTCGCTTCCGCGAAACTGCGACTCGTGGGAATTGACTCTCAATCGATCGAACGCGACTCGACGGACCAATATCCGGTGCACCACACGCTCCTCGAGAGTGGCTGCCTGATCCTCGAAGGGTTACGTCTGGCCGAGGTTCCGGCCGGCGAATACGAACTTCGTTGCCTGCCGCTCAAAGTGCGCGACGGAGACGGCGCCCCCTGCCGAGCTGTCCTGGTGGCTCCCTAGGGGCCCCGAGTGCCTCCGAATCCGTTGTCCTCCGTGCCGATGCCGGGCCAGCCGGCGTGGCCAGGTCCGGGGCAGTACCCCCTCCCCCTCGAGACGTGGGCCTTCGCGATCCTCGTCAGCGTGCTCGCCTTGCTCGTGCTCATGTACCTCCTGCTCCGGTTCCGACACCCGCAGGGCCGGCGCTGGGTCGAGGGGTACCTGGAAGCCGCCGGAGTAGACCTGGCCTTTCTTCTCGCCGGCGTGCTCCTCGTGGTCTGGCTCCACCTGAAGGAGCCACTCGGGAATCGAACCGCCTATGCGCTCTATCTGACGATCCTGGGAGGGTATTGGCTCACCTTCGCGATCCCGATCGTGACGGTAGGAAGTTCCGTCCACAGCCGCACGCGGGGCGGTGTACCTTGGCGGATCCCCTCGGTGCTGGTCGCCGTCGCGATCTTCTTCGCGATTTTCAGCTACTATTACTACTACGGAATCCCCGCCCCGTAGGCCGGGGCACCGGTTAATCCCGTTCGTTCGGGGGCAGGAGGTTGGGGATCCCGTCCTCGATCGGGTACTGCGTCCCACATTTGGTGCACGTGAGGACGCCGTCGACCACCTCGCCGCCCTCGGTCTTGCGGCTC
This sequence comes from uncultured Thermoplasmata archaeon, assembly GCA_963773945.1. Taxonomy (GTDB): domain Archaea; phylum Thermoplasmatota; class Thermoplasmata; order Lutacidiplasmatales; family UBA184; genus JAKIWV01. Next base: position 511,586 of record CAVZDD010000003.1, on the reverse strand, counting down.
ATGAGCTGGAGGTCCGCCTGGTCCAGCGGGCAGCAGAGGATGTCCATCAGGTCGGGCTTCACTTCGCGTCCCCCTCGATGATCCCGTGGCCGATGAGTCGCCACGCGTTAAACTTGCGGGAGATGGCCACCCGACTCCCCCGGAAGACCGTGACCGGTCGCGCCAGGTGGATCTCGACCTCGTCTCCGCGGGCGCTCGTCACCTTGCCGGGCGCGACGGTCGTTCCGACGTTGAGCGACACGAGCTCGTTGGAGTGGATCTTCTCGACCTTCACCTCGCGCTGGACGCCGACCACGCGGTCGAGCAAGGTCACCTTGACCCGCACCTTCTGGGTGACCGGCGGCAGGGTCTCCGCCGTGCCGACGAGCCGGCCCATGAGCGAGTCCGCCTTGGTGTAGGACGGGTCGAGCGTGGTCCCGACCGCAGCGAGTCCGCCCGGGTGGAGCTCTTCGAGTTCGTTTCCCCCCGAGACGAGCGAAGTGATCTTGGTCCGTATTTCCGATGTGTGACCTTCGACGGGACCAGTGAGCCCGGGCCGGAGTTCGATCTCGTCCCCCACCTTAAGGCGTCCCTGGAGGAGCGAGCCGCCCAGCACTCCACCCTGGAGGTCGTTGGGCCGGGTCCCGGGTTTGTTGATGTCGAACGACCGAGCGATGTACATGAGCGGGGGTTTGGACGCGTCCCGCTTGGGGGTGGGGATCGTCCGCTCGATGGTATCGATGAGCGCGTCAATGTTGACCTTGTGATTCGCGGAGATCGGAACGATCGGAGCGCCCTCGATCGGGCTACCCTTGAGGAAGGTTGTGATCTGCTGAAAGTTCTCGAGCGCTTGTTCCGGGGTCAAGAGGTCGATCTTGTTCTGCACCACGACGACCTTGTGCACCCCGATGATGTCGAGGGCGTAGAGGTGCTCCCGCGTCTGAGGCTGGGGAACCGGCTCGTTAGCGGCGATCAGCAACAGCGCGCCGTCCATCAAGGCGGCGCCGGACAGCATCGTGGCCATGAGTGCCTCATGGCCGGGCGCGTCGACGAACGAGACGGCACGAATGAACTTCGCATTGGCGCCGCAAATCGGGCATTTGGGCTCAACTCCGTAACCGGTAGGTGCCTCGTGGTTCGGGCACTTGTAGAACGCCGTGTCGGCGTATCCGAGTTTGATCGAGATTCCGCGCTTCAGTTCCTCGGAGTGGCGGTCGGTCCATTCCCCCGTGAGGGTCTGCGTGAGGGTGGTTTTTCCGTGGTCGACATGGCCGACGAGACCGATGTTGACCTCGGGTTGCTTGGGGACCTTCATTCTACGGGGCCGACAGGAGCTCCGCGATAGGCTTTGACCCCTTAGCCTCAACGACCAGGTTCACCTGGACCGTGTCCTCGCTGACGGTGTTCCCACGGAACGTGCGCCGCTTTCGCATCCCGTGTCGCTCGGGATGGAACCCGATGCCCTCGCCCACCAGAACGCGCACTTGACGGGCGCCGGGAAGGTCGCCGCGCATCGGGAATCCGCTTTTGTCGGTCCCGCCGGTGATCTTTAGTGTGTAACCGGGAAGTCCGAGCGCGTCGCCCCCGACGGTCTCCCCGATGCGTCGGCCGAGCAGGGACGAGACCTGCGCGTCCGCTACGGTCCGCGCATACGACTTCTCCTTCTCGGAGATCACGACTTTGAGCTCGACCATCGTCCTCAGAACGGAGCGGCGCGGCCAGCAGGGGGTCGTTTAAAAGGGTGTCGTGGACGATGCGGACTCTATCGAGAGAATTGGGTCGTCCGAGCGCCCGGTGCGCCATGCCCGTTTAAGAGCGGGCGCCTCGCTCGATACTTCGACCCCCTATGCTCTTGCAGGCGCCGTCGGCACTCTTCACCGTGCGCGTCGTGGTCCTGCTCGGCGGGCTCGGATTCGCCGCGTACCAGGACTGGAAGGTTCGCGAGGTCAGCGATGCGGTTTGGCAGGGGATGGGCATCGTTGGGGCCGCGGCGGGATTCGTGGCGTTCTGGGGCAACCCGCTTGCCCTCGTGCTGTGGCTGCTGGTGAGTCTCTGGGCACTCGAACACCTGTTCCCCTGGGACACGCCCCTGGAGCGCTGTTCCGAGCGACTACCGGCCGGGATCGAGATTGCCGTGTACGTCGGCGTCCTCGGCACGGTGATCTTCGCCGCCATCAATTACGACGTCGGGGGTTCGGGCGTACCGGTCGCGATCCTCGCCGTGGCTGCGTCAGTGCTCCTGGCTCGGGGTTTGTTCGAGATCGGCGTCCTCTATGGCGGTGCGGACGCCAAGGCGTTGATGATGGCCGGACTACTCTTGCCGATCGCCTCCACGCCACTCTGGTCCCCGGCGGTCGCTGCCGGGCTGCTCGCGTACTACCCGTTCGCGCTGACGGTGCTGATCGATGCGGCGCTGTTCGCCATCGTCGTCCCGATCGCGATCGCGGTTCGCAACGTTTTCGCCCACGAGTTTACGTTTCCCCGGGGCTTCACCGGATACACGATTCCGGTTGAGGAGCTGCCGGAGCGCTTCGTTTGGATCAAGGACCCCACCTTCAACAGCTACGTGACCGACGACGAACCGGAGCCCCAGACCACGGAGGAGGACCGGGCGCTCCGGCAGCGCCAAGCCGACGAGCTCGCGAAGCAAGGGGTGAAGCGCGTCTGGGTCACCCCGCAGCTTCCGTTCATCCTCTGGATACTCGCCGGCACCTTCGCCGCCCTCGTGGCGGGGAATGTGGTCTTTGACCTCATCACGGCCCTCTGAGGCCTTTCGACCCCGCGGAAACCTTTTGTCTCGGCGACCGACTCCATCGCGTGTTAACGATGACGCCGTCCAACACCTCCGGGCCGATTCGCGTTCTGATCGCCAAACCGGGCCTCGACGGGCACGACCGGGGTGCGAAGGTCGTCGCTCGCGCACTGCGGGACGCCGGAATGGAAGTGATCTACGCCGGACTGCGGCAGACCCCCGAGGAGATCGTGGAATCCGCCTTGGAGGAGGATGTGCGCCTCATCGGGCTCTCCATCTTGTCGGGCGCCCACATGGCCCTGTTCCCGCGGGTCCTGGCCCTCCTCAAACAGAAGCGGGCGACCCGGATCCGCGTCTTTGCCGGTGGGATCATTCCCGACGAGGACGCGAAACGACTCCGAAAGATGGGGATTCGGGCCATCTTCGGCCCCGGCGCTTCGCTCGATGAGATTGTCGCAACCGCACGGAAGCTTGCGGGTCCCTCCCGCTCATGAGCCGGCGGACCCCGCCGCCTCCGCCTGCGGCGCGCCGCATCCTGCGAGGGGACCGCCAGGCATTGGCCCGGTTGATCAGTCAGGTGGAGAACCGCGACCCCACCGCCCTTCCCGCGGTACGCGCCTTGTACCCCCATTCGGGTCGAGCGACGGTGGTCGGCGTAACCGGCCCGCTGGGCGTGGGCAAGTCCTCGTTGTTGAATCTTCTCCTGGCTCACTTGAGAGCTCAAGGGAAACGGGTCGGGATCGTGGCCGTGGACCCCTCCAGCCCGTTCTCCGGGGGTTCGATTCTGGGGGACCGAATCCGCCTAGAACGACCGACGGGCGACGACGGGGTCTTCATCCGGTCGATGGCCTCCCGGGGCCACTCCGGTGGCGTGGCGCTCGCCACGAGAGAAACCGTGCGACTGCTCGACGCGTTCGGGATGGAAGTGATCCTGGTCGAGACGGTCGGCAGCGGCCAGTCCGACGTGGAGATCCACGACGTGGCCTCGACGAGCGTCGTCGTGGTGGTTCCCCACCTCGGGGACGAGGTCCAGTCGCTCAAGGCCGGCCTCTTCGAGATCGCGGACGTGTTCTGTGTCAACAAATCGGACCTGCCGGGCGCGGATTCGGCGGCACGGTATCTAACCGAGATGACGCAGCTCGCGCTCGGAAAAGGAAAGTGGCGGCCCACCGTGATCCAGACCTCCACGACGAACCCGAGCGGAGTCGTCGCGCTTTGGGATGCCATCCAGCGACACGAGGCCTTCCTCGACGCCGAGGGCTCGCGGCGAACGCTCGACCGCCAACGGCTCACCGATGAGATTCTCGGACTCGTCCGGGAACGGGTCGACGCACAACTCGCCTTGGCCCTCGCGCACGAACCGGATCTTCAGGCGCTCCTCGACCGCGTCGTAGCCCGAGAGATCGACCCCCATTCCGCGGCGGACCGGCTCCTGGCCGAAGTCCGTCGGCCGACGTAGGAACCGACCTTGTCGTGGGCCGTGACCATTTACTCCCTCAGCTTGATCGGCGTGGCGATCGTCGCCTACTTCCTCTACGCGTCGTTCGCCTTCGGTGCCGGATATCAACCGACGCCCGCACGAGTGGTCCGGCGGATGCTCGAGCTCGCGGAAGTCCATCCCGGCGACGCGCTCTACGACCTCGGGGCCGGCACCGGGGCCATCGTCTTTGCGGCCGCCCGACAGTACGGCGCCCGAGTCATCGGCGTGGAGGTCGAGCCGATCCGGGTGCTGATCCTCCGACTTCGCCGGTTCTGGGGGGGCCCGCGGGACCGTGTCTCGATAGAGTGGGGCAACATCTTCGAAGTTGACCTTCACCCGGCCCAGATCGTCGCGGTCTTCCTGTGGCCCGGCGCGATGGAGCGCCTTCGACCGCTGCTCGAGAGTCAACTCCCGGATGGGGCGCGAGTCGTCAGCCACTGGCACAAGGTCCCGGACTGGACCGCCGAGGTCACCGACCCCGATACGCGGGTCTACCTGTACCGTTGGCCGGCGGCCCGGGCCGCCTCGATTCCCTCTACGGGTGATAGTGGAGCCAGAACCCCGCCCCAACCGCCAATACAATCAGGATGATCACGAGCCCGATCACCCATCCCTTGTACAGTTCCCACGAACTGGCCGGAACGGGACCGGCCGCCGTCGCACGAAGCGCGGCGGCCGTCATCGGGGGTTCCTTCGAGCGGCCCAAGACCATGCACCGCTAACAAGTCCCAAGATCGGCGCGAAGACGATCCCACCACCCGGCGACTTCGACCCAGGAATGCCGGCGCCGAGGTGGCCGGTCAGCCCCAAGTACGCGATGATGACCCCTACGACCACCGCCGCCACGATGGCCACGATAAAGAACAACCACGGGAGCGGCGGCGGGGAGGGCTCCGGCGAGGCAACCATGACAGGCCCCTCCAGCGGGATGGGCGCTTTTCTCCTTGCGGTACGAGTTTTGTCGTCCGTCTCTGGTCGACTGCCGGCTCGTTTCCCCCTTTCCGAAAATCTTGGCGGAAGATTCAAACCCTGAGACCGCTCCCGACTTCCGATGGCGGCGGCGGCTTACCAACGTTACTTTGCCGAGTTTCTAGGGACATTCGGGTTGCTGCTGTTCGGCGTGGGCACCGCGGAGATGACACTCAACGCCGCGTTCACACTCGATACGCGGTACCTCGCGATCTCGTTCGCCTTCGGAATCGTAGTGCTCGCCGGCGCCTTCGCTTTCGGCGAAATTTCGGGGGCTCACTTCAATCCCGCGGTGACCCTCTCGATGGCCGTGGCGGGCAAAATGCCCAAGGGGGACATCATCCCGTACTTGATCGCCCAGCTTCTGGGGGCCTTGCTCGCGGTGGAGGTCATTCTCGCGATTGCCCAAGCGACGTCCGGGAACCTGCTCTCGGTGGTTCAGGGCAACGCGTTGACGTCGCAAGGGTATGCGGGGAACGGCGCGCCGTTGGGCTTCGCCACCTCTCTCGGGGGCGTGTTCCTCCTCGAAATGGTCCTCACGTTCTTTTTCGTCTTGGTGATCCACCGGGTGACGCGTGACGGGAATCCCGCCAAGGCGTTCGCACCAATCGCCATCGGCTTCACGTTGTTTCTCACCCAGCTCGTCGCCATCCCGATTGACAACGCCTCGATCAATCCCTATCGCAGCCTAGCGCCGGCCCTGATCTCTCTGGTGTGGCCGAGCGCGCACTGGGCCATTGTCGAGGTTTGGGTGTTCGTGGTGGCGACGATCATCGGCGGACTGCTGGCGGCCGGCGTCGACATGATCCTCTCGCCCGCGCCGAAGGCCTGAGTCGGTTCCGCTCGCCGCCCGATGGGCGGCCCGACCCCCATTACGACTTTGGGGCGGCGGCTCCGCCGTGAACCGCCTTGGTGTGGGGCTTCTTTTCCTCGGAGGCCTCAGCCCGGGTAGCTTCGGAAGCCTCCTCGACCTTCTTCTCCTCCTTCTCCTCGGCCGCCTTGGTCTCCTTTGGCGTGGGAGTGACGTATTCCTCGAGGAAGTGAATCGACTTGGGATGCAGGTGGCTTCGGAGCCGCTCGATGAGGCGTGACTTGGCCGCGGCGTGCCAGGCCAGGTCAAATTTGGCGCGGTCCGGCAGCGTCACCGTCAGCACCTTCTCGTGCATGACGACAGTGAAGTCTTTGGCCCGGCCGTAGGTCAGGTCGATGAGCGCCTGGGCTTGCGCGACCGGCTCGGTGATCGCCTCGACGATCTTGAACTTGGCGCGGATCTTTCGCCCCGCGAACGGGGGGTTGAAGTCGACCCGGACCCGGGCCGCGGTGTAGCTGACGACCCGGCCCCGCCGACCGCGGATAGTCAGGACCGTTCCGATGTTGAGCTCGGCGTCGTCGCGCCGCATCTCGGGCAGCCGTTCGATCTCGTGCATCGAGAAGAGCTCGATCAGTTTGGGATCCCGCTCGCCGAACGCCTCGGCGGGGGCGAGCTCTTTCTCGACTTCGTGTCCGACCGAGGCGCTCGCGATCGCCGTTTCCAACGCCGCGGGAAAATCGTCGCCGCCGATGATGTGCGGGCGCGGCCCGAATTCGTAGCCCGCGGGCAGGGAGAAGTTCCCCTTCTCGGCCACTTCCGCCCTGGACGTATCGATCAGCTCGTTCTTTCCGCCGGCCTCGGTCCACAGTTCGTAATCGAGGAGCACCAGGTCCCCGCTCTTCGAATGGCTGGCCCCGGCCGCGGCGTGCTCCGACATCGGGGCCGCGCAGTCGGGGTGGGGTTTAAAGTTTACCGCCGAGGGAGTTTGGAGGGCGGCGCGGAACGCCCGGTCGTGCTCGTAGCACCTTCGAAGGCTCCGACGAGCGTGGCCCACCGCCGCCAGATCTCCACGGCCCGGTAGCGATACCCGGGGTACTTCGCATCCTCCCGACGACCATCGACCGTGAGGGCGAGGGCCAACACGGCGAGCCCCCCGAAGCCCGCCAGACACAGAACCGCGCCTGCGAGTCGAAGCACGGGGAACGGGAGCAGGACCAGTCCGATGACGCCCAGCAGGGGCAAGGCGAAGTACGGCAGCACGCGGTCTACCGACGCTTCGTAGGTAGAGCCCATGCGCCGCCAAATGACGTAGCCCCCCCGGGCATAGCGCCGCTGTTTTCGGAACAGGCTCCCCCACCCCAGGTCCGAGAAATCGTGACCCACGGCCGCCGAGGGAACGTAGACCCCCCGCCAGCCGGCGCGGAGTGTTCGGATCGCCATCTCCTGGTCTTCGTTTCCGTATCCCGAAACCGAGAGGTCGAGACCCCCCAACTCCCGAAAGATCCGGGTGCGCCACGCCGAATTTCCCATCGGGAGGGCGTGGGGGCGTTGGCTGGCGATGCGGTCGTAGAATCGGCGGAGATACGCGTCGTAGTAGTGAGCGGCGATGTTTCGCGTCGTGCCCGGTATCGCCGGCGTGGGCCCTCCCACAAATCCCACCGTCGCGTCGGCGAAGGGGGCGGTCAATTCCTGCAACCACGCCGGAGGGGCGACCTCGTCCGTGTCGAGGAAGGCCGTCAGCTCGGACCGGACGAGGCCGACCACAGCGTTCCGGGATTCCGCGATCGAGCCCGGAGCCGCCACCCGACGGATCCGGGGGTCCTGCGCCGCGAAGCGGTCGGCGATGGCCCGGATCACAGGCGACTCCCCCCCGTCGGCGATGAGAATCTCCTGGGGAAGCCAAGTCTGGGCCCGGAGGCTCTCCAGGGAGCGTTCCAACCGAGGGTCGTCCATCACGGTGACAATGACCGTGACCGTCCCGGTGCCTGGCGAGTCCGGGAGGGATTCGGTCATGGAGCGTCAGAGACCCAGTTCGCTGCGGCCGGTGACGATCGCTTTATCAACAGATTGGGAAGAATCGAACTGGGGGCGCCACCCGAGCGCTTCGATCCGCTCCACCGAGAGGAGTTGCACCGGGATGTCGCCGGCCCAGCCGCGCGGTCCTCCCGTGTACTCGATCTTCGCGGTCCCGCCGAAGGCACGGACCACCCGCTCGGCGATCTCCCGGACCGGTACCTGCTGCGCCGTCCCCAGATTGAAGACGTTCACCGGCTCCTTCGAGCGCTCCTCCGCCAAGAGCATACCGTCGACGCAGTCGGTGACCCAGAGGTAGCTTTTGGCTTGGCGGCCGTCGCCGAGCACCTCCAGCCGACGGGGATCCCGCTGGAGCTTCCGGAGAAAGTCGTACACCACTCCGTGGGTCATCCCCGGGCCCACGATGTTGGCGAATCGGAAGATCCAGCTCTGCATCCCATACGAGTGGCAGTACGCGCTGATCAGGCCCTCGCTGGCGAGCTTCGACGCCCCGTACTGGGATTGCGGCAGGAGGGGACCATAGGATTCCGGCGTGGGGAAAACCGTCGGCAGCCCATACACCACACTCGAGGAGGAGAACAGGATTCGGCGGACGTCGGCCCGGCGCGCCGCCTCGAGTACGTTCGACGTGGCGATCGTCCCGTGTTCCAGGTCCACCCGGGGATCGCGGGTTCCCTTGGTGATGTCCGGATTCGCCGCGAAATGCCAGACGGAGCCGGCCCCTCGGAAGATCTCGGTCATGCCGCTCGGGTCACGGAGGTCATGAAGGTGGAATTGCAACTTCCCGGTCGTTTCAAGGTCGGCGAGGCGACTGCGCTGGCCGGAGCTGAGGTTATCGATGGCCCGTACCGGGTGGCCGGCCGCCACGACCTGGCGGGCGAGGACCGCCCCGATGGCCCCGGCGCCTCCCGTAACGACCACGGGGGCGTGTTCCGTTGTCTTCGACATGGGTCGACCCCGGAGGGAGTGAGAGAATCATATATATCAGAACAGCAGCCTAGCTCGCTTGCAACGCGTTTTCAGTCGGGGAATTGGTCGATGCGAACGTACGTGCGGATGATTTTCCAGTCGGAGGGTTCGAGCCCCCGAGACGTCTTGCATGTCATGCGCGAGTTGCAGTTTGAAGAGTCGATGGGAATTCACGACTTCGTGTTCAAGTGGACGAAGCAGCCCAGTATCGAGGATGTTCTGAACCTGGTCACGACCATGCACGGTCGACTCAAGGGCTTGGGCGTGAACTATGAAGTCACGACCATTGCCTGACGTGCCGGAGCAAGAGCGAACCCGATGGGGGAGGAACTGGACAGTCTCGAGCAATCCCTCCTCCGCCATCTCCTGACGTACCGGGGCCATCAGGTCCGCTTCGAGGCGGATGCCCACACGACGGAGTTTGGGATCTACCGTTCCTTCACCGACCTCGAAGCCGGACTGCTCAAGAACGCGTTGCGCCAGCTCGAGAACGGCCGCTGGGTCTACCGGCGGGTCCAGTATGTCATCGGGTTCAGCGAGCCCAAGCTGGTTTACTCCCTGACTCCGCACGGCTACCGGAAGGCGCTCGACCTGTTCGGCACCACCCCCGGACGCGCACCCGTAGCTCCGGCGGCCCTGGGGGCTCCCCCCACCGGCCCCGCTCCGGACCCCCCCTCACTCCACTCCGCGCCGCCACGGAAGAGCTCGGGCCGTCGGCGCGAACGCTCCGACTCACGCCCCAAGAAGGAATGAACGAAGGAGACCCCTCCCCGGTTCTCGAAGGACCCCGGGTCCAACTGCGTCCTCCGAAACCGGAGGACGCCAAGCGAATCTTCGCCTGGTACAACGACCCGGAGACCGTGGCGCCGTTCGATCGATTCAGTGTAGATACGTTCGAAGAGTTCGAGCGGTCGCTGCAGGAGGCTCCCCACGATCCGACCTCGCTCGCCCCCCGGTACGTCGTCGCCCTTCGGGAAGGGGACGGACCGATTGGTCTGGTCGGTCACTATGTGCCGCATCCGGTCCTCGAGACGATCGATGTTTGGTACGTGATCGGAGACCGGCAAGCGCGCCGACAGGGGTACGCCACCGAAGCGGTCACGCTGTTGGTGGGCCATCTCTTCGACACCTCGCCGCTCCCGCGGCTCGGGGCTACGGTGGATGTCGAAAACCATCCCTCGGTGCTCCTGCTCGAGCGCATCGGCTTCCAGCGGGAGGGGGTGCTGCGCTCGGCGCTGTTCCACCATGCCCGGTGGCACGACATCGCCGTGTACGGACTCATCCGGGACGACTGGGCGGCGAAGCATCCACCAGCCTGAACGGGACGCGAACGGCCCCCAGCGCCAGCGGAACCGGTGGGTCGAGGGCGATCGTCCCGACTTCGCTCGTCGACCGGACGTGGGTCCCGCCGCAGGGGCAGGCATCCAGGCCGGCGATCTCGATGATCCGGACCGGATCCACGTGGCGAGGCAGTCCCACCAGCCCCGACCGAGGAGTGGGATTCTTTTCCCACAGTTCGCGACTCATGAGACGGATCGACACGTTCCGCCCCCCGGCTAGGATGGCATTCGCCTCTGACGCCAGGGCGTCCGGGGTGGCGGTGGGGGGCAGGGCCCGCTCCAGGTCCACCGTGCCGGCCGTGCCCGACATCGACGCTTCTCGGGTCCGCACACCGGTCCGCTCGAAGATGAGTGCGCTGAGGAGATGCTGTCCGGTGTGCAGCCGCATGTGCCGATGTCGACGTTCCCAGTCGAGGACGCCTTCCACCTCCTCGCCCACCTGAAGTGCGGAGGCCGTGCCGGCGGCCGGCCGCGCACCCGGTGGACGGCAGAAGCCCCCGATCGCGTGACGTCCACGACCGCGTATGGGGAGCCCTCCGGGACCCCGAGGGTTCCGTGGTCGGCCTGCTGCCCGCCTCCGACCGGGTAGAAGAACGTACGATCGAGAACCAATCCTCCTGGGGGAAGCGCGACGACCTTGGCCGAAAACTTCCGGACGTACGCCGCGTCCGTGTCCACGAGGTAGGCAAGTTCGGTCACGGCACCTCCGGTTAGGGAGACGGAGGCAAGAGCGTTCCGCCCGTTCGCAGGATGGCGACCCACAATTCTCCGCCGAGAGCGAATTGCGGGCGGCACAACCTATTTAGCGGGCACATTCTTCGCGCGCGCAGGGTTTCCGATGTTCAAAGCAAAGGTGAAGATGGAGGTGCTCCGGGAGGTCGTCGAGGTCATCTCGACGCTAGTCTCCGAGGTCAAGCTGAGCGTCTCCAAGGACGGCGTTGATGTGAAGGCCGTCGACCCCTCCCACGTCGCCATGCTCGTGCTCCACTTGAACCGCGCGGCGTTCGAGGAGTTCACCGGCGAAGCGACCGACATCGGCCTCGACATTGAGAAGGTCAAGGAAGTGCTCCGTCTGAGCAAGCCGGGCGACGTCATCGACCTCCAGTACGATGGCGGCAAGAGCAAGCTTGTCGTCAGCGTCGGGAAGCTGACCCGCCATATGGGCGTGGTCGACCCGGCCGGCATTACCGACCCCAAGGTCCCCAACGTGAACCCTCCGGGCATCGTGAAGGTGAACACGGAGGAACTTCGACAGGGGATCCGGGGGAGCGAGAGCGTTTCCGACCACGTGACCCTCGAGCTCACCGCCGACCACTTCATCATGCACTCGGAGGGGGAGACGGACCGCGTCGACCTCAAGATCCCGAAGGACGCGCTCACCGAACTCACGGTCAAGGAGACGGTGAAGAGCATGTACCCGCTGGATTTCTTCTCGAACATGGTTAAGTCGATCAGCACCGACGAGGTCGTGACCCTTCACGTCGGGAACGAGTACCCGCTCAAGATCGAGTTCAAGATCGCCGGCGGAAAAGGAGAAGGCTCGTTCCTGCTGGCGCCCCGGGTCGAAGAGGACTGACCGTGAGCTCCGGCGCGCCGCCGCCGATCAGTCCGCGGATCGGCATCGTCAGCGCCGTTCGCACCCCGATCGGGAAGTTCGGCGGGAACCTGCGACAGACCCCGGCCGTGGTCCTCGGTACGATCGCCGTGCAGGCGGCCCTTGCGCGCGCCCACCTCGCTCCCGTCGACGTTCCCGAGGTCGTGTTCGGTCATTGTATCCAGGCGGGGACCGGCCAGAACCCGGCGCGACAGGTGCTGCTCGGGGCGGGGATCCCGAACACCTCCGGCGCGGTGACGATCAACAAGGTCTGTGGATCCGGCTTGAAGGCAATCACGCTCGCCGCCGCCGAGATCCGCGGCGGAGACTTCGACCTCATCGTGGCGGGAGGCATGGAAAGCATGGACTCGGCTCCCTTCCTGGTTCCCGGTCGCATCCGGGACGGCCATCGCTACGGCACCCTCTCCAGCGACGATGCCGTCCTCCGGGATTCCCTCTTGGACGCCTACGGGGACCACGACCACATGGGCATTACCGGCGAGCGGGTGGCGCAACACTTTCACCTGACTCGGCCCGAGGTGGACGCGTTCTCCGCCCGAAGTCATCGGCGCGCCGCCGAGGCGACGAAGGCCGGACGCTTCACGAACGAGCTCGTGCCCGTTCCCGCCGACAAGACGACTTCCGGCAAGGGCCTCGAAACGGACGAGGGGATCCGAGCCGATTCGTCCGTGGAATCGCTCGCGAAGCTCAAACCGGCGTTCCGACCGGATGGGATCCTCACCGCCGGAAATTCCTCGCAGCTTTCCGACGGGGCGGCCGCCGTCGTGCTCGCGGGGGAACCCGCGATGAGCCGTCACGGTCTCAAGCCGTTGGCGTGGATCCACTCGTACGCCGTGAGCGGGGTCGCACCCGAGGATGTGATGGAGTCCCCGATCCCGACGGTCAAGCTGCACCTTGCCCGGACGGGTTTCCAGCCCGGGGACTTCGCCCAGGTCGAGCACAACGAGGCGTTCAGCTCCGCGTCGCTGGCCGTGCAGCGAACGTTTGGGTTCACGGAGGAGCAGTTCAACCCTACCGGAGGGGCCGTGGCCCTCGGTCACCCGATCGGGGCGAGCGGCGCCCGGATCGTTGTCACCCTGCTGCACGGGATGATCGCGAGCGGAGGCCAGTTGGGCCTCGCGACGCTCTGCATGGGCGGCGGCAACGGGCTCAGTATCATCCTGGACCGGCGGGGCCTGTAAGTTCCAGACCGAGCAGCCGCTCAAGCCGGCGATATTCCCTGCGCGCGAGGGGCAACCCTCCTCGTTCGAAGCGCGGAACCGGGGCCCGGCTGATCTGCGCCGACCAGGCGCGAAGCTCTTCGAAGACCCCATCGACGCCGAAGCCGTCCTCGAAGCGGCGAAGGATCCGGGCGACGAGCCGAGTCAAATCCGTGGAGCGGAGGGATCCCCCGTGCCCGGGGCGGAGGGTCATCTGGACCCGTTGCGCGAACTCCTGCTCCTCGCCGGACGCCCGCTCCGCCGCCGTTTCGTCCCATTCGAGGCGGGCGTTGTATCGGGGCGCGAGGAGGTACCATCGGAGCCCCGAGGGGCCGCACCGGTCGAGCGCGTCGCCGAGCGGGAACAGGTTTCCCACCGACTTGGACATCTTGTGACCCCCCTGCGTGACGAACCCGGTGTAGAGGAACCGGTGGGCGAACGGAGTGGCGTCCAGCGTGAGCGAGACCGCGTTTTCGGAGTAGTGGTGGGGGAAGATGAGGTCCGTGCCGCCCCCGTGGAGGTCCACCGGTACGCCGAGGTACCGCTTCGCCATCGCGTAACACTCGAGGGTCCATCCGGGGGCGCCGGGGCCCCAAGGGCTGGCCCAGCTGGCGGCGGGCGGGGTCTGGCGGCGGAACAACAGGACCCGACGGGATCGGGGGTCGGTCCCCGGGGGCGAGCGACCCGGCTCCAACACCGCGTGCCGCGAGAGCTCTCGGCCGGCGGGGAAGTTCTGCGCGTCGGTCGCCGGGTCGGGGTCGAAGTAGAGTTCATCCCCATCCCAGCTCGTGCGTCCGGTCCGCGTCAGCGCCTCCGCATCGCCGAGCATTTCGCGCACGAAGGCGCTGGCCCGGGGGGTTTCGCTCGGAGGGATCAATCCGAGCCGGCGGAAGTCGGCCAGGAACCGGCGCTCCTCGCGCCGGGCTAGCTCCCGCCAGGTGAGACCGAGCTCGACGGCTCGTTGCGTGATCTTGTCCTCGTAATCGGTGATGTTCATGACGTGGCGGACGGGCTGGCCCTGGTCGCGGAAATAGCGACGGAGCAGGTCGAAGTAGAGGTAATTCCGCCCATGCCCGACGTGGGCGCGCGCGTAGATCGTGGGCCCGCAGACGTACATCGTGAGGGGTCGTCCCACGGGACGGGGCACGGCCTGGGAGTGGCCCGACAGGGACTCGCGGAAGACTAGCGTCATCGGCCCGGGCGCCTCGGCGCCCCGAAGAAGGTGGGGTTATAGGGGAGCCCGTCAACCAACGCAACCGAGTTACCTTCAAGAAGGAGGACCGCCGTGGGCGACGCCTCCGCCCCGATGGAAACGCTGTACCTTCTCGCCGAGGTTGACGTCAGCCAACTCGAGGACGTCATTCGACGCCTTCGGGCCATCCCCCACGTGGCGGAGGTCGAGGCCGTCACCGGGCCCTTCGACCTGATCGTCAAGATTCAGGCGCCGCACATCAACGAGGCGCTTGACGTCGTCATGCACAAGATTCGCAAGGTTTCCGGTGTCAAGAGCACGGAGACCCTGGTTGCCGTCAGTGGGGGTCCGTAGCCGGCTCCGCGGCGTGGGCGCGTCGGTCGACGTCCCATAGCCGCTCGTAATCGGCGGAGTCGACCATGATCCGCCGGCTTTCGATGACCCACCCGTGGGGCACGCTGGCGAATCGGTCGGAGGCGACGCGCGCCTCCCCCACGCCGAGGAACGCCCCGTCCGGCGCGATCAGGACCACCTGAGCGCCTTCGGGGAAGGGCCGGGAAACGGAGCGGATGCCTCCGCGCGCCACTCCGGCCCCGTGCGCGACGGCCGCCGCCGCGCCGGGCTTGAGCACGACCTGGGGGAACTCCCGCCGAACTTCCTCGATGGGGTGGAGCAGGTGGAGGAGCGCCTCGGGCGATCCGCCGCGCGCTTGGGCCACGGCGTCGGAGAGGGCGTGCAACGTGGTCGACTGTTCCTCCTTGAATGGTCCGGTGCCGATGCGCCGGAGCTCGGCCAGGTGGGCGCCCACTCCCAGCGCCTCCCCGAGGTCCACGGCCAGGGACCGGATGTACGTGCCGGACTCGCACGTGACGTCGACGAGGAGATGGGGACTGTCGCGCTCGAGCAGCGTCAATCGATAGATCGTTCGGACCCGCCGTTCGCGCCGCACCGCCGACCGAACCGGCGGCGTCTGGAAGACCGGGCCCTGGAATTCCGCGAGCGCGGCGGAGAGCTCGGCCGCCGGCACCCGCCCGTGCAGGTCGATCACGCCGACGTACCGTTTGGGGAAGTCGAGGAGCAGGGGGAGTAGCTTGAGGGCCGGACCGACCCCGATCCAGAGCAGTCCGGAGACGTGCGGGTCGAGGGTCCCGGCATGGCCCGCCCGCTCGAGGCCCAACAGGTCACGCACCCACGCCGCGACCTGGTGCGAGGTGGGGCCGCGGGGCTTGTCGACCAGGAGGAACGCGCCCTCCCGGACCCGCTCCTCGATGGCCGCGGGGAACGGAAGGGTCGCGGCGGAGGCCTCGTTCATGACGGGGATGGCGTGGCATGGCGGCGGATGAAGTCAACGAGCCGGTCGACGACCGCCGCCGGCGTCATCTCGGAGCTGTCGATCTCGAGGTCCGGCGCCTCCCGGTCGAGGTCGATGCCGTAAAGCGCCTGGTACCGGCTCCGTTCGCTCTTCTCCCGGGCCCCCATGGCGCGACGCGCCGTGGCGACCGGGACGCCGTCCCGGCCGGCGAGCCGCTTCGCCCGAACCCCGGGGCGGGCCGTGACCACGACGTAGAGCACGGGGACCCGTTGGCGCCGGGCCAAGGGGCCCGCGAGGCGCGCGTCGAGCAGTCGCCCCGGCCGGGCCAAGTTGAGCATGTATTCGTCGAGCTCCCGGTCGATCTCCGGGTGGGATGCGGCGTATCGCGAGAACTCGCCCAGGTCCATGTGATGTTCCTCGGCCTGGGCCCGGAAGCGGGCGCCGGCGGCGTGAAACTCCATGTCGAGCCGTTCCGCCGCCTGTCGGGCGGCCGTGGTCTTGCCGCTGCCGGGCGGCCCTCCGACCACGACGAGGGGCAGGCTCACGCCGAGCCTCAGGTCGAGGAGAGCGCCGGGGGAACGGCCACGGTGTTTCCGTACTTCCGGAGGGAGTAGTGCTTGAGGTATCGCCGCAGGATGAGCGAGCTCGGGATCGTGTAGAGGGAAAAGATCAGGAACCAGAGGGGCACGATCCATTCCTTGTGGGTCAGGGAGACCATGTTTCCGCCGATGTCCACGAAGTTGTTGGGGGCACACACCCAGCCCACGGGAAGGGTGAGACCCGTGGCGCTGCAGGCGACGAACATCCCGACCCAGGTATAGATCGCGATGACGAGGAACCAGGTAACGGCCATCCCCTTGAGCTGGTTGATGGACATCTCGCTGGTCAGCTTCGTCAGCTCCTGTTGCTTGACCTTGAGCGCCTCGAGCTTGTCCTTCTTCCCGGAGCGGAGGGCCTCCATCTGCACCTTCCGGAACGCCGCCGACCACTTCTGGACCTTCGCCGCGTTCACCCAGTTGGTCGTGTAATTGTACGCGATCGCGGTGAGCAGCATCTCGAGGACCGCGGCGAGGAACATCGTGAGCAACACGTACTGACCATGGAACCCGAGGAGGGGGCCCAATCCGTAGCCCAGCGCGAGCGCCACCTGGTTCCGCGTGCCCGTGTCGAAGATCATCAGGATCCCGAGCAGGAACAGGAACGTGAGGATCATCGTGGACGGCTTGAAGGTCGGCGCCGGGGGCCGGGCGGGCTTCGCCGGAGCCGCTTCGACCTCGGGCGTTTCGGACTCGGAGGATTCCTCCTCCTCTTCCTCTACCTCATCCGCCTCGGACTTGAGCGGCGTGTCCATCGCGGGGTCCGGCACGCGCTTACTCCCCGCCGATGAATCGCCGCAGGAGCGGGTTCATCTCCATGAGCTGCTCCCGGCCCATCGCTTCGTAGAAGTTAATGAGAATCCCGACGGTCAGCAGCACGCCGGTCCCGCTGGCGTTGCCCAGCGTACCGATCAGGTCGGCGCCGGCGGCCAGGCCCCCCACCGCCGCTCCCGAGATGACCGTGATCACGGGGATGTACCGCTCGAGCACACGACGGAGCACCCGCGGTTCCCGGCGGAAGCCGGGGATCTGCATGCCGCTCGCCTCGATCTGTCGCGCGACGGCCTCGGGACCCATGTTGGTGGTCTGGATCCAGAACTTGGCGAACAGGACCGAGCCCACGACCATGACGCTGAAGTAGACGATCACGTGGAGCAGGTCCTGCCACCACATGTGGCCGACGAGGAACTGCCCGTACTGCTGGGCATTGAGCAACGGGAGGAGCCAGCTCTCGAGCCCATTGACCGACGAGAGATAGTAGGCACCTCCGGTAAGCGGGGTCGTCGCCGTGATGCCGTGTTGCTGGGCGATGGCCGCCGACGCGGGATACGAACCGATCCACCACTGATGGCCCAGGAGCGGGAAGCGCGAGAGGGTGTTGTTCCCCCAGAGCAGGATCGAAAACATGGATACGTTGGCCAACAGGGCCGACATCAGAATGACCGGGATGTTGCTCGCGTAGATCAGGCGCAGCGGATACCGGCCCCGGGCGCCCCGGGCCTCAGCGTGGGAGAGCGGGAGCTCGATCCGGGTCGACTCCGTCCACGCGACCAGGAAAAAGATCGCCGCCGTACCGGCAAGCGCCACGATGGGATTCGGCGAGTGGAGCAGGACGGACTCCCAGCCGCCGCCGGCCATCTGGGAGGCGCTCAGATGGGTGAAGAACCAGATCGATTTCGGGATCGTGCCCGAGGGCGGGTTCATCGCCGTGATCGGCCCGGCGTTCGCCGGGACCCAATTGAGCGTCCCCTGGATGATCTGCTGGGAGACCCCCGCCGCAATGAACAGGGAGATGCCGCTGCCGATCCCCCATTTGCTCACCACCTCATCCATCAGAAAGACGAGGTAGCTGCCGAAGACCAGCTGCGAGATGATGATCATCTCGGCGAGCAAGGGCCCGTTCCCCGCCGAGAAGTTCCCCAGGCCGGCGACCAGGGAGGACGAGGGGGTCAGGTAGCCGAAGACCTGGGGGATCGCCTCGACGAAGATCATCGTGACGACGATGACCTTCTGGGTGCCCTGGTAGATCGCCTTGTCATCGTCCTTGGTCAGGTCGAGGCCGATGATCTTCGCACCGGTGAACAGCTGCATGATGATCGACCCGGTGACGATTGGGCCGATGCCAAGGTGCATCAGCGTCCCCTGCTGCCCGGCGAGAATCGCCCGGTAGCTCGCGAACAGGTCGATGACCGTCGCCTGGTCGACGCCGAACAGGAAGATGTTCGAGAGGACGAAGTAGAGGAGCAGGACGCCGACGACCCAGAGCATCTTCGTCCGGAAATGGACGTGGCCGACCGGCTGGGTGACGGCCGGCATCCGGGTCGTGACCGGTTTCAGTCCGTAGAGCTTCGATTTGGGCCCGGAGTACGAGAGCCCGAGCAACATCAGGAGGAAGATCAGGGTAAGGGCGAGAGCGGCGATGCCGAACGCCAGGGTCGTGGGATGGGCCCCGATCCAGAGCAGGAAAAGGATGACCGCCTCGGTGACGAACAGCGGGATCGCCCAGCGCCAATCACGGGGAACGTCGGGATCCGCCATCTCGGACTAACCGCAGTCGGCGAACCACCCGCCGGGCTGCCTAAATACCTTAACGGTCCGCAGGACGGTGGACGGCCCGTTCAGGCCGGGGGAGCCACGGGCGGCTCCTGGAGGATCTCGACCTTTTCCCGGGCGTGCTTCGTGGCGTGGGCCACGTAGACGCTCCACGTGCGGGTCGTTTCCCCGCCTCCCAAGAGCCGGTCGATGCCGAGGGTCTCGAGGTTGGCGACCCACTTCTCCCCGTCCTGGCGGAGGGCCTGCGCCGCGCTCAGATAGGGGGCGATCGAGTCGAGCTGCCCCACGTTGATCGACTGGTGCGTAGCGATGATCTCCCGGGGCCGCTTGAAGCCGTGCCGGCCGAAGTGGTCTGGAGCGTAGATGAGCATCGACTTGAACTTGTACTTGTGAAGGCCCGCGTTGCCCCGGCCCCCCTGCTTGCCGGCGCCCGGCCCGCCTTGATGCCGCGGCCGTGCGTGCGGGACCCCCGGAACTTTCGAGTACGAGACGGCATCACAACTCCTAGATCATCTTCTTGACGAGGTCGTTGATCGCGCGGCCGCGGTATCCCAGGGCGCCCCCGAGCGAGTAGGGCTTCTTGGTCGACTTCCAGCCGCCCTTCGGCGGGGCGAGCCGGACCAAGGGCTTGAGCGTCTTGACGCGCGCCAGACCGCCGCCGAGCACGGAGGTCGCGAGTTCGGCCACGGGGGGCGTGTCCTCTTTCGGCGCGGACAGTCGAACGCCGGTCCGGGTCTCGCCGCGAGCGGCGAGGAGCACCTGGACCGTCTCCGCTTCCGCTTCGCCCCACGTGACGTAACCCTGCGTGGCCATGAGCATCCCCCGGAACGAGGGCTCCTCGGGCACTACGGTCGCATGGTTGGCCCGCGTGAGATGCAGTTCCCGGAGCGTCTGCTGGATGTCGTGGCGCGAGTGAATCCCTCCGCGGACGCGGACCACGATCCACGCCATCGACTCACCGCTGCCCCGGACGCCGGGGGCCCCCGCCCCCGGGACCGCGCCGTCCCGGTCCGCCGCGGCCCGGGCCCCCTCGCCCGCCCCGGCCACCGCGGCGGTCGGGGGGGGTGTCTTCCTTCGGAGGCAGGATCGAGGTGCCCACCGGGCCGCGGACGATCTTGAGTCGCCCGGCGTCCTCGGCCGGTACCTTGAGGATCGAGAGTTGACGCAGCGCCTCGTAGGCGGCCTGCGCGTAGTTGACCGTGGTCTTGGTGTGCCCGGACGTGAACCCCCAGGCATCCGTGAGCCCGGCGAACCGGAGCACTGGCTTGACGACATCCCCGACTGCGAGACCGACGCCCCGCGGCGCCGGCTTGAAGGTCGCGACGACGGAGCCGGAGCGGCCGTGGATCATGAAGGGGACCGAGTGGGAGCGTCCGCAGCCGCATTCCCAGCTGCCACAGCCGCGGAGGACCTCCACCATGTGGAGCTTCGCCTTGTCGATGGCCCGCCGGATGGTGGGACCGACCTCCTTTCCCTTGGCCCGTCCGAGGCCGACGAACCCGTCGCCGTTCCCGACCACGACCGTGACGGCGAACTTGTACCGGCGACCGGAGTCGGTCATCCGCTGGACCATGTTGACGTCCAGCACCTCATCGTGGAGGCCCGGGAGCAGCGCGTCGACGATCCCGGCCTCGCGCAGCGGGAGCCCACTGTGGAGCGCCGCGGACATCGTGGTGATCTCGCCGGAATGGACCTTCCGCCCGAGCTCGGTCTTCGGTACCCACGGCGGCGCGGGCGCCGGGCCTCCCGGGCCGAACCGACCCCCGGGCCGGGGCCCGGCGACGGGGCGGCGGGTGCCGAGGCCATGGCCGGACTCATGGGGACTCCTTCGAGGGGACCCGGGGCTGAGCAAGTTCGGATTTGTAGGCTTCGACCGGCTTCGGAAGCGGCTTGGGTAGGTGCTGACCGTTCAAGCGGTCCGCGGTCGGGAGCCCCTTGTCGCCGTGAGGAACCTCGAGACCGGCGTCCAAGAGGCCCTTCAGCGCGCCCATGAGCCGGCCACCGGGGGTCGGGTGACGCAGCCCGACATCGAGGACGGCCGACTGGGTGCCGGCGGCCTTGGCCCGTACGCCGGCGAGGTAGCCGGTCAGATACGCCGCCGGGGTCGTGCGGAGGTTCGACTCCGGGAACCCGACGGAGGTCAGCTCGACGCTCTCCGCCGACGCGACCACGCGGTCGCCGAGCGGGTCGTAGGTGGTTAGCGTGACCAGGATCCGGCGGTTCGTGACGCGCACCACCGCGCGGGGCTGGTCGCCGCGCAGGAGCCGGAGGCGGATCCGGTAATCGGTCTTCCCTTCGCGGCGCCGGCGGAACGGGACGCGGTACCGGGGTCCGTTGCTCATGGCTTCTTCTCCTCGAGCGCGTGGCCCGCGAGACGCAGGTTGAGGAGCAGATGGGCCCGGCTCCGGAACATACCGCCCTTGGCCTTCTGGTAGAACGACCGGTACACGGCCGGCGGAATGGTCTTCTTTTCCCTCAGCTCGGCGAGCAGGCTCCGTTGGGCCCGGATACGGCGCATCCAGCGTCCCTTCTTGGTGACGCGCGAAATCGGGGAGCCTTTTCGGGAGCCGGGGCCCTGGTGACGTCCTTTGCGGACCTCCTCCGCGTGCTGGCGGGCGCGTCCCCGGGACGTGCCCTGGATCGGGAGCCGCTGGATCACACCGGCCTTGATGGCGCCGCGGATGTCCTTCCGCGTCACGGCGTCGGCGAGGTCCTCCTGTCGAGAGGGGTCGATCCAGACGCGGCCCTGACCGCACTTGAGGAGCGTGGCCGCCATCCGGCGTTGGTTCGAGAGATCCGGCATCGTCCTACGTCTCCCGGCTGTCCTTGGTCAGAGGGTTGAGGACGTGGATGCCGCGCTTTCGCGCCGCCTCTTCGAGGACCAGGCGCTTCTGCGTGCCGACGGTCCGGGCGATGATCGCGGCTTCCTGCGCGGGGTCGATCTGGCGGATCTGGTCGACGGTGTGAACGAGGATCGGGCGGAATCCGGTCGGCGTGCGTCCTCGGACGAGCCGGGGGCCCCGGAACCCGATGCTCGGGATCGTGGAACGGTAGCCGTAGTGCCGGCGCTGCTTGGACTGCAGTCCCCGAGGCTTCCGCCACGAATCCCAGCGTCCGATGCGCCAGTACCGATAGGAGGCCTGTCGGGTGAACAGCGGGCGATGCGAGTCCTGGCGGTGCCGGAAGGTCAGGAGTCGGAGAAGTTCCGGCGAGAGCTTGGGCCGCCGCGGGGGTGGCGTCTCCTTCGGCGCCTTCGCCTTCGGCTTGGGCGCCTCTTCCGGGGCGGCCGTCGCCGTCTTGCGGGCGGTGCCGCGGGCGGCTCGCGGCTTCTTCGACGCGGGAGTGGCTTCCGTAGCGGCGGGCGCGGTCCCGGGAGCCGTCTCTTCCGCGTCGGCCACCGGGGCGTCCTTCGGGTCCGTCATGCGCCCTCGGCGGCCCGGGGCCGGGCCTTCTCGATGATGTAGATGCCGTCCTGAAAGACCCGGGGGTCGTAGTCCCGGATCTTGGTCGTGCGCTCGATGTTCGCCGCGCTCTGGCCGACCCGCTCGATGTCGGGCCCGGAGAGGATCACGAACTCGCCGTCGACCTTCGCTTCGACCCCGGGGAGGATCGCCGCGGTCCGGGGTACTTCTCCCCGAGGAAGTTCTCGATGACGACGTGGTGTTCCTTGACGGCCACCTTCATCGGAAAGTGCGCCGCTACGACCTTCATCCGAGCCTCGAAGCCGTGGGTAACCCCCTGCGCCATGTTCCCAAGGTGGCGTTCCCAGGTGTTGATGAGCGACCGGGCCTTCTTGCGTTCGGAGGAGACGAGCAGCGTGATCGTGACGGACGTCGGTGCCGGCGTGAACCGGAGCGCCCCCAGCGGGACCGTCCGGTGGACTTCCCCGTGCGGACCCTTCACGAAGAGCGTGTCGTTCTCCAAGCGAGCGTGCACCCCCGCCGGCAACTCCACCCGGATCTCGCCGGGCGACGGCGCGCCGGAGCTCTCAGAAGACATAGGCGAGCAACCTCCCACCGACCTTCTGTTCGCGGGCCTCGACCTGAGTAATGACGCCGTGGCTGGTCGAGAGCACGAGCCGACCGAAGTCCTGGGCCGGCAGGTACCGACTCTCGAACTTCTCCAGGTCGCGGGCCCGGACGGCGAGACGGGGCTTGATCACGCCGCAGGAGTTGATCCGGCGGGCGAGCTTGACCTCGTAGCTGCCGCCGCGGCCGTTCTGCACGAACGTGAAGGCCTCGATGTACTGGTTCGCCTGGAGAATGCGGAGCACCTCGCCGACCAGCTTCGAGGCCGGGGCGAGGGTCACGACCTGCTTGCCTTGCAGATCGGCGTGGCGGAGCGACACCAGCGCGTCGTTGAGTAGATCCTGCTGCATGGTCAACCCTTCACTGGTACTTCCGGAAGCCCAGGTCCATCGCCACTTCGCGGAAGCATTGACGGCAGAGGTGGAGTCCGTAGCGCCGGACGATGCCGCGCTTCCGGTCGCAGCGCAGGCACCCTTCCTTCCGTCCGAACATCTTCTTGGGCTTCACGATCACTCCAGCAGCGTCACGCCGAACTGCTCGACTAGGAATTTTCGGGTCTCGTCCGGCGCGACACGGACGTGCGCCGGCAACGCCGCGGACTGCGCCCGCCGGTCGCGAACGCGCCAGCCGGCGCGGCCCATCTCGACGGAAATATCCATGCCGAAGATGCCGATCGCCGGGTCGTACTTCATGCCCGTAAAGTCGGTGTAATCCCGGATGCCGAGGGAGAAGTTCCCGTCGGTATCGACCGAATCGGTGTCGAACTGTTTGTCCCGGGCTTCGAAGGCCCGCTGCAGGAAGTCCATCGCCGCTTCGCGGCGCAGCGTGACTTTGACGCCGATCTCCTGCCCCTCCCGGATCCCGAAGTCTCGGTTCGTGGAATGGGAGCGGGTGGACACCGGCTTCTGTTTCGCGACCATCGCCAGGACTTTCTCCGCCTTCGCCCTACGCTCGCCCGATTCGCCCACGCCGATGTTGACGACCACTTTCACGACGCGGAGCATACGCCACCGGTTCCCGGGGGGAGTCGGTTCGGCGGCCCGAGGGATCGCGGGTGGCGGAGCGCTCATCGGTTGATCGCCTCCGGCAGGGTGATCTGGGGCGTCGACTCGCCCACGACGAAGACATACTGCTTGACGGTCGAAAATCCCTCTTTGAAGTGCACCCGGTTCGGCTGCGGGGAGTTCAATACCTCGACGCGCTCGATCCGGGCAAGCTCTCCGACGTGGGAGCCGCCGGCCACGTACGCCAGGTGACCGACGGCGAACGGCAGCCGGCCCAGGACCTTCTGGTCCGGTAGGTGGATCTTGAGCGAGTCGCCGACCTTCCAGTCGACGCCTTCCGGGATCCGGATGTTGCGGCCGTCGTGGAGCGTCACCTGGAGCTTGCCCCCGGGGACCGTCGTCTTGCGCTGGATGCGGCCGATCTTCACCGCGGCCTCCTCGGCCGGTATCGGGTAGAGCCGGAGCTTCCCCCGCCGGTCCTTGAACTGTCGGTAGTGTGCGTTGAGGGGCGCGCCGAGCGTGAGAGTATCCATGAGACCGATGCCGCGGGACAGGTCGGCCACGACCTTTCCGTCGACCCGCACCGCGCCGCTCCGTACCAGGAGTCGGGCCTCCCGGGCGCTCTGCGCGATGCGCAGCACATCCCGGAGAACGAGGAGCAAGGGGATGGAGGCGTCCTGGGGGTGGGGGCCCGGAGACGGTCGGAGGATCCATTTCGTCCCCTTCCGGGGAACCGTCCAGGCGCGGGGCGCGGCGCCGCGCTTGAGCCGTCGCGTCATTCGGACTCCTCGGCGGCCGGCTTCGTGCGTCGCTTCTTCGGGGGAGTGGGAGCGGTCTCGGTGTCCTCGGTGGGAGGGGTCTCGGAGCCCTCCGCGGCCGGTTCCGGGACGGGAGGCTCGGCCGGGATCTCGGCCACGGGAGCGGCGGCGGGGGTTTCCTCGGGCGGCACTTCAGCGGCACTCACGTTGAGAATCCTTCGGCGCCAGGGGTCGGCGAGGTTGAGTCGGGTCAGGATGAGGTGCGTCGAGCGAATCGGGAGCGGCTTGAGCTTCTGGTCGACCTTCTTGATCGTCACGTTGTCGAGCGTGACGCGCAGCGATTCCATGTCGACCTTGGTGACCCGTTCCTCCCGGCCCTTGAAACTGCCGGAGATGATGCGGACCGTGTCGCCCTTCCGGAGCGGCAAGGCGCGCCGGTGGTACCGGGCCCGGAGGTCGCGCGAGAGACTGACGGCCATCTGGCGGTGCCGGTCGAACGACGACGCCTGGAAGCTCGCCCGCCGCTGCTTGCGGGGTTGTGTGGAACCGGAGTTGCTCATCGACGGGCCCCCTTCAGACAATGATCGACGAGGCGGCGGCGATGCGCGGCCAGCGTTCGGCGGCTTCCTTGGCCACCGGGCCCTTGATCTGGGATCCTTTGATCTCGCCGGTCTCGGTCGTGATGACTGCGGCGTTGTCCTCGAACTGGATGCGCGTACCGTCGGCGCGGTGGATGGGGATCTTCGAACGGACGATCACCGCATGGACGACCTGGCGGCGCATCTCCGGCGTTCCCTTCTTGACCGACGCGATCACCAGGTCCGCGACCGCGGCGCGGGGGTAGCGACGGTGGGTGCCGTGCCAGTTGCGGACGGCGATGATCTCGACGACTTTGGCGCCCGTGTTGTCGACGCAATCCAGGCGGGCGCCTTTGGGAAGGCCCCGGGTCCGGGCACCGGCGAGACCCTTCATTCGGCCGGCTCCTTCGGCGCGGAGGCCGGCAGCGGGACGATATCGTCGCCGCTGGTGCGGCGGGAGGCGTCGCCCAGGTCCTCGACGATGCAGAACGTGACGGTCTTCGACAGCGGTCGGGTCTCGGCTACGCGCACCAACCGGCCGACGCGGACCTTGAGACACGGCGGGTCGTGGACCAAGTAGCGGCGGCGGCGTTTGGCGTACCGTTCGTACTTCGGGATCCGTCGGAGGATGGTCCGTTCGACCACCGCGGTGCGTTGCATCGCGGTGGACACGACCGTGGCTTCGAAGATTTGACCGCGCACCGACAGATGTCCGTGGAAGGGGCAGTGGGCGTCGTCACACGCTTCCTTCGGGGACCGGACGTCGAGCCCGATGTCGCGGGCCCGGCGAGCGCTCGGCTTAGGGGGGGGACTCATCGAAACCTCCGGCGGCCGCCCAGAGCTAGCAGCTTGGTACGGTCTTCGGGGCGCACGCGAAGAACTTCGCCTATTAACGATACCTCGTCGCCGTCCTTGACGAGCGTCGCGCGGAGGCCGGTCTTCGGTACCCGGCGCAACCGGCTCGCGCCGGGACGCCGAATGAGGAGCGTGTGCAGCGTTTCGTCCGCCACGACCCCGTCCCAGGGTAGCGAGCGGAGACCCGGAGCTTCGGTAATGTGGACGGGGAGCCCGATGATCTCGCCGAGGAGCGCCGGTGGGGGGGAGGTCCGGGGGGTTTCTCCGTCGGGCGACATCCGTCTCCTTCCCTCGCTCCCTTACCGGGACCGCGCCGCGTTGGCTCGTTCCGAGAGCACGGTGAGGGCCCGGGCGACGTTCGTCCGAAGCGCCCGCAGGCGACCCGGGCTGGGCGGAGCACCGCCCATGGCCGCCGTTCCCCGCTCCCGGAGCAAGTCGTTCTCGATGTCCGCGACCTTCTTCTGGAGATCCTCGTCGGAGAGGGCGCGAAGGTCCTTCATCCGAAGCAGCGTCACGGGACTCCCTCCACCGGCGGAGCATCGGGCAGCGGAGGCACTTCGACCGACGGGAGCTCGATCGGGGCGGCCTTCGGCCGTTCTTCCACCCCTTTGACATGGATCTCGTCCGGCAACCGCGCGTTCGGGCCCATGATCCAGACCTTCACGCCGATGACGCCGGGCTTGAGGCGGGCCTGGGCGAATCCCTTCCCGATGAGCAGGATCGCGGCTTCGCCGCAGTACTTGATGGTGCCGGACTTGAACCGTTCCGTCCGATGGCGCTCGCCGGTGAGCTTTCCGGAGAGAATCACTTGGCAGCCCCGGGCTCCGGCCTCCATGATCCGGCGCACGGTCGAGTGCCCGGCGCGACGGAAGTGCCATCCCCGCTCGAGGGTGCCGGCGAGCTTCTCCGCCATGAGCTGGGCGTTGAGCGCCGGCTGGCGCTCCTCCTGCACCTCGATCTGGGGGTTGTCGAGCTTGAACCGGTTCTGGATGTCCTGCGTGAGCTGCTTGATGAGCTCGCCGCGCCGACCGATGATGATCCCGGGCCTCTCGGTGATCAGGGTGACCCGCGTGCCCATCGGGGTCCGCTGGATGTCCAGGCCCCCGAAACCGGCGCGAGCGCTCTGCTGGATCAGGAAGTCCTTGAGCAGAACGCGGCGGGTGGCTTCCTCGATGACCTTGCGTTCGCTCGACATTACGACGCCTCCTTCCGCTCACCGAGGACGATCTCGACGTGGGTGGTCTGCTCGTTCCACGCCGTGGCGCGCCCCTGAGCACGCGGCATGCTGGCCTTTTGGATCCGACCCCGCGACGACGCGGCGACCTTGATGAACAGCCGGTCGGTGTCGAGGCCCTGGAACTCGGCGTTGGCCTCGGCGTTTGCGAGAATGCCAAGCAGCGCCTCGCACACCTTCTTGGGGTAGCGACCCGGTCCAACGCCCTTCTTGTGGGCCGTCTCCTGGTTGTACCGCCGGAACGGGATTGCGCGCTTGAGGGCGATCGCCTCGTCGAGGATCTTGCGGGCCTTCTCGAGGTCGAGGCCCCGGATCGCGTTCAGCACCTCGTAGGTCTTCTTGGGTGACATGGCCAGCTCCTGCCCGCGGGCCCGCGCCACGGAGACGCCGGTCTCAGCGGTGTAGGTGTAGCCTCGGTTCGTCATCGTCGACTCCTCACTTGAGTGGCATGAACTTCGACGACCGCGTCGCTCCGACGCCCGGTCCCGAATGTTTTTCGAATCGACGGGTCAGGGAAAACTCGCCGTAGTAGTGGCCGATCATCTCGGGTCGGACTTCGATCTCCTTGTACTCCTTCCCGTTGTGAATGGCCACGCGGCGGCCGACATGCTGGGGCAGGACGAGAACGTCCCGGCAATGCGTACGTACGGCCTTGCCGGGAGGCGCTTCGACGAGCTTCTCCAGGAAGCGCCGCTGGTCTTCGTTGAATCCGCGGCGGATCGACCGGCGCTGCCGCGAGGGCAGGAGCAGGGCCAGGTCCGTGAGGCTCAGTTGGAGGAGCTCGGGGAGCGTCTTGCCGCGGAGCGTGAACTCACGCTTCCGGCGAACTTCCGTCCGCTTCGCCTTCCGACCCTTCGGCATGTCTAGCTTCCTCCGGCCCGACGGCGGCGCGAATGCTTACGCCGCGGGGAGAACCGGCCCACTTTCTGTCCCGGCCAGGCGCCCGAGCCGACCGTGCTCGGTCGGCCGACGTGCTGGTGCGCGCCGCCTCCGTGGGGGTGGTTGACCGGGTTCATCGCCACTCCGCGGACGTGGAACGGCGGGCGGGCGATCGACCTGAACGCGTTGACCTTCTTACCGGCCTTGATGAACGGTCGCTCGAGGCGGCCGCCTCCGCCGACGCTCCCGACTTGGGCGCGACAGGTCTCGAGGAACTGCTTGAACTTGCCCGACGGCAGCTGCACGGTGACCTCGCCGGCCGCGTGGGCGACGACGAGCGCGCTCGTTCCGGCGGCTCGAACCAGGCGACCTCCGTCGAACGGTTTGACCTCGAGGTTCGAGACCAGGACTCCGTCCGGGATGCTCTGGAGCGGCAAGAGGCTGCCCCGCGCCACCGGGCCGGTGTTGAGGGACACGGTGTCCCCCGTGGAGATTCCCGCCGTTGCCAACATCTGGATCTCTTCCCCCGACGGGCCGCGAACGACCACGACGGAGGCGGAGCGGCCGGGGGCGTGCTCCAACGACTCGACCTTGCCATCCCCCGAGACGCTCGGGGGAGGATGATAAATCGCCCCGTGATGCCGATGGCTGGGGGAGCGGTAAGGCCCCGTGCCGGCCCCTCGCCGACGGGACTTGATGCGCTTACCCATCAGAACACCCCGGCGCGAGCACCGATGTCTTCCGCCGAATACTCGGGCTTGAACCGAACGGTGGCGATCTTGCCCGAGCGGACGATCTTGATTGTGATCTTCGCCACTTTGCATTGGTAGAGCTCTTCGACGGCGCGCTTGACCTGGGCCCGGTCGGCCCGACGGTCGACGGCGAATTCGAGCTTGTTCATGCGCTCCATTTCGTCCATCGCTTTCTCGGTGACGTACGGGTGGAGGATCACCCGGTGGCGGACCTGGCTCATTCCGGACCTCCCTCGAGCCGCTCCTTGAGGGCGGAGAGCGCGGAGTTGGAGAAGATCGTCAGCCGGCCCGGGTCGCCCCCGGGGGCCAGGTCTTCGGTACCGAGCCGACCGATCGGAACGACATCGACGCCGGCGAGATTGCGGAAACCCAGGGCCTTGCCGGGACCGCTCGTGACGACGAGCAGGCTCGAGGGTTCGCGCCGGAGTCGTCCCCGGCGCTTTCCGCGTCCGGCCCGAATGTGGGTGCCCTCCCGCGCGCGGCTAACGTCGCCGAGCAAGCCGAGGCGTTCGAGAAATTCGGTGGCCGTCTTCGAGGAGTTGACCTCCTCGATCGGGTCCTCGACGATGACCGGAAGATGCGTATCGTCTCCGACCCGGTGACCCCGAGCGCGCACGATCCCCACGTCGCGGGTCGCGGCGAGGGCCGCCGCGAATGCGCGGCGTCGTTCCTTTACGTTGATCTTCTTCCGCCAGAGTTTGTCGACCATCGGCGGATGGGCTGGGCGGCCGCCGACCGTGTTGGGGGCCTGCGCGCCGCGCATGGAATCCATCAATCGCGGGGTACGCGCGACGCCCTTCCCCTTCCCCGACCACCGAGTCGAGTGACGGAGACCCGCTGTCGGGGTAGTCCCGTGCGGTTGGATGCGATGAGATTGCGCCGCGACAACCGCCCGACGGATCAGGTCGGGGCGAACCGGAACGGAGAAGGCGAGCGGGAGGGTCACGGTCTGTCCTTGGGCGCCGGCGAGATTGACCAGGTGGACCCGGTGGTGGGGCGTGGCGTGCTCGGCCGGCGCTGTGGAGCCGACGGTCGACTTGGGCGCGCTCATACTCCCTGCTTCGACGCGGTGCTGAGGAACCGAATGTCGACCTTCTCCACGCTGGCGATATGGCTCCGGATGGGCATGCGGAACCGGAGGAGTCGCTTCGATGGACCCGGCACGGTGCCGTGCACGATGACGCAGCTCGACCGAACCGAGCCGTAGTGGAGGAAACCGCCTTTTGGAGTCACAACGTCGGTCTTGGGGTCGCCGACGATCTTGAGCAGCCGAATGTTGTAGATCGTTCGCTTGTGGTAGCCCATCTGCCCGGCCTGGGGGATGCGGTACGTGACGAAACTCGGGTTGTGCGGTCCGAGCGTTCCGATCATGCGCCGGTGTTTCGAGTTCTTGTGCGGCTGGAGGTGGACACCCCAGCGCTGAATGTGTCCCTGGAACCCCTTGCCCTTGGTGACCCCGATGAGATCCCAGAATTCGCCTTCTTTGGCCACCTGGTCGATCGTGACTTCCTTGCCGAGCTGGGTCAGGGCGAACGATCGACGGTCCTCGAATGCGTCCCCCGAAACCCGGACCTCAAAGATGTCGGGGGTTTTGGATCCCACGCCGGTCACCAGCCACGGTTCCGTGTGGGCGATCAAACGCACATCATCGGCGGGGACGGTCCGGAATGTATCCAGTTTCCCGGCGTCGGTCGGGGGGTGGCGAGGAATCGCACGGTCGACTTCATCGTGGGTCTCTTCCGTCCAGACTTCCCCGACGACGCGGCTGCCGTAGGGATCGTCTCGATAGAGACGCGCGCCGACGACGTGGATCGGGGGCGTTTCGATAACGGTCACCGGAACAGAAACTTCCTGCCCGGCGGTCGTGGAACGCTTCCGGTAGTCCACGATGAAGGCGTGGGTCATGCCGACCTTGAAACCGGCAAATCCTTCGATAATGGGCTGTTTGGGTCCTGGCGGCCAGGTCCGGACCCTAGGTACAATACGCGACGAGCGAGAACGGGGGGAGTAGCCGAGCGAGCCTCGGCGAGGTCGGTGTCGGCGGGCCATCGGTTTGGAGCGTCTTTCGCCTCCGAGGCGCGGGGGAGAAGGGTGCTATATATAAGCGCAACCGCGAATGCGATTTTGCGTATCTCTGTTACCCGATTCTCTCCCTAGGAATTCCTGCCGGGCGGGTCTTTGTTCGGACGCGCGCGTAGAGAAAACTTCGTCCGCGAAAATCGCAACCTCGACCGCGCGACGGACCCGAATGGTTAATGCCGTGCGAGGCGAACCGGGCATGTGGCCGACCCGCTCCCGGTCCGACGCGAAGATGTTGTCGCCGCGGCGAAGCGGATCGCCGGGACCATTCGACGGACTCCCTTGATCGAGGCGCCTCCCATTCCCGGACTCCCGGCGAACGACGTGTACCTCAAGCTCGAGAACCTCCAACGCACCGGAACGTTCAAGTTACGAGGGGCCACGAATCGGATCCTGTCATTATCCCCGGAAGAGGCCGCCCACGGAGTCGTCACCGCCTCGGCGGGAAATCACGCCCAGGGCGTGGCCTACGCCGCCCGGGCCCGGGGAATTCCCGCGACCATCGTGATGGCCCGAGGCGCTTCGCCGTCCAAGGTCAACGCTACGCGGGCGCTCGGCGCTCGGGTCGTGTTCCACGGAAGCGGTTTTGAGGAAGCGGCCGAGGAAGCAACTCGACTCTCCAAGGAAGAAGGTCTGGTCTACGTCCACCCGTTCGAAGACCCGGACGTGATTGCCGGGCAAGGGACGATCGGGCTCGAGATCCTGGAAGACCTTCCGTCGACACGACGCATCATCGCGGGAGTCGGCGGCGGCGGACTCCTCGCGGGCATCACCGTCGCCGCCAAGGAAACCAATCCCACCGTGGAGATCGTCGGCGTTCAGCCGACAGGGTCGGACACATTGCGGGCCACGATGGAGCAGGGCCGGGTCGTGGTGGGCGGAGCGCCAAACACTTTCGCCGACGGACTCGCCACCCGGCACATCGGGGACCGAACATTCCAGATCCTCGAGCACTACGGGATCAAGGCCGTCGCCGTCGATGATCGGACCATCGCGAGGGCCGTCTTCCTCCTACTAGAAAATGCGAAACTGTTGGTCGAGGGCGCGGGCGCCACCCCTCTCGCCGCGGTGCTCGAGCACCCGGAACTGCTCGAGCCCGGCCCGACGGTGCTCGTGTTGAGCGGGGGGAACCTCGACCCCTTCCTTCTCGACCGCATCCTTTGGATTGGACTCTCGGCAGAGGGTCGGCTGCTTCGAATCCGGGCGCCGCTCCGCGACACGCCGGGGCAGCTGGCGGAACTGCTCGGGGTCGCGGCCGGCCTCGCCGCCAACGTGCGTCACATCGTCCACGACCGGGGAATGCCTAACCGGCCACCGGGCGAAGTGACGGTCGAAGTCGAGCTCGAAGTGCGCAATCCGGCCCATGCCACCGAGGTGTTGCAGGCCTATCAGGCCAAGGGCTGGGAAGTCACGACCGTCGCGGCCGGCGACGTGTGATTCGCCGACCCTTCCTAAATCCGCGACACGAAATCCGGCCTGACAAATCGGTATATACCGAACGGGCCATCGAACTCTTGTGCAGAGCGACCGGGACGGCGTAGACCATGCGGCCGCTGTGCCTCCCCGCCTCTGGACCGTCGAGGAAGCCAACGCCCGGCTGAACGAACTCCGCGCGCTGCTTCCGCAACTGAAGGCGTGGGCCTCGCGCCTCGGTATCGTGCACGAGGAGCTTCAACGCCTCGCCTCCTTCTGGGGCAAGGAACTCGAATCCAATGACAATCCTGACTTTGCGCTCCGGCACCGGCTCGATGAGGAGTGGCAGAGCCTGAGCCGCCGACTGGAGCAGGAGGTCCTGCGGCTCCACGAGGAAGGCATCGAGGTAAAGGACCTCGAGGTCGGCCTTGCCGATTTCTACGGCCGCCTCGAGGGCGAAGTGATCTTCCTCTGCTGGCGACGCGGCGAGGAAGAGGTCGGATTCTGGCACCCGCTCCAGGGGGGCTACCGCAACCGGCGCCCCCTCCCGAACTCTCGCAAAGCCGCGCCCCGTCCCCGGAGCGGCTCCGCGTAGCCGCTTCGGCGGTCCCGCCGCGCGTCTAGACGGGCTCGACCGGCGGTTGCGCCCGAACGAATGGTGGGAGCGCGAGCGCTAGTACAACAAGTCCGACAGGAAGCGCCGTAAGGCCTACGACCGTGAGCGCTTCGCTCACGACGTTGATGCCGAGGAGCGGGAGGATGAACGGGGCCACCACCGCCGACGCCCCGCCGACAACCACGAGCGGGATCCCGTCCCGCCGGACCGCCAGGACGCCGAGGCCGGTGAACAGGGCGGCGATCCAGAGAAGTCCGGTCCCCGACCAAACCGTGGCCACGAAGGTCTCGAGGTCGGAAAAGGCCGTCGTGTCGATGATGTACACGCCGGTGCCGTTCGCGGGGGTCAAGTCGATCTGCATCGCAGCGGGGTTTCCCGTAACACTGGAGTAGACCGGCGACAGAAATAGGTCGACCTGAACGGTCTCGTAGCCAATCGCACCCGTCGTAATCGTCACGCCGCCGTACGGGACTCCGGAGACCACGAACGTGCCGGTCGCCGCGGAGACATTGTCCGCGAACCCGTTCTCGCCTTGAACGTCCACCCACGCCCCCGGGGCAGTCGCCGGGAGGATCGTTCCCCCGACGATCAGCGTGCCCGGGCGGAGCGCCTCGGAGCCGTCCCACGCGAACACCCCGCCGAGGGCAACGAGCAGGAGGGTCGCGGCGATCAGAAGCGCCACGAGGGCCGGCTGTCGCCACCGGCTCGGGGGGCGAGGTACGGATGTGGGGGGATATAGTCCGGGATAGACTTCCCAGCTGTAGAGCGGCGCCGGTTCTCGCGGCGCTACGAAGGGGAGGACAGAGCCACATTGGGGACAGCGGGTGTACGATGTGACCTGGGGATACGGCGTGTACGCCGTGAGCCGAGCTCCGCAGTGCGGACATCGAAGGTCGACCGGCGTCGCCATCCCACCTCTCCACGCGGTCGAGGGTCTAAAGTCTTCACCCGGGCGCTCGCGAAGCCGCACCTCCGGGTCATCGGACTCGACGATGGGCCGTTCGTGCGCTCGGCCCGACGCGCCGCACTGGTCGGGATCGTATTCTCCACTCCGAACTACGTCGAGGGGATCGTCCGGACGTCCGTGGCGATCGACGGAACGGACGCCACCGATCGAATTCTATCCGTGCTCGAAGGATCGCCGTTCCTCGACGGAGTGCGGGCGGTGCTCCTGGATGGGATCGCCGTCGGGGGGTTCAACCTGATCGACCTCGACCGGCTCCACGAACGCCTCCAGCGTCCGATCGTGACGGTGACCCGACACCTTCCCGACTTTTCGGCCATTCGGGCGGCGCTGCGGAAGTACTTCCCCCGCGATGCGACGGCGCGTTGGGCGCTCGTGCGGGCCCATGCCTTGTTCCGACTTCCGATGCCGGAAGGCAACCCCCTTCGGGTGAGCGCCGTCGGGTGCACCCGCGCCGAAGCGGCGGCCATTGTCCGTCGAACCACGGTACGAGGGAACCTTCCTGAACCGCTCCGCCTTGCGCGTCTCGTCGCGCGGGCGCTCGCCTTCCCGGGCGAGGACGCTCGTCCCGCGCCGGTCGCTCCGCGAAAGATTAAGCGCCCCACGGGACATGCGCGGGCGGGCCTGTAGCTTAGCTGGGATAAAGCACTGGCCTTCTAAGCCAGCGACCTCGGGTTCAAAGGCCGGCGGGAAGTGGCCTTCCCTCCGGCGGAAACTCCCGACAGGCCCGTTCGCCCTTCAGGTCGGGGCGCTGCTTCCGACGAGCGCGGTGCACTTCGCACACAAGAGCCCGCGCGGTCCCGGGGGGATCGACTCCCCGCAGAGCGGACACGTCGCGCGGGCGTCCGCCGCGGCCAACAGTTCGGCCACGCTCGTCCGGAGGAGCGGATTCGCCGGCGCGCCGGCGCGGGAAAGGGCGGAGCGCGGTCGGTCGGGGGAGGGAACGACCGCCTCCATGTGGGGGCGATACTGCCCGCTGGGCCGGTCCAACGTGACCAGTCCCCGGGCGCTGAGCGTTTCGAGGCTCGAGGTCGCCCGTTCGCGGACGCCGCCGAAAACCGGCGCCATATCGATCGCCGTGACCCCCCGGGTCTCGAACACGATCTCGAGCGCCCGCGCGTTAGGGAGAGACACATCACCCCGCGCGATGTACCGGTCGACGGCGTGCGCGATGCGAGCGGAGCGCCGGACGTGCGCGACCCCTCGCAGCCGACCATGCCGAAGGTCCGGCAACAATCCGTTGTCGATCAGGTCGAGCTCGTAGCGTAGTCGTTCCTCCGGGACGTACAGAAGGACGGCGGTCGAGAACGGTACGATGCCGCTGCGCCGGATGAACTGCGCCCATCCCGAGGGAGCGAACAGGTCGGTCCGGGGCGCGGTCGTCGGAACTCCCCGCGTGGCCTCGCGGTCCTGGAGCGCCGACCGCGGAATGTACGTGTCGCGCAGGAGGAATCGGGCCATGCCGCGGACTGCCGGGGCCCCCGGCTCCAGCGGGACCAGCGAGGCGCCGCCCTCCTCGTCGATGGAGATCGACGCCGCCGGGCGCAGAAACTCCCAGGCGGGGTCCGCGGCCGAAGCCTGCGGAAATTCCAAGGTCAACTGGCGGAACGGGGTGTCCGAGAGCAGCGCGTGGAGTATCGAGGGGTACTCGTTCCCGTCGACCCGGGGAACGAAGGGGGTGAGTTTCTCCCGTCGCCGGGCGCGATACTCCTCGAACGCGCGATCGAGCGCCCGCGTGGAGTAGCTGTCATGGAGTTCCGCGGCACCCCGTTGGGCAATGGCTTGTAACTCATCCCGCGAGGCGCCCGTCATTCGGTCTCCGTTCCTCGAGGAGCAGTTCGTAAAGGGCCATAAATCGAGTGGCCGTCCGTTCGATCGACGCTTCTCGCCGTACGTAGTCGATGGCGGCCCGGCGGAGACGGTCGCGCTCGGAGCGGTTCGCCAAGAGGTCCGAGATCGCGCGGACCAGCGACGCTTGATTCGCCGCGGGCACGAGCCGGCCCGTCACCCCGTCCTGGATCAATTCGCCGGGCCCCCCCACATCGAGCGCCAGGCAGGCGGCGCCACAGGCCATCGCCTCGAGGAGCGCGAGGGAGGAGGTGTCCGACGTCGACGGGAGGACGAAGAGCTCCGACTGGGCGAGCAGCGAGGCCTTCTCCTCTTCGGCGACGGGGCCGACGTATCGGACGCGACCCGCCAGCCGGGAGTCGGTTCGCAAGCGCTCGCGCACGCGCTCTTCTTCCGGTCCGGTGCCGGCGATGAGGCCGGCAAAGTCCTCGCGCGGGCTGAGGTCCGCGAGTGCGTCCAAGAACCGGTGGACCCCTTTATCGAGCGTCAGACGACCGAGGTACGTCACGAGTGGCGCCGACGGCAACCCGCAGCGCTCCCGCCAGTCGGGCACCTCGATACCGGGGTGGAATCGGTCGACTTCGATCCCGTTCGGCACGACCTCGACCGGCCGGCGGAACGGCTTCCGGCTGTGCTCGACGACCCAGTCGCGAGCCGGTACGCTCGGCACCGTGGTCACGTCACATCGATAGTACGAGCCGAGGGCGTACCACGACGCTGCGCGGAAGAAGAACCGCACCAGCGGCGTCGGGGGAAAGCTCCCGCGCATCTCCCACACGTTCGTGTGGAAGGTGCCCACGAGGGGCTTGCGAAGATGCCGGGCGGCGAGGAACCCCGTGCTGCCCATGATACCGGGCGTATGGAGGTGGATCACGTCGAACCGCCGGAAATTTCGGCCGCGGAGTTGGGCGAACGGGAACAGCCCCCAGCGATACTCGCCGTAGAGCGGCACCGGGAGTGAACGGCTCCGTACGATAGGGATGCCGTCGGCCAGCTGCTCATCCTTCGGGGCGCCGGAGGAGGGATTGGGCGCGAAGACCGTCACGGGGTGGCCGAGGTCGGTGAGCTCCCGGGCGAGGGCGCTCGTGACGGTCGCGACGCCGTCCCGCGTCGGGAGATAGCTGTCCGTGAAGAATGCGACCTCCATCGATTCCCCCAGGAAATCGGCGTCAGCTCACGATATTAAACGAGCGCTGGAGTCGTCGAAGGTCGCGGTCCTCGAGAGTGCCTGGGTCGACCGACGCCACGAACACGGACCCGGTGTTCGCCACCTGGGCGGTGACGAAGTTGACGAATTTCAGCGTCGTGTCCATCGAGTACTCGGTGCCCATGACCTCCAGCACATCGAAGTACACCAGCGCTCCGCCCTTCGCCTCGGTGGCTTCCTTGATGCGGCCGCCCAGGCCTCCGGGGTCGAGTTCCCCTTCCGAGATGGTCGAGCCGGGACTCGGGAGCGCCAGCCGGAGGATCTCGACCCGGTTCTTCGGCACGCCGACGAACTCCGGCGGTCGGGTCGTGATGCAGAGGATCCGGCCGTACTCTCCACCAGCCCGGCCGACGAACGTCAGGGCGTGACTCGGGCGGTCCTCCCGGAACAGGTAGCTATTGCCTCGCGCGAGGTGCGGGAGGGAGTCCGGCACGGGGCGATTGCTGGTCGGCGGCCGGAGCAGAGCGCCCCAGGCCGGGCGTCGCGGGGGGCCGAGAACGTTGCGGCGCTTCGAGGCGACATCGTCCCGAATACGCGCCAGGCGACTCTCGACCAGGACGCGGATCTCCCCGACGGTATGACCTCGGCCCACGTGGGAAAGGACCTCGCGAAAGGCCTCGCGGAGCCCTTCGCCATAGCCCTCCGAGTACGCGTCGGCGTAGTCCTCGTCGGGCGGGGCGCCCTCCCCCGGCGGAGCCGACGATCCGGACTGGTTGGTGCGTTCCGTCACGCTCGGGCGCGCGAAGGGTCGGAGGCGTGGGTGGTCGTCGCGGCCGGTTCGGCCTCTCGACCCGCCTTCGGTCCCGTCGCGGCCTCCTCCTTGGGGGCGAACTTGTAGCCGTAGTGGATGACGCCGGCGGGGCCTTCCTCCCGAAGCTTGCGGAACGTCGCCCGGACCTTGAGGCCGATCTGTACATCCCCGGGCGTGACGTTAACGACTTGGCCGGTGAGCAACGGCCCTTCGACCGTGTGCACGATGGCCAGGACGTACGGCACCTGCATTTCGAATCCGTCGGCTGCTTCGTGGACGACCGTGAAGCTCACAATCTCGCCGTCGCCGGAGAGCTGGAACGGTTCCATCTTGCCCAGCGACTGGCGGTGCGTCGTGCAGGTGGGGCACACCGTTCGGGGTGGGAAGTACACGGTCTGGCAGACGGTGCACTGCGAGCCG
Source organism: uncultured Thermoplasmata archaeon (assembly GCA_963773945.1). Taxonomy (GTDB): domain Archaea; phylum Thermoplasmatota; class Thermoplasmata; order Lutacidiplasmatales; family UBA184; genus JAKIWV01. Next base: position 473,399 of record CAVZDD010000003.1, on the reverse strand, counting down.
CCGAGGTTGTATCGTCGCGGAGTCTCGCGCCAGAAACGTGCGATCGCCATCGTTCCTTCCCTCAGTTCACCCGTTCCACGACCGTGACGACACTCGTCGCGCCGGTGCCCCCGACGTTGTGCGCCAGTCCGACCTGGGCGCCGGCGACCTGACGCTCCTTCGCCTCGCCGCGCAACTGTCGGACCAGCTCGACGACCTGGGCCACGCCCACCGCGCCGAAAGGTCGTCCCTGGGCCTTGAGCCCGCCGGAGGTGTTGATCTGCGTCGTTCCCGTACCGAAGAACCGTCTGTCCCGCATCGCCGCGCCGCCCTCGCCCTTGGCGACGAACCCGAGGTCCTCGAGCGCGACCAAGCCCCCGATCGAGTACGCGTCGTCGATCTCCGCCACCTGGATGTCGACGGGCCTCCGCCGGGCTTGGCTGAAGGCGCGCTTCGCCGCGAACACGGTGGAATCCAACGTGGTCAGGTCGCGGCGGTGGTGGAGCGCCATCGTGTCGCAGGCCACCTGGCTGGCGGCGATCTTGATCGGTGTGTCCGTGTATTTTCGGGCCGTCTCGAGCGGTCCGAGCAGTACGGCGGCCGCACCGTCGGACAGCGGGGAACAGTCCAGCATCCCGAGGGGGTCGGCGACCATGCCGGAATGGACGACCTGGTCGAGGCTCACCTTGTTCCGGAAGTGGGCGAGCGGGTTTTTCGAGGCCATGAGATGGTCGTGGACCGGCAGCGAGGCGAGGTCTTCGCGCCGGGTGCCGTACTCGTGCATGTGCTTCCGGGCGACCATCGCCCAGAGCGCGGGGAGCGTCGCGCCGAAGACGAGCTCCCATTCGGTATCGGCGGTGGCGTCCACGATCCGGCCCGCTTCGGTGTCCGAGACATCGGTCATCTTCTCCGCCCCGCCAACGACCACGAAATCGTAGGCGCCGCTTCCAACGGCCAGATACCCCTCGTGGAGGGCCATCGCGCCGGAGGCGCCGCCGGCCTCGACACGTATCGCCGGCAGGTGATGGCCGGCGAGGCCGGCGTAATCCAGGATCAACGGGGCGATGTGTTCCTGTTCCAGGAAGGCCCCGCTCGCCATGTTCCCCAGGTACAGGCCGTCGAGGTCGCGGGAGGAGAGTTTCCCGTCGACGAGGGCCTGGAAGCCGGCCTCGATCCCGATTTCGCGGAACGACCGGTCCCACAGCTCCCCGAACTTGGTCATGCCTACGCCGAGGATGGCCACGTCGCGCACGGTCAGGCTCCCCCCATGGTGATCTTGCCGCGGAACTTCGCGTAGACCGAGTAGGAGAGCTCGACTCCACTGTCGAGGAAGTACTGGACCGGGAGTCCGAACGACCGGTCGTAGCTCGCGAGCGCGTCGGTGATCGTCAGGTCGAACGCGTCGGACCCGGCACCCGACCCGTACCCGACCACCAAGACGCGTTCACCCGGCTGGGCGTGGTCGAGGACATTGGCGAGGCCGATGAGCGCCGCCGCCGAGTAAGTGTTCCCGATCCGCGGCGTAACCATTCCGTACTTCATCTGCTCGTCCGAGAAGCCCAGTTGGGTTCCGACCCGACGAGGGAACTTGCCGTTGGGTTGGTGGAACACAACGTGAGTGTAGTCCTTCGGGGTCGTGCCGGCCAGCTTAAACATCGACTTCGCGCACTCCCCCACGTGACGGAAGTACGCGGGCTCTCCCGTGAACCGCCCGCCGTGGCTGGGGTATCGCTGGCCCTCCCGGCGCCAGAAGTCCGGAGTGTCCGTGGTGTAGGAGACGGTCTGGTTGATCGTCGCAATGACGTTCTCGCGACCGATTACGAGGGCCCCTCCACCGGCGCTCGCCGAGTACTCGAGCGCGTCGCCCGGCGCTCCCTGCGAAGTGTCGGTGCCGATGGCGACCCCGTACCGGATCATCTCGGACCGAACGAGGCCGAGACAGGTCTGGATCGCGGCGGTGCCGGCTTTGCAGGCAAACTCGAAATCGGCCGCCGTCAGGTTGGGCGTGGCGCCGACCGCATGGGCCACGATGGTGGCCGTGGGCTTGACCGCATACGGATGCGACTCGCTGCCGACATACAGCGCGCCGATCTCCTGCGGGTCGATCTTGCCCCGGGCGAGCGCGACCCGAAGCGCCTCGGTGCTGATCGTGATCGTGTCCTCATCCGGTGCGGGCACGCTCTTGCGTTCGATGTTCAGGCCCTGCCCCATCGCGACGCCGTCGACGCCCCAGACCTGACCGATCTCGGCGGGCGTGATGCGATAGCGCGGGACGTAGACTCCGTAGCTCACAATGCCGGCTTCCATGTGCTGCATGTTTGGATCACAACTCTTCGAGACGGCGAAGGACGTCGGTCGGGCCGAGGGAGGTCGCGAGGAGCGGAATGTTTTCCACCTCGCTCAATCGGATCGCGAGGGGGTCGATGCGGCCGGGATTCGAAAATATGACGGCGGCGGGCTTGAGCGGGTGCGCGCGCACGGCGACCATGGGGGACCGTCCGTACTTCACGTTAGAAAAGATGAGCGCTCGTTGGGTCGTCCATCCGTAGACCTCCACGAAGCGCGATGCGTCCATTGAGAGGATGGCCCGCGGGGCGTCCAATAGGGTGTAGCCGTGGATGTCGCGGAGCAGGTCGACGGCGCTCACGGGCTTGGCCTCGAGGAGGTCCGCGACGGACTTGAGCGGAATCGCGACGGCGAATTCCCGCATTCCGAGGATGCCTTCGGTATGGGGGCGGCTGCCCAATCGCTGGGCGATCCGGCGACCGCTCCGCGTATCGATCTCGAGCAGCGCGTCCACGTAGTGGCGGATGAACGTCGCGCCGGGACTCGCGCGTCGCTCGGCTTCGTAGTCCGAGATGACCGAGGGAACTGTGTCGAGCGCCTTCGACAGTTCCCGCTGGGAGACTTGAAATCCCTCGCGCCACTTCCGGAGCGTTCTCCCTGGATGGGGTGACAGGACTACCTCGCCCGCGATCTTCTCGCGCAGCTCGGCCGCCACGGCCCCGCCGACCTTCGGGCTGGTATAAAGGGTTGGTCCTTCATGTCGTCCGGAGGGTTCGACACCCATCGAAGTCCAGGCCGAGAATGGCGTCCGGGAGGGAAGTGGACTGGGCGAGAGTTTCCGGTACCGGAGGAGAAACCACCGGACCCTTTGAACTCGCGACCTCTACCTTGCCAAGGTAGCGATCTTCCGCTGATCTACCAGCCCACTGAGGCCGCGGAGGGCGGCCGGACAATAAGCACTTCGCCGACGAAGCGCTGGCGGAGGGTCGAGTCGCAAGAGTTAATGGGGGTGTGACCCGTCTGCCGCCACCGATGGCCGATGACAGCTCGATGGGTGAGCCGCTTGCGACGCTCCTCAAGGGCAGCCGGGACCTCCTCCGACCGGAGGAGCTGGTCCGCGAGGCGATTCGTGACGTCGTCAAGGACGAGATCCGGCACCACCTCGAAAAAACCCTCAAGGAGGACCCGAAACTCGCCCACGACCTGCGGGAGGGCGTTCGCGCGCTCCTGGAGGCCCGGGCGACGGAATACGCGGCCCTTCTCCGAGTCGGGGCCTTGACCGCCCGCCTCGGCCTCGCCGCGGTGCCCCCCGAGCTGCGCACCAAACTCACCTCCGAAGTCGTCGAGTTGTTCAGTCGGGAACTAGGCCAAATCGTCGAGAAATCGCTCTGAGTTTCTCTCTATGCTTCCCGACGAGGTCCGCATCTACGAGATCAAGCGGGTCGACGTCGAGGGCGCCATCGTCCTCGACGGTTTTCCCTCCGTCGGGCTTGTGAGCTCGATCGTTGCGAATTACCTCATCGATACCCTCGAGATGGAGCAGATCGGCATTGTGGAGTCCCCGTCGTTCCCGACGGTGTCGTTGGTGCGCGACGGCAAACCGCAGCACCCGGTCCGGATCTACTCCGGCACGCCCCCGCAGGGGCGGAACGGCCGGGTCGCCGACCGGATCGTGGCCTTCATCTCCGAGTTCCAGCCCCCTCCGAACGTCATCCATCCGCTCGCCACCGCGATCCTCAACTGGGTGCAGGAACAGCGCTGCGGACTCCTCGTCTCCCCGGAGGGGCTCGTCGTCGAGCCGGCGCCGGGGACCAAGGACCATCGGCGACCCACGAAAGTGCCGGAGGTCCGCGTCTATGGGATTGCCAGCACCCGACGGGCCCAGGAACTCTACATCGAGCCCAACGTCACCCCGTTCATGGAGGGGGTGATCACCGGGATCGCCGGCGTGCTCCTGAACGAGGGACGGCGTCGGGGCTTTGACGTGCTCACGTTCCTGGCCGAGGCGAACCCCGAGTATCCGGACGCCCGGGCGGCGGCCAAGATCATCGACACGATCAACCACATCCTCCTGCGGTCGAGTCTGGACCCGGAACCGCTCATCCACGAGGCCGAGCGGATCGAGCAGCAGCTCCTCACGATCCAGCGTTCCGCGCAGGAACACCCGCGGCCGGAGCGGACCGCCACGCAACAGTCCGCGCCGATGTATCGCTAAGTGCCCTCGGCGGCGCGAGGCCGTGCCGACGTCTTGGCGCGACCGCCGACAGGAGGTTTCCGGGTCTTCGTTTCGGCGGTTGTTCCCGGGATCCGCTCAAGAAGTTCCCGCACGCCGGTGACGAAGGCGTCGATATCTTTCGGCGACGTGTAGAGGTAGAAGGAGGCCCGAATGCTCCCGGGGAGACTGCGTTCCCGATACCACGAATGGACGCAGTGCATCCCCGACCGCACCATGACCCGGTACCCCTCGTCGAGGAAGAGCGCCGCGTCGTTGGGGTCGATGCCGTCGAGCGTGAACGAGTAGATACTGGGCCGCTGCGCGGGGTCCGTCGGGCCCAACAGATGCACCCGGGTTTCATTTTCGAGGGCGTGCGTCGCCCGAGCGTTGACCGACCGGTCGTGCGCGTCCACCGCGTCGAGACCGACCTGTTCCAGATAGTGGAGGCCGGCCGCGGCGCCCAGCACGCCGGCGTAGTTCTGAAGTCCGGCCTCGAACCGGTGGGGAGGGGGTCGGAGCTGATGGTCGGTCAGGGTCGTCCATTCCACCGTCTCACCGCCGATGACGAGTGGAGAGAGCCGCGCCAGTCGCGCTGGGTCCCCGGCGAGCAGGCCGGTCCCGCTCGGGCCGAGCATTTTGTGCAGCGAGAGCGCATAGTAGTCCACCCCCATCTGGGTCAGGTCGACCCGCTGGTGCGGGGCCGCCTGGCAACCGTCGATGAGGACCTCGGTCCCCTTTCGATGGGCCCGCTCGGTGATCTCTCGCACGGGGAGCGATCGACCGTCCAGGTTCGATGTTTGGAAGAAGCTCACCAATCGTACGCCCCGGTCGAGTTCCCGGTCCAATGCGTCCGCGTCGAACGTGCCGTCGCCCGGCAGCCGCAGGTGGGCGAGTTGGATTCCCTTCTCCGTCGCCAGTCGTTGCCAGACCACGAGGTTGGAGTTGTGCTCCTGGTCGGTCACGAGCACCCGGTCGCCGGGCTTCCAATCCAACCCGCGCGCGACGAGGTTGATCGCCTCGGTCGCGTTGCGGAGAAAGACGATCCCGTCCGGGGACGGGGCGCCCAGAAAACGCGCGAAGGATTCCCGGGCGCCTTCATACCGGTGTCCCACCTCCTCGGCGAATCGATGGAGGCTGCGGCCAGCGCACCCGGGATAGTCCGTGTAGTACTCTTCGAGCGCGTCGAGGACGACGCGGGGCACCAACGACATGCAGGCCGAATCCAGGTACACGGGAGGGGGCACCCCCTCGCGACCCGCCAAGGCCGGGAAGTCCCGTCGCCGTTGGTCGAGGTCGATCACGCGTTCGCGCCCGCCTGAAGTCCCAGCGCGCCGGCGACCAAGGTGGCCGTCCCGACGACCAGGGCCGAGTCCGCCGGGAAAAACGTCGAGCTGTGAGACGAGGCCGTCATCGTCGGACTGGCCACGCCGAGCCGAAGGAACGTGCCGGGTACTCGCTCCAAGTACCGGGCGAAGTCCTCACCTCCCATACCGGGGTGTTTGAGCTCCAACAGCCGCTCGGGGCCGAACTCGAGGGCCAGCGCGTCCACGACCCGTTGGGTGGCCGCCGAATCGTTGACGAGCACCGGATAGCCGTGTTGGTACCGGATCCGCACGGAGGCGCCCATGCTCCCCGCCAGCATGCGGACGCGCCGCCGGATCCAGGCCTCCGCCCGGAGGCGGGTCTTCGGGTCGACGGTCCGGACCGTCCCGGTGAGTTCGACCTCGCGAGGAATGATGTTGTGCCGGGTCCCGCCGTGGATGGTGCCTACGGTGACGACGACCGGGTCCACGGGGTTCCGAACCCGGCTCACCATCGCCTGAAGCCCGGTCACGATCTCCGCGGCGGCGAGCACGGCGTCCGGTCCCTGGTGCGGGGTGGACGCATGCCCCGGGGTACCGCTGACGCGAATCCGGAACGTGTCGGGCGCCGCCATGAGAGCTCCCTTCTTCCATCCCACGGTTCCCAACGGCACCTCGGAGGCGACGTGTTGGCCGAGAACATAGTCGACGTGCGGGTTCGCAAACGCCCCCCGTTCGAGCAGCGGGAGGGCGCCCCCGCGTCCGCCCTCTTCCTCCGCCGGTTGAAAAATCAATTTGATGCTGCCGCGCAGACTCGCCTTGTTTCGCACCAGGACCGACGCGGCTCCCAGCAGGCACGCCATGTGGACGTCGTGGCCGCAGGCGTGCATCTGGCCCTCGAACCGGGAGGCGAAAGGGGCGTGCGTCTCTTCCGTGATCGGCAGGGCATCCATGTCGGCCCGCAGGGCCACTACGGCGCCCGGGCGGTCAGATTCGATCAGCCCGACAACGCCGTTGAAAGCATCTCCGAAGGTCTTCGTCGGGACGCCGAGGCCGGCCAGCGCTTTCAGGACCTTTGCGCGAGTGCGTGTTTCCTGGTTGGACAGTTCGGGTTCCCGATGAAAATCGGCCCTCCAGGCGCGTAGGGCGGGGAGTTGGCGACGCGCCTCCCGGGTCCAGTGGGTCTTCGCCCGGGCCATCGCGAAGGTCTCGAACGGCCCCGGTCTAATAACGACCCCCACGACCCTCGGGGGCGTGGGCCCGGACGGGGACGCTCGCAGAGTGACGGGAGCGAAAGGATATGTCGCACTGGGCGGAGCGGGAATTGGGCGCGGCGCCCAAGGGCTGCGATGCCGAGTCAGTTAGAGGTGGCCGTCGGGATCCAGGCCGTCCTGGCCGTTTGGATCGCCGTCCGTTCGTACGGTAGCTACCAGGGCCGGATGTACTCGTCGACTCGGGTGATGTTTTTTCCGGTCCTGATCGTTCTCCTCTATTTGGAGACCGAATTCGAGACGATCGCCACCGTGCCGTGGGCGTTTCCGGTCTGGACGGTGGTGGACGTCGTTGTCCTCATCGCGTCGGCCGTCACGACGCTCCCGATTGCCGGCCGTCTGGTCCGAGTGTCTCGAAGGGACGATGGCGCCTGGTACTACCAGTACGGGATCGAGCTGATCGCCTTCTACCTCGCTCTTTGGGTGGTCCGACTCGGGCTTGCCGCGTACTTCGACCCTGCTTCGGTCGAGTTTGTCGCCCCGACAGGAGCGCTCTCCGCGACCGCCTCGGTGGTCGTGGTGCTCATCCAAGCCCTGTTCTCGGTCAGCTCTGGGCTCGTGGTTGGACGCGCCATCGGAACGTACCGCCTCTACCAGACGGCCCAGGCTCCGGCGCCGCCCTTGGGGACCAAGTAGCCTTCTTATAGTAGTGTAGGCATCCTCCTACTGCTCTAGCGCCCCCTGGCGCCACCTACAGAGAGGAACCCCAGTTATGTCGAAAATCATCGGTATCGACCTCGGAACGAGCAACTCGGCGGCGGCCGTCTTGGAAGCCGGACGCCCCGTCATCGTGCCCAGCGCGGAAGGCACGACCGTCGGCGGCGGGAAGGCGTTTCCTTCGTACGTCGCCTTTGCCAAGGACGGGCAACTGATCGTGGGCGAACCCGCCCGACGGCAGGCCGTCTCGAACGCCCAGTACACGTTCACCGCCTTCAAGCGGAAGATGGGTACCGACTACCGGTACCGCGGACCCGACGGGAAGGAGTACACCCCTCAGCAGCTCTCGGCGTTCCTCCTCCAGAAGATCAAGCGGGATGCCGAGGCTTTCCTCGGCGAGAAGGTCCAGAAGGCCGTCATCACGGTCCCCGCGTATTTCAACGACAACCAGCGGCAGGCGACCAAGGACGCCGGCCAGATCGCCGGCCTCGAGGTCGTCCGGATCATCAACGAGCCGACGGCCGCGTCACTTGCGTACGGCCTCGATAAGGGCGGGAAGTCCCAGAAGATCCTCGTGTTCGACCTGGGGGGCGGCACGCTCGATGTCACCATCATGGAGTTCGGCGAGGGCGTCTTCGAGGTTGTATCGACCAGCGGAGACACCCAGTTGGGCGGAACCGACATGGACACGACGCTCGCCGATTTCGTCGCGGGCGAGTTCCGGAAGGAATCGGGCATCGACATCCGCTCCGACAAGATGGCAATGCAGCGGGTCCGGGACGCCGCTGAGAAGGCCAAGATCGAGCTGTCCTCGACGCTCGAGACTCAGATCAACCTGCCGTTCCTCACCGCCACGAGCGACGGACCCAAGCACCTCGCGCTGACGCTCACCCGGGCCAAGCTCGAGGAGCTGCTCCGCCCCCTCATCGACCGATGCCGGCAACCGGTCGAGCAATCGATCGCCGACGGGAAACTGGCGAAGGAGCAGATCGACCGGATCATCCTTGTCGGGGGACCGACCCGGATGCCGATGGTTCAGAAGTTCGTGGAACAGCTGATCGGGCGGCCGATCGAGCACGGCGTCGACCCGATGGAGTGCGTCGCGATGGGCGCCTCGATCCAGGCAGGCGTTCTGGCGGGCGAGGTCAAGGACATCCTGCTCCTCGACGTGACGCCCCTCTCCCTCGGCGTTGAAACGATGGGCGGCGTGTTCACGAAGCTCATCGAGCGGAACACCACGATCCCGACTCGGAAGAGCCAGATCTTCACGACCGCGGCGGATAGCCAGAGCTCGGTCGAAATCAAGGTCTTCCAGGGCGAGCGACCGATGGCCGCCGACAACGTGGCCCTCGGGAACTTCATGTTGACCGGTATTCCCCTGGCGCCCCGGGGCGTCCCCCAGGTCGAGGTCTCGTTCGATATCGACGCGAACGGCATCCTGAACGTTTCCGCGAAGGACCTGGCCACGAGCAAGAAGCAGGGCATCACGATCACCGCGTCGACAAAACTCTCGAAGGAGGACATCGACCGGATGCTCAAGCAGGCCGAGCAGTTCGCCGCGGAGGACAAGGGCCGCCACGACCAGGCCGAGACCCGGAACCGAGCCGAGGCGCTGACCTACGAAGCCGAGCGGATCCTGACCGATGCGAAGGACAAGATCCCGGAGGCGGACGCCGCGGCGGTTCGGACCAAGCTGGAGGAGCTCCGGGCGGTCCTAGACAGCAAGGACCTCTCGATGCTGAAGCAGAAGACCGATGACCTCACGAAGACGATCCACGAGATCTCGACGAAGCTCTACGAGGCGGCCGCCCAGCAAGGTCAATCGGCCCCGCCGCCCACCAGCCCGCCCGAGGAGTCGAGCGGGCCGACCGACAGCGGCTCCCCTCCGCCCCAGGGAAGCGGCCCCGTGGACGCCGACTTCAAGGTCGTCGACAGTCCCCCGGGCGACGAGAAGACCGAGAGCTGAGCCCGGCCGGCCCCGGAGCGGGCCTCAGGTCGGGTCGTTCCAGGGCCGGGGCGACAGCCCGACGTACCGCTCCGGTGGCCGCACGAGCCGATTCTGCGCCACTTGCTCGAGCGCGTGGGCCGACCAGCCGGCGGTGCGGGCGAGCGCAAAGGTCGGCGTGAACAGCTCGCGGGGAAGGCCGACGGCTTCGAGCAGCACGGCGCCGTAGAAATCGACGTTCGTAAACAAGGGCTGCTCGGGCCGTCGGGTCGCCAGACGCTCGAGGGCTACCTCCTCGAACCGCCGCGCCAACGCGAAACGGGCCGGCGCCGCGACCTCCTTCGCGAAGCCGCGGAGCAAGGTGGCGCGGGGATCCTCGACCCGATAGGTCGGATGGCCGAAGCCGAAGAGTCGCCCACGCTCCCCCAACGCCCGGTCGACCCAGGCCTCGACCTGGTCGACGGAACCTACGGCGTCCAACATCTCCAGGACCTCGGGCGGCGCCCCGCCGTGGAGGGGTCCTTTCAGCGCCCCGAGCGCGGCGGACGTGGCGGATGCGAGGTCGGATCGGGTGGACAGGACAATCCGCAGCGCGAAGGTCGAGGCCGAGATGCCATGGTCCGCGAGGAGCACGAAATAGCGCTCCAGCGCGCGGACCTTCTCCGGAGCCGGTTCCGTCCCCAGCACCATCCAGAGGTAGTTGGCCACGTGACCGAGGTGAGGGTCGGGCGGCGGGGTTCGCGACCGAACGGACCGGTGGTGGAGCCTCGCGACGATGGTCGGACTCCGGGCAATGACGTCGAGGCATTCGTGCACTGTGGGAGGGTAGATCCGGGCGACATCGTCCATCGCGGAGACCGCGGTCCGAAATCCGTCGATGGGCGGGGTGGCCTCCGGTAACGCTTCGAGCAGGCGCTCGAGGTCGGAGGGCAGTCCCCGCCGGGAGCGGAGCTCGGGCCCTATGTCCCGGGCCGTGGGTTCCCCGGGACGAACCCCCGAGAGCAGGAGCGCGGTAGTCCCCTCGTACCCGAGGTCTCGGACAATCTCGCCGATCCGATACCCTCGATAGGTCAGCACCCCGCGGGCCCCATCGATACCGGTGATCGAGGTGGCTCCGAACCCCGCGGTTTCCAAGTCCGCGCTCACCTGTGTTTCCACCTCGTGCGGGGCCAGAGGGAGAGACCGGCCCTCAGTAAAGGAGTCTCCGTCGTTCCGCTCCCTGAAAGCCTTATCCATCGCGCCCGGGTCCTCGACGCCACGATGTCGACGCCATCAGGATTGCTCGAACGGGTCGTCGATCAGCGGGTCTCCCTTCGCCTCAAGGACGCCCGCGAGTTGGCCGGCCGCCTCCTCGGGCTCGACGAGCACATGAACCTCGTTTTGGACGATGTGGAGGAGACCACGGCCGACGGTTCCCGCCGACTGGGCCGGGTCCTGGTGCGGGGGTCGAACGTTATCACCCTCACCGCCTCCGGCGGACTCCCTCCCAAGCGGAACTAGACCGCAGGAGGCCGTCGGGATGACCGGCCGACCCAAGGGCCCTCGAGTCAAAGCCGAGGAGTTGCGCCTCCTCCGGTTCCTGGCGCATGGCGGCGCCGAGCGGACGCCGGTCGAGATCACGTCTCGCGAAGTGGGCGAGCACCTCGAGGTGAGTCAGCAAGCGGCCGACCGGTACCTGGTCGAGCTCGCGAAGCAGGGGCTCATCTCCCGATCGCTCGGGGCCCGGAAGCAACGCCTCACCCTCATGCCGGCCGGTGTGGAAGTGCTCCGCAAGGAGTTCCATGCGTACCAGCGCGTGTTCGAGGGACCCTCGCGTCTTCGGTTCTCGGGCCTGGTCGCTTCTGGCCTTGGCGAAGGGCGGTACCATCTGAGTCAACCCGGGTACATCGTGCAGTTCCAGGAGCGGTTGGGATACACGCCATTCCCTGGAACGCTCAACGTCCGGGTCGACCCGAAGGAGTTGCTCCGGACCGACGGTCTCCGTCACTGGGACGGCATCCGCATCGACGGGTTCCAGGCCAGCGGGCGGACGTTCGGCGGCGCGACCTGCTACGGGGGGCGTATCAACGGCCGGCCGTGCCATCTCATCCGGCCCGACCGGAGCCATTACCAGGACGTGGTCGAACTCATCGCGCCGGAGTCGCTCCGCGAATCGCTGAGCGTCAAGGACGGCGACAGCGTCTCCGTCGAGATCGAGGAGTCCTGAGATGCCGGTCTCCGTGGCGCGCTCGATCGCGCAGGACCGGCGCCCCCCGCCCGCGGGTGTCGTCTCGGCGAGCCAGTATGTCAATCAGTGGACCGAGGCGGAAGCGCTCGGCGAGGGGCGGGTCCGGGCGTTCGTGCTCATCCTTCGGACGCGCGGCTGCTACTGGGCGGACCTCAAGGGCTGCTCGATGTGCGGCTACGCGAAGGACACCCTCGGCCGCTCCGCCACGCCGGAGGAGCTGGGGCAGCAACTGGCGGCCGCCCTTCGGGAATACCGGGGCGAACCGTATGTCAAGATCTACACCTCCGGAAGCTTCCTTGACGACCGCGAGGTCGATCCCGTTTCCCGCCAACGCTTCCTGGAAGGATTCGCGGGTCGGGCCCGCCGGTTACTGTTCGAAACGCTTCCGGAATTCGCGACCTCGGAAAATCTCGGTCCGCTGCACCAGGCGTTCCCGGGCGAACTAGAAGTGGCGCTCGGTCTCGAGAGCACCCAGCCGGAGGTACTGCTCCGATACGTGAACAAGAACTCTCCGCCGGAAGCGTACCTCTCAGCGGCGGACCGGGTCCGCTCCCTCGGACTGCGCGCGAAAGGGTACTTCCTGCTGAAGCCTCCGTACCTCACCGAGCGCGAGGCGATCGAGGATGTCGTGACGTCCGTCAACGTCGCCGCACCGCATTTCGACGCCCTATCGGTCAATCCGGTGCACATTCAGAACGGTACCGTCGTGGAATGGCTGTACCACCGGGGACGCTACCGGCCCCCGTGGCTCTGGAGTCTCTCCGAAGTGATGCGCCGCTCGGCCCGGAGCCGGGGCACCACCCGTCTAGTGACCTTCCCGACCGCCGGCGGCTTAGCCCGCGGACCCCACAATTGCGGAACGTGTGACCGCGCTGTCCTCTCGTCGTTGGAGGAGGCGTCGCTCTCCCAGCGCTTCGATGGGCTCGAGGGGCCGCACTGCGCGTGCGAAGCAGAGTGGCGCACCGATGGCCAGCTCGAACCCCTGGGGGTGGAGGCGTGAGCCTCATCCCCAAGCTCTCCCCCCACACCGAGCCGACGATCCATCAGTTCTTGCGGGCGCATCTCGCGGACTCGGGGGCCGAGGGCCTGCTCATCGGGTTGAGCGGCGGGATCGATTCCGCGCTCTGCGCGCGCCTCGCCCGGGACGCGGTGGGCCCCGAACGGACGCACGGACTACTGCTCCCCGACGGGGCCTTTCCTCTCGCCCTTCGTACGGAGGTGCAGGACTACGCCCATCATCTTCGAATCTCGTTCCATGCGTTCGAGATCGGGGGCCCCGAGTCGGCGTTCCGGACGCTGTTTCCCGGGGTCACTGACCGGGTGAGTTGGGGGAACGTAAAGGCCCGGATCCGAATGACAGCGGACTATCTGTGGGCCCGCGAGCATCACCTCCTTGTGGTCGGGACCGGAAACAAGTCGGAGCTCCTCATGGGATATTTCACGAAGTGGGGGGACGGCGGCGCCGACCTGATGCCGATCGGCGACCTCTACAAGACCCAGGTCCGTGAACTGGCCGCCCAGCTGGGCCTCCCGCGTCCGGTCCGCGAGCGGGCTCCGACGGCGGGGCTTTGGGAAGGACAGACCGATGAGGAGGAGCTCGGATTACCCTACTCTGAGCTCGACCAGATCCTCTTTGGATTCGAGCAACTCCGCACGGCGGAGGAGATCGCCCACGTCACCCACCTCTCGCTCGAACGGGTTCGACGCGTCGAGGAGATGATGGAACGGACCCGGCATAAGCGACGACCGCCCCCGATACCCAAGATCGGCCTGCGGACCGTCGGCCTCGACTGGCGAGAGTAACGCCCCACCGGCCAAAGGGTTTTAGCGGGAGGGGCCTCCCGGAGCCGTTCCGGCCGAATTCGGTCGGGCCCTACTGGAGCTTTCCCGAATGGACCGTGAGACCTACCGCCGTTACTACGACGTGCTCAAGACCCCCGAGGACGTCGACCGCCTTGCCGCCGCCGACCACGTGGACCGCGAACTCCTCTTCATCATCCACACGCAACGCGTGTCCCGGGACGCCACCCGACGCTTCTATGTCATCAAACGACAGATGCCGCGGCTTCTGGCCCAGTGGCGCCACGGCCGACGGATGCTCGAGATTGCCCGCGAACTCGATTTTCCTCCCGTCTTACTGGGCCAGATCGTTCTCCGCGAGCTCCAGCTTCCCCGCAAGCAGGTGTGGGGGTGCTTCCTTGATCCGGCCTCCGCACCCAACCCCCGGCTTCAGTCGGAGGTCCGCGAACTGCTGGCCAACGACCTCGTCTACTCCCCCGAGGGAATGGAACTGCAACGGGAACGGGGCCGGATCGGAGAGGCCCGGCTTTACGGATGGCTCGACAAGCACTCGATCCCCTACAAGACGGAGAAGGATCTTCGGGGAAAATATCCGAAGACGCCCGACGCCCTCCTCGAGCAGCCGATCATCTTCTACGGGCAGAAGCTCCAATGGATCGAGTCGAAGGCCAACTTCGGCGACGACGTTGAACTCCGCAAGAACCTGCGGCGCCAGCTCGGCCCGTACACCGAACTCTTTGGCGAGGGGGCCGTCGTCTACTGGCACGGGTTCGTCGACGGGGCGGAGAGCCCCCCGGGCATCCTCCTCTGGGACGCGCCGACGATCGAGGGTCTCACGCCGGAGGTAGAACCTCGTCGGGGCGCAACTCACGCTGCGCACCCGACGTTAGGTCACGCTCGAGCACCACACCCCGAGCGGCCTCCTGAGGACCGACGATCAGGGCCCGGCGGGCACGCCGACGAGCCGCTTCCCTGAGCTGTCGGGACATCGACCGCCCCATCAGGTCGGAGTCGGCGGAAAGGCCGGCGACCCGAAGGCGTTGCGCCCAGGCGGCGGCCTCTGCCGTGAACTCCGGCGTGGCGGCGATCACATAGGTATCGAGGGGCGGGTCCCCCGCAGGCCAGCGCCCGGCCCCCCGCAGGAGAAGCTCCAGGGTCTGGTCGCCGATGGCTAGTCCACAGGCCGGCGTCGGCGGTCCTCCGAACAGTTCGATGAGGTGGTCATAGCGACCCCCACCGAAGAGCGAACGCGATTCGCCCTCCCGAGCGTAGCACTCGAACACCGTGGAGGTATAGTACGCGAGGCCCCGGACCACCGTCGGGTCGAAGATCACCCGGTCCCCGAGCCCGAGCTTCACGACGCGGGCGAACAAGGCGCGGAGCCGCGCGACGCCTTCCGGACCCGGGGCGGGGAGCGGGGGTTCGTTCCAGCGGGCCAGAAAAGCCTCCGCGTGGTCTGCGGAAACTCCGGCGCCGGCCGCGGACAGGATCTCGGTGAGGGCTCCGATCCCTTCGGGTCCGACCCCCGATCGCTGGAGGTCGGCGGCGAATTCCCGTTCGGTGACCTTGGAGCGCCGGTCGAGAGCGTGGAAGAAGAGGAGGAGGTCCCGGGCGCCCACCGAATGTCCGATGCCTTCGGCAAAGTGTCGGTCGCTGACCCGGAATGCGTAGAGTCCCTGGGCGCCGACTTCGTCGAGGGCGAGGGCGGCGGTCGCGAGCAGCTCGGCATCCGCCTCGATGCCCGACACGCCGAGGATGTCGAAGTTCACCTGGGAAAACTCACGGGAGCGGCCGGCCTGCGGCTCCTCGTAGCGCCACAGCTTCGAGAGGGTGACCCATTTGACGGGGAGCGGTTCGGACTTGGCCCGCTCAGCGAAGACGCGGGCGAGGCCCGGCGTCGTTTCCGGGATGAGGGCGACCTCGCGGCCCCCCTTATCGTCGAAGGCCCAGACCTGCTCCTCGATCTCGCCCCCGCTCTTGACCCGGAAGAGGTCCAGGCTCTCGACGCTGGGCGTCTCGAGCTCCTGGAAGCCGCACCGATGGGCGACCTGGCGCATCCGGCGCCGGATCTCCGCCCGCGCCGACGCGTCGGGGGGCGGATAGTCCCGGAAACCCCTCAACGTCGAAAACGGCATGGACGGAAGGAGCGACCCCGAGATATTTAGGAGTCGGGGAACGAGACGCGCGGTGTCGGAGCCGGCGCGGAGAGCGCCAACGCGGCGGTGCGAAGCCGCCGATACGCAGCCACCGCGGCCCCAAAGTTCCGTCGCCGAATCAGGGCCGCGAGTTGCCGCAGTTCGTGGACCACCGGCTCGATGTCCTGTTCGGTCGATACCCGTCCCTGGAGCTGGGTGCGGATCGCCTGCAGGCTCTCATTCAACTGAGGAACGAGGAGGCCCCACAGCGCTCGATTCGCGCCCGCGAGGACGTGCTCGGCCCGATCCGAATCCCCGGCGCGGGCAAGCCGTCGTCCCTCGGCGAGGGGACCCAGCGCCGGGCCGGGGTCCCGGCCTAACTCGCGCAGCGTTTCGATCATCAGGTCCGCTTCCGCCGTGAGAATCTGCGAGGTGGCCCATCGTTCCTCGAGCGCCGACAAGCCGTCGGCGGCTTGGCGCAGTCGACGGACCGTGCCCGAAAGGTCCCCGGTGGTGAACGCGGAGCGGGCGCTCCCGAGCTCGGTATCGATGGTTGCCGTGGTAACGAGCGGCGCGAGTTCGTTCCGACGGGCGGTCTGGACTTCCAGGTCTTCGACTACCGAGCCCGCGACCCGGACGAAGAGGGCTCGACGCACCTCATCGAGTCCGGGGAGGTTCTCGTCCTTCAGGGCGCGGAACATTCGCTCGTCCGCATCTTTGAGGTCGAGCCCCTCGCGTCGCCCGACCTGCACCAGGTCCTCCACCTGTCGCTGAACGAGGGCAAGGCCGGACCCCGGAGGGAGAGTCGGCAGGCGAGGAACCGTGAGGTCTCGCGCCGTTGCGACGGCCGGGGCTTTCGGCTCCGAGAGTGCAGGAAACCTCGGCTGGGCTGTCAGCGTCGCGACGTAGTTGGATTCCGAGGAGCCCGCCGTCGAGTCCTCGGTCCCGGGCCCTACGACCGCCAAGATCTCTGCGATGGCCCGCGCATAGTCCGAGTCGTCCGTCGTGGAGCCAGCGGCTTCTCGAACCGGTTCGAAGAGGGTCGTCGCGAGTTGACAGGATAGGCAGTTCGAGGCTTCGGGCGGGTTCTCCGCACCGCACACGGGGCACTGCGCCATCGCTTCCGCTCCTAGAAGCCGGCAGTCCGCCCGACCCACCGGAGCCACGAACGAGAGAGAGAGGAAATCATGGTCGCTCGGCTCCAAGGATCGGCGCCGGTGGACGCGCCCGTCAGGAGAGGTTCCGTCCGGCCTCTTAATTCATCCGAACTCACGGTACTCCGGGCTCCGGCCCGCGCGGGGCGAGATGTCGCCGAGCCGAGGGGGTGGGGTGGTACCGCCCGACCGGAAATTCCGGCGGGACGCGGAGTGAGGGTCGGCTCTCCGGGGGAGACCGATACCGGCATCGGCTACACCGGAAGCCGCGGCCGGCGCCGAGCGATCCCATTCGATGGGCGCACGTCGGGCATCGAGGGTTCGTTGGCGGGGCCCAGCGCGGCCCGAGCGACAACAGGTCGAGGCCTTCCACGCGGAAGACAGGGTCCTCCTGCGAACCGCCCCACAGACGGACTCGGTCGCCGGGCAGCAGACTCCGGAGGACGCGCGGTAAGGTCTTGGTCGGTTCGAAGACCGCGCAGCGGACCCGAACTCCGGAGTCGAGTTTGAGAGGGAACACGAGGTGTCCTCCCCGTCCCGGGACCGGACGCTCGGCCAGTCGGCCCCTCAGCGATCCCGCCGTATAGGGAATCGCAGGGATGGGCCACGGCCGACGCACGTGGTCTCCCGTCCCCTGGTTCGTCCGGAAGAGCAGCCAGCGCGCGACGGGTTCGGAGCGAATCTCTTGAAGCGCCTCCATCGCGGCGTGGGGCGCCGTCGCGCGGAGTCCAAAGAGGATCGGACACGCCGTGTGGGGGGCGATGAGGAGCCGTCGGGTCCTCGCATCGAAACAGAGGAACAGTTCTCGGTGCCGTTCGACGGCGCCGGCGACCGAGGCCCGGTCGACCTGTCGGTCGGTTCCCCAGCGGGCCGGCTCCCGGTAGGCGATGGCCTCCCAGGTCGGGTGCCCGCCCGGCCAGGCGAGCGCGGCCGCCGCCCCGATCTGTCCCACGCCGGACGGCACGGAGCGGATGATGGGGGTGGTCCCCGCGAGCCATCGGTGGACTTCGTCGAGCGTTACGATGCGGCGGACCGCCTCCCAGTAAAGTTCCGCCGGCGGTCTCCGCCGGAGGACCAGCAGCGCCGGATCCGTTCCCGGGTCGGTCCCGGCCGAGGCGGCCAGCACGGCGGTCCATAGCGCATCGGCGAGGCGGGTCCGCTCCGGCTCCGAGAGCTCGCGACCCGAGCGGTAGCAAAGAACCGGTCCGGTGGGGAGGGCTCCCACCACTTTCGGCTCGCCGTATCCGTGGGCGAACCGGGCGACTAAAGCGGCGTTGCCCCTCGTCTTCGAGGGCACGTTCGGATTGAGGCGCACGAGTCGCGGTTCGTTGATCAGGTCGAATCTAAGCTGATTCGCGACCCGGATGACCTCCGTCAGGGTGTAGGTCGTGCAGCCCCGTCGGGGGCTGTCAGTGTCGTCGACGCCAACCCAGACGACGGTCCCACCCCCTACGGGCTAGGGGACGCCGGAGCTCCCGGGGGCGTTACGGCCCGCTGGCGCCGTCGCCGGCGGAGAAGAACAACCGCGACAGTCGCGACCACCGCCGCCCCGATCAGTCCCCCGATCAGGACGTCGCCGGTCGGGAACGACGGCCCGAATCGGATCACGATCGTGTGCCCCGGGAGCGGGGTGTACTGCCCGGACGCCGAGGCCGACCCGTACCCGAAAGGATCGTTCGAGATCTGGGTCCCGAGGAGGCCGGTCACCGAAGTGATGGTAACCGCTTGGGGAGTCGCGAACGAGAGGTTGACGGGCTGCAGGGGAATGCTCAAGTTCCCCAGAATCGCCGGAAGGTTCCACGCGATCTGGAACACGTGCGACGACCCGACCCCGCTCCAGGAGAACACGACGTAGAGCGTGGCCACCACGCCCATGGCGGCCGACGAGTTGTCGAGGCCGGGCGCGTTCGTGAACGCGATCCCCTGGAGTTGGTCGGAGAGGGGGGCCCGGCCGTCCATCGTCACATTGAGAAGCCCGGTGAAGTCGCTGAGCGGGAGCAACTTCGCTTCGCTCAGGATCAAGTTCTGGAACTTCGCGACCTCCCCGCTGTCCACCCGTCCACTCCGGCTGCCGAAGAGGCCGGCTGTGAACGGGTTGCTCTCCGTCGCGTTGATCTCCGCGAGGAGAGCGGCCCTCGTCGCGTTGGTGCCCGGCAGCGTCTCGATCAGGGGGCCGAAGTACCCATCCATGGCACCTCGTAGCGACGAGCCGTTCGACACTACGGTCTCGAGCCCGGTGCTCACGGACCCGTCGGAAGCGAGGGTGATCGTGATGCCGGGCGCCGGAGCACTGGCGATCGCCAGGGGGGCGAACGCCTCGAGCATGAGCGCCACAGTGACGGCGAGCAGGAGGAGTCGGGTGGCGAGCCGTAATGGTCCGAGCATGGCCCGGCTCCGACCCGGCCGGACCCTACGCGGCGCTGGCAAGGAGCGCCCGGTAGGCCGGAAGATTGCGCTCGAGTTCGATGTCGGCGCGCGCCGGACCGACGTTGTCGGGGAGCAACTTGAGCTCGAGCGGATTGCTCGCGGAGTCGGTCGGCTTGCCGGGCCGGTGCATGACGCCGACCGGGATCTTACCCGAGTTCATCGTCTCACTGCAGAGCCGGAAGACGGCGGAACGATCCGTGGGGTCGTAGCCGGGAAGCTTCTCGATATTGACGATCTTCTCGCGCCACTCCTTGAACGTGTCGTTGTAGGTCACGCAAGGGGACAAGTCCTCGACGAACGCGTACCCCCGATGGTCGCGGTTAAACTGCAAGGCCTCCGAAAGCACCGCGGTCATGGTCTTGGGGTCGCCGGAGAAGGTCCGCGCGATGAACGCGCCGGACGGAATGGAAAGGGCAGTAAGGATCGCATCGAACGGAACCTCGATGTTCCCTTCGTAGCCCAAACGGGACGTGGGCGAGGCCTGGCCCTTCGTGAGGCCGTAGGTCTCGTTGTTCATCACAATGTAGAGGATCGAGGCATTCTTCTTGAACGCGTGCATGAAGTGGCCCATCCCGATGGCGTAGCCGTCCCCGTCGCCCCCGCGGCCAACACGGTGAGCTGCGGATTCGCGAGCTTGAGTCCGATCGCCTGCGCCAGCAACCGGCCATGCAGCGCATGGACTCCGTTGATATCGATGAAATTGTGGATGCCTCCGGAGCATCCGATGCCCCCGACGAGGACCGCCTCGTGGACGGGAATCTTGAGGTCAACGATCGCTTTCTTGGCGGCCGCCAGCACGCCGAAGTCCCCGCAGCCGGGGCACCAGGTGTTGGCCGTGGGTTTAGCGCTTTGAACCATGGAAGGCCTCCCGAATGGGTGCTGCAATGTCCGGTGCCCGGAACGAAAATCCATCGTACTTGAGGATCGAGCGCAGCTTCGCGTGGTACTGCGGCATCTCCTCGCGGATGAGTCGTGCCAGCTGTCCGGTGTAATTGTGCTCCACGACGAAGGCGAGGTCGAGGGAGTCGAAGAACGGTCCGAGCGTCTCCTGTTGGACGGGGAAGAGCGTTCGAGCCTGCAGGTACTTCGTAGTGATGCCCTCGGCATCGAGCACGTCCATCGCCTCGAGGATCGGGCCGCTCGTGCTGCCGTACCCGATGAGGCCGATGCGGGCCTCCTTCCGTCCAAAGTAGCGGGGCCGGGGCAACTCGTCGCGCGCCTGGAGGAGCTTGCCCATGCGCTTCTCCATCATCTTGTGCCGGTTGGCCGGGTTGACCGAGACGTGCCCCCACTCATCATGCTCGTTCCCCGTGATCTGGGAGGTGACTCCCGGCGTTCCGACCGGGGCGAACGGAGAGATTCCGTTGGGGCTGAAGGCGTAGGACTTGTACGTCTCCTGCTCCGCGACCATCTCCGCCGTGAGCAGGCTGGGACGTTCGACCTTGACCCTCGAGAGGTCAAAGGGCGGCACCGTCGAAGCATTTTGAGAGAGGGCTTGGTCCAGGAGCAGGATCACGGGCAGGCGCCACTTTTCGGCCAGGTTGAGCGCGTCGACGGTGAGGTAGAAGCAGTCCTCGGCCGATCCGGGGGCGAGAATGAACTTCGGATACTCGCCATGCCCGAGATGCGCCAAGTGGGCTAGGTCGGACTGCTCGTGACGTGTTGGCTGGCCCGTGGACGGACCCACGCGCTGGCAGTCGGCAATCAGGATCCCGAGCTCGGCCGTGGAAGCATGGCCAATCCCCTCGGTCATCAGCGAGAGACCCGGACCGCTCGTGGACGTCATGGCCCGAGCGCCCGTCGTCGCGGCGCCGATGACCATGTTGATGGAGGCCAGTTCGTCCTCCCCTTGCCGGACCACTCCGTGGTAGTTGGGGAGATACCGCATCAGATACTCCATGATCTCCGTCGCCGGAGTAATGGGATAGCCGGCAAAGAACCGCCCGCCACCGACCACGAAGCCGAGCGCAGTGGCCTGATTACCCGTCGTCAAGATCTGATCGTGGGCGTCGCCGTCCGCCAGGGACCAGCGGTTCACGGCCGAAGGCACCTCCATCGCGGCCCGTCGCCCGATCTCGAGCGCCTTGAGGTTCTTGTCGAGGGCTTCGGCCCCGCGTCGCTTGAACCGCTCTTCGATGACTTGACGAACCACGGCGTCGTCGAAGCCCATGAGCACTGCGATGGCGCCGTACGCCGCCGTGTTCTTGTAGATCGGTTGGCCAAGTTGGCTACCGGCCATTGTCGCGAAGGGGAAGCCGAGAGAGTTTGGATAATCGGCCTTGAACGAGGTCGAATCATAGAGTACAAGTGCATCCGGATCCAGCTCCGGGCGCACTACCTCGATCGCCTCCTGGTCGAATGCCAGCAAGAGATCCGCCTTCGCCTTGATCGCGGCCCGGGGGTCGCGACAGGCACGAACGTTCGCGTCGGCGTGCCCACCCCGGATCCGGGAGAGCGTGTTCCGCGAGGTGTAGACATACAGGCCGCGCTTCCGGAAATATCGGCCGAGGAGGTCCACGACGGTGAGCGTACCGTCGCCGCCCTGCCCGCCGACGATAACTGATACGTCGGCCAATTCCTTGGGCACTCGACGCTGGGCGGCCTCCGCTACGATGGCTTGGGCAGGCACCTGAGCAGCCGGAGTTGTCATCGTGGATTCCAGTATGGCCCGGCTGTACGCAACCGGCATCGATTCGAGGGAGCGCGCGTATTTAACTATGGTCTAACCGACGGGCCGCCGAGGTGGAAAACCGACAGGAACCGAGTCGACCGAACGTGCCGGAGCGCTGTACGTTAACGTACGAAGCCTCCCTCCGCGAAAGGTTATGTCGCATCGCCCGCTCGCTGACTGCCGATGGTCGACGAGGGTCTCGTCGAGAACTTCCATACCGAGACGGACTCTCAACGCCACTTCGCGGACCCGATCATTTTCTGGGACGAGACGCTCCGCGACGGGGAACAAACACCGGGGGTCCACTTCACCCCCGAAGAGAAGCTCCGATTGGCGGAGATCATGTCCGAGATGGGCATCTCGGTCATCAATGCCGGGATTCCGGTCGTTTCGCCGGAAGAGGCCGAGGCCGTTCGTCGAGTGGCCGGTGCCGGGCTCAAGGCGAAAATCCTCGCCGCGGCGCGAACGGTTCCCGGAGATGTCGATGCCGTGATCCGGTCGGGCGCCACGCACATCGCGATCTTTGTCGCGGCGAGCAACGTCCATCTTCAGTACAAGCTCAAGATGTCCCAGGAGGAAGTCCTGACCGCGGCCACACGGTGTGTACGTCAGGCCAAGGAGGCCGGTTTACATGTCGCCTTCGTTACCGAAGATACCGTCCGTGCTCCGTTCGACTTTGTGGAGCGGCTCTATCTGGCCGTGAAGGCCGAAGGGGCCGATAGGCTAGTCATCGCGGACACGGTGGGCATCATGACGCCCCTGACGTTCCGGTGGGTACCTTCGCGAGTTCCACCGGCGCGTCCAACCCACGGATTGGTCCGTGCACTGTCACAACGACTTCGGCCTTGCCACGGCCAACGCGCTGACCGCACTCGAGGAAGGGGTAACGAGCCCGCACGTTTGTGTCAACGGACTCGGCGAGCGTGCGGGGAACGTCCCGCTGGAGGAGCTCGCGATCTGTCTCGAGCACCTCTACGGCATACGGACGGGTCTCGACTTGTCCCGCCTGTACGAGCTGTCTCGCCTCGTGGAAGAGATTTCCGGGGTCCCGGTCTCCCCCACGAAGTCGGTCGTCGGGTACAACGCCTTCTCGCACGAGGCTGGGATTCACACCCATGGGATTCTGGCTCACACGCTGACCTACGAACCCGTCCAGCCGGACGTCATCGGCCGGCAACGCCGCATGATTTTGGGGAAGCACACCGGCAAGGCCGCGCTGGTGGAGAAGCTCAAGGAGCGGGGGATGGAACTCCCGGATCCAGTCCTCGTCGACCTACTCCAACGACTCAAGGCGAGCGCCGAGTCCCGGTCCAAGGAGGAGCTTGAGGCCTTCCTGGCGGAGTACCGCCGTTTGTTCGAGCAGCCGGGAATCTCGGACGAAGAGTTTTGGAAACTGGTGAAGGAAATGGGCCTGGGGGCGCAGACCGCATGAACGGAAACCGCAGCGACGGAGGGCAGACTCTCGCCGAAAAGATCCTGGCGCGGGCGGGGGGGCTCGAGCGCGTCGTGCCCGGCCAGATCGTGGACGGGCGAGTCGACCTCGCGATGATGCACGAGCAGGGGGCGCAGACAGTCGGCCCCTTCCACGAGATGGGGGCGCCCCGAGTCTGGGATCCGGATCGCGTGGTGATTGCCATCGACCACTGGGTGCCCGCCTCGACCGAAGGCGCCGCGGTGCTGCACCGGATTCTACGTCAGTTCGCCAAGGAACAGGGTCTCACCCATTTCTACGACGTCGGAAATCATGGGATCTGTCACCAGATCCTCGCCGAACATGGATGGGTGGTCCCGGGGGACCTCGCCGTCGGAACGGATTCGCATACGAACATGCTCGGGGCCATGGGGGCGGTCGCGGCGGGGATCGGGCCGACGGAAATGGCGGCGGTTTTGTCGCTGGGGCGACTGTGGCTCAAAGTACCCCCGACCCTGCACGTCCGGATCCGGGGGTCGTTCGGGAAGGGCGTCTACGCCAAGGACCTGATTCTCCGGATCCTCGGGGAGATCAAGACGGATGGGGCGACGTACAAGGCCATCGAGTTCTCGGGTCCTACCATCGAGGCACTAACGATGTCCGAACGCTTCACGCTCTGCAACATGACCACCGAGATGGGCGCGAAGTGCGGAATGATCGCGCCGGACGCGACCACGTACACATTCCTCGAAAAGATCGCGAAACACCCGATGCATCCGGTCTCTCCCGACCCGGATGCCCAGTACGAACGAGTCATCAACATCGACGTGGACGCGATGGCCCCAATGGTCGCATGTCCGTACTCCCCCGACAACGTGCGGCCGCTTACGGAGCTGCTGCCGAAACACATCAAGGTCGATCAGGTGTTCTTGGGCTCGTGCACCAACGCGCGGATCGATGATCTTCGCGAAGGAGCCCGGATCATGAAGGGTCACAAGGTCGCTCCCGGGGTGCGGTTCATCGTTTCACCGGCCTCGACCTCGATCTACAAGCAGGCGCTGGACGAGGGACTCATTGCGACCTTTACCGAGGCAGGCGGCGTGTTCACGAACTCGAGCTGTTCCGCGTGCTTCGGCGGCAATATGGGCATCCTCGCCCCCGGGGAAGTGTGCGCCTCGTCCTCGAACCGGAACTACCCGGGCCGCATGGGCGCAAAGGACGCCGAGATCTATCTCCTCTCACCGGCCGCCACGGTCGCGGCGGCGATTCGGGGCGAGCTCACCGACCCGCGGGAGTTCCTGTAGGAGTCCCCCGTGCGCGATGTGATCGAAGGCCGCGTTTGGACGCTGCCCGGCGACGTCGACACCGACCAGATCATCAGCGGAAAGTATCTCACGGTCATCGACCCGAACGAGCTCAAGAAGCACGTCTTCGAGATCGCCCTCCCGGAGTTTGCCGCCAACGCTCACCCGGGGGACATCGTGGTCGCGGGCGTCAACATGGGCTGTGGTTCGAGCCGGGAACACGCGCCGCAGGCGCTGAAGGCGATCGGCGTCGGCGCGGTGATCGCCGACAGTTTCGCCCGAATTTACTTCCGGAATTCCATCAACGTCGGCATCCCGACCGTCGAAGCGCCCGGCGTTCGTGCGCTCTTCGAGAAGGGCGACACCGCCCGCATCGAGATGCGAGCGGGCCGGATCCAGAACCTCCGGACGGGCGCCTCGGTCCAGTTCCCCCCCCTGCCCGCCCACTTGCTAGAGTTGCTCGAGGCCGGCGGCCTCGTGGAAAAGGTGAAGCGCGAGATCCAGGCCGGCGCGACGGTGTCGCCCCGATGAAGGACGCCGGGTATCGCATCGCCCTCCTGCCCGGCGACGGCACGGGGCCGGAAGTGATCCACGCCGGACGCCGCGTGCTCGACGCGGTCGCCGAAGGCGGCGCCTCCCCCTGGAAGCTGGAAGAGCATGAGGCCGGGGCGGTCTACTATCGAGACCATGGAAAGGAGTGGGCGCCGGGGGCCGAGCAGGCCGCCCGGTCCGCCGACGCGATTCTGCTCGGGGCCGTGGGGTGGCCCGGCGTCTCCCTCCCGAATGGGGACATCGCCGGCGCGGGCCTGATCTTCGGACTTCGGTTCGGGTTGGACCTCTTCGCCAACGTGCGACCCTGCCGGCTGTATCCCGGGGTCCGTCACCGGGTCAGCGGGGAATGGAAGCAGGTGTGGACCCCCGAGAATGTCGACTTTGTGATCATCCGCGAGAATACGGAGGGACTCTACACTCCGATCCGGGGGGCGCTCAATCGAGGTGGCGAGACCGAGGTCGCCATCGACACTCGGGTGATCACCCGAAAAGGGGCCGAGCGCGTGATCCGCTACGCGTTCGACCTCGCCCGGCGACGTGGTCGAGGGGCGCCGGAGGACAAGAAACGACGCGTAACGTGCGTCGATAAGGCGAACGTGTTGCGGGGCTGCCAGTTCTTCCGCGAGGTGTTCGAAGAGGTCGGTGCCCAGTATTCCGACCTCGAACGCGAGTACGCGTACGTCGACGCCTTCACGCAGTGGATGGTCCGGAATCCGGAGCATTACGACGTCGTGGTCACCACCAACATGTTCGGGGATATCGTGACCGACCTCGCGGCCGTCCTCCAGGGGGGCATGGGCTTTGCCGCCGGAGGAAACATCGGCGCGAAGCACGGGATGTTCGAACCCGTCCACGGCTCGTCGCCGAAACACGCCGGCAAGAACGAGATCAACCCCTTCGCCACGTTCTCCGCTATCGAAATGATGCTCCGATGGCTCGGGGAGCAACACGAGGATTCCCGGATGATCACTCAGGCCGACCGGATCGAGCGGGCCATCGCGCAGGTGCTGGCCGCCGGTTCGGCCCAGACGTACGACCAGGGGGGAACGGTCACCACCTCGGTCGCCGGCGACCGGGTGGCGGAGGCGGTCCGCTCGGGGGAACGCCGATGAGCGCCACCCGGGAGGTCGCCGTGGTGGGCGGGGGTCTGACGAAGTTTGGCGTCCGGCCCGTGACCTGGGCCGAGCTCGCCCAGGAAGCCGGAGAGGTGCTCTTCCGATCGGTGCCCCATCTCGAGGCTTCGGCCGTGGACAGTTTGTTCGTCGGGGCTGCGGAGCCGGAACGATTCGCCTTCCAATCCCACGTGGCCCCGCTCGTCGCCGAACAGATGGGACTCGCGCCCCACCGGATCGTTCAACGTAACGAACTGGCGTGCGCTTCCGGGCAGTCGGCGATTCGGAGCGCATACGCCGCGATCCGCGCGGGACTCTCCGACGTGGCGGTCGCCGTCGGGGTCGAGAAGATGAACATTCCTTCGATGGGCGAGGCCAACTCCGCCATGGCCTGCGTCCTCGACCGTCCCTGGGACGCGGCCCATGGCCTGACGGCGCCCCCGTTCTTCGCCATGGTCGCCCAACGGCATATGCTCGAGCACGGAACGACGGAGGAACAGCTCGCGGCCGTCTCGGAGAAGAATCATCGATTCGCGAACGCCAACCCGGTGGCCCAGTTTCACGAGAAGCGGTTTGACCGGGAGAAGCTCCTGCGACTGCCCCTGGTGGCGCCTCCCCTGCGTCTCGGCGACTGTTCCTCGATGACGGACGGCGCCGGCGCAGTCGTGCTCGTCGCGGAGGACCGGGTCTCCGATTACACGGATACCCCGGCCTGGATCCGGGGGACCGGGCAGTACGCCGACTTCCACAACTTGGCCAACATGGAGTCGCTCACCGACTGGACCGGTCTCACGCGGGCCTCGCGCGAAGCGTTCCGAACGGCCGGCATCGGGCCGACCGACGTCGATTTCGCCGAGCTCCACGACTGCTTCACGATCTCCGAGCTGATCGAGTACGAGGCGATCGGTTTCTGTCCAAAGGGGGAGGGAGGCCGGTTCGCCGCCGAGGGGCGGTCGGACCTAGGCGGCGACCTCGTGGTGAACCCGCGCGGGGGACTCTTGGGCTGCGGCCATCCGCTGGGGGCAACGGGCATCGCGCAGGCCGTCGAGGTCTCCGAGCAGTTCGCGCACAAAGTCGACCCGGCGCGTCAGGTACCGGACCCAGAGTGGGCGATGGTCCACAACCTCAGCGGCAGCGCGAACGTCCACTCGGTGATGATCTACCAACGGGGGGGATGAGCGGGATGTCTGCGATGGCGGAGGTGACCGAGCGGAAGGCGGGCAAAGCGCGGAAGCCCCGGGCCGCGGCTCTCTCCGTCACGCCGACCCCGCCGGTGCCGGCCTCGGGGCCCCCGGAACGGCTTCCATATCTGCTCGATTTGTATCCACTCGAGTCGCCGACGCAGACGCGGCTGTCCCCCTTCTTCGACGCGCTGCACCAGGGCCGATTCACGACGACCCGGTGTCGGAAGGACCGGAAATTGCTATGGCCCCCCCGTATCGTGTGCCCCACCTGTCACACGGCCGATCTCGAATGGGTGGACCTGCCGACCACCGGCCGGATCTACGCGTTCAGCGCGTTGCTGGCCGGCGCTCCGGTCGGCCAGGAAGCCGACCTTCCCCGGGTCGTCGGACTCGTGGAGTTGGACGGAACCCCGTTGCGGCTCTTTGGTCGGCTCCTCGGCATCGATTGGCAGGCCTGCCGGATCGGGCTCAAGGTCCAGTTCGAACCGCTAACGCTGCCCGACGGACGCGCTTACTACGCGTTCCGTGTGAAGGGGTAGTCCGGCGAGTTCTCCGGCGGCCCACCGCCGAGAAAATTCTAAAGGGTTTTATACCGCCCCCGGACTGCGCGGCCCGCCGGTTCGGGAGATCCGGCCGAGGATGGACTCAGAATCTGGCAGTTGGTGGGACCGTCACGGCTGGACGGCCACTCTGCTGCTGACCGCGTTCGCGCTGGCGTTCATCATTCGGACCATTTTTTCCCTCAGCGTCTTCGAGCAATGGGGGTGGCTGTACGTCTACGGCGGCGGGTCCGACTCATTCTATCACTGGCGCGTCACCGAGTTCATCCTCACCAACCATCGAAATCTGATCCACGATCCGCTGCTCAAGTACCCCCTCGGGGCGCTCAATCCACGGGAACCGCTCTTCGACTGGATGAACGCCATCTTGGGGACCATCTTCGCCCCGATCTTCGGCGGGAGCGCCATCAACGCCGCGGCGTTCTTCCTGAACGTTGACCCCCCGCTCTGGTCGGCGCTCACGGTCTTTCCGATCTATCTGATCGGGAAGGAGGTCAGCTCGAAACGAATGGGCCTCCTCGCGGCCCTCATCTACCCATTCGTCGTCGGGAGCATTCAGGCCGCCAGTCTCGGCTACGCGAACTACCTGACATTCTACACGTTCTTCATTCTCGTCTACTTCTACGCCTATCTCCGCACCGCGAAAATCGTGGGCACCAAGACCTATATCACGAGCTTCCGGAGCCCTGCGGCGATCATCTCCGGCCTGCGCCGGCTGGTGCGGGAGGAGCGCCGCGCCGTCAAATGGGCGGTGTTCACCGGCGTCTCGCTCGGCGCCCTGGCCCTGGCGTGGCAGGGCTACCCCCTTGCCGTCGCGATTGTCGTGATCTTCCTCGGCGTGATCATGGTGGTCGAGCGGATTCGGGGCATCGACTCGTTCAATCTCTACGTCGTCACCTGGATCGCCGGTCTGGTCGGATTCCCGATGGCTGTGCCGTACTACCTGGCCCAGGGACTCTTTGCCACGTGGTTCGACCTCCCGCTCTTGCTTTACTTTGGGACGCTCATTGTCCTCCTGCCGTTCGTCCTGATGCGTCGGTATCCCTGGGTCGTGACCGTCCCGATGCTGGCCGGGATCGTCGTGATCGGCTTCGGGGCCTTGTTCGTCGCCGCCCCGTCGTCCTTCCAGACCCTCATCACGGGTCAGGGATACTTCGCGAAGACCCTGATTTACTCCACCGTCGCGGAGGCCCAGGCCCCCTCCTTCGATGCGCTCGTCCTCTCGTACGGGATCCTGACCTTCTTCCTCGCCTTCGTGGGCCTCGCGCTCTTCGGGATCCATTTGGTCCGCGGACGCTTCCGCCGAGAGCACACGCTTTTCGTCGTCTTCGCCGTCATCAGCATCTA
This sequence comes from uncultured Thermoplasmata archaeon, assembly GCA_963773945.1. Classification (GTDB taxonomy): domain Archaea; phylum Thermoplasmatota; class Thermoplasmata; order Lutacidiplasmatales; family UBA184; genus JAKIWV01. The sequence continues at coordinate 443,861 of CAVZDD010000003.1, read as the reverse complement.
TCTCCCGGTCTCGGCCGCGAAGTTCTTCTACGTCGGTTCGCCGGGATTCGCGCTGCTCCCGGCCGAAGCCCTCCTCATCATCCTCGATGTCGCCGGATATGCCCAGCTGCGCCGAACCGCCGCTTCCTTGTCCGGGTCCCGCGGTCAGTTCACCGCGATCCGACGTTCGTTCAAGGCGCGGCACGTCCTCGTGTTGCTGCTCGTCGTGATACTCCTCGTGCCGAACGTCTGGTACTCCGTGGATGCGGGCATTCCCTACAACTCGAAGTCGGCGTACAGCGCCCAGGTCTACGACACGCTCCCGGCGGCGCTCCGGACGAACGCCAGCAACGCCTCCAGCTACTACCTCGGCGCGGCCGGCACGGAGCTCGATACGCCGAATCAGTACCATGAAGCCGGGTACAATTGGTTGGCCACTCAAGACGTGAATCTCGCGCCCGCCGCCCGGCCAGCCTTCGTCAGCTGGTGGGACTACGGCTTCCAGGCGATCGCGGAGGGCCAGCATCCTTCCGTCGCCGACAACTTCCAGAACGGGATCCCGGCCGCCGGGAATTTCCTGCTCGCCCAGAACGAATCGCTCGCCATCGGCGTTCTCGCCGTGACGCTCCTCCAGGCCGAGCAGCAGGCCTCCGGTTACGCGTACCTGCCCCCGAGCCTCAACACGCTCCTCGCTTCGGACGGGGTCAACCTCGGGGAACTGCACACGCTCTTGGCCAACATCTCCGCCGACTACACCCTGGTGGTCGACCACCCCGAGCGGTACCTCGCCGTCGACCCTGGCACCTTGACGGACGCGAACGCGATGTTCGACGCGTCCAGCTGGTTCCTCGCCACTTCGCTCTCCGAATCCGGCGTCGCGCAGGTCTACAACGATATCCAGGCCTACACAGGATGGACGATCCGCTACGCGATGGTGGACGACCGGCTGTTTCCGTTCACGGGGACGAACACCGGCATTTTCTACGCGCCGGCCGACCTGACCGGTCGGGTTATCGGCCTCGACGGGGCTCCGACCACGTACTACAGCATCGAGGCGGTCGGCTCCGACGGGAACCTGTACCCGGTTAACGGCGTGCCCTCGACCGTTTCGGTCGTGAACTACGTCCTCAACCAGCTTCCGCCGTTCTACAACTCGATGATCTACCGGATCTTCATGGGATACAACGGCACCGACATCGGTCTCACCGCCGGGATTCCCGGCCTCGAAGGTTCGCTCACCAGCTACGCGCCCGAGCCCGGCTGGATGCTGCAGCACTTCGAGGTCGCGTACCGGACGGCCTACTACTCCCCCACCGCGACCTCCTCGAGCACGACCTGCGATATCGCGACAAATCTGCCGCAAGCGGCGACCCTCGCGGCGAAGACGAACGGGTCCGCGAACACGGGAGCCGACTGCTACTTCAACGGAGGCGAGGCCATCCTCGAATACTATCCGGGCCAGCCGCTCTCGGGCACCGTATCCCTCCCCGACGGCACGCCGGTGGCGGGGGCCCGCCTGACCGTCTATGATGGCTGGGGAATTCCTCACCAGACCGTGCTGACGAGTGTGGACGGTTCCTACACCGTCACCCTTCCCCCCGGCAACGTGACGCTGAACGTGACCGGCGGGCCGCTGCAGGGACTGGGACAGAACGGCACCGAGCTCCTCGATTCGATCCACTTGGACGTGAACCCGGCCCTGGGCTTCAGCCTGGATTCCCCGCCCATCGCGCAGAACATCGTGCTCCAGCCGGGCTCGGTCAACGGGTTTGTCTACTGGAACGAGACGGGGAACACCACCTACGATGCCTCGAAGGACCCGGCGACCGTAGGCGCCTCGGTGACCCTCGGCGGCGGGGGGCTGCGGAATTACACGGCCACGACCGATGTGGGAGGCAGCTTCCGACTGACCGACGTCGCGCCGGGCGTCTACAACTTCACCGTTCGGGCCGCGGGTGCCAACTTCTCCGAGGGCCAGGTCGCGGTGGCACCGGGCAAGTCCGCCAACGCGACGGCCGGTCTCGTACCCTCGACGTTGCAGGGAACGGTCACCCAGGCGGGGGGAACCGCCGCGGCCGACATCACCGTCTCGATCGCAACCGCCACCGGAATCCTCGAGTCGACGGCCACGAACTTCTCGGGAGGCTACTCGTTCTCCAACCTGGTGCCCGGTAACTACACCCTCAAGGCGCAGAGCGGCGAGAACCTCGCGGCAAACGCCACTCCGGTCTCGCTCAACTCGAGCGCCCGAAAGGTCACGCAGAACCTGACCCTCATCCCGGTCGTCCCGATCGACTTCGAGGTCGTGGCCGGCGGAACGCCGGTGCCCGGCTTCGCGGTCCGGCTGACGCCGATCCGGGAGACTTCCGGGCTCCCCAGCCAGCAGAGTCCGAGGCCCTCCGATGGATTGGTGTTCACGACCGACTCGACCGGCTACATCCACGCCAACGTGCCCGCGGGCAACTACTCAATCTACGGCTACGGGCCGGTGGGCTCGACCTTCCTGGTGGGTTTCGAAAGCGCCTACCTTCCGAGCACGGGCACCCGGATCGCCGTGGCTCCCCTCGTGCTGATGACCCCGGTCCAATTGGCGGGAAACTCTCCGCTCCCCGCCGGCGTCACGAGCGGCGACGTGAGTGCGACACAGATATCGCTCTTCGACGCGGCGGGCAACGAGCTCACGTTCTTCGCGAATTCCTCCGGGGCCTGGGCCGTCGCCGCGCCGGTCGGCGACTACAGCCTCCAAGCGCTGGCGATCGGCGTCTCCGGTTCTACGGGAAATTTCTCCGCGGTCGGCTACGTGGAACTGACCCGGGCCACCACGATCTCCTTGCCGTTGACCTCCGCTTTCCGGTTCAACACGACGGTCGAGACGCTCCTTCCCGGCGGCACCTTCTATCCCGCCAAATCCGGCCAGGTCCACCTCACCGTAAACCCCGTGGGCGCCACGATTAGTACACTGACCGACCTGAACGGAGTGACCAGCTTCCAGTTGCCGACGGCCCAGCCGGATACGACGTATTGTCTCTCGACCCAGGTCAACGGCTTCGAGGGATATGGCGCCTGTAGTCTCTCCGTCGGGGAGCTGGCGGGTCTCACGCGCGTGGTTGTCCCGCTGCTCAACGACACGCTCGACGTGACCGTCACCGGCCTGCCCTCCGGGGGCTCCCTGCACCTCAACGCCACGGCGAGCGGCGCGCCGGCTCAGAGCCGTTCGGTCACTGGCGGGGCCTCTTTCTCCGTCTCGCTCGCTCCCGGTAGCTACCAAATCACCGCGTGGTCTCCGCCGTCGTCCGGCACCGGCGTCCTGCTCCCGCCGGAGACGATCAACGTGACCCTGCCGCTCGGCGCCGGCACCGCCAGCCTAGCGGTCCAGCTGTATCGTCAGGTCAACACGGCCGGCGTGCTCAGCTTGCCGTCCGGCGTCCCGGCCTCGTCGGTGAACCTCCGGCTCTACGCTCCCCCGTTCAACTTCACCGTCACCGGTACCGCCTTTGAGTCCGGATTCCTCGTGGCGCCGGGGACTTACTCCGTCTACGGGTCCGCCCTCGTGAGTGGCGTGAATTACTCGTCGCTCAGCCAGGTGACCGTCAACGCCACCGGTGTTGCGACGCCGGAGGTCACCCTGGGAGGCGGCGTTCCCCTCGTCGCCACCTTCGTCGGTCCGAACAATCAGGTCCTCAACTTGACGACCTCGGTCTACTGGAGCGGCCCCGATGGCTCCCAGCTCTACACCCTCGCGGTGGATGGGTCCGTGACGCTCCTGGTTCCCGGATCCGCGACGTACACACCGTACGCCAACGTCACCGTCGCCGAGAGTCCGAACGGGATTCTGCAGTATGCCACCTACACGGTCGCCGCCGGCACGAGCTGCCCGGTGGGCGCGACGATCGCCGCTCCCTGCTCGATCCCGCTCAACGTTCACTACGAGTCGGCCGGGGTCGCCGGCCAGTTCTTCTGGAACGGAGCGCCGCTTTCGATTTCCGGCACGGTCCGGTTGATGGGACCGTCTCCCTCGACCAACGTGACCGTCGTCACGACTTCCAGCGGCACGTTCTCCGCCGCCGTCCAACCGGGGGTCTACACGCTGTATGTCACCGCCGGGACGGGGGGCGGCGTGTTCGCGAGCCTTGCCCAGGTCACGGTACCGTTCCCCTCGACGAACGTGACCGTCACCCTTTCTCCGGCCTGGACCGACTCGCTGACGCTTCTCGGGCCGAACGGCGTTCCCGCCTCGCCGACCGGGAACGTCACCTGGACCAATGCCGCCGGCGTCGGGTGGAGCGCCTTCGGTATCCCGCTGGGCTCCGCTCAGGCCTGGACACTGCCCCAGGGAGTTTGGACGGCTTCCGCCACCGGGACGGTCAGCACCTACGGTCGTCCGGTGAGTGCGCAGGTGAACGCTACCGTATCGCTCCTGAGCGGTAATCAGGCGACCAATCTAGTTCTCATCCCCCAGTACATTCCTTCCGTCGCCCTCGCGACACTCCCCCCCGGTGCCGCCACGATCCCCGACGGCGGAAGTGTGACCTTCTCGTTCTCGGTGACGAACACCGGTAACGTGCCGGTCACCATCCGCTTCTTCGGAGACCCCGCCGCCTGGAACTTCACATTCGCGCCGGCCACGATCACGCTCGGGGTGGGCCCGGGGAACTCGACCGGCGGCGGCACGGTGCGCATCCAGGTTCCGCTGTGGACCCCCACCAACCATGCTCCGGTGATCCTCGGCGCGATGCTCGTTTCCACGCCGTCGAAGACCATCGGCGTGGCCCTTCCAACCCCGGTCATTTCGATCATCCCCGTCCCGGCGATCTCGGTGACGCCGTCGTCGAGTCCCGCGTCGGTGACGCTCACCAGCGCAACCGTGAACTTCATCGTACAGAACACGGGTAACACTCCGTACTCGGCCGCCGTCAGCGTGGCGAACGCGGCCCAACTCGAGCAGCTCGGTTGGACGGTCACGTTGCTCCAGCGGTCCGTGGCGGCCGCCGCGACGATCAGCTTCGCGCCGGGGCAGACCATCGCTTTCTCGGTCCTTCTCTCGACGACGCTCGTACGCCCAGCCGCCCGGTGCGGTCGTCGTCCAGGCCCGCGAGGTCAATTCGACGAGTAGCGTGTCGGCCTCCACCGAACTCGGCGTGCCGATCGCCTCGGTCGGCGCTCCGGGCGGTCTCTCGCTCCACGGACCGAACGTGGGGGCCCCTCCGGCGGTTCCGGACTGGGGATGGACGCTGATCGCCCTCATACCGGCCGCCGCCTTCCTCGCCTTCGTGCTGTCCGTCCGTTGGTGGAGAACTCGCCGGTGGGTGCGGAGGTGAACTTCGATGGGCTCCCTGTTTGAACGCGGTCGACGCCGGGGCGCCTGGACCGCCCTCGGGCTTCTCCTGCTGCTGACTCTGGTCGTGGTCGGCTTGCCGACGCCGGCTCACGCGGCGACGAGCTACCCGACGATCGTCGGGACAATCACGGGCCCCTCGATCGTCGGTCGGGCGCTCCAGGCAAACTACATCGTGAACGGGAGCGGCGGGCCGGCGCAAGCGGCCAACGGGACGCAGGTGGGGAACATCACCTTCAACGCCACGTTGAGCGGGACCAACGTCACCACCGCCTCGATCTCGCCCCCGACCGGCATTCTCGTGAACGGCGGTGTGCTGCTCCGGTTCACCGCACCGAACATTACGGAGGTGGTCACACTCCAAGTCGAGCTCACTTCGAGCTACGCGGGCGCGAACGTGTCGATGAACTTCACATCTAAGATCCACGTGGTGGCGCCGTACGTGCTCGGCGGTACCCTAGTAGCGGGCCCCACGACGGTCACCGGGTTCAACCTGACGGTGACCGTGGATGGCGTGCCCGTCGGGCGCGTGGTGGTGCCGACGATCGCGGCGAACAGCTCGTACAGTTTCACTTTCGACTACGTTCCCCAGAGTCTCGCGGCGGGTTGGCACACGATCGCCGTCTCGTTGGCCCCCGAGCACGGTCTGGTCACCTTCAAGGGCGGGTTGCAACAACTCTCGATGGATTTCTTCATCACGAGCCCGCCGCCGGACTACGCGCTAGACGTGGCGGTCGGGATCGCCGCCTTCGCCGTGGCCGTCTTTATATGGGGCTCGGTGGTGGGCGCGCGCCGTCGGGGCCGGCGGGTCCGCTAGGCCCCGAAACGAACCGATGATCGCGCGCGTCGACCTCCGTTGCTCGTCGTGCGGCCGCGGCTTGGCCGGTCGGGGCGCCACCGCCTTTCTGTGCCCGTCGTGCGGCATCGAGACGATCGGCCGCGATGCCCGCTGCCGGGACCAGAGCGTTCCCTACAAGTGCAAGAACTGCGGCTTCGTGGGTCCCTGAACGAGAACCGCGCATGAGCGAGGTCCTGGTGCTTTTCCGTTTGATGCCGCACGGGGTCGATACGGACATGAACGCCCTCGCTGCGGGCGTGAAGACCGCCCTCCCCGAAGGGGTGCGGATTCGCGGTATGCAGATCAAGGACATTGCTTACGGGCTCAAGGCGCTCCTCGTCGCGGCGGCGATGCCGGATGCCGGGGGAATCCTCGACCGGGTCGAAGAGGCCTTCGCGAAGGTCGCCGGCGTCGAGTCCGTCGAAGTGATGGAAGAAAGTCTTGCCTAGGGGTCGGCGGCGTCCGTGGACCTGTTCACGCACGTTCTGGTGGCCTACCTCATCGCCTACGGGATCACGGGCTACGCGCCCCAGTACCTGGCGGCCGGCGCCCTGGCCGGGGGCCTCCCCGACGCGGACGTGCTGTTCTTTCCGCTAGCGAAGCGGTTCCCGATCCTCCGCCACCACGGCATCACCCACTCGCTCTTCGGCGTGACGGTCGTCGCCATCGTGGGCGGGATATTCCTCGCGCCGCACATCGCGCCCGGCAACCCGTGGGTCTACTTCCTCGTCATGGAAGCGGCCGGGCTCGCCCACATTTTCCTCGATGGGCTGACCCATTTCTCGGTGCCTCCGTTCCTCCCGTTCTCCGAGATGAAGCTCGAGCTCGACGCCGACCGGGCGATCAACTTCATCACGCTCGTCGTCTCGATCGCCTCGTTCTACCTGTTGCTCGGCGTGGAACGGAACCACGTCGCGTTCCAGGACCATCTGTGGACGCTCTGGGGTCTCACCGCGTTCTTCCTCCTCTACTTCGGACTGCGGCTCACGGCGCGCTTGCGGATCGGGCAGATCCTCAAACGCCGTCCGGAGTTCGCGGTGCCCGTGCCCACCGGGAACCCGTTCGATTGGCTGTTGCTGAAGGAGGAACGGGGCGACGGACGGGAGCGCACTACCTATGCCGAGTACCGGTTCGGACGGGGGGTCGTCGGCGGCCCTTGGACCATCGACGTGCCGACAGAGGGCCCGGCGGGGTCCGGGCCGGTCGCGAGTCGGGAGGAAGCGTTGGCCCGGACGTTTTCGGCGGCCCAGAAGACGAGTGGCATGTTCGACATGACCTACCACTTCGGCGACGCGCGGCCCAGCCCCGTCGGAGGCTGGGATGTGTTCTGGTACTCGCTCGAGTTTACTGCGTTCGGTCGATCCGCGGGGGTTCGGGTCCATCTGGACCCCGACGGGACCGTGCATGCAAAGTCATCGTGGTACAGCCCGGCGAAGTGGGCGCAAGAACTGACCTAAGGGGCCACGGGTCGTCCGGACCGGTGCGGACTGTGTGCGCAAACGCTTTTCTCCCGGTCCACTGTCGTTTGCCTGCGGCCGGGATGGGGTAGTCTGGCCTATCCTGGGGGACTGTGGATCCCTCGACCCGGGTTCAAAAGAGGACGGGGCCACCCCCCGTCCCCGGAGAGTCTCGGTCCCGGCCCTACTTCTTGCCGCGCGCCGGCCGTCGCGGACGGCTGGCCGCCTTCCGCTCCAGCCGCTCGATCGCCGCCGGCAAGTCCGTCAGCGAATGGTCGGCCCAGACGGCGCCCCACTGCTGCAGGTCCTTGGGAGCCAGGGCCCATCCCGGAACGCTCGAGGCGCGTCCGAGGGCCGTGACGCCGGGCACCGAGGCCGCCGCCTCCATATCGAAGCGTGAATCCCCGACCATGAAGACCGGGACCTCGGGGTACCGGCGGCGATATTCCGCCAAGTGTTCTCGTTTGGTGCCTTGGCCGGCGCCGAGCACCGCTTCGAACCAGTAACGGATCCCCTCGCGCTCCAGGAGCAGTTCGGCGATCTCCCGCTCCGCCCCCGTGGATACCACGAGGGTCCACTTCTCTAGGGAAAGTCGTTTGATCACGCGAGGGATCTCCGGGAACGGATGCGCCGTGCCATAGGCTTCCATCGCTTTCCGCTGATGAAATCGGAGCGCTACCTGGTGCCGCTCTTCCGCCGGGACGTCCGGGAAGAGTTGGGAGAGCTGGGCCTCGAAAGGCATACCGGTCGTGGCGAGGTAGTGGATGCGGGCCTCGTCCGGCGGGGTCCCGAAGGCCTTCGAAATGACGTCCGCCGCGACCTCGCTGATGTGGTTGAGGTCGTCCAAGATCGTGCCGTCTAGGTCGAAAACGACCACCCCCCGGGGAACGCGCCGCGGCTCCGGCGGGGGCTGCTCGGGTAACGGGGAAGGCTCCGGTGTGTCGAGGGACTTGTTCGCCAATACGGGGAGTGGGATCAGCGGTTCCTCCTGGGCGGGGCGCGGGTCGTCGGCGATCAAGGGCGCCTCGGCAGGGGGCGACGAACGGCGGGCAGGAGTCACGTCGTCATCGAGCCGACAGGGCAGATAAAGAACCCCGCGTAACGTGCGCTGGCACCGCGCTATAAGTCCGGAGTCGCTCCCCGGAGCCGGGGGAGCCGGTCCCGTGCCCGGCCTCCCCGACCCGAGGTACGCCATGCATCCAAGTGACGCAATTCGAGGGAGACGTTCCCAGCTGCTCGCCGGGCGACGGGTCGTCCTCGGCGTGTCGGGATCGATCGCCGCAATCGAGGTCCCACGGATCATTCGGGAGCTGATCCGTCACGGGGCCGACGTCCGGGTCGTGATGTCGGCCGAAGCGACGCGCCTCGTCACTCCCGAGAGTCTCCGCTTCGCGAGCGGTCATCCCGCGATCACCGAGCTTTCGGGCGACGTCGAGCACGTGACCTGGATGGGGCCGGGCGACAAGCGCGCCGACCTGCTCCTCATCGCCCCCGCGACGGCCAACACGATCTCGAAGATCGCCCACGGGATCGACGATACCCCGGTCACTTCGTTCGCATCGGTCGCCCTCGGCGGCCAGGTCCCAATTCTTCTCGCTCCCGCCATGCACGCCCACATGGGGGAGAACCCGGCAGTGAAGGCCAACCTCGAGCAGCTCCGCGCCTGGGGCGTCGAGGTGGTCGAGCCCCGGCGGGAGGAGAACGAAGAGAAGGTGGCTTCCCCCGAGGAAGTCGCGGCCGCCGTGTTGCATCGATTGGCCCGAGGGCCGTGGGCCGGCCGTCGGGTGATCGTGATCGGCGGCGCCTCCCACGAACCGATCGATGATGTCCGGTCCGTCACCAACGAAAGCAGCGGGGAGACGGCGGTGGCGCTCGCGACGCAGGCCCACTATCGGGGGGCCCAGGTCGCTCTCTGGATGGGGGCGGCCACTGCCCCGCGGCCTTCCTTCCTCTCCGAGGTACGCTGGTCCTCGGTCGAAGACCTCCAGCGGCTCGTGAACCGGGAAAAGGAGGCACTGGCCACGGCCGACGCCGTCTGGATCCCTGCGGCGTTGGCGGACTACACGGTGAAGGCGCGGCCCGAGAAGATCGATTCGCGCAAGAGCCCCCGCCTCACTCTGACGCTCGCGCCGGCTCCCAAGATCCTTCCTGAGATTCGCCGTCGCGTTCGCGCGCCGGGGATCGTGATCGGATTCAAGCTCGTGAGCCGAAAGACTCCCGAAGAGCTGCGGGAGCACGCGCAGCGTCTGTTGGAGGACGTCGGGCTCGACGCCGTGGTGGGGAACGACCGAGCCGTGATGGGAGCCCCACAGGCCGAAGTGCTCCTCCTGCGGAAGGACGGCCGGAGCCATTGGATCCGGGGGCCGAAGTCGGAGGTGGCCGGACGTTTGCTCGACGAGCTGGGACGGGACCTCGGATTCCGCTCCGCTCCGGAAACCCCTACGGTAGCGCGAAGCCGAACGCGCCCGCGGCGCCATTGATCACGAACTGCACGGCGATGGCCGCCAGCAGCAGGCCCATCACCCGGCTGATCGCCACGAGGCCCACTCGACCGACCCGGTCGAGGATCGTGACCCCGAGCCGGAGCACGATGTAACTCACCGTCATCACGAGCAAGATGGCCACGTACAGCGTGAGGCTTCCCGGGATGCTTCCCTCCGAAGCCTGGGCGTAGATCACGACCGTAGAGATCGCGCCCGGTCCCGCCAGGAGCGGCATCCCGAGCGGCACGATGCCGACCTCTTCTCGCCGGGAAAGCAGCTCTTCCCGGTCCATCGGACTGAGCTTCACCCGCGGCGACTCGCCGAAGAGCATGTCGAACGCGATCACGAAGAGCAGGAGTCCGCCGGCGATCTCGAAGGAGTAGATCGTGAAATTCAGCAGGATGAAGATGTAGCGGCCGAGGAGCGCGAACCCGAGGAGCAGGATCGAGGCGAAGATGGAGGACCGGCGGATCACATAGAGGCGGTCCGCCGGGCTGAAGCCCTGGGTCAGAGAGACGAAGAACGGCAACATGCCCACGGGGTCGACGATGGCAAAAAGGGTGGCAAAGACCAGCAGCCCGAGGAACAGGTCGGACACGAGACGGCCCCCCGAGGTTGCGGACCCCCGGTGGGATAAATAAGGGGCCCGGCTCGGGCGCGCCCGAGGGAGTCGCGTGGTCAAACTGGCCGAATGGCGCGGTAAGGAGATCTTCCGGCGTTACGGCATTCCGATCCCGACCGGGCAAGTCGTTCGAAGCGTGGCGGAAGTGGACGAGGCAGTCCGGTCCGGCGCGGTCGCGCTTCCGTTGGTTGTCAAAGCCCAGGTCCTCGCCGGCGGACGGGGGAAGGGCGGGGCCGTGAAGTTCGCGGTCACTCCCGAGGAATTGCGGTTGGTGGTCTCCGGGATGCTGGGGATGGACTTCAAGGGCGAGACCGTCAAGGAGCTGCTCCTCGAACCGAAGGTCGCCGTCGGGCGCGAGCTCTACCTCTCCATCGCACTCGACCGGAGCGCTCGGGTGCCTCTCCTCATCGCCAGCGGTCAAGGGGGTGTGGAGATCGAGTCGCTCAACGAGGACCAACTCGCCCGGGTTCCGATCCATCCATTCGTCGGCCTCGCGGCCTACGAGAAGCGTCGAGTGGGGGAGGTCTTCGGCCTCGCAGCGCAGGCTTCCAAGGAGCTCGGAGGAGTACTCGACTCCGTTTGGACCGCGTTCCAGAGGGAGGACGCCGAGCTCGTCGAGATCAATCCCCTGGCCGTGGTCGACGGACACCTGGTGGCGCTCGACGCGAAGGTCATCATCGAAGACGACGCCGGGTTCCGGCACCCCGAGTACGCCGAGATCCGGGACGACCGGACCCCGCTCGAGGAGATCGCCCGGGAGAAGGAGATCGCTTTCGTGCAGCTCGATGGCGATATCGGAGTCATCGCGAACGGTGCCGGCCTCACGATGGCGACGCTCGATGTGCTGGGTCAATTCGGCGGAAAGCCGGGCGTGTTCCTCGATTTGGGCGGCACCGACGATCCGGCCAAGGTCACCGAGGCCTTTCTGCTGATGGCCAAGGCCCGGCCGTCCGTGGTTTTCCTGAACATCTTCGGGGGCGTTACCCGCTGCGACACGGTGGCCAAGGGCCTGGTCGCGGCGATGACCCAGGTGCCGGATTCGGACCGGTTCCCCCTCGTGGCCCGGATTCGCGGGAACAACGAGGACCTGGGCCGGGAGATCTTGCAGAAAGCGGGGATCACGGCGCTCTCGGACCTGAAAGCATCGGCGCAGGCCGTGGTCGCCGCCGAGCGTCCTCGGACCTCGGGAGGATCGCCGGCATGAGCGTTCTGGTCGATGCCAACACCCGGGTGGTCGTCCAAGGGATCACGGGACACCAGGGCACGGTCCACACGGTCCAGATGAAACTCTTCGGTACCCAGGTGGTCGCGGGCGTGACCCCCGGAAAGAGCGGAACGCAAGTCGAGGGTGTTCCCGTCTTCGACTCCGTCGCCGCGGCCGTCGCGAGGACCGGCGCGAACGTCTCCGTGATTTTCGTCCCCGCTCCCTTCGCGAAGGACGCCTTCATCGAGGCTGCCGACGCCGGCATACCCCTCGTCGTCATCGTTACGGAACACATTCCGTTCCACGACATGCTGACGATGTATCACTACGGACGGCTCCGGGGAACCCGGATCATCGGTCCCAATTGTCCGGGCATCGCCTCGCCAGGGAAAGCCAAAGCCGGGATCATTCCCAACGTAGTTTTCCGGCCGGGCCGGGTGGGGGTGATCTCGCGCAGCGGCACCCTCACGTATGAGATCGTGAACGGGATCAAGGAGGTCGGGCTCGGGCAGAGCACCTGCATCGGCCTCGGGGGGGACCCCGTCGTCGGAACGAATTTCCTCGACGCGCTGCCACTGTTCGAACAGGATCCGGACACCGACCTGCTCGTCCTGGTCGGTGAGATTGGCGGGACGGCGGAAGAGGAAGCGGCGGAGTTCATCCGGCACCATTTCACCAAACCGGTGGTAGCCTACATCGCGGGTCGGTCCGCGCCCCCGGGAAAGCGGATGGGCCACGCGGGCGCGATTATCGCCCGCGGTCGGGGCACCGCCGCCAGCAAGGTCAGTGCCCTCCAAGCGGCGGGCGCCACCGTCGCCGATTTCCCCTACGACGTTCCCTCCCTCGTGGCCCAGCGATTGCGGGAGACCGGCTCGCGATGACCGCCTCCCCCGACGGGGCCGCGGCCCCGTGTGCGATCCCCGGTTGCGGCGGCCCGTCCGTCCGTTCCCTCGCCCGGGTCGAGGTACGGAAGGCCTTCCCGAACCTCTCCGAGGCAGGCCGGCGGGCCCCGCTCTGCAAGGACCACTACAAGCAGTGGAAGAAGAGCACGAAAGAGGCCCGCACGCTCGCTCGGCTGGACTGGTAGGGTCGCGCCTCTCCGCAGGGAAGACGGGACCTACCTACCGCCCGCCCTAGGCCTTCCGCATCTTCTGCGCGCGCTTCCGGCGGCGCATGCGCTTCTTCCGCCACTTCCAGCGCATGTGGCCGCGCTTCTTCCAGACCCGGGAACTCCGTTTCATCCAGTTCGCGCTCGAGGACGAGGCGGGTTATTCGCCTCGGTTTATAACCTCGCCCTCGGAGAACGCGTCGCCCCAGGTTGCCGTAAGCGGACGCCCTGCAGCCCACCCCCGGATTAAGTACGGTCTCCTCGTGGGGCGTTCGTGGTCGACGACGAGACCCTGTCGCTGAACGTCCTCCAGTTCGCCGGCAAGAGCTTCGACTACGATTCCACGGTGATGGTCGGCGGGATCGAGTACGCCGTCTTCGGCCGGACCGAGACCGAGACCGAGGCGAAGCTGCGGCCCGAGCTCGTTCGGATGCGCGTGGTCGTCCCGCGGGAGTGGGTCCGCTACGAGGAGGCCGCCGACATCCTGATGTTGCTCGCCCCCGGAGGCACGGCCGGCCCGCAGCGGCACCGGGCCGCCGGCACCACGATGCTGGAACCCGAGGAGTTTCGGGACCAGGGAATCGACTGGCACCGACTCACCCTCGCCGGGAAGCACAGTCTGTACCTTCCGAAAGGCGAGGAGCCCCGCCTGCTGTCGCACGAGGGGCGGACCGCGCTGGGCGTGCCGCCGGGTTGAGACTCGTTCCACGAGACGACGTCTAGATCACGTCCATCTCCGCGAGTTTCTCGGGCAGGTAGGTCTCGGTCACGTAGTTGAGCCCGTACTTGGCGAGCGATTGCTGCTCGGCCTTCTTCCCGTTCTTCAGCATCAGGTCGATCTCGCTCCGCCAATCCGCCGTGCCGAATCGGGGGTCGGATTGCATCGCGTGGAGCGCCTTCGTGTCCTGGTCGGTGAGCGTGTCCGACGGCAGCTCGTAGTTCTCGATGTCGGAGGCGGTGACCCCGAGAAATTCGGCGCCGGGGGTCGCGAGGTAGTGAGAGATGTGGGCGGTCTTGATCGCGCCGTAGGCTACCGAGGCGAAGATCCGGAACGACCAGGGGTCGCCGTCGGTGAACACGACCACCGGAAGTTTGAGTTCCTCGTTGAGGCGCTTCAAGAAGCGCCGAGTGGAACGGGCCGGTTGCCCCTTCAGGTGGACGAGCAGCGCGTCCTGGTCCTCATCGAACCCGTTCTCCGCGAGACGGTCGACCATGCCCCCGCACTCGATCGCGAGCACGAACTTCGCGCCCGTCGCCTTGAATCGGATCTTCTCCTTCTCGACATTAAACGGGAGGGCGTAGCCGCCATCCCCGACATCGTCCCGGCAGTTGATCTTCTTCACGATCCCCTTCCGGTTCGTCTCCTCGATCGTCAGGTCGCCGACGACCGAGGCCCCGTTCTCCTCGGGGTGGAGGCGGAAGTCCTCCCGCAACCGCGTGCAGAGCACCTCGAGGTCCTCGATCAGGAGATTGGACTCGTCCTCGCTGTGAAATTTCGCATCCTTCCATTGCTCGGAGATGTAGTACAGCTCCCGCAGGGTCGACGTCTTGTGGTCCCGGGCCATCTCGTGGATGAAATCGACCAGGTAGAACGTCCGCAGGAGCATCAGCGCCCCGTCGAGCTTTCGGGCGGAGCGGGTGCCGGTGCTCCGGCCCAGGCGCCAGACCCCTTCCTTGAGCTGGAACTGGATGTTCTGCTTCGTCCGAAGCGGAAGCCGCATGCGCGGGACCTCGCCCTTCGTGAGCTGGGCGTGGATCTGCGCGGCGAGCTCGAAGGTCGGCGCGAGTGCGTCGATCCGGATTTCGGGGTCCCCGTCAGTCGTCTTCTTCGAGCTCGGCGGCTTTTTCGGCGCCATCGTAGTCCACCTCCCCTTCTTCCGTTACGTTCTGCGCGACGACACCCGCGACCTCCGCGGCCTCGGCCGCTTCGATGACCTGGCGGGGCAGTCGCACGTCCCAATCCCCGGGCAGGGCATCCGCGCCCAGGAGATGGGACTCGTCCACGCCCGCGATGTACCAGTCAAAATCGGACGCTTCGCAATCGCTGCCGGCCGGCCATCGGAGCGCAAGTTCCGCGCGGGCGTTCGGGGCGAGCTTGGGAAGAGTCCACCACGCGCGGCCCAGAACCGGGTCGACCCCGTCGGCGGCGGGGGTGGGGAGCAGGGCACCCACCAGCTCCGGGGGCATCTCCGCGAAGACTTCGAGGACGCGGGCCCGCGGCGTATAGTTAGTGATCGTGACCGTGAGTCCGGCGCCGACGCTCTTCTCCGGAGTCGCGGTCTCCAGCGTGACGACGTTCATGATTTCCGTGATGACCGGGGTCAGGTCGGGCACCGGCTTTCCGACGAGGTGACTCGACTTCTCCGCGATCTGCGGTAGGATCCGTCGGATGATGGTGAACTTCTCCGACGCGTATTCCCGGCGGATCTGCCGCGAGATATGGGACTTGAGGTGCCGGGCGACGGCCTGGAGGGCCAGCTGGAGTTCCTTGAGGATCTCCGGGTCCTCGGCGACGGCTTCCTTGGACTCGCTCGTGAACGGGATGCGGGTCGACGCCACGTGGACGAGCAGGATGCACGGACCGGCGGGGAGTCCCTGGCCCCCGCGCTGGTCGAGGCCGTAGCGCCGCCAATCGACGGATTCGACGGCGGCGGTGATGGCGCAGGCGCCCTGCTGGAACAGGAGCGGCACTCGGTTCGCAAATCGAAGCAGCTGGATCGGCTGGTCCGGGGGGAGCGACCCGCCGTAGACGAGACCCACTTCGATGAGGAAGGGGGAGCCGCCGCGGATCTTGGGGGGGCGACTGACTGGTGGAGCATAGAAGTCGGGGCGGAGCTCGCCCAGGACGTTGCGGAGCCCGCGTTTGATGAGGGTCGAACCGATCGGAGACAGCGATTCCGCGGAGGGCGGTAAAAGGGTGACCGAGTGGAGCGCTGTCAGCAGCGACTCGAGTTCGGTTCCGTGAATCGTGGTGGGGTCCTCCCTGCCCGACAGGCCGGATTGGGTAAGGATCTCTTTGAGCGCGCGCGGCGTCACGCCGGCCAGCCGTCGGGGGAGTGCTTCCGAGAGGCGCTTCTCCTTGGATTGCTTCAGGATCGCGGCGAGCTCGCCGAGCTCCAAACCGTAGGGATGAGGGAGAACATCCTTGGACACGGGCGGAACTTCGTTGGAGGCCCGTTCGAACGTGATCCGAGTGCCATCCGGTTCGGTGAGTAGGAGCCGGGCGTGGGGGTTCACGATCGCCGTGCCTCGAAGATACTCGAGGGGCGATTGCCGTCCGCGAACGTACTTCGCCTTCAGGACGAGCTCGACCTGGGTGCCGTGGGGCCGGTCCCAGAGCTCGAGGCCCTCGCTGACGACCTTGGGAAGGTTTCGCTGAGTGTCGACCATGATCTCGAGCACGTGGGCGGCCTCCTCCTCCTCGACCTTGGACGTCACTTTCACGGGTCGGGCCGTCGTCAGTCCGGCGTAGAGGACGGCCGCCGAGATCCCGATGCCTTGTTGGCCCCGGGACTGGCGATGCGCGTGGAAGCGAGAGCCGTAGAGCAGGCGGCCGAAAACGTTCGGGAGTTCCCGCCGCAGGATGCCGGGTCCGTTATCGATGACGACGAGCCGGTACCGGTCTGGCCCGGAGTCGTCCTTCGTGATCTCGACCGATACGTCGGGCAGGACCCCCGCCTCTTCGGCGGCATCGAGCGCGTTATCGACCGACTCCTTGACCGCGGTGAGCAGGGCCCGTTGGGTATTGTCGAATCCGAGGATCTGGCGATTCCGTTCGAAGAATTCCGCGACCGATATCTCCCGTTGCTTGGACGCGAGTTGCTCGGCGAGCGTGGCGGTCCGTGCCATCGGTCGGGGCTTCGGTACCTGCCGGGCTATAACGGGTCGGTTGGAGTCGCGATGGTGAAAGGTGCCCGGCGGTGTACTCGGGGGCGTTCTGGCGGTCCCGCGCGACGTCCCGGAGCACCGGCCGGAAGGGGCGCCATCGGGGCACATCATCGAGGTCGATCTCGACCAAATCGAGTCGCTCCTCTGGGGTTCCCCCCGCCAGTTCCAGGGATTCGGCGGGGAGGGGTTCTCCCCTCGAATCCCACGCGCGAGAACCGCCTCCAAAGACAATCCCGTCTTCCACGCCGACCCGGTTGACGTAGACAAGCGGACAAGCGTTCTCAACCGCCCTCGCCGGAAGGACCTTCTCGAACAATCCCTTCGACGTGACGGGAGCGGCGGAGAGAACGACCAGGAGCACCGCGGCGCGAAGGGCCAGTTCCCGGGAAACCTCCGGGAAGTAGGCATCATAGCAGATCTGAACCCCCAACCGGTGCTGGCCCAACGCCAGCGGAGTGCTCGTGTCGGTCGGTGTGTAGATCGTCGCTTCCTCGAACGGGCCGAAGTTCGGCAGGTACCGCTTGACCTGAACCTGGACCGATCCATCCGGAGCCAACAGGAGGGCGGCGTTGTGGACTTCGCCCGGTCGGTCGTCCGACCTCCAGGGGCCTCCGACGAGGATTCCGGTGTGGCGTTCCATCGCGAGGGCGGCCATCGCCGCGACCGAGGGGTCTCCGGCGACCAGGGCCATTCGGTGGACCCGGTCCCCCGGGGCGTATCCGAAAAGGAACAGCTCTGGGAAGACGTAGAGGTCGGCCGGGTGCGCCTGGACGACGGCGGTCAACCGGCCCAGATTCGTTGCCAGGTCGCCCCGGCGAGGCGCCAGCTGCGCCAGCAGTACGTGCATCAGTAGAAGTGGTGGCGCACCGCGATGAGGTAGATGAAGACCGCGAGGACGATCAGGAAGAGGTACGTGATCGAATCAGTGAAGAAGAGATAGGCCAAGCCCAGGAACAGGAACCCGACCATCAGGTAGAACGCCCAGAGTTCCTGGTGCCAGAGGGCGGAGGAGAGCAGCGCGATCACGACCCCCAGGACGACGAGCACCGTCGCCCCGGTCGGGTCCCCGACGTGGAAGATGACCAGCGATGCCGGAATGACGAGGCTGCCGTAGTAGGTTAGCACGAAGAGGATTCCGGAAACGATCAGCAACACGCCGACGGCGGCGGTGATGATCGAGAGAATGGCCACCCCGATCGGCAGGCTCGGCGGAGGGAGTTGCCGTTCCCAGACCGGGGGCAGGTGCTGGACCCGGGTCGACCCCGAAGGGTCGTTGTCGGAATCGGCGGCCGAGGTGGGCCGCGCCAATTGACGTGCCATCGGGTCCCTGCACCGCGGTGCGAAGGCGAAAGGGCGGTGAACCTGTCAAGTAGGTTTCGTTCGAGTGGTGTGCTCAATAGCGGCGCGTGGTCGCGGCGTGGGCCAGCCGCTCGAGCAGCGAGCGGTACGGCCCCATCGGCACGGGGTCGAGCGCGCGGATCGCCGTGGCGGCCCAGTGATGGCCCTCGGCTTCCACGATCCCGGGCGCGGGGGTTTGATCCGTGAGGGTGCGGAGCTTGAGGAGCTCACGGGGTCGCTTCTCGCGCCGGGCGAACAGTCGCTCGTACTCCAATTTCGTCTTGCCCTCGAGGTGCTGGTAGGCCTCGATGGACAGCAGGGTGGGGTTCCCCTCGCGGAAGTCGGCGTAGAGCGGCTTGCCAAGCAGATCGGGCTCCCCGTAGGCATCGAGCAGGTCGTCGCGAAGCTGGAACGCGATGCCCACCGCCCGTCCATAGGCGGCGAGCGCCTCGACCACCGGCGCCGTCGACCCGGCGATGTCGCCCACGCTCGCGAGCGCGGCCGAGACAATGGTGGCGGTCTTGCGCGTCACGATCCGAAGGTACTCGTCCCGGCTGATCGTCAGGTCGAAGCGACCGGACTCCTGGAGGATCTCGCCTTCGGCCAAGTTCGCGCAGGCCTCTCCGCATCGGAGAATGATGGCCTGCGGATACTCCGAGGCGAGCTCGAACGCCCGCACGTAGAGGTAGTCGCCGGCGACGATCGCGGCGGGGAGACCGAAGGCGCGAAGGACGGACGGCCGGCCGCGGCGCTGGTCCGCGTGGTCGATCACGTCGTCGTGGATGAGCGAAGCGGTGTGGATCAGCTGGAACGCGGCGGCGAGGGAGTGCACCGGCTTGGTGGAGGTGGCGCCCAACGCCCGGAACGCGGCGGCCATGAGCAGCGGCCGGAGCCGCTTGCCTCCGGTGGTGCACGCGTAGATCACTGCTTCCGTCAGGGGGGGATACTCGGACTGGAGGACGCTCTTGAGCCGCTCCTCGATGCCGCTCAGGTCCTCGGCGAGTTCGGGGAGCAAGGCGCCGAGCTCGAAGAACGCCTCCGCGCCAAAGGCCCGACTGACGAGGACCTCGAGCGGAACCTCGTGGGCCACGCTGGCGTCGGCCGGGCTCGTCACGAGCTCAGCCATCCCAGACGCGGAGGCCATCGAAGCCGCATCATCGCGTCGAGACCCGCGCCCCCGATATATCTCATCCCTCCCGCGACGAGGAGGTCGCTCTGAATGAATCGGTCCGCAAATCGCTTAACACGGTACCCTCGCGCGAGCGGCCCGGCCAAATGGGCGCGCCAAAGCCGGTCGTACTCCGAGAGCGGAACGCCCTCCCGTACATGACGGGCCGCCGCCACTCCGGCGTCCCGTCCTGAGAGCACCGCCGTCGGGATGCCGCCTCCATTCGTCGCCATCACGAGGTTGGCCGCATCCCCGGCAAAGATCGCCCGGCCCCGGACGGCGCTCTCGGGCGGGGGACCCAGGGGCACCCACCAGCGGGTCCGGTCCGAGGCCGGCCCCCAGGATTCCCGTCCCACGAATTCCTCCAAGAGTCCGTCGAGTCGGTGCCCGTTCGGCAGTTGAGAGACACCCAATCCGACATTCGCGTCATGGGCGCGGGGGAACCGCCACGCGTAGCCTCCAGGGGCGAGTCGGCCGAAGTAGAGCTCGATATCGGGGGATCCCTCCCCGGCGACCGTGGCGGTGATCATGCGGAACATTTCTCGCGGGGGCGTGAAGCCGACGCTGCGCCCCACGGTCGACAGCGGGCCGTCGGCGCCCACGATCACCGTCGCGTCGACCTGTTCCCCGCCGGCGAACTCGACGAGCCGGTCGCGCACCCGGGTTACTCCCCGGGGGAACCGGAGCTCGGCTCCCTCCCCTTCCGCGTCGAGGGCGAGCCGTTTGTCGTAGGCCCGGCGGGAGATCACGTAGCCTTCGAGGGGGAACCGGAAGCGACGACCCCCGGGAGAGATGCAGACCATCTCCCGCGTCTCTTGGAGTACCGGTCTCGGGGGGGACCACGAAGGCCTCGGCGATGACCTCCGGACAGGGGAACAGGTCCGAGAGCTCCCGGGCACTGGGCAGGAACTCTCCGCACTGAACGGGGTGGCCCAGCTCGGAGCGCTGGTCGACGAGGAGCGTGCGCGCGCCTCCCCGGGCGGCAAAGCGGGCGGCGGTGGAACCCGCCGGTCCACTTCCCACGACGACAACGTCGAAACGCTCCACGGCTAGCCAGTTCACCCGGGCTTATAGAATCTGGATGAGGTGGTTGGCGGCCAGCTGGATGGGCCCGAGCACCGACTGGGGATAGACCCCGAAGGCGAAGATCGCTGCCGTCGCGAGGCCGATCGCCACCGCCCGACCGTAGCCGAGTCCGCCTAAGGGGAGGGCGGGCGGGCCTGACCCTCCGACCACGGCGCCGGCCGGGAGGGGTACGTCCGTCGCGTCGGGCCGCTCCATATACATGACGCGAAGCACCCGGGCGTAGTAGAACACCGACAAGGCGCTGTTGAGGAGTCCGGCCACGGCGAGCCACACGAACCATCCTTGGGCCTGCACGGCGGCCGAGAAGAGGACGAACTTCGCAACGAAGCCGACGGTGAGCGGGATCCCGGCGAGCGACAGGAGCATGGCGGCAAACGAACCTCCGAGCAGCGGGTGCCGCAGGCCCACGCCCTTCCAGTCCTCGATCCGGCTGCCCACTCCGAAGCCGGCGATGGCGGCGACGATCAGGAACGCGCCGGCTTTCATGAAGATGTGGGCGAAGATCAAGAGGACAGCCCCGGCGATCCCGGGCGAGGTGGCTACGGCGAGGCCGATCAGCATGTACCCCGCCTGGGAGATGCTCGAGTAGGCGAGCATCCGTTTCATCTCCGTCTGCTGCAGCGCGAGGACATTCCCTACGGTCATCGTCACCACGGCCATGACGCCGAAGATGACCTGGAGGGACACGCCGAAGTTCGGCACGAAGGCGTGACAGAGCCCGTAGGGGCACGGGACGGGCGGGGTCGAGAACGTTGTCCCAAAGAGGATCGGGACGAGGAAGACCAGGAAGTAGGCGAACAAGCCGACCTTCTTGGAGCCCCCGGCCAGGAACGCGGAGACCTCCGAGGGGGCGCCGTCGTACACGTCGACGGCCCATGCGTGGAACGGAACCGCCGTGACCTTGAACCCAATTCCGACGATCAGGAAGCCGTAGCCCAACAGGGCGATCGATGTCTCGCCGAAGAGCGGGGGGGGGAGGCCGACGAAGACCATCGCGGTCCCGAGGTGCGCCAGGCTCGTCGTGCCGTACACGGCGTACAGCAGCGAGGCGCCGAAGAAGGAGAGCGCCGCCGACAACGCGCCGATGATGTACATCTTCATCGCCGCCTCCAGCCCACGGGGGTCGCGTCGGGTGTACCCGACCAGCAAGTAGGTCGAGATGCCGGTGATCTCGATGGACAGGAGGAGGAAGATCAGGTCCGCCGACAACGCAGCGAGGGTCATCCCCAGCGTGGCGAACAGCAGGAGTCCGAAGAAGATCGCCGCGCCCCTCTCGTCGGACGGGTGCGACAGCGAAGCCAGCGCGACGAGCAACGCCGACGTCAGGAAGATCGCTTGAAAGATCAGCCCAAAGCTCGTCACCGCGACGAGCGACCCTCCGAGGGTGCCCCAGGGCGCGTCGACTGCGCTGGTTGGAACGGTGGCGAGGCCGGCGAGGGGCGCGAAACGGAGATCCGCGAGGACGCCGACGAGTGCGATGACAACACCGACCGTCGCGAGGCCGCCGAACAGCTCGAGCCGCCGGATCCCGGCCGAGTCGAGGAGAAAGATCAGGAGCGCGGCGCCGAGGAGGAACAGCTCCGGAATGAAGACCGTCCATGGCAGGACGGTCATCGGGCGCCTCCGCTCACGGCAACCCCGCGACCGGTGAGAGTTGGATGAAGTGGATCAGCAGATTCGGCAGAATGCCGTAGAGCACCGTGAGCGCGACGAGCACGCCCATCGCCAACGCCTCCATGTACGGCAGGTCGTGGGCGCCCGCCGGAATGCCTTTCGGTGGGCCGAAGAGCAGCCGCTGCATCATCCAGATGTAGAACGCGGCCGTGACGACGAGGGCCCCCAGCGGGATCAGCACCCAGTAGCCGAGCTTGTCCCAGGTCGCCAGCAGGGCGGTGAACTCCGCCGGGAAGCTGATGAGCGCCGGCAGGCCCAACGACGCGAGCGCGCCCACCATCGTCATCGTGGAGAGCGTCGGGGCGGTGGGCGTGATGCCGTTCACCGACGCCAGGTCGCGGCTCCCGAACGTGTGGTGGACACTTCCCGAGACCATGAACAGGAGCGCGCTCACGATCCCGTGGGCGAACATCAGGAGGACCGCCGCCAAGAGACCGAGCGAGGAGTACAGGGCGATCGCGAGGAGCACGATCCCCATGTGGTTGATCGACGAGTAGGCGATCAGCCGCTTCAGGTCCCGCTGCGCGAGGGAGACCCCGGCGCCCCAGATGATGGAGGCGAAGGCGACGGCGTAGAGGATCGGCGCCACGTGCTCGAGGCCGGTGGGCAGGATCTCGAGTCCCCAACGAATGAGTCCGTAGCCGCCCAGTTTGAGGAGAAGGCCCGCGAGGAGCACCGAGCCGCCCGTCGGGGCTTCGACGTGGGCGTCGGGCAACCACGTGTGGAACGGAACGATTGGGAACTTGACGCCAAACCCAAAGAACAGGGAGAGGAAGAGAACGATCTGGGTCGGCACGGCCAGCGTCTGGGCCGAGCCCGCCAGGCTGGCGAAGTCGAGCGAGGGGCTGTGGGAGTAGAACGCGGTGACCAGTAAGGCCACCAGCATCGTCACCGAGGCGACGTGGGTATAGATGAAGAACTTGAGCGCCGCGTACCGCCGACGGGGGCCTCCCCAGAACCCGATGAGGAAGAACATCGGGACGAGCACGACCTCCCAGAAGACGAAGAACAGGAGGACGTCGAGCGCGACGAAGACGCCGTAGCAGCCGAGGCAGGTCAGCAGGACCAGGCCGAACCAGGCCCCGGGCTGCTTCGACTCGTTCCAGGAGTAGGCGACCGTGACCGCCTGGAGGATCCCGGTGAGCAGGATCAGGACGAGGGAGATGCCGTCGATCCCGACCGTGTAGTTGACGTGGAGCCAGGCGACCGAGATCCAGGGATAGGTCTCCGACTCCGCGAAGTGGGTCGGGGCCACGGCGACGGCTGGCCAGGAGAATTGGAGGAACATGAGGGCGATCTCGGCGAGGAAGATGGCCGAAATCGCGGCGGCCACGTACCGCGCCTTTGTGCCGGCGGCGAAGGTCACTACCGTCCCGATGAACAGCGTCGCGAGGGTCAGGGACAGGATGGGGATCATGGCTCAACCCCCTCCGAGTGCCGGGAATGCCGGGACGATCAGGTAGAGGAACACGAGGAAGATCACGAGCCCGACGACCACGTAGGCGGCGTAATCGAGCACGACGCCGGACTGGAGTCGCCGCATCCGGATCGAGAGTTCCGAGAACAGGCGCTCGAACCCGTGGACCGTTCCGTCGATGATGTACTCGTCCACGAAGTCCAGGAATCGAGAGAAGCCGTAGACGACCCGGAGTCCGAACCAATCCACGCCGGCCTTCACGTAATAGCGCTCGAGCAGAAGTCTCCGGACCGGCTGCGCGCCCGAGTCTTCGGCGAGGGTGAACACGCGGCCGTTGCCCCAGAGTACGTAGGCCGTCAGGATCCCCCCGGCCCCGAGGCTGACCGATAGGGCCGACAGCAGTAGGTCGGTGGTCGTGTAGGTGGGCGGCACGCCGGGGGTCGCCGGGAATCCGACGCCGGCGGTGAAGAGCCCGCCGAACTGGGGAACGAAGGCGAGCAGTCCCGCGACGACCGCCAGGGCGGAGAGGATCACGATCGGGACGGTCATCGTCCACGGCGCCTCATGGCCGTGGGGCAGCGAGGGGTCGCGGGGGGCGTCGCCCGAGAAGGTGAGGAACCAGACCCGGAAAATGTAGTAGGCCGTCATGAACACCGTCAGGTAGGCGAGGATCAGGAACGGCCAGTACAATGGGTGCGTCTGGGCTGCCGAAAAGACGCTCCCGAGCACGTCGTCCTTGCTGAAGAAACCGGCCAGGGGCGGGATGCCCGCGAGCGAGAGACCGCCGATCAGGAAGCCGATCGACGTGATCCGCATCGTCTTGCGGAGCCCGCCCATCTTGAACAGGTCCTGGGTCTCCACGACGTGAATGACGGCGCCGGCGGCGAGGAACAGCAGTGCTTTGAAGAATGCATGCGTGAACAGGTGGTAAAGTCCCACCATCGTGAATCCGGCACCGACGGCGAGCACCATGTAGCCCAGCTGCGAGACCGTGGAGTAGGCGATGACCCGCTTGATGTCGCGATTCACCATCGCCATCGATGCGGCCCAGAACGTGGTGAAGCCGCCAATGGCGACGATCGCAAACTGGTCCGTCGAACTGAAGCCGATGAAGACGGAGGTGACGGCGAGGAGGTACACTCCCGCCGCGACCATCGTGGCGGCGTGGATCAGCGCGCTGACGGTCGTGGGCCCCTCCATCGCGTCCGGTAGCCACACGTCCAGCGGGAACTGGGCGGACTTTCCCGCCGCTCCGCCGAGGATCAACAATCCCGCGATGGTGAACAGGGTCGGGTTCGACACCGGGACGAGCGCGAGGAACGGGGCATTGTGGACGACGAACGGGAAGCCGGCTGCGGCCCATCCGTGGGCGGGCCCGGCCGTTGCGAATTGCTGAAAGTAAATGAAAATCCCGAGCAGGAACAGCACGTCCCCGATGCGGGTGACGAGGAACGCCTCTTTGGCGGCGCTCGCCGCCGCGGGTCGCTGGTAGTAGAATCCGATCAGGAAGTACGAGCAGACGCCGACGAGCTCCCAGAACAAGAAGAACTGAAGAAGATTGTCCGCGAGGACGAGGCCCAACATCGAGGCGAGGAAGAGTGACAGTTCCGCGTAGTACCGGGGGAGGCCCGAGTCCCGGTGCATGTAGCCGATCGAGAACAACATCACGAGAAAGCCCACCACCGTCACGACGATCAGCATGATCGCCGAGAGCGGGTCGACCAGCGTTCCCATCACGAGTGAGAAGCCGTTCGGGAACACGCCCGTGCCGTTGCCGGCCAGTGTGAACCACTGAAAGCTTCGGTCCGAGTAGGTGCCCGGCGACAGCATCTCGCCCACGGCGATGAGGACGCCGAGGACCATCGCGACAAACGCCGCGCCGGCGGCCACCCAGCCGCCCCACTCGAGCCGTTGCATCCGGCGGCCGAAGAGCCCCACCACCACGAAGGCGAGCGTCGGCGCAAGCGGAACGAGGAATGCCCATCCAAAGAGTGCGTTGAGCGGTCCGGTCATGTTCCCCTCCTCAGTGCTTGAGGACCGTCGCCTCCGCGACGTTGATGGAGCCCCGCAGGCGGTTCAGCGCGAGGACGATGGCCAGGCCCACCGCGACCTCGGTGGCCGCGAGACCGATGAGCACGACCGCGACGGACGGGCCCTCGAGGCCGTACCCCGGCACCGCGCCCCAGTACGACCCGAAGACCACGAAATTGAGGATCGCCGCGTTCATCGCGACTTCGATGGCGATCAGGAGCAGGATGAAGTTGCGACGCGTGAGGATCCCGAAGATCCCCACCCCGAGGAGGACGGCCGAGAGGGCGACGAAGCCCGCCAGCGGGAGGTCCGTCACTCGCGGCCCTCCCGCACCAGGTAGATCGATCCTGCGAGGGCGGGGAGCATGACCAGGCCGAGGAGGAGGAGCCAGCCGCCGTACGGGCCGAAGAGGGCGTTCGAGAGCGCCGCCACGCTGTAGCCGTGGACCTGCGAGGTGCTGGCCGGAATGGTCGATGCCGCGGTGGCGAGCACGACCACGATGAGCAGGGCCAGCGCCACCGGGCCGGGTCCCAGGCCGGTGGCCGCCTCCCGGGCGAAGATCCGCTTGCGGGTGACCATGACGCCGAACAGGAGCAGGATTGTCACGGCGCCCGCGTACACGCCCAGCTGAAGGACCCCGAGGAACGGAGCGGAGAGCAAGAAGTAGAATCCGGCGAGCGCGACGAAGAAGAGGGCCACCCAGACGATCGTATGGACAAGCTCGCGCACGAGCAGCGCGGCGAGCGCGGTGAACACCGCGGTGGCGGCCAGGACGAGGAATGCGAGGAGCTCGAGGATCACTGGCGAGTCCCCCAGAACAGACAGTCCTTGGGGCACACACTGATGCAGGTGCCGCACCGCACGCAGTCGGAGTCGTTGATGACCGGCTCCTTCCAGATTCGCTTGGCCACCTTCTCGCCGGGCTTCGGCGTCGGTTTGGGGATGTCGAGCATCGTGATGCACTGCGTCGGGCAGTCGCGGGCGCACGCGTTGCAGCCGATGCAGATCGGTGGGTCGAGGAGGATCAGGTCCTCGTTCTTCGGCCGTTCGACCCGGATCGGGTTCATCGGAAGCTTCGACTGGTAGATCTCAAACATCTTGGCCGGGGAGAAGACCATCTCCTCCCGCTTGTGGGCGCTCAGCTCGTAGCGGGTCGTCATCGTGAGGCAGCCCTCGGGACAGGCGTCCGAGCAGAAGCCGCAGAACGAGCACTTTCCGTAGTCGATCTCGGGGCATTTTTTCGGGTGCTTAGGGTCGCCGCCCGGCACCGTGACCATTTCGATGCAGACGTCGGGGCAGCTGAACGCGCAGAGGTTGCACGAAATGCAGGTGTTGATGTTGAGCGCGTGAACGCCCCGGTAGTTGTCCCAGATCTCCCCGACGCCGATCGGCTTCCCGGAGGCGACGGCCACCTCCCCTCGGAACTTCGGGTCCTCGAGCCGCTCGAACGGGTAGAGCACCGTCGACGGTCGCCAGAGGCTCTTGACGAATTGTTTCGCCGCGGTGGCCAGCGGACGGGTCACCCAGAGGAACGGCTTCTCCTCGGTCCCCGGCACCGGGGCGGT
The DNA here is from genome assembly GCA_963773945.1 of uncultured Thermoplasmata archaeon. Taxonomy (GTDB): domain Archaea; phylum Thermoplasmatota; class Thermoplasmata; order Lutacidiplasmatales; family UBA184; genus JAKIWV01. The sequence goes on along the minus strand of CAVZDD010000003.1, from coordinate 416,668 downwards.
GGGGCTCGCGGCAGGTCCGGCCATCGGCTTAGCCCCCCATCGACGGCACGCAACCGACCAGCGGGATACAGTGGGCCTGCACAACGAGGACGGCCAGGACCACGCTCAGCAGCGCGAGGGGGACCATGCGCATCCAGCCCAGCTTGAGGAGTTGGTCGGTCCGGATCCGCGGCAGGGAGGCCCGGATCCAGACGAAGAGTCCGAAGACGAGGTACGTCTTCACCATGAACCAGAAGATGCCGGCCAGCGGGAAGCTCGTCAGGACCGATGGCACGTACGTCGGAAGGGTCCAGCCGCCGAGGAACAGCAGCACGACCAGGATGCTGCCGACGAGCGCGCGCAGGTAGTCGGCGAGCATGAAGTAGGCAAACAGCATTCCCCCGTACTCGGTGTTCCAGCCCTCGACGAGCTCCGCCTCGGCCTCGGGCAGGTCGAAGGGGATCCGCTCCATCTCGGCCAGCATGCCCGTGAGGAACACGATGAGCGCGAGGAACAACGGAGCCCAGAACCAGTAGTTCCGTTGCTCGTTGACGATGGTCGTCAGGTCGAACGAGCCCGCAACGACGACGACCGCCACGACCGCCAGGAGGATCGGCACCTCGTAGGCGATCATCTGGGCCGCCGAGCGCATGCCGCCGAGCAGGGAGTACTTGTTGTTGCTCGCCCAGGCGCCGAGGAAGATGAAGAGTGGCGCGAAGGAGAAGATCACGAGCGCGAGCAGGAGGGTCAGGGGCAGCGTGCCTCCGTTCCAACCGGTCGAGATCGGCAGGATGCCGAAGATCACGAGGGAGGTGACCATGTAGGCCGTCGGGGACAGCCAGAAGCCCAGGGGGTCGGCCTGTCCCGGGCGCACCGTGTCCTTACGGAACAGTTTGAGCCCGTCGGCGAAGTTCTGGAGCAGGCCCGCGAACCCCACGTGCATCGCGCCGCGGCGGTCCATGAAGCGGCCCAGCAGCTTCCGCTCCCACCAGATTAGCATGATCGTGTTGATCATGCTCGCCCCGAGGAGGATCGCGGCGAAGATCAAGGCCCCGAGGCCGGTGACGACGTCGCCCGAGACGAGCCACCCATGGACCGGGGCGGGGAACACGCGCGCGACCGCGCCGAGGATGTCGGCCGAGATCGTGTACGATACCGAGAACAACGTGACGTTCGACATCCGATCTATCGGTCACACTCCCCGACGCAGACGTCGACGCTGCCCATGATCGGAGGAATGTCAGCCACGCGATAGCCGGGCAGATAGCGCTTGGCCGCCCAGATGTTGATCAGCACCGGCGACCGGAACTTCACCCGGTACGGGTGCTCGCCTCCGTCGTTCACGACGTAGGCGCCCGCTTCGCCGTGGGGTTCCTCGACCATCGAGAACCCCAGACCCGTAGGATAGTTCCGCTTGAGCAGGTACGATTCGTTGCCGACCGGCGCATACGGCGCTCCGAGCCACCGGGGGAGCTGAGCGGCCATGACGGGCCCGGGGTGGTCATCGAGCCAGTCGAGGCATTGACGCACGATCCGCACCGACTGGCGCATCTCTTCCATCCGGACGAGGTAGCGACCCGTTACGTCCGCGGTGGTGGCGGTCGCGACATCGAAGTGGAGCTTGTCGTAAACCGAATACGGTCGATCCTTCCGCAGGTCCCGGTGCGAGCCGGCGGAACGGAGCATCGGTCCGGTCACCCCGTAGGCGACCGCCTCCGGTTCGTGGAGTACCCCGATCCCGTCGCAGCGCTCGTGGAAGATCGTTGAGGAGAGGCAGAGCTGGTCGTACTCGACCCATCGGTCCATGCACCAGTCGATCACCTTGCGGCAGCGCTCGGTGAAGCCGAGCGGCAGGTCGTTGCGCACCCCCCCCACGCGCATGTACTCGTAGGTGAGGCGGCCGCCGGTGTAGCTCTGGAACAGGTCCAGGATGAGGTCCCGGTCCCGCATCCCGTACAGGAATGGGGTCATCAGGCCAATGTCCTGGACGAAGGCCGAGTACCACATCAGGTGGCTCGCGATACGCTGCAGCTCCGACGAGAGGACGCGGATGTACTCCGCCCGCTCGGGCGGGGTGATGTGGAGCGCCTGTTCGGAGGCGAGGATGAACAGGTGCTCCCACGCGAGGCCGGCCACGTAGCAGGTCCGGTCCATGAGCGTGATGATCTCGTTGTAGTGCCGGTCCTCGGAGATCTTCTCGATGCCCCGGTGCAGGTACCCCATCTCGGGTTCCACATCCTTGATGATCTCGCCCTCGATCCTCACGCGGAGGTTCCAGAGGCCGTGCGTCATGGGGTGTTGCGGCCCCATGTTGACCCACATCTCAGTCACTGCGCACCTTCACCTCCAGGTCCTCGGGCTCGTGGATCTTGAACGACCGCAGCAGCGGGTGGTAGGCGTAGCCCTCCGGCATGAAAATCCGGCGAAGGTCCGGGTGTCCTACGAAGCGGACACCAACCAAGTCCCAGGCTTCCCGCTCGTGCGCGTTGGCCGAGGGCCAGATCGGTACCGCGCTGGCGATCGACGGCGACTCGGAGGGAAGATTCGTCGACAGCATCACGTAGACCTTGTCGACGTCCGACCAGAGCGCGTAGAACACTTCCCGATGGTCCACCCAATCGACGGCACCCACCATCGACAAATGGGTAAATCCGAGGTCATCTCGGAATGTTCGGAAGAGCTCCGTCGCGATGGCCGGTTGGAATCGGACACGACCCAGCAATCCGGAAAACTCATCGACGCCCAGGACCTGGTCCCCGAACTTCGAGGTGAGAATCGTGGCGAGCTCGGTGGTCTGCACGGTGCGCCCCAGTCCCCCTCCGTCCAGCTCCGACCGGGCGGGCTACTCGCCGCGCTCCTTGATCAGTTTCTCCAATCGGAGAATCCCGTCCAGCAGGTTCTCCGGCCGTGGCGGGCATCCGGCAATGTAAACGTCGACCGGGATCAACTTGTCCACCCCGGGCACCACCGAGTAGGCGGTGCGGAACGGACCCCCCCCCGTTGCGCAATTGCCCATCGCGATCGCCCACTTGGGCTCCGGCATCTGCTCGTAGAGCGTGATGAGCTTGTGCGAGACCTTCCACGTGACCGTTCCATTGACGATCAGCAGGTCGCACTGTCGAGGAGAGGATCGCGGCACGATCCCGAATCGCTCGGCGTCCCAACGGGCGCCGAACGCGGCGGCGAACTCGATGGCGCAGCAGGCCAATCCCCAATGGAGGGGGAACAGCGAGTTCCGGCCGGCCCAGTTGAAGACGGGGCGGATGAGCTTCCCCTCCGCCTGCTCCTTCAGCAGCGAGGAAAGGGCCTCTTTGGCGGCCGGGATGAACTCGCGCGCCCGCAGGGTCTCGATCTCGAAAAAGGGGACCCCCGGTTGGCCGACGACCTCGAGCGGAATGTCGGCGTGGGCCCCGGAGGGTGGAGGGGCCGCTTTGGGGGGAAGGGGAGTCTGACCGCTCATACGACGAGCCTCCGCTCGCCCACGAGGGCATAGTAGATGCCGATAATCGCCAACGCAGTAAATCCGAACACGATGAAGGTCGGCAGCAGCGCGTCGTGGCTCGCCCGATAGTTCACGCCCCACAACGCGAGGACGAACCCGATCACGTCGACGGCGACGAAAACGATCGCGAAGGTGTAGTGCTGGGTCGGGAAGTCGATCTGGGTCTCGCCCTCCGGTTCCTGCCCGGATTCGTACGTGAGGGCCTGGAGGTACGCGCGCCGGCGCTTGGCGCCGAGGGTTTTGTTACCGATAATTGAACCGATTCCGAACACACACGCGATGGCCGCGAAGACCAGGAAGGTGGTGATGCCGGCCCCCATTTTTCGACCTTCCTCCGGCTAGCGCACTCAGTCGTTGTTTCGAACCTTTTGGCTTTATTTAAGGTCACACGTTTGACGGTCGTGTCTCGAATCCGGATGCGGTTCCGGTTCAGTGGCCGAGTGCAAGGCGTCGGATTCCGGCAGTTCGTGAGAAGCCGCTCCCGCGCGCTGGGCATCGGGGGATTCGTCGAGAACCGGCCCGATGGGAGCGTGGAGGCACAGCTCGAAGGGGAACCGGCCGCACTGCGGGAATTGGAGCGCGTGCTCCACGAGGAGCATCCACTGGCACAGATCGACCGCGTGGAGCGAGAGGAACTTCCGCTGCAGGGGAGTCTTCCTCCCGTCCAGATTCGCTAATCGTTGTCTTCGGGGGACGGGAAGTCCGGTTTCCGTTTCTCGCCGAAGGCCTGGATACCCTCCGCGAGCTCGGGTCCGGCAGCCACTTCGACGGCATACCGGCGTTCGAGGGCCAGTTGACTTTCGAGGCTTGATCCGTAGGACGTGATCAGCAGATGCTTGAGGGCCGCGTAGGCAAGGGTCGGGCCAGCCGCCAGCTCGTTGGCCTTCGCCCAGGTCCGCGCTTCGAGCTCCTCGGGGGGCACGACCTCGTGCACCAGGCCGAGGCTCAGGGCTCGTTCCGCCGAGACGCGGCTCGAAGAGAAGAACAACTCCTGGGCGGTGCCGATCCCCACGAAGTGCGGGAGGAAGAACGTGAGTCCGCCGTCCGGCACCGCGCCCAGTCCTCCGAAGGCCGGGACCAGGGTGGCGTTCGAGGAAGCGATGCGCCAATCGCACGCCAGGGCGAGCGATAGGCCGCCGCCCGCCGCGACGCCCGGAAGGGAGGCCACGACCGGCTTCCGCATGCCGAGGAGCTCCCGGATCGTCAGCTCGAGCTCTCCGGTCAGTTCATGGAACAGACGAGCGAGATCGCCGGCCCTCAGGTGCTCCTGCATCGAGGAGACGTCGCCCCCTGCGGAGAACGCCTTTCCGTCTCCCGTCAGGATGACGGCACGGATCGCGGGGTCATGGGCCGCATCTTGGAGCGCTCTCCGGAGAAGACGCACCGCGTCGGGGTCTAACGCGTTGAGTTTGGCCGGACGAGATAGACGGACCTGGGTCACCGCGTCGCGCCGGTCGACCTGAACCGAGGCGACGTCCGAATCGCTCATGAACGGGGATGGAAATCGCGGCACTTAGGGTGTACGGCCGGTCCATGGAGGGCTTAACTTCCCCTTGGGTCACCCTACCGGCGTCGCCCGGGGCGGCGGGGCTCCAACCTTGGGCGAGGCGCGAGGAGACTCCGGAGGGCTATGGAATCTGGCGGGCCTCCCATCGACGTCCTCGTGGCGACGTTCAACTCCGCCGCGACCCTCGACGCCGCCCTGGAGGCCGCACGGCGGCATCTCCCGGTGCACCGGATCATCGTCGTCGACCGGTCCAGCACGGACGGAACTCCCGAGATCGCCCATCGCTGGGGCGCGGAAGTCTACCCGGATGAGGTCGGTCTGGGCTACGCGAGGAATCTTGCCTTGCAACTTGCGGATACCGATCCGGTGCTCTTCCTCGATAGTGACGTGATTATCTCGCGTCCCGACTTCTACGCGCGGGCGCGGGAGGCCTACCAAGCTCCCCGGACCGCCGCGGTGGTCGGGATGACCGCCGGCCATCGATTCCAGTACGGTTTCCCCCTCGGACTGACGATGGTTGGCCGGCGCTGGGCGTTGGCGGCCGATATACCGGACTCTGTACAATCGAGGGAAACCTACTACCTCCAAAGGGCGGCGCGCCAGGCCGGCCTCCGGGTACGCTACGTTCCGGAGGCGATGGAACACCGCGGAACGTATCGGAGCGCCCCGAACTGGCCAGAATTCCAGGGGGCGGCCATCCGGACAACCTCGGGGGTGAATCCGCGAGAACTGCTCTACGCCCTCCTCGTGATTCAGCTCATCCACATGAACAGTGGTCGGCCCCGCGATCTGTTCTACACTCCGATCTTTTTCTCCAAGCTGGTGCGCGGATTCCTGGACCCGGCCCGTTGGGGTCGTCTTGACCGGCGCCGCGTCCGCGTGTGAAAGATTCCGAAGCGCCTGGGCTGGCGGGCGATTGGGGCGTGGGCAAAATCGGCTACCGGGGGGCTACCGACCCCACCGGCTCGGCCACCCTTCGGAGCAGCGCGAAACGCGTAGGGAACCCTCCCAAGTCGGACAGGGCCCGTCCAAGGGAGAGGAAGACGGAAGCTGGGAGCTGTCGAAATCCGGCGAGATCTTCGAGGCCACAGGGGTACTCCATCTCGGGCGAGAATCCGGCGGCGTCGGTCAACTTGCGCACATGGGCCCGGGTGTGGGACCACGCCGGGAAGGAGCTCGGGCGAACGGGCACCACGCTCTCCGTGGAGAATGTCCTCGGCCGGATTCGCCCATCGCGACTTCGGGCGAAACTCACCTTCAGGTCATCGACGAAACTGCCCACGGTCGGGTGAGGTTCGAAGGAGAGGACTAGAACTCCCTCGGGACGCAGGACGCGATGGATTTCCCGGAGTGCGGCTTCGGGGTCGGTCAGGAAGCCGAACACCCGCACCATCGTCGCCGCCGCGAACACCCCGTCTTTGAACGGCAAGTGGTAAACGTTGGCTCCGACCCGCGGCGGTTCTCCGTTCTCGGAAACCGGGCGGCTTCGCAGCAGGGACAGGGTGGCATCCGAGGCCACGATATCGGGGGACCACTGAGCCAGGTACGGGTGAGCCGACCGGGACCCGAACCGATCTCCAATCCACGGCCCGGCGAAGCGGAAGCGAGGGCACGGGCGAGGAGGGTCCCCTCGACTTCCGTCACTTTGCCGCGGCCGGACCAGAGCCGGTCGAAGTCGATTCGTGAAAAGTCGGGTGTCTCCTGAGAGCCGGGTGGGGGGAGCGGCGGCGCCGTGGGGAGGACTACCCGGCCCGCGTCAGTGTCCAGGCGAGCCCGAGGGGATGTACGGACGAACCGCCCCGGCGGCGGTCGGTCCGACACCGGTTCTTGCGCGGGCATGTTGGATTCGAAGTCACCCGACGTTTCCAGAACCCTCTCGATCCGACGGAGAAAACCTAGCGATACGAAGGGCGTGGTGTCAGGGAGTCGGGCCACCCATCGTCCCCGCCTTCGACGCCTGGAGGGCCCGCAGAATGGCCGGGATTTCGTAGTTCAGGTCCTCGACCACCGTATCGCCTACCGGACGTCGACGGACGATCAGGCCCTTTCGGTGGGCCAAGAACAGGAACGATCGACGCTTCGTATCGATACCGAGGCAGAGCCCGTGGTTGGAGACGAGGTACTTGATCGGCCAGCGTTCGGAGTACACTCGAATGCGTCGCCGAGAAATTTCGAAGTGCTCGGTGACTCGGGGGGGCAACGGGGTCGGGTCCACGATCTCTCTCCTCTTACGACGCCCGCACCAGGGTGATCAGGAAGTGGTCCCCGAGCCGGTTGAACGGCCACCGGTGGCCGACCCACGCGTCCCATCCCGCCAACCGTTCAAAGTGGCGCGAGAATTTCTCCGCGTATCCGGTGAGGTCGGAGGGAGGTAGGAGCACCGGCACCCCCTCGATCCGCTCCACCGAGAATCCCGGGCGGAAGAGGCGCTCAAAGTCCGCCACGGAATGCGCGTACACGTCCACGCAAAAACGAGAACTGCCGACCGGGATGGGATTTCGGCGCCGTCCAAAGGCCCGCGACGTCTGGAGTGACGCGCTGTACCCCGCTATCTCGAAAAGGCACCACCGGTTGTACACGCCAGCGACAAACGGGGCACCGGGCGCGAGGAGTCGTCGGAGAGCGACCGGTATCGGCCCGAGATCTGGTTCGCAGTTCAGCGCGCCGTACGTGGAGTACGCGCCATCGATGCTCCCGGTTCCCAGGTCCTCGACGAGGTAGTCTAGGTCCCGGGCCCGGAGGTGCCGGGTCTCGAGCTGTCCGCCCAGGCCTTCCCGCTCCGCCTTCGAGCGGACGGTGGACAGCATCCGCTCGGAGATGTCGACTGCGACGACCTGATGGCCGGCGCGGAGCATAGGGAGCGTTTCCATGCCGGACCCACATCCGATCTCCAGCAGTCTTCGGGATCGGGCGAAGCGGGGTTCCAGCCACGCGAGACTCCGGTTCCGGAGGAGACGGTTCATCCGGTTGCCGGTGATGTGCCGGTCATAGTCTTCGGCGACGTTGTCGAACTCGGATTGCAACCATTCGTAGTAGTGCTCGGTGCCCGGGCCCTGATGCGGAGGAGCCGGGTTCAGCGTGACCCGAAGGATCCGGGCCGGATGTTCGTACCACCGGGCGAATCGGTCGGGTCCATACTTTTGGAGGAACAGGCGCAGCACCCGGGTCTGTTCGCTCCGGTCGCTGATCAATCGCGGCGTGCCCTCGACGCCGCCCTCGGGGAGCGTCAGCATTCCGTGGCCGTTCCGGAGGAGGTCTACCGGCCACTGGGCAGCCCGCTCCCGTGCGACCAGGTAGACGACACCTTCCTCCTGAGCGAAGCCCAGCGGGACCGAACCCGCGGGCGTTCTCAACCGGAGGGATTCTCCCGTTAGCTCACCGGGCACTTGGGACGACATCATGCCACACCCCTTCGGACCCGGGGGCGAGAACTCGCGGTGCCGGCCAGAGTGTCCGGCATTGAACCAACGGTTTCCGTTCTCGCACCAAAAATCAGGTGGTCCATCGGTCGCTCCCCTCCGACAGGGAGTACCATCTCACGACCGACCCATCCGGGGCGAGCGCTGCCATGTCGACCTCGGCGGGAGACTCGGATCCGGAGGTCCTGTTGGCCGAGCGCCTGACCGGTGCGGTCCATGTCGCCGGGGAGTTCCGGACCGGCGTGGCGTTCGAGACGCTCGTCGATCTGCTCCCCGAATATGGACCATCGACAGTCGAGGATCTGACGGGTTGGATCCAGGCCCATCCGTCCAGAAGTCGGGTCTCGGAAGGTCGTGTTCTGACGCCCGAAGTTTCCGATTGGGATCTCGACCCCCGCCGTCGGGAGCGGGCGGAGGAGTACTACCGGGCGGCCGGGGCCCTCTTCCAGAGCGACTTGAAGGCGACTCGACCGTGGCTCTGCTTTCTCGGGGTAACGGGCTCGACGGCGTACGGGGATCCCCGGGACGGGGACGATTGCGATCTCATGACAGTCGTACGGCCCGGGGCGGTCTGGCTCTTCGTGGCTTACGTGTTCCTGCGTCTCCGGCTGCGTCGAATGACCGCTCCAGGGGTCGGGGAGCCCGAGTGGTGTTTCAATTACACCCTCGACGAACCGGCCGCGATCCGTGAATTTTCCCGACCCCGAGGATTTCTCTTCGCGCGGGAAGCCCTGGTCACGCGTCCGGTCCACGGCGAGGCGTACTACCGCGGGTTGCTGCGCCGGGGGGATTGGCTCCGGCGAGAGGCTCCCCGCCTTTACGCTCGATGGGAATCGACCGCCCTCCCCGAACCGACGGAGCCCCGCCCGGCGACACGCGGGGTTCGTTGCCTGAACGCCGTCTTGTTCCCGGTCGTCGCTGCGTATCTCCAACTGAAGGGACTGAGGGCCAACTATCGACTGCGACGCTCGGGCCGGGAAGGAGAGAGCTTCCGTACGATTACCCGCCTCGATCGGATGGCGCTCGCGACCCGGAAGTTCGAGCGACTGTCGGATCGAATGCGACCGGCGAGTCGATTGACTCCCGAATAGTCTCCCAGAGCCGGTGGTTGCGTCGCGGGGGCATCCGATCCCAGGTCGCCGCCACCATCGAAGCGAGCTCCGCGGAGGCGAGCCAGATGAGGGCGGTTCCGCCGCCCGGAGTGGCCCGGACCTCCGAGGCGAGAAGTGCCATCGCTCGACTCGGGTGCCGGAGCAGATACCGAGCGAACGTTGTGGGAGCCACTCCGACCAGTTCGGTCACCTGTCGATGACCGAAGTGGATCCTGCGCCGTTGCCGGAGGTGGTCCCCGATGCTCCACGGTACCTCGATCGCGACCCGCGCGTCTGCGGCGTAGGCCAGCGTGCCCCCGTGCGAGCGAGTCCAGGCACCGATGAAGGCGCCGTCGTTCACGACCTCCGCGGGCAGCGGGGGAAGGTCATCGGTGGGGAGAAGGAGGAGTTCGTCCGAAAGGTGAGTTCCCTCCCGGGACGGGACGAGGGTCGCATGCATCCGGTGATGGAGTTTCCAGAGCAGTCGTAGGCCGGTACCCATCCCCGCCGGGGGCAGCCCCCCCGGCTCGGGATGTCCCATTACGGCATACGGGGGAACCAACGGCGCCGCCGCGCGTAGCAAGGCCGCAACGGCCCCGGGCCGGGCGATGGCGTCCGCGTTGAGGAGGACCAGGTAGTCTCCTCGGGCCTCTCGAAAGACCTCGCCCAGCGCGGAGGCCTTTCCGCGCCGTTCGGGTTGGACCACGACCCGGACCTCCGGGTGACGGGTCGCCAGGGATCGGGCGACCTCGGCGGTTCGGTCGGTGCAGCCACTCGCCACGATCCAGAGCGTTCTCCAGCGAACACCGGGCGGGAGCTCCTGGTGAAGGAGCGACTCGACTGCGGGGGCCAGCCGACGTTCCTCGTTGAAGGCGACGACTCCCCCATCGAGGTCGACGGCGGGGCTGGATTCAGCGCGGACCACCGACAGGGAACCCCCTAGGGGTCCCGCTACGGTGACGGACTCCTCCTCGTTTTTGGTGCGACGCCGAAATCGCTTGGTGCGAGGGCGAGGGGCGGAAGAAGCTCCGCGGCGTTAACTGGGCGGGGCCTTTCGTCGCCGGGGGTCCGTCGCACTGGTAAAGTCGTGGGCGCCTTCACTGGATTCGGTCGACGGAGACGCTCCCGAGGACTGCGCCACTCCGAACGAGGGCGGAGGGGCGGACCGGCGTTGGCCTAGGGGGTCTGGGAGGTCCGTCGTGTCGGCGCGGGCGGCGGTCCCGCCGATGGGACCGACCATCGCCACGGATTCGTCTGTCTCCGCCTTGATCTCGGCTTCGATGGATTTGATCTCGGTGTCCAGTTCCTCTTGCCGGGGGATGGGTCCCAAGACATCGTCCATCTTGCCGATCCGGGCTTCGAGCTCGTCCATCGTGCTGAGGCTCCGGTCAGGAACGGTTCGCGCCATGCCGAGGTACTCCGACGCGCCCTCCATCAGGCGGGAGAGCTCGAACGGGAAGATGATCTTCGTGGCCTGTCCGTTGCCCACGTTCGAGAGGGTATCCAGCGAGAGTACGGTCAAGGCCTTCGAGTCCAAAGTACCGGCTCCGAGGGCAAGGATCCGGAGACGTTGGGACTCTCCCTGCGCCTCGAGGATGGTCGCGAGCCGGGTGCCCTCGGCTTCGAGGATCTTGGATTGCCGCAGGCCCTCGGCCTGTAGAATGCGCGATCGCTTCTGGCCCTCGGAGACCAGAATGGCCGACCGCTTCTCTCCGTCGGCGCGCAGCACGGCGGCCCGCCGCTGCCGTTCCGCGGAGGTTTGCTCCTCCATCGCGGCCTTGACGGGGCCGACCGGGTCGACCTCCTTGATCTCGACCGCTTCGACGCGCACCCCCCATTTGTCGGTGGACTGGTCGAGTATGTCCCGCAGTCGGGCATTGATCCGTTCCCGGTTGTAGAGCACCTCGTCGAGTTCCATGTCTCCGATGACGGACCGGAGTGTCGTCTGGGCGAGTGCCACGGTGGCGATGTGGTAGTCCTGGACCTGGAAGATTGCCTTGGGCGCGTCCACGACCTTGATGTAAATGATGGCGTCGACGTTCGTCGGCGAGTTGTCCTTGGTGATGACCTCCTGTCGCGGTACCTCGAGAACCTGCGTCCGCAGGTCGAGCTTGATCACGAGGGCGAGGGGACTCACGATGTTTAGACCGGGATTGAGGATCCGCTTGAAGGACCCGAGCAAGGTCACGATCCCGTTCTGATACGGCTGGATCTGGTAGACCGCCCGATTGATCAGAATCAGGATGATGGCCACGACAAAGACAGAGATTAGGGTGAGTGCAACCGGGTCGACCATGGTTCTTCTTCCTTAGTTTTCTGTTCCTGCGCCTTCGAGCGGTCGAACGAGCACGCTCACGCCCTCGCCGGAGACTACCGTGACCCGCGTCCCCATCGGAATCGCTTGTTCGCCACGGGCCGACCAGACCTCGGATTGGATCTGGACCTTGCCGCTCAACGAGTCGGGAACAACGGGGACGACGACGATTCCCATAGCTCCCCTCAACGAATGCACGGTCGTGCTCATCGGTTCATGGGTGGGGGCCACCCACCGGTAGTACGGGATCGTCGCAATGGCCGCGCCGAGCGCCACGAGCACCACGATCGCGGGCCCGAAAGCCGAATTGAGGAGGAGCGAAGGGAGAACCAGATACAGAAGTCCCGCGACGATCATGATCGAGGCGGGGATCAGGAGCCAGGCGCCAGGGTGAATGAGCTCGAACGCAAAGAGTGCGCTCCCCACGATGATCAGCGTGGCGCTGATCGCCAAGTTCGCGGCATCGATCATGGTTTCCTTCACGGGCGGATGAAAAGTGGACGCATAAGGGGTTCGGGCGTCGGAAGGGGTCGTGGGCTTCATCTCCCGAAGGGGGCGAACCGTTTTGGCCCCGTGTCGGGCTTCGCCTGGGGTGCCCGATCCCGAGGAACTGCTCTATCCGACTCGTGCCGAGCGGGTAGAGGACCGTCGCAAGGAGCGTCAACAGCGGAAGCTCGTCGACGAGTTCTTCGATCACGCGACATTGCTCGCGATCGGACGTCTCGTGAACCAGGGTCAATTCCAGAGCGTCGACTACCCAATCTCGACCGGCAAGGAAGGCGGCGTGTTCCGGGCGAGCGGTCCGGAGGGCTACCGAGCTGTCAAGATCTACCGGATCGGCAACACGATCTTCCGGCACGTACCCCCCTACGTGATTGAGTGGCTCCGGCGAGAGGTCGGTGCGATGGGGAACACTTCACGGATGATCTTCGCGTGGACTCGCCGGGAGCACACGGTCCTGACCCAGTTACGAGCGGCAGATGTGCGGGTTCCCCAACCTTATGCCTGCTTCCGGAACGTCTTGGTCATGGAATTCGTCGGTGCGGAAGGACTCCCCGCGCCGCCGATGCAGGAGGTCGTCCTTCAGGACCCCGAGGCCGTGTACGCAGACCTGACCGCGCAACTGAATCGGATGGTCGTGAACGCCCATTTGGTCCACGGCGACCTGTCGCCGTACAACGTGCTCGTCTTGGAAGACCGCCCCGTGATCATCGATGTGGCCCAGGCCCTCGCGACGGACCATCCGCAAGCCAAGGAACTGCTCCAGCGCGATGCGACCAACTTCGCTCGGTACTTCCGTCGATTGGGGGTAGATACGTCCCCCAAGGAGTTCTTCGAGGCGGCGGGTGGGACCCGGATGTCCGTGGGGGCCGCGACATGAGCGTGCTGTTCGCGCGAATTCCCGACGACCGGGTCGGTGCGTTGATCGGCCCCGGGGGCTCCACGCGTCGACAGATCGAACAGCAGACGAGGGCCCATCTCGAGATCGACACGGACGATGGCGTAGTGAACATCTCGGACCCAGAGGCCGAGGACCCCCTCGGGGCCCTTAAGGCTCGCGACATCGTTGTCGCGATTGGCCGCGGATTCTCGCCCCAGCGGGCGATGCGCCTCCTTCAGGACGATACCTACCTCGGCGTCATCGACATCAAGCAGGTCACCGGCAAGCAGACCAAGGCCTCCATGTGGCGCATCCGGTCGCGCCTGATCGGCACCGCGGGACGGGCGCGTACCCGGCTCGAGGAACTATCGGGCTGCTCCGTCAGTGTCTACGGAAGCACCGTGGCGCTGATTGGCAAGGAACAGGAACTCGAGCGTGCCACCCAGGCCATCGAGCTGCTGCTGAGAGGCAGTGAGCATTCGACCGTTTTCCATCTCCTAGCGCGACTCCGGACCGAGGCGAACCGGGCCGAGGCCCTAGACCCCTCCGAGCTTCCCGACGCGGAGTGACCGACCCGTGGGGAAGACCACCGCCCTGGACCCGCCGACCCTCGAGTGGACGCACCGGCAGTTCCAGGCGTATTACCGCGGCGCGCACATCGACCCGCCCTCCCGGTTCACGCGTCGGGAATTTGCCGCGTTCCCCTTCTCGGTCCAGACGTTGATGCGCCGCCACGCGTCGTTCCGTTCGGCGGAGGAGTTCCGCGGCTTTCTTGATCAGGAGGCGCCGCGTCACGTCTACTACTCCTCCGCCTACTACCGGAGCCCCAGCGCGACCACGATGTCGGCGAAGGAGTGGCTCGGGGCCGACCTGATCTTCGACCTCGACGCCGACCATCTTCGCCAGGCCGAGGGGAAGACCTACGCCGAGCAGCTCACCCTGGCCCGCTCCCGGTTCCGGGATCTCGTGGACGACTTCCTGCTCGGCGATTTCGGGTTCGATGCCCGGGATGTTTCGATCGTCTTCTCCGGCGGCCGCGGCTTCCACGCCCACGTGCATGCCGATGCCGTGCTCCCGCTCTCGAGCGGGGAACGTCGTGAACTGGTCGAGTACATCGTCGGGGTCGGAGTGGACCCGCGGGAAGGGGTCCACGAGATGCGCGAGAGCGACCGGGGACCGGCGCTGTCCATGGGTGCGGGGGGGAGCTCGCCGGAGCCGAGGCGGAGCGGCCGACGGGCGCCCGCCAACGACCGTACCAACGACTCGCGCCTCCCAACGCCCCCGGCTGGGCGGGCCGCCTAACGCGGTCGCTCTTCCAGATCCTCGCCCGGTGGGACGCGGGGGGGGTGGAACTCGCCGCCCAGGAAATGCAGGAGGCCGGCGCGACCGAGGCCGTCGCCCGCGAGTGGGCGGACCGCCTCGTTCGGGACGGCAAGGGCCGGCGCATACGGGAAGGACTTTCGCTCGACGTGACGACGATCGACTTTCCGCCGGCGCTCTTGGCGCAGATTCTCGACCGGGCCCGGATCAACGTGCAGGGCGAGACGGACGCGCCGGTCACGACCGACATCCACCGGCTGATCCGCCTGCCGGGGTCCCTGCATGGGGGCACCGGCTTCCGCGTCCTGCCGCTCACGCGGGACGCGCTCGACCAGTTCGAACCGTTCCGCGATGCACCGGTTCCGGCCGCCGGCCTTCCACCGGTGGATGTGACGCTGTTGACCGATGTGGACTATCCCACCGTCCCCGACGCCACGGACGGGAAGGAAGGGGAACGGCTGACGGTCCCCCGGTCGACGGCGCTCTTCCTTACGCTGCGGGGGGAGGCGCGCCCGGTGGCGGTGGGGGGGCTTCCGCCTTCGTCCCGACCTTGAGGCCGCCGATCCGCTCGATCGTGCCTTCGACGACATCGCCCGGTTTAAGCTTACGGCTTTCGTTCCCGAATTCGAATCCCGGGACGCCTCCGAGGGTTCCGAGGGAGATCAGGTCTCCGGGCTCCAGCGTGACGCCCCGGGTCAGGTGCTCGATGATCGCGGGGATCCGGAACAGGTAATCGGTCGTGTCTCCCTTCTGGCGGATGGTGCCGTTGACCTTGAGCTCCATCTTGAGCGGGTAGGGTTCGCCGACCTCTTCCTTCGGAACGACCCAGGGGCCGACGGCCATCGTCGCATCGAAACCCTTCCCCTGCACCCAATCCACGGCGCCACCGGCCATGTACTGAAGGTCCCGGTAACCCATGTCGAGGGTGATGGTGTACCCAGCGACCATCTCCATGGCGCGACTCGCGGGAACGTGCTTGCCCCGCTGGCCGATCACGACCGCAAGCTCGAGCTCGACGTCCGGGAAGAGTCCGTGCGGGCTCAAGACCAGTGATTCGCTCGGACCGACCAGACTGTTCCCGAATCGGGTGAAGAGATAGGGGCGGGACGGGGCTTCTTTTTGCTGTTCCGCGAGGTGGCTCTTTGAATTCGAGGCCAGGAGGTAGATCTTCGCTCCGGAGGTGACCGGGGCCAGGAGCTTGATGCCCTCTTCCGGCTTGAAGAAGAACCGCGCGCCGGTGGCGGCCCGGGGGGTCCACCCCATCGCCCGTCGCCGGTCGATGTACTCCTGGATCTTCTTCGTGATCGCGACCGATTCGGCCCCGCCGGTGAAGAAGGTCCGCATATCGCGGAACCGGCTCGGGTCCGCGCCCTTCACCGGATTGACGCCGAAGTAGTCGCGGCAGGCCGTATCCAAGTCGATGAAATCGCCCGCGTCCGTGATCATTCCGAAGTGGAACTGATCGGCGAGAAGGAAGTGGGTGAGCTTCATCGCGGGACTCTTCCGCCGGCCTCGGAACCCGGCGCGGCTATAACTCTGCGGGCGGAGCTTCAGACGGTGGGGTCCTCGGTCGGAGCGTGATCAACACGCCCCCGTCGAGGGGCTCGACCGATTCCCGGAGCAATTCGACCCAGTCGTCGGGGGAGTGGCTTTCGGGCCCCGCCATCAGGGACGGCGCGGTGGTCCCGCCGATGAGCACCGGAGCCACGTAGACGGTCATCCGGTCGACGAGACCCGCGCGAAGGAAGCTCGCGATCACGCGAGCCCCGCCTTCGACCAGCAATCCTTTCCGGCCACGACGGGTGAGGGCCCCGAGGAGCACGGGCAGGTCTACCTCCGGTCCAGCGCCTGCCACAATCGTATCGACCGAGGCCGGGTATCCTCTCTGGGAGCGTTCGGTGGTCGCGACGATCGTCGGTTGAGTGCCATCGAGAATCCGGGCCGCGCCGGGCAAGCGGCCGCTGCCGTCGAGGCAGACGCGAGTCGGAGGGGGCCCCGGGGCTCGATGGAGTAGGTCCCAGTGCACGCGGAGTGAGGGGTCGTCGAGGATCACCGTCCCGACGCCCACGAGAATGGTACCGAGTTCAGCCCGGAGCGCCTGAACGCGCTCGAGGTCCCGCGGTCCGGAGAGCGTGGCCCGTTTGCCGCCGGCAAAGGCCAGTCGTCCGTCCAGCGAGACGGCGCAGTTCACGTGAACGTAGGGACGCCGCCGCGCCGAGGACACAGGTACTCATGGATGGCCGGTGAGCCGATCCCGTTCGGCTTCCAGGTCCCCGACGGGGATCCCTTCGGCCCGGAGGTCGGTGAGGTTGATCGAGACGTTGGCCAGCGCCGCCTCGGCCGCCGCCCGGAGGAGTCCCAGTCCCGACACCAAGTCGCTGCCCAACGCCGCATTGGTCTGTTCTCGGTGCGCCCCGAGCCGGTCGTGGACTCGGCGCGCGAGCCGGGCGGTGTCCAGGGGAACCTCCGCGGCCTTGCGCAGGGCATCGACGAAGGCTTTCTGGGCCTCCGGCTGAGTCGGGTTCGCCTTGCGCTCTCGGCGGGCCGTTCGGACCGCCTCGTAGGCGTCGGTGTCGGCGTTCGCCAGTTCGAGGAATGTACCCGGCTCTCGATCAGCTCCTTGGCGAGGGCCGCGAGGGCCGGCGAGGGGGTTTGTTTCAAGGGCGTGGAGTAGCCGACCACCATCTCCCCCAGCGCCGCGCCCATCGCGCCGGCGATGGCCGCCACGCTTCCGCCGCCGGGAGTGGGCGTCCGCGCGGCCACGCGCCCGAGGAAGTCCTGGATCGTCAGGTGTTGAAGCCGGGCCGGAGCACCGGCCGCACCTTGCGGCGCGGTCTCCCCTTGGGGCAGCTTTCGCTCGAGGATCTGGTCGCGGGAGAATCGATTCAGTTGCAGGTAGAACTCGGCCGCATCCAGCAGGGCGTCCTCCGGAATCAAGCCGACGACCTCGGATTCCTCGACGCTCGTCCCATAGCGTGCCGCTTCCCGCCGCACGGCCTCGAGGGCGCGATGCACCGGCGTCTTCCGGTAGTCGGTCAGGTTCATCGATACCTGGGCCCGATTCCGCTCCTTGATCTCGAATCCGAGCGCCTTCACCTCGGCGAGTCCGCCATCGCGGGCCCTTACCGCGTGCGCGACCTTCTTCGCGATGGCGACGTCGGGCGTCGTGAGATAGGCGTTGTAAGCGATCAGTACAGGTCGGGCACCGATCGCGATGGCCCCGGCGGAGGGATGGAGTTCGGGATCCCCGATGTCCGGACGGCGGGACGGGTCGGTCCGGATCACGTCGCGAAGCCCTTCAAAGCCCCCCTGTCGGACGACGGCCAGGTCCGCGCGCTCCGGTCGCCGAGCCGCAGCCCCATACAGGTACACCGGTACGTGGAGCTCGGCCCAGACGCGCTCGCCCAGTCGTTCCGCGAGGGCGACCGCCTCCGCCATCGTCGCGTCGCCGAGGGGAACGAAAGGAACCACGTCAGCCGCACCCATCCGGGGGTGCTCCCCGTGGTGGTGGCGAAGGTCGATCACCTCCACCGCTTTGCGAATCATTCGGAACGCCGCTTCGAGCAGCGGCTCGGCGTCGCCTGCCAGGCTCACCACCGACCGGTGGTGGTCTACATTCAGTTCCACGTCGAGAACGCTCACGCCGCGGAGCCCGCGGGCTTCCGCCACGATCGATTGGACCCGGTTGTTGTCGCGGCCCTCCGAGAAGTTCGGGACGCATTCGAAACGCTTCAAGATCCATCCGTCGGGTAGACATCGAGAAGTTGTTGACGTCCCGGGGTGGGGAGCGGGGTGGCTTTCCGTCGCGGCGCGGACCGGATACGGTGGAGGGCCCCGAGCACCCGGTCCTCCGAGAAGTCGTGCTCGGCGATCAGGAGACGTCGGAGATCGTCCTCGTTCGGCTCGCCGAACACGGGCGGCGGGATTTCGGCGACCGGAGGATTCCGGAAGATCTCGGCCGCCTCCTCGACGTCCTTCGGCTCGAGGCCCACGGTCTTCAGCGTGGCCTCCCACCCCAGGTGCTTCTGGACCAGTTTGAGCGCCTTCTTCGGTCCGTACCCGCGTGCGCCGTCGTTGAAATCGGTCCCGATGAGCAACCCGACGAGGATCAGCTCCTCCTGCGAGATTCCGAGCTCCTCGAGCAAGCGCTCACGCTCGATCAATTGCGCGGCCTGCGTTCCGGTCTTTCGCTGGCGGGAACCGAGTCCTCGGACCAATCGAGGGGTGCCGAATAGCAACGAGTCGTAATCCTCTGAGGCGCTCGCCCACACCGTCCCTGAGGCAGCCATGCGCGCGCCCTGGGCCTCGCCCTCCGACGGAGCCTGGACCGTCGGGAGTCCCAGCGCGTGGAGCACTTGGACGGCTTCCTCGATCATCGGGCGCGTGAGCCGGGACGTTTGCGCGGCTTTTCTCCGCGCGGTCTCGAGGTCCCCAGCGGCCAGCGCCTCGTCCCACGCCTCCTGGGCGCGTTCCTTGGCCAAGAATCGGGTGCGAAGTGTGCCGGCTTTCAGATCCGGCGGTCGGCCATCGAAGACCCAGACAGGTCGGATCTGCTGCTCCAACCACGAAGTCGTCCGGTAGAGAAGTCCAATCAGATGGGCTGTGACCCGGCCGTTGCGGTCGGTGAAGGGTCGGCCATCGGCCGAACGGATGGTGGCCAGGAACTGGTAGAGCATGTTGTTCCCGTCGACCGCGAGAGTGCGCCCGACGAGGGCCGACCACGGTACCTCGGCGGGATGCGTGATGTCGCGGAGGGGAAGCCCCACGGCGCTCGGCAGGCGGCGGTGGGTACTTGGCCTTTGAGCCGTCCCCGCACCGGTCCGCCGAAATGGAAACTGTCCCAACCCCTAAGTACGCACCGGGGATTGCCGGCTGGAGTATCCTATGCCGGTCCTCTGGCGTCCGGAAAGCTCGGCGGTCTTGCCGGCCCCCGGGGCCGTACTCATCAGCTGCTTCCCGAGCGGCGGTCTCGCGCCGACCGTCGCGGGGCACTACATGCTTCAGATGCTCAAGCTTCCCCGCTTGGGGGCCCTCACCTCCGAGGAATTCCCACCGCTGGCGGTCATTCAAGGCGGACGAGTCAATCCGCCGGTGCGTGCGTACGGGAACAAGGACATCGTCCTCGTAGTGTCCGAGTTTCCACTCCCGCCCTCGATGATCAACCCGCTGGCCATGACCATCCTGGACATGGCGGCGCAGTTGCAGGTGTCGGCCATTCTTGGTCTCGAAGGGGTGGTTCCCCACCCGTTGGACCCCGAGGACGCGGAGGCGACTCCGTCTGAGGAGATGGTATGGTACGCCGGCTCGGGCTCGACCGAGGAGTTGCCAGCGAAATACAAGACCGCAGGGGTCCGGGCGATGGGCGACGGAGTGATTGGCGGTGTCTCCGGAGCACTACTCGTGCAGGGGATGGGCTCGAAACTTCCGATCGGGACGCTGCTCGTGAGTGCCACCGACGCGGGCTACCCCGACCACCGGGCCGCGGCGAAGCTCATCGAGGTCATCGACCAGCTGCTTCCCCACGTCCAGATCGACACGAAGCCGCTCCGCACCCAGGCCGAAATGATCGAGCGGGCGTTGCGCGCCGCGGTCAAGAGTCGTCCCTCCGCTCCGGCGGGGGCCCCGGGTACCGAGAACCTGCCGATCTACCAGTAGTCGAGCCCGGCCTTCTGGCCGGGGCCGTTCCTACGCCGGATTCGCGGAGAAGGTATCGCTGTAGGAGAGCAGGTAGAGGCCGCCGAGAAGCATCACGGAGAACAGGATCAGCAGCGATACCGGATTGGTCGAGTACCAGGCGACCGTCGCGGCGATCAGGGCCGCGGGGAGTGCGAGGGTCAATGCCACAACGAGGATTCGGCCGTCCACGGGAGGGGGTAGCCGGCACCCCTGATAATATTACGCGACCGGCGGGCACCGGTCCGGTGCCCGGTCGGGGCAACAGTCGCTCGTCCGGGGTCGCCTACTTGTGGACGGTCAAAGGAGCTCCTGCCCGCCGGGGGGCAGTCCGACGACTTCGAAGGTGAGTTCGATCTCCGAGGAGGCGGCCGGCAACGGGCCGGGCATTCCGGGGGGTTCCAGCGAGGGGCGTTCGGGCATCGGGGCCGGCATGGCGTGTCCCACGATCTCCGGTTCCGACGGGATTCGTCCGGCATGCGTCGGGTCGGCGAGCATGGCCAGGCGCCCCGCCTCCACGGCGGCTTCGGCGGGTGCCACGAACGACTTCTCGATGTGGCTCGCGATGAACTCGGACCAGTAAGTGTTGAACCGTGCGATCGGGATCTTGCCCGCATCCTTTGCCAGGGTCTCGTTGTCCAGGACCTGGAGGGTCGCGAGTCCCCGCTGCTGCAGCGCTACAAAGCTGTCCACGAAGTGGAGCCGGGCGAGGGCCCGGTCCGCCACGGCGCGGCGTTCCGCCTCGAGCTTGAACGGCTTGACGACGAACACCGACAGGACCTCACATGAGCGAGCGGCCGCTTCGAGGACGAAGGGCAGCGCACCGGTTCCGGCACCGCCGCCTAGGGTCGAGATGATCGTGACGAACGTGGCGCCTTCGAAGATCCGATCCAGCGCCGGCTGCGCGGAGCGCGCCAGATGCCCACCGGCCACGGGAGAACCCCCCGTGTCCTCGGCATCCGGGCTGTCCGTGGTCAGGCAGACCCGGCGGTCGAACTCTTCGAACTCCTGGATGCGCGCGTCGCAGTTGATGGCGACGGTCTCGACGTAGCGGAGATGTCGGCGAGCGATCTCTCGACCGATTCGGGCTGCGCCGCCTCCGACGGTGACGAGAACGAAACGGACATCGTGTCCCAGCTTCAGGTTCTCGAGGAACCCGGGATCGAAGTCGTCGTCCCGGCCCATCAGTTGGTCGGTGTCTCTCCCGTTCGGTTCGGCCTCAGGCATTTCGCCACCCCTTTCCTGTACCGCCTCGACAACCCTACCGGCCCACGACCCCTTGTCGTTCCAGGTCACGCCCACTCGTTTCGAGGGCCTGGACCTGGGCTCGAGCCTCCGCCGCCTTGCGCACGTCACCGCGGGCGCGGGCGACCAACTCCGAGACCTGGAGCTCCAGCGCACCGCGTCGGACCAGCTGGGCCAGCACGTCGTTCAACGGCTGGTCGTTGGAGACGAGGGCGCCGTACTCGCGGAAGGTCTCCACCTCATCCTGTCGGAGGCGAACGGGAGCTTCGATGAGTCCCGTCGGGGTGGGGGTCGGGGGGGTCAGGACTGCAGACTCGGTCCGGGTCCGGAGAAAGGCGCGGAGCGCCGCGCGCATGAGCTCCGACCGACTCTCGAACTCGCCGCTGCTAACGAACGTATCCAAGAGCTGGAGCTCCCTGCGGTTGCACCGTAGGGCGATCCGCTCATCTTCGGGGGGCCGCCGGGACGTGCGCTTCGGCACCGAAGCGTCCGTTCTGGTGTCTGGGGTTTTGTCGAACACGGCCGAGCGGCGCTATGCGATATTCTGTTACTTAAACTCATTCCCAACGCTGTGGCGAGAACTGAAGATGGGCATCGGAAGCGCGCTTTTCTGAGGTGTCGAACAAAATTTGGACTCGCACTTTCCGCGATGAATCGCGGATCCCGGCAGTATAACCAGCCCAGAATTTGACCGGAAATGGGGGTCCGAGTGCGACACGTATCAATACGCATGAGGGTCCCCACGGAACCGCCGAACGATCGGCGTCGGGCGCGCCGCGGCCGAACCTCTATATATGCGGCCCCTCAATCAATTTCAGAAGGCTCGTCCGCGCGGGCTATCTAGGGGCAGGAGGGCCATTCGAGTGCAGCGTCAATCGAAGCATCGCCTCCGTACGCGCTCCCGGTCGCTCCGGGGGAAACGGGCCGTTTCCGAGGTGCTCGGAACGATTCTGATTCTGGCGCTGACCGTCACGCTATTCTCCTCGATCTTCTTCTTTGTCAGCACGTTCCCCAAGCCGGCTCCGCAGCCGGCCGGTCAGTTCCAGGGGCAGCTGTTCTATTCCTACATCACGAAGGGAGCCCACACCTGGACCAACGTCAGCTCGGTCACCGTCACCCACCTCGGCGGCCCGATCCTCTACAATTTCAACACCGTCTTTTACGTAGTTTCTCAAGCGCATCCCCAGAACACTACCGCCACGTACACGATGACCAGTGGTGGTCTCGGCGCGTCGTCGTCGACGCCCTGGGGGACGGGCCAGGTTTGGAATCTCAGTCTGGCAGGGGACCACCTGACCATTCCCGACAACATCACCGTCACGATCGTCTCGGACAGCCTGGTCGTATACCGACAGACCCTCCCCGGTAGCAACCCCACGAACCCTCCGATCTTCATTGCGCAGGGCACGAGCCCCGGCGCGCCGTTCGTGAACTCGCCGTTCTCCGTGTTCGTCCAGATTAGCGACCCGTTCCTTCGCACCTCGAGCAAGCAGGTCTACCTCAATATCACGACCCCCGGCCTGTCGTGCGTGAACCCGCTGTCAGCTTACTCGTCCAACACTACCAACAAACTCCAGATGACCTACAACGCCACGAATGGTCTCTGGTTCGTCCCGAGCTGCACCACGGCCACCTCGGGCACGTACTATGTGACCGCTTGGGTGACGGACTCGAACCCGATCCAGACCCAGCAAAATTCGATCATCTTCCCGATCACCGTCTCAGCTAGCGGCAGCGGAGGCGGAAGCACATTGGTCATCGTCCAAATCCTCACCAATACGAGCGTGCCGGTCATCAACCAGAAACTCAACGTGACGGTGGAGGTCACGAACAACGGTCAAGTCGCCGGGACAGCTGCCGTCTCCTTCGGACCGGCCGCCGGCTTCAGTCGAAGCAGCGCGTCCGGCTCGGTTCCTGCCGGTGCGACGGCCGGCTTCCAGGCCACCTACACGCCTACGGCGACCGGTGCCCTGCTGCTCAACGCGACGGCCTCGATCCCCGGACTCGGAACAGGCTCCGATTCCTATGCACTGACGGTGTTTCCCCCGATCCTCCTGATCTCGTACAACCAGCCCGGCAACATCCCCCTCTCGAAGAGCAACGAGTCGTCCAACCTTGCGAGCGAGCTCACTGCGGCGGGTTTCCCGTTCAAAACCTACGTTAACTCCTGCACCAACGGGAGCTTCGCGGCGGCCCTGGTCACCCAGTACTTCGTTGCGGGAACGGTCCTCATCGTGGACTTTGGGACGAACTCGACCAACTCGGGCTGCCCAGTGGGACCGTCCTACACCACTCCCGCAGGGTACGCGCATTCGGCGAGCTACTACCTAGAGACCGCAGTAGGGGCCGGGGCGTCGGTCTGGGTCGTGGGCGACCGCGCTTTCTGGCCCACCGCCTCCCTCGCGTGCAACACAGCAACCTACACGACCTACCTCCAGGACTTCGGGATCAGCGCCGGTGCGACGTGCGTTACGGCGCACGCGCTGTCCGCCTCCCCCGCGGACTATTCCTCGGTCACCTACACGGCCACGACCGCTTCCGGCTTCTATAGCCAGGGCATCAGCTCACCGATCACGCTCAACGGCAACGTGAGCGGCACTGCGTCGGCGCTGGCGACCTACCTCAACTACCAGACGTACACCGCCTCCGGCGGCCACGTGGGAACGGCGTTCCTGGCCCTCGGGGCCAACACGCTCGGGATCTTCTACACCGGTACCGGCGGCGCGGGGAAGGGAGTCGCCATCGGGGCGGACCCGGTCCAGTTCGGGGACGCCCCCGCGGGCACCTCGTGGAACGCCATCGGAACGGCCGTGACGTACAACGTGATGAACTACCTCTGCGGCTTTGCAACCTCGTCGGCGGTGACTCGGTCCGGTACCGACTTCGGCATTGCCGGGGCCCTGCTTGCCGGAACCGTCCACACCGCGCCGAGCAGCTTCCTAGTCAACCTTCGAGCGAACGACATCTCGAACGGCATCCTCACGGTCTCGCTGCTGGTGAACGGCGTCCCGGTCCTCTACCAGGGCAGCTACGTCACGGCCACGGCTGTGGAGTCGGGCAACGGGGTCGATTCGTGGGTGACGCTCACCTGGCAGGCCCCGACGGCCGGGACCTACGTGTTCTCGTTCGTCCTCTCGACCTCGCCGGTCGACTACTTCACGCTCAACAACCAGTACAACTACTACGTCACCAACTTGGGGATCACCTTCACCTAAACCCGCGACGCTTCCCGCGGGACGGCCGAATGACGGTCTTCGACGGCGGATTCGCCGTCGAATCAGGGCTTGCTCGACGGGAGGGGTTCGTCCTCGGGGGTCGGGGCCTCCATCGGCGTAAGCTGGGTCCCGCACTTCCAGCAGCGACTCTCCCCCGCGTAGACCACCGCACCGCACTTGGGGCAGGCCAGCTCGGGTCTCGAGGGGGCCGACGTGCTAGGCTTGCTGAGCGTCCTGCCCTCCACCGGGGCCTCCGTCGACGGAACGGATGGGGCCGGGACCGACGGCGCGCCTCCGGAGCGCCGCCGCTGCCGCATCTTGAGGAACAAGTATACGAGGAGACCGAGGAAGAAAACGAGTCCGGGATAGATGAAGACCGTAAAGTAAATCGCCGGCAGGATCAGGGTGTAGATCGAAAGGTAGTCACCGGTGACCGGTCCTTCGGCGGTGACGTACCCGTTGCCCGGCAGAAGATAGGTCCAGGTCGTCACATTGGTAGAGTTGACATAGGCCGCCCCTATCGTCCACCACCAGACGTTGACACCTCCGACGTGCTCTGGAAACGACACGGTTTGGCGTCCGGCGCTCATGTAGGAGTAGTTCTGGAAGTGGTAAGGGTAGGCTCCGAGGCCCCCGCAGGCGCTAGAGTTGTTCGAGAGCGCGTTCGGGCAGGTGCTGAGGAAGAAGTCGATCCAAAGTACTTCGCCGTGACTGCCGCTCGGCAGGAAGGCGGGATTGACGTCGACGGAGAAGGTGAAATTGGCAGCCCCGGCGCTGCTGTAGGGATGAACGGTTGCGTTCTGCATCACGGACTCGGTGTGGGTCGCGAACACCTGTCCGTTCACGGCCGGGGAGGGGGTGAGCAGCAAGTTCACCGTGCCGGCTGTCACGATCGGCCCGGCGACCAACAGCGACGCCAGTCCGACCAGGAAGAGCGTTCGGGGACGCGTCCAGCCCAAGAAGATCGGAAGCGCGAGGCCGACGAGCAAGAAGACCGGGATCGCGATGAGGTAACCGAGGTAGATGGCGGAGCCAGAAAGGCACAGTGCGATGAATATCAGAAGCGCGATGCGACCGAGCGGTTTGGCGACGAAAGCCTTAATCGAGTCGCGTAGCTTCAAGGCCGGGGAGAAGCGACTGGGGCTCCCCATATAAGGCTAGGGAGCGCGACACCACGCCGGACTCGTCTCTCCGCTTTGCTCTCGTGATTCTCGACGGTTTGGGCGACCGGCCCCACCCGGACACGAACAACGAATCCCCGATCGTCGCGGCCCAAACGCCCCATCTCGACCGCCTGGCTTCCCACGGCGTCGTGGGCCAAGTCATGCTGATCGGCCCCGGCATCGCGCCCGAATCCGATGCCGGCGTCATGGCGCTGCTTGGATACGACCCGGCGATCGACTCCCCCGGCCGCGGTGTCCTTGAAGCGCTCGGCGTGGACGTTCCCCTGGCACCCGGCGACGTGGCGCTTCGGTCCAACTTCGCCACGGCCGGTGGGGACGGCGCGATCCTGGACTCCCGCGTGGGGCGTTCGTTGAGCACCGCGGAAGCGGCCGACCTCTCCCGTTCGATCAACGACGCGGACCTCCTCACGGACCAGCATGTGCGAGCGGAATTGCGTCCAACGATCGGCCACCGCGGCGTGCTGTGGCTGCACCCGACCGACGGCGTTCCCCTGTCCGCGGAGATCTCCAACTCGGACCCCTTCTACGAACGAACGGGCGGGATGGGCCACGCACGCATCGCGGCGGAGCCGATTCCATTGAAGGTCGAGCCGTTGAATGCCGACCCGTCCGCCGCCCGTACTGCGTCGGCGGTGAACGAATGGCTGGAGAAGGTCCCGGGGCTCCTGGCAGGGCACCGGGTCAACGCTCGAAGGGCGATGCGGGGGGGACAGTTCGCCAACGCGGTGCTGCTTCGCAACGCCGGCGCGCTCCCGGCAGTCCCACGGACCCCTTTCTCCGTGAAGCACGGCATCCAAGGGGCGGCGGTCACCGAGATGCCAGTCGAGCGAGGCATCGCGAAGCTGCTGGGCCTCGCCGACATCTATGTGGGGCCGATGGGAGCCGACCGCGCAGCGGCCCTCGCGGAGCGCGCGCGGGTCGCACGGCAAGCACTTCGCGACTTTCCGTTCGTCTACATTCATCTCAAGGGACCCGACGAGCCCGGCCACGACGGGGACGCCCGGAAGAAGCAGGCGATCGTCGAGGACATCGACCGGTCGTTCTTCGGGCCCTTCGTGGAGGAACTCGACTGGACCACCACGCGGGTGGCGGTGACGGCCGACCATGCCACGCCGGCGATACTCAAACGTCATTCCGACGACCCGGTGCCGTTCCTATTGGTCGGTGCGGGGGTCGCTCCATCGGGCGGAACCCCGAAGTTTGGGGCGGAACCTTCCGGCGGCCCGCTGGGAACGATACTCGGGAAGGACGTGCTCCGGCAGCTGTGGGCCGGGGTGCCCGCGAGTCCTTCCCCATGAGGACCTGGGTCGTCCTGGCCCCTCCCGAACAAGCGGAAAACGTGCGCCAGGCCCTACATCGCCTCGGGATCCTCCGGAGGGACGTGCGCGCCATCCGTGCGGAACACGAGGTAGCGTTCCCTGTCGAATCCCTCCCGGAACCCCCCCTCGAACACACCCGGGTCGAGGAACGGGAGCTGCCATCGAAGGCGGCTCCTCCCCGGTCCTACCGTGAGCTGCTCCACCTAACTCCCGACCTTCAGGCGTTACTACCCCGAGCCTTCGACGTCATCGGAGACATCGTTCTCGTCCGACTGCCCTCGGAACTCACACCGCATGCGGCGGAGATCGGCGCCGCCCTCCTCGCGTTCGTTCCCGGGGCTCGACGAGTCGGGGGAGACCTGGGGGTCCACGGGACGTCCCGGCTCCGGCAGCTTGCTCCGCTCGCCGGGACGGGTCCGTGGCGCACTCACTATCGGGAGAATGGGCTCGAGTTCGTCGTGGACCCGGAGGTCGCCTACTTCTCTCCCCGGCTGGCGCGGGAACATGCCCGCGTTGCGTCCGAGGTACGTCCGGCGGAGACCGTGTGGGATCTGTGTTGTGGGATCGGACCGTTCGCTCTGACCCTTGCTCGGCGGGGGTTGGCAGAACGCATCGTGGCGGTCGACTCCAACCCGGCCGCAATCGCCCTATTGCGCGAGAATGCCGAACGTCTCCGCGTTGCCGGTCGGATCGAGGCTCGGAACGAGTCGGTCGAGCAGTTCCTCAAGGCAGCCGGGACCGCGGACCGCGTCGTGCTCAACCTTCCCCACGAAGGAATTAAGTACCTCCCCTCGGTGAGCGCCGCCGTAGCGCCCGGCGGCACCGTACACTACTACGAGGTGACCCCGCGCGCGGACCATTCGATGCGGGGAATCGCGCTCGTGCGCCAACTCGGGTCCGGCGCGGATTGGACCTGCCTCGAGAGCCGTCTGGTTCACCCCTACTCGCCTCAGGCCGATCTCGTGGCGTACACTTTGCGTCGGACGTAGCCGTGCCGCACATCGTGGGCCTCGAGGAAGTCTCCGAGAGCGACCTGGCGCTGGTCGGAGGGAAGGCGAGCAAGCTCGGGGAGCTCGTGCGTCGAGGTCTTCCGATCCCCCCCGGGTTCATCGTCACTACCGAACTCTACCAGAAATTCGTCGACGCCACGGTCCTCCGTTCCGAAATACCGGACGCCCTCCGCACCATCGATCCCGCCGACTCCACGACCGTGGACCGCGCCTCCCAGCGGATTCGGACGGCTTTCGAGTCGACGGACTTTCCGGACGCTCTCCGATCGGAGATTGTCACGGCCTTTGAGTCGTACGTCCAGGCCAACGACGTGGTCTTCTCCGCCGTCCGATCCTCCGCGACTGCCGAGGACCTCGAAGACGCGTCGTTTGCCGGCCTACAGGATACCTACCTGAACGTTCGGGGGACCGACGCGGTGCTTCGGGACATCCGGCGCTGCTGGGGTTCGCTCTTCACGCCCCGCGTGCTGGTCTATCGCACCCGGAAGGGATTCGACCACGCGTCGGTCCGCCTCGCGGTGCTGATCATGAAGATGGTCAACTCTTCGACCAGCGGCATCCTGTTCAC
The DNA here is from genome assembly GCA_963773945.1 of uncultured Thermoplasmata archaeon. Taxonomy (GTDB): domain Archaea; phylum Thermoplasmatota; class Thermoplasmata; order Lutacidiplasmatales; family UBA184; genus JAKIWV01. The sequence goes on along the minus strand of CAVZDD010000003.1, from coordinate 387,941 downwards.
CCGGGACCCGAACACCGGAGAGAACCACATGATCGTCGAGGCGGGGTGGGGACTCGGGGAACCGATCGTCGGTGGGGAGGTCACTCCCGACCACTACGTGGTCGACGGCGCCACGCTCAAGGTCGTCCACAAACAGATCTCCGAGCAGTCGATCCGGGTCGTGAGAAATCCGGATGGGGGGAATCGGCGGGAGTCGGTCCCCGAAGCGGACCGTTCCCGACAGAAACTCTCGGATGACGCCCTGCATCGCCTCGTGTCGCTCGCCCGCCTGATCGAGTCGCACTACCGCCGGCCGATGGACATCGAGTGGTGCCTCGACGGTTCGACACTCTACATCGTCCAGGCTCGCCCGCTGACCGCGCTGCCCGTCCCGCCGCCCGCGGGATCCAAGTCCGGGGGCCCGCTTCCGGAGACCAGCCGTTCCGCCCCGAGTGAAGAGGGGCTGCTCCTCAAGGGCCTGGGGGCCGCGCCCGGGACCGTGGCTGGTCGGGTCCGGCTCGTCCTCCACGTGGAAGAGAACACCCAGCTCCAGCCGGGCGAGATCCTGGTCAGCACGATGACGACGCCGGACATGGTACCGGCGATGGCACGCGCCGGCGCGATCGTGACGGATGAAGGCGGCATGACGTGCCATGCGGCCATCGTTTCACGCGAATTGGGAATTCCCTGTGTGGTGGGCACCCGGACGGCCACCAAGACCCTCCGCGAGGCGCAGGAGGTCTCCGTCGACGGCAAGATGGGCGCCGTCTACGCAGGACTCGCGCGGGGACAGAAGAAGGCGTCCGTCACTCCGACGGAGACGGTCATGGGGGGAGGACCCCACGCCGGGGTTCCCGTCACTGCCACGAAGATCTACGTCAACGTCAGCGTCCCCGAAAAAGCGGCGGAGTACGCTCAACTTCCGGTCCAGGGCGTGGGGTTGCTTCGCATCGAGTTCATTTTCACGGCGCATGTCCGGGAGCATCCGCTCTCCTTGATCCAACAGGGCCGGGGGAAGGAACTGGTCGACCGGCTCGCCGAGGGTATCGCCCAGGTGTGCCGCGCCTTCCATCCGCGGCCCGTGATCGTCCGGACTTCGGATTTCAAGACGAACGAGTACTCGGGCATGCCCGGTGGGGCGGCCTTCGAGCCGAAAGAGGAGAACCCGATGATCGGCTGGCGAGGATGCTCCCGGTACATCTCACCCGAGTTCCGGCCCGCGTTCCTATTGGAGCTCGAAGCGATCCACAAGGTCCGAACCGAGTTGGGCCTCCGCAACGCGCACGTGATGCTCCCGTTCGTGCGGAACACCTGGGAGCTTGAGCAGATCGCGGAGATGCTCAAGGAGAAGGGCCTGCGACGCTCGCGGGATTTCAAGCTCTATCTGATGGCCGAGGTCCCCTCCATCGTCTTCCTGGCCCGCGATTTCTCGAAGCACTGCGACGGCTTCTCGATCGGCTCCAACGACCTGACCCAACTCGTGCTGGGGGCGGACCGGGACTCGGAGACGCTCGCCCGGTTGGGTTACTTTGACGAACGGGATCCGGCGGTGCTCCGCGCCATCGAGATGCTGATCGAAGCCGCCCACGCCGAGGGTCGGAGCGTCGGGATCTGCGGCCAGGGGCCGAGCGTGTACCCCGAGTTCGCCGAGTTCCTGGTCAAGTGCGGCATCGACTCGATCTCCCTCAACGCCGATACGGTGCTCGCCACGACTCGCACGATCGCGGCGCTCGAGCAGAAAATGAAGCTCGACGGGCTGCGAAAGTCCTAGTCGGCCTTCTGGACCTTCCGACGCGGCGGGCGCCATCGAGGAGGTGTCGGCGCGCCGCTGGGAGGCAGGCTCAGTTCTGCGTCTCGGGGCAGTTCGTAAACCGAGTAGCGCACGGCCACTTCGAAGCCCAGGTCCTTCAACCGGCGGTCGAGCCGAGGACTGTCCGACCACATCGCGAAAGGGGCGGCCTCGCCGAACCCCATCGGACCGTTCAACAACCCGGCGACGAGGGCCGTCGCGGCCCCTTGGCCCCGCTCCGAGGGCTGCGTGACGACGCCGTGGATCCCCACGGACGACCGAAAGCGGTGGAACAACGCCGCGGAGGCCGGTCGCCCCTCCCGCAGCGCGATCACGGGTACAAGGTTCTCCTCCGGGTTGGGGTGAACGAGCGCTACGGACAAGGCGCGCAGGAACTCATCGCGCTCCACGTCGGACGTCCAGAATCGGGCGATCAGCGGAAGCTCGTCCCCGGTCGCGGGTCGGACCTCATACCGGGAGTCGGTCGGAGCGGAACGTTCCGGTCCTCGGTGGAGCAAGAGGGACCACGAGTCCGGGGCCGGCCGGAATCCGAGGTGCCGGAGCGACGCGTCGAGGAAGTCGGGCACCGGCGGCTCCGCTCTGATGGACGGTCGAAGCGCCCGCTGGAAGTAATGGTCGAGGGCCCGTTCGAGAAAGGCGGACTGACGGTTCCGGTGAAGCCGAATGTACTGCACGAAGTTGAACCTCGGCACCGGGATTCGTTCGTTGAGCACGAGCACGCCACCGGCCAACTCGATGGCATAGCCCCCCAAACTGAGCACGAGCTCACGCTCCTCGCGGAGCGCGGTCTCGATCGCATGGTGGTCCTCGGGGGTCGATGGCACGAACTCGCGAGCGGACCGGCGTTCTTATCGCCTCCTCGTAGGGAATCGCGCCGGGTGCCTCCGCCGGGTTCTTATCTGCCCGACCGATGTCGCGCGGCGACGCGAGACCTTGGTCCCGCTCGGTGGTCCGTTCGATGGGCGTAATGGTGCCTCCCGGGAGTCCTGTCGCCGTGCTCGGGGCGGGCAACATGGGCAGCGGTATCGGTCAGACGTTCGCCCAGGCCGGGTACTCGGTCCGACTCTACGACCTCACCGAAGTGCTGGTCGGGAAGGCGCGGGAACGAATCGAGACCACGTTGACCGGGGCCGTCGAGCGCAAGAAACTCACCGCCGAGCAACGGAATGCCGTGCTCGGCCGGATCTTCTTCTCCACGGATGTGACCGCGGTGACGGGACAGGCCCGCTTGGTGGTCGAAGCCGTCTTCGAGGAAGAAAAGGTCAAGCGGGCGCTCTTCGACCAACTGGCCCCGATCGTCTCCGACGACACGATCGTCGCGACGAATACCTCGTCGCTCTCCGTCACGCGGCTGCAGGAATCGTTCCCGTACCCCGAGCGATTCGCGGGACTCCACTTCTTCTATCCCGCGGCGATCAACCGGCTGGTCGAGGTGGTGGGAGGCGCCCGAACCTCGGCAGCGACCATCGCGGCGCTCGAGGCGGTCTCGTATCGCCTCCGGAAAATCCCGATTCACACTGCCGACCGGGCGGGATTCGCCGTCAATCGTTTCTTCGTACCCTACCTGAACGAGGCGACGCGGCTCGCCGAGGAAGAGGTGGCAAACATGGCGACGATCGAAGCGGTCGGTCGCGAGCTGTTCGGAACGAAGTTGGGTCCGTTCGAGCTCATGAACGCGACCGGCGTCCCGATCGCGTTCCATTCGATGGGCTCCCTCGAGCGAGCCTTCGGCGCGGCATACGCGCCCACGTCGCTCCTGAAACATCAGTTCGAAAAGGGCACCCCGTGGCCTTGGAAGGCGTCCACTCCGGAGCCCGACCGGGCGCAGGCGGTTCGGGAACGGTTCCGCGGGCTGGTCTTCGGCATCGCCACGCGACTCGTAGAGGAAAAGGTCGCAACGCCGGAGGCCACGGACCGGGGCGCCGTGGTCGGACTCCGGTGGGCGAAAGGCCCCTTCGGACTCATGTCGGATCTCGGCCTCGGCACCGCACTCTACGACGTGGAAGCCTACGCCGCCCGCTTCCCGGGAAACTTCCCGGTGTCGCCGGAGCTCCACGCCCGCGTCCGCGCCGGGGAGAACCGTTGGCCGCTGCGCCTCGTCCGCGTCGAACGGGACGGGCCGATCGCCTGGGTCCTCTTGGATCGTCCCGAGGTCCTCAACGCTGTCAACTCCCAGGTCTTGGAGCAGCTCGAGCAGACCTTCAGCGCGCTCGCTGAGGTTCCGGAACTGCGGGTCGTCGTCCTGGCCGGAAGTTCCCCCGTATTCGCCGCCGGGGCGGACATCGCCGAGATGGTGGGCAAGGACATCGCCGGTGGTCGCGCGTTCGGCTTTGCCGGTCAGGCGGTCTGCAAACGCATCGAGGAGTTCCGGACCCCTGTCATCGCCCTCGTCGAGGGATACGCCCTCGGCGGAGGCCTCGAGCTCGCATTGGCCTGCGATTTCATCGTGGCAGCCGCCGGGGCACGGATCGGCCTGCCCGAGGTGAAGATCGGTATCCACCCCGGGTGGGGCGGCGCGAGCCGGCTCACCCGGCTGGTCGGCCGGGCGAACGCGAAGTACGTCGTGTACACGGGGCGCGAGGACATCACCGCGGAGGAGGCGTTCGCCCTCGGGATCGTCACCCGGGTCGTTCCGGCCGATGCGGTGCGCGAGGACGTAGCCCGGATTGCTCAGCTCATCGCGGAGCGTGCGCCGCTGGCGGTGCAGTGGGTAAAGAGTGTCGTGAACCGGGCGGTCGACTCCTCGATGGACTCCGCGCTCCGCCTCGAGGGGGAATCGTCGGGACACACCTTCGCGACCCACGACCGGACCGAAGGCATGACGGCGTTCCTCGAACGCCGCAAGCCGGTCTTTGACGGGAAGTAACGGCCCTTTCGCCTAGGGCGTCGCCTCGACCTGGGCGCGGTACTGGGCGGCGGACAGTCCCTCCGAGGGACTCAAAGGAGCGGTGGGCTGGAGCCGGAATAGCCAACCCTTGCCGTAGGGGTCCTGGTTGACCAGCTCGGGGTGGCCCTTGAGCTGGTCGTTGACGGCGCTCACGGTACCGGCGACCGGGGCGTAGACGTCCGAGACGGTCTTGACCGATTCCAGCGTCAGCACGGTCCCGTGCGCGGCGACGGCCTTCCCGACCGCGGGGAGGTCGACGAAGACGACGTCGGTCAGTTGCCGCTGAGCGTGGTCGGTGATCCCGACCAGGACGTCGGCGCCATCCGGTCGGAACCACTCGTGATCGGCGGTATAGCGAAGCTCTTCGGGCGTTGCCGAGGGGTCGTTCATGTTCCCTCGGTCCAGCTCTGGGAATAGCGGGTCTGGTCCGCCGTGGCTCGGTCGATGCCAATGCCGAGGGGCCCGAGCGCCGCCTCGGCCACGGCGTGGTCCAGCTCGGCGGGCACCGGGTGGACCCGTGCCGAAAGCTCCGTCCCGTGACGGACGATGTACTCGACCGAGAGGGCCTGGAGTGCAAAGCTGAGGTCCATGATCTCCGCCGGATGGCCTTGGCCGGCGGCCAGGTTGATCAGCCGTCCGTCGCCGAGCAGGTAGACCTTCCGTCCGTCGCCGAACCGGTATTCCTCGACGTTGGGCCGGACGATCGCCCGGTGGGTCGCCATCGCGGCGAGGTCGGGCTTCGAGATCTCGACGTCAAAGTGTCCCATGTTGGCCAACAGACACCCGTCCTTGATGACCTTCAGGTGCTCCGCGCCCACGATCCCGCGGTTGCCGGTCGTGGTCACGATCACGTCCGCCTCGGCGGCGGCCTCGAGCATCGGACGGACGCGGAACCCTTCGAGCCGGGCCTCGATGGCGCGCACCGGGTCCACCTCCGTTACGATGACGTCGGCGCCCACTCCCCGGAGCCGGGAGGCGATCCCCTTGCCGACCCAGCCGTATCCCGCGACGACGCAGGTGCGTCCGGCGACCAACAGGTTCGTCGCGGAGAAGAGGCCGTCCAGGAAGGACTGGCCGCACCCGTATCGGTTGTCGAACAGATGTTTCATGGACGCATCATTGACGTCGATCGCCGGCCAGTGGAGGGCTCCCGATTTCTCCATCGCCCGCAGTCGCGTGACGCCGGTCGTGGTCTCTTCGGTCGACCCGAGGATGGGTCCCCGGTCCTTACGGGCCGTATGGGCGAGGGCGACGAGGTCGGCTCCGTCGTCGACGATCACTTCGGGGTTGAAGTCGAGCATGGCCTGGATGCCGGCGTTGTACTCCTCGATCGATTCGCCCTTCCGGGCCCAGGTTGGGACCCCGGCCTCGACGAGCGCCGCCACGGTGTCATCGTCGGTGGAGAGCGGGTTGCCTCCCGCGAGTCGGACGTCGGCGCCCCCGGCCTTGAGCGTCAGCGCCAGGACGCAGGTCTTCGCCTCCACGTGGAGCACCGCGGAGATCCGCTTGCCCGCGAGAGGTCGCTCGGTTACGAAGCGACGCTCGATGGCGGCCAGGACGGGCATGTGATTCCGAGCCCAGGCGATCTTGAGCCGTCCGAGCTCCAGGTTTCCCGTCACCGACGCACCGCGCGCCGGCAGAACGGCCCGAGGTTAAAGGCGTTGGTTCCCGCGCGCGACCGGGTTACGACCCGGCCGCCGGGCCGGAGGCTGGAAGGGGTTTACCCGGTCACGGAACCGCAGAACGGACAGACGAGGAAGTCCGCGTTGATCTGCTTGCCGCAGTTGGGGCAGTTCTTCATACCCGAAGCGCCCGCCGGCATGGCGGGCGCCGCGCCGGACATCGTCGGAGCGGCGGCGGGCTGCGGAGCGGGGACATAGGCGGCCGGGCTGGCGGGTGCCGCCGCGGCGGCCGGAGCGGTGCGGGTGGCCGGGGGTGTCCGGGACGCGGGAGCCCTCCCCGTGGAGGCGGCGGCCCCTCCGGCGGGCGGGGCGCCACCGGAGGGTGGGCGCTTCGGAGCCGTCGCGGTCGTCACGTCGCGGTCGTCGGCCTCGGTCATGACCGGGGCGGTCATGCCGGTCCGGGTGCCCTGCGCCTGCTGGAGGCGCCACTGGTTGAACGAGACGTAGCTCGGCTGGCGCTTCCACCAGTCCCAGAACGCCCCCTCGCTGTAATTCTGCCCGAGTTCCTTCTTGGCTTCGGTACGGAACCGCTCGACGAAGTCGGCGTAGCTCTGGCGCTCCGGATCGGCGTTCTCCGGGCCGGCCCGGGCGAGCAGCGTCGCGGCGCACTCCGGACAGACAGCCGAGGACGAGGGGATCGTGGAGCCACAGCGACTGCAGCGGACGAGGTCGGTCTCGAACTCGGCCCCGCACTTCGGACACACGGTGGCGTCCTCCGGGATGAGGTTCCCGCACTCGCCGCATTCGACGAGTCGGCCGCGAGCGAACCGGCCCAGCCCGAACATGACGCCCAGGACGGCGACGATGATACCGGCGGCGATGACGAGCCAGATCCAGAGCGGGATACCGAGGATTTTCGTCAGCAGGAAGTTCGAGCTCGTGCTGCCCGCGACGGTGAGGCCGGGGCTGTACGACTGCGTGAAGGTCCTATCGTTGTAGGTCACCTGAAGCCAGATGACGTAGGTGTCGCCCGGCGTCATGCCCGAGACGGCGTTGAGGTCGGTCTCGAAAGTCGTGCCGCTGGTGATCGGGGAGTACACCGCAAGGACGTAGCTCGAGGTGCCCCGGACCGCCAGCACCGTGAGCGTAGCGGCGCCCTTCCCGGCGAAGGTCGCGACGCCAGAGGAATCGATGGTGTTGGTATTGGTGGGCAGCTTCCCCGTCGGCAGCGTGTAGCTGATCGAGATGAAGGCGGGGGTGATGGTGATGGCAATCGAGGTCGAGTTCGTGCCGCCATCCGGCAGGCCCCCGTTCCAGATCGCCGTCACGCCGAAGCTCACCACGAATTGGGCCTTGTCCTGAAGCCCGGTGACGGTCTCGTTGACCAGCCAGGTCAGCGGCACGACCTTGGTCGCGCCCGCGGCGATCGGGGCGGTGATGTGCCCCGAGGTCGCGACTATGATGTTGCCCGCGAGCTCGGGGTAGGTGAGTTCGACCGTGTAGTTATTGGTCGGAGCAGTACCGAGGTTCTGGATGGTGGCGTTGATCACAAGGGTCTGGCCAATCGCCACCGTCGTATTCGCTACACTAAGGACCAGGGACTGGATGCTCGACAGGCCCAGGATGGCCTCGTAGTTGGGGAAGGCCGCCGGAGGTGAGGTCGAGGGGAACCCCGGGGTGACGACCTGGGGATACGGTGTGAGGGACGCGGCAACCGTGGTGACCTCGCCGGGCAGGCCGGGCGGGACGGTGACCGTGACGTTGTACACCCCGACGAACTGACCCGTGGGCAGCAACGAACTCTCCACGATGGTGGAGAGGAGCATGCTCCAGGAGACGCCTTCGCCGCCGGACACCGAGGGAGCAAGCCCGCGCGCGGCAAGGGCGTCCGAGACGTAAGTTGCGAGGATCGGGTCGGTGCTGGCCAGGTCATTGAGGCCCAGGACGGTGGCGGCCAGGGTGGCGTTAGAGCCAGCGTAGACGGGGACGGTCGACCCGTTCGCCACCGGGATGGCGTTCCGGCCACCGGTGATCGGAACCTTGAGCCACTGGTAGAAGTACGCCTGGCTCGTCCCCGACGGGATGACGGCGGAGGAGTCGTTGAATGGCTGGAAGGGGGTCCCGAGGACCGTGATGTTCCCGAGGTAGGCGTTGGCGCCTCCCGAAACCAGGAGCTTCTGGGAATCCCACGGTGTCGGCGGCGGGGTTCCGAGGGCGACCGGCGTCCCCGGTACGGCGGCGAAGTTGATGCCGAGGGTGCTGTCGGCGGCGGTGATCTGGGAACCGGCGCCGCTCGCGGTGATGTTGAACTGGAACTCGGGGTAGAGAATGACCTGGAAGCTCGTGATGTTCACGTCGCTGATGCCGAAGTTGAAGGCCGCGGACTCCGCGGAGGCGGTCCCGAACTGGCCGCTGTTCTGCAGGAAGGGCGCCGCGCCGCCGGCCGCGTTGACGGCAGCGATGGCCGATGCTCCGAGCGGGACGTCGATGAGGGTCCCCCCAGGGGCGAGGCCGAAGTTGATCGACCCGAGCGGGTAGGCCGTTCCTTGGTACGAGAAGGTGCTCCCGGCGGGAGCGGTGTAGGACGCGAAGGTGACGTAGCCGATCTGGAGGATGCCGCTCGCGATTGGTTGCTTTTCCCAGGCATATCCCTGGGCGATGCCTTCGGCGACCGGCGGAGCGAAGCCGAAACCGCCCCAATTGTAATCCGGGGTCTGGGTCTCGTTGTTCCCCACCATTTGGGGGCCCGGGACGCCGTTCGCGCCGTAATTGTCGGCGTAGTAATTCTCGACGATGCTGTCGCCGAGGAAGATCTGTCCGCCACCGACCGTCTGGAGTGCCGGGGACCAGGCCTCATCGTAGGCGATGGCCGAGTTGACCGTTCCGGCGGTGATCTGGGGGTTGTTCGTGCTGGTGCTGTCGTTGAAGAAGAGGCTGCCTCCGGCGCTCACGGTGACCCATCCGGGGAACTCGAAGGCGCTGTGCGCCGAGACGACGAGTTCGCCGGTCACCGAGACGTTGAGCTTGGCGAAGGCGTTCAAGACGTAGGGGTCGGTGGTGATCGTGGAATTGTAGAGGGTGGTAGTTCCGGCATCGCTGAACCAGAACACGTTGGCGAGGCGCTGGGCGATCGTGCCCGAGGTGCCGATAAACTGCACCCAGTCGATCGTCAGGTTTTCGATGATGAGTTTGCCGCCGGCATGGACCGAAATGTTACCCGCTTCGTAGTAGGTGGAAGAACCCGTGGTACCGGGGGTGAGTACGACGGTTTGGCCGGCGAGTGACGATCAGGTCCCCGTGGCCATAGGTTGCCGCGGACCGGAGCCCGCCCGGGCTCGATCCGGCCGTCGAGGGATGCGCGGCCGGAGGAGCGATGACGACCAGAAGCGCGAGAGAGCTCAGAACCAGAATTCCTAGAACAAAGGCGACCGCCACACGATTTCCTACGTTAAACTTCACGACTGGCCCCCATTTCCACTGACGCAAATGGACCGGTGACGGTCCGTAGGCTTTAGATTGGAAGGTCCCGGTATAAAAATGAATCCCACGCAAAACCGCCGGCAGCGGCCGGCCGAGGTGAAACCGGGTCGACCGGCGTGGTCAGCTACTGGGTCCGACGGTCCGGAGGACCACCTTTCCGAAGACCTCGGGCGCCCCCAAATGGTGGAACGCTTCGACCCCCCGGTTCCAATCCCATTCGGAGTCCACGATCGGACGCAGGCGTCCCCCCGCCAGTTCCGCGTAGACCGCATCGAACTCGGCCCGGCTGGCCATGGTGCTCCCCCGGATCGACGCCTGACGCCAGAAAAGCGTCCGCAGGTCCAGTTCGACTTTCGGGCCTTCCGTGGCTCCGATGACGACCAGTCGCCCCCCCCGGGCCAGGGCCCGGAGGGACCGGGGGACGGTGTCCGCGCCGGCCGAATCGAAGATCACATCGATTCCGCGCTTGTTGCTCCACTCCCAGAGCAGCCGTTCGTGGGACTTCTCGGCCTTCACGACGAGGCCGGCCTCGGCGCCCAGGGCCACCGCGCGTTCGACCTTCTCCGCGGTTCGACCGACCACGACGACCCGCGCACCGAGCCGATGGGCCACCTGAATGGCGGCGGGAGCGACCGCGCCGCCGGCCCCAATGATCGCGACCGTCTCTCCTGGACGGACGTCGCCGACGGTCCGAAGCGCTCGCCACGCGGTCTGGAACACGAGGGGGGCCGCGGCCGCCTGCGCCCAGCTCCACGCCGGCGGCTTAGCGTAGATATTCCGCGGGGGAACGACGACGAACTCGGTCGCCGAGCCCTGGGTATGCTCGCCCAGGATCCGATAGTTACGGCAGAGCGATTCCTGGCCCACACGACAGTACTCACAGGTACCGTCCCAGAGGCCCGGGTTGACCAGGACTTCCGCGCCGGGCACGACTTCGGTGACGCCGTCGCCCACCCGGTCAACCACGCCGGAGGCGTCCGACCCCAACACATGGGGGAGTGCGACCGGAACCCCCGGAATCCCTTCCAGCACGAACCGGTCGAGCCGATTGAAGGCCGCGGCATGAACTCGGACGCGCACTTCACCGGGACCAGGCTCGGGCGGGGGCACGTCGACCCAGCCGACCTTGTCGAGTCCGCCGTGCGCAGAGAAACCGAGTCCCCTCACCCGACGCCGTCCCGTTTCCACTGCCAGCGGGTCTCGGTTCCCTGGTCCTCGAGCACGATCCCGGCCTGGAGCAGCGCCTGGCGGACCTGGTCCGCCTCGCCGAAGTCTCCCCGTGCCCGGGCCCGCCCCCGGGCGTCGATCGCGAGCTGGACCAGGGCGCCGAACTCGGCCGGGGCCTTGGCACTGGAGCGCTCCGGGAATAGTCCGAGAACCTCGGTCGCCCACCGGTAGGGCGCGCCGAGGGTGACGAGCGCGGCGCCGGACAGTGCGCCGAGCTTCGAGGACCACTCGTTCAACAGGCGGCCCCAGCCGAAGAGGGCCGCGATGGCCTCCCGGGTCTGGAAATCCTCCGCGAGGATCTCGTCGAGCCGGATCGGGAGCTCGGTCGAGGTCTTGGCGACCTCCACGGGCAGTTCTCGACCCGGGCGCGTGAGGCCGCCTCGCAGCAGCTCCTCCCGCAAATGGCGGTAGGGCGTGGCGAGGGTCGCGTACCCCTCCCGGGCCTCTTCGAGGCTCTTCCCCGGCTCGAAATTGAGCGGACTCCGGTAGTTCGCATTGAGGTAGAAGAACCGAAGCACGTCCGGGCCCACCTTTCGGATGCCCTCGTCCAGGCTGGCGACGTTGCCGACGGACTTGGCCATCTTCTCGCCCTGCATCTGCAGCATGCCGCCGTGCATCCAGTAGTTCACCAGCGGTTTCTCTCCCGAGGCACCTTCGGCCTGGGCGATCTCGGCTTCGTGATGGGGAAACTTGAGGTCCGACCCGCCGCCGTGAATGTCGTACTGCTCGCCGAGCAGGCGGGCGGTGATCGCCGTATCTTCGATGTGCCACCCCGGGCGGCCCGGGCCCCACGGGCTCGGCCACGTCGGTTCGCCGGGCTTGGTCGACTTCCAGACCGCGAAGTCCTCCGGCGCCCGCTTCTTGGGGTCGGGTTCCACGCGAGCACCGGGCCGCAACGCCTCGATGCGCTGCCCGGAGAGCCGGCCGTAATCCGGGAACTTCGCGACCTCGTAGTACACGTCTCCGTCGACGACGTAGGCGAACCCCCGGTCGATGAGCGCCGACACCTGGGCAATGATCTCGGGAACGTAATCGGTAGCGAACGGGTAGAGGTTCACCGCGCGGGCGTCGAGCTGGTCCATCGACCGGAGCCAACCCTGGAAATGGAACTCGGCTAGCTCGAGCGGGTCGCGCCCCTCGCCCTGCCCGCGGGCGATGAGGCGGTCATCGATGTTCGTCACGTTCTGGACGTAGAACACATGGTACCCCCAGCGGCGTAGCGCACGCGCCACGACGTCAAACGTGACGGCGTTGCGACCGTGTCCGAGATGGGCCTCGGCGTACGGCGTCTGCCCGCAGACGAAGAGACCGACCCGGGGGCTGACCCGCGGAACGAACGGACGCACCTCGCCGGACAGGGTGTCGTAGACCCGGAAGGGGCGCACCACGTCACACCGCCCGGAGTCCGCGGGTCACGTCGGCGACAAGGTCGCGACGGTCCTCGATGCCGCAGGAGAGCCGGACGAGTCCATCGCCGATCCCCCGCGCCGCCCGTTCCGCCGCGGGGACGCTGGCGTGGGTCATCGAGGCCGGGTGTTCGGCGAGGGATTCTACGCCACCCAGGCTCTCGGCGAGCGTGAAGATCTTGACCGCCCTGAGGAACCGCCGGGCGGCCCGCTCGCCGCCCTTCAGGTCGAAGCTGACCATGCCGCCGAAGCCCGACATCTGGCGACGGGCCAGCTCGGCCTGAGGATGGGACGGAAGTCCCGGATAATGGACGGCCGAGACCTTCCGGGACTTCTCAAGGATCCGCGCCACCTCGATCCCGTTTCGGTCGTGCGCACGCATCCGGACCCCGAGCGTTCGGATCCCCCGCAGCACCAGGAAGCAGTCGACGGGTCCGGGCACGGCGCCCACGGCGTTCTGCAGCCAGGCGAGGCGCTCCCCCCAAGTCGGGTCGGCGGCGATCAGCGCCCCGCCGATCAGGTCCGAGTGGCCCCCGAGGTACTTGGTCGTGGAGTGAAGGACGAGGTCCGCTCCGAGCTCCAAGGGGCGCTGGAAGACGGGGCTCGCGAACGTGTTGTCGACGACCACGCGCGCCCCGTGGCGATGCGCGAGGGCGCTCACCGCCGCGAGGTCGGTGAGCTTCATCAGCGGGTTCGTGGGCGTCTCCAGGTACACCACGGCGGTCGGCTCCGCGTCCAAGGCGGCGGCGAACGCCTCGACTGAGGTGGGGTCCACATACCTGACCGAAAGGCCGAACTGGCGACGGTGGTGGTCGAACAACCGCCACGTTCCTCCGTAGAGGTCGTCGCCGGCGACGATCCGCTGGCCCGACGGAAGGTCCTCGAGAAGGGTCGCGAGCGCGCCCAAGCCAGAGGAGAAAGCGAGGCCGCGTCGTCCGCTTTCCAGGTCCGCGAGGGCGCTCTCGAGCGAGGTGCGCGTGGGGTTGGAGGTACGGGAGTAGACGTAGCCCCGGTTCTCGTTTGGTGCCGTCTGCTCGAACGTGCTGGAGAGGTACAGCGGCACGTTAACCGCCCCGGTCTGGGGGTCGGGGCCCCCGCCCGTGTGGACGAGTCGAGTATCAAGCCGCATTCTGCGCCCCCCGCTCGGAAAGGTAGGTCAATAAGTCATGCCGGGTGAGCAGGCCCAGCACCTGGCCGCTGGTCGAGTCTCGCACCAATAGCGCCCGAATCTCCTTGAGCCGACGCAGTACATCGCCGATCGGTTCGTCTTCGCGGACCTCGGGGAACGTCGGGCCCATCACCGCCGTGACGGTCCGCTCGACCACCGTCTGGTCCGAGAGCACGGCCCGCAAGATCTCCTCTTCCACGACGCTCCCGACGTTCTCCTTTCCCGCCAGGACCGGCAACTGAGAGATCGAGTGGCGCTGTAGCAGGTCGAGCGCATCGCGAACCAGCGTGGTCGGCTCGACCGCGACGAGCGCCGGCGCCACGTCCTTTCCCCGGACGAGATCGCCCGCGGTAGCGCCCTCGTCGAGGAACCGATTCTCCCGCATCCACTCGTCGGAATAGAACTTGGACAGGTACCGGTCGCCCGAGTCCGGGAGGAGGACGACCACCGTCGTGCCCTCGGGGATGGGCCGGCGGGCGAGCCACTTGAGCGCGCCGGCCACGGCGGAGCCCGACGAGCCGCCGACGAACAACCCCTCCTCCCGGGCCAATCGCCGGGCCATGAGGAAGGATTCTTTATCGTCGACCTGGACGAACTCGTCCATCTGGCGGAAGTCTACCGTCCTGGGGATCATGTCCTCCCCGATGCCTTCGACCTTGTACGGCGTGGCCCGGATCATCTCATGGGTCTCGAAGTAGTGCTGGAGAATCGACCCCTTCGGGTCGACCGCGATGACCTTCACCGACGGCCGGTGTTCCTTGAAGTACCGCCCGATCCCGCTGATCGTGCCGCCCGTGCCGATCGTCGCCACGACGGCCGAGAGCGACTCTCCCGCCCCCGTATCGATCTCCGGCGCGGTCGTTCGGTAGTGGGCGTCCGGATTCTCGGGATTCTGGTACTGGTTCGGGTAGTACGAATTCGGGATCTCCTTCGAGAGCCGTTTGGCGACCGAGTAGTGGCTCATGGGGTGGTCCGGGGGCAGCTGGCTGGGCGTGATTACCACCCGGGCGCCGAAGGCGCGGAGGAGGCGGATCTTCTCCGAGCTCATCTTGTCCGGGATGACGAATACGGCGTGGTATCCTCGTACCGCAGCGACCAACGCAAGGCCGACGCCCGTGTTCCCGCTGGTCGCCTCGATGATCGTTCCGCCGGGCTTGAGAAGTCCCTTCGCTTCGGCGGCATCGACCATGCTGGGACCGATCCGGTCCTTGACCGACCCTCCGGGGTTGAGATACTCGAGTTTGGCCAGGATCCGGTAAGGGTAGCCTTTCGCGACACGGTTCAGCGGGATCAGGGGCGTGTGCCCGATCAGGTCGAGAATCGAGCGAGGATTGGAGCCCGGGGGAGCGGCCACACGTCGCCCAGAGGCGATTCCCACCTTAACGCCTAAGGGTGCTTATCTGTGGGTAGGTTCTACCCCGCATCCGGAATGGAGCTGACCGTACCGTTCGTACCATTCGAACGGGTAATGGTTAAGGTGCCCCCCCGTGCAGATTCACTCGGAGAGTCCCTTGCTCGGCGCACTCGAGTCGAAGGTCCTGGTCTCGCTACGGGACCTGGAAGAGGCTCCCGCGGCCCGGATACGGGCCGACCTCGCGAAGCGGGGCACGCACGTGGCGTACACCACGGTCGCGACCATCCTGGGACGCCTCTTTGCCAAAGGACTTGTCCGGCGGCGGCGCGAGACGTGCCGCGGCGGGGAGCGGTACGTGTACCGATACGCGCCCAATCTCGAGCATCGGTATCTCAGCGATCTCGTGAAGGGCGTCGTCCGGATGTTCGGGCCCTCCGGGGTCGTGCACCTCAACGAGGAACTCTCGAAGCTGCATCCCGCCGAGGAGCGCGAACTCCGTCGGCGCCTCGGCCTCGACTAGGGGGAGGGGCGCCGTGAGCGCGGCATCGGCGCTCCTGTACCTGCCCGTCGGGGTATGGATCGCGACGGGGGTGGGGCTGCTCGTGGCCTTTCGAAAATCGACCCCCCGGCTTGTGCTCCGGCTCGCGGCGACGTTCCTGGCTCTGTGGGCCGTGCTCGCGACCACCGTTCTCGTCTGGGTGCTGTTCAACGGCGGGGTCGAGGCCGTACTCGCGCTGGTTCACTCCCCTCTCCTGCTCTTCCAGAGCCGCTGGACGCTAGTTTGGGTCACCGGCGCCCTAGGAGCGCTCGGCGTCTTCACGGTCGCCTTCTTCCTGAACCAGCTGGTCGGCCATGGTCTCTTGAAGATCCTGCCCACGTCCAGTGTGCCGTGGCCGGCCGACCTTCCGCTCCCCGATGCGCCCACCACGTTGCTCGAGTTCGAATCGGCCGCCGCGGAGGCGTTTTCGTTCACGCTGGTCGAACCCGGACTGCGCGAACGACGCCTGCCCTATCGACGGGACGTGATTCTCCTCTCCCGGGGCTTGCGCGCCGTGCTCGCCCCGGACGAACTCGACGCGGTGATCGCGCACGAGCTCGGCCATATCCGCGGACTCGATTCCCGGTACCTCACGTTCCTGCGGACGTTTGCCCAGATGATGGCCTGGGACCCGCTACTGACCTACCTGGCCCGGAGCTTGACGACTCGGGAAGAGTTCCGCGCGGACCTCGACGCGGCGCGGATGACCCACCGTCCGATGGCGCTCGCGCGCGCCCTCTACAAGGCCCTGACACTACCCGAACCGTCGACGCCGCGACCGTTCCCGGGCTTCCTCCGGCTCGCGGGCCGGCACGGACACCAAGAGGCCTACCGACGGATCCGCCGTCTCGTCGCGCTGGCGGAGTCCGGGGCCTTCGAGGGGGAGCCAGGTGTCTGAACGGCGGTTCGGCCGCCGAGTACGCGGGACCGGGACATTGCTCGTGGCCCTCGGGGCGAGCGTTCTGTTGGTCGTCCCGGGCCTGGTCGCGCCGGTTTTCGCGGCGTACCCGTACTTCCGGATCGGGACTGGAGCCCCATCCTCGGGTTCCTCGTCGGACCCTCGTTGATTCCTGGAGGCTCCGGGTCGGTGACCTTCCGAGTCGGGGACCCTCTCGCCCAGGAGATCGTCTCCGCGAACGTCTCCCTACAGGTCTATGCGTTCAACCCTACTGACGGCGGCGCAACCCAGGCACCCCCGGCCGGCGCGACACCGACCCTGAGCGGGGGCCTGAGCTACACGATCGCGCCCCCCCTCCTCGCGCCCAACACGTCGTGGAACTGGAGCGTCCCGGTCGCGGTGCCGGCCTCGGCGGCCTCGGGGGATTACGCCGTCCGGTTCGCCGTCACCTTCACGATGTCGAATGTTTCGTACCTCCTCGAATCCAGAGGATTCTTCTCTGCGAGTGCGTGGGCCAGCGCGACCCAGTATCCCAACGGTACTCCGACGATCAACGCGAGCCAACTGGGCGTATCCGGCATCGTGCCGGAGACCTCCATACTGGTCCGAGGGGCGGCCACACCCGTGGTGCTCTACGTTGTGCTCGGTGTGGGCCTCGGTCTGGCGGCCCTGGGCGGCTACTGGTGGACCCGGTCGGAAGGGAAGTCCAAATCCGGGGCGCGCCGTTTGTCTCCGCCCCAGAGCGCCCCGACGGCCTTCGGCAAGAGCCGTAGCAGCGACGGAGACTGACGGAGCAGCCGACGCACGACGTGCGTCGGGAAGTCGATGTCGCCGAACGCCACGATCGTCTCCGTGGTGCCGGCCTCCTGGAGGGCCCCGAGGATCGCTTCGAGCTCGGCGTCGGTGAACTTGAGGAAGAGCCGGCGGAGGTACTGCGCCTTATCGAATTCGTCCCCAAACTCCCGGTGCCACGCGTCATCGTATCGGGAGAGTCGCACCGCCGAGAGGTCGCCGGCGAGCAGCGCCTCATGCGCCACTTCCGCCGCGAGCTCGGCGGCGCGCATCCCTGTGTAGATCCCGCCGCCCGAGAGCGGTTTCGGCTGCGCCGCGGAATCCCCGACGAGGAGGACTCGGGAACCAGAGATTTTCGGTACTTCTCCGATCGGAATCCCGGATACCAGGTAGCTCGACGCGTTGCGCAAGGGTTGGCCGTAGCGGCGAGCGATCTGTGTGAGGAGATGTTCGTAATAGGTGCGTGCGGAGGTGCCATCGGCGTTCGCGGCCACGCCCACCCGCGCCCCACCGCTCCCATCCGGGATCCACCAGCCGAAGAGCCCGGGAGCGATGGTGTTGCCCAGGTAGACCTCCACGAGGTCCGGGTCGCCGGGGGATTCCGGGAACTCGGCTTCGAACGCTGGAAGGATCTCCACCGGACGGCGCAACCGGAAAGCGCGCGCAACCGCACTCGCCACTCCATCGGCGCCGACGATCAGTTTGGCTTCGATCTCGGCGGCCACGCTTCCCTGCCGTGTGACTTTTGCCCGGACGGTTCCATTGGGAGGCCCGGCGACGCCGTCGAAGCGGGTCCCCGTCTCGAACACCGCTCCCGCCCTGGCCGCCCGATCGGCGAGGGCGATATCGAGACCGGCCCGGTCGATGACGAAGGCACGAGGTTCCGGTGCACGGAAGGTGATGGACTTCAAACTCGGGCTGAACACGCTCGCGCCGTGGACCGGCCTTCGAACGACCTCCGGAGTCTTGGCTAGGTCGAGAACGCGACGAGAAACGAGGCCCGCACATTGCACCGGATAGCCGACCCGGCTGTGCTCTTCGATGACGAGGACTGAGTGACCGAGCCGGGTGAGCCGGTCAGCGACCGTAGAGCCCGCGGGTCCGGCTCCGACGACGAGGACGTCGACCTGGGTCATGGACGCCCTTATCCGCTCCGCCACGGCGTGGTCACGAGGTCGGTCCGTTGTCTCGGCTGGACGATGGATTCTCCGATCGGGACGGAGACGCCCGCGCGGAACGCGAGCAGGCCGGTCCACGCGATCATGGCGCCGTTGTCCACGCAGAGCGATTTCGGCGGCGCGAAAGAGGTCTTGTTTCGGGAGTCGACCATCGACCGAACCATGCCGCGAAGTCGTTCGTTGCACGCGACGCCACCCCCGAGTACCACGGACTCCTTCTTCCGGTGCGCGAGGGCACGTTCCGTAATCTCCGTGAGCATCGAGTACGCCGTGACCTCGACCGAGTACGCGAGGTTCTCGCGAGACGCCCCACGGGCGTGCAGGGCCTGGCTGGCGGTGAGCATGCCGGAGAAGGCGACGTCCATCCCGTGCACGGAGTACGGCAGCGGGAGGAGCTCTACGCCCTCCATCGCCGCTTTCTCGATCGCGGGGCCGCCGGGGAACTGGCCGCCGAGCGAGATCCAGAGCTTGTCGAGGAAATTTCCGATGCCGACGTCCAGGGTCTCGCCCAGCACGCGGTACCGGCCCGAGCCATACGCGATGACCTGCGTGTTCCCGCCGCTCGCGTACAAGAGCACCGGGTCGTCGAGCCCGCTCAGGACGCGGGCGATCTCGATGTGGGCGACGCAGTGGTTCACGGGGACGAGCGGCCGGCGCCACAGGAGCGCGAGCGTCCGGGCCACCGTCGCGCCCGTGCGCAGGCAGGGACCTAGGCCCGGACCCTGGGCGAACGCGACCGCCTCGATTTCCCGCGGGGATACGTGAGCCGCGGCGAGGGCGCGTTCGACGAGTCCCGGAAAGACCTCTACGTGGTGATTGGCGGCCTCCCGGGGGTGGATTCCTCCGCTCGCCGGCCGATACATGTCGGAGGCCAGGCCCAGGACCTCCGCATCCTCGCCCACGATGCCGACGGAGGCGGTGTGGGCGGTCGACTCGATCCCCAAAACCACCATCGAGCGGCCAAGGACGGAACGAGGTTAAAACGCCCCCCGCGGGCGACGGTCGGCGGGCTACTCCTCGACAGACTCGATTCGGAAGTAGACGCTCTTCCCGCGGAGGGCTTCTTGGATCTGATCGGCGAACCGGAGCGAATCCTTGACGGTCGCCTCGCGTCCCCAATCGTACACAAAATCGTAGCCGCTGCCGGCCTCCCGGCGGAATCCGAGGTCCTCCAAGGTGTCCGTCACCTCCGAAAACGGCGCTCCCTCGCTGTCCATCTGCACGAGGAGGTAGGTCTTCATCACGGAACGAGCCGACAAGGCGGTGGTGGGTATATCACTGCTATGTTCGCGCTTCGTGCTCCAAGCCTTCCGGGCTTTCCGGCGTCGGATTTCGGGCGTGCGCGGTGACGAAAACGGCGGCGCCGCGCGATAGCCGACCCATCTCGTGCGCCGCGAGTTCCGCGCGTCCCACGGCGAGGAGTTCATCGGTCCGGTCGACGAGCAGTACGCTCGAGCCCGGCACGATCGCGGGGTCCACCCCGCCGGCGAATCGGGAGAAAAGACTCCGGCCCTCCCGCACGAAGGGAACGGCATCGTCGCGGACAATGACGCGCAGACGCGGTGCGGGTATCGCCCGGTGCAGGAGGCCCGCCCCAATCCATGTGGGACGAGGGAGGCCGTCGTTTCCGATCCGAAACGCCGGCTGGTTCTGGTAGGCGAACTCCCGGAGGCGGCCGGTGTTGCGGGAACGGATGCCGCGAATTCCGGATTCTCCAATCGGTAGAGTGTGGCCCGGATACTGCCAATCGAACAGCGCCGTCAGCTGTCGCGTCGTCCATTCCGCGATGCGTTGCGATCGCACCGAGTCCCCGGTCGTCGTAGGGCTTGCGGGAGGTTCGAAGGGGACGCGTTCAATAGGGGGGCGGTCGAACTCCTCGGGCCCGACCCAGACCCCGACCGGATACACCTCGGACAGTTCAAGCGGGACTGGGCCAATGGCGGTAGGAATCTCCCAGAGCATCGGCTCACCCTCGGAGTTCATGACCGATATTTCTCCGAGGTATTCCGGGGTGAGCGGAACGCGGGCGTGCCGTTGGTGGGCCCCTTTCGCGGTGCGCCATCGGGCCAGCCGTTCCTGAAACCGGGCCACGGCGGGCCGTTCCTGGCTCGTTTCGGTGACCTGGCGAAAGGAGGGCCGGCTCTCGGGTTCCACGGGCAGAAAAACGCTCGAGCCCTTGACGGCGGCCCGGACTCCAGCAAGCAAGGCGGGGTGCGCCGCGGCGCGCCGCTCCACCAGCTCCCACAACGTGCCCGCCCGGATGGCCTGCCGCACGCGGCGCACCTCGGTGGCACACATCCATAGATTGTGGCGAGCGATCGCGGTCTCCCGCTCGTGGGGTGGAAGACGGCCCAGGGTCGTGAGAGGCTGTTCCTCGCACAGTCGACAGCCACAGAAAGGTTCTCGCACGTCCTCGAGATTCACCGTGCCTTCCGGGAACAGCAGACTTCCCCGCCGGGCGAACTTGTGGTACGCCGCGGAGTCGAACAGATCGACGCCAAAGAGGGCCGCGAAGGCGAACGTGATCGGATGCCCGGTACCGAACAGGTGAACGGCGCGTTCGGGCGCGAGCGCAGGACGGGCGGCGAGGAGGACGCGCGCCAGGTCGGCGAAGCGGTATTGCTCGAGGAGCGGAACGACGCCTCCGACCGCCAGGACATCTCCCAGCGCCGACGCGCCTTCGGCGCTGGTCCAGCGGAGCTCGGGATACAGACCCCCCTGGACCGGCACGGCGAGCAGGCCGCTGCGCGCTTCCCGGGCTTGACGGGCCCGTTCGAGGGTGACCTCCACCCCGCGACGCGCCTCCTCCGCCGACGCGCCCGGCTCGCCGAAAACATCCAAAACCGCGGCGATATCACTCCCGATCCGGCTCTGGAAGGAGAGGATCTCCTCGGGACTGACCTCGACGTGTCCGTAGGCGTGCTGTTGAAAGGCGCCCGAGTCCGTGTAGATGGGGCCGGAAAAGTCCAGCAACCGGTGAATGCCTTCGCGCTCCGCTCGTTCCTTGAGCGGGGGCGATCGCCACGTAATGTACGATGAGGTGATCACGGCCGGCAGTCCGAATCGGGTCGCGATCTCCTTCGGAGCAATCGTCTGATTCTCGGGATCCGGGTGCACCACCGGGAGGAGGGCGGGCGTGTCGACCACGCCGTGGGGAGTCGAGAACCGGCCGATCCGGGCGAATCCATCGCGAGCCCGGATCTCGAAATCGATCATCGGTGCGTCCAAGGAGGTGAGGGATTAACCCTGGCGACGAGTCGGGGGGGAGGAATTCGTCGACCACGAGGCTCGAATATGCTCGAGGAGCTCCGCGAACATCCGCGGGGTCAACTTTCCGGTGTTAGTGTTCTGCGGGCTTGGGTGGTACGACGCCCAGAGCATTGGGTGACCCGGTCCGAGCGGCACGCACCGTCCGTGGGCGAACTCCACACTCGGTCGTGGAACTCCGTAGAGTTCGGGAATGGAATCGCGCAGCGCATCCCAGGCAAACCCCCCCAGGGCCAGGAGGGACCGGGCCTGCGTTAGAAGTCGAAGTTCTCTGGCCAAGTAGGGGAGACAGTTGGCTTTCTCCGCCGGCGTCGGCCGGTTGTCGGGCGGAACGCATCGGACCGCCGCGGTCAGGTACGCGTCGGTGTATCGCAGCCCATCTCCCCGAGCCGTGGAGTGCGGTTGGTTCGCGAACCCGGCGGCGTGGAGGCCGCCGACGAGGAACTCCGCGGACCGATCCCCCGTGAACACCCGTCCTGTACGGTTCGACCCATGCGCCGCCGGCGCGAGCCCCACGAGAACCAGCCGGGCGGCCGGGTCACCAAATCCCGGCACAGGTCGGCCCCAGTAAGTGTCGCCGCGGAATTGCTTCTTCTTCTCGTGGGCGATTCGTTCTCGGTAGGATACCAGCCGCGGACATTGGCGGCACCCTACGACCTCACCCCGCAATTGGTTGAAATTGTCTGCCACGAACGGCCCCCGATTGAGGGGGTGGGCAACGAAGGGAGAGGCTTAACGAGATGCCGTCGGCAACGCTATACTCGAACCCGGATGGAGCCTTGACCATGGAATTCGAGACGATCCAGCTCCTCCCCATGGCCTCCAGCCATCGGGGGGCGCTCTCCCCAGGCTGTGAGCAGTGTCAGGAAGGCAAGAAGCTCGTCCTGTTCGTGACCGGGCTTTGTCGCTTCCGCTGCTTCTACTGTCCCGTGTCGGAGCGCCGAAACCAGCTGGATGTCGTCTATGCGAACGAACGGCTTGTACAGACGGACGCCGACGTTCTGGCGGAAGCCCGAGCGATCGGAGCGGCAGGTACCGGGATCACCGGCGGCGACCCGCTGGGCGTGATCGACCGAACGGTCCACTACGTCGAGTTACTCAAATCGGAGTTTGGCCCGGACCATCATATCCACCTCTACACACATGAACCGAACCCGGAGAAGCTCGAGCGTCTCGCGCGGGCCGGGCTCGACGAGTTCCGATTGCACATCCCCCATTACCTGTGGGGGTCGTTGGAGAGCCACGGCTCAGCGTATCGGGAGGTCCTTGCGGCGGCGCCCTCCTGGGGGATCCGACGGGGCGTCGAGATCCCCGTCCTCCCCGAGAAGGAGAAGGAGCTCCGTCGACTCCTCCGTTCGCTCGACCGATTGCATCTCGATTTCATCAATCTCAACGAGATGGAATTTTCCGCGACCAACGAGACCGCCCTCCGGGGGCACGGGTACAGGGTCGACGCCTGGAACGGATGGGGCGTCAAGGGGAGCCGGGCGACCGCCGAGAAACTTGTCCGGGAGATGCGACTGTCGACTCCGCTGCATTACTGCTCCTCCCGATTCAAGGACAGCGTCCAGCTCCGGAAACGGTTGTTGCGACGCGCCGAGCGGACGGCTCCTTCCTTCGCCGACCAGACGGAAGATGGTACGATCCTTCTCGGAGTGGTCGAGGCCGCCGACGATCTCCAACTGCCTCGCGTCGTGGCGGCGATCGGGTCCGTGGGCGGCGTTCCCGCCAGCGATTACCGGGTCGACCCGGTCCGGCGGCGCGTCGAGCTCGCGCCAGATCGACTGCGTCGGTTTGCGCGGCGTCTTCGATTTCCCGCATTCACCGTGGAAGTGTATCCGACGGCCGATGCGCTCGAAGTGGAACGTACCCCGCTCAACGCCGCTGCGTTTCCCGCGATCCGTGTCGGTGGAGGAGTGTAGTTCTCGTCGCATACGTGGCTGCCGTGTGTCAGGTAGCGCACGTCGCCCCGCTGGTGTTTGAGCGAACACGGGCCCCAGCCATCGTCCTCTCCCCCGTACCACATAGGACAGTCCCGACAGTGAAGCACGACCGCGGGGGCACCCGTTGGGTTCGGGGAATCCGGGGGGGTCATGGGCTCCCTCCGACTTGCCGTTCCCAACCGGTGACCACGTTCCACATGAGTTGCGCGGCGGTCACCGGACCGACGCCGCCCGGTACGGGCGTGAGCGCTTCGACCCATCCCTCGAGAGACACCGCATCCGCGTCGCCCGCGGCACGGAACCCAGAGGGAGTCGAGCTGTCGGCGACGCTGCTCAGGCCCACGTCGACTACCACCGATCCTGTGGGAACGACGTCTCGGTGGAGTAATCCGGGAACCCCGGCGCAGCTGACGACGACCTCGCTCCCCGCAAGCGTTTCGGGGAGTCGGAGTGTGCGAGAATGGGCGAGCGTCACGGTCGCGTCCCCCGACTCTCCCCGGGCCGAGAGGAGCAGCGCCAGCGGGCGACCCACCGTCGAGGACCGTCCGATGACGGTCATACGGCGCCCCCTGGTAGGAATCGAGTAATGTCGGAGGATCTGAAGGACGGCGAGCGCGACGGCGGGTGCCTGTATCGGATGGCCCTCTACGAGGCGGCCCAGATTTATCGAACCCACGCCGTCCACGTCTTTTTCTGGCGATAGTTCGTCGACCACGGGTTGGAACTCCACTCCCGCCGGCAGCGGATGCTGGACCAGCACCGCATGCACCGAACGATCGGCTTCCAGAGTCCGTACTTTTTCCTGAAGCTCCTGCGTCGTCGTCGTATCCGGTAGCGGTACGTCGTGGAATCCAATTCCCACGGCCTGAGCGCTGCGCTCTTGTTGACGGAGATAGAACGCGAAGGGTCCCCCCGAGCCGATATGGACACTTGCGAAGGCCGGGCGCGGAGCCCCTGGGCCACGTCGTGTGATACGCGAACGCACTTCTTGGAGGAGCGCTTCGCTCACCGGTTTGCCGTAGAGTATACGCGTCAGGATGACCACCCGTTCCGGAGGTCTTGATTCACCGACTCGCCGTACTTTAGGGCGAGGTAACGCTTGATTACTCCCGTGGGGGTTCGAGGGCCCCCAAAGAACCCCAAGAGCGGCGAGCCTGCCCGGAGGTCCCAGCCGGTGGCAGTAGCTCGACCGAAAGGGTATATACGGCGCGACCCTCGTTTCGCTTGAAGTGGCCACCCCGGGCAACCAGAGGATACTTTCGGGGGCAAATACGCCAGAAGAAACACCTGCGCCCGATGCGGCGGCCCCCGTAACAATGACCACCGGCTCTGACGAGCTCGAAGCGTGGGGCAAGACCCTCAACTATCAGACCACCGCGCAGCTCGAGGTTCCCCCGAAGCTGATCGACCAGGTCATCGGTCAGGACGAGGCCGTCGAGGTCGCCAAGAAAGCCGCCGCTCAAAAACGGCACATGATCCTCATCGGCGAACCCGGGACGGGCAAGAGCATGCTCGCCCGCGCCATGACCGACTTCCTCCCGAAGGAGCAACTCCAAGACATTCTTGCGTATGCGAACACAGAGGATTCCAACGAGCCCAAGATCCGCGTGGTCCCCGCCGGGAAGGGGAAAGAGATCGTCGCCGCCCAGAAGCTCGAGGCGGCCCAGCGGAAGGAACAACGAACGATCTTCCTCGTGGTTGCGGCCCTGCTCGTTTTTGCCTTCGTAGCATTCATCGTCTGGACCTCTCACCCCCCAGACTACGACGCGATCCTGATCGGCCTTCTGGTGATTATCATCCTCTGGGCCGTCGTGCGCTTCGGTTCGGGTCGCGATTCCGGCGGAGTCGGTGTCGCGAAGTTACTCGTTACGCACACGCCGGACGAGCGTCCACCGTTTATCGATGCGACCGGCGCGCACGCCGGGGCGCTCCTCGGGGACGTCAAGCACGACCCGTTCCAGTCGGGCGGACTGGAGACGCCGCCGCACGAGCGCGTCGAGATCGGGGCGATTCACAAGGCCCACGGTGGCGTGCTCTTCATCGACGAGATAAACCTGCTCAAAATCGAGAGCCAACACTCGCTGCTCACCGCCCTCCAAGAGAAGAAATTCCCGATCGTCGGTCAGTCGGAGCGGTCTGCCGGCGCGATGGTCAAGACCGAGCCCGTGCCCTGTGACTTCATTCTCGTCGCCGCGGGGAACGTCGATAGCGTGCAGACGATGCACCCTGCCTTGCGGTCCCGTATCCGCGGCTACGGCTACGAAATCTACGTCAACACGACGATGGCCGACACGCCCGTGAACCGGATGAAGCTCGTCCGATTCGTGGCGCAGGAAGTCGTGAAGGATAAGAAAATTCCCCACTTCGACCCGGGCGCTACGACCGAAGTCATTCGAGAAGCCCAACGCCGTGCGGGGCGCAGCGGACAGTTGACCCTTCGACTACGTGAGCTCGGCGGATTGGTACGCGTCGCCGGCGACATCGCGAACTCGGATAGTGCCCCCATCGTTACCGCCGCCCACGTAGTCCGGGCCAAGCGGGCGAGCCGATCGCTCGAGCAACAGATCGCCGACCGATACATCGAACGGCGCCGCGAATACCGGATGTTCAACACCGAGGGTGCGGCCGTCGGGATGGTCAACGGCCTCGCAGCGATCAACGCGCAGACCGGCATGGCCGAGTTCTCGGGCATCGTCCTTCCGATCGTGGCCGAAGTCACCCCGGCCCAGACGAAGGACGGCGGCGTGGTCGTGGCCACAGGCAAGCTGGGCGAGATCGCAAAGGAAGCGGTCCAGAACGTGAGTGCCCTAATCAAGAAGTACACCGGTGAGGACATCTCTCGCTACGATATCCACATCCAGTTCGTCGGTACCTCGGACGGCGTGGAGGGCGACTCCGCGTCGGTCTCCATCGCGACCGCCGTGATCAGCGCTCTCGAAGGGGTGCCCGTCGACCAGGCGCTCGCGATGACCGGCTCGCTCTCGGTCCGCGGGCAGGTGCTGCCGGTCGGGGGTGTCACGGCCAAGGTCGAGGCGGCCGCCGACGCCGGACTCAAGCGCGTGCTGGTCCCCGCCGACAACCTCTCGGACCTCGTGCTCGAGAGCCGTTACATCAGCATGATCGAAGTCATTCCGGTCGAAACGCTTCGCGATGTGCTTCGCTACGCCCTCGTCGGGCAGGGCGCGAAGAAGGAATCGCTTCTCGAACGGCTTGCTGCCATGGTCCACGCCACGTCGCGGATTGATGTGCCGGCCGTGTCGCCGGTCAAGACCCCGCCGGGTCGTCCGGTGGCCGGATCGTGAAGGGCGCCATTCGGGTTCCCTCGCACCGAGGGTGGGAGCGAACGACTCGCGGCTCGCAATTCCCCGTCAGTCCGGCGCCGGAGGAATCCCCCGGCGAGGACCGCTTCATGAACCGCCCCTGTTACGAGTTCAATGGGGCGCTCGCCCGCGGTCTTGACGATACCCATTGCCGTCATTGCCGGCATTACCTGACCGCCCGATGCCCCCACATCGACGAGTTCCTGGACGACGTCGAGGACCTCGAGCCCGAATAGGCCGGGGACCGACGTGACCGCGCTCCTCGTTGGTCGGTTCCAGCCGTTCCACCGCGGCCATCTCGCGGTCATCTCCGACCTGCGACGCTCCCATCCCGATGCGTCGCTCCTGCTCGTGATCGGCAGCGCGCAGGAGTCGTTCACCACAGAAAACCCGTTCACCGCCGGCGAGCGTGTCGAGATGGTCCAGCGGGCCCTGTCCGAGGCGCGCCTCGACCGATGCCTGCCGATACCGGTTACGGACATCCACCAGCACGCCCAGTGGGTCGCCTATCTCCGAGGTCTTTTGCCGCCCTTCGATGTAGTCTACACGAACAATCCCCTCACTCGGCTGTTGTTCGAGCGAGAACGGGTCCGGGTCGAATCCCCCCCGCTGGTCGAGCGGGAAAGGTTCCAGGGCGCGATAGTCCGGCGGCGGATCGCGCAAGGCCAGCCGTGGCAAGAACTCGTGCCGCCCGCCGTCACGAAGTACCTCGAGGAGATTGGCGCCGTCGAGCGGCTCCGGCGGATTGCGGAGCGGGACGCCTCCTCCACGACGACCTAGTGTGAACTTCGAGCAGGGGCTCGGCCCCATTCCGAGGGCGCCGGCAATCACGGTTATAGGAGGGACTTCCTGGTCCTCGCGCGGCGCCACCGTAGCTCAGTTGGCAGAGCAGCTGATTCGTAATCAGCAGGTCGAGGGTTCAAGTCCCTCCGGTGGCTGGCGGAATCGGTTCGCTGAGATTATTCCCGCCACATGTTGTCGAGCACGATGACGGGGTCGGCGCAAACCCGGGGCGCGGTGATTGCGAATAAGACCGCTTCCACAACTTCGCGGTTCGTGAACCGGCCGTGCGCCGCTGGCTCCCTCAAATCGGGTCCCTCCCGCGTGTGAAGAGCGGGCCCGAAACCAGCAGTCCAGAGTCGAACAACTAGACGGAAACAAATCTCACAGCGGGGGAGGGTCTCCTTAGTGACAACGCCCGGCCTCTGCTAGCTAACGCCCCGAAGAGTGTCGTCTGTATGTTTCGAAGTCTTGGTACGTTCGGGAGGTACGAAGAAGAATCTTCTCGATGAGAGGCCTTCCGTGACGGATTTGGTAGAGTGCCCGGTACCCGACCACCTTCAAGCGCCACCGGGATGGATCGGCGCGGAGCGGCGCAATGTCCAACGTCGGAGAAGGGCGCTGCGGCGAGCGAGTGAGCTCGGGGAAGATGGCCGCGAACGCCTCGATGGCTTCCGCGGGCAATGCCCAGAACTGCAACTGCGCACTGAAAGTAAAGTCGGGCCAGTCGTCTGCCGGTCTACGACCGGCCACGCCGTCCCCTCCTCTGTTCAAACTCGGCCTTCATCTCCGCGCCGCTCACGACCCGTTCGGTCCGGAGCCGACGGTTGAGATCCGCCTGAAGCGCTGGGGCAATATAGTCGTCCGCGAGAGCCATCAGGAAGTCGTCCCATGTCTGGTCGGCCATCTTGGCTCCTCGAAGGGCTCGCAGGGTCGATTGATGGATGGGGATGCTCGTGACCGGATCGGGTGTTGACATCATTATCACAATGGTAAAGATGGTATAAATGATGGCCCGCGCTCTCCGCGGAGCGAACCGTCCCCAAGGCGGGGGGACCTCTTGAAAGGACCTGAACTCTTTGCCCAAGTCCTCCTGTGGCTGGATTTTTGAGTGCCCGAGGACCTGACCTCTGCGCGCACCGGAAGGGGGGAGACCGATTCACCTCGCGGGGCCGAGGGCCGACTTCCAGTTAGCGAACCGAGGTCTGCGAGGCACTCGGGGGCCGGGTGAACTGCGGGACGAACTGGAAAGCGGTTGACGCCGGGGCTTCCTAGTCCTAACAAGAGCCAGATGGGAGGGTGAAGTTCGCGGGCGTATCCGTGTTGGCCGGGTTATGAAGGATTACCGCGCACTGAGAGTCCGGATTCATCTGCCATGGAGCTCCGATGTTCTGCGTTGCGGTTCCCAACGCATTGCCGAAACCGTGCCCAATGACGATCATGGTGGGTGTCCAGCTGGTGTAAGTCAGGCCTATGGAATCACCCCATGGACAGCCGTCGTTCGAACTGATGAACCTGCCCGCCGACCAGTCCCCCGAGCCGGAGTTGGATCCCCACTCAGAAATTGACATGGTCGGAGGGGCGAGGCCCGCTCCACAGTTTTGCGTGTCGGTTCCGTTGTACGGCGCAAACGAGGACACGGGGACGTACGTCGGATTCGACCCGAAACAGGAACCCTCGATGACAATCCGGTCGTAGAGGTTGTCCTCTGTCACACCGATGACAGAGGTTATCTTGGCTTGACAGCCCAGGCCGGCCGAAAGGGTTACGACGAAGAAAATGACGGCCAGATACACTGCCGCGGCCACAGCAACCAGAAGCAGCACGAGAAGTCGATCCTTCATCCCCGGCCGCTAAAGAAAACTCAGGAAATGTACCTTTGGGGCCGGAAAGTCCACCTCACGGGGGGACCTGAACCCTTTGGTCACGTCCCTTCGGTGGCTGGCGGAACCAGCGCGCCCATGTCGGCCCGCATTCCGAGTTACGACACGAGATTCGATATCGTCGGCTGGTACTTGGTCCGAAGCGTTGTCCGACTGAAGCGAACGCTTGGGCGGAGGACTCCCTCCTTGATCGACTTGGGGATGGGACGAGGACGCGACCTGATCTACTTTTCACGGCACGGGTTCCGAGTCCTCGGACTCGACATCTCTCCGACCGGATTGGAGAAGGCGAAACGTCGGGCGGCCCGGTTGGAAACTCTGATACGAACCCGGCTCGGGGACATCCGTACCTACCAACTGAACAGCAATTTCGACGTCGTGTATTCAAGTTGTACGCTCAACCATCTGCCGCCGAAACTACGGGCCCGCCGTTTTGCGCACTTCAAGGCGGCGACTGCCCGGGGTGGTATCCACGCCGTCAACGCTTTCTTTCCGAAGCCCAGCCTCCCTCCGGCGCCTGACCAGGACCCCCAAGAGACGCTCTACCGGCAGGGAGAGCTTCGGGGATACTACGGGGATTGGCAGATCTTGGATTCGCGGGAGTTTGAGTTCGATTGCAACTTCGGAGGCACCCCTCACCGACATGCCTTGGATGTACTCATCGCGCGCAAGCCTGGCGGAGCGGGATCCGAATGACCTTTGTGGCGCTTTCCGGAATGAAAGAGGTCGAATCCCTCCGGATTGATTCGTACGAGACATGGTGCCTGCCGGGGTCATATCTCCAGACGTGCTTCACCGAGGGGGGTAGGACACTTGGCCACGCTCGCCCGGTTGCAGCGAGTGATCGCTAGCGTACCGCGCGGGAAGGTCATCACGTATGGTCAGGTGGCGGCCGCCGGAGGATTCCCGGGTGCCGCGCGCCTCACCGTCTGGGCCCTGCAGCGGGGAGAAGGACTGCCGTGGCATCGCGTGGTGGGTGCCGGTGGTCGGATCGCACTGCCCGGTGACGAAGGCCGGGAACAGCGCCTCCGACTACAGGTCGAAGGAGTGACGTTCCGAGGGAACCGAGTCCGAATGGACCGTCACAATTGGATTCCAACGACTTCTTGCCGACCAGCGCGCCATCGAGTTTCCAAACCCCTCGTTTCCAGATCCAAGGGGCGATCTCATCGGCGAGCGGGGTCGGATCTACCGTTCGAAGATTTCGCCGAACCTGCGCGAATCCGCCGTCTGCCCCCCTAAACGGTTCGGGAAAATCCTGCCGATAGCTTACCCACGATTTCCCGTAGGGTTGATTAGGAGCGATTCTAACGGACGCCGGAGGTTCCTCGTGCCCGCCAAGAAGCCACTCGCGCGACTCCCGAAGGCGAGATTCCATAGCGTCGCATTGGTCGTCGCGGACCGCAAGAGGTCGGTCGTATGGTACACCAAGAGCTTGGGACTGGACGTGATCGAACAGGGCGCCGGGGACGACGCGCATTGGGTGGTCGTTGGCCGAAAGGGACAGAATGGGGGTGTCCATCTCTGCGATATCCCCACGTTCGACCCAGCTTTCCCGGTCGAGCCCGGGGAATCCGGCATCCAGTTCGACCTGCCGGGCGACTTTCGGCGTTCCTGCGCAACGCTGAAAGCGCACGGCGTGCGCTTCGTCACCCCTCCGACGAGGCGTCCATGGGGTTGGTACGCCAAGGTGGTCGACCCGGACGGGAACGAAATCCGGCTCAATCCCGCGTAACCCCGGCGGTCCAACGGCGGGGACCCCCGGGCCTCTTTTAAGGCCCGACGACACAGCGGACCAAGTCCGGTTCGTTGCCGTGGTCCCCAAGCCCACCGCCGCCTGCGATGTACGACCCCAATGAGTTGCTCCGACGGATTGATATGACCACGACGCAGACATTCCACTGGGTTCGGATCGGATTCATCGTCGTGATCATCTTGCTGATCGTCGTCGTGTTCGTCGGGTGAGCTTCTCTCGGTTCCGAGAACTTGGAAGTACGCGCGGACCCCGCGGGCGGCGGGTCACCCTAGCCGGATTCTCGCTCCGGGGCCGTTTCGAGATAACGGAGCACCACGCCCCCCACCAACACGAACGCCAGCCCCAATCCGAGGAGTACGGCGAGGGAACCGGTCAACGGCACGACCTTCGAGAAGCCCGAGAGCGGTCCGGAGGAAAGCTCCCAGGAGAGAAAGCCCCGCAGGTAAAAAATCACCGTGAACCGGGGCACGTCGCCCGGAAGCAGGGGGAGCAGCTCTTCCCACAGGAACCCGAATAAGAGGCCGATCAAGAGGGCGGACCGGCTGGCGAGGCCCAGGAAAAGGAAGAACGCCCCGTAGGCCACCGCGGCGAGGATCGTCGCCACCGCGAGGGTAAGCGGCACCGCGATCGGATAGGGGGTGCCTCCAGCCGCGACGGCCGTGGCCAGCGGAAGCAGGGTCGCCGGAAGGACAAGCGTGAGGGCGGCGGTCAGGGAGCCTAGGGTACTTTCCGACGACGATCGTCGGCCGCTGGATGGATCGGTCGGTAAGGTAGACCAGCGTCTCCGCGTCGATCTCGTTGCGGAACTGTCCGACCGACAGTACCAGCGT
The DNA here is from genome assembly GCA_963773945.1 of uncultured Thermoplasmata archaeon. GTDB lineage: Archaea > Thermoplasmatota > Thermoplasmata > Lutacidiplasmatales > UBA184 > JAKIWV01. The sequence goes on along the minus strand of CAVZDD010000003.1, from coordinate 355,823 downwards.
GATGACCATGACCACGATCGGGAGTGTGAGAAGCGCAAACAGGTCCTCGGCGGCGTCGGACAGGGAGGAAGGCGCCGGGTGGCTCGCCGCGATGGCGGCTACGATGAGGGTCGGGGCGAGCGCAAAAGCCGCGAGCCCGGCGAGCCGGCGGCCCGGAGGCTGCCGCGGAGCGAGAGCCACGCGACCACGAGCAGTCGGTTCGGCTCCCCGCTCATCGGGCCCCCTCCGAGAGGTAGCGGAAGACCGCGTCCAGGTTGTCATCAGCGCTTCGCACCGCGCGGACCGGAATGCCCTCCCGTACCACGACCCCCGGGAGCGCCGCGTAGAACGCGTCGGGTGACCGCGTGAGGACGCGAAGTCGTTCCGGCGCCGGAAACTCGAGGGAGACCACGTGGCTCCACTCTCCGAGGAACCGGGCCAGGCCGCGGGGGTCGGGCGATTCGAGGTCGATCACATGGGGCCGGGCGTCGATCAAGTCCCGAATCTTGTGGAGGTCGCCCTGCGCGATGGCCCGTCCGTTCGCGATCATCACGATCTGGTCCGTCAGTCGTTCGACCTCGTAGAGCACGTGGGAACTCACGATCAGATGGTGCCCCTCGGCGCTGAGCCGCCGGAGGAGAGCGCTCAGAGTGGCCCTTCCCACCGGGTCCACCCCGTTGAGCGGCTCGTCCAGTAGGATCAGGTCCGGGTCGTGGGCGATGCACTGGGCGAGCTTGATCCGCTGGCGCATCCCCTTGCTGTAGACCCGGATCCGCCGGTGTTGGGCGTCGGTGAGGGCGACCGAAGCGATGGCCCGCGCTGCTCGCTCGGCGGCCTCCGTTCGAGAGAAGCCGTCGACGCGGAGCAGGGTCGTGACAAAGTCTTCGCCGGTCATCCAGTCGAAGAGCGTCGCTCCTTCGGGGCAGTAGCCCACGTGTCGACGGAACTCTCCCTGCCCCCACGCGGGCTGGCCGAGGAGGGTCAGGGTTCCTTGGTCGGCCCGAAGCTGACCGGCGAGGAGCCGGAAGAAGGTGGACTTGCCCGCTCCATTGGGGCCCACAAGGCCTGTGATCCCCGGGGAGAAGGTGGCGGTGAACCCGTTCAGCCCGAGGACCTCTCCGTACCGCTTAGTGACGGCCTCGGCATCGACGATGCCGGTCACTCCCCGACCACCTCCACCTGGGACAAGCGCAAGTACGCAAAGATCGCGAGCATCACGCCCACGGCGGTGAGCAGTACTCCCGACGCGAGTGGATCCGTGACGAAAGGCCCCGTGAGTTGGAACGCTCCTTGCGCGACGCTCGTCAGGTCGGTGACCGGACTCAAATACAGGATACGGGAATTCCCTGTGATTCCCGAGACCACGTCGACTCCGATTTCGAGAGCGAGTACGATGCCGAACATCGCGACGCCGGCATAGAGGGCCCGGTCGGTCAGTGAGGAGAGGGCCAGGGCCAGACCCGTGAGGAAGACGGCGGCAATCACCCCGGTGGCCAGGAAGGCGGCGGCGGCAGAGAGGTTCGTTGCCGCCGAACCGACGCCAAGGGCTGCTAGGATGCCGACGGCCACGAGGCCCGGCCCGGCCGCCGCCACTAGGAGCCACGAGCCGATGGATCCTGCCTTGGCGGAGAGATAGTCCAGCAGGCGGATCGGTCGCGAGAGGTAGAGGACGATCGCCCGGCTCCCGATGTCGTCGGCCACACTTCCCGCGCCTACGGCCGTCGCGACGATGAGCATCACGAGGCCCCAGACTGGCGACTGAAACGGAGACTCGTACGTGGAGACGGAAAGCTGACCGATGGCCGAGGCGAACTCCGCGTTGATCACGACGATCAGCGTGACGGCCAGGTAGGCCAACGCCACCACCAGTAGGGTCCCTACCCCGGCCCGACGGAGGAATTCCCGGCGGAGGATGGCCAGGATCCGGTAACCCCGTCCGCGCCTCTCACCCGAGCTGGCCACGTACCGTGGCGCGGCGATGCTCATGGGTCCCCCCTCCCGGAGGGTGCGTCCACGAGGGAGAGGAAGAGGTCCTCTACGGTGTTCACCGAGCGACCGAGGTACCGGATCTGGGTGCGGGTCTCGTACGCGGCCCGGAAGACCGGTCCGGAGTCTCCACCGGGCAGGAGCACCCGGAGGTCGGACGCCGAGGGTCGGACTTCAATTCCCGACGCTTTGAGTGCCGTCACGAACGGCGCCGCGTCCCCTTTGATCCGCACCACGGTCTCTGCGGATTGGTCGGCGAGCAGTCGGTCCACCGGGCCGGCGGCCAATAGCTTCCCAGCGCTCAGAAGGAGGACCTGATCAACGAGCCCCTCGGTGTCCGGCAAGAGATGGGTCGAGAGTACGAAACTGTGCCCGCCGATCTTTGCGAGCGCGGCGAGGAGCCCCAGCATCTCCTCCCGTCCCTGTGGGTCGAGTCCGGACGTGGGCTCGTCCAAGAAGCACAGCGGGGGGTCGTGAACGATCGCCTGGGCGAGCTTGATCCGCTGTCGCATTCCGACCGAATACTCTCGAATCTTCCGGTACCGCTGCTCGGCGAGCCCCACGAACTCGAGGACATCGTGGGCCCGGCTCATCGCGGTCTCGCGGGGGAGGCCGCTGACCGTTCCCATGAAGGCCACGAACCCGACGCCCGACATGTCGGGGATGAGGCAGTCGTGCTCGGGCATGTACCCGACCCGTTCCCGGACGAGCAGTGGCTCGATCTGAGGGTCGTAGCCCAGCACGGACAGAGTGCCGGTCGTGGGCCGAAGGAGTCCGAGCAGGAGTCGGATGAGGGTGGTCTTCCCCGACCCATTCGGGCCGACGAGCCCGATCGTTCCGGCCGAGAGTTCGACGGAGAGATTGCCCAGGGCCTCGACCGGCCCGAACCGCTTCGTGACCGCTTCGGTTCGGAAGAGTGGGCTGGCCACGGACCGGCAACCCTCGGGGGACTATATTGTCCGGGTACGGGACCCGGGGGCGAGGGGCTGCCGGATTCGGCGTTCTCCGTCAGGAGGGTCGGCGGGCGGTTCGTTAAATATGCCACTCCGCCCCTAATATCAGCGTGGCCAGCCCCTCAACTCGGAACCGGCCCCGCATCGGGCGGGTGGATGCCTGGGAGGCGCTCATTTACCGGCGCGAGCGCGCCCGCTCGGGCGTCGCCGGAATCACCGTGTTGGACGGGCCCCTAGGGGTGGGAAAGTCGACTTTTCTCGGCGCGCTGCTGGATGATTCACGAACCGCCGGGTTCAAGGTCTTTCAAGCCCGGGCCGCCAATGAGAGTCCCCCTCCATTTTCGTTGATTCGCGACGCGGTCGCGTCCGGTGGGTCCACCGAGGAACACCCCAGCCCTCCGATGGAGTCCTCTACCGGTCCGCCCCTCGCCTTCCTTCCAGTCCTGGTCCGAAGCGGGGCGGAGACATTGTCTGGGGAGGCGATTCGGACCGCCGCCGACGGAACCCAGGCCGAGCTCGAGTCGGACCGACATCGACTGTCGGCGACTTTTGCCGAGCCGTTTTTGTTGACCGCGCGGAAGCAGCCGGTCCTCCTCGCGCTCGATGATCTTCACCGCGCGGACCACGCCTCCTTGCAGTTTATCCAATCTCTGCTCCCTCAGATCGTCGGTCGACCCATCTGGATCCTTGGAACGTTGGACTCCTCGGAGCCCCGGCGCCTGACTGGCCCCCTGGACGACATGCTCCTCAGCCCGGAGCTTGAGAGAATCCAGCTTCCGACGTTCTCGGAAGGAGAACTCGAGGAGTTCCTGCACTGGCTTGATCCGCGCCGCCGATTCCGCGAGCCGGAAGTCCGCCGTCTCTACTCCGAGACTGGCGGTCTCCCGATGTTCGTCGAGCGGCTGGTCCATCACCCGCCCGCCACGGAAGCCACCGGAGAGAGCGGGTCGACTGGCGCGGAAGCAGAAGCCAATCTTCACAGCTTGGACGCCGCCACCCGGCGTCTGCTGAACCTTGCCGTCGTCGCGGGGAGCGAGTTCTCGTTCGACATCCTGGCGGCCGCCGCAGGGGGTGATGAGGAACAGGTCGTCGAGGGGCTCGAGCGCCTCGTAGAGCTCGGGATTCTTCGAGAACTCGAGTGGGACCGGTTTTCGTTCACGGAGGAAGGGCTCCGCCACCGGCTCTTCGCCGAACTGACCGGAACCAACGTGCGCAATATTCACCGTCGAATCGCGGCGGCGTTCGAGCAGAGCGGCTCTCACGAGATGGAAACCGTCTACGCGTTGGCCCGCCACGCGTATCTCGGGGGCTTGGACGCCGCCGTGCAGTACAACCGTCGCGCGGCCGAGTTCGCCGTGGCGGCGTTCCAGCCCCTCGTGGCGGTCGCGTACCTCGAGCATGCGCTCGACGCGCTCCACCGGGTGGACCCCGACGATGTCGGGACCGAGATCGGCCTGCGCCTCGAACTCGTCATCCAGCGCACGCGGGCCGGCGAGCTCCAGACGGCCGAGGACCTGCTCAAAGAATTCCGCGCGGACCGGCGCGTGTGGGGCGCGGCGACCGCCGTGGACCGTGCTTTCTTCGCCCTCCTCCAAGCCCGGCTCCTCGCCGACGAGGGCCGCTGGGAGGAGGCCGAGCGCTCGTTCCACGACCTTCCGCCCACCGGCCCGTCGGCGGGTTCGGTTCCGCTTCGGATCGCGACGCTCCGGCTCCGGGGGGAGATTCTCTTCTACCGAGGGAATTACACGGAATCGCTTGCCACTCACGACGAAGCCCTGCATCTCGCGACCGAGGCGGGAGATGTGCGGGAGGCGGCCGCCGAATCCATTCGCCGCGCCACGGTCCTCTCCATGCTCCCAGGACGGGAGGAGGAGGCGCTCGCCGGTTTCCGGGCCGCGGTCGACAATCTGGTCGCGATCGGCGATCGCGCGGAGGCGGCCTTCGGACTCCTCTGCCTGGGCGCTCACTTGACGCAGCAGGGGCGGATGGAGGACGCCCGGGAAGCGCTCCAGCGAGCGTTCGACTTGAGCGAGGCCTCCCGGGACCTGCGCCGGCTGGGCTGGACCTGCTTGAACCTGGCCGACCTCGAACTCGAGCAAGGCCACCCCACGGAGGCCGAAGCCCGGAACCGGGTCGCGCTCACGTTGTTCGAGCAGATTGGCGATTCGCTCGGACGGGCCCGTGCGTACTTGACGGAGGGTCGGCTCTCCCTGGCGCGCGGCGAAGTGCCGGGGGCGGAGCAGGCCTTCACTCGAGCTCGGACCATCTTCGCCGAGCAAGACCTCAAGGCGGACGAACTCGAGGTCGATCTTCGAGAGGTGGAGGTCCGATTGGCCCAGGACGACCGGCCCGGGGCCCTTCGCGGCCTGGACGGGATGCGCGAGCGGGGCCTGGAACGCCTACGGCCGGACCTCGTCGCCGATTGGCGCCGGCTGCGGGGCCGCGTCGCGGCCCGGTAGCTCCCCCGGAAGCTCGTCCGCGCGGGTGCCCAGGATCGCCGTCCTCGGGACCGCCACGGGTTCGGGTGGAGCGTCATATTTCATCGACCGGAGGTCCGACAGCCCCATGGCGACCAGGCCGGTGGCCAACAATCCCACCGCTGCCACCGCGTAGGCCAACCAGACCCCCTGCCAATCAATCAGGAGTCCGCCGGCCAGAATTCCGAGCGGCGTCATCGCGAGACCTACCGTCTCGTCAATGCTGAGGTAGCGACCGAGCAGGCCAGTGGGCACGATGCGCTGCACGAGCGAGAAGAACGCGGTGGTGAGCAGCCCAAACACGAGCCCCAGCATCACGAGGTCCGGCCCGGCGACCTCAAAGCTCGGGACCAGGACGAGCACCCCGAACAGGGCGCCGCCGGTCCAGAGCGCCCCAACCAGGACCCAGCCGAAGTGGCGCAGGACGCCGAGGCGCCCCATCGTAATCGAACCTACGAAGAAGCCGCCACTGAATCCCGCCACCAGGTAGCCGAAGGCGTTGGCGGGTTGGCCGAGCGCGTCAACGGTGTACACCACCAGAAATGGCGTGGAGATGGCCAAGAAGAAGCCCAACCCGATGGAAACGAGCGTCAGTTCCAGGAGGGCTGTGTGGGCCCGGAGGTACTCCAACGCGATCCGGACGTCCGCGAGGAGGGACGGGCGGACCGGGGAGGCCGGCCACATCGCCGGGCCGGCGCGGGGGACCCCGATCCGGGTCAAGAGAAGGCCGGACAGTAGGAAGACCCCGACGCTGATCGCGAACGAAGGGTACGTCCCCACCGTCACTAGCAGGAAGGCGGCGCTGGCAGCACCCACGGTGGACGCCACCGCGGTCGACGCCTGAAGGAGCCCATTGGCGTCGTCAAGAGTGGAGGAATGGACGAGGGTGGGAAGGATCGCATTCGCCGACGGTCGGAACACAGCGGTCACCGCCTCGAGAGCGAAGACCAGTCCGAGCACGAGGACCAGGTTGAAGCCGAAGGCGGCAATCGTCAACGGGACGGCCGCCAGCACCGCCGCTTGGAGGAGTGCAGTCACGACGAGCAGATTCCGCCGGTCATACCGGTCAGCGATTACGCCGGCCGGCAAGCCGATCGCGAGGACGGGGAGGGACGCCGCAATCCCGACGTAGGCCACCGCGAGGGCCGAACCGGTCTGCTGGAATACCAGAAAGAGGAGGAGGACGTCCGCGACGCCGAGCCCCGCCCAACTCGCTACGTTTCCGGCCCAGTACGGCCAGTAGTTCCGGTTCGCCACCAGCTTCCGACGGAGCCAGGCTTCCGCCTCCACGTTCGCGCCGGGTCGAATGGAGGAGGCCACCGTTGGACTACCGACGCTCCCGGGTTAAGATTCCATCGTCCTGAACTCCTTCCCGAAGCAGCGGGGATGGAACCGGCGAACGGGCCGTATCACCCGGTCGGTTTCCGGCCACAGGCCGGGCACTCCGCCCAGTAGGGAGGCGCCACAATGCGCACGTCATTGGGACGCCACAGGTTCAGGTGGAGCAGGCGGCCCTCCGCGGCAGTCGGGAGGCCGGTCAGGAAGTAGAGGGCTTGGAGCGCGCCGAAGTGGCCGGCCACGCCAGCGGTCGGCGCCAGTACAGGATTCGAAGGATTGGAGGAGAACAACTCCGTGCCTTCCGATAGTCCCCGAGCCCGAAGTCCCCCCTCCAGGTGGTGCTGCAGGCACCGAAGGCAAGGGGTTCGACCGGGAACGAACAGCGCGATGGCGCATCGGGGGCCGTCATAGCTGTTCTCCAGCCACGCCACCCCTTCGGAGACGGCCGCGTCGTTGGTCCAGAGAAGGATCTCATGCGGTTGGTCGGCACCGAGCACGAAGAGGTCGCACCCGCGCACCAGGGCGGGCAGGTCCTCCGGGGCCTCCGCCCGCTGGGCCTCCGCGACGACCGTCACGTGCGGGTTGAGGTCGCGCAGGCGCTCCGCCGCCACTTCGACCTTAAGCCGGCCCACATCGCGCGAACCAAACAAAAGCTGGCGGCTGAGGTTGGATGTCTCCACCCGATCCGAATCGACGATCCGGAGGTGCCCGATGCCGGCTGCCGCAAGGCTCGACGCCGTCGCCGAACCGACACCACCGATTCCCAGGATCGTCACGCGCGCCTTTTTGAGCCGGCTCTGGAGCTCGTGGGTCGACCGAGGAGTGCCGAGCGTCGCGGTGGCGAAGAAGTCGAGATTTCGGGAATAGCGGACCAGCTCCTCGGCTGAAAACTCCGCGGGCGGGGCCGCGGCCGCGTCCTCGACGATCCCAAGCCGTTGAAGTCGCCGAACGGCCCGCCGGATATCGGCAACTTCGAGGGTCGGGTCCTGTTCCTGGAGCAACCCGATGATCACCGGGACGGTCCTCGTCCCATCCGACAACCCGAGCAGACGCCAGATGGTGCCGCGATCGTCGTCCTGGATCTGTCGCCCCAGGCCGTACACGTCCCGACTGAGAAGAATGACCCCGGCGGAGGTTCGAAATGGGCTCAGCGACGCTTTCGTTCGGGGACGCTCGAAAAGGGGCAGCTTGGGTCGTCTCAACGGAGTCACTTTCCTTGTAGCGGCCCGCGTCCCAGAGACTCGGTAGGCGTTAATTGAACTTTAGACCCATGCGACGAAACGCAGGGGTCCGATGCCGAAACCCAGCTTGGGCTGGGGGGTGATACCCGGATTACTTGCGGGTGGGGGTGGGTAGGATAAGCATGCGGTTCCGAGGAATCGGCCGTGCGGTGATTCGAATTCGCTTCAATTTTGCCGCCATGGTTGGTATTCCCCGTGTCCGCATTTGTCCGCACTGCGGTATCCGTTATACGTTACTCGGGAGCTCTTAACCCTTTTGGGAAAGGTCCGACCCCCTTCCCTGACCTGCCGTTTCTGGGACGCCTATCCGTCCCGGCGCAGCGGGTCCAACGGAGCCTCTTCCGTAGCGTGGGAGCCGACCGGCGGTCTAAAGAGGACAGAGTCGAGGAGATTTCGAGACACCCTCGCCCTTAGAATTCGGCCGTCAGCGTCGCGGCAAAAATGTGCGTCAGGCCCGCGGCCCCGTTCAGCCCCCTCCCGTCGCCCCAGACCGCGACACATTCGGCCGACCCCTCGATCGCGAGGCCCATGGCATATCCGTGCCAGCTCCGCACCGACGCCGCGAAGCCGTCCGCACTGCTCACCAGCGTCGGGCCCGAGAACAGTCCCGTAGTGACGTCGTAGAGCGCCGCGTAGGTGTTCCAGAAATTCCCTTGGGTGCTTTCCCAGGACAGTACGATCCGCTTGCCACCAAGACCCGTTTGGGCGACGGGGACCTCGAACGTTTCGTTAGCTGCGCGCAGAAGGGTCGACGCAACCTGCCAGCTCGCCCCGTACGTCGTCGAAACTTGGACCACCAGTTCGGTCTCGTTATCGGTCGCGTAGAAGAGGTAGAGAAGGCCCCCAGCGGCCGCAACGGTCGGACCCGGGAGCGAGATTGCATCCGCCGTGGCATTGAGTGGAAAGTAGGGGTCGGGCATCGTCAGGTAGCCGGGCGCCCCGAGAATCGGAGAGCCGGCCCCGGTCGCGTTGAACGTAGCCGACCAGGTGGTCACGTTCGTAACCACTTCCGCGAGGGTGTTGAGCCCGACGAGGGTAATCAGGTCCCCATCCCAGAGCGTGGCACCCGTAACGATCCCCTGGGCTACCTCGGTTCCCAGTGGGAAGGACTGGCCCCCGTTCGTCGACGCCGCCACCTCGACGAGCCCCAGTAAGTTGAACGTGAGAATCACGGTTCCGTCACGGAGGACGAAGATCCGGGGTTCGGAGAGCGATTCCTGCCGCTCGGCCACGGTCAGGGACGTAAAGCGGTGCCCCGTCGCCGCCGAGGTCACGATGATCTCGCCGATCGGGTTTGCCGAATAGTTCTCGTACGCTACGAAGAGCGTACCGTTCGGCGCAAAGGCGAGGGAGGGGGCGAAGGCCTGCGTCGTGTTCGGCGCCCCCACGAGCTGAGGGGTCGAGGACCCTTGGCCCCCATCGTAGGATTCGCTGACGAAAATCGACGTGGTGTAGTTGGGCGAGCCCTCCGGAGTGGAGGGCGGAGCGAGCTCGTACAAACCCTCCCACGCGACGGCGATCGTGCCGTTCGGTGCGACCGCAACGGTCGGGTCGTCTCCGAACTGGCCGGCCCAACCCGATCCGGTCGCGTAATCATCGACATGGACGTTGGGTCCGACAGTCGGGGAGGGGGGCGGTACCGCAACCTCTTGGTTGAGGATCACGGGGACCCATACCACGAGCGCAATGATCGCGACCGTGATGAGGACCAGCCCGATCGAGTAGATCCGGGTGCGGGTGCCTTTCGGGCGCGGTGGAGGTTCGCCTGCCACGGTCTCCTGAAATAAGTGGGCCGGCGGCCTTATAGATTCAAGCCTGGCCGGGCGGTTCGCTAAGCCCGGCCCGGGGCGAAGTGAGTTCGTTCAGTCCACCGTCGCCTTCTCGATGCGGACGGGACTCCGGGGTCGGTCCTGCCCGTCCCGGGGTACGCCGACGATCTTCTCGGCGACGTCCTGGCCGCTAACGAGCTTCCCGAAGATCGCGTGCTTGCCATTCAGCCAGGGGGCTGGCGCGACGGTGATGAAGAACTGACTGCCACCGGTGTCCGGGCCGGCATTCGCCATCGAGAAGATCCCCACACTGTCGTGCTTGAGGGAGGGGTGGAACTCATCTGGGATCGTGTAGCCGGGTCCCCCCGTGCCGGTGCCCTTGGGGCAGCCGCCCTGGATCATGAAGCCGGGAATGACCCGATGGAAGATCAGGCCGTCGTAGAAGCCCTTCTTCACGAGCGTCAAGAAATTCTTGGCGGTGGCCGGCGCCTTGTCCTGATAGATCTCGGCGCGCATCGTTCCGAGGCTGGTCTGGAGCGTGACGGTCGGGTTCGACATGGACGGCCCCTGCCGCCGGGGCGGAAATAGCCTGCGGCCCGAGCGTCTCTCAGAGGAAGTGTCGGTGGACCGCGATCAGATAGACGACCATAATGAGCGAAATGATCGCGCCCAGCGAGAAATAGACCCCCGCCAGCGCGTCGCTGATGAAATAGAGCGCGAAGAAGATGATGGCGAGCACGAGCGCCCACAGCCGCTGGTGCCAGAGCCCCAGCGCCACTCCTAGGAGGATCAGTCCAAAGATCAGGACGATGATTCCAATGACAGTGAGGCCGTAGGAACCGAAGGCGGGGAGACTAATTCCGATCGCCACCCCGACGACTGCGAGAAGGACACCGGCCAGGATGAAGAGGACCGCGACAATTCCGATCAGGACGGCCAGGATCGCCACACCGATGGGCTTGCTCGGCTCGGGCGGCGTCTGGGGGTAGCCGCTGTAAGGCTGGCCGTACGGGGTTGACATTCCGTCCCTCTCAGAGACGTTCCCACGCCGCGAAGATAAACCTTCGGTTGGGCGGGGGGCTACTTCCTAGTAACGCGGGGTTCGTCGCCGCGCTTTATACCACTCCTCCGCCCATACTCAGGGCGAGCCTCGTGCTGGGTTGCGATTCTCGATGAACCGCTCGCTGGCGCTGGTAGGTCTCGTTCTGGTCATCGTCGGGATCCTCCTGGTCTCGATTCCCTTCCTCGTGACCTCGGGGTTCCAGGTCGGTTATGAGTTCTACGGGGCCGGAGTCCTGTTCCTTGTAGGACTCGTCATCCTGTTCCAGGCCGCCATCGCGTCGGACCCCCACGTGACCACGGTGGGCGGACTTCTGGGGAACCCGATCGTCGACGAGTCTCGCAAGGCCGAAGAGGCGGTCACCAACCTTCCCGCCACTCGCGTCCGGTACGCGCCCGGTCCGAAAGAGCCCGTCAATTGCCGTTACTGCTACACCGCGATTCCGTGGAACGTCCTCGATTGCCCGCGCTGCGCGCGGCCCCGCCACTGCCGGAACTGCGGGAAGCAGCTGTACCTACTCGCCGGTGCCGTCCGATGCGCACCGTGTGTGCGGGATGAGACGTTCTGCAATTGTCCACGAGTCAAGCCCTCGGGCCCCCGTCCCGCGGGAGTCCGGCGACTAGGAGGCGGAGGATGACGGACGACTTGGATGCCCGCATCCCCCGAGGCCGGGTCGTCCTCCCGGCCGAGGTGCATGTCCACTTCGATGGGGCCTGTCAGCCTCCCCGTGGGGGCGGTGTAGCTACTTACGGATTCACCGTCGAGGCGCCGGGATTGCACTACGAGGAAAAGGGCCTCGCCGTTCCGCCGTGGACGCCCCGATCGACCAACAACGTGGCGGAATACACCGCGGCGATCCGGTCGCTGGAGTGGTTGCTCGAGGAAGGGTACCACGGCTCGATTCGGGTGATGGGGGACAGCCAGCTCGTCGTGCGTCAGATGCAGGGCCAGTATCGGGTCCGCGCGCCGCACCTGAAAGAGTACTACACGCAGCTCCAGAAACTCGTCGGAAAGTTCGAACGCATCGACTTCGTTTGGATCCCACGCGAGGCGAACGGGCGAGCCGACGAGCTCTCGAAGGAGGCCCTCGAGGACGAGTGGAGTCGCGCAAGCCGGCATCAGCCCCCTCAGCCCGTGATCCCGGCGGCGGAAGAAGAAGAAAATCCCGACGACGCTTCGGGTCCCGAGGACCCCCGGGCCCCCTAGCCCCAGCGAACGGTGTAGACCAGGGTCCGGCCTTCCAAACCCGCCCGGGTCCGCGCGGCATCGACGAACGTGGCGAACGCCGCGGCGGCGTCGGGGGTCAACCGGGGTCGCGAACCGACACCGCGGGGCGTGCCCGAGCCGAGAAATTTCCGAATGGGTTCTGCCACGGGAGTGCCTATGGTCTCCGAAGCAGAGATTGCGCTCATCGTCGCGACCAGCCGACCGCGTGTTCGATGACTTCGCGGTACGAGGTGCCCCGGGGGATCCGAGGAATGTAGGCCAACGGGGTATCGGCTTCGTGCTCGACCCGAGCGAGCACACCTAACACGGCCAAGGGCATCGCGTCGGTCCTTTGCTCCGACATGGTCCTACCCTCCGTTTGTCAGACGGATGTCGTACATAAAGAGGGTTGTTCCACAGGAAGTGGAGGTGTCCGGGACGGTTCTCCGTCAGAGAACCAAGGCGGACGAAGGGCTGACAGGCATGTGGAATCTCCAGTGGAACGAGGGGTTACTGCGACACGGGCAATACCCCGGCTCTGAGGTGAATCCCTTACGGGCCGTTTTTGGGCCTAGCGCTGGCTTCGTCGGGGGGCGCCGCGGACGGGTTTCGGAGCCGTTGTAGACGCGCCGGCCCCCACCACATACCGCCTTTCCCCAGTGCGAGAATGGCTGGCACGAAGTACGTCCTAACCACCATCGCATCGAGAATGACGGCCAGCCCGACGGCGAGGCCGATCGCCTCGAGCAGCGTGAAGGTGCTCGTTCCTAGGACGAGAAAGGCGCTCGCGAGGATCACGGCGGCGGCGGTGATCACCCCTCCGGTAAAAGTGACGGCCTGCATGATGGGGCGCGGCGTGCCGGCGTACTTGCCCCGCTCTTCACGAACTCGAGTCAAGATGAACACGTTGTAGTCCATCCCGAGGCCCAGGATCAGCACGAACAGAATCGTGGGAACGAAGAAGAAGATCGGGACGCCCTGGAGCTTCCCAAGCAGCAGGTAGGTGATCGCGTAGGCCCAGGAGATCGAGAGACCGATGGAGGCCAGCGCGATCGGAGGTATCGCGATGGAGCCCAAGACCAGGAACAAGACGAGGAAGAGACCGATGGTCGCGGCGATGATCATGCGTTCCGTGGCGGCGGAGGTCTGGGTCGCGAGGTCCTTGATCGTGGAGGCCGCCCCGCCGTAGTACACCGCCTGGACCTCCGGGTGTGGTCCCGCAAAGGCGTTCAACTTGCTCTCGATCGCATTGAGACTGTTCACCGCCGCGTTCGAAAGTCCGTCGGACGAGGGGGTCACGGTGAACCAGACGGTCCGGTTATCGCTGCCGATGTACTGCGGGAGCACTCCCTCGAGGTTGATCCGTTGGGCCGGCGGTAACGTCGAGTAATTGAGCCACGTCGAAAGAGGCGCCCCACCAATTCCGGTGAGGGACTCCGCCGACGCGATGCCCCCCGTGTGGTTCATCAGGCCCTGGATCGAATTGACGTCTGTGAACTCCGTGGCGTTCGTCGAGTTTCCCACCACCAGGGGTTTCTCGAAGGTCACGAGGATGATCGTGGGGAAGACGTAGCCGGGGCCGAACTGTTGTTCGAGATGCTGCAAGCCCTGGGCTGCGGGCTGGTCGTTCGGCAATTGGGCATAGAAATTGTACGAGAGCGGGACGTTCAGCGCGACGATGATCAAGGGGATCGATAGGAGCAGGATCACTGCGATCACCGACTTCGGGCGACCAGTCGCGAGGCGCCCCGCCCGAGCGAAGTAGGTGCGTCCCTCGGCGATCGCGGTCCGACTGCGCTCCGCTTGGCGAAGAAACCGCTGCTTGGTGTACGGCCAGAAAAGTCGAGGGCCGATCAGCGTCAGCAAGGCCGGGGTGACCGTCAGCGCGAGCAGCAGGGTCAACAGCACGGCCACGGAGAGCGCGATCCCCCACTGGCTCAGCAGGGCGATGCCGCTGAACGCCATGGCCACCGTCGCGACGATGACCGTGACCCCGCTGGTCGCGATGCTCTCCCCGGCCCACGTAACGGTGGTTACGACCGCTTCTTTCGGCTCCGCGCCGTGGATGAGCTCCTCCCGGTACCGGGCGACGAGGAACACGGAATAGTCGGTTCCCACCCCCAAGACGAAGGTGTCGACGAGAGTGATGCTCGTGACATCGAACTGGGTCACGTATTTCCCGATGAGGAAGACGGCGGCGAGGCCGAGCGCGAGGGCGATCCCAATGGAGGTGAAGGTAACGAGCGGGGCGCCCGGCGCCCGGAAGTAGAGAATCGTGATCAGGATCAGAACGGTGACCGTGAGCGGGAGGATGATCACGAGGTTCGAGCTGAGCAGGTGGTTCTCGTTGTCGTCGAGATAGCTCGGTCCCGTTTGGTAGTACGCGATCGTGCCGGAGGGGTCGACTTGCTGGAGGACCGGTGGAACGATGGCGTTGATCCGGGTCAGGTCGTCAAAGACCGGCGTGGACCCATTGGCCAAAGTGAAGTCATCGGAGACGGAGAACCCAACGACGATGAGCGCCGCGTTCCCATTGGGGCTCGAGAAGGCAGCCGCCAGTGCCGGCGGAACGGGGAGCGGAAAGACAGCCGGCGATCCATTGGCAATGTTCCCGGTCCAGGCCGCAACCGCCGACGCCGAGCCGGTGCCCGAGGGGAATTCGTTCCACACGAGTCCCAGCCAGGTGAGCGGAATCCCGGCCGACAGGCTGAGGTAGCCCCCGGTTGCGTTGTGCACGACCGGCTCACTGGTGTAGTTCGCGATGCCAAGGACCCGGAGCGTGTAGAGCGGGAGACTATCGTTCGCCGCTCCCGGGATGAGTACCGGCAGCGCTCCCGGGAGGGTGGTCCTTGCCGCAGTTTGGTCGCACGTCAGGATGTTGTTGAGCGGGGACGAGCCAAGGCAGGCCGACGAGGAGAGATTGAACCCCTCCCCCGAGGAACTGCCGTTGTAAAACGCGGCGAGGACGCCCTGGGATAGTGCCGGGGAGGGTCCTACTCCCAACATGCCCCACGCTTGGTCGAAGGCTTCCCAGTCCGCGGTGGATGGTGCAGTGCCATTGGCGACGAGGTGAACCCAGACGTTCCCGTACAGCGCGGGGGGGCCCCAGACCAACCCCGCGGAGTCGTTAACCGCGATCGGCAAGGACGGGGATGAAGTGAGCGCGCCGTGGATGAAGCTGAGGGCCAACTGGGCCTCGCCGGTCAGATAACCTTGGTACGCGGAGTAGAGCGAGCTCACGCCATTCATGTACGGGAGTCGTGAGTCGTTGGCGATAGCGCCCGCAACTGTTACGACAGTGTGTTGACCGCTCGCGGTTCCAATTCCGGGGCCGACCAACACCACGAACGTGGTCGACCCGCCGACTTGGCTGGGGAACAGCTTGTTCGCCTCGTTTCCCGCGATGACACTCGGCGCGTTGCTGGGGAGCGTGGTCGCCGAGTTGGTCGTGACGGAATCCACCTGAATGATCGCGGGGATCGCGATGATCAGGAGGAGGACCCAGAAAATGATCGGGTACCACGGGTGTCGTACAATCCCCCGCCCGAGGGCGCTAAAGATCTTCGAGCCGACGATCGAGGGGCGGCGAGCACTCGCGGCGCCTTGCAATGATGACTCCTCCAGCTCACCACACCCTCAACTCCGGTCGGCCCACTACCGTGTCGGCCGTCCGATTCGGATGTGACATTTGTTCGAGGAAGAGGCGGGGTCTATACGTTTACTGTCCGTAGGGCAATCTCAGGGTCCTCGAAGGGCAATAGCGGCGGGACTGACACGGAGTTCCGCATTTCGAACCCGCTCCCGGGAAGGTGTTGGAGACCGAGGTGAATCCTGATAACCGAGGCCCCTCTCGAGGACCTACGATATGGCTCGGCTACGTCGAATCTCGGCGGTTCGAAAGGAGGATCTGATTGACCGGGCCAAGGTCTTGCGCGGCTCTATCGAGCCACTCCTCCCTAACCTGACTGCGGACTGTCCGACGGACCGGTTCGACCGGCTCCGGTCCGAACTCGAGGAAGTCCGGGCTGCCCGCGACGACGAAGATCGACTCGAACGATTCGCCCGTCGCGGCGATTCCCTCGCTCGGGCGTACGCGGGGCTCCTCAAATTCTATCTTTCCCCCGAGGCGGTGGTCGTGGCGACCTTTCCCCTACCCAATGGATCCATCCCGTACGCTCCGCTCGCCCGCACCGAGCCCGAAATGGAAGTGGCCGTCCAGCACTCGGACGATCCGGAACGCGTCCTCATCGGCTATCTCGGCTGGACCCGCAAGG
The DNA here is from genome assembly GCA_963773945.1 of uncultured Thermoplasmata archaeon. GTDB lineage: Archaea > Thermoplasmatota > Thermoplasmata > Lutacidiplasmatales > UBA184 > JAKIWV01. The sequence goes on along the minus strand of CAVZDD010000003.1, from coordinate 339,540 downwards.
GTTTCCACTTCTTTGCCACCGCCGACCGACTCTGGTGTACGGGTCGCTCTGCCGAGCCACCCTCCGAGTTTCGCTCCGCGAAGATTGCCGGGCTTCCCTACCGGTTCGTCGCGGACCCTGCGCATCAGGGATTCGCGTGCCCGCATCTCACCGAAGGAGAGCCGAGACCGTATCTCGAGGTCGGGTGGCCGGGGGCGGGTACCCGCTTCCGGGTCTGCGAACGTTGCGCCAAGCCCGACCGACATCTCCTCTCCAACGTGTCGGACGGAATAGCAGTGCCCGATCCGGTCGCCGCGTTCCCGGTGGCCGCGGCGCTCAACGTGAACTGCCAAGCGGGGGCGGATTGTGTCCACGCCCGCCTCCCGGACCTGCCGCGTGGCCTCCGGCAGAACTACGAACGAGGCCGGCTCGGTGACGCGGACCTGTTGAGGGAATATCTGAACGAACTGCGTTCGCGCATCGAGAGGACCTCGCGTCCGACGTTTGTCGCCAACGGAACCTGTTTCGGGGGCGACCTGGCCGGGTTCCTGACCGCCCTCAACCCGACCCCTGTCGAACGTCGGGCGCTCGAGACCGTCCTAGAGGAAACTCCGGGGTACTTTTCGATCGAGCGGGCCAGCGCCGGCCAGGCGCTCGAGCAATTATGGCTCACGCACTCGGAGACGATCATTCGATCGATTGTCCAGGATCCCAAGGAATCCCAGAAGCTGATCGAGGAGCTGAGAGGCGCTCCTCCGGGACGAGTCGCGGAGATCTTGAAACGAGTGCAGCGACTCCGGGAGGAGCGAGAAGTATTGGAGTCCCTCCCCCGCTATCAGGGACTGTCCCCCGAGGCTGTCTACGTCGACCGGATCGCGCGGACCTACCGGACCCATGGGGCCGTGGACGCCGAACGCGCGTTGTTCGAATTCCTCCCGCGGGAGGGGAACGTGCGCGGCCTAGCCTTCGCGCTCCTCGTGGCCCTGGGCCGGACCGGTAGTCATACGTGGCAGTTTTCCGAGAGCGAGCAAAAGTTCGGTATGTTCCTCAGTGAAGCGGCGGCCGCGACACTGACGGCGCCCCCCGCCGGTTACCACGACGCGTTGAGCCGCCTGTTCCTCGCGGCGGGAGTTGCGGAGTGGGGAACGCGCAGCGACGCCTAACGTAAGCCTGGAGGGACAATGCGGGGTGACGCTTCCACCACCTAGGCGCCAAGTCGGGCGCAGCGATGGCAACTTGTACCCGAGACACGCGTTCTCTGACCAGTGAAGGAACTCGGGCGAGCGGCGGCTGTTGTCGGAATAGCCGTCGCAATCTCGTTGATTATTGTGGGGGTTTACGAATGGGAACTCCGGCCCAATCAGTCAAGTGGTTGCCCGTCTGGAATCGAGAAGCTGGCCCAAACTATCGGTAGCACGTTGGCCATTGGCGGCTCCGTCGACTCAACTCGGGGGTCCAGCCACTGGTACAACTTCACGATCGAGTCCTCCAGTCCGTGTAACAAGCTTGCGATTTTGTGGTTCGAGGTTCGGTCTCCAACCGGTTCCGAGGTTACACTTCCAGCAGCAAGCGGTCTTGCGGTAGTGACGCCGCCGACCTCGGTGGAGGCAATCTTCTCGTTCGGGGCCGAATGGACGTACGAGCCCGGCTTCAATTCGATGACGGTCTTGTCCACCCAGAACATTTTGTCACCCTTCTACACAGGTTCCACGCCACCCACTCTCGTGGGAGGTTCGTTGGTAGCTCTCTCCCTCACGATGCCTGGATCTACTTCCGCGAGCATCACTTAGGAGATCTGCTTACAGCACCGCGCCTCGAGGGTGTCCGGTCGCATCGAAGCGGTCGAAGAGATTGCCGTTCCGGGGAGATGGACACGGGGGAGTCTAGGGCCGCGGAGTGGCGTTCGAGCGACGAGGGCGGCCGGGCCGTCTTAATGCCGACGCGGGGGGCGTCGTCCGCGGCGGCTCTATGAACGGAGCACGCGTTCGATGACAGGACCGCGATGAGCGCGGTACGACTTCGCTCGCCCCGCTGAGGTCGTCGCCCTCCAAGTAGTCGAACGAGGCCCTCGGCGAGGAAACGATAGGCGTCTTCTCTTCTGGGAGTGAACTTAAGCCGAACCCCCGATTTCCGCTCCCTATGCCCGAACGGGGCCACCGGTTGTACGGTACCTCCCGGGTTCGCTTGTCACTAGTGATCCGCGCCCCTGCGCGATACGTGTACGAGTGGTGCACGGACTACCGGACCAGTGACTCGAGGCTCACGACGGCACGACCTTTTCCGACGTTTCGAGTGATCCGAGTTTCGCCGCGTCGCGTGCTCCGCATCCGCGTGTACCCGGGTCGCGGGGTCGACGGCGGTCGCGACCCCGCGATCGCCGTCGACCTGGTGCGTCTCAATCCGCCGCACTCCTGGCACCTCGATCAGATCGACGAAACCGATCGGCAGTCGCTGGATTATCGTGTTACCGCGATGGGCCGAGTGCGGACCCGCCTTCATCTGCTCTCCACCGAGAGCTGGCTCACGCCCGACCACCCGACTAAGGAAGAACTTCGCGCACAAGTGGCGGCCACTTGGACCCGATTCGCGGCGGCCCTCGAGGTCGATTACCGAGCGGGACGGCCCGCCAAGGGGGCTTGACGGACCCTCAGTAGGACTGCCGCGCGCCCCCGCATGTCGCCTCTGTCGACCGGGTCGAATCCTTAAGGAGTCTCCGGACTTTCTCAACTTCGGCAGCACTTAGGTCCCAGGAGGTTAACTAGAATGTCCAACCGTCTCGCGCCAACGGTTGTCTACGTGTTGATGGTCGTCCTTCCGGCAGTCGCGGGGATCTTGGTCCTCAGCTCGCTGCCACCCCCTCCCGCATGGGCGTCTGTCTGCCCTGGAATTCCTGCGCAGTTTCAACCTCCAACGGCCCAACGCCTGTGAATCCGGTCATCCTACCCAAGTGCGACCAGTACTCGCCACGGTTAGGAGGTATCGAGTTTTCAATCAGTGCACCGGTAGATTTACGCGGATCATGGGCAGCCTCGGCCCCGGAGGCAGTTGCGGTTTGGAACGTGACCGCCACAGTCTCGAACGGCTGGCCGTGCCCGGGCTGTTACGCGCTAAACGGGGGCTTTGATTTTACTCTCTTTCCCGGGACCTATGTGATCCTGTTCGCTGGAGTCGCTGAATCATTCGTAGCCACACAGACCATTCTCGTAAAGTTCGACCGAACCCTCGAGGTGCTCCAACCCCCCATCGTCACAAGCCTGTCTTCGGGCAATTATTCTGCTTGGCCGATATCCGCTCCCCCTGGCGCGTCGAGCTTTTGGCTAGGAGGTTCGATCGCTACCTCCGGGTGCGGCTACACGATCGCCCTCCTGCCGCCAGCTGTCTTTCAAGCGTTCCAGAGTGACCGTAGTGCAATCAACTCTCCCGACGCGTTCGTGCTGCAATCTGGATGGGCGTCCACCTGCCCAAATCCGCCAGTGTCAACTGTCAGTGGCTTTGGAACGATTGGACCCTTTAATCTAAACTCAGGCGACACCCTCGTTTTCTACAATTCGTGGGGAAGTGTCGTCCAGCTGACGGTCCTCGCCCCGATCGAGGTCTCGTACCTATTGGCAACGTAGCGACGAGTGCGTTCCGCGCAAGCAAATGGGGCAACGCGTGCCCCGACCGTACGTTAGACGCGCTCATTGCGGTCCCGTCATCGACCACGCCCGACGTGACTAACTGATCTGGTCGTAGTCGGTCAACACGGTACCGGTCAGCAGAGACGCGGGTTGGCCTCCGTCGACCTTCAGAAGGTAGGCCGTCAGCCAGTCGGCCGCCGGGGAGATAGCCACCCAGCAGGTTCCGCTGTGGGCATTGATCTGTTCCTGCACCTCGGCGGCGGTCATCCCCGCCAGAGCGGCCGGGTCCACGAGCGAGTGCCACGTGAAGTATTGACCCCCGACCACGACGAAGGGAATGTAGCCGGCCGAATCGTAGGCCGCGTAGTAGGCGTTCTGGTACTCGTTGGCGAACCCAGGAAGTTGGATCGACGCGGTGTACGTGCTCTCGGCCACTTGCAGAGCGATGTACGGGCTCGCCAGCCGCGCGTTTGCCAGGACGGTCTCTGGGGTGTTGGGACCGGCCTGATCGGTAGGGCTGGAATAGGCGTAGGAAGTGCCTGTCAAGGTACCGAACTGATTGAGGGCAACCACCATCGCCCAACTACTGGCTGAGCAAAACGGACACGCGGCGGACCCGAAGAAAAAGTAGACCGGCTTACCGCCCGAGGTCCAGAGTGGATTCGCCGCCTTTTCGAAGTAGTTGGGCTCCGAGGTAGTGAAGGGCGTCAGAGGCGGATACCCCACCAAGAGCCCTCCGATGCCGAAGGTGGCGGAGAGAGCCAGTCCTAGGATGATTCCGGAGGCGACCGCTCCCCGGAGAACGCTCGACCACCGCTTCTGCGAGCGAAGGAGGCCGAACGCGAGCAGGAACGTCGACGCCGCCAACGCTAGTCCCAGAGTCGGGACCGCGCTGATGAAGACGCCGACCGGCGACGGGATGAAGTACGCGACGAGGAACCAGATCGCGAAGAGCGGCGTCAGCAGCATTCCCACGCGAACGAGGGTCCACTTAGGCTTCTGATTGGTCCTCTGGCTCGGTTTGACCTTCTCTAGCGTCCCGTCCCGGCTCGAAGCGCGGGCCCGCCGCACGTACAGTGACTGCAGGGCCCGACCCCTGTCCGAAAGGCCCGGGGGCGCCTGATAGCCGACCCTGGAATCGTTGGCGATCCGGTCCCAGTCCCAACCCTCAGTCCGAAGCTGCTCCACACGCTCCCAGTCGACCATTCGTGGCCCCAAGAGGACGAGGGTAGTACAAGTGGGTTTCAGACGTGGATAGGCAGAATGCCGAATGAACGAGGAGGGGCGATGCTTGTATCAAAACCCTGCGAGGTGAAGCGCGGGGTGCGGCCTACAGCTGGAATTGGCATCCCCTCCACGCTCCTCGCGGTCGGTCCTCGACCACGCGCGTCCCACATCAAACCGTCGCTCGTGGACACGATCTCCGCCGACTCAGGCCGCTCAGCGGTTGGCGTAGTAATCCGCGACCACTTTGAACGACTCCTTCGGCTCCCAAGGCATATCCGGGTATGTCGACCCGTGCCGGCCGTCGTGAAAACTTCGGACCAGACTGTATCTCACGATATCGAGGTCGAACTTCAGGGCCGCTAGTAGCTGTCGCTCCATGTCATCCTGGAGGCCAGCGCCAGGTTCGACAAAAGTGAACACAAACGTAGCGTAGACGCCCGCGTCATCGTTAAGCCGGAGAAGATCCGCCAATTCCCGAGCCTGAGTGGCCTGATCGTAGACGTAGTCGCCCTTGAGCTGAGGGGGCACCTTGCTCCAATCGACGATGTCCCATCCCCTGCCGCCGAGGTCGTCCGCACCCTTGAACGTGCAGCATCCGAACTCCATGTTCGCGAGGGGTTTGCCGAAGCCCAGGTACCGCTGGAGCAGCTTCGGATACATCTCCCGCATCCACTTTTCGCGGTACAGATCCACTCCAACGATGTCGAATGGGGTCCAGTCGACGGTTTCCAGTCCGACCGATGCGTAGGTCACGGGTCCGTGGAACACGTCACGGACTCCGGAGTTAGTTTTGGCTAGGAAGGCGTTCAGCGGAGGGTTGTGCACTCCCGCCCTCAGGTTCCCCCACAGCGATGGATTCGCCAATCGCTCGAGGACATTATCGCCCGGCAGGAATCCTTGCGTGAAGAGGGTCACTTCACTCCCAACGCTGAAGACGACGTGATTCGGCCATCGAAGTCGTAACTCCTCCGCCTTGGCGGCGCCCTTCACAACGTGGTCGCGAGTCTCATCCTGCTCGCGGTCCCACATCTCGGGTGAGAACCACACTTCGAGACCCTGCTGCAAGGCATCTTCTGAAGCGATGGCTAGCCGATCCAGATCCAATCCCTGGAGACGAACGGCGTTGCAATGGAGGTCGTTCTTGATGATCTCCAGCTCGCGGTGGATGACCTTAGGGTCGAAGTCCGGGCGCCAATTGCGTCCGATCATCACGCGCCCGACGTCGTAGCAGACTCCCTTTCGTTCCATCGTCCACTCGTGTCTCCCGCGCGCTCATCGCGGTCCAGTCATCGATCGCGCGCGTCCCTCATTAAGCTCGGGTTCCCGCACCGAGCGAACGTCCCCTCGCTTCGCTCGCTTCCCCCCGGAAAAGGTACTAATCCCGCGGAAGGCTAGCCTCGAGCATGAAGTCCCCAACAACGTTTCCCATGAGCAGATGGCCCGACCCGCCGATCCGGACTCGTCGGCTAGTGTTGCGTCTTCCTAAGATGGGTGACGTGGAGTCTATCCACAGCGCCGCTGTTCACCCTTCCACGAGATGGGGGGTGCACCTCCTTCCTCGACCATATCGCCGACGTCACGCCGTCGAATTTGTGGAGCGGAAGCAAAAACAGTTCCGAAAGCGAGAGTCCCTCGCGCTTGCCATCACCCTGGGCAGCGACGGTTCGTTGGTCGGGATGATTGAGCTCAGCCACCTTTCGCCGACCGATCGACGAGCGGAACTTGGTTACTGGATTGCTCCGGGGCACCGAGGTCAGGGCTACGCGACCGAATCAGCGCGGGCGATGTGCGACATCGGATTCCACATCCTTGGACTACACCGAATCGAGGCACGGGCGTTCGCCCGAAACCGTGCTTCAATCCGCGTGTTGGAAAATGCAGGGCTCCGCCACGAAGGTCACTTCCATGAGCGGGTATGGTTTGGCCATCAGTGGCTAGATGAGATCTGGCTCGCTCGCTTGGCCCCTAAGTAGTCTTGCTCCCGCGCGCTCCTCGCGGTCTCGTCATCGACCGCGCGCTCCATTCATAGAATGCGCGGGTCCGGGCCTCCCGCCCGTACAAGATGATAAGCCGCGGACAGTGTGTGCGCCTCGTGGACCCTCCCTCGACTTCCTTGACTAAGCTGCGGCCTGCCTCCCAGGTCGACTTCTTCTGGGAATTCGCTCGGGCCGAGGTCCAAAACGACAGCCGTCACGACTGGATGTACAGCCGAGGGCTGGGCCCCGACCTCTTCGCCCGAGTGCGTTTGGGGGATAAGGATGGGCTCGACAGGTTCGATCGCGCCCTTGTCGGATCGACGGTCCTCTCCACTCGACCAGAGTACTTGCGACCTTTGAGCCGTCTTGGACTGCGATGGTTCTACGGGGAGCTCCCTCGCCGGGAGCTCCCGAAGTTGCGAGTGCCCAACCGCAACATCTTCAAGCCGACCGCCCCGTCGCGCCTTCTCCGAGACTTCGCCACAACCCTCGACTGCGGAGCACTGCCCTTGTGGCCTCCCGTCGCGAGGAATTACCGTAAGATACTACCACGTTTCGACCCACTCCGTATGGTCGGAGCCCCTATAGTGATCGGGACCTATCTGCGAGGACAGTTCACGATTGTGGAGGGCCTGACGCGCCTGTCAGTTCTTTGTTCCAGATTCTCGAGCGGTAAGGCATTGCCCCCTCGCGTTCGACTCTTGATTGGCGCAGGGCTGCGGTCGCGAAGTGGCCCATCTACTGAGAGGACCCCCACGCCGTCAGCATCCCCGCACGCACATCGCAGTCCGGTCATCGACCGTCCCCTCGCTCCCCGACGTTCGCTCGGGCAGGGCGCTTTTCAATCGGTTTCCCGTGTGGGCCGGGTCAGGCGGTGCCCTCGATCAGTTGGAGGCCTCTCCGATGGTAGTAAGCGACGGTCCCGGCCAGCAAAATCAACATGGCACCGGCGGTTCCGGTGACTTGTATTGCAAGAACGGCCCCAAATGACGTGGGGTAGTTCCCGGTCGAGTTGGCCCAGGACACAACGGCGACGTAGACCACGGCCATGACGATTCCCGCGGTGACAAGCACGAGGCTGAGGCGGTATTCGCGTCTCCAGCGGGAAAGTGTGGTCTGATCTGACGCAGCCGCCTTCTGAGAGGCCATGGGCCCGATCGTAGGGAGGATTCCGTGACTTTAGAGATTCCTACCGACCGCCGTGAATGCGGGCGACGCGCCACAGAGTTAGTCCCGATCACCTCGAGGTGATTCGGCCCCTGCGCCCATCGCTGTCCTGTGATCGAACGCGCGCGTCCCTCGAGGGGGTGGGACCTCGGTTATCCTGATTCTGGTCACAACACAGAGGCCTACAGAGAGAAAGAACATCGAGGACCGCTCCCACCTTGGGGTCCGCGAATCTGCCCCGGATGCCGCTCACCAAATGGAGGCGCTCCTGGCCGTTAGCCTCTTTTGCAAGATGTCACTCGACCTGAGGGACGCCCACATATGTCGCCGCCCGAGGAACGATACGTAATCCGTGGCGGGAAAGAAGGGTACGACCGACTTCTGGTCCTTGCCCGAGACCGATGGCCGGACACCTTGGCGCTCTTCCAACGGGCTGGGCTTGCGCCCGGAATGCGGTGCCTGGACCTCGGATGTGGCGGGGGCGAGGTAACCCTTCAGATGGCGAAGCTGGTAGCGCCCGGCGGCCGGGCCCGCGGGGTGGACATGGATGCGGTCAAGCTCGGGTTGGCCCGCCAAGCGGCAATCGAGCGCCAAGTCGACAACGTGGAATTCACGCAAACGAACGTCGATGACTGGAACGAGTCCAACGCCTACGACGCTGTGTATTCCCGTCTCCTTCTCCAGCACGTCCGAGAACCGGTCGAGCTACTACGACGCATGTGGGCGGCCGTCCGTCCGGGAGGTCTCCTTATGGTCGAGGACGCGGACTTCGAAGGGTGCTGCTGCGAACCAGCCAACGAGGCCTTCGATTTTTACGTGCGTAGCTATAGCGAGGTGCTCCGGCGGAATGCCGGGGATCCCGTTCTCGGCCGAAAACTCTACCGACACTTCCTTGCGGCAGGAATCCCCCATCCGAAGGTCACAGCGGTCCAACCAGTGCGGATCGAACAGGAAGCAAAATCGCTGCCGTGGCTGAGCTTACAGGCCACCCAAGAGGCAATCCTTTCGGCGGGTCTCGCAAAACGGGGGGAGTTCGACGCTGCACTCGAAAGCCTGGCCAAGTTCTGTGCCGATCCGGCGACACTCGTTTCCGGCCCCCGCATGTTCCAAGTCTGGTCGAGGCGCTAGCCGCCGGGATTCTTGTGTCCCGCCGTGAGCCCGCGCGCTGATTGCGATCATCGGCGCGACCGAGAGCCTCAAGACGGCAAGCCCGTTCCCCGACCGGCCCGCGACCCGTAGGCCCCTCGGGGTGCGCGCGAAGCGCTAAGTTCGGTTCGCTTCCCGATGCGCCCGAGCCGGCCGAATCCTCCTGGCAACGACCCACCGACGCATCGCGATCTTGCGCATCTTCCGGAAACCCGTCTTTTCAAACATGCCCAACGTCCCGCTGCACAGAAAAGAGCTGGAGGTCCGCTCGCCCGTGTAGTCCTCGGGGTACGCCTCCACCGTTCCGCCGCCGAGCTCAGCGATGGATCGCATCGCCTCACGGAGGGCGCGGGAGGCGATGCCTTCCCCACGGCGTTCTCGGTCGATGAAGAAACATGTGATGCGCCAGTCGGGAAGCTCACCCCGACCCTCTTCGTAGGCCTTCCTGCTCCGGATGTTCGGGAGTTCCGCAGTCGGGCCGAACTGACACCATCCGACCGCATTCGGGCCGTCAAAGACGAGCGCGGCGTGCGCCCGTCCTTCCCGTACTAGTCCGTGCTTCATTGCCCGGTACGCAGCACCGCCACGCCGCTCCTCCTTCCCCGTGAGATGAAACGAGATGCACCAGCACCCGCCGAAGATACCACCGTGTTTCGCCACTAGGCGGGCGAACGCTGGCCACGTGTCCGGGGATAGCGGCTTCGCAGTGAGGGCCATCGTTAATCCCGGCCAACAACCCCAGTCAGGACCTGTGGAAAAACCTTCGGAGCGCAGTGAGACGCGCTGACAGTCCCGCGCGCTGACTGCGGTCCCGTCATTGGCCGCGCGTGCCCCTCAGGAAGCCTGCGCGGGGAAAGCTCGCTCTCGCGTCCGTTTGATTGCGGCGGCAATACGCCTTCGCATCGTGGGCGCACGTAACCCGGACGTATCGACAACCACGACACCGTTGAAGTCCGCGAGTCGACCAAGAGCACGACCCAGCGCGGTCGCGAACTCCGCGTCTTGTCGAATCGTCGAATCCTCCGGCCAGAAACCCGTCACCTGGAGCGACTTGGTCGCTCGATCGGCCCGCATTTCGATGCGTGCGCACAGGCGTTCCCCCCAGAGAATCGGGAGCGTGTAGTAGCCCCAGCGTCGTTTCGCCGCCGGCTTGTAGACCTCCCAGATGTACTCGAAGTCGAAGAGTTGCTTTGCGCGACCCCGCGCGGTCGCGTCTTCGAGGGGTGCGAGGAATACCACCTCCTCAGTTGTGGTAGTCGACCGAGGCCGCCAGTTCGAAGGCAGTCTCGACGAGTGAATCGTCCTGAGATCGGAAAGCGCGTCGGTCATGATACATTGCCGACCTTTCCATCCAGCCACCTCGATCTCCTGAAAGATTCCCTTTTCTCGCAACAGACGGATCCGGTCCTTCCACTCGTCACGTAAGCTGAGACGGCCAATTCGGGGCCACGCGTGGCGAAGCCATTCGGAACTGCTTGCAACTCCCAGATGGCGTAGCGTTTGCAGGATGAGGTGATCTTCGGCCTCCGGGATCGGGATTGTTGGGGGAGGTCGTGGAAACAGCCGGTCCGTGAGGTCAAAGACCTTCTCGCCACGACGGCGAAATGCGATCATGATGTCCCCCTTGAGCCAGAGATAGTGGAGCGCAAGACCGGATTCCTTCGCGGCCCTGTAGTGTTCTATCCGTTTCTCCTCCGGGCCCTCGAAGTCCCCGGGTCCGAGGGGCCCTCGTCGCTCGATCTCCCGGGTCACTCGCGTTAACAGACCGGCCTTGCTCCTACCAAATCGGCGCCATCGCTCCTCCTGGATTTTGCGCTGCATGGCGATTCGGAGATACGGCAGCTCTCCGATGGGCCGGATCTGTACGTTGCCGCCGGTCTCAAACAAGGTCCGTTTCCGGTAAAGCGCGTCTTCCAGGTACTCGGGTTTGTAGTCGAGGATTCTCCCCCAGAGTGCGAGGTCGTGGCTCCGCCCGACAACGTTGAGGGAGTCGAATTGGACCGACCCAATGTAGCGCAGGCACTGGTCGAGACCCTTTCGTCCCTGCCACCGTCGGCCGGGCCACAGTCCCTGCCGCCCCAAGATGAACTTTCGTACGGTCGAGCGCGTCTCGGGAGCCACAGCAGGAAGCGGATTGGGAACTGCGATTAAGCGTTACAGAGCGGGATCGGAACCGCGGGGTGCCGTTTCCCGTTCGCTCTCGTGCTTCCCCTGCGCCCATCGCGGTCGGCAATCGACCGCGGGCTCCCCACATGACGTTCGCTAGGAGGCGGCCCTTTCCGGGGCACGATTGGGCTAGTGGAATGGGGGTTCTGAAGACTTTAAGGGATGGACCCGGGGGGATGACATATATTTCGTTGGGACGGCGGTTGAAAATTTCCCTCGGCGAGTAATTCGTACTCTTACTGCTTAACGATACGAGCTTTCGACGATTGAGGGAACCTTGCCCACCCAATCGCTTTCCAACGCCGAAGCAGCGGGGGCCTCCTCTTCCACTCCAGAGGATGCTCCGTTGGGAGATTTCCCGGAGACCGCTCGGCCAGTAAAATCGTTCAACTTCTCGGCATTGCAATACCCCACTGACCTGTGGGGGTGGCGAGGTCTTACCATCGTAGGAACCGGAATTCGGGCAGGGCTACAAACTACGCCAGAAGCCAAAATATGCATCGAACAGGCGTCGAAGGTCCTGTACGTAGTCGCTGATCCCGCTGCGGAGGCCTGGCTGAAGCGATTGAATCCCAGGGCGGAGTCGTTGTTCGGACTCTACGCGACTGGGAAGCCACGCGCTCAAACGTACACAGACATCGTACGAAGAATCCTGGACGTACTGCGATCTTCCACCGATCTTTGTGTCGTGTTCTACGGCCATCCGGGAGTGCTTGTCGGTCCCGCCCAGGAGGTCGCAATGCGTGCGCGAAAGGAGGGATTTCCAGTCCGCATGCTGCCCGGTGTTTCGGCCCTTGACAACCTCTTTTCTGATCTCGGCTTCGACCCAGGAATCAGCGGACTACAAACCTACGAGGCGACTGGATTCCTACTTCATAAACCACTCTTTGAACCCACAGCTGGTCTGGTTCTTTGGCAAATCGGGGTCATAGGTGAGAGAGGTTGGAGTCCGCGGTCTCAGCCGCGAGAAGGCAATCTGCGGCTTCTTCGGGACTACCTTCTTACCCGCTACCCTGCGGGCCACCCTGCTATCGTCTACGAGGCCGCCGTACTGCCCTACGGGCGGCCCTCCATCCAGCGTACGACGATTTCGGAGATTTTGACACCAAAATTATCGACTTCAAGTACTTTGTTCATTCCTCCTTTACCTGAGCCGGATCCAGACCCAACGATGGTGCGAATGCTTGACGAGGGCGGTATTGGGAGAGATCCCGACCGCGTCTGATCCAGCGCCCAAGGACGGCCCAGAATAAACGAATCGGCCGGGGGGGGTGGCACGGGGGGATGACATATGTTTCAAGGGGTCGGGGGTTGACAATTCCCCTCGGCTAGGAATCGGGCCCGGCGACTTGCATGAACGGGAAGGTTAGGGGAAGCGCACGGTGCTATCATACGACACTTCGTGATACCGATCGTGCGAGGTCGACATGCGGCCGCCGGACTTGCCAGAAGGTGTCGATGCCCGTCCGGCTCCGTGGCTCCTTCGTCGTCGTTTGTTAGTCCTGGCCGGGATTGTCGCGGTGGTGGTTGTGATTCTCCTCGCGACTATCCCAGTGACGTCCGTTCTGGCGACAAGCGCACCGTTTTCGCTCACGGTGTCGCCCACTGCCCAGTTCGCAGGCGTCGGTAGGGTCAATACGCCGGCAACTTGTGGGAGCGCGACAGGTAACAGGACGGCCGGCCTGTACTTCGAATGGTCGGTAGAAAGTGGGCAACGACTTCGATATTTCAATTTCGCGGGGGGACCCCCTCCCGCTCCAATCTGGTACTGGTCCAATGACACCTCAAATGGCTCGTTCCACTTCTACGGCTTGTGTGGACTCTACTACTTCGCCGCAGCGGGCAATCAGCCAGAAACTGTTCAATTTAGCGGGACATGGAACTACCGCTACTCCGTGACGGGCCCGATATTATGGGACATTTTTTCAAATCACGACCCAACTGGCAAACTCTGAGCGTGGGGTTTTCGTTCTGGGAAATTCGGGAGGATCGACACGGGGGGATGTCATATGAAAACCCGGACCTGGGATCTTAATTCGCTGGCGACGCGTTCGGTTGGCTGAAACTCGACAACCCACCGGCTTGACCTCGAATATATCTCGAGTGGAGTCAGTCTTCAATGTCAGGGAGCATGCCGGAGAACCGCGTTCCAACCCTGTCGGCTTTCGTCGTGATGGGCCTGCTCGTCGCGGTCGCCACGATTATCGTGGTCCATGTCGGCCCTCTCCAACTTTCCGCCCCGGCCTATAGTTGTCCATCCTTGACGGGTGGAAGTGGTCCGACTTACTGCGAAAATATGACCCTCCCTCTGGGTTCTGGCCAGGGATGCACAGTCGGTGCGAATGACTCGGGAGTGTTCCACAGAGTATCCTATTCGTTCCATACGTTCGTTTCCTGCCACGGGCCAGATGGCGCGGGTATCAACGGTACCGTAACCGAGCCGGGTGGGGTCCCCCTCTACGTTCAGTTTTTCAACGGGGCGCCGCCCTTCATTGGGTGGTTCAACTGGACATCCCCGGACAGCAGAGTGGCGGTGGATTCGTTCGGGGGGGAACAGGAACTCACGCTCGTCGTCAGAGAGTAGAGTCGTTCGCCTTCTCTGGATCCGTCCGCCGCGAGAGCGGTTTAAGCCAGCCGTCGACGTTCGAGTCACTTCCAGCAGAGCAATCGGTAACGACTCGTAAAGGCGAGGAGAGTTGGAGGATGGACACGGGGAGATGTCATATGAGAACCCGGAACCGGGATGTTATTTCATCGGCTTGGCCCCGGCATCGGAGATTAGCTCGCCGGACGATGAAACCTCGGCCCATGTGCGGCCGGATTCATTCAACGATGCCGAGATGTACAGGGGATGCCTTTCTTTGATCAGTGGAGAAAATCTGGCGAGTCGCAGCGGTCGTCGGGATTGTAGCCACGCTTTCCTTGACTGCCGTCGGCGTCTACGAGTTGGTGCCGCGGTCTACTTTGCCTAATGGTTGTGATTCCGGACTGCAGGCCTTTCAGTCTCTCCAGAGCCCGCCCCTTGTGCTCGGCACATCCGTCGACTCGTCGCAGGGGCCAATGCACTGGTACAACTTCACCATCGAAAACGCGAATCCCTGTGCGAAATTGGGGACCTTTTCATTCGAGGTTCGCCTCCCAAGCGGATCCGCGGCTATACTTCCCGCGGGAAGCGGTGTTGCACTCGTTACGCCGCCGGACGCGTTGGAAGCGGTATTCGATTTCGGGACCGGTTGGACTTATGAGCCAGGGTTCAGCTCGTCCACGGTTCCTTCAACTCAAGATTTCATGTCACTCTTCTACACGGGCTCCACACCCTCCACTCTCGTGGGCGGCTCGCTGGTGGTCCTGTTTGCTTTAGGAACCGTTTCAACGACTATTTCATAAGGCGTCAGTCGGCGCATGTACGTTGTAGCGGGGCGTGTCCCTGGCCGTGTGTGAGGGCCACCCGCAACTGTGACGTCCAGTGAGGATGGACACGGGGGGTTTAGGACCTGAATGGGTTTGGAACCAGCGAAAAAAGCCCCGAAAAAGACCCGCAAGACGTCTCCGAGACCCTCGCCGAACTCGCCCAGAAGGTGCGATCCATTCCATTCGGGCCTCCACCGAGCGAAGAAGCTAGCCAACCCGATCCGGACATGGGTTGCCCCCGGGGCCAATGCCCCAGCGCACAGGGCGCGTTTGACCCGGGCCAGTCCCTCCGACCCGCGATTCGGGAGGGATTAAGCCTCGCTACTCCCTTGAAGGGCAATGGCCGCCGATGACCGCATCCGCGTCTCGCTCCGGCGCTCCACGGTTGAGATGATTCGGGGCTTCGACCCGGACGCGACGACACTGGACGAAGCCATCAAGGAAATGATTAACTTCAAGCCCCCGCGTGCGCTCGTGACAGAGCTCGACCGGCGCGAGAGTGGGAAGTTCATCTCCCGAGAAGAGGCGCGCCGTCACCACGGATACTAACCTGTGCCTCGGATCGTCTACGCGGTCCAGGCAGAACGGAAACTCTACCGACTCCCCCAAGCCGTCTACGAAGTATTCCAATCTTCAAATCTCATCGTACCCTCCGAGCTCGTAGGAATCGGGTGTAAATCCCAGGCGAACGTCCAAACGCAACGAAGAGCAACTCGTGACCGTCCCACGAGTAGAGGCCCCGGTAGGCCCCGACGTGAAGTGTCCATAGTCGTTGGTGGCCCCGCAGTTGGTGGACGAACGTATCGGGAAGGTGACCTCTCGGCGGAGTCTGGGTCAGGTCACGAATCTTTCGCGCGAATTGGACTTGGATTGGTCGAGGTAGGCGGTCGAATTCACGGAGGGCGGCGGGTGAGAACCGGCTGCCCGTCTTCACGGCGGGTCAAAGATTGCGGGCTCTGAGGGCGGTCTCCGTGTCGACGGACCTAGCGGTTTTGGCTCGCCTTACCCGCTTTTCCAAGTGACGGACGAAGGGCTTAGGAGGGTCGTAGCAAAGCAGTTCCGCGATGATCTCGTCGTAGCTGCGGGCGCGAGGGTCCCTGGCGCGCAACGCCTCGAGTGTCGACCGATTCAGAGGAACGCTCTCGATTCCCACTGCCCCGCCCATAACCACGGAAACGCAGCCCGCGGGTATGTAGTTTCGCCCTCGTCGCGGAAGGTGGAGCGGGGAGAGCGTGACTCTTCCCTTCTGTGTGAGGCTTGCTCGCGCCTCGTCCGTTCCCCTCTTCGCGAGGAAGGAGCGATGCCGACCAGCACCCGGAACCGGACCGCCGACCGCCCAACGCTGACCGAAAACCATTCTGTGTCTCGCGCCGGTTGCTAATCGTGGTCATTCGGGGGACTGTCTCATTCGTTATCCCCAAACACGTCGGCACCAAAAATATCTACGAATAGGGCCCGTGCCTTCTCCTTGTCCTGGCTTTCGGGCGTTTCCCGGAAACGCCTTCGGAATTCAGCCCACTCCTTTGGGTATCCCGCCTTGAAAAGCGCCAGCGTAGCCACTTCAATCGTCCGGTTCGCTTCTTCTCGACTCGTTCGCAGCTTCGCCCAAAGCGGGCTCTCAAATGGTAAGGGGGGTTCAGCTCCAACTTTGAGGAGATCTTTGACCGACCCCCTCGCCTTCCGTCGAGCTTCCGACACCTCGCCCAGTACTGCTTCCACAACCTCGACTGACTGGTAGCCGGCGAGGACCTTCTCCCTAACGACCTCTGGTAATGTGAATAGCCGCCCTGTGGATCGAGCAGTAATCAACGCCAGTTTGAATCCCGAAATCTCGAGGGTCCTCTCTACATTCTCGAGTTGTGAGTCCAGTCCGGCAAGCTCCTCGCCTAAGGCGCGCATGGTCGCCAGGTCTTCCGCAGGCTCGATTGGCGGCGAAATCCCATTACGTAGAGTGACCATGTATCGGACGATTGTGGGCGCCGCGGCGGCGAGCTTGGTCCGGTCCCAGCGTTCGTATTTGGTCAACTGCGGTATGATGCCTTCGACGCGAACGCCTTCTTCTGCGAGAATTGCGACAACCTTGTTCAGAGAGTATGCAATCGCGACTTCGTCCCTAACCCATGCCGGCGGTAGCCACTCATCCGAGTCGGCGACCCGATCCTTCTTTGTGAGGACACCGACGAACGCCGGTGCTTGACTGATTCGCTCCTTCACCATCTCCGGTAGGGATCTGATAGTCGGCTCCTCCCCGGTGGTTACATCAAACTCAAGGGCTGTTAGCAATCTTCGAAACCAATCGAAGATCTCGAGGTCATCTGCGTCGAAGCTGCAGCTCAAAAAGCACCTCGGGAAACGCGGCGACGGCATGACGGATGGCAAGCTTTCCGCGGTAAAACCTCCTGCTTTGGGTCGTGATCGCTCGTTCCCGCCCTCGCGAGGAACGAGCGATGCCGACCAGCAACCGGGACCAAACCGCCGAGCGCGCCACCCCGACCGAAACCCACCGCCTCCGGACGGTCACCGGCAACCGCTGGCCCCGGAAGTGCGCCTGCGGATGCGACCAGAAGATCCCGCGCGACCCGGAGATCCGTTACGTCGTGGAGATCGGCGCGCCTCGACCATATCCAGCATATCTTCGCGAGCACTCGCCGGACTACCCCGGTCGAAAGCACGTCGGCGAGCGGAAGGCCCACCCGGGCGATACTTGCCCGGGGTTCGTTCCCGCGAGCCTCCTCATGGAGGCCTCGAAGGAAGCCGGCGGGACCGGATCTTCTCCCTCTGCCGAATCCTTCGTGCCCCGAGACTCCGCCCACTCCGACGAGGAGTCCTCGCCGAGCCCGCAGGCAGGTCGCCCCTGGGCCTCCGGCCAGCTCGTCTTCAACGCGGGCCAGTTCGAGTCCGCCCGCAGCGGGTTCGCCGACTACGCGCGGGACGGCGAAACGGGGCAGCAGCTCCGCAGTCGGGTGAACCGTGTCATCCTGGAGGACCTCGAGCAGAAGGTCCTTGCGCTCCGGGCGCTCCACGAGAAGCTCCGCGGCCAGCTCTCAGGTCCATCGTTCGGGGACCTCGTGGCGCGAGCGCGCCCGATTTGAATCGTGCCGTCGGAGCTTCGGGAGTCGCATGTTCGAGTTCCGCCTGCGCATCCTGGATGTGCGTGAGCGGGAAACGGACCCCCCTTCAGTTCTCGGGATCGTGGAGGGGTTTCCTCAGATCCTTGTGCACACAACGAGTATCGAGCAGGCGGAGAAGGATCTCGTGAACGCCTTGAAGGAACACCTCACGCGGTGGATGGATCACGAGGCGACGCGGCTGGAGCTCGATGACTTTCCGACAGTAAGAGCAATTCGACTGCTAGTGGGGGGCACGCCTACATAGGTTCCAAGGTATCACTCGTGGATGTCTGGCGCCGGTAAGGCTTCGAATCCAGGGGTAGCCCTTCTGGAACATTTCGAGACGGATGACATCGAGTTTTTCCAGCAATTCGATGACGCTGCCGATGAGGCAGTGAAAAAGGTCAGTCGCGATTTTCCGCCTGAGTATTATGAAAATCTTCGGAGCGGAATATTATCGACGCTCATGTCAGTAATTGGTGGCGGACGCCTTACCGTCACCCTCGTGATGGATACCAACATCGTAGTTGCCGACGCGTTCCGGGTAGCACAGGGCAAGCCGTCGTCGACAGAGCGGCTAATGGCATCCCGGTTCGTCAAACTCGTCGCCCCACGCGATATCACGAGGGAGGCAAGGGAGAAAGTCGTCAAGAAACTACCGAAGGGGGCGTCCCTCGAGGTGGCGAAGAACCACGTGGAAGTGCTACTTCGGCGAATTGAGATTGTCGCCGGTTCTTCGGTCGAGGCTCTCCGAAGTGCGCGAGAAAAGCTCGCTGACAGAGATCTGGAGGACGCACCGTTCCTTGCGGTCTTAATCGACTCTGAAGGAGAGGGAATTGTGAGCCGCGATCGGGAGGCATTTGAATCCCTCGAAGGAGTCAAACGTTGGGAACTCAAGGAGATGGCAGATCTCGTAACAGTCTATGAAAGTGGGACTCTCGCCCTGGGGGTTGGAGCCGCCACAAGCGAGGGTCTGCTAGAGCTCCTTTCTACGGTGTTCACGGTGGTGGAGAGGGCTATCCTCGAGGCGTTTGCAGTCTTCGCGAACATAATCGTTGGGCTGGCAACAGGTGCGGCCGAGGCTCTGTCGCGAGTTCCTCAGTGGGCATGGGTAGTTCTTGGGGTTGTAGGGGCTGCAATAGTGATTGCCGCGATATTGAACGAGGACTTCCGAGAATGGTTGTTCTCAGGCCTCGGCTCAATCGGGGAGATTCTGTACAAGTCAGCAAAGGCGATCATCGGCGCCGCCAAGACAATGATGAAAGCGGTGCACGACTTCCTCGTCTGGGTATGGGAGCTAACTCGGCCCTACGTTATCACGGCCGGTAAAGCCGCGCTAGTAGGTGCAGGAGTGCTTTACCGACGAATCTCTCTGCTCATTGACGAGTGCGAACGGGCAACCGCCGACTTCTAGGGTCTGAACCGCTTCGCCCACCTCGCGGTTGGTCCTCGAACGCGCGCGCTTCGAGTCGACGCGCCCAGAAGACCCCTAAACGGCGGTCGGCGCAGTAGGCACAGAACATTAGGGAGCGACGAATCCTGGTCGAGCCATACGACCCCGGTTCCTCAAATGATAATCTCGGGCCCTTCGCTTCCGGACGTACGTCGAGAAGCGGATCAGATTCTGTACTCCGATCCGGACGTTCAGGGTTGGAAGGACCTTGCGGAGGATGTCTGCGTCATCGTCGCGAAGACGCTGATTACCCCAATCGTCCGAATGTCTACCTCAGGGGAATCCGAAGGAGAACCGAGTACGCCGCCCAGCGTCTCCCTGAAGGTGATGCTGAAAGAACCAAGGAGAGATCTCCAGGTGTTCCGTTGCTTTCTAGTCGCTGAGAGAATGCGCGATTACTTGGCATATGCCACTGGGGTTTGCGTTCCCATTCGACACGTCTTCGTTGGAAAGACCTTGTTGTTCCCCGGCGAGTTCAGCTTTAATCCGCAGGCGTACCTCCCTACTGAAGTTCTTGTTGGGACAAAGAATTACTCCGATTGGGCAGACGGAATTCTCCCGATGATGACTGAGGCTAAGCGTCTCCTGACTGCAATTGAAGACGGAACTCCCCTCGATAGAGCGATCAATCTGGTAGGCAGGGCAATCACGACCGCCGATAGAGAGAGCAGCTTCCTCTACTGTTGGCGGGCGATCGAGTCGATTTCGGCAATGGATCTTGAAGCTGCCCGGGAACGTGCTAGGACTGGCGACGTTCGGGCCGGCGATGCCTACGTTAGCGGGCAACTAAACCAGTTTCTTAAGGGCGAACAGGAGATTCTGCTCAGCATCGCTCAGAGATGTTACGTGACGCTAGAGGCGCGCGTACCAGGATTCGATATCAAGAAGGGGAGAGAGTGGTACAAGCTTCGAGGTAAGGTTGCCCACGCTGGATTGAGCGCCGAGGATTACCGGGCAGTGCTCCAATCAGCTGGCGAAGTCTTCGGTCTTGCCAAAACTTGCGTGGCATCGAAACTCACTGAGATGGAAAAGGCGAGCCATCGTGCACTGCCGTTGTAGTGACCCCTCACTGGCGCGCTCCTCGCGGTCCCGTCTCTGGACGAATCGCTCGGATTCGTCCGCTCGGGAAGGGCGAGCCTTCCCGACTCGACCGCGCGCGCCGTTCATAAAGCGCCCGAGAGTTGGTTCTCTGAGGTTACCCACCGAATCTACGACAATCTAATCCTCCGAGCGGCCAATGCCGGATCGTGAGTCCACGCGCCTGGATCCTATTCGGACTAATTTTGGCAGTTACTGGAGGCAGCTGGTACGTCTACACCTGGGCCACCTTCCACGCAGCGCTCGTGCAATGCCCCCCAGGGGCTCCGTGCGCTCCCGTGCTGTATTACATTCCACTTGGGGAGTGGCTCGGGTCCGTGATCGCCCTGGCGGGAGCGTTCACTCTGCTCGTTGGAATCGTGAAGTGGTTCCGCGAGCGGGCCGAACGTATTGAGGCGGACCGACGAACCAAAGCGACTGGTTAGGTCGCGTTTGCCCCCGCGCTCCTCGCGGTCGGTCATCGAACGCGCGCTCCCTTGATGAAGCTCACGCGGGCGTGGCCCCCCGCGTGAATATCATGAGGGTACGGCCGCACTCGTCGCTCGAATCCCTGCCTTAGTCGTCTAAGCCCCTGGAGATGTCAGGTGCTTTCCTCCAGTCTGCCGTTCTTCGTGCACAGAATTGAGGAGCCGGTAGACCAAAGCGACCGGCATCCCACCGACGTTGAAGGGACATCCCTCGACCTTCGTAACGAACTTCGAAGCAAGCCCCTGTATCGCATACGCGCCGGCCTTGTCAAATGGCTCGCCACTCGCGACGTACGCTTGAATCTCGGAATCGGTCAAGTGGCAAAACGACACCGAGGTCGCTGCCACTTCCAGCGCCTCTATCTTCTCGGGAGGAGATACGAGACAGACCCCGGTCAGGACCCGGTGCGTTCGTCCGGAAAGACGCCGAAGAATCCCCGCCGCATCATCCTTGTCGGAAGGCTTGCCCAATATAGCGCCGTCCAACTCGATCGTAGTGTCCAGGGCCAACACGACGTTACCCTTCGTGGCCGTCCGCGCCACGTGAAAGGCCTTCTCCCTGGCGAGGCGGCTCACGTAATCGCTCGCTTTCTCCTGAGGGTGTACGGTCTCGTCAATCCCTGCGGCCTGAACCTCGAAGAGAATTCCCGCGTTGCGCAGCAATTCTCGCCGCCTCGGACTGGCGGAGGCCAAAATCAGTACCACGCTCGACCAAGCGTGGCGAGATATAAACGCAGACGACTGTCAGACTTGCGGCAAACCTCGCGGGCGGAGTTGGTTCCCACGATCCGGGTCGGGGTATCCGCCGTCCTTCCTCACGCTCGTCTCCGCGCTCCTTGCGGTCCCCCATCGACACGCGCCCTCCCTTGATGAAACTCAGGCGGAGGCAGCCCCCCGCGTGAATATCAAGAGGGCGCAGTCGCCCTCGTCGCTCTCAGAGCTCTCCCGGCGGTCTGGGCGATTGGTCAAGATCGATGATTACCGGAAGTCCGAAGTGCCCCCGTTCGCCCTGAGATTTCGTTCTCCTGCCTCGCCATATGAGGAAGAGGGCTAGAACCACGGCCAGCCCCAGCAGGACGGTCGGGTCTGTCCATGAGGGGATGCCTGAATAAGGTGGCACAGCACAATGGCTTCCCGGCGGGGCGATCACCGCGAGATAACCATTTTTCGAGGGACCATAGCCGTCAGAAATGCCACCATAAAACAGCGTATACAGACAAGCGTTCTCCCCGTCGTAGACAATCGACCAAGGGTCGGGTCCCACGGCGACCGTCGCGATTGCACGGCTGGTGCTCTCATTCACGACCGAAATGTTGTCCGAGTAGGTGTTGGTGACGTACAAGTTCCGATTCGATTTGTCCACTGCAGTGGCGTAAGGAAGTTCGCCGACCCGCACTTGGCCAAGGGTACTTCGTCCATTCGCCGTTAACAGGTAGAGCGTGCCGTTGTAGAGGTTCCCTAGACCGTATCCTTCGACACTGGCAACTAGGTCAATCCTATCCGAAAGGGGGTCGAATGAAACAGCCTGGGGGGAACCGATGAGCTGGATGGAAGACTCGACTGCGAAGTTGGATCCGTTGAGCACGGTGAGATTGAAAGAGAACATCTCCTGTACCGAAGTCGCGACATAGACCTGCCCTGTGACCGAGTTAATCCCCAGGGGAAACGAGGCCACGCCCAGATTGACTGAGCGCACCACGGTTTCGTTGTTCGGGTTAATGACGATGACATTTGGCGGGTCCAGGGCAACAACGTACCCAGTGACGGGATCGTACGCGATCGTTTGCGGGCCCTCACATAACGGGGTAGCCGGCGTGTTGACCCAAGTGACGTTCAACCCTGTGGCGGCGTTCATCACGTAGATGCCATCATCACACTCGCTCGTCGCGTAGAGATTCTCATTTTGGGGGTCGTACGCAAAGGAGTATCCTGGCCTCCCGTTGGTGTGGATGAATTTGGCCACGGTCTCCGAAGTTCCGTTAATCACCGTCACTCCCCAAGCGGCGGATCCAGGTGCTGCGGGGCCGCTGTCAAGAACGAAAATGAGGCCGGTCGCGTTATCGTAGACCATGTCGACCGGACCGTAGCCGGCATCGATTTCTCCGAGGTTGCAGGTAGAGCAGGGCTTCGGTTGCGTCTGCAATACGATCACGAATGCCGACCCAACAAGCAGGACCACTACTGCGGCGCCAAGGACCTGCCACCAGCGGGGTCGCGATCCTCGGTGGCCGGGCTCTCGAGCCCGTCCATACTTCGGATGGTCGTCGTTAGACGGTTGAGGTACCGCCTCCGCCACAAGCCTCGGTCATTCCGAAGGAGAATTCAAGCTAGCTGTCTGTCCGGCTTATGAGGTCAGTTGGACGCGGCTCGACGCCGGGCGCTCCTCGCGGTCGGTCCTCGACCGCGGGCGTCGCTCATAAATCGTGCGACCTCGGGACCTACGGAATTTCCGTCTAGAGGTTTTATACCTTCCCGCAGGCAAGTCTGTACTGGGTTGGCCCCAGGAAGGAGTCGAGAAAATGAGCAAGAAGGGCGGAGGGAAGAGCCAAGCGCAGCTGGACGCGCGATCTCGGTCGATGAACGCGCAGGACTCTGTGGGTCAAGCGGCATTCGCAAATCAGGCGGCGCAGGGCACGCCGGGTACTCCCGCCAACAAGGCGGGCAAGGACAACCGCAGCGTCCAGTTGAACCCAGTTTCAGAGGGCTCTAACGAGTAGGAAGACAAGCGGGGGTCCGAACGGTCCCGATTCCCCCCCGCACTTGTTGGGGTCCCGCCCTCGACCGCGCGAGTCATTGGCTAATCTTCCAACTTTGGGCAGGCTGCGCACTTCCCGAGGAGGATCTTCGATCCGCGAACTCGTTCAAAATACTGGAATGCTGCCGACGCGAATCTGGCGGTATCTTTCGCCACTTCCTCGTCGCAATCCTCGATTGTCGTGAGCTTAATCCGGAAGAGCGGGTCGTTCCGTAGTGCGGAGTACATGGTTTTGTATCTGTTGAGATCCAGGAGCCCGGTTTCTGTTGTCGCTATCAAAATGCCCGGCCCATAAGAAATCCCTTCGCGCGTCCCACTCGGGCCCTCCGGGCCGGCACTATAAGTCTGGGACTGGAGCGTAAACGACCCGACATCCACTGGACGGCGAAGGTTGTCAAGCGTGGCTTTGACATCGTAGTACCGAACCGCCGGGGGCGGGATGATATAGCCGCTGCCGGGAACGAAGCCGGAACCGAAGGTCGCACCGATGGTCTCGCGCAAGCGGAGAGCTGTCCACTGGTCAAGCTCCGACTTGAGGTCGCACCGTTTCCCAGGTGAAGCGGAGAGCGAGGCCCAGGCTGGTGCGATCGCGGGGTCTTCCTTCATGTGGTCAAGCGCGAAGACCCAGTACTGCAACGACTCGACAGGCGCCGATCCTGAATCTGCGGTCTGGACCAAAAGCCCATCGAGCCCGGACCCGGGGTCGGGGCGCCAAGATGCTGTGTCCGGGCGAAAAAAAGCGGAGCCCAACCACCTGAGTGTCGTGTCGGCAATATCAACAGCGTGTTCCTGCCTTTCCTGCCGGAGAAGAAGTTCGTCATCGTGGGTCTGGTGGTAGTGCTCTTGGAGTAGCGGACCTGACAGCGCAAAGGCCGCGGCGATCGCGGAGACAACAGTCGCGAGACCAGAGGCGCCCGCAGGGCCGCCGAGGATTCGATCAACGAAGATTCCGACAGCGACTCCTCCGAGGAAATATGGTAGCGTACCCCAGACGGTCCACTTCATTGCACGACCTTGGAAAGGGACCAAGAACTCGATAGTTAAGCCCGTGCCGGCAGGGTTCCGGTGCACACGGGATGAACCAGTCGGGCCAGGACCACCCTATTCCCGCGTTCCTCGCGGCCCCGTCTCTGGATGAATCTCTCGGATTCGTCCGCTCGGGAAGGGCGAGCCTTCCCGACTCGACCGCGCGCGCCGTTCATGAAGGTTGCATGGCCGGCCGTTGACTAACCTGGGGTTCGATTTCTTCGTCCAGACAAGGATTCCTTCTGTCAAGGACCCCGAGGACGGGCCACCCGACCCTGTACTGGAAACCCTCTTTGCTTAGTTCGAGCATAGGTTAGCCCTTGCCGGCCCAAGGCGTCGCATTGCCACTTCTGCCGGGTCGCGAAGGAAGGTTTAAGCGATTCTGCGCCGAACTGGCCGGGCCGCGACGAATGGCGTTTCGGGATTCCCAGAAGCGGCTCGGGCTCGTGAGGGAGCATTGGTTCCTTCAAAGTGGCCCCGCAGAATCGCTAGTAATCATGGTGGTCGACGGACCGGACCCAGCTCGATCCCTTGCGATGATGGGTGGGTCGTCGGACCCGTTCGATGTTTGGGTCCGTGAAGAAGTCAGGGAGTTGTTCGGTTTTGATATGGCTCAGCCACCGCCGAGCCTCCCCGAGCTTGTTGTCAACTACGAGAGTTAGAACTTCGTAGCTACTTCGGCCATCGGTCCCACGCTCATCGCGGTCTCGTCATCGAACGCGCGCCCCCATTCATGAATCTGGCGCGGAGGCAGCCACCCGCGCCAGAATCATGAGGGTACGGCCTCGGTCCTCGCTCGCGCCGCTCGGACCTCGGCCTGCGCGCTCTCTGCGAGTCGATGACCGCGATGAGCGCGCAACGCGCCTTCGGAAACGCCACCGATGCGAACCCGTTCCCCGCCACCGCCCACGTCCGCATCCCGGGCAGCAAGCGAACCTACGAGGTCCGGGACGTACTCCGGGGATTGGGACTCCGGTGGTACCCGCTCTCCCACGCGTGGCACGGGATGCTCCCGGGTGACCAGAGCTCGCTCCTAGCCCGCGACTTCAGGCTCAAGCCCCAGATCGTCCCCACGATCGAGACGTTCGCCTCAGGAGGAGGCCCAGAGCGCGCCTCAGACTCACCGGAGCGACCTGAGGGCTCCCGGTCCCCCGTCTTGGCCGCCAGACCCCGTGACGGCTTGCAGAAGGACCCTTCGGGCTCGTCGCATCCCCGGCCCTCTGGCCCGTGGACCCGGACGCGCGCCGAGGCCCGTCTGGCGTTACCGGGGGCGGATGACGACCATGACGAGGTTGAGGTCGGGGAGCGCCGGTTCAGCCTCCTGGAGGTCACGAGCGGCCTCCCGGATGACTCGCGGGACGAGGACGAGCGGGCCGAGTACCGTCACCTCGTCGACCTACGTTCCCGGGTGAAGATCGCGCGGGCGGTGGTTTCAAAGATGCCCGGCCTCGCGGCAATGCTCCGCGAGCGACCCGACCGGGCGACACGGTTCTACGCGAGGTTCGGAATCACGGAAGGTCAGTTCCGGGAGGGCGTCCGATCGGATCTATCAATGCAGAATACGGGCCGCCCTGATTAGGAATCAGCACGCGCTCCAGTCTGTTGCGATTCCGGTTCCGGGTGCGTTCGCCCCGAGGTCGAGATTGTCGATCAGCCACGACCCTGAGTTGTTCGGGAAGGAGTAGTTGAGATAGAGCTCGACCGGAATCGAGCCAGTAACAAGAATCGCGTGACCCTGTGTGACAAAGGGCACTTCCACAACGAGAGAGGTGGAGTGGAGGTTGAGATGGGCCGGGCCGTATCCGCAGGTATCCACGCGCCCGCCGGTGTCGTCATGGTAGCTGATGTCGAAAATGACCGATTCCCTGGCCGGGCCAGGCGACAGTTGTGATAAGTTGGAAGGAGAATTCACGTCGGACGGAGTGGCGTTGAGGAAGTCGCCTGCGATTCCGGAGAGGGGGTAGCCCGCTCCCCCCACTGATGCCTCCCAACTGCTTGAACAGGGACTGTCTGGACCGGGGCCTGCCACATACTGCGTCGCACTCCTGAATAGAGACCAGTTCATCAGAAAAAAATCGCCCTCGATCCATTTCGTGTAAGGGGCGGAATCGGTCGTGCGGATGCCCGGCTGGCCCGGTACATCGTAGACCGCGGTGTAGTTGACGTATCCTTGGTACGGTGCGTTTGACAGACCGAGAGGGGTGTAGAGGGACTCCTGTTCGACGAAATTCGTTGTGGCGCAGACTGAGTGCGCGTAGAGGAGTGGGTTTCCAGGTGAGGCTGCAAGCCCAATGATCAAGATTGCCACGATGACCCCTACAATCGATGCAGGCCATGTCCTGCGCTGAACCACGTTATTGTCTCCTGGATGAGGTAAGCCTCACTTCGATTAATCAGGAAGCTATAGCAAATCTAACTGGTTGAATCCGTCGATTTGTTGCCCAAATTAGACTCCTGAGGTCGGTGATCCGGCGCGCGCGTTTCCTGAGGGCCATGGCCCCGTGCAGTTCAGAATTCGGCCATTCAGGGGCAGGAAGAAGCCTGCCAGACGTGGGCGACTATTCCAGTGGAGGAACTGCCCCCGCTGTCGGTCTCGAAATATGCGATATCGTAGTCCGAACCACCACCACTGGGAACGTTAATGACAGCAGTCACCGTTAGACTTTGAGAGACGGTCTTTTCCAATACGTTAGAAACAGAGATGCTGGCCCCGACGTCCGCCCAACTGATGCTGGCACCCACGTCCACATCGAAATCGAATCCAGAGGAGAGGGTCTTGGATCCCGAGTACGTCTCGGTGAGGGTCCGCTGGTGACCTGCGGCAGTAATGTAGCACGTACTGCCCGCATAGTTTCCAGGAGTGAGATAATCGCTCGTAAAGTCCACATCCGACTCCACGAGAGGGTAGTTAGTCGGGTACACTCCGATGAGTTGCAACGCGGATGATTCAACAATTCTCCCGGATGTAGCATCAAACACAGAAGTCCCCGAAGTCGTGTACTTGCCCTGCTCCTCCAGGTTGCCGCCAATGTATTGGTCTCCCGATGTGAAGGTGGAGGTAGTGGTAGTTGATTCCCCGTTGCCCGCAAAAGACCACTCATTTTCGGTGCTTGTTACGAACTGACCGGCGAACGAAAGTGTGACGTCTGGGTCCGAGGTGAATGAGAGGAACATCGGCATGTACGGCGACAAGAAGGTTGGTTGAATGTAGAAGTCGACAACCCCAGGAACATAGGTAATGATTGTTTCATTCCAGAAACCGGGCCATGTTCCATAAATGGAGTTGGCGTAAAGTGTCAAAGTCCAGGGGGTCGCACACGACTGGTAGGCATACGGAATGGAGAACGAGTAAGCGTTCGTTGGCCCGCTTTGAGCCCCTGTCCACGCGGGCCCTGCGAGCTGACCCCCGCACCAGAACTCGACCAAAAGGTTGGCGGGGGCCAGTCCGCCTTGCAAACTATAGACACTTCCCGTAAACGTGGTGGGGGCATGGGAGGCGGACTGAGTGGTGAACGAACCGGTGAGTGACCCGGCAGTGTGACATGTGTATACCCAATTCCCGTCCGAGGCGATGATCTTGTAGTCATAGCCCGAGCTCGGCGCTAGCTCTTGGAGGTACACCGCGTCTGCAGGCCATGGAGGGTTTTCGGCTGTGTACAAATAGCTAGTAGTAAGCCCCCATTCGAAAGTGTTCCCCGCACCGGGATTCAGAAAGCTCGAAGGAGTCGTGCTCCAAGAGAGCTGCGACTCTCCAGCAGTCACAGTGGACGAAGCGAGAGATATAGCGATGGGCGCTTCGGGACAGCTACCCCCGCCGGTGGAGACCGTCCAGAGCTGTCCGTAGGCATGCGTAGCACTGTGGCACCACTCAGTAGCGCCAATAGTGAAATTGTAAACGTGAGGTACGGTCAAGCTCGAGATTGTTACCTGATGCCCCGAAGGCGTCGGATTTTGGGTTGTTCCCGTGTACGAAAGTGTGTAAGATAACGTGTCAGTCATGTTCGAGGGATTGTCCGACCAGCTAATCGTCGCGGATTTTCCGTTACTCGCGACGGCGACTGTCACCCCGGAAATCGAAGGGTTGCACGGCGGCGGGCCGCCACCACCGCAGTTAGGATAGCAATAATGATTCCCAGGGCCACACGGGACGCAGTCTGGACTGTCGGCGTTCACAGCGAACTTCTGTTTCGGAGCTGGGGACCAGTTCACGAACGCCCCCGCCGCGGAGGCAATCATCACGACCGCGACCGCGATAGAAAGTCACGCCAGTAATCTATGATTCAATTTTCTCGGTTCGACACCGTTCGTGGCGGTCATCCAATCCCCCTGAGATCGGTGTCGCAGCGTCGCCGAACTTGCGCCCATCAATGATTCTGATTACATGAACTGCGGGTCAAGCGTGGTAGACCCTAGCAGGCGTGATGACGCGAAGATCCGGCGGCGTGATTCGAGACGACGAGCGGTCTCCCGGACGACTCCCGCGACGCGGACGAGCGGGCCGAGTATCACCACCTCGTCGACCTGCGTTCCCGCGTGAAGATCGCGCGTGCGGTCGTCTCAAAAATGCCAGGTCTTGGGGCGATGCTTCGTGAAAGGCCGGATCGAGCAGCCCTGTTCTGTGCTCGGTTCGGGATCACGGACCGACAGTTCTGTGAGGGGGTTCCGGCAAATCGCTTCGGTCCGCAGAACGTGTAATGCGGGTCTTCCCGGCCCAGCTTGATGTAGGTGCGTGGAATCCTATTCAGCTAGCAATGGTTCGATTCGACCTCCGGGGCGAGACTCCCGCCGGATACAGACGCATGCTCGTCGCATTCCGATGGGGCCTCGTCTTGTTTGACGTCTTTATCGCGGTTTATGCTGTTTTATTCGTCGTACAAATGACAGGTCACGGACATCCTACAATCGCGAACGTGACCGGTCTGGTGTTCTCGATATTCTGGATTGCCGTTACTGGATGGGTCATCTGGATGCTCGATTCCTCCGCAACATTCCTGGAGGTCGATGATCAACGGGTCCGTTTCGAATTCTCAGCTGGGAGGGTACGTGAATTGACCTGGTCGGACCCTTCATTCCGACTCGTAATCAGCAGCACGCCTGCGGCAACCAGTTGGCCCTTCCGGGGCAAGCCATACCAAGGTGTCTTTCGGCGCCGAGCAGGGCAGGACCTCCTCACCCCTGCCGCGTTCCAAGCAATCCTGTCTGAAGCCAAACAACGCCGTCTGAATGTCAGCGAGCGGCCATCGCCGAGACGAGGCTGGACCCGGGTGACGATCACGGGACCCGCTGTCTAAGCCGCGGGACGACGGGACCGGTTCGAAACACTGTCTCGCGCGCGCGGGTCCTCCCCACTCGCTGCGCTCACGCGTCCACCGTGCCCGGGTCAAGCTCGCGAGAGCGGTCGCTTCAAAGATGCCCGGCCTGGCGGCGATCCTCCGGGCGCGACCCGACCGGGCCGCCCGGTTCTACGCGCGGTTCGGGATCACCCACAAGTTGTTCGTGGACGGGGTCCCCGGCCTACTAGAACTCGACTTTTGGGAGGGAGTTCACGGCCAGAATGGATTCAAGTAGGTAAACCGCGGTCGTGCCGCGACCGCAGGTTTAGGGGATGCTCGTGCGCGAAGAGCGCACGGTCAGGGCTGTTCCGGGCCAACCCTCGGCCGGCGCGATGGGCCCGGCCCTCGGGCGTATGCTTGGCCTGCTCCGCTTCTACCTGGGCCGCCGGGCCACGCTCGTAACGATTTCTGTGTTCTGCGTTTTGCTGATGTTGGTGAGCGCCCTTCCGGGACCGGATCAGTGGCGTTCGGTCCAACAGACTGAGCTCGGCGTCGACGCAAGCACGCTTCCCTCGGCTCCAGAATACCCATACCTGTTTCCTCCGGGCGAATATCCCGCCCCAACGAACCTGACAACCTTGGGTACGCCTAGCCTTGTTCGGCTCGCTTCAACCCCCTCGGGTTCGGATTATTTGGTCTTTGCGAACGCTTCGCGAAACAAGGCCGGCACCGTAGGATCCAGCCTCGGCGCAATATGCGTCTCGGTCACTTCGTGTTCGGTCGGGGGCTTAGGAGTGGCCCCTTCCTCGATCGTGCTGATCTTCGTGGAGGAAACTACAGCCCACGCCACCCCATCCGCGGTGGCTGTGCACGGATTCTCGCCCGTCCTTTGGACCAGCGTCGGTAACGGTGTCGACGATAAGACGTTCATTTACGCGTTGCAAAACATGTCCGCTCAGACAGTCGAGGTCTACGTGAACATGTCCTCGAGCGAGACGTACTTCATCGAAGCGGTCGATGTAACTGGCGTCTCAGGAATCCAAGCGGGTAACTGCGGGGGCCAGTCAAACACCGGCGGCACAGCCTTAAGCTGTACGGCAGCACCTACAACCAAGGTCTCGAATGAGACCGTCTTCTCCGGCTACGCAACCTCCGGCGGTACTCGGCCCGGCGCGTACACCGAGGGGACGGGCCAAACCCGCCTCAACCTGTTAACTTCCGGGGCAAACGCCGGCGACACAGACGATTTGATTCTTTCGAACTTACGGACTTTTGCGACCTATGTAAACACTACTCTCTCTGCAAATTACGCCTCTGCGGGCGTGGCGCTCTACCCGACTAGCGGTGGTTCCACTTCCGGACCTGGGACGTTGTGGGTCTCCCAGGGAGCCTACGATCCTGCCGACGCGCGCGCGCTCTTTCTCCATGAGGCATGCATTTCCGGTAGCGGATCCACTTGTGTGCAGAACCGGTCGGTGTACCTGACCTGGTCGCAATCCCAGCAGCTGTTCCACACATCCAGCGGGGCGATCTCGGCCGACGCAGTCACCTCCGTAGGTTCCACTTTGGTTGCGGCTGTGACCGTGGGTTCGACGACCACAGTCCTTTCGACAGCCTCTGCCGGGGGTCAAGCGCTCACGCTTGGAACAGCTCCGGGGACGGTCACGGCCCTCGTCGCAAACTCCCAGATCGCTCTCGCGACGACGCTTTCCTCTGGCACCCTTACCGCCACTTCTTTCTCCCTTTCCGGTGGTGTCATGGGCAGTCAGACGCTCGGCGCGGCGGGGGCGTATCAGAATGCCAGCGTTGCTCTGACAAGTTCCCCCCTCGGAAGCGAGGCGTTCGTCGTGGCCTCCGTCGCCACCCCCGGAACCTTGAGCGTCTTTGCCTCCAGCAACGGGGGCACCACCTTCGGCGGTGCCCAGACCATTGCGAACTTCACCGCAACGGCTCCATCGTCGGTTTTCAATTCGATTGGCGAAACCACTCTAGTCCCACCGGGCGGGCTCCCGGGACAGCTTGCCGCCGTCGCAGTGGGTAACGGAATTTTCGTGTTCTACACGACCCGGATGGAAGGTCGAGTTCAGGGTGCGACCATAGTTTCGTCCGATGGAGGCCAGTACTGGCAGGGCCCATACCCGGTTACAAGCGCCCAAGGGTCCATGTTAGACCCAACGGCCTCCGTCTCCCCTACCGGCGAAGTGGTTGTAGCCTGGCTGGAGGGTGGAAACTCCGAATGGCAGCCCTACCAGGCGCTCTTCTCCCCAAGCGGGCAGCTGTTGGGCGCGCCTGCCGCGGTTCCAGCCTCTGCAAGCGGCACTCAGGACGCCCCACCAGCGGGCCCGCCGGGCATTGACAGTGGACTGGCTCGGGAGACCGATTGTGGCGTGGCCGACGGCCTCGCTAGGGGGCACCCCCGCGATACTTTACACGGGGGAATTCCCAACTGCGAGCGCTGCGTACAACTACCTGGACGCCCTCGTCAACGACCCGTTGGAACCGGGGGACTTTCCGGCAGCACCTGGAGATAACCAATCAGAGCACCTTAGCTCGTTCCTTACGATCGCGAACAATCAGTTATCGTTCCTCAAAACCAATCTCTCGGCCGACTCTCTCTCGGGCACGCAAAACGCCACAGTGAAGGGACTTTCTCCAGCGGTCACACGCTTCCCCGTAACAGTAACGACCGCTGGAGTCCCTTCCGTTCCCGCATCCACATCGCAGCTTCCGCCTGAGACCGGTGCGTTCGCTCCGAGCTATTACTTCGCTACGTACGATGAAGTTCTTCTGAACGCCGAGGGAGTTGGCATTGGGAATTCTCCCTTATCCAATCCGGGCACTGGCTCCTCCCCAGTACCGAATGTCGCCGTCCCTTCATTCTGGGGGAACGAAACCAGCCACGGGCAGACGGCGCACTCTTCAGCCACCGTTACTACGCAGAGCCCTGCGAGCGCCTTGCTGCAGTTCTCAGCCACGTTTCCAAGCTACACGAGCGACAAAAGCAACAAATGTCCGACCGGAGGCAGCATCTACTGGGACAACTCGAGTGTTGTGACGTCCTACAGCACCAAAGTCAGACTTCTCGCTGGAAGCGATCCTTCGTGGAGCCTTGGAGCGGTACCTAGCTCCCTGTACCTGACTAACCTGACCCCCGATTCGAACTACACCTGGGAGGCTTGGATCAACGCCACCTACACGCAGACCTACTCGTGGGACTATTGCGGTTCAACGGGTTCGAAGGTGATTTCGCCCCCCACCATCAGCCCATCTACGATGAACCTGGTCCTCGTTGGCTGGGCATCGACCGACTTGCAGATTGTTCCGGGTCAACCGTACATGCTCACCGGAACATGGCCATCGGGGTGTCCACCTTCCATATCTGATCTCTCGGCGAACTGGAATGACACCATGTTGGCGATCAGCGACATTTGGTTGAACAACAGTAACGGAAATTCTTACCCCGGGATCGGTACGGGTTACCAAATCGGCTATTCCAATCTGTTCACCAGTCTTCCTACGGGGGGCTGCAATCTGCTGGCCTACACGGCAACCGTCACTTCCCGCAGCATGCCCGGCACAGTCAACACGAGCCAAACACCAACCTTGGCTGCGGCCTCCTGGGCCAGCGGCACGACTTATCCGGCCGAGCAATCCTCATTCGAGTGCGGATTCAATCTTACAGCCCCCGCGGACAAAGTCTGGGCGAATTCAGTGCTCAACAACGTGACGAATCAAACGACCTCCTCGACGCAGATTCAATGGGGCTCGACCGCGAGTGGCATTGGCATTGTAACGTACTACGAGTTGGGCACGGGTTTGAATTACACCATTTCCGGCATCCCTTACACGCACAACGGTAACGGGACGTACAACTACGCGCAGGTCCTTCGAAACTTGGATCCATTCGCCCGCTACGTCGTGAATGTCGGCGTTGGCACGGGCAGTGGTTGCCTAGACAAGGTCAGGACCACGACCTACAGTTTTCAGACCCCCCACGTCGTGACATTGTCCGAGACTGATCAAGCGTACGACTCAATCACGAAGACTGGCGGAGGGGGGCAAGTGAGCTGGGTTCTGCCGGAGTCCTTCCTGGCAAAGCGCCCTACTCTCGTGAGCGCGGGTCTCGTGTACAACAACACATCAGTTGTGGTGTCTGTTCCGGAGACCAGTCAATCCATTTGGGAAGTGAACGGAGGGAATGACTTCGTCGCCAATATCACGCCAACTACGATGAACTCGAGCTATTCCGTCGCACTTTGGCTCAATTACACGGACAACGCCGGCGCCATCAATGTCACGAGTCCGCTCCTTACGTTCACTTATCTGAAGGAGACGACAAGCGATGGGCTCGCAGACCTTGAGAAAGAAAGTGGATGGTTCATTCCCGTTCCCGTCAGCCAATCGACCCTAGTTGCCGGCAGCGCCGAGTACGGCGGACTTTGGATCTGGGTGCCGGTCAACCAGTACTCCACCAACGGTCTGGTGGGAGATTACGTCGAGAAAGAGTTCGATCTGGATCCTCACACTGTCGACACGGCCGAAAGCCAGATGCTGGACACATGGAATCTCACCTTCGACTTAGGGCTAGCCGCGAACTCCCCTAGTCCACCCGCGGGCTTGCAGTATTGGTATGAGAACTCAACCTACAATCCGTTCACCACGGACCCACCCCCGGCCGCAATGCAAAACATCGGGAACATCACACCAACTGCCGCGAAGGGCCCAACAAGCGGGGACGGATCACCATGGGCCTCGGAAGCACTCTGGAGCGACACGGCTTTCCGAACCTTCCTGAACTTGAGCGGCGTGCAGAACGCCAGAATTCAGGACGGGGCCCCGCTCCGGGCGGTGACGGGCACCTGGGATGGAGACCGGACTATCACGGTTTGGGGCAAGCTCTCCTGGGGGGCGAATCCGCTCGCGGCGTCCACTGTTCCGGGCGGTCTTCTTCCTCCTGATGGGAGCCGAATCGACCCCGTGGCGACCCGGGCTCTGCTCGTTTCGTCATTGTGGGCCAACTCGACAGGACTGAACTCGAGCACCGGCTGGGCGGTACAATTCACCGTGCGGAATGGAACCGCCAAGGCCGGAAGCGATGAACTCCAAGCTTACTCCCAACCCGCCCTCGGGACAGGAGGCACGCAAACCGAGATTTCGAATTACTCGGTTGCGATTCCGGTGAGCCAGATTTACCAAAATCAGACGATTCAGGTGAAGGTCATTGCCAATCTAAGTGGGACCCTAACCCCCCTCACGTTCAACGGTGCTGCTAACATGGCGAACCTTACCCTAGACATGCTCTACGGAGGGCTGCAGTCCTACGCGCAGACCACCGGAACCGGGTCGAAGCACGCCCAACTGAGTTTCAAAGTCAGTTGGGTTCGGACGGGGCGCAAGGCGCCGACCTACCTGTGGGTTCCCACGGCCAACGGCACGACGAACGGCCTCCCCGCCGGTTCAGAGAGGTACATCGGAGAACAGGCATTCGACCTAGTCGTCGTCAACGCAAGTTCAAGCATCAGTCTGACCGGCGTGCCGTACCCGTGGGGCGGGAGCTACTCGATCTCCCTCAATTCGGGGCTCAACAACCTCCTGGTTCCGCGGGAACAGTTCCTGAACTCTACGTTTGGGGAAGCGATTCTGCGGGGAATCGCTGCCCCCTATTCGGTTGGGGAAAATCCTGCCATGATTGTGAACAGCAGCTCGACTTGGGACTCCATACACGGGTTCGGGGGGATCAATCTGCTAATCGACTTGGCTTCGTACTGGCAGAACCGGGCCATCTGGAATTCGGTCGGCGCGATCGACTCCACCACGGAAACGGGAACCCCCGACAAGAGTTCCCAATCAGTTCACGCTCTGGCGGTTTACAGTGCGACGCCCCCGGCCAACAACACCGGCTCCGACCCGACCGACCCGACGTTGGAGAACAGTTCGACTTCCGGTGCTGCCTTGCAAGCGGTTCTTACACTGAACATTACGAATACGACCCAGTTGCAACTGTTGCTGGCGGGCCTCCTGGATAACGCGACGGGAAGCGTCAATGGGACATTCCAATCCGTGACTTTGCAAGTTCCAAGCCTCGGGCTCGCTGCACCGGTCCTGAGCGCACTTGCCGACCAAGCGATCCCTGGGCAGGGACTCTATTCTGCTCCGAAGAGCACGCTCCCCGCGCAGACCTCGACTACGAGCGGTCTCTGGGGGGCGTTCTGGAACTCGGTCACGGCAATAACGACCCTCGTGTCAGGGGCAATCGGCTCTCTGCTTGAAACAGCGTGGAGCCTTACGCTTGCAGCCATCACCTACGTCAACCACCTGTTCCGGGCAGCGCTCGCCCTTGGAGGCACCCTGCTCAATCGGACGGTGGCGGCCCTCAAAGTTGCGGGGCGGGCACTGGTTAATGTGACGAAACTGCTGCTGACGGCGGTGGGCGGTATCATCCAGAAAACGCTCAACGTAGCATTGGCCCCATTTTTCACCATGCGAGCCAGCTTTGTGGAGGCTCTAGAACTATCAGTAGACCCTACGGGGTCCCCGAGCGTGTGGAACGCCCTAAGTGGTGGTATGTTTCAACTGGGAATGGTGGTGGCGATTGTCATTCAGATTGTGATAGGGGTAATCACTGCACTCACGTTCGGAGGGACTTTCCTCTTGAACATGCTCATCGGCCTGATCCTCGCCCTCTCCATTACTGCCCTCATATACTCGCTACCGCAGTTCGGCTCTCCGTCCCCGGCTATGGTCAACTCCTGCCAGGAGTTTGCAGGGCAATACTCCAATCAAGCGTCGCAAGAAAACAATTGGACGAGCTGGACCGACGCCTTCTCTTACTGGGAAGGCGGCACATCCACCACCTATGCGGCGCAGCAGCTTAGTTCAGCTTGGTCCGACACGAGCGTTTCCAGTTTCGTCTTCCTCTCCCAAGCCGCCTCCTTCGGCTTCGCTCTCGAAGGCATAGCCCTCGAAGCCATCGGGCAGATAGATCATGACATGCTGGCTTCGGACTCAGGGGTAGTACTCGCAGCCGTGAGTTTCGTGTTAGAGATTCCCGCGTTAGTAAAGCCCGGCCCGATTAAGTCTCTCGACCTGGCAATATTTGGGATGGACCTAGCCGCGGTCGGCATTGGCGTGGCGGAGTGGTCGGCAGGATACTGAGGGTCTGTATGGCCCCTTCGGAGTCCTCGCACTTTTCGTTTCCATCCCTTGCGGTGGAGCTCGACCGAATCAATCGACCGAAACGCCTCATCCTCCTTACTTGGACCTGTTTCGGACTAGCCGTCGGCGCTTACGCCGCGACCGTTGCGATTGAGAGCCTACACACCACACACACTGCGGCTTGGTGGTTAGGTTTGTTGGCCCTCACGACATTGATCCCAGCGACCTCGATTCTTGCTTGCTGGGCATTCACCACAATCCCGCTTTCCCCCACTGAGATCACGATTTCAGAAGACGAGGTGAGACTCAACACTCCGCGGCGCAAAAGTTCAGGTTTCCGGTGGTCTGGGCTCCGGAATTCGCTGGAGATCTACGACGGGAGCCTACTGGGCACTACGTGGGGGAGTGGGGCCCCCCGGAAAATCGACTTCGTCCTTCTTAGCCTCAGTCTTCGCCTTCGATCGCCCTTGACACCAGAGGCGTTATCCGCCCTTGTCCGAGAGGCTGAGAGGAACAATTTCAGGGTTGAAGGGCTTTCAGATGGTCTCAATCGTGGAAGCCAAATCGGGCCACCCCGGGTCATTCGACTGATTCCCCCCAGTCCTTCTTCCAAAGGGTCCCTGGGCTGATTTGTGCATGTCCTGCGGTGCTGCGCGGACCCCCCGCGCGCCCTCGATGGGTTCTTGTTCCGCCGAGGGGATACTGTGGACTGGCCGCGACATGTCAAGATGACCGAGACGCAGACGTTCGAACCCGGGTCAAGCTCGCTCGCGCCGTCGCTTCGAAGATGCCCGGCCTGGCTGCGATTCTCCGGGCCCGCCCCGACCGGGCCGCGCGCTTTTACGCGCGGTTCGGGAACACGGGGGAGCAGTTCCGGGAGGGGGTTCAAGAGGACGGTTTGTTCAGGCATCCTTCGAGGCGTACCTAACGGTTCCCGATACTCCTTTGAGTGATAAGGCCCGTTCGCGGCCGTGGTCCGCAAAGCGCCGACCTCCCTCTTCCCGCAGGTCTCGCCGCTTCCCGAGGCACCACCGCCAACCCATGTGCTCAAGGGCACCCAACCGGTTCTCTTCGACCTAAGCCACCTCAAAATCCATCCCACCCTCAATCTTCGAGTCTTCCAGATTCTTGCGCTTGGGGCTTTTGTCATTGGGATCGGTGCGGTTGGACTCTATGCCTATCTGCTCTACTCTGGCCGTGCTCTGAGCAGTTTGGATGAGTTTTCGGATCTGCTCGACGTGAACATCTGGGCCTACCTGGGCGCTGCTACCGGTCTCTTCCTCTTCCGCATGAACCGGAGACCTCCCACCAGCCTTGAGGTCAGCACGACCGGCCTAGCTTTCGGATTCCCCGATGGGGCGCATAGACTGGTCCGTTGGGAGAAGGTACCGGGCCAAACTACTCTCCTCGAGAATCCTCAGTTCGAGAAGCGCCCGTTACCCCCGGACATGCAGCTGCAGCTCTACACCCTGCCTCGGTTCACCCTCCTCTGGACGTTGGCATTCCTTCCGCCTCGTGTCCCTCGGACCTACCTGACCCGGGAGGCGTTCTATGGCATCATCGAGGGGGCCACGCGGGCGGGGCTCACCGTGACGCGCTTCGGGGACCACTACGAGATCGACCAGCTCAACCCGATGAAGTTCCCGTCCCGGTTCTGATCGCCGGGTCCCCCCCCGCGCCCTCGATGGGTTCTTGGTCCGCGGAGGGAGTGTCGCGACCTGCCTCGGCTGAGCCGCGTTAGCGACTTGTACGTGAAAGTAGCTCTCACCAATAAGTGACCGAACGTCGTCGAATCGCAATCATCGTGGGCATCGCGATCGCCCTTGCCCTCGTCGGGGTCGGGCTGTACGAGCTGGTCTTGTCGCAAGTGCCGACAACCGCCTGTCCTTCCGGACTTACCACCGACCAGCCGCTCGGCACCGGACTAGCGTTCAGCGGCTCAACCGATACGATCAAGGGAGGGGATCACTGGTACAATTTCACTGTGGAGTCGTCCAATCCGTGCAATGGTCTCGGAATGTTCGTCTTTCAGGTCAAGTCTCCCGACGGCACGGTCACCACAGTCGCTTCAGGGAGCGGACTCTCCGTTGTGAAACCGCCCAATTCGGTCGAGGCCACGTTCGCGTTGGCGGGCGGATGGACATACTTCCTTGGATTCAGTTCGCACACGGTCATCGAGACTCAGGACATTCTATCGCTCTTTTACAATAGCTCCACGCCCGCTTCCCTCGCCGGGTACACCTTGTCGGCACTCGGAACCGGGAGTACTGCTGGTACAGTTTCGGCGTCTATCACCTAGGAGTGCCTGGAGCGAGCTCAGTTCTCGCTGGACTCGTGTCTCGCGTGCGCGGGTCCCTCCCACTCGCTCCGCTCGTGGGCCCCTCCCGCGCTTGGGCGCGGTCGGGTCCCACGAGGAGACCCCGCGGACCATCTCCCTCCCTCTCTCCGCGGGTGAGAGGGAGCGAAGATGTCCGAGTCCGAGCGCGTCCGAATGTTTCGGAGGTCCTTCGAAGGCGCGGTCACGCTCGTCATCGGTTTGGCCTTTGTGGCCATTGGCGCCGAGGCCTTTGGGTTCCTGAACGCCTGCGTGGCGAACCTGTCCTGCGTGGGCTCTGTGTCGACGAACCAACTGAACGAGTACACGGGCCTAATCCTCGTCGGGATCCTCGTGGCCGTGTTCGGGGTCGTGGACCTCGTGATCGACCTGAGGCCGGAGATGTTCAAGTAAGCCGTTGGGCTGCTCGCAGGTGATGATTGGTCGCAGACGGGCAGCGGTTCCCCCCTCGTGGCAGGTTTGGGTGGTGACCGTGCTCATCGGGGGGAGCGTCGCTGGCCTCGTGTCGGTTCAGGCAGTCCGGAGCGAAGCAGTTCCTCTTCCGTCAAGTGCCTCTGCGGGGTGCCTCAATTTCACTTCCTCATCCGGCTCTACGAGTTTCGTCCTGTACGGATATCCAAGAAGCCAGGCATGCCTGAACTGGGAATATTCTGGTCTCGCGGTATTCAGCTGGTCCGAAATGGGCAAACCGATCTCTTTCGAGGTTTGGGACGGCCCGGTTTTTTACACGGGAGGGGGCCAACTAGGTTGTAATGACGCCATCGTGGTGATCTACTCCGGATACGGAACGTCGGGGTCGGGCTCTTTCAACGTGACCGGACAACCCCCGATCCGATGCGACTCGTACGCGATGGTCTGGAGTAATGTCAACGATAGTGACGCATGGACCAATGCAAGCTTCGTCAGCGTCAACCTCTCTTGGGGCCCTCGCTGAGCAGGCCACTAAGACAGTCCAGACTTGTCGACCCATACTGCCCCAACACTTCCTATTCCTAATCGGTCGGGACAGTCGGGACGGTCGGGACAGCGGGTCAATCTTCTACCGAGCGATTGCCGGGCCCAGGTCGGTCCAGGTCGGTCGGGCCGGTAGGGGGTGGACCGGGGGTCGGGACACCAGGTCGGGACGGGCTGTCCGAGGTCCTCAGAACGGAAAGATCGTAGAACCGGACCCGAGTACCGTTCACTCTGATTCGTCGTCCGTGCGCCCCAAGGAGGCACAGTGTTGTCCCGACGGCTGCAGATGGCTGCTTACCTAATCGGCCGGTCCAGCTGATTCCGCTGGTCCAAATGACCAATCCTCTATCGGAGAATCGGTGGACCGACGCGTCGGGCCAACAGGGCTCTTCGGAAGACCGTCCAGGCGTCGGTCCAGGCCGCTGGTCCATCGGCAGTTTGGGCGCCTGACAGCGGCGGGGGAACCGTATAATTTCGCAAGGCCGCGTGGCCACTGCTGAGTCTAACCCAGAGCGGGCCCGTCCACCAGTACCGCCCGGTTCGGTGCCTGGTCAAGGTCGCAGTTCATCGTTCGGCGGCGCGATTCGGTACTTATTCCTCGAATCATTGACAGTGACCGTGGCGACCAGATTGGCCCGCGGAAGGATTCCGTCCCAAGGGTCTGTCCTGGCGATTCCGTCGCGGTCGCCGTCCCTCAGAGTCCATTCTGCGCCCAAACAGGTGGTCTCCTTGCGCCCGATGAAGGAGCTGGTCGAGCACCTGGAACCTTCGCACCCGTTCCGGATTCTGTTGCTGGGGGAGCCCGATCAGATCTCGCGCCAAGAGTACGCGGCCAAAGTGGTCGGCTGGTACCGCCTGATCATGACCCGGGCGGGTTCAGTACTACCTGATGTCCGTTGACCGCGGTCACGACCGTCCAACCCTGGTCCAAGTAGGCGGGCAGTTCGGCCGAATCCACGAGCTTCTGCCTCGCCTCGGACCCTGACGCCCCCAGTTTCTTGGCCACGAGCTCCTGAAACTGGGCCAAATCGAGGTTCTCGAGGTTCACGTGTGCCAGGTCCTCCTCGGTGTAGCCCAGGCCCATCAGCATGGTCTTGGTCATCTTCGCTTGCCCCTCCTGTTCGGATCGGCTCGGAACCGTGGAAAGGAAGGGTTCGCAGCGTCGGTAGGCCGCCCGCATCTCGTCCACCAATTCCTTGGGGAGCTGCCGTTTGTTGGTCGTGTACCTCGCGTCGATGCTGCCTACGTGGCCCATCCAGTAGACGCGGAAGTCGTGGGCCACCTTCCCCTTCGATTCCGCCGTCAGGAGCTGAGTGTCGAAGTAATGCCGGAGGACGTACGGGCGCCAATCGAATCCGGCCCCGCGGATCGCCGTTCGAATGGCGTCGCCAATGTTGAGGGTCCGAATGAACCGCTTCCGGGCGCGGTCGGGGTGGATCAGGTCCGTGCCAGGGCCGAGCTTCTCGCCAGCTCGGAGTCGCTCTTCCAGGTACTGCTTGAGGTAATCGCACCCCTCCTCCGACAGGAACGAAGTGTAACCGTTAGCGTTTTTGGATAGCTCCGGGCGGACGCGAAGGACAGTCGGGATTGTCGCGAACTCCACGATTCCCTTCCCGACCTTCAATTCCGGGAGATCTGCGAGCGTGAGGCCGTCGTTTCCGAGGTAGTTCCCGAGGACCTCGGGACGAAGTCCCGAGAATGCGACCAGCGCGACCGCGGACCGAATTCGAGCCGTTCCCGCGAGGAGGATCTTCCGGAGTTCCTCTTGACTGGGCACCCGTTCGTCGCGGAGAGACGGCGTGTCTTTTGCCCCCCGAACGCGGATCGGTCGGTCGAGCTTTTTTCCGTTGTGCAACAGCCAAGACTTCCCGGCCTTCATGGTGCGAACGATGTAGGAGCCGGCGACCCCGCGCCTTTCCTCGGCGGATACGAAGTCCAGGAACCGGTCGTGGAGTTGCTTTTCGGTCAACCCAGAGAGCTCTGCGGGCGTCGTTCCCAGCGAGTTACACAGTGCGTTGAGCCGTCGGAGGTTGATGTCGGCGGTCGCCCGCGAGCCGCGGGCAAGGTTTTCGA
Organism: uncultured Thermoplasmata archaeon; assembly: GCA_963773945.1. Lineage (GTDB taxonomy): Archaea > Thermoplasmatota > Thermoplasmata > Lutacidiplasmatales > UBA184 > JAKIWV01. The sequence continues at coordinate 297,149 of CAVZDD010000003.1, read as the reverse complement.
ACCAGCGCCGCACGTCCGGGTTGGTCAGCAGGTCCGCGGCGGCGGGGCCTTTCCGGGGCACGAATGGGCCTATAACGCGGGGGTTCTTAACCCTTTAAGGGATGGACACGGGGGGATTTGAACCCCCGACCTCTGCTTTGCGAAAGCAGCGATCTTCCGCTGATCTACGTGCCCGCGGCGCGGGCGACAGTGGATGTTCCTATAGCATTTGTCGCGGGCGACCCCGCCCACTTACGCGGCGACCATGCTCGCCGGGTGAGCCAAGTCGCGCGGAGATGCGCCCGCGTCCGTGGTCGGCTTGGACCCTGTCCGCGCCGTTCCGTGATCCGGCGCGCGGGATTGGACGGCGGCGAACTGGGCGGGGTTCGCCCGGCCACTCGTGAGCGGATGGCGATCAGCGCGTGCTCGTCCGCGTCGTACCGGAACAGTTCCGCGTAGCGGCCCCAGTTGATGATGTTGAGGACATAGGAGTCACCCGGAGCCGTGGTGAAGGCCAGTAACCGTTGTACATCCTCCTCGGTGAGGCGGCCCTCGGGAGCGCTCTCTAGGGCCCGAAGGAGCGTCTTGAACAGCGTGGTCTTCTTCAGCAGGTCTCGCAGGATCGTCTTCCGCTCCCGGATCGAGGCCGACAGGAGCTTTCGGCCGGTCTCGGTGAGGGACGCACGACCCTCCGCCACCTTGAGCAAGCCAAGGGTCTCGGCATAGTCGATCGAAGGAAGGATCTCATCGATCTCGAGGTCGAGGTCGTCGGCCAGCAGGGCCACGTCCTCGCTGCCGTTGTGCTCGTTCAGCAATACGAGGAGCCCCTGCAGCTCCGGGGCGACGCTTTGGGAAAGGCGGTCGGCACGTTTCTCAGACTCTCCTAGGAGGGACTCTCCGAGCGGGACCATGGGCTAAATAGTTTGGTTTCGCGACGGTCACTGGTCGCCTCCCGGCAAGACCGTCGCCGAACCTTCGGGGGCCGCTTTCGGGGCCGCCCCAGGGGGAGGCGCGCCTTCGGTGATGAGCGAGTAGAGGTGGTCGGTCAATGCGTAGAACGCTTCCGATTTCCGGTCCCGGGGCCGGGGCAGGTCAACTTGGACGACCGCCAGGACCCGGCTCGGACGGTGAGAGAGCACGACCACGCGGTCGGCCATCGCCAGGGCTTCTTCGATGTTGTGGGTGACGAGAATCACGGCCTCGGGGGGTAGATCCGGATCGCGCCAAAGCTGGAGCACTTCCTCCCGAAGACCCTCGGCCGTCAGCGCGTCTAACGCGGAGAACGGTTCGTCCATGAGCAGGACCGCGGGCTCGACGGCGAGGGCCCGGGCGAGCCCCACCCGCTGGCGCATCCCGCCCGAGAGCTCGCGCGGATAGGCCTCTTCGAAGCCGACTAAGCCCGTGACGGAGATGTACCGTTCCACCTGCGCCGCGATCTTCTCCGGGCTCCAACTCCGGGCCGAGAGACCGAAGGCCACGTTTTCCTTGATCGTGAGCCACGGCAGGAGGGCGAAGCTCTGGAAGACCATCGCCATATCGTTGCAGCAGGTCATGACCGGCTGACCCCGGAACCGGATCTCCCCTGACGTGGGATGCTCGAGTCCTTGGATGATGCGAAGCATCGTCGACTTTCCGCACCCCGACGGACCGACGATCGCCACGAAATCGCTGTCCGCTACGTCGAAAGTGACGCCGTTGATGATCGAGATCGTCCCGTGATGCGACGGATAGTCCTTTCGGATCTCCCGGACTTCGATGAGCGTCACGTTCCCTCCTGCCGTTCTCGCGTTGCCGTTCCCAGGAACTCCGATCAGTCGTATCGGTACTTCTCAACGGCACGCCGATACAAAGGTTTCCACAGAAGCTCGTTGACCACGACCACGGTGACGACGAGCGTGAGGAGAGCAGCAACGTAGACCCCCGGACCAAGCGCCGAGTTTGCGAACCCGGCCTGGATCAACTGGCCGATGCCCGGAACTTGGTACTCCGGATGGGTCATCGTCACCGCCCCTATCGACGTCTGAGTGGTCGTGGAGACTGATAGGTACTCGGCGACGATCAGCGTGTTCCACCCGCCTCCAAACGCCGTGATCGAGCCGGTGATGAAGGCCGGGAACACCGCCGGCAACAGGACCTTCCGGTAATAGGGGGTCCCTTTGACCCCGAACGAGCGCGCCGCTTCATCGAGGTCCGGGGGCAGGCTGCGCATGCCCGAGAGGAGGTTGAAGAACAGATACCAGATCATTCCGGTCATCAGCATCAGTACGGAAGCGAACTGGACACCGAGGTCGGCCACTACAACGTACACGATGAGCGGAAAGACGGCGGTGGCCGGTACCGACGCGACGATCTCCACCAGGGGAAGGCCGACGCGCGCCATACGGGGCCGGCGAGTCAGGAGATATGCGAGGGGGAACGCGATCGCCAGGGAGATGGCGTAAGCACTGATGAGACGGGCGATCGACGAGCCGAGGTCGTACGGGATCATCCGGATGTGGGCCAGAGCGGCCGCCCCGAGCGGATGAATGTAGATTGAGTAGATCGCCACGCCGGTGGTGATCAGCAGGTACCACGAGAACACCAGGATAAGTCCGAGCGCGACGTATCGGCCTGCGATTGCGGCGAAGGAACGACGCCGGGTGGGCCCCCGCCCAAGGGCAAAGGTCCCCAACGAAACAAGCGGGGTACTGGCGGTGATGAAACCGGTGCGGACCCGTCGAGCCAGGCCGGTCACCATCCGGCGAAGCGGCGCGATCGACCGCCGGCTAGGGGTGGTCGCTGCATCGGCGTCGCCCAACGGCGACGTATCGTACCGGTACTTCTCCGCCCAACGGCCAAGCGGTCGCCAGACGGCTAGGTCGAGCACCGTGATCAGGGCGATCAACACGATGAGTCCGGCGACGAGGGCGTTGGCGTTGTGCGCCCCAGCGGCGAACAACAGGTAGCTTCCAATTCCCGGAAGGGCCTGGGGCGAGCGAGAGGACGCGATAAATTCGGCGGCTACGAGGAAGAACCAACCGCCCGTCCACGAGAGTACGGAGTTGTAGACGAGCCGATTCACGGTGGCGGGGACTAGGACCTGACGGATCCGCTGCCAGCCGTGGACGCCGAAGGAGTCCGTCGCCTCGCGGAGCTCCCCGGGGATCGACTTGAGTGATTCGTAGACCCCGAACACCATGTTCCAGGCCATCGAGGTGAAGATGAGGAAGATCGAGGCGAGGTTGATGCCGATCAGCGGAATCGAAATGAAGACGGCGATTGCAACGGGAAAGAAGCCCAGAATGGGAACCGACTGGAGAATGTCCAGGATTGGGATCATGACCCGTTCGGCGCCCCGGTTTGTCGCGGCGAAGTATCCGTAGACAAGAGAAAATCCGAGGGACATCGCGTAGGCGACGAGCATGCGGACGAACGAGAACGAAAGATAGTACGTCGCCTGGGGAAGGTCGCGGAGGAACCCCCAGTTGCCGGTGCCCGGACCCAGGAGAAGCACCCCGGCGGCTAGCACGACCGCGGGGGCGACGAGAATGAGTCCGTGACGAGTGGGCGAGAGTCTCTTCACGGTCGCTCGCCCATCCCCAAGGTCGTGGTCAGGGCTACGCCTCCGCGCGCACGAAACCGGACGCGACTCGCCCCCCGGACCCCGGGCGAGGACGGCCCCGGAGTATTTCTGGCTTGGTTCGTATTCGCACCGCGGCTTCGGCGACACGGGCTTTCGTTCGCCGGCGCGGCAACCGTTAAGAACGCGCTCCGTCCCTCGCTCGCTCGTAGCCCCGTAGTGTAGTGGACAATCATGCGAGACTCTGGATCTCGCGACGCAGGTTCGAATGCCGGAAGCCCCGATCGGCCCTCCGGCCGAAATTCCTGCCGGGGCTACCTCTCTTCTGGTCGGCCCTTCTCGGTTACTCTGCGGGGGTGCTCCAGCTCGGCCAATCTTCCGGCGGCGCCGGTAAGGGCTTCCGAGGCAGGGCTTAGAACCCTGTTGCCTAGGGCATTCGCCGGTTCAAAGGGGGCCCGGTCCTCGACCGGACCCCGGGAACTCCGGCCCCCCGCACTTCCCCCTTCCGTCAGGTAGACGATCGCCATGGCCATAGAAACCCGGCATCCCGTGTCACCGGAATCCATCGAACAGATGGACGCCGCTGGCATCGATGCCCTGCTCGCCCGGCTGGATCCACTAATCTCTTCGGAGTCTGCCCTCATCCGCGTCGAGTCGCCGGGCGCGAGGGCGGTGGCCGTGATCGGAGATACCCACGGGGACTGGCCCTCCGCCCAGGCGGCATTGGAGTGGTTTCTTCAGTCACCGGACGACCGGGCCTTCGTCGGCTTAGGTGATTATGTCGACCGAGCGCCCCCCGACTGTCCCGGGGGGTCGGCGGTCAACGCGCTCTTTCTGCTCTCGGTTAAGGCCGCGTATCCCGACCGGGTGTTCCTCCTCCAGGGCAATCACGAAGTGGCCCGAAGGATCCCCGTCGCCCCCCACGACCTGCCGAAGGAGATGGACGAACGCTGGGGCGCGGATCGCCGTCGCTACTCCCGATTGATGGGACTGCTCGAGCGAGGACCGCTAGCCGGCTACACGCCTTCCGGCGTATTTCTCGCCCACGCGGGATTTCCATCGCGGCTGGGCTCGCCGTGGACCGACCGATTCCGAAACGTCGATGAAACGCTGACCGTCGAGGTCCTTTGGAGTCGGATCGGCGCGTCAAACCCCGACTACGGACTTTCCACCCCGATCGACGAGGCGACCCTGGACGGTTTTCTACGTGCCACGGGGCTCCGCGTATTCCTGCGGGGACACGACCCCAAGGTCGTCGGCAAATCCCTCTACCACGACCACTGTCTCACGCTCCATACCTCCCGCATGTACGAGCGCTACGGGGGAATCCTCACGGCCCACGTCCCGCTCGACCGGCCGGTGCTCTCGACGCAGGACATTGAGGTCATTCGATTATCCGGGGGTCGCCCGAGGCCGCGCACCGACCCCATCAGAAAAATTCCCGCTCGGCCCCGTGAAGCTCATCGACGGATCGAGCGCCCCGGTACGCCTCGAGCAGACGAGCGTTGAGGGCCAAGAAACCCGGCCCTCCGGCAAAGGTGTTCAGGACCCGCTCCGCGCCCGGCCGGTCGCCGAGAATATCCAGTGCACCGGCAAAGGCTTCCGCGGTGTTGAGCTCCCCGACGCGGCCGTAATGCTGCGGATTGCCCGCCAGCAGCCAAGGAAGCCGCCGACGCGGCAATCGGCCGAGGCCCGACCAGGCCGGGTCAAACCCTCCGCGTTGATCGAGGCGGTTCCAGGAACAGTCGACCACGAGAATGCCGGAGGACACGGCCCGCGGTCCGTCGAGCGACGTCAGCGGGTCCGGTGCCCGGGGGTCGAGCAGTATGGGCCCCCGGACGACCGGACCATTCTCCTTCCACTCGTGCGCGAGCCCCCGGTGGACGAGGCGTCGACCGGTGCACGCCCGGGGATGGTCCTCGCCGGTGAGCCGGACAAAGAGGGGCGCGGCCGTTTTAGCGGAGGGGCTGTGCGTACTCCGCGAAGAGGCCATGGATTTTCCGCGTGATGGCGAGCGCTTCCTCGAAGGGGCGCTGCCAGAGGTTTCGGCCGAAGATAATTCCAGTCGCTCCGGCATCCATGGAGGCGCGGACCTTTGCAAGGAGCTCGGCGTCCCCAATTTTCTCTCCACCGGAGACGAGCACCAATGCGCGACCCGCGCTCTGGACTACTTTGCTGAACGCCTCCTCTGCGGAAAGGTTCAAGGTGTTGTAGGGCGGCGGTGCTTCCTTGTCCTTCTCCGAAGCGACGGGATAATTGACCTTCACCACGTCGGCGCCCAGTTCGAGCGCGACGCGAGCGGCGTAGTCGATCGCGTAAAGGCTGTCCCGGCCGCCCTTCTTGGCGATGGCTTCGCCTCGAGGGTAGGCCCACACAATCAACGGCATGCCAAACTTGTCAGCATCGGCACGGACCTGAGTGAGCTGGGCGAAGTCCCGGTCCTGGGCCGGCGAACCCACGTAGACCGTGTATCCTACGGCATCAGCACCTAGACGGACCGCATCCTCCACGGTGCTCGTCAGCGCACTGAAAGAATGCGTGTCCGAGGGAATGTTCGTCTTGCCGTTGAGCTTCAGGATCAACGGTACTTCGCCGGCGTGTTGGTGGAAGTACTTCCGGGCGAGTCCCACGTGCAATGCAATCGCAGAGAAATTTCCCTCGCAGGCGAGCCGGAACTGGTAGTCGGGGTCCAACGCCTCGGGGTTCACGAAGAAATCCGCGGGTCCGTGTTCCAGACCCTGGTCGATGGGGAGCACGAGGAGCGTTCCCCCTCCTGGGCCGTAGTCGTAGAGGAGTCGCTTTAGCCGAGTTTTCTTGCCGGGTGTAAGACCCATCGAATCCAAAGATGGTCGTCGCAGCGGCCGGTGGGCGGTGGGCGCCGAGGAAGCATTCGCCGGTTCGGACATGTATGGAACAACGCACGTAGCGGCGCGTCCGATTTAACGGTTCGGCCGCGATCCCATGGTTTTCCCATCGCGGCCTCTTGAGGTGGGGGCAGGCACCGGCCGGGGGTTGCGGACGGTCTGATAAGGGGGCCCGAACATAGGTTGGTCGTCCGTTCCGGACACCCCGAGGAGTAGGCGAGGCCGGATGCGTCCGCAACTGGTCATCATAGTGACCTTGCTGCTCGACGTTTTGGTGTTCGCCTTCAATCTTACGGTCGCCCTCGCCGGGGGAAGTCGGGATGTGCTCTCGCAGGCCGCGTACGCCCTCAGCGACGTCTTTGCAGGGGCGATGGTCATGTGGGGTTTCCTCGCATCCCAGCGGCCTCCGGACCACGAGCATCCGTTCGGGTACGGGAAGGAGCGATTCTTCTGGTCCTTCTCGGCCGGTCTGCTCACCTTCACATTTGCCGGTGGTTTCGTGTTGATCTCCGGCCTTCAACAGATGTTGTCGCCGCAGCCCGTCCATGACATTCCCGAGGGCCTACTTGTCGTCGGTTTCACCCTCCTGCTCAGTGCCCTCGGGATCCTGGTCGTCCTCCGTGAGTTGCGTCGTGACTCGTCCACGATCGCGGACTTTCTGGGCTCGGCCCACCAAGGATTGAAGACGATCTTCTATCAAGATGTGATTTCGGTCCTCGGAAGCATCGTCGCGTTCGGTGGGTTGTTGTACGAGTTCCACTCCCCGAGCGGGGTGGTCGACGGCCTCGCCGCTGTAATCGTCGGCGTTCTCATGATTGCCACCGGAATCGTCTTGGCCGCCGAGAGCCGAGACCTTCTGGTCGGAAAGGCGATCTCGCCGGAGCAGGCCCGGGCCGTTCTTTCCCTGATCGAACGGGACCCGCGGGTACGGAAAGTGCGAGGTCTTCAGTCGATGATGCTCGGGCCGGACGACGTCCTGCTCGCTCTCCGGGTCAACTTTCTCGACAACATGGACACGGACGAGATCGAAACCTCGATTGACCATCTGTCGCTGACGCTACGGGAGGCGTTCCCGCAGGTGCGCCACCTGCTCATCGAACCGGAGTCATGAGCCGGGAGAATTCCTTGCCGGGTCCACCGGGACAGGGCGTCGCAGATCGTTGAGACGTAGGAACGTGAGTAGGACCAGTCCCCCGGCCACGAGCCCGAAGAAAAGGTCGAGGCCGAAGAAACCGTAGGCCGAGTAGAAGGTCGTGGAGACCACGAGCCCGATGATCATGCCGAGGCTAATGACGAGCGAGTAGACGGCCATCGTGGTTCCCCGGGTCAAGGACTGGCTGACATCGGCCAACGAGGCCAATGCGGCTGGGCCGTATCCCAAGGCAAAAAATGCACTGACCCCGATTCCGACGAGGATGGGTGGGCGAGGTCCGTAGACGGGGATCGACCCTGCCAGGATCAGGATGGACACGAAGCCGATGGTTCCGAGCAGGAGAAAGAGCGGTCGTCCTCGCAGGTCAGCCTGGCGACCGAACCATGGTTGCGTCAGGAGCAGGAGGAGTCCGCCCCCCCCGATGGCGAGGGCCAGCCAGGTGGTGGAGATGCCCGCGCCGGTCGCCGCGGAGGGGAGGAAGATGAAGGCGGTACCGATCAGCATGTAGATGACGAGCCAGGGGAGTACCACGAGGAGGACGTCGCGTCGAAGGATCGCGTCGCGCACGCGCCACAGTTGGAACGTGTTCCGGTAATCCGGCTCCGTGAAGCCTCGGACGGAGAGCAACGCGAACAGGAATCCCGCTAGGAGCACCGCGGCTCCGAGACGGAAGAGCCAGGGGAGGTCGGAATTGGGTAGGGGTCCGAGTGCCCCCAGTCCCGAGGCGAATCCTAGGATGTAGCCGAGCAGGTTGACCGCGTCGAAACGTCCCATCTCCAATCCCCGCTCGCCCCGGCCCGATTGGTCCGCCACGACAGCGAGGCTCGCCGCGAGGATCGCCCCGCTCGCCACGCCGAAGAGGAGGTTCGAACTCCCGAGGAGCGCGGCGGAGCGACCGAGCGACATCACGGCCAGCAGGACGGAAGCCGCGACCGTTCCCCCGAGCAGAATCGGAAACCGGCCGTATCGGTCCGCCGCGAGGCCCGAAATGAGGACGGTCGTGAACTCGCCGATCGGGGCCAGTGCCCCGAGCAGCCCGACGGTGCCGACCGATCCGCCGCCCAGTCCCACCGAATGCCGGGCGAAGTACGAGGCGAAGATCGAGAGGGTCAGTCCAAAACCGAATCGGATGAAGAACGTCGTGCCGAAGACGGCCCGAAGAAGTCGGGGAGATTCCGGCGCGGCGTGCTCCGGCAGCGCGGAGGACACGACCGAGTCTCACCGCCCAGCGGCGGGCCGTTCGATGAGCTCGATCCAGACCTCGTTCGGGTCCAGGACAAAGGCAAGTCGTCCCGAACTCCCTTGAAGTTCGAATGGCTCCTTGGCGACCTTGACCCCGTGGGCACGGGCCCGGTTTAGGAAGGCATCCAGGTCCGACACCTCGAAGGCAAAGTGGTCCAACTGCTCGCCGGCCTCGAAATGATCCTTCCCTTCCCAGTGAGTGAACTCGATCCGAGCCCCACTTTCGGGGTCTTTGACGAAGGCGATCTCGGCGTGGTTTTCGGGGATGGGGTGTCGGCGCTCAAACTCGAGTCCGAGGACCTCCGTGTAGAACCGGATGCTTTCGTCGATGTTCCGAACGGTGATCGAGGCGTGCAGGAATCGCATGGCTCTCCCGAAGGTTGAGCGGCGGCCCGGGCTATGAAGGTGGTCCCCCCACGGTTACGGATGGCCGTAGCAGACCCTCAGCGGCGACGACCCGGGTCGCCAGTCAGTCTCCACGCGCACGAATCCGACCCGCTCGAACTGCAACCGGTCCCCGGGCGCTGCGTTCCGAAGCGCCCCTTCGCCGAGACCGGTGCGGTGGGATCCGTCCACTTCCAGGATGTCAACGGGGACGGAATCGGCGGCGCTGACCCACTGAATCCGGGGCAGTCGCTTGTTCTCCTTCGAAGTAAACGAAGCCACGATAGCGCCGTCGGGGCCGGCCGATAGGTCGGCGGGCAACTGGAGATTCAGCAGGTCCTTGAGCCGAATCTCCGCCCCGACATTCTTGACCAGTTCGGTGCCCGGGAGCCAGAACTCCGGTCCGGTCGCAACGGACCTCGTGCCGAGCCCGACCCGATCCGGGTGATTGGGGAGCGGAATGGAACCGAGCCCCTGTGGATATTGGTCCACGCGGACGCGTCGGGGGTCCGGCACGAACAGTCGACGGGGCGTAGTGGGATCAATGATCGTCCGGTTCTCGGCGTAAAGAGTTTCGGCGGGAACCTCGATGTCGGCGAGCGAGAGGCCGAAGGAGAGGGTGAACTTCCGAAGCGCTTCGACGGTGATCCCTCGGCGGTCGAGCGATTGCAGGCTCCAGGACCGGGGGTCCGCCCAACCGTCGTACAGTCCCGACTTCACTTCGACGTACGCCTTGCTCTTGGCGACCTTGGCCTCCCGCACGCGCAAGATTCCCCAGTGCAAGAAATGGGGCCCGGTGATGTCCAGGATCTTCCATAGGAATTCCTGCATCCGATCCTCGATGACTAGGTCCTTGCCCCGGATCACATGGGTAATCCCGAGCTCGATGTCATCCACTGCCCATGAGAACTCGAGCAAGGGCCAGACGCGGTACCGGTGGCCTACCCGGGGGTGGTCGAAATCACTGATCCGCAGGAGCACCCGGTCGCGGAACGCCGGATCGGGGTCCTGGAGGTCTGTCTTGAGGCGCAACACCGCTTCGCCCGGGGCGAAACCGCCGGTGAGCATCTTCTGCCAGTCCGAACGGGTGGCTTCGATCGACTGCGAACGCTCGGGGCACGCGAGACCATTCTTCCGATTCTCCCTCAAGAGGTCCGCGGGGCACACGCACACGTAGGCTACTCCGCGGTCGATGACGCGGGCCGCCCACTCGTAGTGCCGAGGAATTCGGTCGGATTTGTAGTAGATCGCGTCCGGCTTAACGCCGCACCGCTCGAGGTCTCGAAGGATCAGGTCAAAAAACTCGAGCTCAACCCGCTTCTCTTCCGACCCGGCCGTGTCGTCGAGCACTAAGAGCAGTTTGCCGTTGTACCTCCGGCGGTACGCCTCGTTGATGAATATCATCCGGGCATTCCCGATGTGGAGCGCCCCGGACGGGAAGGGGGCCATTCGCAGGACCACCTGGCCGTCGACCGCCTCCATCAGCGCGGGCAGCTCGCCAGGTGCCGCCGTCACCCGGGCGGAGACGACGAGGGCGCCACCGAGCGCAGCCAACGCCTGCTCTTGTTCGGGTAGGGTCATCTTCGTCACGGCGTCCGCGACGATCCCCGCCAACCTGCTCAGCTCGGCCACATGGCTCCGGAGGGTGGGGTCGGAAGCGAGGAGCCGGGACACGAGCGGCCCGGCACGCGCCTCCCCCTCGTGATGGACCGCGTTGTCGAGCGCCAGACGACGCAGTCGGGTTTCGAGGTCGGCAGGGAGCGACAACGGAGGCGCGGACGAGGCGTTCCCTTAAGACGGTTCTTGGGGCGAGGGTCGGCCCAAGGCGCGGCGGGAGACGGAACGTGGGTACCGACGTTCTCCTTCTCGTAGCGCGTCGGAGAACGTGATTCGCCCTTCCAATACCTGGGCGGCGAGGGACTTCGGGATGGTGAAGTGTCCTCCGCTCTCTTCTCGACTCACCCGTTGCAAGTTGGCGATCTCCCCCGGCGTGACCCGGACGGAGGAAGGTTCGTGCACTCGCTGCCCATGGGCTCGGGCTATCCTCTCCGCCGACGCCGGGTCGCGCGGCCGGGGGTGGCCCCGCTGCGTCGTGCCGGCTTCGTTCACCATTTCGACCGGTCGCCGGAGCGCCCAGAGGACCTGGAGGATTCGGTCACGCGCGGTTCGGTCTCCGCTGCCAACACGGTAGACAACATCGGCGTCCGGAAACCGACGTTGAAGCTGTCGCCCGAACATGGCGACGGCTTCCGGGGATTCGAGATTTCCTTGGGCGAGCGGAGTCTCGCCGGAAAGCACGGCATACCCCGGCCGCGGGCCTGGGTCGATCCCAACCACGAGTGCTCGGGTCGACGCGCCGACGAGGGCGCCCTCGACGGCCGCCCATAGGACCGCCCGGTCGCTTCCCGTTCCGACCGCGATCACGCGAGGGAATGAGATCGCCTCAGCCTCTTCCGGACTGGTGAGCACCACCGCGACGGACGACGGGATGCGGTCCCCCGGGAGCAAACTGAGCGTGGGGATTCTGCGATCTCGCAACGCTCCGGCAAGATCCGAGTAGAGGGTCGGATCCCGCGTAACGAGCGCTACGGATCGGTGTCGCACTATCGGGGTAGACGGTTAAATGACGCATATACTTTGCAGGCCCATGTCTGTGTGTCCGAGGTGCGGTGCCCCGGCCGACGAGGGGGCTCTGTTCTGTCGCAAGTGTGGCGCCACGATTCCCCCGACCGCCTCGTCCACTATCGCGGCCCCCGCCGGCGTAGCAATGCCACCGCCCCCCCTGGCGACTCCGCCCCCTGGACCGTTCCCGTGGACGCCTCCCCCCCTCGCATACGTCCCCCCGCCGCCGCTTCCTCGCAACGCGCAGCATTGTCCGAACTGCAACAACGTGATATCGGCCGCGTCCGTCGTCTGCCCGATATGCGGGGCCCCGGTTCCGCCCGGCGCCGCGGACGCCGGGGTCGGCGCACCGCCGGTATGATCCGGGCGGCCCAAGAACGAATCCAGGACCTGTTCTCTCTCGCCGAGTCCGAGGTCCGCCGTTCCCCCGAGAACCTGTCCCAACGGTACGTGCTCCTCGCTCGGAAAATCGGCATGCGATACAACGTGCGCCTACTCCGGGAATACCGGGATGTCTACTGTCGAGGCTGTTCCGCGTACTGGGTCGAGGGTCGCTCGGTGCGGACCCGCCTGCGGGCGGGACGCCGAACCCAGACCTGTCTCCAGTGCGGACGCGTCCGGCGAATCGCGATCAAGCATCGGACAGCATCGCTGGCGGGCTCCGACCTCATGCAGGACCGGAGCGTGCGACGAGAGCAGGCGGTCCTCATCGAGGAGGGGCTGGACAACGAAATCGAGTCAGAGTCCGACGAGGGGGAAGGCGAATAAGGAGGTACCTCCCCCTCACGAACAAGCCGGGGTGGCCGAGCGGCCAAAGGCGGCAGACTCAAGATCTGCTCTCGTAGGAGTTCCCAGGTTCGAATCCTGGCCCCGGCACATGAACCTCTTTGCATTGCCCCTCCAGGACATCTCCCCTGTCGCAACTCGGTGGGTACGCTCGACATATTACGTGTGGGGTATATTCTTATATGGTGTCACGTATACATGTACTGCCATGGCAAGCCTTTTGAAACCTCCACCCCCCGAGTTCGCGCGGCCGGGCGCTAACCCCACGCTCGAATCGATTGAATATGTTCGTTCGATTCTTCGGGCGGCCGATGAACCTCTGAGTAGAAATGACATCCTACGAATCCTCGCAGGATGGTCCCACTCAATGGGTCGACAGAGTTTGAACGCCGCAATCAACTTTCTTGCGGCTGATGGCTCGGTGGCCGAAGGAAGCAAGGGTTTGATTTGGGTTCCTGAGGCTTCCGCTCAGCTCGCCGAAGCGATCAAGAAAGCCCGCAACCTCTAATGATTCCGGCGAACGCCGTTCTTCTCTCTGATGGTGCGAGTGAGGCGCTCGCCTCTCTCGATGCAGACACTACGTCCATGGCGCAAACGATAGCACGGCGTGCGCGGGCGCTCAAACCAATCCTCCTGGTAGATTGCCTACATGGAGAGGTGGTGAGAAAGAGCTCCATTCCGAAGATTCTTCGCGAGAAGCACGGCCTCACGAATCTGTACGTCGAAGACTTACCTGACTTCTGGCGACTGCTCTACACCGTGGTCAAGCTGGACGCGAAACGAACGATCGTCGTCGTAGAGATTGTAAGCCACAAAGACTACAGTCGATGGTTCTCGGGCCGTCGACGGTAGTCCGCTGGCTGCACCTCAAGGTGTCATCAGATCTGTGACTGGCTGCAACGCACCTTTCACGGATTCTGAGTGTAACCGAACTTTCACGGCGACGGTCAGTCATGGGATTCGAAAGATTCAGCAATGTCGCCCACCGGCTCCACCTTTGCAAAGCGGTTCCTCGCAAAAGGTAAGGGAGTACGCCGAGCACCGGGGTTGTTGTGCCTAGGGTTCGACATTCGCGCCCTCTCTGTGCTTGGCCGACCGCTACCATCACATACGTGAACCGTGTGGAACGGCTCGCGCCAGCAGAGCGAGGGCATGGATGAGGCCGGAGACGAAGTACGCAAAGAGCGGTCAGATTAGCATCGCGTACCAAGTCAGCGGGAATGGACCAATCGATATGGTCTATGCGCCCGGTACCGTCTCGCATCTGGACCTGGCCTGGGAGTGGCCTCCCACGGCCCGGATGTTCGAACGTCTGAGCGCTCTCTGCCGTCTCATCCGCTTCGACAAGAGGGGCACCGGCCTCTCGGATCGCCCGACCAACGCCGCCACCCTGGAAGAGCGGATGGACGACATCCGCGCGGTCATGGACGCGGCGGGAAGCGAGAATGCGGTTTTGTACGGCCTCTCGGAGGGGGGATCCATGGCCTGCGCGTTCGCAGCCACGTATCCGACGAGGACTCTCGGCCTGATCCTATGGGGGGTTCAGGCCCGTTGGACCAAGATAGACAACTACCAGTGGGGGCTAAGCCGCCAGGAACAGCAGCGTATGATCGACGAGTTGGCGGAGAAAGGCGTGACCCGATCGTACATCGTGGGTCCGGGGGCTGGCGCGGGCAAGGGCGCGGACCCGCAGTACCTCGATTGGTTCCTGCGCTACGCCCGAGCCGGGGCAAGCCCCGCCGCGATGGCCGCTCTAGAAACGATGAACGCGGATATCGACACCCGGGACATCTTGCCCACGATTCAAGTGCCTACCCTCGTGATGAATCGGACGGGAGATCCCGTCGCTCACGTGGATGCCGCCCGCGATCTCGCCTCGCGAATTCCCGGCGCGAAATTTCTTGAATGGCCCGGATCGACACACGGGATGGCCGACATCATCGACCAAGTCGTACCCGTGATCCAGGAGTTCCTGGCCGGACTGCACGCTGAACCCGCATCCGACCGGTTGCTGGCTACGATCCTCTTCGTGGACATTGTTGACTCGACTGGGCAGGTGACAAAGATGGGCGATGCCGCCTGGAAGACTCTCCTGAACCGTTTCAATGACATCAGCAACCAGAACGTGATGAGGTACCGAGGACGACAGGTGAAGTCTACCGGCGACGGATTCCTCGCCATGTTCGATGGACCGACCCGCGCCATCCAGTGCGCAAGAACCACTCGGGAAGCCCTAGGGAAGCTCGGCCTCCCGGTCCGGGCCGGGTTGCATACCGGTGAGTGCGAGTTGCTCGGAGACGATGTCGGCGGAGTGGCGGTCCATCTCGCGGCTCGAATCGTCGCCGCTGCCGGCTCCGGGGAAATCCTTGTCTCGAGTACTGTGCGGGACCTCGTGGCGGGCTCGGACCTTCAGTTCGAGGATCACGGACTCTTTCCGCTCAAGGGGTTCTCGGATGAGCGACGTCTATTCGCCGTCCACTGAGCTCCCATCCGTCGCAAGGTTCGGTGGGTACGGTTCCGAAACGGGCCCGTTTCCTAGCTCGGAGCCGTCAGGTCGATGGCTCCACCGGTTTGCAACGACGGGGTTGTGTGAGGGAGTGTGCCTCACCAGTGAGCTTCCGTCGCCCCTCGATCTCCTTGTTTGGGCCGGGTCTAGAATCCGAAGATTCGTTCCAGGCCTGGCCCCGGCGCTCAGCCGAACGTTCAAACGCTGAGACTCCCTACTGAGGTCCACGGGGCGGGTTATGCGGCGGACTAAAGCGCCCGGCCGGGCGCCGGAAGCTCACGGGAACTGGGGATCAACCCCGACCGCCCGCAAGCGACCTCCCGCCCGCCCTCAACACGAATCCCGGCGAAGCACCCACGGAGAGCCCGCCCTTGTGGAACTTCGGATCCGGGGCGGGCCCGTACCTCACTGGATGCAAGACTTGGGCTCCCGCTGGGGGGCCGGTGTACGGCTCCACGTCTGCCGGCACACCGAAGGTTCCCCTCGGCGTCTTCTTCAGCTCCTCGAAATCAACGCGACTCCGGCCACGCTCCCGGAGATCACGGCCTTCCTCCGTCAACGGGCCAGCCCCGAAGAGGTCTCCCTCACCCAGTTGGGCCCGCATCGGCTACTCGTTCGTCTCGTCGGACCCTTGCCGGCGCTTTGCCACAGCGTCTTCGAAATGGGGGCTATCTGCATGAGCTGCCCGTTCCTCCCCTCGACCGACGCCCCGGAGGGAGGGTCCAAAGAGGGGGAGTGGCGCGTGCTCGTCCATCGGGTCCGGGACGCCCACCCCCTCCTCGCTTCGTTCACGACGCCCGGCAACTCCCCCGCATCGCTCATCCGGATCGGCTCGTACCAGGGGTCCAACGACCTGACGTCCCATCAGGAGCTGGCCGTCGCCACTGCGTTTGTGCTGGGGTATTTCGACTATCCGCGCCGCGCGCAGCTCAAGGACGTCGCCCGGTCCCTCGGCGTCAGCCGGGCCACCGCGATGGAGAACCTGCGCCGCGGCATGCGAAAGCTCGCCTCTTTGCGTCAAGCGGAGGTCGGAAACACCCGAGCCCAGTCCGTGCCCCCGGACCACTCCCTGGTCCAACTGGAAAGTTCCGACGAGAGTGGACCGGCGACAGCGGCCCGTATTACGGAACGATGAGGGTACGGAAACCCTTCGCCTGGCGGAGGTCCTCCGCCGCTTCCCCGATGCGTTCGAGGGGGAGTGTGGCGGAGACTACCGGGTCGAGACTCACGGTCCCCCGTCGCACCATCTCGATGACGCGAGGGTAGTCCACGGGGCGGCATCCGAGTGATCCGACGATCTCGTACTCGAAGAACATGAGGCGGTTGAGCGGGATCGGGACGACGGAATCGCTGTAGCCGACGACGCAGAGTCGCCCACCTCTCCGGAGCGTCGAAAGGGCCAGTCTTACTGTCTCGGGTTTGCCTACGACCTCGAGCGCGACATCCGCGCCCCCTCCGGACCGCTTCCGAACTTCCTGACCTAGGTCCGCGAACTCGGCCGGATCCAGCATTTCGCAGGCCCCGAGCTTACGGGCCATTTCGCGCTTCTCCTGCCGGAGGTCCACGGCGATGACATTCGCTCCGGCCGCGGCGGCGAACTGGACGGCGTTAATCCCTACCCCTCCGCATCCGACCACCACGACCCACTCGCCACTCCGCACCCGGGCGCGGTGGACGACGGCGTGGTACGGCGTTGTCAGGGCATCGGCGATGACCGCGCTGCGGGGAAGGTCGAGCTCGGAGGGCAACGGTACGAGGTCACGGGACGGGACGCTCAGGTACTCCGCGAAACCTCCGTCGAAGTGGTTCCCCGGCATCTGAAGGCGAGGGCAGATATTTTCCCGTCCGGATCGGCAATACGAACAGCTCCCGCACGGGATCACGGAGGGAACGAGGACCCGGTCTCCGACGGCCCGTACCGGACTTCCCGGCCCGAGCTCTTCGACGACGCCCGAGATCTCATGCCCGAGAATGAGCGGAGGAGCTTTCGCCGTCGCGACGCCGTGGTCGAGGTAGTGCAAATCCGTGTGGCAGAAACCGCACGCCGCTACTTTGACGAGGGCGTCGCCCGGTCCCGGTACGGGGCGGGGAACGTCGAGGATGGTCAGGGGGCGCCCCGAGCCCAGAAAGACCGCGGCCCGCATGGCACCGAGGCCTCAGCCTTCCTTCCACACGGGGGCCCGCTTCTGGAGGAACGCCTGGAGCCCTTCTTCCGCCTCGTCGGGCGCCATGAGCTCGTCGAGGTAGGCGCGTTCCGCGTACGCGAGACGGGACCATGGATCCACTTCGGTCCGTCGGATGACCCGCTTGAGCAAGCGCAGCGCGTCGAGGCGGTGGCCGCAGACCGTCTGCGCGGT
Organism: uncultured Thermoplasmata archaeon; assembly: GCA_963773945.1. Taxonomy (GTDB): domain Archaea; phylum Thermoplasmatota; class Thermoplasmata; order Lutacidiplasmatales; family UBA184; genus JAKIWV01. Next base: position 279,697 of record CAVZDD010000003.1, on the reverse strand, counting down.
CAAGGCGACGGAGGCATCGAGTTCGTCTTCGGGGACGACCCGATTGACGATGCCGGCGGAGGCCGCCCGCTGGGCATCGAAGGGCGTTCCAAGGAACAGGAGCTCGGCAGCCGGCCGGGAACCGAGGAGATGAAAGTAACTCGCCGCTCCGAAAGGCGCGAAAACTCCCAGCCGGATCTCGGGTTGTCCGAACGTGGCCCCCGCGGACGCGATCGCGAGGTCGCAAGCCATCAGCAACTCCATGCCGCCGCCGAGGCACCGTCCGTGCACTTGGGCGATTGTCGGGACGGGCAGGCCCCAGAGCGTCGTCAGGGTCCGGCGGAACGATTCGAACATCGCCGAGACCCGGGGCTTGAGGTGATCCTCGACGCTGAGGCCCCCGCTCCACGACTTTCCCCCGCCGCGGAGCACGACCACGTGCGCGCCGGCGACCCGGTCATTTTGCAGAGCGCGGGTGAGCTCGTCGAGAAGTTCGATGTCGAACACATTGGCGGGTCCTCGGTCCCAAGTAACGGTCGCTCGTCCCCCGACCCGGTCGACGATGACGGTCCCCGGGAGCTTCGCACGCATCGGAGGGTCCCCTCAATCGAAGAGGATCGACTCGACGAAGGTCTCGAGTTGGAGTCGGGCCTGCTCGTATGTCGTCGACTTCTCTTCGAACTCCATGTGCAAGTACGGAAGGCCCCGCCCGTCGAGGGCCTTCCGATAGAGGACGACGTCCTCGAGCGCCGGTTCGCAGAACTTGGCCGTGAGGAACAGGACGCCCTGGGCCCGGGCGGCGTCAATGCGTGAGAGGACGGCCGCGCCCTTGGTTGTCGGCGTGCTCCGGACTCCGATGTCGACGGGGGTGCGGACGTACGACGTGGCGAGGCTCTCGAGAGGATTTTCCCCCGGCTCGATCCGCGGGCACCAGCGATGGAGCATTTGGAGCTCCTCCCCCACCACGTAGCAGCCGACGTCCTCGACAAGCTGCAGTAGCTCGAGGGTCGGCTGTTCGCAGAACGGGCCAACGACGATCACCCGAATGGCGTCCTTGTTCTTCCGCTCCCGCCCTTCGAGCTCGGTCAGCGCGCGCCGGAGGAGGGGGATATGGACTTCCCGCGGGAGCAGCCCACCGAGCCGGAGGAGGAGGTAGTACTCGACCAGGGTAACCTTCCAGGGCGCGTCCCGCTTCAGGGCGGCCAGTCGGTCGACGAGCGCGCGCTGCTCGTTGAAAATCTCGAGGGAGGCGCGCAGGTCGTCTTGGGAGAAGGGTCGACCGGCGACGCGTTCGAGCTTCTCGATCAGGCTGCGGTATTCCGCCACCAGGAACGGGATTGTGGCCTTGGACGTGAAGTTCTGAGGCAGGTGGAGCATGTGCGAGGGGATTTGCGGGAGGACCCGGGAGAAGATCCCTTCGAGATTGCGACTCACGTCGCAGATGTACGGAAAGACGAACGCGTCGAACGGTTCGAGGAGGCCCGTGAGGGCCATCTCGAGCGTGGATTTCGAGATCGAACAGAGAAAGGAACCGAGCGCGGCGTCCGCACGACTGATCTCGAGGTTCTCCCCGCCCCCCTGCATCGCCACGGGCAGCAGGCCCAGTGAGTGGACGAGCTCCTGCGGCGTGTAGACGGGAAAGCACCCGACAGCCTTGCCGCCGGCCTTCCGCCACGCCCGTACGGTTGGGAACGACGGGTCGGCGAGGACCTCCTGCGCGAGTCGCACGATCTGCTCTACGGATCCCGCCTCCGTGAACTCCCGGAAGTCCGGTGAGATCTCGATGCTCGGGACGGCCTGGTCAAGGAGGAGCCCTTCGGTCTGGGGCCGGATCTGCAACAGTCCCGGCACACCTATCCTCCGGCTTCCGCGGGAGCTTGAGTGAGCTTCAGGAGGCGCGAATGTCCCAGGATCGCGCTGCCGAGCGCGGCGGCATAGTACGCCTCGGGTGCGACGTTGATGTCCAGTCCGACGGTGTCGTGGAGCGCCTTCACCATTCCGACGTCGCGGACCAGGCCGCCAACGAGCGTCACTTCCGGCTGGATGCCCACGTACCGCATCAGGGAGTACGCGCGCTGGGACAGGGAGAGGAAGACGCCCATCAGGATGTCCGGCAGCGGGACGCCCTCGGCGACGTTGTTGATGATCTCGGTTTCAGCCAGCACCGCACAGACGCTGGAGATGAGCTTTGGGTGCTGGGCCGCGAGTGCCTTGGGTCCCATCTCCTCGAGGGGAACCTGGAGGTATTTCGAGCACCGCTCCACGAAGCGGCCCGCCCCCGCGGCACACTTCTCGTTCATCTTGAACTTGAGAACTTTTCCGGTCTCGGAGACCGACATGGTCCGAGAGGCCTGGGTTCCGACGTCGACGACCAACCGGGTCTTGGGAAACAGGTGGATCGCGCCCCGCGCGGAGGAGGTGAAGTCGCTCACCTGGAGATTCCGTTCGGGAATCGTGTACCGGCCGAAACCGGTCGTGCAGAGGTAGTCGACCTCCACCGGGGCGATGTTCGCCGTCTCGCCCAACTCGTCCAACACGCGGCGGGCGGCCTGGACCGGGATCCCCCGCGACGGGAGCGATGCGGTCGCGAGGATCCGTCGGCCGTCCTCGAGCAGCACCCCCTTTATGGTCCCCGCCCCGAGGTCGAGGCCGGCGGTGATCACGAGGCACCCCCCGAGAGCCGTTCCCGGCCGTGGAGGGCCGCACCGAGCGCCCCCAGGTACTGGGAGAGCGGGCTCACGTTGACGGGAACCCCCAGCCGCTGATGGAGCGCGCGGACCATGCCCTGGTTCTGGGAAACGCCCCCGGTGAACGTGATCTCGGGCTCCACGCCGACTCGCTGCATGAGGGAGAGCGTCCGGTTCGCGATGCTGGCGTGCAGGCCCGCGAGGATGTCCTTGGGGTCCTTGCCCCGCGACACGTACGAAGTGACCTCGGATTCCGCGAACACGGTGCAGGTGCTGGTCACCCTGACGGCCCGCCGGGCCTGCAGGGAGAGCGGTCCGATCTCGCTCACATCAAATCCCAGCGCGTTCGCGCAGACGTCCAGGAATCGCCCCGTCCCGGCCGCGCACTTGTCGTTCATGGCGAAGTCCACGACCTCGCCTTTTTCGTTGATCCGGATCGCCTTGGTGTCTTGCCCGCCGATGTCGACAACGATACGCGTTCCGGGGAAGAGAAAGCTCGCGCCCCGAGCGTGACAGGAGATCTCGGTGACCACGAGTTGACCGAAGTAGACCTTGTACCGGCCGTACCCCGTGCCCGTGATGAACGATACATCGGACCGCGAGAGGTGGGCGTCAGCAAGCGCGGCCTCGAGGGCGCGTTCCGCGTCCTTCACGATGTCGATCCCGACGACGCTCAACGACTTCCCCAGCACTCGGGAATCCTCGCCCAGAACGACGCACTTCGCGGTGGTCGATCCGATGTCCACTCCAGCGACGATACCGCTCATGCGGGGGCTACCTCCGCGGCGGCCGAAACGGCCCGGCGCTGGTCAAGGGATTCGAAGAACGCGTCCATCCGGTTCTTGATCTGAGCCGGTGCGAAGTACCGGGGGTCTTGGTGGTCCGACTCGATGTAGAGCGTCGGCACGCCCTGCTCGTGAATCAGCCAGTCCCGCAGGTCCCCCTGACCGGCGGTGAACGAGCGGCAGGACTTGATGCCGTGAATGATGACGGCGTCGGCCTGGTACTCCTTCACGTAGTCGGCGATGATCTTCCGACGGAGCGGCCAGGACTGATTCACGTAGGCGCCGAGGCTGTACTCCGCGATGCTTTCGAACGGACGGGCTGGGTCGTGCCGGAACCCGCGGTCGAAGAGGCCGCCGACCTTCGGATAGGTTGCGACGACGGAAACTGCGCCCCACTTCCGGAAGAAATCCCAGAACGTCCGGTAGTTGGTGTAGGGTGGAACCCCCTCGACCAGTACGCGGTACTTCTCCTCCGGCAGCGGATAGTTCCCGTCTCGTACGCGGGCGCGGACTTCTTCGTTCACCACGCCGTAGAAGTCGGCGGCCTCCGGCGTCCCTCGGAGCACGTTGATCGGGAACATGTAGAAAATCGACTCAAAGTAGGCCTCGATAGGGGACGGTCGTAGCCGCCCCGCCCGGAGGAATTCGACCCACCCATCCTCGGCGCGACGGGAATCGGCCAGAATCCGCTTGAGTTCGTCCATATCGAACGCGCGGCCGGTACGTTTCTCGAGGAGGTGGACCAGTTCCCAGAGCTGGCTCACCAGGTAGTCGATGTCCTCCTTGCGGGGAGCTTCCTCCCGCATGTACGGCACGTCGAACATGAACAGAGGAGCGCCGTACGACTCGGCGAGTGCCTCCCACCACTTCACATAGACATAGCAGCCCGAGAAGCTGCACACCAACAGGTCGGGACGCGGGATCTGGCCGAACGAGGTTTTCCCGCCGAGGTCCTGGAGACCGAGGTCGTTCTTCACGTACCCACAGACGTCCAGGCCGTAACCGAGCGACTCGGCGTGGAGGATGTTGTCCAGCGATTGGTGCTTGATCGCGCAGTTGAGCGCCACGATTTCCGGGAAGACGACGTCGTAACCGAACGAACGGACGATCTCCGTGAGGTTTCCGCCGACCAGCATGTAAGCCACCGGGCGGTGGGGCTTCTCGTCCGATGCGAGGCGTGCGTAGTACTCCTCCACGAGCTTGCGTTGGAGGCCGCGAGCGTCGCGAAGGAAGGTGGGCGAAACGCCGGCTGGGACCGCCGGTGTCGTGACAGCTTCTGCCAACGGTCACCCCTCGGGAAGGTCGGGGGAGGAGACGGGGGCTCCGCAACGCCCGCAGAACGCGAAATCCTGAGGAAGTCCTTTGGCCCCGCAGCTCGGACAGTTGCGGGCCGGACGGCCGAACAGATACTCGCCTCCCTGTCCTTCCGCGAGGCGGCGGCGGAGGCCCGCCACGTCGGGCCGGCGTTTCTCGACGAACGCGTTCATCCCCTCATGGGGTTCTTGATAGGCAAAGTGGAGGGACAGCCACTCGCGTCCGTGGCCCACCGTACTGTGCCACGACAGTTCCTTCCAGAAGTTCACCTGCTGCTTGGTGTACCGAAGGCATTCCGGAAACATTCCCAAGAGACGATGCGCGAGAGCATCGACCGCCGTATCGAGCGGGGTCAGGTCGATCTGGTAGCCATTCAATCCCTTCTGCGCGAAGTTGACCTCGTCCGGAGTGGGGGCGTCCACGAATTCCGTCCCGTGTCGTACCGAGGGCGCCACCTCCGTGACGAGGCCCCAGTCCAGCGCCTTGCGCGCCGGGATCCTCTCGTTGAGCAGCAGCATGGCGCGGGCCCGGCGGTCTCCGACCGCTAGGGGCAGCCACTGGGTTGCGCCACCGCAGGCCACCGAACCCACCCCGACCCCGACTTGACCGAGGTACGCGTGCGACGCGACGACCGAGAGGTCACAGGCGAGATGGAGCTCGTTCCCGCCGCCTACGGTGATGCCGTTGAGCCGCGCGATGGTGGGCTTGCCGCACCGTAGGAGGGCTTCGACCGCACCCTGGAAGAGTCCCATGTACTTCCAGTAGTCTCGGGGGCGCTGGGTGTACTGTTCGGCATACTCCCGGACGTCGCCGCCGGTGGAGAAGGCGGCGGATCCCGCGCCCGTGAGGACGATGACGCCGACCGCATCATCGATCGAGGCGTCCTGGACCGCGCGGGAAAGCTCCAGAAGTGTGCCTGTAGTGTACGCGTTGTACGCGGTGGGCCGATTGAGTGTGATTCGCGCAACGCCCCCCTTCTTCTCGTAGAGGATATCTCGGAATTCGGCCTTCGCCGGGGCCATCGGCACGAGGACGTCCCGCTCCCTCACGGAAACGACCTGTTTGGGACGCGCCTTCGCCATCTCACTCTAACCGAGATAAGGAGACGGTTCGCCGATGATGCGAGTTATCCCGTACCGGTTAGGGGTCCCCCGTCCAGAACGTCGCCGCCGCTAAGCCCAAGAAGCCGTGCGACGTGGCAAACCGATGCCTGTCCGATTCGAGGTCGATGGGCACGTCGCCTGGGTCACGCTGGACCGTCCGGAGGCGCTGAACGCCATCGATCCCGAGTCGCACGCCGAGCTCGTGGCGGCGTGGAAGCGAGTTCGAGACGAGGACGGCCTCCGAGTGGCGGTGCTCACTGGGGCGGGAACGAAAGCCTTCTGCGCGGGGGTCGACCTCAAGCGCATGGGAGAATTCTATCAGAGCGTATCGGCCCCGCAGCGGGTCGAGGTCTGGAATCGCGAGCCGGGAATCGGGGGCCTGACCCGGAATCTCGAGGTCGGGAAGCCGGTCATCGCGGCGGTCAACGGGATCTGCCTCGGGGGTGGGCTCGAACTGGCTCTCGCGTGCGACATCCGTCTGGCGAGCACGAACGCCACGTTCGGCCTGCCGGAAGTCCGATGGGCGATCATCCCGGGTCAAGGCGGGACCCAGCGACTTCCGCGGGCCGTGCCACCCGCGGTCGCGCTCGAAATGATCCTCTCCGGCCGACCGATTGATGCCAAGCGAGCGCTAGCGATCGGGCTGGTTAATCGGCTGCACCCTCTCTCCCGCCTGCGCACCGCAGCCCAGACGATGGCGGAGACAATCGGTGCGCAGCCTCCGCGCGCGGTTCAGGCCGCGTTGGCTGCAGTTCGCAGGGGTCTCGGGCTGCCACTGGCTGAGGGCCTTCGGGTCGAACAGGAGCTGGCCGATCCCCTTCGAGACAGTCCTGACAATCGCGAAGCCCGAACCGCGTTCCGAGAGAAGCGACCACCTCGATGGAACGATAAGGGAGCCTGATCGAGCGGCCTATCCGCTTCGAAAGCAGTCATGGCGGGCATCCCCCCGGGGTCTGTCGAAGCGGTCCTCTCGGTCCTGCGTTCCAGCCCCGTTCCGCTTCGGCGTCGCAAGATCCTGGCCGAGCTAGAGGCCCGTGGCCATCGGATTTCTTTGGCGGGTCTCAACCGGATTCTGGAGCACTGCGCCCGGAGCCAGTTGACCTCCGAGAGCCCGGACGGAGTCCGCCCTAAGCCCCCCTCGGCGTAGGGCGCGTGCCCAGCGCGAGTCCGTTTTGTTCAACCCGAGGTCTTCGCGAAGGAGGTGAGGGCTCGCCTCGCGCTTTCCCGGACCTCGGGGCTCGATAGGCGGGCAATTTCGCGGAGCGAAAGAGTCTCCTTGAGGTGTCGGATCAACTCGGCCCCGAGATAGTAGCCACACTCGGTGTGCCCTCCAATGCTGAACCAGGATCCGAAGAACGGTCGGACCGATCGACGCGCCCGCACGTCTTTGAGAAACCTGCGGGCGAGCGCGGCGCGGTGTTGGGTGCACCATCCGAGCCAATCGGGCCGTCCAGTCCGAAGTCGGAAGCGCGAGGGCCCGTCGATCACGCGCTCGCACTCGGTCGCGAATCCCTCTTCGTAGAGCTGCCAATACGGTCCGCGGGCGTCCTCGATTCCTGGCAGTCGTGCACGACGTCTCCATTCATCGTGGACTAGGTGGGCCACTTCGTGGGAAACCGCCCCGGGCCCGCCGCCACGTTCACCGGCGGTCGCCTCCGCGGCATTCTCCAGCCCGAAGAGGACCGCGGGGACCCCGCCGAGCTGAGTGGCCCAACCGGCCCCACATCCCAGCCCGATGTAGATCACGAATTGTACATCAAAGTCCACTTCGAGCACCTCCCGAGTCCTCTTCCAAGCCCCCGGGAGCTCGCGCACTAGATTGTCATGCAATCGCCGGAGCCGGCCCAGGCGCGCCGGAATCCGGGGGAAGATGCGGGCCCGGGCAATCCGTTGCCAACTCTGGCCGGCTTGACGATAGTCGTCCTTCTGCTTCTGAAGCAATTCCGGCCACGGGGCCATGTAGTCAGACTCCCACCGGGCGATCTGGACCGCTATCGGCAGAGTCCGGACGCTCGCCCAGTACGCCTCGAATGCCGGAAAGGTGTCGAGGAGCTTCACGAGCCGGTCCTACAGAAATCTGGCACAAGAAACCCTAGTCCGGCCGGATGGGTAGACCACCCGCTCTCGCAAGGGGTTCATCCGGTCCGACCCCCATACCCATAAGCCCCAGAATAGGTTCGGAGCGGCGTGTGAACCGGCTCCTCTTTCTCATCGGCGTGGCCCTAGCAATCATCGGACTGGTCTTTTCGTTCGTTCCCCTCTTCAACGGGCCATCCGGCGTCCTGACGCCATCCAAACCGGACGCCGCCTTCAACGCCACCACGCCGTTCTCCCTCACAGGCGGTTGGACGATCGAGGTCAGCTGGACTTCGAATCATGCGGTCTCTCTCCTTGTGGTCGTGTGCCGCTCGATCAACACTTCGGCCCCGTCCCTGCAGAAAGTATGCCCCGGGGCCGCGTTGAGCGTACTGAACGGCACCTCGGGCTCATCGAGCTTCTGGGTGCCGCTCAGCGGCGTGCTTCTCATCGGTATTGTGTCGAATGCGACGCCCGGGCTCCGGGTTGACGTTCAGCTGAAACCGACACTCACCGTGATCGGGACGATCTTCGTCCTCGGCGGTGCCGGCGTGGCGCTGGTCGGTTTGCTCCCCCGCCGGAAGCCGGCTTTGCCGGCACCGGCGAGCGTTGCGGACCTGCCGGCCGGCCCTTCCAAACAGTGACTACGCGATCGGCGTCACGAACGTGGGTTCGTAGTCCTTCGGTAACGTCCCGACCATCGGGATCGAGTGATGGCAGACCAGGCAGCGGTGCTGGTCGTCCAGACCCCACCGGCGGATCGTGAACCCGAACCGTTCGACCGCGACGGCCCCGCATCCCGGGCAGTAGGTGTGCTCCAGGGGGTGACCCCAGACATTTCCGAGGTAAGCATACTGTAGCCCCTCGTCTACGGCGATTCCGTGGAGTCGCTCCAACGTGCGGATCGGTGTCGGGGGGAATTCCATCATCTTGTAGTCGGGATGGAATCGCAGCAGGTGGAAGGGAGTCTCCGGACCCAACTCGTCACACACAAACCGGGCCAGACGGCGGCAGGCTTCCGGATCGTCGCCGACCTGGGGGACGATCAGGTTCGTGACCTCGATGTGGACACCCCCGCGTTTCAGCCGGACGAGCGTATCCAGGATCGGTGCGGGGCCCTTGGCCGTGATGTACTTGCGGAGGAACCCTTCCTCGCCGCTGCCCTTGAAGTCGACGCTAATGGCATCGAGATGCCCGACGAGGGCGTCGACGGCCTCGTGGGTCATGTAGCCGTTGGTGACGAAGTTCGCGAAGAGGCCACGTTCCTTGGCGAGAGCCATCACGTCGAGGGCATACTCGATGAAGATCGTCGGTTCGTTGTAGGTGAATGTGATCCCTTGACAATCCAACTTCTCCGCCCAGTCGGCAGCCTGAGTCGGGGAGAGGGGCCGTCCCTGGACCTCGTGCTCCTGCGAGATCTCCGCGTTCTGGCAATAGAGGCAGCGCCAGTTGCACCCAACCGTGCCGATGGAGAGTACCCGGCTCCCGGGGTGGAAGTGCGAAAGGGGCTTCTTCTCAATGGGATCGACCTGGACGGCGGCGGCCCGGCCATAGCTGAGCAGCTCGAGACGTCCTCCCACGTTCTTCCGCACGAAACAGAACCCGTGGGAGCCCTCCGAAATCGTACAGTAGCGGGCACAAGCGGTACACCGGACCTTCTGATCCGGAAGCGGTTCGTACAGCGTGCACTCATGCGCCATCTTCCCTCGCTCGGCCCTGTATCCCGGAACGCCGCGCGAAGGAATAACCGTTCCTTGCCCGGCGCTTGACGAGCCCAACGGAACGCAACCTTTGAAGCCTCGGGAACGGTGAGGCGCCCGTGCCCCCCTCCTCTGGAGCCTCCGGGAGCCTGGACGCGCCGGGCCTCGCCGCGGTTGAGCGAGAGGTGCTCCAGCGGATCGCGCCCGACCCGACGCTCCTGGTCCGACTTGCCGAGGTGCGCGAGCACCTGGTTCGCAGGGCTCATACCGAGTCGAACCACCGCGGTATCCCCCTCAAGCGGGCCCTGGTCGCCGGCAGCGCCGCGCGTGGAACGTTCCTGCACGAGCGGTTCGACATCGACCTGTTTCTCCTCTTCCCGCCGGACCTGCCCCGGGAACGCCTCGAATCGGAAGGGTTGCGACTTGCGGAGGCGATCCTGGAGGCTCCGGAGAAGCACTACGCCGAGCACCCCTATCTTCGCGGTCGCTTCGAAGGGTTCGCCGTCGAGGCCGTCCCCGGGTACGCGATTGAGGACCCGTCCCATCCCCTGACCGCGGTGGACCGCACGCCGTTCCACCAGGAGTATTTGGCGGCGCATCTGGCGCCGGAGCAGATCGACCAGGTTCGGCTCACGAAACAATTCCTTCGGAGTCTGGGCGTCTACGGCTCCGAGGCGAAGACGGCGGGCTTTTCGGGGTATTTGGTCGAGCTCCTGATCGTACGTTTTGGCTCATTGGGTTCGTTACTGGCGGCCGCCCAGTCCTGGCGTTTCCCCGTGCACCTGGCGACGCCCGGGAGCCGTCCCGCCGTTCCCGATGACGTGGCCATGATTCTGGACGACCCGGTCGACCCCCACCGAAACGTGGCTACAGCGCTCTCCGCCGAGAGTCTGGCCCGATTTATCGTCGCGGCACGTGAATTCCTGCGGACGCCGTCGGTCTCCGCCTTCTTCCCGACCCCGGGCGCCCCGCTCTCCCTTGACGAGGCGAAGGCGCAGGTGGCCGCGCGCGGCACCCATGTGGCTGTGGTCCGCCTTCCCCGCCCGGCCTTGGTCGACGACATTCTCTACCCGCAACTCCGGAAGGCCGAACGGAGTGTCGGAGCCGAAGCCTCTCGGATGGGATTCGAGGTCTTGGGCACCTCCAGCACCGCGGGCGTCTCGGACCTGTGGATTGGGCTCGAGACTAGTTCTCCGATACTCCCGAAGGTTCGGGTTCAAGATGGCCCCCCGCCGGGATTGGCCCACGCCGATGCGTTTCTCGCGAAGTGGAACACGCCCGACACCGGTGTGCTGCAGGGCCCCTACCTTCGAGCCGACGGAAAGCTGGCGGTGGACGTGACCCGAGAGGAGACCCGGCTCGAACCGCTCCTCGCCGCGGTCGTGCCGGGTCTCGCCATTGGCCGGGACCTTCGGGAGACTTCGAAGTCCGGAGTCTGGGCCAAGCCTCTGGAAGCACTGGATTCCTCCACCGAGCTTTCGGAGCTTCTCGACCGGCTGCTGAACAAGCGGCTCCCGTGGGCGCCGTCGCGCCCTCGCGGAATGCGCCGCTAGTGCACGTTGGCGAACAGGAACCAGAAGCCGAGCCAGCCGAAGATCTCCATCAGGAAGAGCCCGGCCCAATCCCCTTTGGTGTAGATCTTGGTCTCTTCCCGCAGTCGCGTCAGCAGGACCGGCACCACGGCGATGATGACGAGGGAGACGACGACCGGAGCGAACCAGGGCAGCCCGACCGCCAACAGCGCCCAGGACATGAGTCCGAGCAGAATGGCGACGATCAGGGCGATCGTGGTCGCCGTGGTCATCTCGAATTCGTGCGTGAGGAACGTCGGCAGGTCGAACGTGGGGAACTCGAAGGGGGGCTCGGCCGCCTCCTCCACCTTGCGCCGGGCCTTCTTCGCCATCGGTTACGCTCCCCGCGCTCCAACGGCGCTGCGATAAAGCTCCTCGGCCCGATAGGAGCTCCGGACGAGCGGGCCGGCTTCGACGCCGGCGAACCCCTTCGCGAGCGCCACTCCTCTCAGCGCGACGAATTCTTCGGGAGTGGGATAGCGGAGGACTGGAACGTGGTCCGCGGAGGGACGAAGGTACTGTCCCAGCGTCAGCAGGTCGACCCCCGCGTCTCGGAGGTCGTCGAACGCACCGGCCAGCTCCCTGTCGGTTTCGCCCAAACCCAGCATCACCGAGCTCTTCGTGACCAACGGAGTCGGAGCCAGCTCCTTGGCGTGCCGAAGGACCCCCAACGATCGGTCGTACCCCGCGCGATGGTCTCGGGCGATGACGGACAGGCGCCGTACCGTTTCGAGATTGTGGGCCAACACGTCCGGGCGGGCGTCCACGACCGTCCGGAGTGATGACTCCCGACCCCCGAGGTCGCCGATCAGAAGTTCGATGAGGGTTTCCGGACACCGCGCCCGGATGGAGCGGACGGTTTCGGCCATCAGGAAGGCTCCACCGTCCTCGAGGTCATCCCGGCAAACCTGGGTCAAAACGACGTATCGCAGACCCCAGTCGCGGACCGCCTCGGCGACCCGTTCGGGCTCGGTCGAGTCCACCACCCCACGAGGCCAATGGGTGTTGACGGCGCAGAAGGCGCAGCGCCGAGTGCAGTCCGTTCCCAGCAACATGAGGGTCGCCGTGCCGGCCGACCAACACTCCGGGAGGTTCGGGCACCGGGCTTCCTGGCAGACCGTTCCGAGCCGGTGCGTGGCCAGCAGCGTCCGGACCTCGGGGTAGACCGACCCCGTGGGCGGTCGAATACGAATCCACTCGGGGAGGCCCCGGGAGGACGTCGCCGTCGAACTCGTGGTTGCCATGGGCCCCGGGCCGCTGCGAGCGGGAGGTCTCCTTTAGCGTTTCCGAGAGCGCGGAGGCTGGACCCGCTCCTCGACCAGGAGCTCGAGGGTGCTGGCGGGGAGCTCGTTCATGGCGAGTCGGGCGGATTGCCCCGCGGAGGCGGCTTCCACGTCCACCAGGCCGTCGCGTTCCAGCTCCTTGACGGTGCGCCAGAAGGTGACGCGGCTCATCGGCTTCGCCCCATGCTCCTCTGCGACGACGGCGTAGGCCTGTCGAACCTTCTCCGTGGTCGCGTTGCTACGCGGCCCCTTGAGCGACCGGGCCAGGCCGAGCAGGACCAGGAGGGCCGTGTCCGAAAGTCCGGTCAGTTTCTCCTCGGTAAGGGTCGGCGCGATCGAACCTTTGGCTGCCCGTACATCCTCCGGCGTGATCTCGGCACGTCCGGCGGATTCGGCGGCCTGCGCCGCGCTCGAAAGTACCTCGAGAGCGAACCGGGCATCCCCCGCGCTGCCGGCCGCGCGCGCGACTTGGGCGAGAACGTCCGGGGTATAGCTGCCCGGGCGCAAAGCGAGCTTGGCCCGGGCCGATACCAGCACCTCGAGCTGGCCGACGTCGTACGGCGCGAGGTGAAGCCGGTGGGTGACGCCGAAGCTGGACCGGCTCGCGGTGTCGAGGAAGGGCAGAATGTCGTCGGGGGCGATCAAGAGGAGCGAGATGGAGCCGAGCCCTACCTCATGCGCCCGGGACAACAGGTACACCAGTTTGGTCCCCTGGCGAACGAGGGCGCCGACCTCGTCGAGGACGATCAGCAAGTGTCGCGGGTCGCGGCGGATTCCCTGCTCGAAGACGTCGAGCATCTCGGAGAGTCCGTAGCCCCGATCGGGGAGCGAGACGCCGACTCCGCGGAGCAGGTCGAGGAGCACCGTCCGGTCGCTGGCCCGGCGCCAACAGTTCACGTAGAGCGGATGGATGGTGAGACCCCCGATCTTCACCCGCTTCTGCAAGTCCTCCGAGAGCCGGCGGGCGAGCGCGGTCTTGCCGCTCCCTACACCGCCGGTGACCAGTGTATGGTACGGAACGCCGCGACTGAGTCGAGTCCGGTATCGCTCCTCGAGGACTTTGTACTCGCGTTCCCGTCCTGGAAGCGTCGGAGGGACGAACCCGGGATCGAGCGTCTCCTCGCGGACCAGGATCGTCGGCATGGTGGGGGATTCGACCGGGGAATCCTCTGGGGGATTAAGTTCGCTCCCGAGTCGCATGCCGGAGTACCCACGGGGTCAGCCGCCGGTCGAGCTCGGCCAGGAGTTCTTCTGCGCCATTCCGGGCGTCCAACACGATCCATCCAAGTTTCCGCGCAAGCTGACGGTACGCCCGGGAAGCTCGTCGAAGGACCTCCCGATGCTCGGTCGGCGCTCGGGCCCCCCCTCGATCCTGCATTCGCCTCTCGGCAACGCGCAACGGAAGGTCCAGCAGGACCACTCGGTCGGGGAGGGTGGTCGCGTCCGATTGCAATCGCTCGAGTTCCCGCCGCCGAGCCGCCGGCAGCGCACTCCCTTGGTACGCGAGGGTGGAATAGAGGGAACGATCCAGGAGGACGATGGCACCGCTACGGAGAGCCCGGTCCACTCGTGGACGTTGGTGTCGCCGGTCGTCGGTGAAGGCCAGCGCAGCCATCCAGGGGTCCTTCCCTGAGGAGCGTCGGGCTCGGAGGCCGGACGGACCGCGAGAGGGCTCTTGGAACTCGACTACCCTCAGTTTTCGCCTGCGCCAAGCCCGCCCGAGCCCGCGTTGAAGGGTCGTCTTTCCGGTTCCATCGATTCCTTCGATGGCCACCAGCACCCCACGTCGGCTCGTCTTCATGCGGAGGTCTCCGCCCGTCGGACCGGGGTGAAACCGTAGAGCTTTTGAACCGACTCTACGAACGGAATCCGGAGCCGATCCAGCAACCCGGGATGGTCTCGGGCAATCTGGGCGGCCCGTCGAGGGACGGTGGCGATATCGAGCACCGCTCCCGGCCGACGAGGGTCATCGAGAAAGTCGGTCTCGAGAAACCACGGGCCGCGGTCGTCCAGCGCCGCCGCGACGCACTCCTTCTTGGCGAGGAAAGACGGAGTGACACCGGACCTCGCGGTCGCGGGAACGAAGGTTCGGGCATAGTGCTTCACGACTCGATCCGCGGCCAGTCCCGTAGCTCGGGCGACCTCACTGAGCGACTGGTATCCCTCGGGCGTAAGGTCCTCGCAGTGGACCACGGCCGGGCATCCCACGTCGTGGGCCACCTCGAGCGCATGTCGGAAGATCCCTCGTGCGGCGGTCCCTCGATCCTCGGCGATAGCGAAGTGGGGCCAGCCCACTTCGCCGAGGGCAACCGCTCGATGGTCGCGGACCCATTGGCCCGCGAGATCGAGACCCTGCATCTGAATCTCGACGGCTTTCGCGAGACCGAGTGCGTCGGCCAGTCCGAGGAGGTCGACCGGATACGGTGCCACTACGAGGGAGGTCGTCACGGGGGTCTCGCTCCGGATACGGTGGCCCAACTGCTCGATGCTCTCGAACTGCGCCTGATAGTCCGCGACCGACCGAAGCGGGCGATGGTCCCAGTTGTGCGTTGTGAGGAAGAGGTGCGACCCGCCCTCCCGGTGGAAGCGGCGCGCCGCCTCGACGCCCTCGCCCCCGGGCGAAAGATGGCAGTGGTGGTCGACGACCGGCAGGTCGGCCGGGAGCGACACGCCGCCGCCCGAGGGACCTACCGTAGCAATCCGGCGCCGCGAAGCTCTTCGGTAATCTTGTTCACCGCGAGCTCGACGTCGGACGGCTTCCGCGCCCCGGTGCAGACGAGTTTGCCGCTCCCGAAGAGTAGCACCACAACGCGGGGCTCTTCGATCCGGCAGACCAGTCCGGGGAACTGCTCGGGCTCGTACTCGACCCGGTCCAGTCCCAGGGTGACGGCGATGGCGTTGAGATTGATCTCGGAACCGAGATCCGAGCTGGCCACGATGTTCTGCACCTCGATCCGCGGGTGCATGTTGATCTTCTGGCCCCCCTTTTTGATTTGTTGGGAAACGGTGAGGATAGACTGCTCGACCTCGTTCATGCTCTTCGCGCCGGTGCAAACGACCTTGCCGGAACGGAAGAGGAGGATCGCGGTCTTCGGCTGCTTGAGCCGGTAAATCAGCCCCGGGAACTGCTCGGGCTCATACTCGGCGCCGTCCAGACCCAAGGCGATCGACTGGAGGTCCAGCTCATCCCCGAGCGAAGTCGAGGCAACGACGTTCTCGATACGAATCTTAGGCATGAAATCCCCGCGGCTTCCATTTAAATAGGGTATATATACTGTTGCTTTAGCTTTTGGCCACGTTCAGTGGGCCCGGCCGAGCGTCGCCGGTACTCCCATGCCGGCTGATTCAGAAGGCTTGGCTCCGCCAGCGCTGCAATTCTCCCGGGGAATCCGGGGCCCCCGCTTCGCCCCCGCGTAGCCATGCCTCGAAGTCTCGCAACACACGGAGGGTGAACCCCCAGACGACGTGGCTTGCGAAGGGGACGGTCTCGACATTGATCTCGCCGAACAACGTGGAACGGGGCCGGGTCTCGACGCGATGGAGCGCCGAAAGGGGAAACCAGAACGTCCCGGCAACCTCCTTGGGGTCGATCCGAGTGGTCCCCTGGGGCGGCACGATCAGTCGACCCGCGAATACCGCCACGCGGAGGCCCGACGGTCGGGCGCGGCGTACGTCGAAGAGTCCGGGGGGCCCATCGAGGGCTTCGGGAAGAATTCCAACTTCCTCCCGGAGTTCCCGCAGGGCAGTCTCCTGCATCGAATGGTCCGCGGGGTTCGCACGTCCACCGGGGAGGCCCACATGGCCGGACCACGGGTCACCGGCGCGTTCCGCGCGCTGTTCCGCCAACACTTCCAGGCCCTCGGGCCCAGAACGGAGCAGGATCAGGACAGCGGCATCAGCCCGGTCCGTCGCAAGCGGGACTTCGGGAAGCGTCGCGAGACGAGTCTGGAGTAGGGCGGTCGCGTCGGGGGTCTCGGTGTCGATGCCGGTCACGACTGCCAGTCGTAGACGACCTTCTCTTGGATGGTCTTTCGGTCGACCGGATTCTCCTGTCGAGGCCGGTCGCCCTTCTCGTACATTGCGAGGCGCTGGGTCAAGTCGGCGACTTGACGTTCGAGTTGCGCGATGCGGGCCTGGAGTTGCTGAACGGACGGTCCGGCCATACGTATCCCTCGAGGGAGAGGCCACGGACGTTCTTATCGGCGACCGTCAGGCCGGAGTGGGCGTCGGTTTCGACTGGCGGCCCAGCCAATCGAGGAGAATCTGCGCCGTCTCGTCGGGGCGTTCGATCGGGATGAGATGTCCGGTGTTCGGGAACAGACGGACCTCCGCGCCCAGGATCGCCTGACGCATCAGTCGGGCGTGCGATGGATCCACCACGCCGTCGTCCAACCCGTGCATGATGAGCGTGGGCGTCTTGACGCGACCGAGCCGGGACCGAACGTCAAAATCGGTCATCGCGAGCGCCCACTGAACGACGCCTTTCAGGTTCCGCTCCTCCTGAGATTTGGCGATCTGTTCGGCGAGGTCTAAATGCGCCTCGAGCCAATCGGGAGCGAAGAGGTCCCGGGTGAGCCGTGCCGAGTAGGCGGCCGGGCCCTCATCCCGGAGGGTCTCGGCCCAGCTCTGCCCGACGGCGCGCGTGTGGTTGTCCATGTGACCCATCGCACCAAGCACGGCGAGGCTCCGTACGTGGTCCGGGTGGTCTACGACGAGCCGTAGCGCCAGGAGACCCCCGCCGCTGAGTCCCACCACGTGGGCGGACCCAATCTGTCGGTCCTCGAGCAGCTTGAGGACGTCCCCTTCGAACTCCGCAAAGGAGTACCGGGCCCCTTCCAGGAGCGGCGACCGTCCATGGCCCCGAAGGTCCGGCGCCAGAATTCGGTACAACCGGGCGAGCTGGGGGATCTGGAAATCCCAGACCGTGTGGTCTCCTCCCAATCCGTGCAGCAGGAGGACGGGGTCTCCGGTTCCCTCTTCTCGCACGTAGAGAGCGATCGGGGGCGAGACCGGTTCGGGCACGCGGGCGTTCACCGGCGTGCGCTATTTAACGCGGAGTCGCACGCGGGCGCATCGTCAAATACGGCGGCTCCGCTCCGTTTCCCCGATGAGTCGCGGCGTAATGTTGATGAGCGGAGGGATCGACTCGCCCGTCGCGCTCTACTACATGCTGCGCCAGGGCCACGACATGGTCGCGGTGCACATGGACAACCGGCCGTTCACGGACGATTCGCCGCTCGAGAAGGTCGTGGACCACTTGCGAGCGCTCGAGACCGCCTTCGGTCGTAAAGTCCCTCTGTACGTGCTGCCGCACGGACCGACCCAGATCACCCTCATGCGCAACACCGACCGCCACGTCGGGTGCGTGATGTGCCGACGGTTCATGTGGCGGTCCGCCGAAAAGATCGCCGAGCGGGAGGTGGCGTCGTTCCTCGTCACCGGGGAGGCCCTCGGCCAAGTCGCCTCGCAGACGTTGAGCAACATGCGCTCCGCTACGGCCTCGGTCCACCTACCGATCGTTCGACCCCTCATCGGGTTCGACAAACAGGAGATCGAGGCGGTGGCGAAGTCCATCGGCACGTACGGCATCTCGACCCGGCCTGGACTATGCTGTCAGGCCGTGCCCGACAAGCCGGCCACCCGGACGAACCTGGTACAAATCCTCCAGGAAGAGGATCGAATCGACGTCGACCAGATCGTCGACGAGTGCGTCCGCCGCGCGGTCGTGATGTAATCCCGTTCCCCATCGGCGGAGGACCTCCCGGACCGTGGGATACTACTCGCTGCGACTCTGCGCCGGGGGAGGGGCGTTCGAGGCGGTTCCCGCTCCCCGACTGTCGCTCGATCTGCGCCGGATGAAGGGGACGCTGGAGGCCCACGATATCCCGGTGGTCGATGCCCGGGTGATGTTGATCGCCCAGCTCGGGCGGGAAGTCACTCTGAGTCGGGACGGCCGGGTCCTGATCAAGACCAAAGATACCTCCGAGGCGGCCGCCATCTTCGAACGCCTCCGCAGATTTCTCGATCTGCCTTCGGTCGACCCTGGGAAGTAGACCCGCGCCCGGATCGGGTGGCGAACCCGTCCGAGAACTGTTATGGAGGCGTAGGTTGTAGGAAGCGGGGAGCCGGACCATGACGAGAGAGGCTTGGGTTTTGGGAGCAGCCAGCAACCGTTTCGGTAAGATGAAGGAGACCGGCCGGGAAGCCGCGTCTCGAGTAGCCCTCGAAGCAATCCAGATCGCGGGCATCGAGCCGAAGGATATCGGCTACACGTTCGTCGCCAACGCATTCGGAGTGGCGGAGAAGCAGGCCCATGTGGGTCCCTTAATCAACACCGCTCTCGGAATCCCCGAGGTTCCTTCCTGCACCATCGAATCGGCCTGTTCCTCGTCGAGCGCCGCCTTGCATGAGGCCTACGTCCATGTCGCCGGAGGTTTCCGCGACGCCGCCCTCGTGGTGGGCGTCGAGAAACTCTCTCATCTGGACACGCTGAATGCGACCAGCTACTTCGCGATGGGAGCGGACTACCCGTTCGAATCGCACAACGGCGCGACCTTTCCGGGACTCTACGCAACCATCGCGAACGCCCACATGCGGCGCTACGGGACCCAAGCGGAGCAGCTCGGGGGCGTGGCGGTCAAGAACCACGCGAACGCTGCGCTCAACCCTCACGCCCATTTCCAGAAACCCATTTCGATGGACACCTACCTGAACTCGGCCGTGATCGCCTCGCCGCTCCGGCTCTACGATTGTTGCCCGTTCTCGGACGGCGCCGCGGCCCTCGTGGTCGTGGCGGCGGAGAAGTACCCGAACCCCCGCACCGTACCCCTCGTCATCCGGGCGTCTACCCGTGCCGGATCCATCGCCGACATGCACGACCGGCCGGAGCTCACCGGACTCCCGGCAAGCCAGCTCGCCTCGACGGCTGCGTTCCAGCAGGCGCATGTCGACCGGAGCCAGGTCGATTTCATGGAGGTCCACGACTGTTTCACCATCGCGGAGCTCGTCGCCCTCGAAGACATGGGGTTCTTCCCCCGGGGTGAAGCCGGAAAGGCCACGGCCGAGGGGCTCACGGCGCGCGATGGGAAACTACCGGTCAATCCTTCGGGAGGGCTCAAAGCCAAGGGCCACCCGGTGAGTGCGACGGGAGCCTCCCAGGTCGTCGAGATCTTCGAGCAGTTCAACGGATTGGCGGGCGCCCGGCAGGTCCCGAAGGCGAACATCGCCCTGGCCCACAACGTGGGGGCCACCGGCAGCTCGGCGTCGGTCCACATCTTCAGCCGGCGGTAAGCAGAGAGAGCCCCATGCACGCTCCGTCCCCCGGTCCATCCGCCGCCCACACGATCCAGGAGTTCGAACACGGGTACGAGGAGGAGCAAAAGCTCCGCGGGTTCCGGTCGGGCTGCGGCTTCGTGACCGTTACGTGGGGCTTGAGCTGTCCCCGGTGTGGTCAGCTCGACCTGACGGAGCTGCCCCTGTCGGGGAAGGGTGTCGTCGTCGCCTACACGGTTCAGAACGTGCCGTCCGACGAGTTCGTGAACGATGCGCCGTACGCCTACGTCCTCGTTGGGCTCGACGAGGGGGGACGGATCAGCGGATGGATGCCGTCGGTCAAGGCCGTCGGGGACCTCGCGATCGGGGACCGCGTGCGTTGGGTTGCGTCGTACAAGCCGGGGGTCCAGTTCGAGAAAGACGCCGGCGCTCCGAAGCCCTGACGGCGATAGAGAGATAGCGGGGAATCCGCTGCCGAGGTGCCGTGATCGACGCCGCCTCCGAACGGGTATGGCTGAAGCACTATCCGCCCGGAGTTCCGCCGACCCTGGACATTCCGGACCGGTCGCTCGTGGAATTGGTCCAGGAGTCGGTGCTCAAGCATCCGGACCGCGTGGCGTTCATTTTCTACGGGGCGAAGTGGACCTACCGCCGGTTCTGGGAAGCCTCGGGCCACCTCGCCCAAGCCTTGCTCAACGAGGGGCTCCAGCGCGGGGATCGCGTGGCCCTCTACCTTCCGAACTGCCCGGTCTACCCGATCGCGTACTTCGCGGCGCTCCGCGCCGGCATGACGGTCGTCCAGGTGAGCCCGCTCTACATCGGCCAAGACCTCCACCGGCTGCTGGGGGATGCCCAACCGAAGGCGATTTTCTGCCTCAATATTCACTGGCCCAACCTCGAGAAGGTCAACTGGAGCATCACGCCCCCGCTCACGTACGTGGCGGGGCTGCACGAGCTATACCCGTTCCCCCAGCGCCTGTTCGTGAACCGAGTCCTCGGCCGTCGGGGCCTGCCCACGGGGTTCCCCGAAGGCGCCCATTACCGGCGATGGAAGCCCGCCCTCATGACGCCTGGGCTGCCGCCCCCGGTCCGGGTGAACGGCGCCACGGAGGTCGCGGTCCTCCAGTACACCGGGGGAACCACCGGAGTCCCCAAGGCCGCCATGTTGACGCATCGGAACCTCGTCGCGAACGCGCTCCAGTGCGCCGCTTGGTTCAACGTCGCGGCACAGGAGCGAGAGGTCGTGCTCGCTTCGATCCCGTACTTCCACGTGTACGGCATGACGGTCGCGATGACCTACCCGTTGCTCGCCGGCGCGACGATCGTGCTCGAGACGCGCCCCGATGTGGACGAGATCCTGAAGCTCATCAACAAATATCACCCGACCCAGTTCCCGGGCGTCCCGGCCCTCTACAACGGGATCAATCACCACCCCAAACGCGACCGGTACGACCTCCGATCCATCCGGATCTGTCTCAGCGGGTCGGCCCCTCTTCCGCTCGAAGTCGCCAAACAATTCGAGGCGAATACGGGGGGCAGCGTGGTGGAGGGATACGGTCTCTCCGAAACTTCCCCCGTCACCCACGCCAACCCGATCCGAGGGGAGCGTCGAGCCGGCTCCGTCGGGTTGCCGTTGCCGAACACCGACCAGCGGATTATCGACCTCGAAACAGGCCGCAAAGTCCTGCCCCCGATGGAGGCGGGCGAATTGTGCCTCCGGGGCCCGCAGGTGATGCTGGGCTACTACCATCAGCCCGAGGAGACGGCGAACGTCTTGCAAGACGGCTGGTTCCGGACCGGCGACATCGCGTACATCGACGCGGACGGTTACTGCTTCATCGTGGACCGAAAGAAGGACCTGATCAACGTCGGCGGCCTCAAGGTCTATCCCCGCGACGTCGAGGAGGTGCTGTTCCAGCACCCGGCCGTCGCGGATGCGGCGGTGATCGGTGTGCCCGATGCGGAGCTGGGCGAGGTCGTGCACGCGTTCGTGGTGACCAAGCCCAGGACGAATGTCACGGCGGAGGAGCTCATTCAGTTCGTGCGGGAGCGGGTGGCCCACTACAAGGCGCCCCGCGTGATCGAATTCCGGACGGCCCTTCCGCGGAGCGGAGTTCAGAAGGTGCTGCGACGGGAACTTCGGGCGAGTGTCGTCGGGTCGGCGAGCACTCCGCCGCTCTCGGCGGCGGCGGCTACGGGCCCCGGGCGATGAGGTCCCGCGCGATCACGACGCGCTGAATCTCGTTCGTGCCCTCGAAGATCTCGGAGATGCGCGCGTCCCGGTAGGCCCGCTCGATCGGGGTGCCCCGGATGTACCCGAGGCCGCCGTGGATCTGGAGCGACTCGTCGATCGCCTCGGAGGCCCACTCGGACCCGAGGCACTTGACGACCGCCGACTCGCGCGTCTTCCGCTCCCGGTCGGTGCGATTCCACTTCGTTGGGTCATGGCCCATCGCATCTTGGTGGGCGGCGGCGTGGTACACCAGGTAGCGCAGCGCCTCGATGTGCATCTCGATGTCGGCCATCTTGAACTGGATCGCTTCGTACTCGCTGATCGGCAACCCGAACTGGGTCCGGTTCTGGGAGAACGAGAGCGCCTCGGTCAACGCCGTCTGCATTCCGCCGAGCGACGCGGCCCCGAGCGAGACCCGTCCGACGTCGAGCGCGGTCATCGCCGCGCGGAATCCCATTCCAACTCCGCCGAGCACCGATTCGGATCCGACCTCGACGTTCTCCAGGATCAGCTCTGCGGTCGACGTGCCGTGGAGACCCATCTTCTTCTCGCATCGGCCGACCCGGAATCCCGGTGTCCCCTTGTCGACCAGAAAGGCGGTGATGCCGCCGTGGGGGCCCTTCTTCACGTCGTTGGCGGCCATGACGAGAATCGTGTCCGCTTCCTTCCCGTTGGTGACGTAGAGCTTGGTGCCGTTGAGGACCCACGCGTCGCCTTTCGGAACGGCGGAGGTCTTGAGGGCACCCGAGTCGCTGCCCGACCCGGGTTCGGTGAGGCTGAACGCGAGGAGCTTCTTCCCCTGCGCGGCCGGCATCAGCCAGCGCTTCTTCTGCTCCTCGGTTCCGTAGTAGAGGATCGGGGTCGCGCCGAGGGAGGTGTGGGCGGCCACGATCGCCACATGGGAGCCGTCCACGCGGCCCAGCTCCTCGGCCAGGATCGAGTACCCCACCTTTCCCATTCCGAGACCCCCGTATTCTTCGGGGACCGGGACGCCAAAGTACCCCTCCTCCTGCATGCGGGCGACTGTCGCGGTCGGGAACTTTTCCTCGTCGTCCATCGCCGCGACGACGGGAACGATCTCCTTCTGGGCGAAGGTACGGACCGCTTCGCGGAGCGCGGCCTGCTCCGGTGTGAACGTGAATTCGATCGTCATGTTTCAGGTCCCCGTGAACTTGGGCGGCCGGCGCTCTACGAAGGCCGCCATGCCCTCGTCGAGGTCCGAGCTTCCCATTACCTCGCGCAAGAATGCCTCCTTTTCCGCGTGGAGCCCGTCCAAGAGGCTCGCGTCCTGACCGGCCTGGATGGCCTGCTTGGCCCCGGCCACCGCGCGCGGCGCCTTCTGCGCGATCGTGTGCGCCCAGTCCCGGGCGGCGCGCAGTTCCTGGCCCGAAGGAACGACCTTGTTGACCAGCCCGATCCGCAGCGCTTCGGGGCCGGGGACTAACGAGGCCGTGAAAATGAGCTCCTTCGCTTTCGCCGGGCCGACGAGGCGAGGCAATCGCTGGGTCCCTCCGTACGCGGGAAGGAGTCCAAGTCCGACTTCGGGTGCGCCGAGCTTCGCGGAGTCGGCCGAGATTCTGAGGTCGCAGGCGAGGGCCAGTTCCAGGCCGCCCCCAATGGCGAGACCGTTAATCGCCGCGATCGTCGGGCATCGAAGGTCGGCCAGTCGTTGAAAGAGCGCCTGGCCCCGGGCCTGGATCTCCGGTGCCTTGTCCCTCCCGAGAACCGCCATCTCCTTGACGTCGGCTCCGGCGCAGAAGTATTGCCCGTCCCCGGTCAGCACCATGCACCGGGTCTTTCCGTCCGACCCGATTGCTGCGAGGCGCGCGTCGAGCTGATCCAGGAGCGAGGTGCTCAACGCGTTCACCGGAGGGTGGCGTAGGATGAAGAGCTCGACCCCGTCCTCTTCGCTCCTCGTTCCGACCAGTTCCGGTTCGCTCATTCGGCCGACCTAGCGAAGCCCACCGACGCCCGCAATTTAAGCGCTCGGTCAATCGGCCAGCGGCCGGCGAGTGCCGCGAGCTCGGCCGCGCACTCTGATATAGGCGGCACCAGTCCTCTCCTCGTGAATCCCCCCGGGACGTTCGCCGACGCCCATGCGTCGTGGGACGAAGCACAGTTCGTGATCGTCGGCGTTCCCTTCGACCGAACCACCTCCTTCCGGCCCGGGGCCCGGTTCGGGCCCGACGCGATCCGGCAGCAGTCCTGGACCTTCGAATCGTACGACCTCGAAACCGGCGTCGACTTGTCCGAGGTACCGATCCACGACCTGGGGAACACCGAGGAATTTGGAAGCGCCCAGCAGATGGTCGATGGCCTCCGTGAGGAGATCCGACCGATCTTTGCCGCGGGTAAGATTCCCATCGTGTTCGGAGGCGATCACGCCTGCTCGCCGCCTGTGGTCGAAGCGCATCCGGATCCCGCCTCGCTGGGAGTTCTCTATCTCGACGCGCACATGGACTTCCGGGCCGAGTACCTCGGCGATCCTCGAAGCCATGGCTGTTCCTCCCGCCGGATCGTCGAACGCGTTGGCGCCCGGAACGTCGTCGTCTTCGGAGTCCGGTCCGTGTCCAAGCAGGAGATCGAGGACAACAAGGCGATCGGCATGTCCTTCGTGACGGCCCACGAGATCGCGAAGGAGGGCATCGAGTCCGCGGTACAGCGGGCCCTCAACATGCTGAAGACCGACCGGGTGTACATTTCCCTCGACATTGACGCCATCGACCCGGCGTACGCCGGGGCCACGGGAACCCCGGAGCCGTTCGGCCTCACGCCGCGCGATGTGAAGTACGCCATCGGACAAGCCGCGCCGCGGCTCGCCGGCCTCGACATCATGGAGGTCAGCCCGCCCTGGGACACGGGTAACACGAGCAACCTCGCGGCCCGCCTCGCGCGCGAAGCCATCGTGCGGATCGTCGCCAGTCGCCGCGCCCGATAGGGGACGACATGGCCCCCGACCCCGAAGAGGAGAAGCCGGTTTCGCGCGGAGCGGAAGCGTCCCTCCATGCCGTCGAGTGGCTGGGGCTCCCGGCGCTCCGCAAGGAACGGGAGACCAAGAGCTATCGACCGAAGGACCTCGATGAGCGGCTCAAGCGAGAACGCACGCGGAACGAGGTACGGCTCCTCACGGAGGCGCGTCGGTTGGGCATACGCACCCCCATTGTGTACGATGTAGACTTACCGAACCATCGCCTCATTTTGGAACAGCTGCCGGGACCGACGCTCAAGGACCTCCTCGACGCGGCGAAGGAGGACCCCCGCCCGGTGACGTCGCCGGTGCGAGCGCTCGGAACGGCGATCGGGCGACTCCATGCCGGCGGAATATCGCACGGGGACCTCACGAGCAGCAACATTCTGTTTCCCAATGGCCCCGGGGGCCCGCCCGCCCTCCTCGACCTCTCGATGGGGTCCCGAAACGCTGGGGTCGAGGAGCGCGGCATCGACCTGCACCTCGTGGAAGAGGATCTCAAGGCGCTCCATCCGAAAGGCGAAGCGCTGTTCCGCACCTTCCTCGAGGGATACGCCGAGGGCAATCCCGACGGGCAAGCCGAGGTCCGGAAGCGCGCCCGGGAGATCCGCGGCCGGGTCCGGTATTCCTGAGGGGATCAGCGTTGCACGCGCGCGAGTCCGTCGCGCAGGGCGCCGGAGAGCTCATCGATGACATCGGTGGCGACCAAGCCCCAACTGCGGGCATTGTAGGCCCGGAGTCCCGCTTCCCCGACCCAGTAGGCCGCGAGACGGGCCGCGTCCAGGCCCTCCACGCCCCGCCCGAGCAGCGAGCCGACGACGCCAGCGAGGACGTCGCCGGTGCCTCCGACCGTCATGGCGGGGTGGTGGTGCCGGTTCAGGTACGCGCGGGTGCCGTCCGTCAGGAGGTCGACGTCGTCCTTGGCTAGGAGCGTGAGTCCGCGCTCCTGGGCGACCCGACGGGCCACCTCGAGCCGGGAGTCGGGCAGCGCCTCGCGGAGGTCGATGAAGTGCGTATCGAATTCGTGATGGTTCGGAGTCGCCACGCACGGCGCGGAATGGTTGGGAGCGGCCGGGAGCGTTTTGAGGGCCTCGAGCGCGTCCGCGTCGACCACCATGGGCACCGGGCGGGTGCGAATTCGTCCGATAAATTCAGTCATCGCGGTCATCGTCTCCGGGGCGCGGCCGACGCCCATCCCCACGACGATCGCGTCGAACCGTTCGTGTTCCACGAGGCGAAGGAGAGAGGACACATCCGAGGGCCGGAAATACTCCGACCCGACCGGATGGACGATGAGATTGGGTGAGTACGATTGGATGGGGCCAGCCGCCGGTTGTGGTGCGGCGATTACCGCCCGTTCGGCCCCCGCCCGCAGAATCGCGAGTCCGGCGAGGGCGGGCGCCCCTGGGTAGGGTCCCCCACCGACCACGAGAACACGGCCGCTGCGCGGGGAACGAGACCGGTCGGAGGGCAAAGGAAAGAAGAGGAAGAGTCCGGGCCCGGTCTCGTGCACCGCGGCCGGAGGGATCCCGATCGGTCGAACGATGATCTCGCCCGAGGTCTCGGGCGTCATCCCATCCTTCGCGGCTTCGAGGGCCACCGTCCAGCGGGGATGTACTGCGACCGGGGAGCCGAGTCCGGTGGGTTCGTCCACGGCGAGGATCGGGACCGAGGTTTCGGCCAGGGCGAGCACGGCGTCCCGCACCGGGGGACGGAGGTCCCCTCGCTGCCCGGTACCGAGCATGGCATCGATGAGAAGTTTGTAACCCTCCAGTTCCTGCGGCCGCGGCGCCCCCATGCGCAGACGGGTCGTCGGCGCGATTCGCTCGTAGCACCGGCGGGCGGCGGAGGACCGGATCTCGGCGGGCGGCGCCACGAGCCACACGTCGGGCGAGAAGCCCCATTGCTTCAGGTAATGGACCGCGGCGAAGCCGTCCCCGCCATTGTTCCCGTTGCCGGCCAATACGGCCACGCCATCCGAGGGGTCCCGGAGGTGGCGGGACGCTTCCTCGGCGACGGCGCGGCCCGCGTTCTCCATCAACGTTTCGATCGAGATCCCGAGGGCGACGGCGTTCGCCTCGATGACCCGGGTCTCCCGAGCGCTCTGGAGCGGAGCCTCCACGGGTGGTCGACCTCAGGCAGCTGGAGTTCCCTTGGGCGCGTCGGCTTCGCCGAACACATTCACGCTGGACGGGAGGAGGTCCCGGCGGGCCAGGTAGGTCGCCTGCGTGCGACTGTACCTGAAGAGAATGTCGCACTTGCCCTCCTGGAATCCCCAGGGTCGCAGGATGAGCAGATCCCCTTCGCGGACCCACATCTTCTTCTTCATTTTCCCGGTGATTCGGCCCATGCGCGAGAGATTGTCCTCACACATGACACGAATCCGGGCGGCGCCCATGAGCTGGCTCGCCACGCCGAAGATCTCTCCACGGTCTCGCCGCGGCAACGGAAGCCGACCAACCTCTTCCCCGCCTTCGACGACGACCTCGACGGTCGCAGGCGTTTCCACCGCAGGCACCTCCGGGGCGTCTCCGGGGGCCACCGGCGGATCGGGCGGCGGGTCGATACCCTCTGTCACAACGCTTGTCAGCGGGCGCGAGTATTAAACGGGCCCCCGGGGAGGGAAGACCTTCCGGGGATTCTCGACCAGAATTTTATCGAGGGTTTCCCGTTGGAGTGGCAGAGCCCGAACCGCTTTGAGGTGCTCGCCCAGATCTCGGACGCCGGGGCCCGGCCAGTCACTCCCATAGACCACGCGGTCGCGTATTTTCTCCAGCGCCGGAAAGTACTCGAGCAGTTTGCTGGGGGGAACGCTGGACGTTTCAAGATACACGTTCGAAAACCGGCGGGTGAGGAACACCGCCTCCTCCATCCACAGGGGCCGGCCGCCATGGGCCAGCACGATCGTGAGTCGAGGGAAGTCGATGGCCACGTCCTCGATGAGGAGCGGCTGGCCGAACCGGTTCCGCGCGCCGGGGAAGATCGAAGTGCCGGTATGCACGATGACCGGGATGTGAAGGTCCTCGCAGGCGGCATAGATCTCCCGGAGGCCCTCGAGTTTCCCGTCGAGGTAGGCGTTGGGCGCGAACAGCTGGTGGGGCGGGTGCAGCTTGATCCCCCGGAGTCCGTATTCGTGGACCAAGCGACGCACCTCGTTCCCGGGTTGCGGCCGGGTCGGGAGGACCGAGCCGACCGCTACCAGCCGATCCGGGTCGGCGCGAGCAAAGTCCCGGACGAACTCGTTGGCCTTCTCCGAGTATCCGATGATCTCCGGGGCCACGTAGTTGACCAGCACGGCGCGCTCCACGCCGGCCGTATCGAGCAGTTTCAAGAACGCGGTGGGGTCGTGAAGGAACGACTCGAATCCTTCCGCGTCGGGGTGGGTATCGATGAGGGCGCGGGCCTCCGGCCGCATCTCCCACAGCGGGTTGACGTGGATATGGCAGTCGGTGACGCCCATTTGGTCGGGGGAACGACGGACGGCATTTGACCCTGTGGGCCGACCCCGGACAAGCGGCGGGGCGAATTCCCTCCGAGGACGCAGCATGCGCTCGGCGCGGAGGGTTTATGTCGGGGGACGGCCGGTCCCTCGGCGTGGCGCGCGGAACAAGCAACCTGACATCGGTCAACCCGAAGCACCTCGCGAGGTACCTAGCCGAGGGAGAGGTGCTCTACGTCGAAACTCGGGCCACCAAGCTGTTCTATTTCCCGGGGCCGATCATCGTCCTCCTCATCATGCTCGTACTGGATTACGCGGCGGCCGCCGCTCGATACGGCTGGGCCGCTTTCCCCGGCCTGACCGCTCAATTCGCGAGGCTCCCTTCGAACGACCTCCACTACGTCCTCTACTTCCTTGGAATCGTCTCGCTCCTGGTTCTGCTCTGGCTCTTGGTCCGGTACATCCGCTGGGTGCGAACGGTCTATGCGGTCAGCAACCACCGAGTAATCATCAAGCGCGGGATCGCGTCGCGGGACATCGACGATATCCCGATGAACCAGGTCCGGGGCGTGGACGTGCACCAGTCGATTGGCCAGCGCATCCTCGGCTACGGCACCGTCCGCGTGAGCGCCGAGAGCGGCACGAACAAGTCGATTGGCAACGAGGACTGGCTCGGAATCCCGAAGCCGTTCCAAGTGCAGCGGACGATCGAGACCGTGATGCAGAACCCCGGGATGCCGGCCTACCCCTTCGTCCAGCAGACCCCGGCGTCCCCGCCGCCCCACTAGCCGTCGGGGCAGTTCAGCTGCCCCGCACCCGGCGGATCTCGTTCGTGAGCGCGGGAATGATCTGGAACAGGTCCCCGACGATCCCATAATCCGCGACCTTGAAGATTGGCGCGTTGGGGTCCGAGTTGATGGCCACGATCGTGCGGGAGCTGACCATCCCGACGAGATGCTGGATGGCGCCGGAGATCCCTACGGCGATGTAGAGCTGAGGCGATACGCTCCGGCCGGTCTGTCCGATCTGGAATGACGCGGGCTTCCACCCGGCGTCGGTCACTGCCCGCGAAGCGCCGATCGCCGCCCCCAGCGAGGCCGCCAGATCCTCGAGGAGCCGAAAGTTCTCGGGTCCCTTCAGGCCTCGTCCACCGGACACGATGACGGAGGCCTCGGAAAGGTCGGGGCCGGAACTGGATTGGGCCGATTCGAAGGCGGTGACATTCCCGAGGGGGGGGAGGTGACCCAGGTCGGGGACCGGATGGGCGGCGATCGAGGCCTTCGGAGCGGACCGCTCCGGAACCGGGAACGCGTTCGGTCGCAGTCCCAGGACGCATCGGACGGCGTCCATTCGCACTTCTTGGACCGCCCGCCCACTGAACACCGGTCGGGTTACGGAAAGCGTACCCTCCGGGCCGACAGAAATGTCCGAGGCGCCGGTGAGGGCCGCAGCGTTCCAGCGAGCCGCGAGGCGGCCCACGAGTTGCCGTCCATGACTCGTGCCGGCGACGAGGACGAGGGATGCCCCGGCTTCCTGAGCCACGGACACAATGGCGGCGGACCAAACGGCGGCGTGAAAGGAGTCGAAACGGGCGTCGGAGAGGGTGGCTACTTCGTCTACGCCGAGCTCAGCGACCTGAGCCGCCGCGGCCTCCAGCGCCGACCCGAGCAGGACCGCGGTAACGACCCCAGCCCCTCGCGGTCCCGCGATCCGTCGAGCCGCGCCGAGTGCCTCCAGGGACCCCCGGACGGGGGTCGTCCCCCGCCGCTCGATCACGACGAGAACCGGACCGCTCATGGAAGTGTCTTGGCCTCCTCGCGCAGCAGCTTGACGAGCTTCTGCGCGGCCTCTTCGGGGGTCTTGAACTCGACCATTTTCGCGCCGGTGCGGGGTGGCGGAAGCCGAAACGCCGAGACATGGGTGCCGGGGGTCGCCGACCCAAGGCCCGCCTGAGTGTCCGTCCACGGCACCTTGTCGATGGAGATCCGACGGGCCTTCAGCACATTTTGCAACTTTGCGGTGCGGGGATCGTTCCAGGCCTGCTGGAGGCTGGCCACAAACGGCGTCGGGGCGCTCAACCGCTCGAGGCCCCCCTCGAGGGCCCGAGCAAAGGCGAACTTGTTGGACGCGGCGTCCCAGCGGAGGTCCACCACGGGGCCATAGTCCGCGACCCCGAGTCCCTCCGCGATGGCGGGGCCCACCAGGCCCGCTTCGTCGTCCAGGGCTTGCTTCCCGACAAGAACGACGTCGAACGGGATCTTCTTGCAGGCAAATGCGAGCGCGCGGGCGGACAGCATCGGGTCCGCCAGAAGGCCGGTCGGCTGCTCCACCCAAGACGCGGCATCGCATCCGAGCGCGAGGGCCGACCGGAGGGTCTCCTCGGTCCGCGGCGCGGGACCGAACGCGATCGCTCGGACCTTGGAACCGGGGACGCCCTCTTTCAGCAGGAGCGCCTGCTCGACCGCCGATTCATCATAGCCGGTCAGCACCCATTTCACCCCGTCCGTGTCGAGCGCGGTGTCGGCCGCGTTCGGTCGCAGGCGGGTTTCGGGGTCGGGAACCGGCTTGATCAGGACGAGGAGTTCCATCCGGAGGTCCCGTCCTACGCGTACCGAGCGAGCAGCTGACGGGCGATGACGATCCGTTGGATCTCGTTCGAGCCCTCATAGATCTGGGTGAGCTTCGCGTCCCGCAGGAGCTTCTCGACCGGGTAGTCCTTCATGTAACCGTATCCGCCGAAGATCTGGATCGCGTCGTCGGCCGCCCGCATCGCTGCATCGGAGGCGAAGCACTTCGCGATCGAGGACTCCAACGAACCCCGCTCCCCCTGGTCAATCCACCAGGCGGCCTGCCAGGTCAGCAGCCGCGCGGCGTGAACGTCCTGCGCCATGTTGGCGAGTTTGAGCTGAATCGCTTGGTGCTCGCCGATGGGTTTCCCGAACGAGTGCCGCTTGTTCGCGTAGTCGCCGGCGTAATCGACTGCCGCTTGCGCGATCCCGGTGGCCAGCGCCCCGATGGGAGTACGGGTGTGGTCCAGGGTCTGCATCGCGAGGGCGAAGCCCTCCCCTTCCGCTCCCAGTCGGTCGGCGACCGGCACCCAGACGTGGTCGAACTTCACCGTGCTGGTCGAGGAGGCACGATGACCCATTTTCTCCTCGTCCTTGCCGGGGATGATGCCCTCGGTTGCGCGTGGGACGAAGAACGCGGTGATCCCCTTGTGTCGCAGGGTCGGGTCGAGCGTGGCGAACACCGTGTACAACGATGCGTGCGGGGCATTCGTGATGAAGCACTTCTCTCCGTCGAGCACGTAATGGTCCCCATCCCGGCGGCACCGGGTCTGGAGTCCCCCGGCGTCGCTGCCTCCGCTGGGTTCCGTGAGGCAGAAGGAGGCCAGGTGGTAGGACGCGCAGAAGGGAGGCAACGTTCGTTTTCGTTGCTCTTCCGTGCCCCCCAGCAGGACCGGTTCGAGGGCGAGGCAGTTCGCGATGATCGAGGTCGTCATGCCGCCGCAGGCGTGGGCGAGTTCCTCGACGATCAGGCACTGGTCGAAGACCGAGAGTCCGCTGCCCCCGTACTCGGTCGGAACATTGAGATTCATGAGGCCGAGCTCCCAGGCCTTGCGATAGACCTCCTCGGGGAACCGGCCCTCGCGGTCACACACGGCGGCGACCGGGAGCATCTCGGTCTTGGCGAACTTCCGGGCGAGGTCCTGGAGGCTTTTCTGCTCCTCGGTCAGGGAGAACTCAACCATCGGATCCCGGCCATCGGCGCAGAGCGGCGTTCGCTATATGACGGTTCGGTCGTCACGGCGTTGTGCCGCGACACCTTCGACAGACAAGCCAGACGAGGGAGCTCCGTGTGGGCTCGGACTTCCGCTTCGATGCCGGTCGCCCCCGGCGCATCGGAGCTCCCGAGGTGATCCTGGGGGAAGGAAAGAGCCCGGCCCAGCTCCTGAGGGTTCTTCGCGCCCTCCATGCCCGGGGTCATGGCGCTCTCGTGTCCCGGCCCACGCCGAGTCAGCGGGCGAGTCTCGCCACCGCTCGTCGGGAGGGTCTCCCGATCCGTCTCCTCGCCGGAGGACGCGTCGCCCGTCTCGCCGGCCCGATTTCGGATCCGGTCGACCGTGGACCCGTCGCGCTCCTGGCGGCCGGGACGAGCGACGCGCCCATTGCCGAGGAGGCGCGGCACGTCCTGGAGTCGGTCGGCGTTCAAGTGGTCTCGGCCTACGATGTGGGCGTGGCGGGGCTCCATCGTTTGCAGCGGGCACTCCGGGTCCTCGAGCGTCGGCGACCGCGGGTGTACCTCGTGTTCGCGGGTCGCGAAGGGGCGCTCCCGACGGTCGTGGCCGGGCTGGTGCCTGCCCCGGTGGTCGGAATCCCGGTCTCTACGGGATACGGCCGCGGAGGGCAGGGCGAGGCCGCCCTGAATGCCATGTTACAATCCTGCGCCCCGATCGCGGTGGTGAACATCGACGGGGGGGTCCCCGCCGCCCTCTTCGCGCTTCAGTTGCTGGCGGGGAGTCGGCAATCTCGCGGCACGGGCTCCCACTGAAACCCGATACCCTTTTCTTTAGACACCCCGGTGGTCCGGCCCGATGGTGTCGAAGACCGCCCCGCCCGAAGGGGACCGCGAGGAAGACCGCGCGGAGCGCCATCGCTTGGACCAGCTTGACGCGAAGATCCGGGAGCTCCGGCCCAAGCGCGAAGCCCTGATCCAGCAGTTCCTGCGACTCGACGACGAGGCGCGCGACATGTTCAACCAGCAATCCCCCCACCAGGCCAAGCTCGAGGAGCTCCACGAGGCGCATCGCCATCTCGGTCGGGAACTCAACCGTCTGCGCCCTTCACTCGACTCGGCCCGCCGCGTCCGGGACGAGCGCTTGGGAGTGGTCCGGGAACTCCGGTCGACGATGCCCAAATCCGCCCGCTCGCCAGCGGACCAGCTTCGGAAGGAGATGAAAAAGCTCGAGCTCGAGCAGCAGACCCGGGCGGTGCCGATCGAGGAAGAGAACGCGCTGATCGGCCGGATGCGACAGATACGGAAGGAGATCGGCGTGGCCGAATCGGAAGCGACGGAGGTGGCGAAGCGTGGCGAGGCCCTCCATGCCGCCGAAGTGACCTTCGAGGCCGCTCGAACCGAGGTCGATCGGCTTCGGAAGGCGCTGGACGACCAGCGGGCCGCCCGCGACCGGGCGATGGAGACCCTCAAGGCGGAGCTTGTCGTGGCCGGGCAACGAATGGCGGAGCTGCGCGAGAAGAGCCAGGCGCGTGGGACGGTGCGGCGGGAACTAGACGACATCGACCGAAGCTTGCGGGGCACGGAGCGCGAATTCGACGACCTCCGCCGCCAACGCCGAGCGCGCGGGGGCGAGGCGCGTCGGGTCGTGGTGGAACACAACCGGTCGGCCCGTCGAGCCGTGTCGGACCCCTCGGCCATGGACCGCACGGTCGACGACCGGCTCGAGCAGTTGCTCAAGCAAGGCAAGATCCGGCTCAGCGGGTCGGCCCCCCCGTTCGCCTACGGCGGCGGGTAGATGTTGACCACAGTGATGACGAAGATCAGGATCTGCCCCGTCACGGCTTCGTTGAAGTTCTCGGTGTAGGTTCCGGCGGCCGGATTGACCGCGGACACGATGAACTCCCCGTTGGACGATGTGCACGGTGCGCTCCCGTTGAAATCCGTCCCGAGCAGATGACCCGCCTGGGCCGGTGAGAGCTCGTTCACGAGGGTGATCGCCCCGGCGCCGTTCGGGGTCGAGGTGATCGCGGTGACGAGGACGGGCCATCCGGCGGCGACGCGACGTAGCCGATATACGGAAGGTTCTCGACTGTAACATAGGAGGTGTTCGCGGCGAGGACCGTGGCGTTCCAACCGTAGTGGGGGTCCGTGAACGATACTCCGGTCAGCGGAGTGACGCCCGGATAAACGCTCGAGAACCCCGTCGCGGAGAAGGTCGCCACGACGGGCAGCGTGTAGGTGAGTGGGAGGTTTCGGATGCACGCGGGGTTCTGGGGTCCGTAACCCAGGTCCGGGGGAACGACGATCGTGTGCGTCGTGTTCCCGGGTACTCCGATCAGGCCCTCCCAAAAGCCGGTGACGACGGTCACGAAGCTTGTGTTGCCGATCGTGTAGCCACCGGAGGGAGCGTTCGGGCCGATGTTTACCCCGAGCGGGGTGTAGTTGGCTTCAGAACCGCGGTACTTGAATCCGACCGATTTCGGGTACGAGGCGTTGTTGATCGCTACGGAGTAAAGCGAGGTATCGAACACCCGTCCGTTTTCGGGCCCGCTGCCGAAGTAGCCGATGTAGTTGACCGTGGCATTCCCTCCGACCTGGGGCGTGAGGGGCGTAGGGGTGCTGCGGGGAGTCGAGTAGTACAGTGCCACCCCGGCGAGGGCGCCGGCGACGATCAACGTGAGCACGACGAAGACGAGCAGCGCGGTCCGAGAGGGGGGGTCAGACATGGTGATCGAACGTGAGGGGGGTCAGTATGTCGTGGGTCTCTTCACGGGTTATCGGAGAGACAGGTGCTCCTCATTCCCCCCGCCTCCGAAGGGGCGGGTCATATAAACTCAACTGAACGAGAAATCGACGTTACTCCGGGGGCGGTCCGTCCGCGCGCCGGAATTTGCCCACAAGGGGTTCCTCGAGGGTCCCGTTCTCCGAGAGGTAGTTCAAGATCTCCTCCATCTTCTCGCCGTCCAGTCCGTGGCGCGCCGCTCGTTCGGCGAGTTCATCCATGTCGGCGTAGCCATCGGGGGATTCTTCCGCCAGTTCGTCCAAGATCTCGAGGAGACGCCCCTCGAGCGCTTTGATGGCAGGAGGCGGGGTGTGTGCCGGCAGGGGGGTACGCGCGTTCACGACTCGGACGACCTCGGCCGGCGAGTTCTGAGGCGGGTTCGTGGCTTGCCGGGGGGGTTCAATGACGGGGGCGGCCCGGAGCGTGATGAGCACCGCTCGCAGGGCCTCGTAGTACGGCGTGGGGTCGAGGGAGGGGTACCGAAGAACTGACGCCCGCGCTCCTCGGAGCCAGAACGGTGAGACCCCGGCATTGGCCAGTTCGGCATCGGACGGGGGGGTCGCGGTCCGCAACCGCATGACGAGCTCGAGACGCTCGAGCGTCTGAGTCGCCGTCTCCGCGGTCAGCGTCCGGGTACTCGGCGTCCGGCAGGGGGTGGACCGACTCAACGCGGACCGAGGTAAGTGGAGCCGCCCCAGATCCCCGGTACAGATTGGCCTTTCCAATCACCAAGACCGGGGTCGGCGCGGAGATTCGTTCGAGGTCGGCCTGACCTTGGGGCTGGAACGAACCGGCCGTGACGGGAGTCGTGCCCGTGGGGTCGGTGAGCTGGGTTCGGACGAAGTCCGCCCCGCCCGCTCCCGACCGATCCACCGGGACAATCACGCCAGTCAGCGCGACCCGGTTGAACCGGCCCCCGAGCGGTGAAATCACGTAGGATGGCGACTTTTCTCCCGAGCCTTTCTCGTTCTGTGAAGAGGCGCGCAGCTCGTTCGCGAGGACTCGCCATGCCAACTCGCGGCCGGTCATCGGGGTCGCTCCGCAAGTCGACGGGCGAGTCCATCAATCGCGGCGCGGGGTTGCGCGAGAAGTTCCTCACACCCCGTGGGGTACAGGGCGAGCCCGAACTCGTCGACCCGGGCCTTCCCTCGAACGCGCAGCCGTCGGCCCAGCAACTGGGCACGGATTTCCTGCTCGGCCCGGGCGGGTTCCGGTTGCTGTCGCCGCTGGTCCACGAACTGGGCCAATGTGCGGCCGGTAAGTCGCTCGGTGAGTGCCCGGTCGAAGTTGACCGTCGCGACGCCGGTGCCGTCATCGAGGACGACCCGGGCCCGGAGGTCCGCTGTTCCTTCGACCGCTCCATGAAGTCGACAGACTCCCTCTTGGAGCACGCGGGAACAGGTCGGGCACCGTTGCACCACCCCGCTCGGGGAGCCCAGGCCGACGACCAGCCCCTCGGTTTGAACATCCAGGCCCCCGCCCCGTCCTTCCAGCGTCCCTAACGCGAGGACGGAGACGGGGGGCGGTGGAGTCGACGGGACCAGTTGGGGGGCGATATTCTCGATATGACTCCGCTCATCGAGAGTAACCTCCAGGGTTCCTCGGAAGACCCGGACGTACCCGCCGGCCACGCGTACCGTATCGCCGGGCTTGAGTCGGAAATCGATCCAGGCCGTGAAGGGGGCCGTGCCGGTCCCATCCGCAAGATGGCCCGAGTGGACCGCTCGCCGTTCCTCGCCGACGGTTACGGTCCGTTCGGTGACATCCACAACGCGGACCTCGAGGCGGAAGCCCTCCTCCTGCGGGTGCAGGTCGGCGATTCCGCGGAGCGGTAGTTCCGCCGTTTCCGGCGATGGTAATTCGAGGTCGCTCGCCGGTTGGATCCGAGTTGACCAGCCGAACGAGAGTTCGGGCTTTTTCCGGAACTCCCGGACCTGCGCGTTCACGGCGCGGAGCACCGTTCCGCGGTCGATCCCCTCGGCGGGAGGGTCCCACCAGGTGAATCGCACCGTCGCGGTCCCATCACTGAGGAGGCCGCTCAGCACCGTTCGTCGTTTACCGTCGACCTTTCCCGTGATCTCTTTCCGGGCGACGGTGACGACGCGTCCGAGAATGTGGACGGGCGGAAGCCCGGCCCGGAGGTCCTTGAGACGGACCTCGGGGATCTCCTCCGGTCCTCCCACCGCGGTCATGGTCTCGCGCCCCGCCGAGATGGGGCGGTCCCATAAGGGCACCCGGGGCGGCGGCTCTGCATCGCGAAACGCGGCGCAAGGCTTTTGGTCCGCACGCCTCCCCGAGAGTCGAATGGCACTCTCGTTCCAGGCTCGGGTCGACAAGATTCTTCGGATCCGTAATTCCCTCCTCTGCGTCGGTCTGGACCCGGACCCGGCCCAGTTCCCCCGGAGCTTTCGGTCGGTCTCGAAGACCCGGGCGGCGCGGCAGTTCCTCGAACGAATTGTCCGGGTAACCTATCCCTACGCCGCGGCGTACAAAATGCAACTCGCCTGCTACCTCAGCATGGGGGCCGACGGACTCGATCTGCTCGCCCGGCTCACGAAGAAGATCGGTCCGACTCGACTGCGAATCCTGGACCTCAAGGCGAACGATATTGGCAACATCATGCGATTCTACCGCCACGCCGCGTTCGACCAGCTGGGCTTCGACGCGGTCACCGTCACCCCATGGGTGGGGTGGGAGACCCTCGAACCCTTCGCGGAGGACCCGGACCGTGGTTTCTTCGTCGTCGCCCACTCCTCCAACCCGGGCGCCCCGGATTTCCAGGAAATTCCCACCCCCCGAGGCCCGCTCTGGCAGGCGGTTGTCACCGAGACGAAGCGGCTGTCCGGGAAACATCACAATGGCGGAGTCGTCGTCGGCGCCACGTATGCGGACGCCGTCCGGGTCGCCCGACAGCTTCTGGGCAACGAGTTCCCGATCCTGGTCCCGGGCGTGGGCGCCCAGGGCGGCGCCCTGTCGACCACGGTGCGCGAAGGTGTGGATGGACGG
Organism: uncultured Thermoplasmata archaeon; assembly: GCA_963773945.1. Lineage (GTDB taxonomy): Archaea > Thermoplasmatota > Thermoplasmata > Lutacidiplasmatales > UBA184 > JAKIWV01. The sequence continues at coordinate 241,761 of CAVZDD010000003.1, read as the reverse complement.
GGCCGAGCCCTCCTCATCAATTCCTCGCGCGGTATTCTCTACGCCTCGCGGGGTCCCGACTGGGCCGCCGCGGCGCGCACCGAGGCCGAACGTCTCTGGGGCCAGATCAACCAGTTGCGCGCAGGCCTTCGTACATCGTGAGCAACTGCCGGGCGACGATCTCGAGGCTGTATCGTTCCTCGGCCCGCTTGCGGGCCGCGGCCCCCATCGCCACCCTACGCGCGGGGTCGTCCAGGAGTTCCTGGATGCGGCCCACGAGGTCGCGTTCGATCAGCGGTTCGACCAGCAGGCCCTCCTTTCCGGGCTCGATCACCTCGCGAACGCCGGGCATGTCGGCGATGATCACCGGCAGTCCGGACGCCATCGCCTCGGCTACGACGAGGCCGAACCCTTCGAGGCGGTTCTGTGAGGGGAATACGAAAATGTCGGCAGCCCGCAGGTAGAGCGGTAGCTCGTCATCGGTCACTTCCGTGCAGAATCGGACCCTCGACTCCACGCCGAGTCGGCGCGCCAAGCCCTGGAGCGCGGCGAGCCGAGGTCCATGTCCCACGAGGATCAAGGAGACGTCGGCCGGCAGCTCTCTCAACGCCCGCAGGATCACGTCCACGCCCTTGTGCGGTACGAGCCGACCGGTGAACGCGAGCACGCGTTGACCTTCCAGACCGAGGCGCTTTCGCACGACCGAGCCGTCGAGGTCAGGCTGGAAACGACGGGTGTCGACCGCGGACGGAATGACCTCGATGGACCGGCCCCGGATCGACCGGGACGTGTCCGCGTAACTGCGGGTGTGGGCGACCACCCGGTCGACCCGTTCGAGGGTCGGGGGCAGGAACAATCTGGAGTACAGGCCGGTCAACAGTGAGCCGACCGCTCCCTCGAGATACAGGTCGCAATGGTAGGTGAGGCATCGGGCGACCGACCGTCGTTCCAGTCCCCGGACCGCGAAGTACGACGTGAGGGGCGGGGGAAAGTGGAGATGAAAGACGTCGCCTGCGACCGAGGCGACCAACCGCCGGGTCGCCGGGCTGATCGGGGTGTTGTACACCACGCCCCAGGTCTTGGCGCGCAGGATCCGGTAGCCCTCGAATTGCTCCTCGACGGGGAGCGTCGGATCGTGGCGCGACGTTACGACGGTCACGTCGTGGCCCATCCGGGTGAACTCCCGCGCGAGCGAACGGACGTGCGACTCCACGCCCCCGGCGTGCGGGTAGAAGAAGGGGCTGACCTGGACGATTCGCACGGTTCGGGAGGATGCCGGGGGGCGTTTACCCCCATCGGCTCGTTCGGGAGTTCGTCACGCAGCGGACGTCGGGGAACGGGCGGGGCCCGACTCCCGCGTTTGAAGAAGCTCGCCCGGCGTCATCGAGGAGATTTCGACGCCCTTCATCGGCTCCCCGAGTCCGGCGGACACCCGGGCCAGGAGCTTCGCGTCGTCGTAATGCATCGAAGCCTCGACGATCGCGCGCGCGACCTTGACCGGGTGCTCGGCCTTGAAGATCCCGCTACCGACGAAGACGCCGTCGACCCCGAGCATCCGGCAGAGGGCCGCGTCTGCAGGGGTCGCGATGCCGCCGGCGGCAAAGTTCACGACCGGGAGCCGTCCGAGCTTTCGGACTTCGTTGAGCAGTTCGACCGGAACCCGTTCCCGCGTCGCCCAGGCGCGAAGTTCCTTTCGGGCCATCTTCTTGACGGCCTTGACCTCGTCATTGACGGTCCGGATGTGCCGGACCGCCTCGATGACGTTTCCGGTGCCGGCCTCTCCCTTGGTCCGGATCATCGCCGCGCCCTCGTCAATCCGGCGCAGCGCTTCGCCGAGGTTCCGGCAACCGCAAACGAAGGGGATGGTGAAGGCCTTCTTCTCGACGTGGCGGAAGGGGTCGGCCGGGGTGAGCACCTCGGACTCGTCGATCATGTCGACGTCGAGCGCCTCGAGGATTCGAGCCTCGGCTGTGTGCCCGATCCGGCACTTGGCCATGACCGGGATCGAGACCCGTTCCTGGATCTCCTTGATCTTTCGGGGGTCGGCCATTCGCGCGACACCGCCCAGGGCGCGGATATCGGCCGGCACGCGCTCCAGGGCCATCACCGCAACGGCACCGACCTCTTCGGCGATGGCCGCCTGTTCGGCGGTGGTGACGTCCATGATGACGCCGCCCTGCTGCATCCGGGCGAACCCGCGCTTTACGAGTTCGCTGCCGAATCGGAGCTTCTCGAGACCTTCGGACATGTTGCCAACCCGTCGAGTCGACGGCCCTATATGACGATAGGGAGCGCCCGTCGGGAACCGCCCGCTCGATAGGGGATAGTATTACGATTCCCGAATATGGCATAACGATTAAAACCCCCTCACCGATGGCCGCGGGATGGTCCCAACGCCCCCGTCGGGGAACCCCGCGGGCGACCTCCGACTCCGGCCAGTCGAATTGCTCGCGATGGGCTTGATCTATGGCGCGCTCGCCGTGGTAACGTTCCTCGCGTTCGCCGGTGCGTTTCGGTACCTGCCGCACCATTACTCAGGGGAGATCACGGGGGGGGCCCTGCTGTTCACCGGGCTTGCCATCACGGCGTACGTCCTGGGGCTCCGCCACGGTTTCGACGCCGACCACATCGCCGCGATCGATAACACGACCCGAAAGCTGCTCAACGACGGCCAGCGGCCGCTGACCGTAGGGACGTGGTTCTCTCTCGGCCACTCGACGATCGTCTGTGGGATGATCGTCGCCCTGGTGGTGGTCACGAACTGGCTCTCGTCACACTTCCACTTGTTCTCCACGGTAGGGGCGGTCGTGGGCACGCTGATCTCCGGGGTATTCCTGTTCGTGATCGGGATCGTCAACGCGATCATCGTCCTCGAGGTCTACCGGATGTTCAAGGGGGTCCGGGACGGACGCCTCGACCAGAAAGCGCTGGACGACCAGATGAACAAGCGAGGATTCCTCAACCGGATCTTCGGACGGTTCTTCAAGGTCGTCCGCGAGCCGTGGCAGATCTATCCAATCGGCGTGTTGTTCGGCCTGGGCTTTGATACTGCGACCGAGGTACTGATCATCAGTATCGCCATCGTGTTCGCCGCATCCGGTGTTCCGATCTGGGCGGTGCTCTTCCTCCCGCTCCTGTTCACATGTGGCATGGTCCTCTCCGACACTTCGGACGGGTTCGCCATGCGCTACGCGTACGGGTGGGCCTTCAACCACCCCGTTCGCAAGATCTTCTACAACCTGACCCTCACGGTGATTTCGGTCCTCGTCGCCTTTGCCATTGGCGGCGTCGAGCTCTTGCAGGTGCTTTCGGGAGAGTTTGGATGGGGGGGTCCTTTCTGGCGCTGGCTCGATAGCCTCAATTTTGAGACGCTGGGTATCGGGATTGTCGGTCTCTTCCTGGGCAGCTGGGTCATCGCGATGGGCATCTACTGGTGGAAGGGATATGGGCGGATCGGGTTCGGCGTGGCGCCCGGTGCGTCGGCGGCGGCCGCTGGCTCCACGCCCGAACAAGGGGGGCAACCTTGACGTCCCGGGTTACGCGCACGACGGTCTCCTTGGACCCCGACCTCCTGTCTCGGCTGGACCACTGGGTCCACCGCCGGAATTCCCGGAACCGGTCGGAAGCCCTCCGAGCGATCATCCGGGGCGAGCTCGGTCGTACGACCGTGAGCGACCCGGAGGCCGATGCAGTCGCAACGGTAACGCTCCTTTACCGGCACGACACCTCCAACCTCCTCGAACGTCTCACGGCGGCGGAGCATCGCTGGGGGGAGCACATCCGTTCCTCGACCCACGTCCACCTGCAAGGGGGCGCCTGTCTGGAAGTGCTGGTCCTCACGGGGAAGAAGCGCGAGGTCGTGGCCGCCGCCGAGGACCTCCGCGGGGTGCGGGGAATCTCACTCGGGGAGTACATCCTGAGCAGCCCGCGAGTGGCCGGCGGAACCACCGGCCACCACCACCCCCACTCCCGCTCGACCGCGTCGAGCGACGAAGTCTAAGGACGAGTCGCGTTCAGGACTGGGACTATGGCCGAGAAGTTCAAGGACCCGGTTTGCGGGATGATGGTAGAGCCGAAGCACGCGGCCGCGAGCGGACAGTACGGGGGCCAGACGGTCTACTTTTGCTCCGTCGGGTGCAAGACCGCGTACGACCGGACGCATTCGGCCTCGGGATAAGCGCGCTCTCTCCCCGGGGGTCTCGCGCATCCACCGATAGATTCAAGCGCTCCTCTCGACAGAATTTACCCCCGGAACCGCGGCCCGCCCGCGGGTCCGAGGAAGAGGATGTCGAAGTGGACTCTCGGCCTGTCCGTTGCGCTCGCCTGGGTGCTCATCCTGGTCGCCGCCGGCTTCGGGTCGGTCGGAACCTCCGGGCTCCTCGGGGAGGTCCGGACTGTGGCTCCTCCGTCTACGTCGCCGCAGATCCCGGTCGTCGCCGCGGCGAACCCCGCCCTGAACGCCGTTCTTTCGACCAACCGCACCTCTCTCGACCTTACAGGCTCCTTCACGGTCCAAACCACGGCGACGGGAGGTGATCCCAGCCCTTCCTACATCTACCACTATTACGGGATGCCGAGTGGGTGCACGACGGACGAGGCGCAGTCATGGTCGTGCACTCCCGGCGCATCGGGTTCGTTCAACCTCAACGTGAGCGTGAGCGACCAGAACGGGAACGTTACGAACAGTAACTCCGTCGACGTGACAGTGGATTCAGTCCTCTCCGTCAATCTCCAGTTGAGCTCGACTTCGTTGACGGAAGGAAACTCCATCAGCGTAACCGCGTCTGCCAGCGGCGGTTCGGGCTCGTACTCGTACAATTACTTTGGTCTGCCTTCGGGCTGCGGTGGGTACAACACTGCGAGCTTCTCGTGCAACCCCAGCTCGACCGGGCAGTTCAGCATCTACGTGTCCGTTACTGACACTAACGGCGGGCTTGTGACGAGCAACACCCAGGACCTTTCCGTCAGCGCATCGAGCAGCGGCAATGGTAACGGCAACGGTAACGGGAACAGCAGCAACTCGAGCAATCCGTTCTCGAGCCTCCTCTCCGGCTTTAGCGGTGTCCTCTCCCTCTTCATCATCGCCGGGATCATCGGATTCGCCACCTGGATACTCTTGATCGTCGGCGTCTGGATCATCGCCGTGGTCTTGTATCGTCGTCTGCCGAAGCGCGGAGAGTCGACAACGGCCACGGCGGTGTCGGCGGCCCCGTTGGTGAAGTGTGCGAGCTGCTCCGCGTCGATTCCCGCTGGGACCAAGTACTGCCCAGAATGTGGCACCAGCACGGCCGCCAAGGCCCTCTAGGGCAGAACGCCGACCATCGCCCGCTCGGGTCAGCCCTGATTGGGGGACCCTCCCGAAGGAGGCCCTCCGTCCATCGGAAGCCGGAGGCGCCGGAGAATCGATTGGAACCGCGGGTCCTCGCGTATTGAGTCGAAGGCTTCCAACTGATACTCTAACCACAAGCCAGACTCCCCCGCTTCGAAATCCCGTTCGAGGCCCGCCAGCGCGGTTTCCCGATCTCCGGCGAGGGCGTGCAACCCGGCGGCAAGCGTCGGGGAAACGTACTCGGTCTGGGCCAGCCGCTGGAACTCTTCGAGCAGCCATTTCGCCGGGGCCGGGTCTCCCAGCGTGGCCCGGAGCATGGCCCAATTGAATTGGGCGTATCGGTTCGTCGGCGGGGTCGGAATCTCCGCCTCGCGCCGGGCCTCTTCTAGGCGACCGGCACGCAGATAGGACATTCCGAGCCGCGCGTGGATGTCAGGGTTTTCGGGGCCTCGGTCTCGGTCCTCCTCTGCGGCCGCGATGCCGGGTGCGTGATTGCCGGTTCGAGAGTACGCCACGTCGAGCCAAGCCTTCGGGTCCTCCCAAAGGGGGTCCAGCTCGAGGGCCGCCCGGAACTCCTCGATGGACGCTTCGAACCGTTGGAGCGCAAGGCACAGGATCCCGTACCAAAAATGGGCATTGGCGTCGCTACGGTTGAGCGAGATCGCCTGCCGGAACTCGTCCTCGGCCAGGGCCCAATTGTGCTCTTCTTGCAGCGCGAGGTTGCCGCGGGCCGCATGTGCGTCGGACGACGTGGGGTCTAGCTCGAGTGCCTTGGTCACCAGCGTCCTCGCACGGGGATTCGCAATGCGAGGGGCGATGGTTTCTCCCGATTGGAGGAGGTACATGTTCGCCATGTAGGAGTAGGGTGGGGAGAAGTTCGGGTCCAGGGCGACCGCGCCGTCGAAGAACTTCATCGACTCAGCGAACCGACCAGGCGCAGCCCGCCGAGCGGAGTGGATGCCCTTCAGATAGAGGTCATACGCGGCAAGGTTGGAGGTGGGCCGCCTGCGTAACGAGTCCCGTTCAGGAGCGAGCAGTTCGACCCGCAAGGCGGCGGCCGTCTTTTCCGCGATCTCACTCTGAATCGCGAATACATCATTCATTTCGCGATCGTAGCTCTGGGCCCAGAGGTGCGCCTCCGTTCCCACGTCGATGAGCTGGAGCGTAATCCGCAGCCGGTTCCCGGCCTTGCGGACACTGCCTTCCAACACCGTCCCGACCCCCAGCTCGGCCCCGATCTGCGCCACGGTCTTGGAGCCCGTCTTGTACTGGCCCACCGAGGTGCGGGCGACGACCCGGAGCTCCCGCAGCTTGGAGAGCGTGCTGATCAGTTCCTCGGTCAGCCCATCCGCGAAGTACTCGTCTTTTGGGTCGGGGCTGATGTTGGCTAACGGCAGGACGGCGAGGCGATTGGAGCCGGACGGTCCCGCCGACGGCGAGAACGGTTCCCAGGCAAAGGTCACTCGATAGACATCGGTCGGAAGTTGGACGTTCTTGAGGACCCTCGGACCCAGCTTCTCGAGTCGGTTCGGGATCTTGTTGCGAACCTGGTCGAAAACTTGGCCCGAGATGCACACGCCGCCGGGAGCCGCCAACGGCTCGATCCGAGCGGCGATATTCACCGCGTCTCCGAAGATGTCGCCGCCTCGCTCCTCCACGTCCCCCAGGTGCACGCCGATCCGCATCCCGAACGGGGACCGGCCCGATTCGGCGTTCCGGGCGTGGAGTCGCTCATGAATATCGATGGCGCATTGGACGGCGCGCAGTGCGCTGTCGAACTCGACCAGGAAGCCGTCGCCCATCGATTTGACCTCGCGACCCTGGTGGGTGGCGAAGAGGGGCCGGACCAGCCGTTCCTGCTCGCTCAGGAGCTGGAGCGTTCTCGCCTCATCTGCCTGGGTGAGGGCCGTGTAGCCCACCATGTCGGTGAACATGATGGCGGCAAGTCGCCGTGTCGTGGCCACGAGTCGCGAATCGCGTTTGTTAGATTAAGCCCCCCTCTTCGCGGGGTCCAAATAGACCGTCGCCGTGTCCGGTCCCATGCCCGCCCTGACCAGCCTCGCGTTGTCGGTCACCGGAGTTCTGAATGGACAGTCGTTCTCCGGTAACGGAACCCTATCGATCGACGCTTCCGGGACCAAGTCCGGGAACATCGTCTTTGCCGGACTGCCCGGTGGTTGGCAACTCGAGGCCGCCTCGATCGTCATTTTGACCGGTCGGAGTCATATCGGCGCGACTCCGGTCCTGAACCCCTCCACGTTCATCGGGCCTACCCAGCTTCTCGGCGCCGAATTCGAGTCCTTCCGGATGACGACCTTCGGGAGCTACGGGACGTTGAGCGTCAGCGAACGGGCCGTTGTCAATGGCCCGAAGGCGTGGTCCCAGATGATCACGGTGGGCGAGCTCAAGCTGCCCCGCGTGCGCGGGATGGGGCCGCTCCGAGAAACGATCCGGGTCTCGGGGGACGACATGCTGGTCTCGGAGGGACGCTACTCGCTTCGGCGCGCCCGGGGTCGCTCCATTCCCGTCCACTACACCCACTTCTACCGGACCCTGAAGCCGAACCGGAGGCTGTTCCGTCGCCTTCAGAGGGCGGTCTACATTCTGCAAGTGAAATTCGACCACAAGGCCCGCGGACGTACGCTGATCTATCGGAGCCAGTCCGAGATACGGCGCACGTAGTCCCGCGGATTCCACCGGCGCGTCTGAGGTGAAGAGATTCTCGAACGGGGTGTTCATTTCGCGAATCTTCGCACGCTGCCGCGGGCGTCGAATCGAGACACTCGAGTACCCGGCCGAACACTCCCCCTCATCCTTTGAGGCCTTGATTGTCGAGGGCGCCCTTCGTGGGCGACGAAGGAAGTATCGACCGGAGGAAATCGCCCGTGCTGGGATTCGAACCCAGGTCTGAGGCTCCGCAGGCCTCTAGGATAATCCAGTGTAGCGAGACCGGCGGTTCTCCACCGATTCCGTAGCTACCCCACACGGGCGCCGGAAGCTCCGCTTGTCCTCCAGGCCCGCCGAAGAGGGCCGTCTATAAAAGAGCGGGGACGCCGAAGGTTTTCCTCCGTCCCAGATTTAATACGAGGAAGGTCTGCGTCGTCCAGCGCGGTTGAACGCCCGCGCTGCATTCGGGAGCAGAAGAGTGGCAGAGCCAACGGTCGACCCGCGCAAAAAGATCAAGACGCTGCCCACGGGCACCGAAGTCGAGATCACCCCCGAAGACGGCCGAACCTGGCACGGCATTCTCGTACCCTCGACCGAATTCTCCGGGCCGAACGTCGTGGTACTGAAACTGGCGAGCGGGTACAACGTGGGCTTGGCGATCGACGAGCACGATGTGCTGACCGTCATCGCGAAGCCGCGCCGTCCCCGGACCTCCAAGCCCGCTGAATCCAGCCCAACAGCGCCGCCCCCCAACGAAGCCCCGTGGGTCGCCCTGTTGACGACGGGAGGGACGATCGCCTCGCGGGTCGATTATCAAACGGGGGGGGTCAAGCCGGTACGGGACGAGAAGGAGATCCTGGCCGCCTTCCCGGCCCTCGACGCGGAAGGACCGATTCGGGTCGTATCGGTCCTCGAACGCTTCAGTGAGGACATCGTGCCGGCCGATTGGGTCGCGCTCGCGGAGAAGGTCGGGGAGAGCTTCCGTCAGGGGGCCCGGGGCGTCGTCATCTCGCACGGGACGGATACCTTGGCCTACACCGCAGCGGCATTGAGCTTCATGGTGCGGAATCCGCCGGGTCCCGTCGTACTCGTGGGGGCCCAGCGGTCCCCGGATCGACCCTCGTCCGACGGATTTACGAACCTGCCGGGGGCGATTCATCTGGCCCGGACCGGAGTCCTCGGCGAGGTGGTGGTCGTGATGCATGCCGGTGTATCGGACGACCGGTTGACGATCCACCGGGGCACGCGGGTCCGAAAGATGCACTCCTCTCGACGCGACGCCTTCCAGAGCCGGAACGCGCCGCCGCTCGGGTACATCGAAGGGAAGCGGATCCAACTCCGGCCTGAGGCCCGGCGTCCCTCGGAGGCTCCTCTCCGGACCGACACCCACCTGGACGAGCGGGCCGCGATGGTCACCTACTACCCCGGATTCTCCCCCACCCGGTTGCGCCGGCTCGTTCGGAACGAACGCGGACTCGTGATCGCGGGGACCGGGTTGGGACATATCGCCCGCGAGCACATGCGCGGACTCCGCCGGCTGATCGACGGGGGACTCGTCGTCGGCATGACCACGCAGTGTCTCGATGGGGGGACGGACCCGTATGTCTACTCGACCGGCCGCGAGCTCCTGCAGGCCGGTGTTGCGTATCTGGACGACCTGCTTCCCGAGACCGCCTACGCGAAGATGCTCTGGGCGCTCGGCCAATCGGACGACCCCGCGCGGGTCCGCGCCCTCCTCCTCGAAGACCAGGTCGGAGAATTTGTGCGCCGCCGCCGGCTGGAGAAGGTCCCGTGAAAGCCGGTCTCGAAGTGCACCAGCAGCTCGCCACGCACAAGCTGTTCTGTCCCTGTCCCTCGGAACTCTCGGAAGAGGTCGAAGGGACCGTCCTGCGCCGCCTCCGGGCCACCGGTGGAGAGTTGCGCGCGCTCGACCCCGCCGCCGCCTTCGAGTCGTCGCTCGGCCTCTCGTTCGTCTATGAGATCGTACCGACCACCTGCTTGGTCGAGCTCGATGAGGAGCCCCCGCATGCGATCAACTTGGAAGCGCTCGATGTAGCGCTCACCGTCGCCCTTCTTCTCCACGCAACGCCGATCGACGAGATCCTCGTCATGCGGAAGCTCGTCGTCGACGGGTCGAACACGGCCGGATTCCAACGGACCGCGTTAGTGGCCACCAATGGGTGGATCGAGGTGGGCGGGCGACGGATCACGGTCGACACGATCTGCCTCGAAGAGGATGCGGCCCGGAAGGTGTCGGAGACGGGTGGCGAGGTGCGCTACCGGCTCGACCGGCTCGGCATTCCGTTGGTCGAAGTCGCCACTGGACCGGACCTCACCACGCCCGAGGAGGTGCACGACGTGGCGGAGGCGATCGGCGCCCTGCTCCGCTCGACGCACCGGGTGCGTCGGGGGATCGGAACCATCCGGGAGGACGTGAACCTCTCCATCGAAGGAGGCACGCGCATCGAGGTCAAGGGCGTGCAGGAACTTCGGCTCGTATCGAAATACGCCCAGGAAGAGATCGCCCGTCAGGAGATGCTGCTCCGCACGAAGGAGGAACTCCATCGACGCAACGCCCGCCCGCCGACCGGCGAACCGGTGAACGTCGGGGATCTCCTGCTCGACGCCGGGCCCGGCCCGGTGGCTTCGGTGCTCAAGAAGCAGGGCGTCGTGCTCGCGGTCCCTCTCCCCGGATTCCACGGTCTGCTTGGCCATCCGCCAGAGGCGGGGCCCCGCATGGGCCGCGAGCTCGCCGATTATGCGAGGGCCGTCGGCGTGCGCGGGATCCTCCACTCCGACGAATTGCCGGCGCAAGGGCTCCACCCGGGACACGTGGAGAAGATCCGTCATCGGCTCTCCCTGGGGGCCAACGACGCCTTCGCGATCGTGGCCCACACCGACTCGGCGAAGGCCACCGAGGCGCTCCATCAAGTCCTTCACCGCGCCGCCGCCGCGTTCGTGGGAGTGCCTCCGGAGACCCGGGACCCGCTCCCCGATGGGACGTCCCGATACTCTCGTCCGCTGCCGGGCCGGGACCGAATGTATCCCGAGACCGATGTACCTCCGGTCACGCTCTCCGTCGAGCATCTCGCGAAACTGAGCCATCACCTTCCCGAGCGACCCGAAGAGAGTTTGGCCCGGATGCGAACGGAACACTCGCTCACCGATGACGTCGCGCGGCTATTGATCCAGGAAGGTGAGGCCGAGCGGTTCGAGGCGCTCGTGCACCGCGGTCATCCCGCCTCCCTCGTCGTGCGGCTCCTCACGCACGACCTCCCCGCTTTTGCCGCGGTGGCCCGCGCAGTGCCGGTCGCCGACCCCTCCGAAAACGTGCTCGATTCCATCCTCACGTCTTTGGCGAAGGGCCAGTTTGCCAAGGAAGGGGTTCAACCGGTGCTCGAAGGGGTGCTGGTCCACGGCCGCTCCATCGACGAGGCCGCGAACTCGGCCGGGCTGTCGCCGCTATCGAGGCCCGAACTCGAAGTGCTGGTCGAGGCGGTGTTGGACCGAAACGAGGAGCTGTGGCACTCTCGAGGAAGGGCCGCCCAGTCTCCGTTAATGGGAGACGTCATGCGCGAAGTCCGAGGGCGACGCGACGGAAAAGAGGTGGCCGAGGTCCTCGAGAAAGCGCTAGGCCGTCGGTTGGAAGGGCTGAGCGGACCCCCGTGAAGACCCTCATCGCCGTGATCGGAGGGGAGGCTCCTCCCCCGGAAGCGCTTGCCGTCGCGGAGGAGGTCGGTCGCCGCATCGCCGAAGCGGGCGCGGCTGTGGTCTGCGGCGGACTAGGCGGCGTCATGGCCGCCGCCTGCCGCGGCGCGCATCAGGCGGGTGGCCTCACCATCGGAATTCTCCCCACGGGCCGCTGGCTGGACGCCAACCCGGACGTCGACATCGCGATCCCGACGGGCCTGGGGGTCGCCCGCAATGTGCTGGTGGTCATGAGCGGCCACGCCGTGATCGCTGTTGACGGTTCGTTCGGCACGCTGACCGAGATCGCGCATTCGTTGGAGCTTCGGAAGCCCGTGTTCGCGATCGGCAGCTGGAAGCTCGATTCCGCCGGGATCGACCCCACGCGGTACGTCCGGGTGGAGAGCGCCGAACGGGCCGTGCGCCTCGCGCTCGAAGCGGCTCGTCGGCCTTCCACCTCCCAGGACTTGTTCCAGGGTCACCGCGGGAGGGAAGCCTGACGCCGCCCGAGGCGCATCCTCGTCGCCCGATCCGGGCCGTCGTCACCGACGTCGACGGCACGCTGACCGACCGCGAGCGACGCCTCGACGTGGACGCGATAGAAGTCATCCGACGGATGACCGAAGCCGGAGTTCCCGTCATCTTGGCGACGGGGAACGTACTTCCAGTCGCCCTGGCGCTGCATCGCTTCCTCGGACTGACGGCACCGATTATCGCAGAGAACGGCGGGGTCCTTTACCATCGAGAAGGGGGTCGGGACGTCGTAGAGCATTTCGCGGACCGGCGCGTGGCACTGGCGGCCTACCGTCGTCTCGTCGAGGCGGGGCTGCCCGTCCGTCGTCTGTTCACCGATCGATGGCGAGAGTCCGAAGTGGCCCTCGAGGAAGGGGTGTCCGAGCGCCGCATCCGGGCGGCACTCCGTGGTCGGCCTGTGCTTGTCGAGAGCACTGGGTACGCGATGCACCTCATCCAGCGGGGGGCCGGCAAGCTGCCCGCGCTCCGGCGAGCGCTCCGACCGCTAGGGCTCACTCCCGCCGATTGTCTCGCGGTCGGCGATGGCAACAACGATGTTGCGATGCTGCGCGCCTCGGCGTGGGCGGTGAGCTTCCCGTCCGGCAGCCCGCGCGCGCGCGGCGTCGCCGACTACGTGACCCGTGCCGAGTACGCGCGCGGATTCGTCGAAGCCGTTATCCATGCGGGCGTTGTCCCCCCGCTACTTCCCAGGTGACGACCACTGATGCTCGTTGGCAGCTGTGCCCAGTGTGGGGCACCGGCGACACTCCGGTGCACGATCTGCGGGCGGACGTATTGTCACAAATGCTTGGATTCGGATGAACGGCGGTGCGCCGACTGCACCCTGATGCTGAAGCAACAGAAGGGAATCCCCACCCCCGGCCACCCGCCCTCGCGAAAGGTGAGCCCGCGTCCCCCGATGTCGTAAGCGACTCTGCTCCGCGGCGTCCGTTACGGCTGCCGCTCGGTGCTCAGTACGAGGCGCCCGGGAGCACCAGTTTGCCCGGCGGGGATCGCAGCGCCAGCCAGAGCATGAAAACCCCGACGATGCCCGCGATGGCCCCCAAACCCACCAGGCCCAAGGCGTACACCCCGAGGGCCGGGTAAATGTGCCAGGGTCCTACAATCTCCCCCGTTGAGGGAGCCATCCGATGTAGCACGACATTCACGACCACGCCGAGTCCCCAGCCTACGACGATGAGGAGGATGCCCCCCGCCCGGTACCCGATCCGCTCGTCGCCGCCCCGATCCTCGGGGGGTACCGCGGGTCTCTCGCTGAGGTCGGTCACGCTTCGCCCAAATCTCCGGACCGTCGAGCGTTCTTATTCCTTGGGGCCAGCACTGATTCTAAGGTAACGCGGGGTTCATCCCCTGAACGACCGTAGTCTTCTCGATGTCCCCTACGATGCCGAACCACCCGACGGGCTGGCCTTCGCTCGGCCAACGCCTCGACCAGGCCCGAAACTACGACGACGTTTTCGCCGTGGTCCGCGAGTCGGTGCGGCGTGTTCTGGGCAAGGAACGGGTCGGTCTCGGACTCGGCTTGAGCGAGTTACCGGCGCAGATCGGGGCCTACTGGCAGGTTACGGGCAACATCATCATCCTCAACGAGCGACTGATCCGGGTGCTCGACGCGACCGAGCCCCAGGCTCAACGGACCGCCTACCTCTATGTCGTGATTCTGCACGAGTACCTGCACAGCCTAGGATTCCTCGATGAGCGAACGGACCGGGAGATCGTCTCGCGGGTCGCCACGCAAGCCCTCGGCGAAGAACACGCGGCGGCCCGGCTGGCCCGGGGTGACCTGTGGGAGATATTCCCCCAGCTTCGCGGGGCCGGCACGGGCGATGGCCAGCGGGTCAAGATCGTCCGCGGGTTCGACTCCGAGTCGACCAACCGGTACATCCGCTGAGCGGGCGGCCCTTCCCCACTTCTTTTCTGGGGGAAGCGTTCGGTAGGCCGTGTCCGCTCCCGCCGCCCGGCTCTTGGTAACTCTCCCGCCCTCCGACGACACGACGCGGGCGATCGCGGCGCGGCTCCCCTCCGTGCCGTTCATGTTCGCGAGCACCAATCCCGTGGGGCCCTGGCCCGCGGTCGAGGCCATTCTCACCGGCGCGGTCGAACGGGAGTTGCCCCAGTGGGACCCGGCCAAGGCGCCGCTGTTGAAATTCGTTCAGCGACTGTACACCGGATTGGACGGGTTTCCGTTCGACCGTTTTCCCGCGACGGTCAAGGTCGCGGGGAACGTCGGGGCCTTCGCACCGTATGTGGCCGAGCAGGCCATCACCCTGACGCTCGCCCTCTTGAGGAATCTGCCCGCCGGCTTGGAGAACGTCAAAGCCGGCCGGCTTCGCCGGCGCCCGAGAGCCGTTCCGTCGTGGGTCGGACGGTACTCCTTCTGGGGTACGGCGAGATTGCCCGAGCCATTGCGGCCCGCCTCCACCCATTCGGGGCGGTCCTCGAAGGGGTGAACCGGGATGGGTCGGCCCGGGAGGGGTGCGACCGGATGTTTCCGGCCTCCCAGCTGGGCGCCGCGCTGGCCCGGGCCGATGTGGCGATCGATTGTCGGCCGCTCACCGTCGCCACCCGGAACTCCGTCGGCGCGGCGGAACTCCGCGGCATGAAGCCCAACGCGATCTATGTGAACGTCGGACGGGCAGGGACCGTCGACGAGGCCGCCCTGTTCGCGCACCTAAAGTCGCATCCGGACTTCCGGGCCGGGCTCGAGTCCTGGTGGCTCGAGGACTACGCCAAAGGTACCCTCGGCTCCCAGTTCCCGATCGCGGCGTTGCCGAACGTCATCGGAACGCCGCACAACGCCGGCTTCGTGACGGGGAGCCGCGCCGGCGTGCTCAACTCGGCGCTGGATAACCTGGCGCGATTCTTCGCCGGCCAGCCCCCGCGCTTCGTCGCGGACCCGGCCGAATATCGGGGCGTCTAAGCTTCAGCCGAAGCCCTGGATCGCCTTCGCGTCCTTGTTGCCGGGCCGGAGAGGTGCCTTGCGCAACTCCTTCGGCGTCTCGACCAGACGGACCAACGGGGCGGATTGCACGACGTAGGTCGGCAGGCCGGTGTTGGGGTCGTTGCCGGCGCGCAGGATGTTCATGATCTCGAGGCGGATCTCCACGATCGAGCCGTCCTTCAACTTGAGCCGGAGTCGTCCGTCGCCCTCGATGACCGTGTAGTCGACGATCTCGGCGTTCGAGAGGTCCGCCGGGGCGCCTGGGGGGCCCATCATTTGGCGCTCTTCTTGGGGGCCAGACGGTTTTTCAGGATGGCCCGAGGGTCCTCGCCATCGACGGTAAGGCCCATGGAGACAGCGGTGCCCAGCACCTGGTTGACCTGTTCGTCATCGGAGCGGCCCCGGAGGTCCTCGCCCTTCGCCTTCGCGATCTCGCGAACCGCATCCATCGACACGTCCCCGATCACCTCGGACTTGGATTTCCCCGAGCCCTTCTCCTTGCCGGCCTCCTTGAGCAGAAGCGCCGCCGTCGGCGGTCGGCCGACCTCGAGGGTGAACGTGCGGGTGCCGGCATCGACCTTGACCAGGACGGGGACCTTCATCCCGGCGAACTGCTTCGTCTTCTCGTTGATCTGGGTCACGACCTGACCCACGTTGACACCGAGCGGACCCAGGGCCGCGCCCAACGCCGCGCCGGCGGCCGCCTTGCCCCCCTCGACGAGCACGCTGACTTCAGGAGCCACTCTTGCCGCCTCCTCGTTCTAGCATGCGGACGTGGTCGCCTCGGACGGTGACGGGAATGGGCACGACGGCCTCGATCAGCTCCACGGTGATCTGTTCCTTCCCTTGGTCGATCTTCTTGACCCGGGCCTTTTCCCCCTTGAACGGCCCGGCGATGAGCTCCACGATGGCGCCCTCCACGAACCCTTCGACGGTGATCTTCGGCACGAGCAGGGGCTCGACTTCCTTGAGGGTCGTCTCGCCCTGGACCAGTCCGCGCGCCTTGCGGATGCCGCGCAGCATCTCCCGAACGCTTTCGAAACTCATGCCTTCGGCGAAGACGTAGCCGCGGAGCGCCGCCGGGACCAGGATCGCGAACAGCACGTCGGGCTTCTCTTCGGCCCGGGTGAGGAGCGAGTCGGCGACTTCGCGTTCGTACCCGCGAGACGTCTTGATCGCGAGCAGCGATTGCCGGGCGCTCCACGTCAACGTGAGTTTCGCGGGCGCCACGTTAAGGTCCTCGAGGCGAGCATTGAGCCGGACCTCCATCCGGTCGCCGTAGCGGACGCCCACGGGAGCGGTGACCTCGAACGTGAGGACGACGGGAACATTGGGTTTCACGGTGAGCTTCCCCTCGGTGCGTCGCGCGACGAGCTCGACGAAGGACTTCTTGCCGGGGAGCATCCAGGAAACGGGCCACTCGGCGCCCTCCCCGGGGTAGGTCGAAGTGTAAGCGAATTCGGTGGTGAGGTGAAGAGTCGCATCCTCGGGGTGCGCGCTCTTGATCACGACCGACACGTCGGTCACGGTGCCGGCGGTGACCTCGCGGTTCTTCTCATCCGCGACGTCGAGCGTCAAGATCCCGGTCTGGAGGGGCGGCGGGGTGGGGGCGACGGGACTGGGGGTCCGCACGAACGGGGTGGTCGCTTCCTTGGGCTTGGGCGCCGTCGGGGCGACCGGCTCTTCGCCGGTCAGTAGGCCGATGCCTTCCTCGGGGGGAGTGCCTTCCATGGTTGCGCTCAGATGCCAGCCGAGGCCGCGGCGGCCCACAGCCAGGGCCCGACCTGGGTGAAAAAGATGTACAGCATGAAGCCGACACTTCCGACGATCACCGCGCCGATGGCGGTGATCTCGAGCACGCGTACGTACTCGTCGGCTTGGGGCTTGCGCGCCATCCGAAGGATCCGGCCGTACCGGCCGTGACCGACCTGCCGCAGCCGGCCGTCGAATTGATCCTGCACGCGACGAGCGCGGTCGAGGAACGCCATGCTACCTGCTTACCGAACCAAGTCGAGCTCGGGGCCCTGCTTCCGGGCTCCCGGCGCGCCGCTCGGCTGGCTGCCGAGAATCTGGGGGGATTTAACTCCGGTGACCACCAACATCACGCGGATCGTGTTCTGCATCGTGGGGTCGACCGCCGCGCCCCAGATGATGCGGGCCGTGGGGGAGACGGCCTTCTGGACGACCTCAGCGGCCTTCTGGGCCTCGCTGACGGTCATGTCGGGGCCGCCGGTGACGTTGATGAGGGCGCCCGTCGCGCCACCGATATCGACCTTGAGGAGCGGGGAGTTGATGGCCTCCAGCACGGCGTCCTCCGCCCGATTCTCGCTCTCCGACTCGCCGATGCCGATGAGGGCGACGCCGCCACCCTTCATGATCGTCCGGAGGTCGTTGAAATCGAGATTCACGAGCCCGGGCCGAGTGATGATCTCCGTGATGCCCCGGATCGAGCGCGCTAGGACGGAGTCCGCCACTTTGAACGCGGTTTGGATCGGTAGGCGGGGTACGAGTTCCAGGAGTCGGTCGTTCGGGATCGTAATGACCGTGTCGATCGATTGGCGCAGCTTCTCGAGTCCCCACATTGCGTTCTCGGCGCGTACGAGACCTTCCGAGGCGAACGGAAGTGTGCAAACGGCGATCGTGAGCGCGTCCCCGCCGTTCGTCTCCTTGGCCAACTGCGCGACGACGCCCGCCGAACCGGTCCCGGTCCCGCCGCCGAGCCCAAGGGTGATAAAAACCATGTCCGAGTCCTTGAGCGCCTTCTTGATCTCGTCCTCGGCCTCACGAGCGGCCTGCTCGCCGACCATCGGGATCGCGCCGGCGCCGAGCCCACGGGTCAGCCGTCGTCCGAGGAGGATTTTCTTAGGGGCATGAATTGCCAGGAGATGCTGCGCATCGGTGTTGCACGCCACCATCTCGGCACCGGCTAGGCCCTCTTCCGAGAGTCGGTTGATGGTGTTGCACCCACCGCCCCCGCAGCCGACGACCTTGATGTTGGTCTTGAGCGAGGCGAGAACCGCCTCGAGCTCCGCGTCGTCGCTCGAAGGAGGAGGAGGGCTGGCAGGGCCCGATTTCTTGTCCATGGGCAGGTGCGCGAGTATCTCTTGGGCCAATGGACGCATGTTGAGCGTTCCTCGGCGAGGAGAGCATCCGCGCGGTTATAAAGGGTCACGCCTCCAATGTCAGCAGAATCGTGCGGTATCGACAGTGGGCGCCTGAGTACGAGCGAATCCAGGCGGAGTTCGGGTTCCCGTTCGAGAAAGAACAGGCGGCTTCCAAACGTTTGGTGGAGTTGCTCCCAAAGCCCGCTCTCGAGCGGGCGGAGCAGCGGATCCGTGCTCGAATACGCGGCCGGGACACCATCGTCGTCGGCTTGGCTCCCAAGGCCGGGGCTCCCCCGGTCTGGATGCTTCCTCGGAGCGACGTGGCCCCTGCGCTGGTCGTGGCGGACGGAGCGGCAGAGCGGTGCCTTGCCGGTGGCCTCGTCCCCGACGTGGTCGTAACGGACCTGGACGGCCCCATCCCGAGCGAGGTGACCGCCAACGCCCGGGGCGCCCTCGTCCTGATCCACGCCCACGGGGACAACCTCCCGGCCCTGGAACGGTGGACCCCCGAGTTCCCCCGGGAGCTGGCCGGGTCCTGGGCCGGTCCGCCGGAGCGGGGCCTCGTGAACTTCGGGGGATTTACCGACGGCGACCGGGCGGCCTATATGGCAGAGTTCGTGGGAGCCCCGCGGATCCTGCTCTACGGCTTCGATTTCGAGCACGTGGACGCCAGCGATCCCGCCCCGGGTATCAAACGGCGGAAGCTGATCGCGGCGCGGCGGGTGTTGGACCTGCTGGCGCGGGAGGGACGGTCCCGGGTCGAAATCTGGGCCCCGGACGGTACGCTGTCGCCCTACGTGCCCCAGTCGACCCAGTAGATGACCTGCGGTCCGCTCTCGTAGATCGGAATGAATGGCGGGGCCTGGAACCATTGGACTGCCTGGGGGCTCAACGGGAGCGCCAGGTCCGCCGGCTGGAGCGCCACTCCCGAGTGCATTGTCGCGTCAATCGCCACAGCGTCGATGACTCTCTTAGGTAACAGTGGCGCTCCGCTCGCATGAAGCTCGGCGGCTGCGGTCGCCCAGCTATTCCCGTTGAACAGGTTGGGTGTGGTTTGGTACGTTGTCGCGAGATTGTCAAATCCGAACATCATCGAGCTCAATCGGTGGTCCGACGCAACGGCGGTCTGCGGCGCGAGCCCGATCCCGCCCCAGAGCCAGAGGGCTTGGTCCTGGAATGTGAGACCCTCCTGGAAGCCCCCGAAGTCGGAGGGCGGGGGATAGACGATCGCGGCGTTGGCGGCCAGTAGCAGGATCGCCACGCAGGCGCCGGGCAATCACCGCGGGCCGGCCCGGTCTTGCGCGCGGGCGATCCAGCGTCCGAGGCCGACGGCCAGCAGCAGGCCTAGCGGGATCGCAAGAAACTCGACGTGACGACTCGGGATGAGCAGCGTTCCGACCTGGGGAATTGCGAAAGCGACCGCGACGGAGAGGCCGAGCACGCCAAGCCACGCGACGGCAAACGACCCCATTCGGGACAGCGACAAGAGTCGTCGAGTGCCGGCGGCCAGCGCGAGCGGGAGGTAGTACGGTGCAAAGTAGAGGAGCTCGGCAGCCGTGGTGTGCTGGTTCCCCGGCGGCAATGGTAGGACGAAGAGAAGGGCCAGCCCCGCTGCGGTCCCGGCCCCAATCACCACGATCTCGCTGAGGGTCGAACGGTCGGACGGGAATCGGGTGTGCCCGCCCCGCGAAGTCGTTCGACGCCGGCGCAAATGGACCAAAAGCCCGAGGACGATTACGCCTACGACCCCCGCCGCGATGAAGACGGCCGGAGGAACCGACGCGATGAGGGCGATGTGCCCGAGCGTGATCGTGAGAAACCGGGGGGCGTAGTAGAACCAGTAAGCTAGCATCGCGACGACAAAGCCGGCTGAAGAACACGAACTCCCGCGTCGGGAACCGACGGGCCCAGGCCCCGGGTCTCCATAGCTCGAGCAGGACAACGCCTCCGAGCGCGGCGAGGAGGAAGAAGTAACTCGAAAGATGGTGCGTAACGATCAGTCCGCCGGATGTCAGCGCGAGGGGTACGTACCACCGGCGGTCGCGTCGGCCCTCGATGTACATCCAGAGGGCGGCGACGACGAGCAGATCTCCGAGGGCTTGGGGCGCCGGGTGGGCGAGGGTGAACATTCGGGGCATCGCGACTCCCGCGAAGGCGGCGCCGAGCAGCGCGATGAGGTCGTGCCGGAAGAGCCGCCGGAACAACAGGAAGACCGGGAAGACCGAGAGTGCGCCGAGGACCGGTACCGTATAGACCAGGGCCGAGAGCGGGTCCACGCCCAGGGAACCCGACACCGCGCCCGAGATCACGAAGATTCCGGGGAAGTCCGGATACGCGGACCCCCACCCTTGATAGACTGGGTATTGGGCGGCGAAGTGTCCGGTCGAGACCAGCGTGGCCGTGAGCAGGTAGGACTCGCCGGTATCCGACCCGAACAGGGCGAAGGAGAGGAGAGGCTCGAGGGCGAGGAACACGAGAACGCACGCTATCGCGAGCAGCCAGACGAACTCGGTCCGGTTCACCAAAGGGCCCGACGTCATCAACCGTATAATTTAATAGGGGGCCACGGTGCGGGCGGTTCGAGGTTCTCTCGGATGGCGGTAAAGAAGCCGAAGAAGTCCGCGCCGGCGAAACGCCCGGCGGCCCGACCTTCGGCGAAACGGGCTCCCGCCGCTCGCGCGGCGCCCGCCAAGAAGCCCGCGCGCCCGTCCTCGGCGAAGCCCGTCCGTCTCACTTCGGGCAAAGCGGCGCCGAAAGCCTCCCCGACACCCGCCCCCGCCGCCCCCGAGCCCGCGTTCCTGCCCCGGAACCCGGACGAGCGACGCCATGTTCTGTCGCTCTCCTTTGTCCGGGACGGCGACGAGTTCCTCGCTCGGATCGAAACCGACACCGCCCAGATCATCGAGCTCAAGAACCGGTCCCTCGACCAGCTCCTCACGCTCGTCGCGAGCGAGCTCGAAGACCTGCTCGAGTAACGCTTCGTCCGGGCGCGCGCCTAATGCGCGAAGTCGAAGAAGTGGGTTCCAACGAGATAGGTGTGGTGCACCCCGCCGGCGATCGATAGCTCGACGAATTCGGTAGCGTCCGGGCCCAAGAGTCCCCTACTGTTCGAACGAAGCAGGGTGACTCGGAGTCCCTCCAGCGGGAATCGTCGGTGGTGCCCCGTCCGTTCGTGCACGACCAACTTGTCACCTTGGACATACGCCACCGTCGGCGCTTGTCCGAGTGTGACCCACCAGCCGAAGATGAGCGCGATCGCCACGGCGGCCGTAAGGACGGCCTCGACCGTCGTGTTCGCGCCGGTCGCGGCGGAGGTGACGGCGAACTCCATGAAGACCGCGTAGATCGCGGCGAGCGCGATCAGGAACATGAGGAACGTCCGAAGCGCCCGGGTGCTCCCCGCGGAGTTCGTGAATCGTTGACCCGCCGCCCGCGAAGCAACGGCCTGCGCCGTCCCGGTGGGGGTCTCGACGGCGATCGATCCATCGGTATCCCGACGGATTCGGACCGCCCGCGCCGCGCCCGCCATCGGCGTTTAGAAGGGCGACCGACGAGCCATAAGCCTACCGACGGAGGGGCTGGCCGGAAGGGGACGGCCGTCGCCTGCGGTGACGTTTCGCTAACCGGTTTCGAGCGCCGAATCCGATGCCGGAGCGGCTCCCGCGGCAGCGGGTCGGGGGAGCGGGCTCGACATGTCCACGAGGGGTACTTTGCGCGCGATCTCCTTCGCCATCGCCGAGCAACTGGACGGCGGAACGGGGCGGTTCGTGTAGCCCGGGAGCGCCAGGTCGTAGGTCACGACCCGCTTCTCGGCGACGACCTCCCAGACGGCGCGCCAGATGCGGTCCGCGGCGTCGCGCTCCCCGAGGTGCCGAAGCATCAGTTCGAGACTGAGGATTTCGGCCACTGGGTCGGCCTTGTCCTGGCCGGCGTACTTGGGGGCGGAGCCGTGCACCGGCTCGAAAAGGGCCACTTTCTCGCCGTACACGGCCCCCGGCGCCACTCCCAGGCCCCCGGCAAGTCCGGCGCAGAGGTCGGAGAGGATGTCACCCATCAGGTTCGTCGTGACAATGACGTCGTACTCCGACGGTCTCTTGACGAGTTGCATGCACATGTTGTCGATGAGCCGCTCGTCCGACGGGATGTCCGGATACTTCGCCGCCATCTCCCGGAACGCCGTCTGGAACAGCGCGCCGGTCGTCTTCATGATGTTCGCCTTGTGGACGCCGGTCACCTTCTTCCGGTGGTCCCGACGGGCCAAGTCGAACGCGAATTTGACGACCCGATCGGACGCCCGACGGGTGATGACGTTCACCGTCTCGGCGGCGGAGTGTTCCCGGTCGACCCAGTGCTCGACGCCCGAGTAGAGCCCCTCCGTCGCTTCCCGGACCACGATCAGGTCGGTCTCGGGATACCGCGTTCCCTCGCCGGCGATGGCGCGAGCGGGCCGGACCGACGCGTAGAGGTCCAGTTCGGTACGAAGCGCGACGTTCACGGAGCGGAACCCGCTCCCGATCGGCGTGGTGATGGGACCCTTGAGCGCGACCCCATTCTTTCGGATCGAGTCGAGCACCGTCGTGGGGAGCGGTGTCCCGCTCGCACGGATGGCCGGTTCGCCGGCCTCGACGACCTCCCACTCGATGGAGACTCCCGCCGCCTCGGCGACGAGTTGGGCCGCGCGCGTGACTTCCGGTCCAATGCCGTCTCCGGGGATTAGGGTGACTCGGTACCCCACGGTAAGCCCTCGGGGCCGACGAGTCCGGCGTCCCTAAAGACCTTACGCGACGCCGGCGAAGAAACCGGCCCAACGGAGTGCTGGGGGCAGCCTCCGGGCCGACTTTCGGGGGTGGAAACTGGTCATATGAGATTTCTTATAGGAGTAAGTAAATCCCCATTCGATGTTCCGCGCGGTGCATCCCGAAGTATTGGCGCCCGACTGGCTCCCACCCGTTCCCCTCGGTCGCCGAGGGCCCCTCGCCTCGTTGGTCCGTTGGCTCGCCGAGCCCTGCGCCGTCCGTTCCTTGGCCGGAGCGGCGATCGTACTCGGCCCGCGGGGGAGCGGAACGTCTACGCTGGCCCGGCTGGCCGCACGAACTTGGGCGGAGGGCCAGCCGGCCGAAGGCGGGTCCGGAAACATCGTCCAGGCACTGATTCGTCTTCCTGAAGTCCACGGGGCCCAGGGGGCCGCGGGAGCGCTGTTGCGAGCCCTGGACCCGGAATACGAACTCCGGGGCTTCCCCGTTTCCGAGCTGCTGGCAGGATTTCTGCGGCGCCTCCGTAGCGCAAAACGTCCGGCGGTGGTCGTGTTCGACGCCGTCGGCCCGGGGGCCCCGGAGCTTTCCCGTTTGGTCTCCGGGCTCGTCGACCCCGACGGGTTTCTT
This sequence comes from uncultured Thermoplasmata archaeon, assembly GCA_963773945.1. Classification (GTDB taxonomy): domain Archaea; phylum Thermoplasmatota; class Thermoplasmata; order Lutacidiplasmatales; family UBA184; genus JAKIWV01. Next base: position 218,139 of record CAVZDD010000003.1, on the reverse strand, counting down.
CCGGAGGGCGGCGAAGGCGTTCCTCCGATCGCGGTCCTCTTGTCCGGATCCCCGGAAGCGCTCCGCGCGCTGGGAAAGTCGAAGCTGGCCCGCGTCTTGGGAACCCACACCCTGCGGTTGTTGCCGTACACGGAGTCCGAGCTGACGCCCATCGTCCGAGATCGCGCCGAACGGTCGCTGGGTCGGCCCGTTCCCGCGGAGTGGGTCGAGCGAGTCGTGCGCCGCGCCCTCCGCGACAACGGGTCGGCCACCCGGGCGGTCGAGGTCCTCCGTCGCGAGCTGGTGGGCCCCGATGTTTCGGAATTGGGCCCGGTCTACTCGAGTGCCGGGGTGGGACCTGAAATCTCGATCGAGCCGCCGTTACTCTCCGCCTTGGGTCAACTCGAAGAGGGGGTCCCGATTAGGATCGGAGAGCTGCGTCACCGGGCGATCGACCTCGCGCGAACGAGCGGAGAGTCCCCGATGCCGGCGACGACGTTCTGGCGTCGAATCATCCGGCTCGAGCGGGCCGGATTCGTCCGACGGAACGTGCGGACCGGAGGTTCCGGCGGGAGCTTGTCCACGGTGGCGGTCGTGCGACCGCTGGGCGAGTGGTCGAACGTCAGGGACCGTTCTCGAACTCTTCCAGCCGGCGCGACCCGCCCCGAGCTTTCCCCCCTGTGGGCCGCGCCGCTGGGAGAGTGGGATCCGGAGCCGCGGGCGCGGCGAGGGGAACCGTCGGCACTTCCGTTCGCGATGACGGATGATGGACCTGTTTGAGCACCGCATCGGCCAGGGCGGGCGACTTTAGGATCGTCGCGAGTCGGTCCCGCGAGGCCGTCGCGAGCGCTTCCCGGTCGGCGAATCCCGCCGCGAACAGCGCACGCCCTCGGACGCGGCCGATGCCCCTCAGCCGGACCAGGTCGAGCAAGTCGCCCCGCGCGCCGTACCGGATCCGGAGCGAGAGCTCATCGATGGAGCGGGCGAGGTCGCGACGGAAACGTACGGCGAGACGGCCCATGCCGAAGAGCAGCCACTCGGCGTCTTCCACCTTGCTTCGAAGGTCGCCGGCGCCGAGGTTGAACCGCTGCGTGATCTCGACAATGGGCTTCTCGTCGATCCACATCTCGAGCAGCGCCGCGGTCTTGAGCGTCGCAAGGAACATCTCCAGATCGACCGAGAGGGGCTCCTCCTCCGGTTTTAGGAGGAGCTCCGGCTCCTCCTCCTGGAATCGCTCGAGCAGCTCGGGCTCTTCGCCGCGACGGAGGAAAAGCGGCGGGAGGTCGGGCGTCGCGGCGATCGAGGCCAGCAGCGCGAATGGCCGCACGCCCCGGGGCGCCTTGTCTAGCGCGTGGCGGAGGTAGAGGGCGCTGAGCGGGTCCAGGTAGAGTTCGCTCGTCAATCGGCCGAACGGAGTGGCACGGAGTCGGGGACCGCTCTCCAGGAACTCATGGAGCTCGAGGAAGCTGCGGACACGCTCGATCTGGTCATTGAGCTCCTCCATCGGGAGGGTGTGGCCGTAGAAGGTGGCGGCGAAGAACCGTTCGAGCTCCTCCTCGGTGTCGATCTCCCCGCTGGCGACCAAAGCCAGGAGATGCATCCGCAGTGCCGGTTCCGCCGCGAGTCGGGATTCGACTCGCTCCGGCGCGGCGCTCAGGTACGTGTCGAGCAATCGCGCTTGTTCCTCGGCATCCCGGGCGAGGAGGACCGCCTCCCCGGTGGTATCGAACCGGGGTCGGCCCGCGCGCCCACACATTTGCTGAACTTCGAGCACCGGTATCGGGGCCTGCATTCCAATTCGGTCGTCATACCGGTTCAGGTCCCGGACGATGACCCGGCGGGCCGGGAGGTTGATCCCGGCCGCGAGGGTCGGAGTCGCGACGAGGGCCTTGAGGCGTCGTTCGCGGAACGCTCGCTCGATGACACGTCGCTCCGGATTGGTCAAGGAGGCGTTGTGGAAGGCGACGCCGGAGGGCACCATCGCGGCCAGCCGTCGGATTCCCTCGGTCTCCTCCTCCGACACCCCGAGGAGCTCCTGAGCAGTGGCCGCGGCTCCGGTTCGTTCCTCGGCGGAGAGCGTGGCCCGCACGGTCGCGCCGAGCTGTTGGGCCATCTGCTCGCTGCCACGGCGGGAGTTGACGAACACGAGCGCCTGTCCGCCGTCTTCGACCACCGTGCGCACGAGGCGCGCGACGGGCTCTCCTCCTTCGGACAGGTCCCGGGTTGACAGGTCGGTGAACGTGATGCGGCCGTCCCGGAAGACTCCCCACTTGAGCGGGACCGGTCGGAATTCGCTCGCGATGTGATCCGCGGACAGCCACTCGGCGAGTTCCCGCGAGTTCCCGACCGTCGCCGACAAGGCGACCACCTGAATGTCGGGGTTCATCCGACGCAGTCGCGTGAGGGTGACCTCGAGGGTCGGCCCACGATCTGGGTCCCGGAGGAGGTGGACCTCGTCGGCGACGACCACTCCGAGCCGTCGAAGCCAAGGACTGCCGTGCCGGAGCAGTCCATCGGCCTTCTCGCTCGTGGCGACCAGGACGTCCAGCTTGGCCAGCCGCTCGGCGGGAATGTCGAAGTCCCCCATCGAGAGACCGACGCGAAGACCGAGCGACTCGAACGCCTCCAACTCCTCGTATTTTTCGGCCGCGAGCGCCCGAAGGGGAACCAGGTAGAGCCCGGCCAACCCCTGACGGAACGCTCGGAGTAGCGCCAGGTACGCGACGAGCGACTTTCCGCTCGCCGTAGGGCAGGCGAGGAGGATGCTCCGCCCTTTCGATATCGGCTCGATCGCGGCCGCTTGAGGGGGGTAGAGGGCGTCAATACCCTGCGCCTGCAAAAGTGGAATGACCTCCGGATCCAGCGGAAGCCCGTCGAAGGGCACGCGGTCGGTGGACGCCCACGACCGATCCGGTGGAGGAAGGATGGGCTTCCGGGGAGTCACAGGGCCTCGACCCGCCGACGGTTGAAATGGTTTGGGCTACGGGCGGTCGATGAGGTTCCGGCCGAGGATAAGTTCCTGGATTTCCGTGGTCCCTTCCACGATGGGAAACACGCGCGCATCCCGGAGTAATCGTTCCGCGACGGCTCCCCTCCTCGTACCGGCAGGGCCTGCCACGTCGACTCCGGCATAAGCGATCCGAACGGCGGTCTGCGAGGCGAACAGCTTGGCGGCGGAGGCCGCGTCGATGAAGGGCGCGCCCTGGTCCCGAACCTCTGCGGCCCGATGAACCAGCGCGGCGGCGGCCTCCAATTCGCTATAGGACCGGGCCACCTGGGCTCGCTTCCAGTCGGCGGGATCCCGCTTAGCGGCAGCCCGCATCGCATCGAACCCCGCCCGGGCCACCCCCAGGGCGCACGCGGCAATCCCGATGCGCCCGCCGGCCAGCGCATGCATCGCCACCGGAAACCCTTCCCCCTCTCGACCCAGGAGGGCAGCGCGAGGGAGTAGGGCATCGTCGAGGACGAGCTCGACGGTCTCGCTCCCCCGGATCCCGAGCTTGTCTAGGCGTTGTCCGACCGAGATTCCGGGGGTACCTTTCCGGACCGCGAACGCCGAGATGCCGTGAGCTCCTTGCGTGGGGTCGCGGCTGGCAAAGAGCACGATGACGTCGGCGCTGTCAGCGCTTGTGGTGAACATCTTGTTGCCTCGGAGTCGAAATCCGTCGTCCGTCGGCCAATAGCGGCTACTAAGGTGGGCGGCGTCGGAACCCACGGACGGCTCGCTCAACGCGAAGGCGCCCAGCCACTTCCCCGAGGCCAGGTTCGGAAGGAGGGCCCGATGTTGTTCCTCGGTCCCGTACTCGACGATTGGGCCCACCGCGACCGAAAGATGAACAGAGAGGAGGGTACCGACCGCGCCGCTGGCAGAAGCCAGTATCTCGAGTGCTCGGGCAACGGTACGAGTATCGGCCCCCGCGCCGCCGTATTTCGGCGGTGTGGTGAGGCCCATCAACCCGCTCGAAGCTAACCCGCCACGCACCGCATCCGGAAGTCGATCGGTTCGGTCCATTTCTTCGGCATGGGAAGCGACCACCTCGGTCGCGAGTCGTTCGGCGACACCGACCCAATCCGAACCGAGTCGGGACGTCGTCGGGGCCATGAAACGCGGGACCGCGCCGAAGCCTTAAGCCGTTAGCCCGACTCGAGAAGGACATGTCCCCCGCCGAGGCTGCACCGGCCAAGGACCGGTTCACGTCCCTCGACACGCTCGCCCTCGTACGAGAGATCCGGTCGGCGGGCCATCTCTTCATCGATAAGGTGTTCGACGTCGCGCCGGACACCTGGGAGATGACGCTTCGGGGCGCCGGGAAGGGAAAGTGGGCGCTGCTCCTCGCTTCGGGCCGTTACGCCGCGCTGCGCAGGGAGACAGGGCCCCACGCGGAGGAACTGGGCCGACTGACCAAGGAGCTCCGGCGCCGCCTGTCCGGCACCGCCCTCACCGGCGTGGCGGAGCCCCGGGGGGAACGACTTCTGGAACTCGAAGCCGGTCGGGGGGATTCGGGACATCTCCGGTTGATCATTGAGTTCTTTGGAAAGGGGAATCTCCTCCTCGTTCGGGAGGACCGCATCCTCGCGGTCGCCCACGCGCAGACATGGGCCCATCGGGCCGTGCGGCCCGGCGCGGACTATCTCCCCCCTCCCCAGCACGCCAATCCATGGATGATGGGCATCGCAGAACTCGAGGCCGCGCTTACTCGCTCTCGTACCGACCGTGTACGAACGCTCGCGGCCCAGTTGGGATTCGGCGGGCCGGTCGCGGAGGAGGTGCTACGACGGGCGGACGTCCCGGCCGCCGAGCCCGCCCCGCAGGACGTACCCCGGGTCGCCGGTCCCTTGCATCTGGCGATTGGGGAGTTGGTCGCGGAGATCGGAGAGTCACCGCGAGGCTACCTCTACCGACGAGACGACGTCGTCGTCGACGTCGAGCCGTTCCCTTCCCGTCGCTGGAGCGAAGAGCCAGGCATACGGGAAGAGCGGTTCGACCGCTTTTCGGATGCCGCGGTCGTCTATTTCTCCAGTATCGCGCCGCCTGTGGTTGCGCCGAAGACCGACCCCCTCGCCGAATTCCGGCGCCAGGCGGCCCGCCAAGTGACCGCCATTGCCAGCCTGAACCAGGAAGCCGACCGATTGCGGACCCTGGCCGACGCCATCTTCGCCAACTACGCCGCCGCAGAGCAGGCGTTGGAGGGCAAGGCCTCTGGTGAGCATGACGACACGATCGATGTGGAGCTCGGCGGAGTCGTCGTTCCGCTCCGGCGCGACCGCCCTCCGAGGGAGTCGGCCCAGGAGATCTACACGGAACTCAAGCGGGTTCAGTCGAAGATCGCGGGCGCGGAGGCCGCGCTGGCGACGACCGAAGTGAAGCTCAAATCCGGCGTGACGAGCACGGAAGGCGCCGCGTCGTCTCAGCGCGGGCCTTTCCGGCGTTCGCCGGAAGATCCATTGGTTCGAGAAGTTCCACTGGTTCCTGACCTCCGAGGGCGTGCTGGTCATTGGTGGGCGGGACGCCGCTACCAACGATCTGATCGTTCGCCGGTACCTGGGGGTCAACGACCTTTACATCCACGCCGACGTTCACGGCGCCGCGAGCGTGATTGTGAAGCATTCCCCCGCGGGCTCCCCCGACCCCGGCCCGGCCTCCCTTTCCGAAGCCGGCCAGTGGGCCGTCTCCTATTCCAAAGCCTGGAGAGCCGGCCATGCCTCGGCCGACGCGTTCTGGGTCAAGCCCGACCAGGTCTCCAAGAGTCCTGGGAGCGGGGAGTTCGTCGCGCGAGGTGCGTGGGTCATCCACGGCACGAAGAACTGGCTCAAGGACTGCCCGTTGGAACTCGGGCTGGGACAGGTCGATTACGAGGGAGAGTCTCTGTGGTCCGCCGCGCCGCCCGACGCGCTACGGGCCCGGGGTCGGCTCCGTCTTATCCTCACGCCCGGCGAGGACCGGGAGCGGTCGGACCGCGAAGTGGAGATGGTCCGCGAGCTGGGAATCTCCCGGGATCTGGTCCAGCGGTTGCTGCCGGCGGGCGGAGTTTCGATCCGTCGGGTGTAGATTCGGACCACTTCCCGGGCCGGGAAGCGGTCGCCCACGTGGGTCCACGTGCGGTTTCGGGCTCGGAGCCCTACCACCCGAAGCTTGCCTCCAGCCACTTCCAGAGGTTCGCCGACTTCGATGAACTGCTCGGGCGGGACGTCCGCCCGCGTGACGGCGGTCCGAGACCCGAGCACGAGGGAGACGGGAATCGGCTTCGGCCCATCGGGCGTCACCCACAGCGTGGCCACGTCGCGGGCCACCGCATCCGTGGTGCGACGGCCGTTTCGCAGGTCCATCCGGACGATTCGCAGCGGTTGACCCTGATCCGGCACCCGCGAGCCTACCAAGAGGCGTTGCGTCGCGGAGACGCGCACATCCATTGGGGTCGACTGAGCCCCCGCCGAGATAACCGCCGGAATCACCAATTCATCGGGCAACTCCATTTGAAAGAGGTGCGTCCAGCGACACTGCGAGCAACGGGCAGTCCCCTCGATCAACTGGCCGGCAGGGATGCGTCTTTCGCGGGTGATGTGAAGGACCCTATGCTGGGTTGGCCGACCACAGGTCTCGCAGAAGAGCTCGGTGGCGTGGAGGCCCCCAAACCGCTTGGAACTGGGGTGCGGCTTGGTCGGAGGTTCACCGACCATGACCGCCGCGGACTCTTCGGGCATGTTGGGGTACTTCCGACGCCCGCGAGGGACAGGGGCAGATGAGGCTTCGTGGTCACTGAAACGAAATAAGCCCGTAACACCCGGCCAGGGCGAATGATGGATTTTCGGACTCCCGTGGAAATGGATGGACGATACATCCGGCTCATTCCGCTTTCCCGGGACCAGCTCCCCGCACTCGTCCGTGCGGGCCAGGACCCCGAGATCTGGCAGTGGATGCCGTACGGTTACTGTGGCCAGGAGGAAGCGATGAGTCGGTTCTTCGATTTCCTTGAGAGCCGACAGGCGGCCGGGACCGACTTGGCTTTCACGACGGTCCTGCGTCCCGATGACCGGCCCATCGGGATGACACGCTACCTCAACATCGACCGCCCGAACTCCAACGTCGAGGTGGGAGGCACCTGGATCGAGTCGACTCTCTGGCGGACCCCCGTGAACACCGAATCGAAGCTCCTAATGCTCGGCCACGCATTCGACTCCGAGGGATGCCAGCGGGTCCAGATCAAGACGGATAACCGGAATGTACGTTCCCAACGCGCGATCGAACGTCTCGGAGCCCAGCGGGAAGGGATTCTTCGTCAGCATATGATCCGCTCAGACGGCACTTTCCGGGACTCTGTCGTCTACAGCGTGGTGCGGTCGGAGTGGCCGGAAGTCCGGCAACGGCTCGAGGTGGCTCTCAAGCGTCCGTGGGCCCGGCCTGGGCGGGATGTTATTGGGGCTGCCCGAATTTGAATCGGGGTCTCGGGCTCCCAAAGCCCGAAGGATGGACCAATAGAGCGGAGGGGAGGATCCCCCGTCCGAATCTACCCCACAGCCCCGTCCCCGCGCCTAGACCGCTTCCACCCGTTTGAGCTTGCGCCCGATGCGGCATTCCGCCGCTCCCGGCTCCACGCTCTGGATCTTGAAGCGCTGTTTCGGGGGCAGGGATGGCCCCGCACAGACTTGCCAATTCGGGCAGTCAAGGCGGTTGCACGGGTACCGGCCGGTCTCGACGGCGCTGCCGGCCACGGCGCTCATCGACTCGACGACCAATGTCCGGGGGGCCACGGTGACCTCGACCACATTCGCCGAGGTCTCCTGCAGCGCACACGGATGTTCGACCGGACGGACCTTCGAAACGACGTACTGGCGGCCCGGGTCCAACGTCAGGCACGCGTGTCGATAGGGGCAGGTGCGGCAGACCGGGGCTCCCCCCATGTAAACAAACTTGGTGCCGACCTGCGCCTGGGCGTGGGCGAGAAGGGTGATCTCGACCATCGCTAGCCGATCACTCCCGTCACGAGCGCGAGGCGCTCCGCGGCCTCCCGCGTGAGGCCATTGTCGCCCAGGATGGTGTAGCGTTCGGGCCGGAGGCTGTGCGCCAGGACCAGACTCTCGACGATCTCCTCGGGGGATACGCCGAGCTCCCGGGCCGTCGTGGGCGCCCCGATGGTGTGGAGCGCGGTGCGGATCTTCCGCCAGTCGGCACCGTGGAGATAGAGCATCATGATGGCCCCGACGCCGACCTGTTCACCGTGGAGTCCGGGCTGCCGGGCGACCCGGTCGAGGGCGTGGCTGAACAGATGCTCGCTCCCGGAACACGGACGAGACGAACCGGCCACGCTCATCGCGATGCCCGAGACCATCATCGGCCGGATCGCAATCCAGACCGACTCCTCGAGGCCGGGCTTGATCAGCGCCGCATGGTCGATGATCTCCTGAGCGGCGTACTCGGCCAGCGTCGACGCGGTGCTGGAGTACTCCTCGTTCCGGAGACGGGCCGCGAGTTTCCAGTCCAGGCTGGCTGTGACGTTCGAAACCACATCAGCACATCCCGACGCCAGCAAACGGAACGGCGCTTGAACGATGACGGCAGTATCTGCCAAGATGCCGATCGGCACAACTCCCTCGACGCTCGAGACCCCCCGCGCGTCGCGGACCGAGGCTCGCGGGGAGGAGATCCCATCGTGGGCGGCAGACGTGGGCACGCTCACCCAAGGAAGACCCAGTTTTGTGGCGGCCAGCTTCGCGATATCGATCTTGCTGCCGCCCCCCACGGCAATGAGGAACTTTGATTCGAGCTTCTGGGTCTCGGCCGTGACTCGTTCCACCTCGGCGGCCGTGGCCTCGGTCGCTTCGATGACCGAGATATCGAAGCCAGAGTCGCCCAAGATTTGTGCTGCCCGGTCCCCCGCGAGGCCGCGTGTGCGCGGTCCGGTGACCACCGCGCCCCGCTTGGGAAAGTCAAAGGTGACGCAGGAGCGACCGAGCTCTTCGAGCACCCCGTGCCCGGCGAGCACTGACCGCGGAAAGACCATCGCCCGGGCCTTTCCGAAGGGACTTTCCAGCCCCACATGGACTCCGCGAGCGGAGTTTGAGCTCTCCGGCGCCATCGATGAGCCGAGTGGGAGGAGTGGCGGCTAATGACGTTTCGCGCGCCCGCACGAAGGCGGCTAACGACCCGGGACGTCGCCCCAGAGAACCTTGTGCTCTTGCAGCATCGTGCGGACCTCGAGCCGGTCATGTAGCACCCAATCCGCGAGCTCTCCAGCATTCGACCCCCACACCGGCTGGAAGACCACTTGGGCGGACGAGGGGTGCGACTTCAGAGTCCGTTTCGCATAGAGGTAGTCGCGGCGATCCTGGATAACGAACTTCTCGACGTCCGTCGGGCGAAGGAGAGGAAGATTCTCCCAGCGGTTGTGTCGCTCCATCTTAGACGACGGACACTTCACGTCGACGCTCAACACGACCCCCGGCAGCGGGAGGTACGGACGGACATCCAGCGAACCGCCTGTCTCAATCACGGTGGTGTAGCCCTTTCGGCCGAGTGCGCGTACGAGCTCGATCGATTCCGTCTGAAGGAGGGGTTCACCGCCCGTAAGGCAGACATTCCGGGTCCCGTGACCCCGGACCTCCCGGATCAGCGACGGAATCGACCGTTCTTTCCCAGGGCCGAACGAGTAAGGCGTGTCGCACCACGCGCAGCGAAGATTGCACCGGGCCGTCCGGATAAAAGAGGTGCGGACCCCAGTCAGCGGGCCCTCCCCCTGCACCGAGTGAAAAACTTCGATTATCCGCACGGAGGTTTCCACAGGACGTTGACCTATGAGCATTGCCGGGAAACGCTCCGGCCCCTAAGGGGCGACCATTCCCGAGCAACGCGTCAAATACAGTGCTCCATTCGGAGGGCGTCATATGGATCGGGCCCGAGAGGAACGATGGCAACTCGCCTGGCAGCAGGCCGGTCTCGCGACGGCCCGCCGGGTCCCCGGCCGAGAGAAATTCTACGCGCTCGTGGCGTACCCGGGGTCGAGCGGATTCCTGCACGTCGGCCATCTTCGCGGACTTGCCTATGCCGACGCGCTGCACCGGTTTTATCGGATGCGGGGGCGACAGGTGTTCTTTCCGACGGGGACCCACGCGACGGGATTGCCTTCGGTCACGTTCGCCCAGAAGGTGGCCGACCGGGACCCATCGATCGTCGCGCAGCTCCAACTCAATGGAGTCCCCGAATCGGAGTGGCCCTCGCTGGAGGATCCGGCCACAGCGGCTCGATTCTTGGGCCGGAACTATCTGGGGGTCTTCCGGGCGCTTGGCCTCCTCCTCGACGAAAGCGCCTATGTCACGACGATCGACGAGGACTACCAGGCGTTCATTCGCTGGCAGTTCGCCCGGCTAGATCGGGCCGGCGCGCTCGTCCAAGCCCCGTACTTCGCCTCGGTGTGCCCAGTGTGTGGTCCCGTCTCCGTTGACCCTTCCGAAACGGACCTGGCACGAGGGGGGGAGGCCGAGTGGATTGAGTACACTGTTGTCCCGTTCCGGCTGGCCGACGGAAGGATTCTCCTCACCGGCACACTCCGACCCGAGACGGTCTTCGGCGTGACGAATTTGTGGGTCCACCCGTCGGAGGCGCTCGTTGTGTGGCACCAAGGCGACCATGAGTACGTCGTGAGCCCCGCCGGGGCGGCGCTGCTCGTCGAGCAGCATGGCGGTAAGGTGGGCCACGACGTCCCCATCGAACACGTACTCGGACAGTTGGTCGAAGTACCGCTCACGCACACCAAAGTTCCGGTCCTTGCTAGCCCGATCGTGGATCCGGCCGTGGGCACGGGAGTAGTAATGTCAGTACCCGCGCACGCGCCGGCCGACTGGTTGGCGCTCGCCGAATTGGCCCCGGGGATCCGGAGTCAAGTCGGCACCCCTCCCACGATCGTCACCGTTGAACCTACGGAGCTCAGCCCTTCGGAGAAGGAACTCCTGAAGGGAGAGGGATTGCCCGCGGAGCGCGCGGTGCGCGCGACTCACGCGCAGTCCCTGAAGGATATCGAAGCCTTGGACCGCGCCACCGAGCGGCTGTACCGAGTCGAACATGCCCGTGGACGAATGACGGTCGCCCCGTTCGATGGGGTCACTGTCACCGAGGCGCGCCCGCAAACCGCCCACCGGCTCCAGGAGGTAGGGGGAGGGTTTGTCCTGAATCAGTTCTCCGAGCCCGTCATTTGCCGGAACGGACACACGGTCATCATCCGGAGAGTGCCCGACCAATGGTTCCTCCACTACGCGGATCCCGCCTGGAAGGCAAAGACGGTCGATCTTATCGGACGCGTGAAGGTCGACCCGCCCGAGTACGCGGCCGAGCTCCCCGACATTCTGGAATGGTTCCGGGACCGCCCGTGCACCCGCAAGGGGCGATGGCTGGGCACTCCCTTCCCACGGGACCCGGACTGGCTCATCGAACCGATCGCCGATTCTACGTTCTATCCGGCGTATTTCATCGTGCGCCGGTTCGTAAGTTCTGGCCAGGTGGCCCTCGACTCGCTCACGCCGGCATTCTTCGACTACGTCTTCCTCGGCGAGGGTCCGGGTGAACCGTCGGTCGCCCGGGCGCTTCTCGAGGAGATCCGAGAGGAGTTCACGTACTGGTACCCCCTGGACTTGAACATCGGCGGGAAGGAGCACAAGCGGGTCCATTTTCCAGTGTTCCTCTACACTCACGCACTGTTGCTTCCGCCGGCGCTCCAGCCGAAGGGGCTGTTCGTCTATTGGTGGCTCACTGCGCAGGGTGGCGCTAAGATTTCGAAGAAGGACATCGGGTCGAAGGGCGGCGTGCCCCCAATCCACGAGGCATTCGAGCAGTATGGCGCGGATGCCTTGCGACTCTTCTCCGCTTTCGCTGCGTCCCCGTTCCAGGACATCGAGTGGGATCCGTTGCTGGTGGCGCAGGCGGCCGACCGGCTCACCGAGGTCGACCGGGTGGCCCGCGACGCGTTGGGCACGGGGGAAGGCGCCTCGCCGGAACTCGATGCCTGGCTCCGGGACGAGGTTCGAACCCTTGTGGAACGGAGCATCGAGAACATCGAGCAAATGGACTTCCGGCAGTTCGCCCAGACGGTGTATGTCGAGTTCCCCGCTCGACTGCGACGCTACATCGCCCGCGGAGGCTCGGGGGGAGCCGCGACGACTGAAGCAGGTCTGATCTGGGTTCGCCTGCTGAGCCCGTTGACGCCCCACCTGGCGGAGGAATTAGGGCAGGCCCATTTTCGCGGTCTCGTGGCGGAACAGCCATTTCCCCGGGTCGAGGAGCTTCCCGCCAACTCGCTGGCTCGGTACTCCGAATCGTACCTCGAGCGGATCGAGACAGACCTACGGAGCGTGATCAAGTCCACCGAGGCCCGTGGTCAGACCGCGGCGGAGGTGCTGTTCTACGTGGCGGCCCCGTGGAAGCGCACGCTGGAGCTGTGGCTCCGCGAAAGTGGTCCCGACGCACCCCCGGACCTTCCGCGCCGGCTCCACGAACGCGCCCGCGAACATCCGGAGCTCGCCGCGTACGCCTCCCAGGTTCCGGAGTACGTGAAGCGGGTTCAGCCCCAGTTCCGGTCCGATCCTCCGGCCCCGCCGGAGAACTTCGACGAAGCGGGCTTCCTTCGCGGGGCCGCCGGCTTCCTGGCCCGTCGGTTCGCCTTTGGTCAGGTCAGTGTGCTCGCCGAGGCCGAAGCCGCCCCCCACGACCCAAAGAACCGTCGGCAACGCGCGCGCCCGGGGCGTCCTGCGTTCTATCTCGTGGAGCGGCCGTCGGGAGCGTCCACCGCCCGTCCGAAGACGCCCTAACGACGCCGCGCCCGCTTGGACCGGAAGTTGAGATACATCCGAGATGGGGTGGGGCGGTCGCTGACCCGCCGATACTTGGCCGAGCGCTTTCGGTCGTAACTTTGCTTCACTTCGCCGGAGACATCGAAATAGATCAGCTGGCCGACGGGCATTCCGGCGTAGATCCGTACCGGAAGCTTCGAGGACATTTCGAGCGTCCAATAATTGCAGAATCCCACGTCGCCCTTGCCGGCCGTGGAATGGATATCGATCCCGAGCCGGCCCACGCTGGACTTCCCTTCCAGGAACGGCACATGAGCGTGGGTTTCGGTGTACTCTTCGGTGACGCCGAGATACAGTTGCCCAGGAACGAGGACGTACCCTTCCCTCGGTATTCGGAATTCGGTGACCGGATTCTCCATCCGAGCATCCAGCGCTCCGTTCGTGTAGGTGGCCAGCCACGGGCCGAGATGCACGTCGTACGAGTTCGACCCCAGACACTCCTTTCGAAACGGCCGGATCACGATGTCGCGTTTCCGGATGGCCGCCAGAATTTCGGTATCACTGAGGATCATGGCGGGCCGGGCGGGTCCGAGCCGGTCGGGGTATTTAAGACGGCAAGGCCGCGTTGTCCCGACGTGTGTCGACCGGCGCGGACAGCGATACCCATCTCAGCGAGAGGGAGTTCAAGAGCACCGTAGTGGAGGAAAGTCCCATGGCCAGAGCACCGGCGATCGGTAGGACATTGTAGACCCGGAATCCGAAGACCGGGACGAGGGCGCCCGCCGCGATCGGGAGCAAGACCAGATTGTACCCGATCGCCCAGGCGAGGTTCTGTCGGACCCGCGCCACCGTGCGCCGGCAGAGTCGCAGTGCGAGGGCCACGGCCCGGAAGTCCGCCCGGGTCAGCACGATGCCGCCGGCTTCTCGAGCGACGTCGGTGCCGGTGCCCACCGCGATTCCGAGGTCCGCCGCCGCGAGAACCGGAGCGTCGTTCAACCCATCTCCGACGAACGCGACCACTTGCCCACCCAATTGGAGACGCCGCAGTATCTCGATCTTTCCAGAGGGAGTCACCCCCGAGTAGACCTTCGAGATCCCCACCTGTGTCGCCACTCGAGCGGCGGCCTCCGGCTGATCTCCCGTCACCATGGTCACGGAAATCCCGTCCCTCTTGAGGGCCGCCACCCCCGCGACGGCCCCCGGGGAAACGGAATCCTCGAACCCGAGAAGTGCTCTCGGTTCGCCGTCAACTCGAACGACCGAGAACGTACGGCCCGACTTCCGGAATCGAGCCAGGCTCGGAGTCCACGCTGGACCGAGCTCCGAGAGAGACTTCTCCGACCAACCGACAGTCACTCGGTGATTCTCGACGTCCCCCTCTACCCCTTCGCCGGGGATCGCCCGAATCGCCCCGGCGACCGGAATTGATGGGAGACGTTGCCTCGAAGCCTCGACGACCGCCCGGGCCAGGGGGTGTTCGGAGCCTCGCTCCACGGCGGCCGCCAGGCGAAGCACCTCCGCGGTGTCGCTTCCGGTCGGCGTCCAAACCTCGACCAGGTCGGGGCGCCCTCGCGTGAGCGTGCCGGTCTTGTCGGTAAGCACCGAAGTCACTCGACCCCCTCGCTCGATGGCGTCTCGATCCTTGAACCAAATCCCTTCCTCCGCCGCACGCCCGGTTCCCACTAGCAAAGCGGCCGGCGTCGCGATGCCGAACGCGCAGGGACACGCCGTGATCACGACGGAGACAAACACTAGGACGACCAGCGGGACATCGGAGAAGTGGGTCCAGAGTCCCCAAGCCAAGGCAGCGACGACCGCGAGGACCACCACCAACGGCACAAAGCCAGCGGCGATCCGATCCGCCGTGCGTTGGAGGGGAATGCGGCTAAGTTCCGCCTCGGAGAGGAGAGACGCGATCTGCTCGATCGTAGTGTCAGATCCCACCCGGGTGGCCTCCACGTCGAGGACTCCTTCTCCGTTGAGTGTGCCACCGAGGATCGGACTCCCCGGTGCCTTCTCTTGGGGGAGGCTCTCTCCGGTCACGAGCGCCTCCACGAGGGACGACCGTCCGTCGCGGACGACTCCATCGACGGGGACTCGTTCCCCGGGTCGCACCCGGACGATATCCCCCGGATGTACTTCGACGACGGCGATCTTTGTCTCGGTACCGTGGCGAACCAACGTCGCGGTGTCGGGGAGTTCTTCGCGCAACAGTCGAAGCGCGCCCCCGGCGCGGTGGCGCGTCAGGTGCTCGAGATAGTTGCCGGTCAGAATGAGCGCGATAATCAGGGTCGACGCGTCGAAGTAGTAGTCCGCCGGAAGTCGACCCGGAAGGAGGAGGGCGAGCAGACTGTAGAAGAAAGCGGCGGAGGTTCCGGCGGCGATAAGGAGGTCCATGTTGCCGGACCTCCTGTGGACCGCGTCCCAGGCGCCCTGATAGAACGGTCCGGCACAGTACACCTGCGCGATGGTGGCGATACCGAGCGCGGCCCACATCCAATCGGCGGGATGCCACAGGTACGTGAGCCCGACCACCACGATGGCCACGGGCCACGCGACCAACAATCGACGGCGCAGCCGCGCCAATCCCGCCTCTGGAGCGCTGAACTCCGCGAGACACGTGTGGGAGCAGAAGTGGTAGGTCCGGTTGTCTCGAAGGAGTGAGAGCGCCGAGCTCCGCTCGTCGACATACATTCCGCAGACGGGGTCGGTTGCCATGAGTGTGGCTCGCTCCGGTCTGTGCGCAGGTGGCTCCGAGTCTAAACCGTACAGGGAACCACTGGAGGCGGTTTAACCCGCGGCTGGGGTGGCCGGGGGCAAGGGGAGCTTCGATTCCAGGAGGACGCTGGCGTAGCCCACCACTTCCTTCACTGGTTCGACTTCCCCCGAATGGCCCCACCGGAGGAGTCGGGCCTCGAGCGGCTCTTCCTGGGTCGCGAACAAGAGCACGGTCGTAGGCGCGATCCCGCACATCGAGATGTTCTGGTCGACGACGGTGTCGTAGAGGCCGTGGGGGTCCCGCTGCAGGATCTGATCGATCGCCAGGTGGTCGAGCCGCCGGGCCGTCTCGACTGGAACGTAGTGGGAGAAGTCGGTCGACGCGATCAGGAGCACGTCCCGGCCCTGAACCGCGCGGGCAACTACGGCGGCTACGTCGGCGAGAAACCCGACCGGTCCCATGGTCACGGTCAGCGCGGCGAAGCGGGGGAAGGGAAGTACGTACTGGAGGAACGGGAGTTCGACCTCGATGGAATGCTCGTGCGTGTGGGCGGCCTCAGCGACCTCGACTGGCTGATGGTCGAGGGCCTGCATGAGTTCACGATCCGCCGGCACTCGGCCCAGGGGCGTAAGCCAATCTCGGGCCGAGAGCGACGCGGGGGCCCCCCGTCCCGTGTGATTCACACCCAGGAACAGCACGGTGGCTGGCGGCCGTTCGCCGGCGATGGCAGCAAACGCATGCGCGGCGATCGGTCCCGAGTAAGGATATCCGGCGTGCGGCACGACCGCCGCCCGGATTCTTCGGTCGGGGGATCGGTGACGGACCGGGAGATGACCGGGCCCGCGCGGGTCCACGAAGTTCTCCTCGACGAGCTGAGTAAGCGCGGCGCCGTCGGCCGGATAGAACTGTCCCGCGAACGCCGGTCGACGGGGGGCCTCGGCCATGTCAGCTCGACGCGTCGCCGAGGGCCGCACGAACGGTCCGCGCCTCTTCCTCGCCGATGCGCGTCCGCGGCGTGGTGGCGAATGGGCCGGGCGTGTTGTACCGGGGGATGATGTGGAAGTGCAGATGGAAAACGATCTGACCCGCCAACTTGCCCTGGTTCACCGCAACATTGTAGTCTCTCGAGAGCCGCTCGGTCCGGCGGCAGACCGTGACCAAAGTCCGGAACAAGTCCCCGTACTCGTCCTCGCGCAGGTCGGTCAGCCGGTCGGCGTGGCGCTTTGGAATGACGAGAACGTGGCCGCGCGTGATGGGAAACAGGTCGAGGAAGGCGAGCGTCCCCTCATCCTCGTAGATCTTGTGCGCCGAGGCCCGCCCGGCCACGATCTGGCAGAAGATACACGGCGGTTTGGGAGCATCCGACGAGGCCATCGGCTCCTCCTCAGGGAGCGACGGCCATTAAACCGTTCGCCGGGAAGCCGTTAACCGGGTGCGGCCGGGGTCGGGGGGGCCGGAACTGCGTCTTCCGTACCTACTGAAAGCCCGGGCTCGGGAGTCGACGAGGCGGGCGCGTTCTCGGCGGCCTCGGGGAGACCCAACTTCTTCGCCAGGAACTCCCGGATCTGGTCGGGCCGGCTGGAGCCGATCCCAAAGTACTCGGCGAAGCGCGCGGTGGTCGTGAGTTCGAGTGTGGAGCCCTTCGGCTCGGCCCGGATGAGGCCGAAGCTCTGGAGCTCGGATACTTCCTGGTAAGCGTTCTCGCCCACCATCTTCACCAGGACGCTCTGGAGCATCGGCTGGTGGTACGCGATCAACGTGAGCGACTTGAGCGTGCGTGGGGGGATCTCGATCGGTTGCACCGAGTGGACCGACGGGAGAAACTCCTCGCGGACCTGGAGCGCGTAGCGGTCCCCCACTCGTCGGATCTCGAGGGATGTCTGGCGGCTCGAATAGGTCCGGACGAGGTGGCGAAGCGCCCGTTGGACTGCCCGGAAGTCGGTCTCCTCGGCCTTCTCGGTCAATTCCTTGACGGAGAGCGGAGCACCGCCGGCGAACAGGATCGCTTCGAGTTTGAGTTCCAGGGAATCGACACGGGCGGGCATCGTGTCAGGGCTCCGGGGCGGGTGTGGGACGTTCCTCGGCCGACCGAACGATCAGGAGCGGGGTCTCCGCGATCTTCTCCTGCCGGAGCTCGATCGCCTGAACGCGGGAGAGGTGCAGCGCGGCCAGGAAAGTGGCCACGAGACGGTCCCGGCCCAGTTCCGGCCTCCACAGATTGAGGAAAGGGAAGGGCTCGCCGATCGGATGGCTGAGGGCGACTTCCCAGAGGTCCGCGACATCCCGCTCGGGAATCTCGCCGTGTACCAGGATTTCGGGGGGTGACCTTTGTTCCTCGCGCAGTCGCTCCCGCAGCTCTTCGACCCGCAGCGAACGGCGCGCTTCCTGCTCGGCCTGCCCGAACGCCGACACCAGTTCGAGGAGCGAGACCGGCCGGGCCTCGTGGTGCCGGACCATGAATTCCAAGGGCGGAGCGGCCGGAGTCTCGAGCACGGCGGCGGTCACGTCCACCGCTTCGGGGGTGGTGAGGTCGCCAAGGAACCCGTCATCGGGCAACGCCCCGGCGTCGGCCGAGGGATCGACGGGGGTTTCCCGGCTGGCGAGGATGGCCCGAGATTGCAGCCACAGGATGCTCCAGGCCATGAAGACCAGACGGCCCGCGACGGCGAAGTCGACGGCTCCGTCGTCGTGGATGCGCTTGAGATAGAGCTCCGTGAACCGGCCCAGGTCGATCTCCCAGGGGTCGAAGGCCTCATCGAGCACGAGCTCGAACAGCATCGCGAGCGCCTTGTCGAACGGGTCGGCTATGACGACGTGGACGCCTTCCTTGAGGTCTTGGACCAGGGTCATGTACCGGTCGAGCAACGGAGTCTGCCCATCGGTCTCGCCGTGCAGGGATCGATGGAATACGAGGTAGTTCAGCACCCGCTCCGCCGCTTCACGGGACACGGTGGCCGGGCCGGTCCCCAGTACGGTGGGGAGTTCCCGGGCCTCGAGCTGCGAGATCGTCATGCGGCCTCCCCGGCCGTGGGGGACACCATCGCGGCGCTTCGGTCCCGTTCGTCGGCGTCGACGATCTCATCCAGCCGAAGTCCGACGACCCGGGAACAGCCGTCCCCATGCATCGTGACGCCGAAGAGCCGGTGGGCGAACTTGAGAGTGACCTTTCGCAGTGAGATGACGATGAACTGGGCCCGCTCGGCGTTCCGTCGGAGCAACCGCCCGAGGTTCTCCGCGTTGACGGCATCGAGCGACATGTCGACCTCGTCAAAGACGTAGAGCGGGCTCGGGTCGTAGCGCTGGAGTGCGAAGACGAACGCTAGGCTCGCCAGCGATTTCTCGCCGCCCGACAGTTGCTCGAGCCGGTAAACCTTCTTACCGGTCGGAGAGGCCCGGATCAGTAGGCCGGCTTGAAGCGGGTCGTCCGGGTTCTCCAGCACGACCTCCCCTTCTCCGCCATTGGAGAGCTCGAGGTAGATCTCGTGGAAGCCCTTGTTGACGGCGGTGACGACCTCAATCAGCCGGGCGCGCTTCTTCTTCTCGATCTCGTCGACGAGCTTCTGGAGATCCCCTTTCTCGCCCGCCAGGCGCTTGACCTCGGCATCGAATTCGTCCAGCCGCTTCTTCTCCGCGTCGTACTCATCCAGGGCCCGGAGATTGACTGATCCCATCGACTCGAGTTGGGCGCTGAGTTGGGAGATGGATCGCTTGAGCTGGTCGACTGGCACTGGCTTGGCGTCTTCCTCAGGGGTCGCCGGGAATTGTTTGAGGGCCTCCTCGACCTCGGAAAGGGCTAATCGGGCCTGGGCGAGCCGGACCTCCTCGTGCTGCTGTAGGGCGGTCTGGGTTTCCACCTGGCCGGCGGCCTTGGTGAGCTGCTCCATGACCTTGAGCCGGTCGGCGTCGAGCTTGGTCTTCTGGGTGGAGAGTTCCTGCGCGGCCGAGGTCAGCTTGGTCTCTACGGCGCGGAGCGCGTCGAGGGAAGCCTTGGCCTGGTCCCGTTCGGTCTGTACGGAGGCGAGGAGCTTCTGTTTTTCGACGCGCTCCGCCTCCAGCTGCTTGAGCTCGTCGCGGCGTGCGGTCAACTGATCCTTAGCCGCCTTCAGGGACGCCCGGGTAGACGCGAGGTCCTTCTCCACTCGGAGCCGGTCTTCCTCGGCCCTCTGGATCGTTTCCTGGAGAGCCCGGATCTTCTCGGAGATCGAGCCCGGCATCTGGCCCAGGTACTCCTCCTGGAGCTTCTGGTGGCCGGCCTTGAGCGTCGTAACTTCCGCTTCGATCGCCTGCGCGGCGGTCTCCGCTTTGGAGAGTTTCGTCTGGGCTTCGTCAAGCGCCTTCTCGGCGGCCGCAGTACTCTCCCGCGCCTCCTTGAGGCGCGCCCGGGCTTGTTCGAGTTGCTCAGACAGTACCTTTACGGCGCTCGCCTTGGATTCATCCTGGCCCGATCGTCGGCCGAGTTCCTCCGCCAACGTCCGGATCTGAGTCGTAAGGGTTCCGAGTTCGTTTCGGACCTTGGTCTCGGCATCGCTCTTGGCCCGGAGTTCCGAACCGAGTCGCTTCAGCTCCGCCGCGCTCTCCGGTCCGCTCCGAGCCGACGAGTCCGTATACCCGCCCGTGATGGCACCGGTCGCCTCGATGAGGTCGCCCTGGAGCGTGACCAGCCGGACGCCGCCCATCTGGTCCCGGGCGGCGCCGAGGTCCTCCATCACGACGGTCTCGCCGAAGACGTACCAGAATGCCGGGCGAAGCGCCTCGTCGAACTGGAGAAGATCGAGGGCGAAGCCGACCGCACCGGATGCCTTGGCGGCGATGAGCGATTTGCCATGGGGTCGGCCGGGGAGCATCTTGTTGAGAGGAAGGAATGTCGCTCGGCCCCGCTTCTCCTCACGGAGGAGCTTGATGCACCGTTCCGCGACCGCATCCGACTCGACGACCAGGGCTTGGAATCGGGCACCTGCGGCGACCGTCAGGGCGGTCTGATGCTTCGGGTTGTACTCGGCGAGCTCCTCGACGGAGCCCCGGATGCCGTTGAGCTTCCCGAGGTTCCGCTGGGAGAGCAGGAAATCGACGGCGGCGGCCGGACTCGCGTTCGATCCGGGACGGGAGATTGCCTTGAGCCGCGCGTCGAGGGCGAGGTAGCGTCGGTTCAGTTCCTGGACTTCCCGGGCGAGATTCTCCGCGGTCTCCGCCGCCCGCTTTTCTTTGGCCTTGGATTCGAGGAATTGTTGCTGAAGTTCGGAGGCCGTTGGGCCACCGCCGGCCTTTCCCGGTCCGGACTGTTTCATCCGAAGCTCGAGGTCACGAACCTCGACGCCCCGGTTCTCTAGATCGTCTTCGGCTCGTGCCTTGTCCTGCTCGGACGTCGTGAGCGCGCCTCGCGCCGCTTCCCGCAGCCGGATGGCGGCTTGCCAGGCGGCCTCCCGGTCTTCGAGCTTCTTCTGACCCACCAGGGTCTGCTTCCGGATCTCGAGAAGCTTGCCGCGCGTGCCCTCGGTCTGGCCCGTGACCGTGTCGAGGGACTTTCGACTGGTACCAAGACTCTCCTCGACATGGGCGAGCTCCGCTTGGAGGGCTTTCACCTTGGTGGCGAGCTGGCCGGCTTCCTTCTCAGCGCGCTGGACTTCCGGTGCCAGCTGGAGGGCCTTCTGCTTCAACTGGCCGAGGTCCTCCTCGGTGGAACGGAACCGCTCCTCAAGGGTGGCGAAGGTCATTCGGCGTCCGTCGAGCTCGGTCTTGAATTTCTGAGCGTCTTCCCCCGAACGACGCGCGATCTCGGATTCGATCTCCGAGATCTTCGCCGCGAGTTGGTCCCGCTGTCCCTCGAGGCGAGCCACCTCGGCGCGGAACTTGGCGATCTGCTCGGTGATCTTCTTGACTTGACCCTCGCAGGTTTCAACTTCCTGCCGGGCCAGGAGCGCGCCGGCACGGGCCAGCCGCGCTTCGGCGTGCCGCTTCTCGTCCTGGAGCTGCTTGTACTGAATTGCTTGGACCCGTTGACCCTCCAACGCGTCGAGGTGTCCGCGAATCTCCGTTAGGAGAGTGTTGATGCGGTCGAGGTTCTGCTCGAGCTCCGTCCGACGCGTGGCCGCCCGTTGCAATTCGTCGTCGTACTGAGAAATCCCTGCCAGACGCTCGACGAGTCCCCGGCGGGGGATGGGTCCCATGCTGACGATTCGGTTGACGTCGCCTTGTTGGACGATGTTGTAGCCGTCCCCCGACAATCGGGCGTGAGCCAGCACGTTGTCGAGCTCGCCTTGGGTGGAGCGTCGTCCGTTGACGTAGAAGTACGAGTAGTACCCGTCCGGGTCGGACGGAGCGATCTTGACGTACCGAGAGAGCTCGACCTCGTCGGCATCGACTGGCAGCAACCGGTCTTTGTTGTCGAAGAGGAGCGCCACCTCGCACTCGGTGGCCGCCTTCTTGGTCGACCCGCCATTGAAGAGTAAGTGAGTGAGGCGGTCCGCTCGAAGGGCCTTGGAACTGGTCGGCCCCAAGACAAAAAGGACGGCGTCCGCGATGTTCGATTTGCCCATTCCGTTGGGGCCCGCGATGCCAGTGAAGCCCGGAGTGAATGGGATTTCAGTCACGCCGGAGAAGGACTTGAAGTTCCGAGTGCGAATCCGTTTGAGGTGCATCGAGAGGTCACCCTACCCGCCAAATCGCCCCATTTGTCTTCGGCTTGACCGCCGTTTGTCTGACAGATGTCAGCAGAAAGTGCCAACCCTGTCTGCCCTATTTAATAGGTCGGCCGCCTAGGAAATGTTCGGCAAGGGCGGCTCAATCCCCCGACTTCCCGAGGTCTTCGCCGTTTCAGAAGGGAAGGAACGGCTGCGTTACGAAGGGCCGCCGTGCCGGGCCGTGTTCAGATACTAGGAATCCGTGTAGGTATTGTATTCGAAGGCGACCGGGATCGAGGAACCCATCGCGTTCGGAACGATGCCCGCGACGTGGACGTTGGAGACGGAGAAGACGGTCGGGATAAGGAGCCAGGCGTCCGTGTAATTGTAATACATATAATTCGTAATGTCTGCGTAATACACCGAGGCGGCCGCAGCTGAGGCGCTCGCCTCGGCATCGAAGAACCAGTTGTTGACCTGGGTACTGTTGAACTCAGCCATGCACAGGTTGTAACCGCCCTCGTTCCAGGCGTTCAACTCGGTGGGGTCGTCGGGGCCCACGTAATCCGCCGAGTAGTAGTCGAGTCCCATGTAAAACGGCCCCCCATCGGCCGAGGTCGCCGAGATGCACTGACCCGCGCTGTTCTGCGACTGCTCCTCAACGAGCTGATCGACACTCACGGGCACCAGGTTCAGGGGGATGTCAACCGCCTTCAGGTCGGACTTGAGCAACTCCGCCGCGGTGTTCCAGTCGCCGGTATTCAGGTACTCGAAGTTGATCCCATTGGGAAACATGTTGTTCAACCCTCCACTCGAAATGGGCCAGGGGGAGTTGTTCATCTCCTGCATGGCCAGGGGAACGTCGTAGGAGTAGTTGGCGAGTTGATTCGGGTTGTAGTCCGGGTACCCGGCGGGATCGGGCCGACCCATTTGGTGGCGTACCCCCCGAATCCGTAGGAGATGATCTGGTCGTAGTTGATCGCGTGAACGACGGCTGCGCGCACGGAGAGGTTCGTGAACGGATTTTGGGGTTCCCCCGGCAGATTGGGCTGCTGGTCCATGTAAATCCAGCTGGAGAAGCTCACGGTGCCGAAGATGGGCGGCAAGGGACTCACATTGAGGCACTTCTCGCCCTTGAGCTGGTTGATCTGGGACGCCCCGATGTATGCGAACGACCCGAGGGCCGCTGCGCCCGTCTGCAGGTTCTCCACCACGATGGTCGGGTTCTGCTGGAAGGAGACGTCGATCGGGCTCTTCGCAGGTTCAAGGTTGTTGTCATAGGGATACTGGGCGGAGAGCGATTGGGCCCAGTAGTTCTTGTTCGGCGTCAGGGTGTAACCGGTGGACGGTGACCAAAAGGTGAGGTTGTAGGGTCCGCTGCCCATCATGTCGTTGGCCATCCAGGTGCTCGCCCCGTTGACCGTCACCCCCCCATGCGCGGCGATGTAGATCGGGTCCACCGCTGCGTATCCCGGCGTGGCGATCTGATCGAGTAAGAACGCGCTGGGGGCGGGGCCGTTCTCGTTCACCGAGCCCGCGCCGATGTTGAACTCGATCGTCGAGGCGTTGATGACCTGGAAGGATTGGTTGTGGGCGGTCATAACGTCCAGCAGGCCGGGGGAAGGATTCGTGACGCTGGCGAGCGTGTCCATCGAGTTGAGCAGTCCCACCAGCCAATCTTGGGAGTTCGTCTGGCTCTGGGTGTAAGAGTCGTTGTTATAGGTCAAACCGGGGAGGAAGAAATTCTCCTCCAGGAGAAACGCCTCGGGTTGGTTCATGACCATCCCCCGGTTGATCGAGTACCACATTACGTAGGCGTTGATCGGGTCCCCGTTCGAAAAGTACTCGTTCGGAAACAGCGTGAAATTCCAGTGGGTGCCGTCGGCCGACGTGCTCCAGTTCTTTGCGAGCATGGGCTCCATGTAGTTCGGCCCCGAAACCGGGCTGTACTCCGAATTGTTGTAGAAAATGAGCGCCTGGTAGACGTTCTGGACGATACCCCATCCCGGGGTGGTGAAGGCGGTGGCCGGATCGAGGGAGTCGGGGACCTCGGGCTGGTCGATGACGATGGAGTTGGTCGTAGACAGAGAACACGAGGCCGATTGGGAGGCCGATTTGCTCAGAGCGTAGTAAGCTCCGCTGGCGGAAACCACGGTAAGGACAGCGACGACTACAGCGGCGATTCGGATAGACCGGGGATCCATTGAACCCCTTTCCCAGGGCGGCGAAACCAGAGGGACCCCGCTCTTAAATCCTAGGTTTGCGGTCAAAAACCCGTTTCACGGTGGGAGACGACCCGGCGGCACAATCTCGTGGACCAAGGTCCGCGGTTCGGACGGAACGCATTTGAGAGGCTAAGCCCGTGAGCTGGACGTGAGCGAGTTCGCGAAGGTCGGAACTGAAACGCCCGAAGAGAGGAACACGCTCTCGGTCCTTTGGGTGATCACGGCCGCCATCCTGTGCGGCATCGGAATGTTCCTCGTCACCGGAGCCCTGATTCGACTCGCCGGCGGACTCGTGAACTGGGTCTGGTGGATTGGAATACTGCCGGCTGACGGTGGGGTTCCTCATGCTGTTGCACCCCCGCGCCGGCTCCCAAGGGCCCCACTAAACGGACCGCTTTCGAGCGCCCCAAGCGTAATTGGCAGGGGCAGGCTCAGTCGAGATCATGCCAGAGGGGGCGCCCGTCGTTGTAAAGCTAGGGGGCAGCGTCCTCACTCGAAAGAGAGAGGCGGCGCGGCTGCGTCCCAAGATCCTGCATCGACTCGCGGAGGAGCTGGCGCAACCGGGCGGACCTCCGGTCGTTCTCCTCCATGGGGCGGGATCGTTCGGACACCCTGGAGCGACCCGCTGGAACCTCGCCCATGCACCCACGGACCCTTCGGACCGGACGCACCGATCCCGGGGGGCGGCCATCGTGAGCGCCGAGGTCCGGAGGTTGCACGGGGCCGTGCTCCAGGCGCTGGTTGATGTCGGACTCTCGCCCTTCTCCGTGCCCCCCCAAGCAATCTCTGTCAATCGGGCGGGGAAGCTCTCAGAACTCAACCTCGACCCGTTCCGCCGGGCGTTGGCTCGCGGCGGGATTCCCGTCTCGTTCGGCGACGTGGTCTCAGACGAGGAGTGGGATTTCTCAATTCTTTCGGCCGACACTATCGGTGTGGACCTCGTCCGGCGGCTGCCTTCGAGGCGGCTCATTTTCGTTAGCGACGTCGAAGGTGTGCTGGCGCCCGCCGAGCCAGGCTCGCGCCAACGGCCGATCGCTCGCCTTACGCCGGCCGCGCTCGAATCCTTGCGACCCACAGCCGGCGTTCCGGACGTGACCGGAGGGATCCGGACGAAGGCGGAAGCAATGCTCGCCGCCTCGGAGGCCGGCGCTGACGCAGGTCTTATTAGCGGACTTCGGCATGACGCGCTTTCTCGAGCGCTTCGGGGGGAAACAGTCTACGGCACCTGGTGCGGGCCCCAAATCGCGTGAGGGCCGGCGCAAGGCCCCGGCCGCTGCCGCTGGGCTGCTCAGCCATCGAAAGGCGGAGCATGTCAAGGTCGTCCTAGGCCAGAACGTTGAGGGCCGCTATCGATACTGGGATGACGTCCAACTGTTCCACAACGCTTTGCCCGAGATCGACTTCGACGAGATCGACCCGTCGGTCGAGTTCTTTGGGCAACGCCTGAAAGCCCCGCTGATGATTACCGGAATGACCGGAGGATATCCGGGCGCGGTAACGATCAACAGCAACCTCGCCCACGCGGCCGCGGATGTGGGTATCGCCATGGGCGTGGGGAGCGAGCGCGCGGCGATCCTCAAGGGAAACTATCCGGAAAGCTACTCCTGTGTGGCCAAGTTTGCCGTCCCGCTCAAGTTTGCCAACATCGGAGCTCCCCAGATCATCGCGCAGTCCCCCGGTGACCGGGTGATTGGCCTTCCCGAAGCGCGTGCGGCGATGGAACTAATCGGGGCTCAGGGACTCGCCATCCATCTCAACTTTCTTCAGGAAATGGTCCAACCCGAAGGAGACCGACGCGCCCGGGGTTGCCTGGAACAGATCCATCAATTGGCGAGAGACCTACCGGTTCTCGCGAAGGAAACCGGCGCGGGGCTGTCCCGCTTCGTCGGCGACCGGCTCAAGGTCGCCGGCGTGCGAGCCTTCGACGTGAGTGGAACCGGCGGCACGAGTTTTGCCGCGGTCGAGCACCACCGCGCGGTCGCCCAGGGGGCCAATCGCGAAGCGCGCGTCGGCAGGACGTTCTGGAACTGGGGGATCCCCTCGCCCGTGGCCGTACGAGAACTGGTCCCGCTCGAGATGCCAATCGTCGCGAGCGGCGGGATCCGGTCGGGCCTCGACATGGCCCGGGCCGTGGCCCTCGGGGCGACGGCGGCCGGGATCGCCGGCGGTGTGCTTCGCGCTGCAGCGACCGGGTACAAAGAGGCGCGCGGGGAGCTGGAGCAGATCATCTACGAACTCAAGGTAGCCATGTTCCTCACCGGCAGCCGGACCGTCGAGGAACTGCGGCGAACTCGCTACACCCTGATTGGCGAGACCCACGAGTGGCTCGAGCGATGACGCCGGCCCCGGTGGGGTCTTCCCCACTCCTCGTGCCTTCGGACCGAGCGGAACTCGAGCGGGAGAAGCTACGGTGGGTCCGCGAGGGGATCGAGGACCACATGGTCTCCAACGCGGAGCTTCTGGCGCGGACGTCCGAACTCGACCGGGTCCAAGCCGCTCCCCTACTCCGACGAAAACCGTCTCGCACCCTGTCGGGCGTCGCCATCGTGGCGGTCATGACAGCCCCCGCCGCCTGCCCCCACGGAAAGTGCACCTACTGTCCGGGGGGCCTCGACAACCGCTCCCCTCAGAGCTACACGGGGGAGGAGCCTTCGGCGCTGCGCGGAGCGCAACTCCATTACGATGCCCGGGCGATCACAAGCCACCGTCTCTCGTCGTTGGAGTCGGTGGGCCACTCGACCTCGAAGGTCGAGGTGATCCTTATGGGGGGCACTTTCCCGTCCCGACCCAGTGCCTATCGGAGGGATGTCTTCCGGGGCGTCTTCGAGGGACTCAACGGCATGCCGTCGACCACCCTGGAGGGAGCGCAGAAGGTCAATGAAACCTCCGCGCGTCGGTGTGTGAGCCTCACGGTGGAAACCCGACCGGATTGGTGCGATGGCAAGATCCTCCCCGAGCTGCTCGACGCCGGCGTTACTCGGGTGGAAATCGGCGTGGAATGTCTAACGGACGCGGTGCTGTGGGCCACCGGCCGCGCCCACGGAACCGAGGAGATTCGTCGCGCGACCCGCGAGGCCCGCGACCGCGGCCTCAAAGTCTGCTACCACTGGATGCTCGGCCTTCCGGGCATGGACCCCGAACGCGACCTGGCCGATTTCCGGAGAATGTTCTCCGACTCCGACTTCCGCCCGGACATGTTGAAGATCTATCCGACGCTCGTCGTCCCGGGGACCGCACTCTACAACGACTGGAAAGCGGGTCGCTATGCTCCTTATGGGACCGATACCGCCGCCGACCTGCTGGCGCGCGAGAAGGCTGAGCTGCCTTCCTATGTTCGGATCCAGCGGATCCAACGGGACATCCCTGCGCGACTGATCGCTGCCGGCGTTCGCCAAGGAAACTTGCGGCAGATTGCGCAGGCCCGTCTCCGGGCCCAGGGTCTGCAGTGCCGGTGTCTCCGGTGCCGTGAGCCTGGCCGGTCGGCCACACCGGAGGCGTCTTCGCTGGAACTGCGTAGCCAAGTGTACGAGGCTTCGGGTGGGAAGGAGCACTTCCTCAGCTGGGAGGATCCTGCGACTGATACTGTGGCCGGTTTCCTGCGATTACGGTTCCCCAATGCGCGGACCGACGGGGGCCTCAAGAACCCGGTGGTCCGAGAGCTCAAGGTTCTCGGGGTCGAGGTGCCGATTGACGCCCCCGCTAACGGCGGAAGCCAGTACCAGCACCGAGGCCTCGGGCGCTCGCTGCTCGAAGCGGCCGAAGAGAGGTCCCGGGAACTTGGCTACGGGGCATTGTTCGTGATGAGCGCGGTCGGGACCCGGGAGTACTACCGCAAGCGAGGCTACGAGCGCGCCGGGCCGTGGATGACCCGTCCCATATCAGCCTGACAACCGCTTCGAACGGCAGCGCCGCGTAAAGCTATAATCGGCGTCCCGCTCCCTTGGGTTGGGCGCTCTCCTTCGTGCCGCAATCGGGTTCCAGCCAGGTCGCGACGCCAGCCTCAGCGACCGAGATTGCTCCCGAAGATCTCGATCCAATCTACCGCATGATGCTCCTGGCCCGGAGCCTGGACGAACGGTGTCTCACGATGCAGCGGCAAGGCCGTATCGGCTTCTACGTCCCGGTGATGGGGCAGGAGGCTGCTCAGGTGGCCTGCGCCTGGGCGCTCGACCCCAACGACTGGATCTTCCCGGCTTACCGCGAACTTGGGCTGGCGTTGGTACGGGGTGTGACACCGGAGGAACTTCTCGACCAATTCTTCGGCAACGCTGCCGACCGACTGAAGGGTCGCCAGATGCCCAATCACTATGGCTACCGGGACCGGAACTTCGTCGTGGCGTCGAGTCCGATCGGGACCCAGATCATTCAGGCGGTGGGTGCGGCGATGGCTGCCGTCCGCCGCAAGGACCCGATTGTCACGATCCCCTTCTTTGGGGACGGTGCGACGAGTTCCAGCGACTTTCACGCCGGGCTGAACTTCGGCGGAGTGTTTCGAACTCCGACGATCTTCTTTTGCCAGAACAACGAATGGGCCATCTCGCTCCCGCGGAGCCGCCAGACCGCAGCGAAGACCCTCGCCGGAAAGGGAGCGGCGTACGGCGTGCCGGGCGTCGTCGTGGACGGCAACGACGTGCATCAGGTATTCCGGACCGTTCGGGAGGCCCGGGCACGCGCGATCTCCGGGGACGGCCCCACGATCATCGAAGCCCAGGTGTACCGGCTCGGTCCCCACTCCACCTCGGACGATCCCCGGCGGTACCGGACCGATGCCGAACTCGCGGAGTGGAAACAACGCGACCCGATCGGGCGTCTCAAGCACGAGCTGATCGATGCCGGCCGGTGGTCCGAAGAGCAGGATGCCAAACTGGTCGAGGAGGTCCGAAGCGAGATTGCCGCAGCGGTCACTCGGTCCGAGGCGATCGGACCCGCAGACCCCTTATCGTTCCTGGATGACGTCTTCGCCACGCGGACGCCCGCGCTCGACGAGCAGCGACATCAATTGGAAGAGGCACTTCGCATGGGGCTGGTGAAACCGTGACCGACGTGACGATGGTGCAAGCCATCAACCGGGCGTTGCGCACGGCGATGACCGCCGACCCGGAGGTTCTCCTGCTCGGGGAGGATATCGGAGTGAACGGCGGCGTGTTCCGGGCCACCGAGGGCCTGCTCAAGGACTTTGGAGCCGACCGCGTAATCGACACTCCCCTCTCGGAGACGGGGATCATCGGCACGGCCATCGGTATGGCCTTGTATGGCCTCAAGCCGGTGGCCGAGATTCAGTTCCTGG
Organism: uncultured Thermoplasmata archaeon; assembly: GCA_963773945.1. Lineage (GTDB taxonomy): Archaea > Thermoplasmatota > Thermoplasmata > Lutacidiplasmatales > UBA184 > JAKIWV01. The sequence continues at coordinate 188,538 of CAVZDD010000003.1, read as the reverse complement.
ACTTCATTTATCCCGGATTCGACCAGATCGTGAGCGAGCTCGCGAAGTTTCGTTACCGTTCCGGCGGTCAGTACCCCTGTCACGTCGTAATCCGTACCCCCTACGGCGGAGGGATCAAGGGCGGTCTGTACCACTCGCAGAGCACGGAGGCCTACTTCGCCCACACCGCCGGCCTCAAGGTAGTCGTTCCTTCCACGCCGGCAGATGCCTACGGACTGCTGCTCTCCGCGATCCACGATCCGGACCCGGTCATGTTCCTCGAACCGAAGCGGATCTACCGGGCGGTGACCGGTGAAGTGCCGGAAGGCGACCACCGCGAGCCGATCGGAAAGGCTCGGACGGTCCGCGAGGGGACGGACGTGAGCCTGTTCGCGTACGGAGCGATGATCCCGCCCGCGACCGAGGCGTGCCAGTCCCTCGAAGCGGAGGGGATTTCTGCGGAGCTCATCGACCTCCGGACGCTCGTTCCCCTGGACGCGGCAGCCGTCCTCGCCTCCGTCGAGAAGACCGGGCGAGCGGTCGTGATCCATGAAGCGGCCCGGTTCTGCGGCTACGGCGCCGAGATCGCGGCGCTCTTGGCCGAAAAGGCGTTTTTCTCGCTCAAGGCCCCGATCGCGCGAGTGACGGGTTTCGATACGCCGTTCCCCTACGCCCTCGAAAACCTGTACTTGCCGAACGCGGCTCGTATCCACCATGCGGTCGTGGAAACCGTGAAGGCGGGCTGAGCGGAGGAAGTGCGATGCAGTACGAGTTTCGGTTGCCGGACATCGGCGAAGGCGTCGCAGAGGGTGAGGTCGTTCGATGGTTTGTCAAGGAAGGGGACATCATTCGCGAGGACGCGCCCCTCGTCTCCGTCCTCACGGACAAGGCGAACGTCGAGATCCCTTCCCCCAAGTCAGGAAAGATCCTGCGTATTCACGTCCCGGAAGGCGAGAAAGTCAAGGTCGGAGGTACGCTCGTTACGATCGAGGTGGGCGGAGATACGGGAGCCGCCCCGCCGGCGCCGGCTCCCGTCATCGCCCCATCGGCGGCGGCCGCTCTGCCTCCGGCCCCCCCGGCCACTCCTGCGCCTTCGGTCGCGCCGGGGGCCTCATCGCGATACCTCGCGGCTCCGTACGTGCGGCGCCTTGCCGCCGAGCGCGGGATCGACCTCTCGACCGTCACGGGCAGCGGACCGGGAGGACGGATCGTCGAAACGGACCTAACCTCGACACCGGCCGCTCCGGCGCACCCGCCCGCCTCCTCTCCGGCCTCGACCGCTCCGGCCCCAGCCGCGGAGAATCCCCCGGCCGCCCAGGGTCCGGTGGACTCCGACATCGTCGAACGCGTGTCGCTTCGCGGGATCCGGCGGGTGATCGCGGAGCACATGACGGACTCGCGACACAAGGCCGCGCACTATACGTACGTCGAGGAGGTCGACGTGTCCGAACTGGTACTGCTTCGAGATCGGATGGCGAAGCATGTCGAAAAGAAGGGCGTCCGACTGAGCTACCTGCCCTTCGTCGTGAAGGGCGTGGTCGCCGGACTCCGCGCCTTCCCGAACGTGAACGCGCGATTCAATGACGAAAGACAAGAGCTGGAGGTCCACAAATCCTACAACATCGGCGTCGCCACGGCGACGCCGGAAGGGCTGCTCGTACCCGTGATTCACAACGCCGACCGAAAGAGCGTGACCGATATCGCCCGGGAAGTCCAGGAGCTTGCGGAAAAAGGTCGCGACGGAAAGCTGAGCCGGGCGGAGATGAGCGGGGGGACCTTCACGATCACAAGCCTCGGAGCGCTCGGAGGCGTCCTCGCGACGCCCATCCTCAACTATCCAGAGGTGGCGATCCTCGGCGTCCACCGAATCGTCCGGCGGCCGGTCTACCGGGCCGACGGGACTATCGGCCCGGCCGACCTGATGAACCTCTCCATCTCGCTCGACCATCGGGTGCTGGACGGCATCGTCGGGGCGCAGTTCGTCGCGGTCGTCAAGTCGTACCTCGAGGACCCCCATCAATTGTTCGCGGAATTGGCATGAACGCCGGCATCGCGCCGCTCCCCCTCCCGTATTCCGCTCCCGAGCTGGAGCGGCAATTGGGGACTGACTGGTCGCGCCTGCTGTGGACCGCCTATCGGTGGATGCGGACCGCCCGGGCGCTGGACGAACGGATGGTCGCCCTCCAGCGTCAGGGTCGAGTGGGCTTCTACGGCCCCGCCACCGGCCAGGAAGCGGTCAGCATCGCGGCCGGCCTGGCTACGCGAGAGACCGATTGGGTGTTCCCCGGCCTCCGCGAACAGCTCGTGGCGCTGGTCCGTGGGCATCCGATTGGGACCTACGTCCATCACCTGTTCGCGGATTCCCTCGACCCGGCCGTGGGCCGGCAGATGCCTTGTCATCCGACGGCCCGCGAGGTCCACTACGTTTCGATGTCGAGCTGCGTCGGTACGCAGATCAGCCACGCCGTGGGTTGCGCTTACGGCGCCCGACTCCGACATGAGCCGGCCGTTTCGCTGGCCTTCTTTGGCGATGGCGCCACCTCGGTCAACGACTTTCACGCCGGCATGAACTTCGCCGGCGTGTTCCATCTACCGGTCGTTTTCTGTTGCACCAACAACCAGTGGGCGATTTCTCTTCCCGTCGAGAAACAGAGTCGGGTCGCGGAGCTGGCGGAGAAGGGCGCCGCCTACGGGATGCCGGGCCGGCGGGTGGACGGATCCGATTTCATCGCGACGTACGTTCAACTCTCCGAGGCGCTCGAAACGGCCCGGCGAGGAGAGGGACCCACACTCCTCGAGTTCGTGGTCTACCGGATGAGCGCCCATTCCACCTCCGACGACCCGAGCCGGTACCAGCCGACGGACTGGAAGCAGCGGGCCGCCGAACATGATCCCGTCCTCCGCATGGAGCATCTGCTGGGGGCCCTGGGCCTTTTGTCGGAGGATCTCGTGCGCGAGATGGACCGTCACATCGACGCGACACTTCGAGAGGCCATCGCGACCGCGGAGGGGACTCCGCCGCCGGGTCCAGAAACGCTGGAGCGTGACGTGTTCGCTTCGTTGGCCCCGGCGGGAGAGAGCTAGACATGGCCGGGACGTACTCCCGGACGACGGGGGTCCTCGTCATCGGCGGCGGGCCGGGAGGATACGTCGCGGCGATCCGACTCGGCCAGTTAGGTAAGAGCGTGCTCCTCGTTGAGAAGGACCAGCTCGGCGGAGAATGCCTGAACCGTGGATGCATCCCCTCCAAAGCACTGATTCACCTCGCGACGCTGCTCGATGCCATCCGTACCGAAGGCCCCGAGGTGGGGCTTCGCACCACCGGAGAGGTGGGACTCGACCTCGGCGTTGCGCAACGGTGGAAAGAGTCGGTCGTGGCCAAGGAGCGGCAAGGCGTCGCCACGTTGCTCAAGGGCGCTGGCGTTAGCGTGCTCCCGGGCACTGTCCGATTCACCGGTCCTCGCTCGGCGGAGCTCGCCGCGCCCGATGGCGGTCGCGAACGAATCGACTTCGACCAGGCAATCATCGCGACGGGGGCCGTCCAGGTCTCCCTTCGGGGATTCGAGCCAGACGGCCAGAAAGTCGTCACGGCGTACGACGTGTTGAACTGGATGTCGGTGCCCGCGACGTTGCTGGTTCTCGGTGGCGGAGTGAGCGGTTGTGAGCTCGGGGAGTTTGCGGCGGCGGCAGGAGCTCACGTCACAATCATAGAGCTTATGCCGCAACTGCTGCCCGGAATGGACGCGGACCTCGCTCGAGAGCTGACCCGTCGACTCGAAGCCCGCGGCATCAAGATCTTCACGGGGGCGAAGGCCGTGGCGCTCGACCGGAGCGGCGATGGGGTCGGCCTGACGGTCGAGAAAGAGGGTGCCCGTACGGAGCTCACCGCCGACCAGCTTTTCGTAACGGTCGGGAAGCGACCCTCCACGGAGGACCTCGGCCTGGAAGATGCCGGGATTCAGCGAGACGCCAAGACCGGTTTCATCCCCGTCAACGATCGAATGGCGACGAATCTGGCTCACATCTACGCCGTGGGGGACTGCTGCCGACCCCCCATGCTCGCGCACAAGGCGTATCGCGAAGGCGTTGTCGCCGCGGAAACGATCGCCGGACTGCCGACTCGCTTCCAGTTCCAAGCGATGCCTTCCGTCGTTTTCACCGTGCCCGAGTTGGCTACCGTGGGATTGACCACAACCGAGGGCCAAGCCGCCGGATACTCCGCCCGCGACGTTCGGTTTCCGTACGCGGCGCTCGGCCGGGCCCACGCCTCGCACGCGACGGAAGGTTGGGTCAAGCTCGTCGGCGATGACAAGTCCGGTGCGATTCTGGGGTTCCAGGGGGCCGGCGCGGGGGTCGGCGAGCTCGTGGGAGAGGTGGCGCTCGCCATCGAGATGGGCGCAACGGTCCGAGACCTCGCTTTGACGATCCATCCGCATCCGACGTTTTCCGAACTGCTTCAAGAAGTCGCTCTGCTTTGGCTAGGGGAGCCGATGCATGTCGCCCGACGGAGTAGTACTCGACCATCGTGACTGGGGCCGTCGCGACTACGGCGACGCGCTCCGCGAGATGCGCGACCTTCGTGCGGCCCGGCGTCGTGGGGAGATTCCCGACACCCTCGTGCTCGTGGAACATCCGCCCGTCATCACCGTCGGAGTCCAGGGACTGGCCGGAGACGTACTTCCCGAGGGGATTCCGGTGTTCGACGTCGAGCGCGGCGGCCACAGTACGTACCACGGTCCCGGCCAGCTCGTGGGCTACCCGATCGTCGATCTCACCCCGAGGGGCCGGGACGTGCGACGGTACGTGCACGACCTCGAGGAGGTGGTTATTCAATCCCTCGCCGAACTCTCCGTGAGCGCCGGCCGGGTGGACGGTCAACGGGGGGTGTGGGTCGAGGGACGACGGAAGATCGCTTCGGTGGGCATCGCCGTGGAGGAATGGGTGGCCTTCCACGGATTTGCCGTGAACGTATCGACCGACCTGTCGGTATTCCACACGTTCCGGCCGTGCGGACTTTCGGGCGACGTCATGACTTCGGTCGCCCGGGAACGGGGGGTTCCCGTCCGCTTGGACGAGTTCCGTGGGCCGGTCCTCCGCGCCTGGGAGTCGGTGTTCCAGACGACCAGTAACCCGCCCTCTGCCGCGGCTTCCATTTCTCAGGTCGCTCCGGCCGCTCCGTGAACGCGACGACCGACTCGCGTCCCCGGCTCCTTCTGGTCGGGGGTGGAGGTGGGCTCGTGGGCCGGGCGGTGCTTCCGGAGCTCCTGCCGCATTTCCGAATTCGATCCATTCACCGCCACCTGGCTGTGAACGAGGGGTCGGCGGTGGAGTGGGTCCGCGCGGACGTCAAGGCGGTCGAGGATTGGGCGCCCCTGCTGGTCGATGTGCAGGTGGTACTGAACCTCGCCTGGTACCGATGGGACTCCGAGGACGCGTTCCGTACGTTGCACGATGGCCTGCGCCGGCTTCTCGGTGCGGCGGTACGGGCGCGGGTCAGCCGCTTTCTCCAGGTCAGCGTTCCCGCCGCCCCGGCGTCGATCGAGACTGCACTACCCTACCTGGTTTACAAGCGCCGCTTCGACGCGGCCTTGGAGGCGAGCGGACTCTCCTATCGCATCGTTCGTCCGACGATGTTGTTTGGTCCCGGAGACGTCCTCCTCGGGGTGATGATGCGCCTGATGCGCCGGTACCCCGTGTTCCCGATGTTCGGGGACGGCAGCTACCACGTCAGCCCGGTCGCCGTCGTCGATCTGGCTCGGGTGCTCCTCGGGGAGGCGCGAGGCTCCGGCGGGGGATCCTCGACCTGGGCGGCCCGGAACGGATGACCTACCGCGAGCTGACGGACCGAATGTTTCGACTCCTGGGAAAGCGCCCTCGGTACTGGGGGTGGTCCGGCCCGACAGCCCGGCGCCTTACGGCTCTTTTGGTGGCCCTCGGTTCGACCACGCTGTACCCGTACGAGGTGGAGTGGCTGATGAGCGACATGCTGGGGCTGCCCCCGCACCAGGGACTCGATACACCGTTGAAGACCGTGGAACCGTACCTGATTCAAGTTGCCGGTAATCTCGCCCACAGACCAGCCAATGTGCCGGTTTAGCGGGCGACGGGCGTCGGGGATGTGGGCCGTCGCGGCCAGGCGGCCGAGTCGAGGAGGTGGATCGTTTCGTGAAGGTAAAAGCCGGGAACGATGAGAGAGGCGTAACCGAGACCTGTAACGAGGGGAAGCCACTGCCGGATCCGAGGCCATTCGCCCCGCCGAACTAGCTGCAGGAGCCAGCCGCCCCACACTAGGGTGAGTACCTGGAAGGAGCATCGCCCCGGCGACGAAGCCGAGGAGAATTCCGCTCTGGGCGAGGACCGAGAGCGAGTAGACGAGATTGTTTGGATTGACCCCCCAGAGGAACAGGACGACGAGGAGGGCGTCACCGACCAGAGCTCCGCCGGCCGAAGCCTTCGCCCGTTTGAGCAACATGCGGGCCTGCGCGCTGGGGTCGGTCGCGCCGGTCGCCGGTTGCGCAATGGTTCCGGAGCCCATGGTTCGCCGGGTCGGCACCTGCCCTCCGGCTCTTTAACCTGCCCGCCCCGCCGGAACGTCCCGGCGCCGGTTCCGGACTCGGAACCCTCCCGTGTCAGGGGGGCGCATACCCTTCCGAATCGTTCCCGCTCGCGGCCGAACCTTTAAGCCCCGTATGGTCCAATCCCACAGCCATGGAAGCCGGGGACTTGTCACGCCGACTGGGAGATTTCTACCTTGTTGCCACCGAGGTCCTTCGCGATGTTACCGAACCGACGGAGCAGCAGATCAAGCACTGGATCGTCAACCCCTTCCTGGTTACACTGGGATGGGACCCCGACGACAAGAAGCAGGTCTACCTCGATTTCCCGATCAAGGCCGACGGCTCCCACGCCGACTACGCCCTCCTCGACCAGGCGGGTAAGCCCCGGGTGGTTCTCGACATCAAGCGGCCGCCGAACCCCGGCACCGACTCCGAGAAGGCGATCAAGAATGCGCGGGCCATCGGGTCCCCCCTGGCCCTCGTCACGAACGGGCAGGAATTCTCGCTCTGGTTCGTCTCCGAGTCGGAACAGCCGACCCCCCTCTTCGTGTTCGCCCTCAAGGAGCTGGCCGACAACGCCGAGGCCCTCCTCGGTCTCACGGCCGACTTCCGCGTCTCCGACAACGGCATCGCCCTGTTGCGTAAGTCCGCCATCCGGTCGGCGGTCCTCCAGATGCTGGAGGAGAACTCCGAGAAGACCTTCGATGCCCTGGTCGGCTGGGTGCAGGCTCAGGTCGCGCCGGGTGCGCTCGACGAATCTACCGACGAGGCGATCCGGGAAGCCACCATGATGTGGCTTAACGAGGAGCATCTCGCGATGGCGATGTTCGCTCCGGGCCCGCACGAAAAGAAGTTCGCGGACCTCCGGGTCACGACGGCCAAGGACTGGGAGGCGTTCCCGCGCGGCCCCAACGGGACGTTCCAGTACAAGTTCGACTCCTCGAAAACGCTCGACCTTCGCCAGAGCCCGAAGGAAGTCAAGGAGACGCTGCGTCGGCAGGGATTCAAGACTTCGACGGCGACCTCGTTCGGTGGGTTCTACTATGCCCTGCGACAGCGCGCGGGTCTGAAGACCGCGTCCTAGGCCGGCCCGCGCGTCGACGGGTGCGCCTTCGGCCAGCGGCGCCGGGCGGCCACCCGGTGCATGACTTCGGAAGTGCCATGGGCGAGCATTCCGCTGCGGACGTCCCGCCAACGTTGCTCGTGGGGAAGTTCCTTCGAATAGCCTCGGCCCCCGTGGAACTGGATCGCGTGGTCGAGCGTCGTCAGCGCGACGTCGGTGGCCCACCACTTGCTCATCGCCGCCGCGTCGTCGGCGCGCTCGCCTCGGTCGAGCTGACCCAGCACGTGGTCGGTGTACAACCAGGCCGCCGCGAGTCGCGTTCCATCCTCGACGAGCGGGAAAGCGACCGCCTCCTGGTCCGATAACGGGCCCTCAAGCACGACGCGTTCGCCGACCTCCTGTACGGTTTCCTCCCAGGAGGCCCGCGCGACGCCCAAGTAGATCGCACCCAGCAGAGCGCGCTCGTGGGTGAGCTCGACCTTGAGGTATTCAAACCCTTGACCGGCCTCCCCGACGAGGCTGTCCGGGGCGATCTCCACCGATCGGTACGTCACCGTTCCGCGCCGCATCCAGCGCTCTCCCAAATCTTCGACGACTTTCCGCTCGATGCCGGGGAGGTCCTGCGGAACTACGTAGGCGGAGATTCCGGAGGACACCTCGGCTCCGCGCGCGTAGACGACGGCGGCGTGGGCGTCCGCGGCGAATGCCACCTGGCTTTTGGTGCCGGACAAGCGGAGACGGTTTCCCTCCCGCACGACCTGGGTCGAGAGCCGGGACAGATCCGAACCGGCCAGCGGTTCCGTGATCTGATTCCCCACCAGGGTCTCCCCTCGAACGAGGGGTCCGGCGAAGCGATTCCGAAGGTCCGCGGAACCGTGCGCGCCAATCACGCTCGAGAACTCCGGTTGAAGGGACAGCTTCGCGAACGAGGTGCCGGCGCGGTATCCGAACTCCTCGAGTGCGAGGCCCGCCCGGCGCAACGGGAACCCCCGCCCCCCGCGCTCAGCGGGAATCGTCAACCCGAGCCATCCCGCCTGGCCCATCGCCCGAAATTCCGCCCAGGGGAATTCGGGATGGGAATCGAGGCTCCGGGCGCGTTCCGCAAGATGGTGTGCCCGCGCGAACTGTTCGACTTGCTCCCGAAGGGAATCCTCCGGCAGGACCGAGGAGAGGTCCGTCACGACGGCTCCCGGACAAAGAACGGCGCTCGAGCGGGTTTCGTCGACGAGGTCGGATGCTCTCCAACGATTCCTGCCTCTCGGAGGGATTGGATCCGGGCGGCTGGGTACTCGAGCAACCGGCCGAGCACGGCCTCATTGTCCTGCCCCAGCCAGGGGGCACCGCGCCAGACTCCGCCCGGGGTCGTGAGGAACTTCGGCGCGACGCCCGCGCCTTTCACCGCGCCCGCCACGGGATCCTGCCACTCGAGGAACATCCCTCGCTCCTGAAAGTGGGGGTCGCGGGCGATCTCATCGATTCGGTAGACCCGCGAGATCGCCGTATCGTTCTCGCGACCGAGGCGCTCGAGCTCCTCGACCGTCCGCGTACCGCAGAATCGCTCGATCGCCGGATCCACGAGATCCCGATGGGTGGTTCGGAAGGAAGGGTCATCGAGTCGGAGGTCGGTGAGGCCAAGCAGTTCCCGAAGTCGGGTCCAGCTGGCCGGGGTCGCCGCGGCTACGACGACCCACCCATCGGCGGCGCGAACCAGGTTGTAGGGGTGGAGCCGAGGGTGCGCGTTCCCGAATCGCCCGCGCACCACTCCGCGCATGAAGTAATCGAGGGCGAGATTTTCGAGCAGCATGAAAAACACCTCGTATTGAGCCACGTCGACGACTTGGCCAGTCCCCGTACGTTCGGCGTGGATGTATCCCATCAGCGCCGCCGTCGCGGCCGCGAGGCCGGTGACCGTGTCGTTGAGCGCGGTACCGGATCGCATCGGGGGATCGGGTTCCGGATTTCCCTGGAGGGAGAGGAAGCCACTGTAGGCCTGTGCGATTAGGTCGAACGAGGGCGCCCCCACGCGTTCGGGGCGGCCCGATTGCCCGAAACCGGAGACATGGACGATCGTTAACCGAGGGTTGGCCATGTGAACGATCGCGTCCGACAGCCCGAGGCTGTCGTAGGTGCCGGGTCGAGACGACTCGATCCAGATGTCTGCCTTTCGAATGAGGTCCAGGAAAACCTCCCGGCCCTCCGGACGCTTGAGGTCGAGCCCGACGGAGAGTTTGTTGCGCGAGTACTGCACCCAGGACTCCGACACGGCGTCCTCGGGAGACGCCCCCTCCGGCAGAAGGGGGGGCAGCGTCCGGGTCGGGTCCGAAAAAGGTCGGTGGAAGGGCGGTCCCTCCAAGTGGATGATCTCGGCCCCGAACTCTCCGAGGTACGTGGAGGCCCATGGCCCCGCGACGACTCGCGCGGAGTCGAGCACCCGGATGCCTTGCAACGGTCCGAACGGAGGGACGATTCGGTCGGCGCTCGAGTCCGTCGGCACGTCCCAGAAGTCGGGGGGGTCGCCTTAAGGACCGAGGTTTACCTGAGAACCTCGTTCCCCATATAGCGTCGCCCGCTTCCTCGGGGGAAGCGAGGCCGATGAGCGAACCACCGTGGGTCCGGTACGAGGGGGAGGACTTCCGTCACGAGCTCGAGAAGTACAAGATGGCCAACCACCCGTTCAAGCTGCATCCGTTCTTCCAAGAGATCGAGAAGGGTACCGCCCCCCGACCGGTAATCCACCGGTGGGCGGCCCAATTCTACCCGTGGCTGGCCTGCGTTCCCCTCGCAATGGCGGAGCGGTTCTCGAATTGTTCGTGGGAGCCGAAGTTCGACCGATTCCGCCGGATGATCTTGGATCAATTGGTGGAGGAAGCCGGCGACCCCAAAGGGAAGGAACGAGGTCACCCCGAGCTCTGGCTCCACTTTTGCGAGGGGCTCGGCCTCGCGAGGGAGAAGGTCCACTCGACGACGCTCCTCCCGTCCACGATGGTTGCCATCGACGATTTCCTCTACATCAATCGCCTGGAGCCGTTCTACGTATCGGCCGGGGGCTCCTCGGAACCGCCCAACGTGGAGCTGTGCCAGCGGCTCCTCCCGGCGTTTCGCCAGCACTACGGGGTTGACGAGGACCACCTGACGTACTACTCGCTCCACGTCACCGCGGACGAGGAGCACAGTCGATTCGTGGGAGAGATGGTCGCCGCCTTCGCAGACTCCCCGCCAGTCCGACGGAAGATGTGGGACGCGATGCTCCGGGGCTTCGCCTTGCACCGCCTCCTCATCGACGGAGCGATTGCGGCCCCGAACGGTTCGGCCCAAGGTTAAATATCGCTCGGGTGGTCAGAAGGAACGATGACCGTCGCGACCTCCACCGACGACCTTCGGGTGTCCGGTCGGCGAGCGGTCATGCCCTGGTCCTGGTGAGAGGGGAGCGCCCGGTCGGCGCGTCCCTCTGACAGAAGTCTTGAGCGGCGCATCCGCCGGGTGCTTCCCTCGCAGTGAAAACAAGCGAGGAAAAGCATGTACGGAAAACAACTGAGACTGAAGAGAATCTTTCCGGGAGACCGTCGTCTGTTCTCGGTCCCTCTCGACCACTCAGTCTCGATGGGACCGATCGACGGACTCGAGGAGACACCGGCCGTGGTCGCGGAGCTTCAGCGCGCCGGCGTTGACCTGGTGATCGTGACCAAGGGTGCCGTCCGGGGACTTGTTCCGGTGCTCACGCCCCGCACCCTCTTGGGCATCCACGTTTCCGCCTCGACCAGCCTGAATCCGAACTCGAACCGCAAGGTGTTGACCGGGAGCGCGGAGGAGGCGACCGCCCTGGGCGCCGATCTGATGTCGGTTCAGGTCAATTTCGGAATTGCCGAGGAGGGCGACATGCTCCGGGACCTAGGCATCGCCGCCGACCAGTGTCGGTCGATCGGACTCCCTCTGCTCTGCATGGCCTACGTGAAGAAACCGAACGGTGGCACCCCCGACGAGCTCCGTCACGCGTGCCGGGCGGCTGCCGATCTGGGCGCTGACATCGTCAAGACCTCCTATCCCGGCTCTCTCGAAGAGTACCGACGACTCGTCCGGACGAGCGCCGGCCCCGCTGCTCCTGGGGGGCGGGAACCGACTCGAGGACGACAAGGCGTTCCTCGTACTCGTCCATGAGACCGTAAGCGCCGGCGCGGCGGGGATCTGCATCGGTCGAAACCTCTTCCAACGACGCCCGGTCGAAGCATTCGCGAAGCAGGTAGCGGCAATACTCCACGGGAGCGGCTAGAAGGGACCCGTGCCGCTGAACCGAATCGTCGTGGCCCTCGCGGCTCCGGAGCCCGAGGTCAACGCCGCCATCGTATCCCGGGCGCGACGACGAGGATTCCGCCGCTTCAGCTCCGTGGACGACCGACGGGTCACCCCGGAACCGGGCGAGACCTGGTATCGTTCTACCCCCGATGGATTTCAGGATCTCACCAGCGGTGCGTCCTCCAAACCCCTCACCGTACGTCTGTACCGGGTTCGGGCCCCGGCCGAGCTCGAGCCCGTGGTGGCGGCACTCGGTCGAGGCGAGGTGTCCGCGGTCCGGTGGGGTGCGGAGCGCGTGATCCCCCTCGAGACGCTCGTCGCCGCCCGCAAGGTGCCCGGAACATTGTGGGTGGTGACCGCCGAAACGGCCGACATCCCGGCCTTTCTCGGAGCACTCGAGCACGGTGCCGACACTATCGTCGTCGAGGTCCCGAGTCCGGAGATATTGGATGACCTTGAACACCGTCTCGAGCGGTCGTCGGTCAGGTTGCATTGGGAGAAAATCCCGATCCGATCGGTGGCGCCGGCGGGTACGGGGGACCGGGTCATTGTGGACACCACCTCCTTGCTGCAACCCGAGGAGGGCATCCTCGTCGGAAGCGCCGCCGCCTTCCTATTCCACGTGGCCAGCGAGGCCGTAGGGTCCCGCTACACCCGGCCCCGGCCGTTCCGCGTGAACGCCGGGGCTGCGCATCTCTATACCCTCCTCGCGAACGGGGAGACTCGATACCTGAGCGAGCTCGCTCCCGGCGACGCGATCCTCGTCTGTTCCCCGGAGGGGAACACGCGGAGCGTCCGGGTGGGCCGGATCAAGATCGAGCGCCGCCCTCTCGTCCTCGTCCAGGGCGAAGCGCGTGGCCGTCGATTTACCGTCTTTTTGCAGGAGGCGGAGACGGTCCGGCTTTCGACTGAAACCGGAAGCGTCCCGACCACCGACCTCCAGGCCGGCGCGTTGGCGTGGGGCGTTCCCCTGGCCGCGGGGCGGCATCTGGGGGTTGCGGTGGACGAAACGGTCGAGGAACGATGACAACGCCGCTGCCTTTGATCATCGCGAGCTGCCCCGGTCGCTCGGTCGCTGCACTCCAACTCGAGTTGCGGACCGCGGCTACGGCGGGGGCCGACCTGGGTGAGGTCCGACTGGACCGGCTCCCCGCGGAAGAGCGATTGAGGGCGGATGCGTTGTTCCCGTCTCCAATCCCCCTGATCGGGACGCTTCGCTCGCGAGCGGAGGGAGGGGAGGGGCCCGATTCCCGGTCGGACCGGGAGCCCGTGCTGGACCGCCTTGCGCGGCTTCCATTCAGATTCCTCGACTTGGAGCGAGCGCGAGATTCGGCATTCTTTGAAACTGCCACGTCAAGGCTTCCCGCCAGCTCCTCCATCATCTTCTCCTCTCACCTTGCCGCAAGGACGCTCACTCTTGAAATCCGACGACTGTTGGAGTTGCCCCGGCCTCCGCGCGCAGTCGCGAAGGTCGTTCTGCCGTGCGGGTTCTCCCGGCTGTGGTCCGACCTGCTGCCGGGCCTGTTTCCCTTTGACGCGTACGCTCCCTACGTTCTCCACACCACCGGGGCCACTGGTCCGATTCTCCGAGCCTGGGCCCACCGATTCGGGATGTTTGCGGTGTTCGGGTCGTTGCCAGAGTCCCCTCCGTCCGCAGCCGTGGACACCGTTGAACCCTCCCAGGTGCCAGTCAATCGGCTTCGGTCCCATATGCGAGGGATCTCGGGCAACCCCATCTTCGGCGTGGTCGGCCACCCGATCCAGCACTCGCGATCCCCCGCGATTCATTCGTTTTGGATGGAGCGCGAACGTCGGGACGGGCTGTACCTCGCACTGGACATGTCGACAGCCGAGGAGCTCACGGAGAGCCTCGGACCATTGGCCAGCGGCGGCTTCCGGGGTTTGAATGTAACGCACCCGTGGAAGCAGGTCGCGTTGAGCGTGGCCAGCCGAGCCGGACCGGCCGCGGAGGCGGCCGGCTGCGCAAACACCCTCACCTTTGAGCCGGATACCATCTCCGCGGAGAACACTGACGTGGCAGCGGTCCGCCGGAGGCTATCGGAGCTCAAGGCGGCCGGACTATGGAACGGTTCTCCGGTCATCGTTCTGGGCGGTGGGGGGTCTGCTCGGGCGGCCCTCGCCGCCCTTTCGTCACTCGATAGTACGGGCATCGTGCTCGCGCGCCGTCGGGAGGTTGCCGAAGGACTGGCTCGGGAGTACGGCGGCCTCAGCGGAGTCGGAGCCTCCCTCCCGCCCGCCGACCTCGTGATTCATGCGACGCCGGCCGGACGGGAGGACTGCCCCACCCTCGACCTTCCGTGGAGGAGCGTGGTCGGTCGCGGGACCCATGTGTTGGACTTCGTGTATCAACCCGTCCACTCGATTCTCCGCACCGGCGCCGTGTCGAAGGGGGCGAGCTATGAGGACGGGTCTCGACTTCTCGTCTATCAAGCCGCGGAGAGTTACGCGACGTGGTGGGGAGCCGCCCCCTCGGACGACCTCCAGGAAGCCGCCCTGCGGGAGGTCCTGTGCGCGGAGTAGGCACGGCCTCGGGCGCGGTCACCGTGGTGAACGCACTACCGACCGGCATCGGCTGCGCGGTCGCGGTGTCGCTCCCGGTGCGGGCCGAGGTGGACCTCCGTCCCACCGAGGGACTCACGTCGCACCGGATTCAGGTGGAACGCACATCGGATACGGCCCTCGTTCGGGAGACCCTGAGACTAGGGCTTTCCCGGTTTGCTACCGGCGAGATGTTCTCGGGAGATCTTCGGATCGTTTCCGCGGTACCGATCAGGAAGGGACTCAAGAGTTCCTCGGCGGTGGGAGGCGCCGTCTTGCGCGCCGTCGCCGGCGCCCTCCGACAGTCCCGCTCCGCGGAAGAACTCGCCCGTCTCGCGGCTGACGTCGCGCAAGAGATCGGACTGAGCGCGACCGGCGCATACGACGATTGCCTGGCAGCGCTCCGAGGCGGAGTAGCCTTGACGGACAACACGAACCGGCAACCGATTCGGTCCGCACCGTTCGATACCGACCTCGACGTTGCGCTCTGGATTCCCTCGGAGTCGCATGTTCCATCGATCGCTTGGCTCGAACGCTTTCGCGCGGAGGCCGAGGCAGGACGCACGGCCGCCGACGCCGCCCGGGCCGGCCGGTGGGTCGAGGCCATGACGCTTAACACCGAACTGGTCGAACGTGTGATGGGGTACGACTACGGCGCGCTACGGTCGAACCTGATGGGCCACGGCGCGACGATGTGCGGAGTCAGCGGTATGGGCCCAGCCTTGGCGGTTCTCGTCCCGAGACCGAAGATCGATGCCGTAGTGGCCTTTCTTCCGCAACGGGGTGGCGAGGTCCGACGGGCAAGAATCCGGCCGGCCGAGACAACCCTGGCCGAGGAAGTATGACGGTCCAGACGATTCGTCCCGCCTACGTCCACGGACGAGTCCGGGCTCCGCCCTCGAAGAGCTACACCCACCGGGCCCTGATAGCCGCGTTTCTGGCGGGAAACCCCTCCGTCGTCGAGGGACCGCTCGATTCCGACGATACTCGGGCCACGCGAATCGGGCTCCGCGCGCTTGGAGCCCGAATCAGCGGTTCTGACGGCGAGTGGAAGATCAGCGCGAGGCCCCGCACACGATCCCCGCGGCGCGTGGTCCAGTGTGGGGAGTCCGGTACATCGCTCCGATTCCTATCCGCCGTCGCCGCCCTCCGGCACGATCCGGTTCGGTTCGAGGGTGCGCCGCGGCTATCCAGCCGACCGATGGCGGAACTTTACGAAGCTCTCCAGTCTCTCGGGGCCCGCGTCCGCGCCCCGACGAGAGGGCGCGCGCTTCCCTGCACAATTCAGGGACCCATCCACGCTGGACACGTGACGGTCGGGGGCGATGTAAGCTCCCAGTTCACCTCGGCCCTGCTGATGGTGCTGCCAACGCTGGTCGGCTCCTCCGAACTTCATGTGCGAGGTCGAATCGTTTCCCAGCCGTATGTGGAAGCGACCTGCGCGGTCTTGGCCGATCGCGGCATCGAGCTGCGTCGTACGCCGGGAGCCTTCCACATCCCCGGCGGCCAGAAATATCGGGGGGGTCGGATTCGTGTTCCGGGCGACGCCTCCTCCGCCGCCTACCTCTGGGCTGCCGCGGCCGTCACGGGCGGATCGGTCGAGGTGGAAGGGATTCCCGCCGACCTCCCGCAAGCGGACCTCGCCATTCTGCCGATTCTGGGTGAGATGGGAGCTCGGGTCCATCGTACTTCGCGGGTCGTCCGCGTGACCGGCCCTCTCACCGGGCCCGTCTCGGTTGACCTGACGGACTCTCCGGACCTGTTCCCGCTTGTGGCGGTCCTCGGCGCGCTCGTTCCTGGACGGCGCAGTCGATTGCGAGGGGCGCCGCACCTCGAGTTCAAGGAATCCGACCGGAAGAGGGAATCCATCCGGCTCGCGCGGGCCCTCGGGGCGCAGGTGTCGTCCCAAGCTGCCGGGGTAGACATTACAGGCGTGGAGTCGCCGCGCCCGCTGAACCTTCCGTCGCTGAAGGACCACCGATTGGTCATGAGCGCCGCCGTCGCCGGCCTGGCGGCCGGTGGGGTTTCCCGCATCGGTCGTGCAGAGGCGGTTTCCAAGTCGTTCCCGGGGTTTTGGGATGCCCTACGGGTGCTGATAAACGGAGGCGAAACGGTCGCATGATGAGTGTCGGGAGACGGTACCGGATGACGATCTTCGGCTCGAGCCATGGGCCCGAGGTCGGTGTCACCATCGAGGGTGTGCCGGCGAGAACGCCCGTGAATGTCGAGAAGATTCAGTCGGCGCTGGACCGACGGCGACCCGTCGGTCGACGCTTGGCGACGAAGCGGCAGGAGGAGGACCACCTGATCGTGGACGCCGGCATACACGATCGCGCCGCCGACGGCTCGCCCATCCGCATGCACGTCGCCAACGAGGATGTTCAACGTGGGCCCTATGAACGGCTCCGCGATACCCCTCGGCCCGGGCACGCCGACTATCCGGCGCGGGTGCGTTACGGACCCGAGGCGGACCTCTCGGGCGGCGGGATCTTTTCCGGCCGGATGACCGTTGGGTTAGTCATCGGAGGGGCGATCGCCGCTCAGATGCTGGCGGTGAAGGGTATCGAGGTGGCGTCGTTCACGCAGAGCATTGGGGGGGTCCCGGCCCAGACGGAGGAAGGCCTCGACGTGGACACACTCCGTCAGCGACGTGACCTCAACGAGGTAGGTTGTCCGGACCCGCAGGCCGCGGCAGCGATGGAGGAGGCGATCACGAAGGCCCGAAAGGAGGGCGATAGCCTCGGGGGGATTGTGGAAACTCGGATCTTCGGAAGTCCGGTCGGGCTCGGAGAACCGTTCTTCGACTCCATCGAAAGCGCCATCGCGCACCTCGCGTTCTCGGTGCCGGCGGTAAAAGGGATCGAGTTCGGGGCGGGATTCCGGGCCGCGGGCATGCGCGGCAGCGAGCACAACGACGCGTTTGCCTGGGAAGGAGACCGGGTCGTCACCCGCAGCAACAACGCCGGGGGCATTCTCGGCGGTCTCGCGAACGGCATGCCGATCGTCTTCCGAGCCGCGGTTAAGCCGACGTCGTCCATCGCCCGCCCACAGCAGACGGTGAATCTAGCCACGCACAAAACCGAAGAACTCGTGGTGACGGGTCGACATGACCCGTGCATCGTTCCACGCGCGGTCGTAGTGCTGGAGTCGGTGGCGGCGTCTGCAATGGTCGACCTGGCGTTGGCGGGAGGTTTCCTCGCATGAACGCATCCGACCGAATTCCCACGGCTATCCTCGGCGCCAGCGGATACATCGGACAGCATTTCGCCCGACTGCTGGCCCGACATCCGACGTTCGCCCGGCCCCTGCTCGTGGGCAGCGAGCGTTCCGCCGGTCAGCGCCTCGAGGACCTCTGGCAACTGACCGAAGAGGTTCCCCGAGAGCTATCGCAGGAGCGACTCCGGCCCCTCTCCCCGGCCCAACTCCAACGCACCGGGGTCCGCGTTGTGTTCGGGGCGATCCCGTCCGGACTCGCCGGGCCCATCGAGTCGGAGTGTCGTCACAGGGGGATTCACGTCTTCACGAACTCGGCGGACCATCGGCTCGATCCGGACGTTCCCCTGCTCGTACCGGAGGTGAATGCTTCGCACCTGACCGCCTTGGCTGGGCGCCCCCGGCGACGGGCCTTACTCGTGACGAACGCGAACTGCACCGCCACCGGCCTCGTGCTGGCTATCGCACCGGTCAGGTCCTTGCTCTCGCCGAAGGCGGTGCACGTCACGACGTTCCAGGCATTATCCGGCGCCGGGTTCCCCGGAGTGGCCTCGTTGTCGATCACCGATAACGTCGTTCCATACATCGCGCACGAGGAGGAGAAGGTAGCGGCGGAATCGAACCGGATCTTCGGGACGGCGCGGAAGGGCCGGATCATTCCGGAACGGATCCCATTCCTGGCCAACTGTGCCCGAGTCGGAGTACGCGACGGCCATCTGGAGGCGGTTACCGTGGACGCCCGGCTTCGTCCCTCCCTCTCGGCGCTCCGCCAAGCCTGGACCAGATTCGATCCCCTAAGCGGTCTCGATCTGCCCACGGCGCCTCACCCCCCGGTCGAACTTCGCACCCAGCCGGACCGACCCCAACCCACGCGGGACCGATGGGCCGGCCACCCGGAGCGAGCGCGTGGGATGGCCGCCGTTGTAGGCCGCATTCGGTGGAATCCCCCGTACTTGCGTTTCTTCGTGCTCTCGCATAACGCCGTTCGGGGGGGCGCCGGCGGCTCGGTGCTCAACGCAGAGTTGGCCCTCGCACGCGGCCTCCTTGATCGCGGGGGGATTTCGCGACGGTGACGGTCCAGCACCCGCTCGTGGTGAAGTTCGGGGGCGCGACGCTCTCGAAACCAGCGGAGGTAGTACGCTGGATCAGCCAACGATGCGCCGGAGAGGGCGCGACGGTCATCGTACTCTCGGCCCGCGAGGGGGTCACGGACCTGCTCCGCTCGATCGTCCAAGCGCCCCGGGCCCGAGCCGCTCATGCTCGGGCGCTCCGCCGCATTCGGGACCTTCATCCGGGGTGGTCGAAGAAGTGCGAGGCCCTGCTCCACCGACTTCAACGACTCGTGGAGGAGGCGGAACGGCGCGGGAAGGTGGACCCGCCGCTCGCGGACCGCATCGTGAGCCAAGGGGAACGATTGGCGGTGCAATGGATGATCCCGCGGCTGCTCGCCGCCGGAATTCCGGCGGTAGCCGTTGAGGCGGACCATCTCGGAATCATCACCGATAACGAGTACGGAGCCTCGACCATCCTGCTTGACCGGTCCGCGGGACCCGTGCGTAAGGCCCTGCTCCGATGGCTTCGCGCGGGCCAAGTTCCCGTGATCACCGGGTTCCTGGGCCGAAGTCTCGAGGGACGGGTGACGACGCTGGGGCGCGGCGGTTCCGACTACTCGGCGACCGCACTCGGAGCGATCCTTCGAGCCTCCCGCGTCGAGCTCGTGAAGCGGGGGGTGTCGGTCCTGACGGGCGATCCTCGCCGGATCCCCTCCGCCCGTCCGATCCCGCAACTCTCGTACGAGGAGGCGGAAGAGCTCGCCCAGTTTGGAGCGAAGGTCCTGCATCCCTTGACGGTCGAACCGGCTCGGGAGGCTCGCATCGAGGTGCATGTCATGTCCCTCGACGATCCGATCGTGCGGACGATCATTGGTCCCAATTCCGGTCCTGGAGGAATGCGTGCCATCACCTTGCTCGCCCCGGTCGCACTCGTCCGGATCCGTGTGGCGGGCGGCCGGCAGCGGCCCGGGGTCGTGGCAGAGGTTTCCCGCCGACTCACCGAGGCCGGCCTGAACATCGTGACTTTGTTCACGTCGTCGACACTCCTGAGCGTTGTCCTGGAAGCTTCTCACGGAGCGGAGGGCCGCAAGGCGTTGCAACCCCTCGCCAACCGGGACCGAATGACCCTGGACGGACCCCATCGCGTGGGGCTGCTCACGGCCATCGGAGACAACGTGCTGCGAGACGTGACCCGGCTGTCCCCAGCGATTCTACGTCTCGGGGAAGGCCTGAGCGCGACTCCCCGCTCGGTCACCCTTGCCGTCCCCGCGACCGAGGCCCCGCGAGTCCTCCTCCAGATGCACCGGGCGCTGGTGGATGGAAGGTCCGGATGACGGACCCCTGGGAGGAGTTTATCGGGGATTCCGCCGGGAGCGGCTGCGCGGGATACTTCGAGCGGGGCTCGGCGCCCGGTCTGCCGGGCCGGTGGTCGGTCTCGTATACCGAACCCGAGGAGTGCTGGTCGCTGGATCCCCGCACGACGGTCGACGAGCTCGACCGACGCTCCCGTCGCCAACTTCGGGGCGACTCGCGACGGGCGTTGGTCGGGTACGTCGGCTTCGACGCCACCTCGCTGTTCGAACCGCTCCTCCGGGCCGCACCGCGTGGAAGCCCGTTTCCGCTCGGGGAGTGGGCCCTCGTTTCCGGACTCCGGTTTCGCAGAGTAGACCGCCCTTCGGCCGCGGTCCGGCGCCGCCCGTTTGCCGCCCCGGGGACCCCAGTCTCCGACACGATGCCTCGGGGGTCTTTCGAACGAAGCGTCCGACGGCTTCGCGCCGCGATAGGCGCCGGCGAAGCGTTCCAGGTGGTGCTCAGTCACCGCCGGGCGTGGAAGCGCCCGGAGGACCTTCTGGAACGTGCCGGCCTTCTGCGAGCGCGGGAACGTTTCGCGTACTTCTACTACCTTCGGTTCGGGGATCGAGAGATCATTGGAGCAAGTCCCGAATCGGTGCTGGAGACCCGACGCGGTCGGGCTTTTCTCAGTCCGATTGCCGCCACCCGTCCCCGCGGGGCCCGTGCAGACCGTCGGCAGCTCCGTCGAGACCCGAAGGAGCTCGCGGAACACCGGATGCTCGTCGACCTGGCCCGGAACGACCTGGGGCGGGTCTCTGTCCCCGGAACAGTGCGCCTCGTCTGGAAGGAACGCCTCGAACGGTTCGCCCGTCTCGAACACCTGGTCAGTCGGGTGGAGGGCCGGATTCCCGCAATGGTTGGGCCGTGGCAGACCCTTGCCGCCACGTTCCCGGCCGGAACCGTGAGCGGGGCGCCGAAGATCCGTGCGACGGAGCTGATCCGTCGAGAGGAACAGACCTGGCGCGGGCCGTACGCGGGCGCGGTCGGTCTGATCCAGGGAAACGGTGACGCCGCCTGGGCACTCGCCATCCGGAGCGCGTTCACTCACCGAAACCAGTTGTACACCGCCGCCGGGGCCGGGATCGTTTGGCACTCGGAACCCTCTCGTGAATTCCATGAAACTCTGCTCAAGCTCGAAGAGCTGGAGACCACGCTGGTCGGGGAACGCCGATGAAGGTCCTCCTCATCGATCACGAGGACTCGTTCGTCTACAACCTGTACCAAGCCTTGCGCATGCTGGGCGCGAAGGTCGAGTGTCTCCGGTACACCGAACCCGTCCGTCGGTCGATCGCCTGGGACCCCGATGCGGTCGTGCTCTCGCCAGGACCCGGACATCCCAGGGACCGGAAGGTGACGGGCCATGCCCGGGCGCTGCTCTCGCGCTGGGGAACCGAGCGGCCGTTCCTCGGCGTTTGTCTGGGTCACCAACTGATCGGAGAATTCTACGGGGGTCATGTGGGTCGAGCGGAATCTCCCGTCCACGGCGAGACGGTGGAGATCGAGCACCTCGAAGTACCCCTCTTCCGGAACGTTCCCCGGACGTTCCCGGGTGCGAGATACCACTCCCTGGTGGTGCAACGGGACGGACTCCCGAACGAGCTGCTCGTTACGGCCTCCACCCACCGGGGGACGATTATGGCGCTCGACCATCGAACGGCCCCGGTCCACGGCGTGCAATTCCATCCGGAATCCTATCTCACAGCGGCGGGCCCGCAGATTCTGCAGAACTTCCTGGGGGAGACCCGACGGTGACGCTCGAAATCCTCGACCGGTTGCTGACTCGTCAAGAGCTCAGCACGTCTCAGGTCCGGGCCCTCGTCGCCCGGCTCGTCGATCCGGCGACCGACGACCTGGCGCGGGCCGCGCTGCTCGTGGCCCTGCGAATGAAGGGAGAAACCCCGGGAGAAATTCTCGCCTTCGCTCACGAGTTGCGTCGACGATCGATGTCGTTCCCGGGCCCTCGCAAGGATGGAGCGGTCGACCTGTGTGGTTCCGGGGGGGCGCGAACTCCCTCGTTCAATATTGGCACCGTCAGTGCCTTCGTCGTTCGGGCTGCCGGAGTGCCAGTGGCCAAGCATGGCAATCGGAGCGCGCGCGGGAGCGTGAAGGGGTATGCGGGGTCGAGCGACCTTCTCGAGGCGCTGGGCTTACCGGTCGCCACGTCGCGAGACTTTGCGCGCGAAAGCTACCGCCAACATGGAATAGCGTTCCTCCACGCGCCGCTCTACCACACAGCTACCAGCGCGGTGATGGCCGTGCGTCGGGGGCTCGGGATTCCCACGATCTTCAATCAGTTGGGCCCGCTCACAAACCCGGCGGGTGTGCCCTTCCAAGTCGTCGGTTGTCCCAACCCAGAGGTCGCCGAACGGGTGTCCCAGGTGCTTCCGGCCCTAGGGGTTCGCGGAGGCCTCGCCGTGGCGGGCGACGATGGCAGCGACGAATTCTCCCCGACCGGAAGTTCGACTTGCGTCATCTGGTCCCATGGACGTCGGAGCCACCGAAGGATCCGCGCTTCGGACCTGATTGAGCCCGAGGATTGCCGAGGCCCGTGGGGTCCGCTTCCGGCGGCGGCGGCGGCCGAGGAGGCGAACCGGCTGCTCGCCGGAGGGGGCGGTGCGCGACGTGGGAGCATCCTCTTGACGAGCGGGGCAGCCCTCTGGGTGTCCGGCCGAGCGGCGAATCTTCCCACCGGGGTCAAGCTTGCGGCACTCGCGCTCGATAGCGGTCGCGCCGAGGGTTTGCTGCGAGCCTTGCAAGCCCTTGCTGCGAGCCGGCGCTGGGCGGAGGGGGGCTAACGGTGGGGTTCCTCGCCGATCTGTTGCCCCAAGTGCGGGCACAGGTCGAAGACCCGACCTATCTGGAAGGACTGCCGGAGACCCCCGTGCGGCGCGCACCGAGTCTCCGCGACGCCGTGTCGGGCGCGCACGACGGCTGGGCCATCTTGGTGGAGCGCAAACACGAGTCACCGGGTGCAAGCCAATCCACCCTCCCCGAAATCTCTCTCGACCAATTTGTGAAATGGGCCCAGGGCGGCCGCGCGGACGGGCTCTCCTGCCTCGCGACCGCCCCCTCGTTCCGGGGGTCGCCCCAAGAGGTCGCCCAGCTGGTCCGGGTCTCCGGCCTTCCTGTCCTCTTCAAGGACTTTGTTGTCGACCCGATCCAGGTCGAAGCGGCCTACCGCTCCGGAGCATCCGCGATTCTGCTTATCGCCCGGTTGGAGACCGGAGGGTTCCTAGAACTCCCCATCCGGGAATTGGCCATGACGGCTCGGGCTCGGGGCCTAGAGGTCCTGCTCGAAGTGCACGGGGAGGACGAATGGCCGGTCGCCGAGGGGGTGGCGGTCGATCTCTTCGGCGTCAACCTGCGAGACCTCGACACCCTGCGGTTCCAACCCGACACCGCCGAAGCGACGTTCCGGGCGGCGGGCTCCCGCCATCCGTTGTTGGGCCTGAGCGGCGTATCGGCCCCAGCGGAAGCCGATCGATACCGCGGCTGGGGAGCCGACGGTCTTTTGGTCGGGACCGGTTTCGCTCGGGCCAGCGATCCGGGCGCCTTCCTACGTGCTTTGAGGGTTCCGCGTCGAGGTTAGAGTCATGAAGACGTTCGTGAAGTTCTGCGGCCTGACCGAGCCGACTGCCATCGCGCTGGCCCCCCAGGGAGGAGCCGCCGGATTCGTGATCGAGGTGCCGGCCTCCTCGAGGAACCTGACGATCGAACGGGCCATCGAGTTGGCGGGCCACGTGCCGGCCGGTGCCGAGGCGTGGGCCGTGGTGGTCGACCCCACGACGGAACTCATCCACCGGATATTCAACGAGGTGGGGGTCGACCGGATCCAGGTCCACGGAAAGATCCCGGACGGGCTGGACTTTCTAGAGATCCACCATCTCGTGCCTTCGTTGCCGGTTCCGCTCTCCGCCGCTTCGGGCCCGGTGCCCGAGCTGCCCCGGCTGAGTCGTACCCGCGCGTACACCTGGACGCGACCGGCGGACCCCTCCCCGGGGGGAGTGGCCAACGCCCAGATTGGGAGATCTGTGCCACCCTCGTCCAGAGGGCGCCGGGCCGGAAGCTCATTCTCGCCGGGGGCCTGAACCCCGAGAACGTCGGGGAGGCCCTCAGCGCTGTGGGGCCATGGGGCGTGGACGTTTCCTCCGGCGTTGAAAGCTCTCCCGGTGTAAAAGATCTGGACCGGATGCGCGCCTTCCTCTCCGCCGTGGAGGCGTGGGAGAAGTCGCATGCCTAAGCGATTCGGTGCCTACGGCGGGGCGTACGTTCCCGAGACGCTCGTACCCGCCCTCCAGGAGCTGGACCTCGCCTGGCGTGCGGCCCGTCGGGACCCAAAGTTCCGTGCCGAGCTCTCCCGATGGTCCCGAACCCTCGGCGGACGACCCACGCCGTTGTACTTCGCTGAGAATCTCACGCGACGCGGTAGCGGCGCGCAGATCTGGTTCAAGCGAGAGGACCTGCTTCACGGCGGAGCGCACAAGTTCAACAACGCGCTCGGTCAAGGACTCCTGGCCCGGCGAATGGGCAAACAGCGCCTGATTGCGGAGACCGGCGCCGGCCAGCACGGGGTGGCGACTGCAATCATCGGTGCCGCGCTCGGACTGCCGACGGAAGTGTACATGGGGGCCCGCGACATGGAACGTCAGGCGCCGAACGTACAGCGCATGCGACTGTTGGGGGCGGAGCTCCACCCGGTGACTTCGGGCGCCCAAACGCTCAAGGACGCCATTAACGAGGCGTTACGAGATTGGATTACGAACGTCCGAACCACGCACTACATCCTTGGATCGGCGGTCGGACCCCACCCATTCCCGTCGCTAGTGTGCGACTTCCAGAGTGTGATCGGTCGAGAACTCCGGACCCAGTCACGGGCCGCGTGGGGGAGACTCCCCGACCTCGTGGTCGCCTGCGTAGGAGGGGGCAGCAACGCAATCGGAACTTTTCACCCACTCCTCCGGACACCGGTGAAACTCTTGGGCGTCGAGGCAGGAGGCAAGGGCCAGGGGGTCGGCGCCTCATCGCTGGTCCATGGCACCCCGGGCATACTCCATGGTGCGTACTCGTACATTCTCCAAGACTCCGACGGTCAAGTCCGGGATACCGAGAGCATCTCCGCCGGGTTGGACTACGCGGGGGTCGGACCAGAGCATGCGATGCTCCACGACTCGGGGCGGGTTCGGTACATTTCGGTGCGGGACGACCAGGCCGTCTCGGCATTCCACTGGGTGGCCCACGACGAGGGAATCCTGCCGGCGCTCGAGCCGGCCCACGCGATCTTCGCGGCCGTGCGTGCCGCGGCCCGGCTTCCGCGTAGCGCCCGGGTCGTTGTGACGTTGTCCGGACGAGGGGACAAGGACCTGGAGGTGGTGCTCCGTCACGATGCCGGCCTCGCTCGCTGAGACGCTCGCCCGCAACCGGCGAGAGCACCGGCGTTCCTTGCTGGTCTACCTCATGGTCGATGCCCGCCGGCGGGCGGCCCTGTTGCCGCTGGTTCGCGCGTGCCAGGCGGCCGGTGTGTCCGGTATCGAGTTGGGGTTCCCCTTCAGCGATCCGATCGCCGATGGGCCGGTCTTACAAGCGGCCGCGGCGCGGGCACTTCAGAGCGGTACCGGGTGGGACGACCTACTTCGTTCCGTGCAAGCGGTCTCGAAAGAGCTGCCGGTGGCCGTCATGACCTACGCCAATCCGGTGTTCCATCACGGACTCGCGATAGCGTGCAGAGCCATCGCCCATGCGGGCGGCTCGGGATTGATCGTACCGGACCTTTCCATTGAGGAGAGCGGTCCGTGGCGGGTCGCCGCGAATCAGGCCGGTCTCTCGTTGGTGCAAATGGGTTCTCCGGCTACCTCGATCCCCCGAGTCCGGGTGCTCGCGGGCGCGAGCTCTGGTTTTCTCTACCTGGTTTCTCGCTTCGGCACGACGGGCCGGGGCCAGCGAGTTCCCACGAACGAGCTCCGCGCCCGAGTGGCCGCCGCCCACTCGGCGCGTCCCGAGCTCCCCGTGCTCATCGGCTTTGGAATTCGGAGGGCGGCGGACCTCGCTCCGGTCCGGGCGACCGGGGCGGATGGCGTCATCGTCGGAACCGCCGTGGAAGAGATTCTTTCTCGGTCCAGCGACCCGGGGTTGCTGCTCCGGTTCCTTCGTCCACTCGTGAACGGTCTCTGATTCAACGGGGCACTGCTCGCGCAGTCCGGGACTTTACGGCCGGACCCGTTCGAGAGAAAGGAAACGTACCGACTCCTTTCCGTCGCCACTGACCCCGGCCAGGAGGAATTCCTTCCGCACGCCCTGCGCCACCCGCACGCCTCGTGCGATCTCCGACCACGGCGCTCTAAACTGGTCCTCGACCGCGTGCACGAGGTACCGCGCATGCGCGTGCTCGGGATTCCGAGGATAGGCCCGGAAATGCGCCCCATACTTGAACCCGGTTTTGACGACCAGCTGGCGCTCGCGAAGCGCCCGGTAGACCGCCAGTCGCTCATCGAATCCGGATTCGAGCCGGCGCGCCCGACGGAGCAGCTGCTCCAGCGATACCCCCCGCCGGGTCCGCGCGTCATGGAGTTCGATGAGACCGGTGGATACGAGGTAGACCGTTTCGAGCAGGCTCAACTCCAGCCGGCTCCCGATGCGACTTCCGTACGCTTGCTGGCGACCCAGCGATTCCACGCCCGCCGGGTCGAATACGAGCACGCGGTCCTCGCCGAGGATCGCGGGCACGCGAAGGGAACCTCCCAACGGCGGGAGCGCTCCTGTCGGACTCGGAAGCCGGATCCGATAGTACGTCAGGTCCGACTCTTCGTCGACGACACCGACCAGGAGTTGTTTCTTCGTGCTCTGGGCCTTCTCCGCCAGCGTCTGAATGCGGAGCAAATCGAACGGTTCCCGCTCGGAGACGGTCTCGACCCAGAATCGCGCGGGCGTCTTGTGGAGAATGCCCCCACGCGGGAGGACCGAGAACGCCACCGGGGCCGGTCCGGCGCGCACGACGTATCCGCGCTGGCGTAGGTCCCGGTAGACGAGATACCGAATTCCAAATCCGGGTTCCGCCCGCAACGCGCGTCGAAACAGGTCTGCCCAGTCCACCAATCGACCCCGTTCGGCCTGGACCTCGAGTCGGCCCATCTCGAGCAAGTAAAGCGACTCCGTCCGGTCGAGTTGAAGCCCTCCCGACCCGACGGTGCCGAAGAACCCGCGGCCGAAGACCGTGCCGGCTTCCGAGGGGTCGTCGATCCGTACCGTCGCGCTCGTCCCGGACCGCGCCGGTCACGCGCTGGCTCCCGGTATCTCCGCGAGCGTCACGAGGGGGTCCAGGGTGATCCCCTCGGCTTTCATTCGCTCGATCGCACCCATCCCTCGGTCGACGACCACAAGGGCCCGGGTAACGATACCACCGGCCTCGCGGATGATGCGAACGGACTCCATCGCGGAACCCCCCGTGGAACTGGTATCCTCGATCAGGAGGACCTGAGCCCCCGCCGGGATCTCGCCTTCGAAACGTTGCTTCGTCCCGTGGTCCTTCGCCGCTTTCCGAATCACGAGATAGGGCCGGCCGGTCCGGAGGGCGGTCGCGACGACCAGCGGCACCGCCCCCAGTTCCATCCCGGCGAGGCGGTCGGCGTTTCCGACCCGGCGCGCCAGCGCCTCCGCCATCACAGTCAAGCGCGCCGGTTCCGTCCAGGCCCGCTTGACGTCGATGTAGACCTTCGAGGTCTGCCCCGAAGCGAGGGTGAACTGACCGAAGCGGACCGATCCGGAGCTGAGGAGCAGGTCGATGATCTGCTTGCGCTCCTCCGGCCGGTCCCCTTGCTCCATCATGTTACCACGGCACTTTCTTGGTCCCAATCTTGAAGCCGATCCAATTGAACAGGATGTGGAACCCCACGGTGAGCAGGAGAACCCATAAGAGTGCCTCGAACGAGAAAAACGTCGTGACAAAGATGGAGCGATAGAGGACGAGCCCGAGTCCGATGGGAAACAGGACGAACGGAAGCTGGTCCAATCCGAGGACCCGGGCACCGCTGCCGTACCCCAAACGGCGCTTGATGAACGAACCCACCGCATCTCCTGTGAGTGCGCCGCCCGTAAGCAGGAACGCTACCGGAAGCGCCGCCACCACCGTGGGTCCGTAGTGGGGGACCAATTGGAGATTCGGTGGGGCGATCAGAATCAACCAGGCTTGAAGCAGGACGATGGGAACCGCGACGAAGGTCCCAAAGAGGAATCCCGACCAGGTCTTCGAAGACCCGAGAATGCGACGTCCATCGAACCAGTTCTGACCGAAGTCCATCGGAGGTCCCCTCCCCCGAGGGAGGGTGGCGAGAGCGTTCGCCGCGTACACGGGCGTGAGAACCCACAGTACCCGGATCAGCACCTCGAGTTGGGGATCGACCACGCCTCCGCGTCCCCCTACGGCTCCAGGACGTAGCGACGGATGGTCTCGGTAACCTGAGCCACCCCCAAGGGGTCCAGATTCTCCTCCGCTTCGTGAATGTGCGACGTCCGGCCCATCAAGCCGAAGACGAGGGCGGGGAGCGGTTCGCCGTGGGAGGTCTGCAAGCCGATGAGGCTGCTGGCGTCTGTGCCCCCGTACTCGCCGTACACCCCCTTCACGCCGAACACCGAACCGAGGATTCGTTCCATCTTGAGCAGGGCCGGATGGTCGGGTGGGAGGGCGTATCCCCCGCGGCCCCGGTCGGAGGGCGCGACGACCCGGGCGTCGGGGTCGTGCGCCGCGCTCCAAGCGCGCGCATAATCGAGGGCGGCTCGCGCGCCGGTCTCCATAGGCATCTCGGGGGTTAGCCGAAGGTCGACCCCGAACGTCGCCACCAGGGAGGAGGAATCGTCCAAGAGGCCCGCGCGCAGCGCCCGGTCGAGGAGCCCCACGACCGCGGGTACCGGGTTGTGTCCCCGATGTGGGTACCCGGCATGCGTGCTCGTTCCGATCACCGAGACGGCGAGGGCGTCGGCGGGTACGCGGAGCGAGGTGGCACCGCCAATCTCGAGGCGATAGGGAGCGGGAAGGAGGGCAGCCAGCTGAACCGGAAGTCCCGAGAGCTGGGCCGGGGTTCCGCGAAGTACGAGCGTAACGCTCTGGGCGACCTGGTTGGTCGCGTCGGTCTCGGCGTGGATCGCTCCGATGTGCGGGCGGCTGGTCGAGGAATCCCGTTCAGCGGCGGCGTCCCACTTCGTGACCGTGGCTCGGCCCGTGATGAACGGGAACGGGGCGTCGTGATCGGGCCAGTCGGGGGAAGGATAGACCGAGACCCAGGATTGCGCCAGGGACTGGAGTCCGACGAGACCCTCTCCGAAGGCAACGACCCGTGGCAGAGATACGGGTCGGGAGAACGTTCCGTCCAGGAACAGGACTCCCGAGGATCCGGCGGTCGCGTGGGGGTCCCCGTCCGGGATCAGCACCACGTCGGCATCGAGGAACCGTTCCGGGTCGTTCACAGGCAACCGCTCGTCGTGGGCCTTCAGCGCCTCGATACCGCCCGCCCCACCGGTCTCCTCATCGCAACAGATCAACAGCCGGATGTTCTGCGCGACGCGCGGGTGGTGCCGAAGCTGCTTCGCCGCGAGCAAGGAGGGGACCACGCCGCTCCCCAGGTCATCGGCGGCGCCGCGCCCGTAGAATCGCCCATCAGGCCGGAAGGTCAGTTCATGGGGAGGGGTTTGCCAACGCGCCAGCTGTTCGGCCGGCACCGGGACGACATCGTAGTGCGACATGATGATCACGCGCTCATCGGCGTCCACGTCGAGGTCTGCGATGACGCTGGGCCGCGGGATCCCGTGAAGCCCTTCCGCCCCGGGGAGGTCCGTCAGCGAGTCGAAGATGCGGGCCCTGAGGCCGAACCGGGTCGCCACATCGACGAGGTAGCGGGCGGTTTCGAGGTAGTGGGGCTTCTCCCAGCGTTCATGCGCGGGGTCCTCGAGATTCGTGTTCGCGAACCCGACCAAGTCCCGAAGCAGCGGGTACGCGTCCGGGTCGCCCAGCGCGTCTTTCGCGGCGAGGGGAGGCTCCGGAGGGGCGTGCGGCACCGGCGTTCTCCTTCGTTAACGGACGGCAGCCAGTACGACCATGGAACTGACGATCAAGAGGAGGAACGTCATTAGAAACGCGTTGGAAAACATCGAGAGCGTGTCACCGAGCGAGGTCAAAAGCCGAGCGGTCCAATCCGGCCCGAGGACCGCCACTTCCGACACGTCGCGCGTCCCGACCCGTACTTCCACGGGCTCGAGGTTCGTCAACGCGTCGCGCACCACGCCGACCACGGTCTCCCGGAGCAGGTCAAAGGGGATCCGCTCCCCGATCGGGTTTACGCCGCCGTCCACCTCGTGAACGACGTGGTTGTCGGTGGTCATGACCTCGGAGTCATCCACCACGTCGCCCAAGGCCTGGAGCAAGCGTGCCCGGAGTCCTTGGACGAGATTGTTCCCATCGAGCAGCACGTACGCCGCGCGTCGGCCGGCGGTTTCCACCACGAGCGCGCGGACTCCACTGGGGCCGATCCCTTCCCCGCCCACGGAGAAACCGGTGCGGAGGGCGACCCCGACGCGGACCTCTCCAGGTGTGGCGTGCGCCACGGCGGCTGAAACCGCCTGGTGCACGTCCGTGGCGAACCGCTGGGCCCGCGGCGAGCCGTACGTGAGGTCGCCCTCATCCTCCTTGTAGGAGTTATGCGCGTCCATCAGCGCGAGTTCGGGTTGACCGGCCCGCCGGTTCTCGTCGACGATTCGGTCGGCGATCGCGTACGCAATGTCGTCGGTGGGTTCGGGGGCTTGCGTGGCCGCAACGAGGACTACGTCGCCGAGTCGCTGCGCCCGGGCCCAGCTGTCGGGACCCGCACTGACGAGGGGGCTGGTAAGGTGGCTCGTCGGCGCCGGCAGGTCATGAAGTAGCGCGACCGCGGCCTCGCCGATCCGACGAACCTCGGAAGTCGTCGGCACGTCGAGATCGTGGTTGCAGGGCGTGTGGGGTACGAAGACGAGACCGGCGGCGGGTCCCAATTGCTCCTCTAGCTTCTGGGGGAGATTGCTCGCACCCAGCGCGGCAAAGGGCCCGGGATGGATTGCCGGCAACGCGAGGGTGGCTTTGGCGCCATGGGGGGTGCGGAACTGGACTCCGGTAACCCGTACATTCGCCTCGACGGCGAACCCTGCGAAGAAACGCTCTAGAATCTGCGTCGCACCGGGGTCCCGGCTACCAACGTGTTCGATCAAGGGCCGAATGAACGAGACACCGGAGGATCCGAACTCGCGCCGCATCGGACGGTCCGCCGCGCGCAACAACAGGGCGGCGCAGAGGAATCCGAGTAGCAGGAAAACGCCCGCGGCCACTACCCAAGCGAGAGGGGGCGCATAGAGTACGAAGACTCCGACGATCGCGAGTACTGGTTCGAGGACGGAGGGGGGGAGCGAGGCGCCATGCTGGGGCTTCGAGACCCCGAACAGGGTCATGTGGCGGAACCAGAGGATGGGTCCTTGGATGAACAGCAGGATAAGGGGAATCTCGACGGGGGGGTGGCCCATCAGAAGGCCCACCCCTCGCCACACGAGGAGGATCGGGAGCGGGAAGACGACGGTCATCAATCCAAGGAGCGTGTTCCGGTGCCAGGGGAACCGGCCCCCGAGCGCGCCAGCCAACGGGGTGGTGATGAGCACGCCCAGGAGTCCTGGAATCAGGAATACCAGCGCCCACCCTTCGGCGAATCGGCCGATCGAAGTCCCGGGGATCCAGGCCAGCGCGGCGTCGGCCAGGGAGGCTACGGCCATCAGGAGAAGCGCCCAACTCACGCTGGGGGCGCGGAAGAAGAAGCGAGAGTAGAGCCGGTTCTGGCGATTCTCGGCCACAGTGTGTGGGTACGGGATCGTTTCAGTCGCCACGCGCGCGCCGTACCTCCGCCAAAATTCCTTCAAAGGCTGGGCCAATCCCTTGCTGCTCCGTCACGGTTCCTGTGACGAGGATCTGCGCACCGGCGTTGAGAAGCACTCGAGCTTCCTCGCCGGAGCGGATCCCCCCGCCGACGATCAACGGTATGTGGAGAACTTGGCGGACGGCGCGGACCATTTCCGCCGGCACCGGGGTGGGGGCCCCCGAACCGGCCTCCAAGTAAACCATCTGCATCCCCAAAAATTCCGCGGCGAGGGCGTACGACTGGGCCAGAGCGGAGTTGTCCCGGGGGACGGGGTCGGCCTGACCGACTTCCCCGACGCGCATGCCTGGCGCGACGATGATGTAGCCCAGCGACAGCGGCTCCAGTCCGATGCGCTGAATCTCCAGCGCCGAATGGGCCTGCATCCGGATCACCCGGTCGACGCTGCGCGAATTCAGGAGACTCATGAAGTAGATCGCGTCGGCGGCGGCGGTGATCGACGCGGGACCCTCCGGGAAGATGATCGTCGGCACCGGGACCGCCGCCTTCACCGCCCGGGCCGTTTCGTCCATCCCCTCCGGAGAGATCCCTGTCGAGCCTCCGAGCATGATTGCATCCGACCCCAGCGCGACCGCGGCGCTGGCAACGCTGGCCGCGGAGGGACCACCGGCCTTGTCGGGATCGATGAGTGTCATGTGCAAGGGACCGTGCCGAAGCTTGTCGGAAAGATATTGGTGAACGCGACCCATCGAAGACCCCTACCGGAAGGCCACGGCAAGGAAGGCCAACAGTGCCACCGCCATGGCGCCTTTGCTCAACGTCTGTTCCGAATGCAGGTGGGCCGGGAGCCAGAAGACCGACACGACGAACAACGCATCCGCCACGAGGACCAGACCCGCGTACATAATTCCCGCGACCGAATCGATAGGCAGGAGAACGAAGAGCGGGAGTACGCTCAGCGCGAGGGCGGTCGCGACGGCCCCCCGCGCGACGCAGCTGGCGAAGGCCATTCCGCGGACCCGAGGGAGGGTGCGGCGGTTGACGTCGCCGGCCAGGTCTTCCATGTCCTTGATGACCTCCCGGCTCAGTGTAGCGAAGAACGCCATGAATCCAAAGGGGAGCACGGCGAGGGGCATTCCGGAGGCGGCGCCGCCGTAGAGGAAGACCAATCCAGTCAGGAACGCGACCAGCAGATTACCACCGAAGCCTGCGGACTTGAAGCGGAACTCATAGGACAAGAGCGCCGCCACCGCCAAGATCAGCAGGCCGCCGACGAGCGGGTGGGTCACGTAGACCGGGGCAGCCACCGCGAAGGCTCCGACGAGCAATCCGACGGCGGTCCATTGGGCGGTGGCCGGCGAGATCGCTCCCGTGACCAGCGGCCGGTCCGGGTGGTTCACGCGGTCCGACTCCCGGTCGAGGATATCGTTCACGACATTCCCCCCAGCGGTCACAAAGGCCGTCGAGAACGCCGCGAGGACGAGAGCGATCCACAGCGACTCCGGGAGGTGAATCCCGCTTCCTCGGGCTGCCACTCCGCCGACGAGGGTGCCCACGAAGGAGACGACCGTATTCCCTAACCGAACGAGCTGGAAGGCGGCCCGCACGCGCTTCGCTGGGGGGCGCCCGGGCTTAACCGTTTGGGCGGACTGACGGAGAACGACGTCACTGGGCCGTTATAAGGGCCCTCAACTCCCGCAGGCCCGTGACCCCCTCCGGTGGATTTTCGGGACCCGTGCGACGCTTGCGGCTTCGCAACGGTCTCGATGTGATTCTCGCTCCGGATTCCCGGAGCCCCACGGTCAGCAGCTGGTTGTGGTACCGCGTAGGCTCGGTGAACGAGCACCCCGGTATCACCGGAGTGAGCCACTGGGTCGAGCACATGATGTTCCAAGGCTCTCCTCACTACCGGAAGGGCGCCATCGACCGCGCGATTTTCGCCATCGGGGGTGCCTCGAACGCGTTCACCGACAATGACTTCACCGCGTATTTCGCGACGGTCCCGAAGGAGCATTGGGACGTGCCCCTCCGCATCGAGGCGGACCGCATGGTGGACGCCCGAATGGACCCGACGGACTCGGACCGTGAGCGCGAGGTGGTTCAATCGGAGCGGGAGGGCAATGAAAATCGCCCCGAGTTCCGGGTCGAAGAGGAGCTCCACGCACTCGCCTTCCGTTACCATCCGTATCGATGGGACCCGCTCGGCTATTCGAGCGATATGGCTCACATGCCGACGTCCGCCGTGGCGGATTATTACCACCGATTCTACGGCCCCCAAAACGCGCTCCTGGTGCTCACCGGCGGTTTCGAGCCGGTCGGGACCGCCCATCAGGTGCGGCGGCGGTTCGGTCGGATTGCCAGCACAGGCGCCTCTCCGGTAGTTACGGCGACCGAGCCCCCCATCCGCGGGGCGCGACGAAGTGAGCTCACCGGTCCTGGTTCGACGGCCCTCGTTCTGATTGGCTGGCCGGCGCCGAGCTTCGCCGACCCTCGCTCGGCTGCCGCCATGCTCTTGGACCAAATTCTCGGAGGGGAGACGAGCCTGTTCTCTCCCCAGACGTTCTGGTCCCGCTCGTCGGAGCATCCGAATTCCCGTTTGTATCGACGGCTCGTCCGGACGGGCCTGGCCGTTCGCGCCTCGAGCGACTACCGTCCGCGCCTCTATCCGGGGCTGATTACGGTGGAGGCTCAGGCGGCGCCCAAGGTTACGGTCGATAACGTCGAGGCCGCTTTGCGCCAGGAGGTTCGCCGACTTCGACAGGTAGGCCCGACTCCAACTGAATGGGACGACGCGCGTGCGATCATCGCCCGCGGGGCCCGACTCGCCTACGAAGGAAGTACGCGATCGGGATTCCGGCTGGGCTTCTTCGGAGTGAACGGCGGGCTCCGTCGGGAGCGCGAACTCCTAGGTCAGGTCCTCCGGGTCAAACGCGCGGACGCGCGCGCAGAGGCCGAACGCCTGTTCTCGGACGACTCCGCAGTGACCGTCCGATATCTCCCCGCGGAGGGTCGACCCCGTGAGTGAACGCACCGACCCCCTGAACATGGAGCGGACCACGCTCTCAAGCGGACTCGAGGTCGTCCTCCAGGCAGCTCCCGCCTCGGCGCACAGCTTCTCCGTCTCGTATGTTGCGCCCGCCGGATGGGGGTTTGAGCCACGGGGCACCGGGGGCCTCGCGATGGTGGCGGCGAAACTGTCGGTGGGGATGCCCGGAAAACGGTCGCGGGAGGAACTCGCTCGGACCCTCGACCGGTTGGGCGCTTCGCTCAGCAGCGCCGTCGCTCCCGAGTCCGCGGAACTGACGCTCTGGGGACCGGACGACTCGTGGAATCCGCTGCTCGAAATATTTGCCGACGCGATCTTTCGTCCCCACTTTGACCCCGAGGAGCTGGCCCGTGCTCAACGCCAACTCCGGGAACGGCAGCTCCGCCAGCTCGTGCAACCCGACTTCCGCGCGGCCCGAGAGTTGATGTCGGGGCTCTTTCCCGCGGGACATCCCTACCACTCCACCGGGCTAGGCAACCCAGTCTCTGCCGCGCGGATCTCGATCGAGGGTCTGCAGCGTTTTCATCGGAGCCACTTCCCGGCGAAGGGGAGCGTCCTCGCCGTCACGAGTCGGGCACCCCGGCATGTTGTGATAGGGTCTCTTGAGCGATACTTTCCCTCGAGCGAGTTTGGCCCCGACCCACCCCTCCCCTCGCTGTCGGGCAATGCCCTACGTCCGCACCGACTGGACATCTCCATTCGCGGTCAGAGTCAAGTGGCCATCCGCATAGGCGCACCGACGGGTTCACGATCCGACCCCCTCTACCCCGAGCTGTTCCTCGTCAACGAAGTACTCGGCGGTCGACCGCTGCTTTCCCGTCTGTTCCAACGCATTCGCGAGCAGCAAGGACTCGCTTACCATGCCTCGAGCGAGCTCGAAGCCATGCGTTGGGGTGGGTACTGGGAGGCCGTTGCCGGCACGGACCCGGCAACACGTGACCGAGTCGTCCGCCTGATGGTCGGCGAAGTCGAGCGGCTCTCCAGCGATCTGATCCCCCCCTCCGAGCTCGACCGGATTCGAGAAAGCGCCCTCGGCTCGCTGCCCCTCGAACTCGAGACCACTGCATCGGCCCATGAACTCGCGGTCGACGTAGCCTATCATCGGCTCTCCGGGGATTTCTACCGCAGCTGGCCGGCCCAACTGCGGGGGCTGCGACCGAAGCAATTGCGCGCGGCAGCGGAGGTCGGTTTCCGAGCCGACCGGACGATGGTCGTCACCGCTGGGCCCCCCTCAAAACGAGTGAGCTCGCGGTGAATTGAATACGTATATATACTCAATATTACCTTCCGCGCCACATGCCCGGGAAGCCTCGAATGCACACGGAAATCGTCGGCATGCTGCGAAAGAACATTACGATCACATCGGAAGAGAGCGAGTTCCTGGAACGCCACCCGGAGATTAACCAGAGCGCCCTGTTCCGCCAGGTGGTCGAGAGCCTGATGCTGGCGGAGAAGGCCCCCCGGTTCGCCTCGGCCCAGACCCTGCGCATCGGTAAGGCCGTCTACCGTAGCGGCGCCGTGATGTACCAGCGGCCTGGTAAGCGCCGCGCGGACTCCGACTGAGCCGGCGCTAGGCCCCGCCCGTCGGTCGGGGCGGCGCCTCGGTGTCGCGAAGGCGCACTCCCCATGCCTTCCACTCTGGACGCTCGGCGTCCGCGCTCCGCTGAAAGATGGCTCCCTCCGGCGGTGGCGCGCCCTCCCGAAGCTGCTGCTGGATGTGCGGCGTCAGACCGTCCAGAGCGTGTCGAGGCACGATGTGGGTGAAGGCCCAACGGCGGGTGAGGGCCAATTCGGTGAAGTGAGGAGCGTAGTGTCCGCCGCCGACTCCCACCGCGACACGGTCGGAAGGATCCTCGGTAAGGTCGAGGAGTGCTTCGGAGACCGGGCCCGCCACTATCGCTTGGTCCGCGTTCGATAGCACATCGGCGATCTCCACGAAGAAGGCCGGTTGGTGGAGCAGCGGTCCATGATGGGTCGCTTCGTAGGTGGCCGACACGCCGACGGCCTGGGCGGGCTCCTCCAATTGACGCAACGCATCCGTCATGAGTCGCGCGGCGGAAGGGACGATACGGCCTGGTTCTCCTCCGACCTCCGCGTCCGGTCCAAGGTTCCCGAGGGGATGCACTGTCAAGCAGCCGATTCCGCTCTCGCTTCGGTGGCGCGAGGGAAACACGATGGGAACCGACCGGAGTCGCGACGGAAGGGCCGGGCCTAGTTGCGTATCGTGGATGTGGAGGCCGGGACGTCGCAGGAGCTCGACCTCCGGCGCGAGCTGACGCAGCGGAGACCCGTCCACGAACTCCCCGATGCTCGGTGGCGTCCCCCATCGTTCGGTGACTAATTTCGCCAGTGGATCTTGCTCGCTGACCACGACCAGATAGCGCGTCGTCATTCCGTTGGTTCCCGGTGGGGAGTGCTCCCGGCGGGAGTTTCACCGGCCGGAACTATCCGGCGCAGATTTGAACCCGCGTCA
Source organism: uncultured Thermoplasmata archaeon (assembly GCA_963773945.1). Classification (GTDB taxonomy): domain Archaea; phylum Thermoplasmatota; class Thermoplasmata; order Lutacidiplasmatales; family UBA184; genus JAKIWV01. The sequence continues at coordinate 151,077 of CAVZDD010000003.1, read as the reverse complement.
GAGGCTCGAGAGGCCTCTATCCTTGACCACTAGACTACGGGAGCGCGCCCGGCGGCGGTTAGGAGGGAACCTCTTTGAGGCTTTCGCCGGCGAGGGGAACGGGCCCGGGATGAGGGTGCCCGGGCCTTCGGGCGGCGCGAGTGCCATATACCGCCCACGACTGGCCGAGAGCTGTGACTCCACCGGTCAAGGCGCGGAGCGGCCACATCATTCTCGAGGGCCGACGAAGCTACAAGGACCTCGTCCGGATTTATCCGGAGATCCACAAGCGCGTCGTCGAGGCGAATCGGCCGTTCATGAAGGAGGCCGAACCCATGCTGCCCGAGGTGCTGTTGGACGAGAATCTGCGGGACCTCAAGCGAGACAAGAAGCCCGCAGGGTACAACCGGCAGGACGCCGCCGGCATTCGGCTCATCTTCCCGATCCCGGTGGACGGCCGTCCGGAGTTCTACTTCTACAAGGCGTTTCGGGCGCAGGAAGTCGTCCAGATCACCGAACAGGTTTCGGCGTTGCTGCGGCGGCGGTCGATCAAGCACTCGGTCGAATACGACCGGCTGCAGCTGGGTGCCGTCCGAGGGCTTCCCCCGGGGACCGGGATCCTCCCGCCGGATTGAAATCGGTCGAGCCTACCTACTGCCGCTTCCGGGCGCGCGGCGGAACGGCCAGAACGCGGCGGGGGTCTCGGGGGGTTTCAGTAACGCTTTGAGCGTCTCGTGGGCCTGACGCGCGTTCTCCAGCGCCACTCCATAGTCCGTCGTTCGGGCCTGGATCGAAGCGGAGAGCAGTTCCTGGGCCTTGGCGGTATCGATGCCCCGGGCCCGTGCCTGGGTGAGCTGGGCGTCGACGAGGTAGTGGAGGTTCGTCAGCTCCCGCTGTTGCGCTTTCCGCTGGTTGATCTGTTCCTCGGACGCCAGCAGCATACGGGCCGCGTCCACGAGTTCTCCACGCTCGACCAGCCGAGGGATCCCGTCCAGGATCTCTCCCACCGGTCCGAGGGTCACACTCAACCCGTCCCGGGCGAAGACGAATTCGGCCCGTACGTTGCGGAGCTTTTCCGTGACCCGCGGCTTGACGATCGTGCCCAACAACGTCGTCGCCTTGTCCAGGACACCGCCCACCGGGTCGGTCTTCCCGGCCTGGAGCGCGAGCTTGGCCTCGCTGAACAGCTGCATGACGGGGGTCGTGTCGAGACCCAGTTTCTCCCCGACCAACAAACTTTCTTCGAGGTCTTTCGTCCGCCGACGCAGTTCCGTGAGACGGGTATCAGACAGGCGCGTCTCTTCTTCCTGGGCCGTTTCGAACGCTTCGGTGTAGGCGTGCCGGCTGCGGAGCTCGGAGAGCCGGCGTAGCACTTCCGCTCGTCGGACCTTCTCCGTCGCATCGATGCTCAGGATCCGGTCGTACTGACCGCGCAACGCATCCTGCCGTCCGTCCAGCGCGGCGCCGAGCGCGAGGTCGGCTAGCTCGCGTGCGCGGCGGAGCCGCTCGGTGACGCGGGGCCATTCGCGCGCCTTGAGCGAAGCTTCGGCCTCGTCCAGCGTGGAGGAGATCTGAGTCGCGGAATCGGGAACCCACCGTTGGGTCAGTTCGAAGAGGCGTCGCGCTTCCTCGAGTCCGCTGGAGTACAGTCGCTCGGTCGCCCAGCGCGCCTTCTCGGAGGCTTCGCGGGCCCGACGAATCGCATCGACGTACTGGCCGGCTGTGGCGAGCTCGCGCGCCGACGTGAGGGTCGCCTGAGCCTCGCTAACCTCGGCCGACAGGCTGCCCGCCTCTTTGCAATGGCGCTCCGCCACTTCGATCGCATCCATGGCGCGCCGGTGGTAGTCGCGAGCGATCGAGAGGGAGTCGGACGTGGCGAGGGTCATCTCGAGAACTTCGACGTAATCGTGCCGGGCGAACGCCGTCCGGGCCCGGCCGAGTTCCTCCGAAGCAGCGGGGGCGACGACGCCGTCCTTCTCTGCCGCGCCGAGCTTCGTTTCCATCGTCTCGAGCGAGCCGCTGGCGATAGAATGCTGAAGTTCCACCCGTTCGATCTCGCTCTCGGCGCGGGCCGCCAGCTGCAACGCTTCGATCGGTTGGGAGTTGTCGAGGGCCGCGCGCGCCTGCTGGAGGAAGTTCTCGGCCAGGGTCGTATCCACGCCCTGCTGGCGGGCCCGGGCCACCAGGCCCTGGAAACCGGCCAGAGACTTCGAAACCTGCTGGAAGGTCGCCTGGGTCAGTTCGCGCTCGAGCGACGACGCCTGCTCGATCGCGCGGGGATATTCTCGTTGGGCGATGTGTTCCTGCACCTTGCGGAGTCGGTCCCGGGGCTGGGCGACGTCCACTCGGACCAACTCGGCCTGGTTCAGGGCGTCCGTGGCCCGTCGCATGGCCCGGTCGGAGTGCTCGAGGAAACCCCGACTCTCGAAGAACTGGGACCGGGCGCTCTCGATGAGTGGGGCGACTCCTGTCGGAACCGGCTGGCTGAGCCGCCGACGAGCCTCGCTGAGCGTGGCCGCGACCGACGCCACGTCGAGGCCGATGCCTCGGGCCGTGTCGGTGTCGCTCTCGACCCCCCGAAGGTTCTCTTCTAGCACCGGACGAACGAGGGAGATGAGCTCCCCGTGGACGGCTCGGGCCTCGGTCGCCGCTTCTCGCAAGTGACCTTCCTCGACGAGCTGCTCGACGTGTGTGAGGCGTTCGGTGGCCGCGTCCAGCGGAACGGAGAGTCGGCGGCCATCCTCGGCGACCATCTTCGCCTCGGCCAGGAGCCGCGCCGTCTCCGTGCGGAGTCCGGCACTCTGGAGTTCCTCCCGGAGTTGGGCAAGCACCGCCCGAGCTCGCGCGAAGTCGAGTGCCTGGTACGCCTGCTTCGCCTCTTGGATTGAGTTGCGGTACGCCTCCAGGGATTGGCCCTGCTTGGTCAGCCCCAAGTACTGCTCGGCGGTTTCGGACAGTAGGTCCAGGATCTCCTGCGCCTCGACCTTGAGCTTCCGGCCGGTCGACGCCGTCGCCTCAGCCAGTTTGTACGCCTCGGCGTGCTTTGACGTCCTGGCGGCTTCCTGAGCCTGTTCGAGGTCTGTTCGAAGTGCGCCGACCTCCAGGCCCATCGTTTCGAGTTCGATCAAGGCGAGTTTCGCGTGGGAAACCGCCTCTTCGCTGCGAATCAGCTGCTGCTGGAGCGTCCGGGTCCGGATCTCCTGGGCGGCCTTGGAGGCCTTGACGAAGTCGCCCATGTTGAAGATCTGCTCGACCTCATCGATCTCGCGCTGGATCTCGTCGCCCGTGCCCCCCATCTGTTCGAGGACCCGACGTTCCTGCGCGAGGGCTTCCACCAGGGACGAGGCTCGCGCGGCGAAGACGGCCGAGAACTCGCGTTCCGCCCGCCGAAGGCCTTCGAGAGACGTGGCCAAGTCCTCCTTGACCCGTAGATTCACATCGGCGTCCGCCATCGAGGAACGCACGGGCGTCACCGCCTGCTCTTCGGGGATCTCCGCGAGTCCCTTCTCCATCTCCTCGAGCCGACGCGCCATGTAGGGCGCCGCCGCGGCGCGCAGATCAGCGTCGATCCGACCGAGCTGGGCGCCGACCTCCGCGAGGCGGCCGGCGTCGAGGGAAGTGCGGAGCTGATGTTCGACCGCTTCGAGGTTCCGAGGCAAGAACCCCCGTTCCCGCGCGATCGCGAGCGACTGGGTCACCGTAGCCAATCGTCCTTCGAAGTGTGTCACCGCGTCTCGACCCAGGGACGAGATCGTCTCTTGCAACAGCCGACGGGCGCCGGTCAGGTCGCCCTGGTCGAGTAGCTGGAGCGCCCGAGTAACGTGCGCCTCGAACGGAGCGGAAGCGAATCCGTTCTTCCCCAGTCGTGTCAGCATGTCGCGCATGGAATCTGCTTCCGAGCGGACTCCCTCGACATCCTCGATGAGGTGGATGACCCGCTCGAGCGCCTCTTGGCTTGCGGCGATCGCCTCTCCATAGATTCGTAGCCGGAGCGCCTCTCGGGCCCGGTTCATCGCGGCGAAAACGTCGCTCGGGTCGCGCCCGAGCCGTCGGGCCTCGACCAGCCTCGGACGCACCTCGTCCAGCACGCCCGCGACGACGGCGACGACCGGTCCCTCCGCCGCCTCCCGGGCCGTGGCGACAAGTCCGGGCAAATCGTACGTCTTCGCCGTGCTCAGCTGGGCGGTGATCTGCTCGAGGGAAGCGAGGGCCTCGTTGGGGTCGACCCCCTGGGCGCGCAGGGCCTCGAGCGTATCTCGTAGCGACCCGATCGTGGACGACACGCGGTCTCGAAGGACGGTCTGCAGGCCCTCGATGGCCTGTTCGACCTGCGCGACGCTCTGGGGCCAATCCAGGAGGAAGGCGCGCTTGTCCGCTTCGACGGCCGCTTCGAGGCCTCCCGTGGAAGCGCCGAGATCGCGAGCAGCCGGTATCGCCCGTTCCGCCTCGTCGCGGATGGACGTGCGTCGCTCCGCGGCGTTGGGAAATTCCCGTTCCAGGATCTGTCGTAGCTGCTTTTGCGCAGGCTCGGGGTCGGCGCCTTTCAAATCGCCCAGAACGGGCTGGATCTCCGTTTCCAAGACGGGGGGAACGACGTCGCCGCCACCGGCCCATTGGACGAAAGCCAGGACGCGCTGCGAAAGATTGCTCTCGTACGTCTTCTCGAGTCCCGCCAGTGTCTCATCGATGGCGGCGAGTCGTTCGAACGCTTCCCGCCACGCTCCCTCCCGGATTTTGGGGCCCACTTCATCCAGCAGCACCCGCGCCTCAGGAGGCAGAGGATTGCCCAGGACGGCGAGCCGGTCTGCCCGTCGAGCCAGCGCGGCTTGCTGTTCCTCGACCGGTCCGCGAGCCTCCTGCTCCATTGAGGCCAGGACAGCCCTGGCCTGGGTCTCGAGGGCCTCCCAGTCGGCCTTGTGTTGCAGGTCGCGGAGGGGAGGAATCTTCTCCGCGAAGTCGGGGAGGGTGACCCCGACCGCGGCCAGGAGCTGGGTCCGGGTTTCGATCTCGTTCAAGAGCGCTTCTGCGGTCTCGCGCTTCTTCTTGAGCAGCTCGGCTTTTTCCTGGAGCAGCTTCGTCAGCCGGGAAGATGAGAGCGAGCCGAGTCCCGCCATGCCGATTCCCCATCCCCCAAGCGATGCGAGGCCTTGCCAGCCGGCTGAGGTACCCCGCACCGAAAATGATGGCCGGTCCGCTTTATAAAGTCAGACCCCGGCGGACCGATAGAAGAATCGGTCGACGGCTCACGGGCGTGTGATGCGGCGCCGGCCCATCGCGTCGAGGTACTGGACCTCCGTCCCCGGGGTCAGCGTTCCCTTGAGTTCGGGTTCGAGAGTGAGCGAGAACGTCTCGTACGTCTCGAGGTCCATCAACTGGACTTCGGCTTCCGTGAGAGAGAGGATCTGGGCCTGGTGTTTCCCGATCATCGGAATTTGAACCTTGTGCGTGACCGGAAAAACCACGCTGCGTTTCGAGCCGTCGAAGATTCCCCTCGCGTCGATCCGGGCCTTCGCTTCGCCATGCTTCCCTGGTTTGGACATCTGGATTGAGAGGATGCGGCACGGTTCGTCGTCGATGAGGACGTAACGTCCTTCTTTGAGCTCGCGGACCTCCGCCGTCGTCCAGGCCATCTGCTTTCCCCTCGGCGGCGGACGCGCCGCGCTTGATAAGAGTTGTCGGTGAACCGGGCCTCGGGGGCTTCGACCCATGCCAGCAATCCTTAAGGTACGCGACTGCGCATCATTCTCGCCGGAGAATCCCGGGAAGTCCGGGGGCATACGTTGCGCGCGTTGGCCACCACTCTAGATTCCCGTGCGGTAGAAGCCGAGGCGCGGGAGCTGTGGTCGGGCCGCGGACTGCCCCCGGGTCCCACTGACCGTCCCGACCGCGGAGGACCCCCAACCCACCTCTCCATCGGCGAGTTGCCACCGACCGGGGAGATCCCACTTGCCCTGATTCAGCGCGGACTTCTCGCCGACGTGGCGACCCGCGCCCAACTCCTGTTGGAGCGTACAGCTACCGGCCCTCTGCTGTTCGGGGCCCGGCCCGGCGAGACCGTGCCCCCGACGGCGGCGGCGCAATGGGAGAGCCTCGGACTCTGGTTTGGGCGCGGGGCCATGGAAGCGCTGGTCCGACCCGAGCTAACGGCAACGGTCGATGCGATGCTGGGACGTCTCGCCGAGACCAATGTGCTGGTGGCGAAAGAGGGCCCGCTCCGGTGGTGTCCCCGATGCCGGCAACCCAAGGGTCCCGCGTCGCTGGTCTACGTCGACGAGGAAGGCCCGGCGTACCTGTTGCGATTCCCGCTCCGTGACACCGAACCCCGGGTCGACGCCCTCGTATGGACGGATTCGGCGTGGAAGCTCCTAGGGACGACGGCGGTTCTGTTCAATCCCAAGCTGCCCTACGTGATTGCCAAGTTCACCCGACGGGGCGTCGAAGAGCGGGTGCTGACCAGCAAGTCGAGTTTGGAGCGGCTGCGGGCGTGGATACCAGATTCCGAGATCGAAGTGTTGGAAGAGCACCCCGGTGCCTCGTGGGAGGGAAAGTCCTACGCCCATCCATTGGCCGCGGAGTATCCACCGTTGCACTCCCTGCTGAGTCCGGGCGGCCTGCTCCACGGGTCGACCGAGGTGGGGGATAGCGGGACCGGCATCGTGACTTTGACCCCGGCGCACGGGGCGTCGGACGCCCGGATCGCGGAAACGCTCGAGATTCCCGGTTGGCCCGTCATCTCCGCCAGCGGACTGCTCGAAGGGCATTCGGCCCACAAGTATCTCGGGCTTCCGGTGGATACGGCCGAGGCATTCATCCTCCGAGACCTCACCGATAGCGCGGTCATCTTCGCCCAGCTTCGGGTCCGCCACGGCGTCCCCCGATGCGGCGATTGCGGAAGCGGCCTTTTCTGGAGACCGGGTCGGGCGTGGCGTCTCGAGCCGGACCGGATCGATGCGGAGACGCTCTACCTGTTCAAGCGGCTCTTGCCGGGGGAGCCGCTGCCGCTTGCCTCGGAGGTGGTGCCCTGGCCGGCGAGTGACACGCAGATCACGCAAGACCCCGCGTTTCCGGCGCTCCAGGAATGCAGTCACTGCTCGCGACTCGCGCCGGCCGGCACCGGCCCCAAGTGCTCGTGCGGGGGTTTCCGTACCGAAGTCCGGCGTCCGCTGCTTCCGGTCCTTGCGGAGGCGCTCTACCGGTGGGCCCGGATGAATCCCTTCCCGTCCGACAACGGCGTGGGGCTCTACCTTCCCGAGCAACGCCGGGGACCGCTCCTGCTCACCCACCTGGTCGCCCAATTCGCCGCGTCGGCCCGCCCGGCCGACACCCACGTTGCGCTGCTCCCGACCGGCTCCGTGGACGAGGATTCGGTCCGGTACGACCCGGAGGCGCCGATCGACGCGGTGCGCTGCGCCCTCGTACGGATGACGGCGCGGCGCCGCGCCGCGTCCCCGCTTCCGGCTGTGATCGTCGAGGAGGTGCGCCAACTCCGAAGGTTCTGGGCGGTGGCGTACCAACTCTCCAACGCGCTTACCCGCGAACCTCTGCCCCCCGGCGACCAATCGATCGCTCGGGTCCGCGATTCGCTCCCCGAGGAAGACCGGGCGTTCGTCTCCCGTTTCGAGAGACTTCGAGCGGACTCGTTGGCCGGCCTGGCCGCCGGCCGGTTCGCCCCGACCTTGGACCGCGTCACTCGGTTCGCCGAGCAAGACCTCCGGGAGCGCTACCTCCTGATCGTGCGGAGCCGGCTCGACGAAGTGGGCCAGACCTCCGGCAAGGTGGCAGCGTACCGGGTTCTGCTCTACGTAGTAGTCGGCTTGGCGGAGCTGTGGGCGCCGTTCGCCCCCTTCACGATGGAGGCGATTCACCGAAGCTGCCGGGACGATGCGCGAAGCCTCTTCGAATCCCCGCTCGCGCCGGTCCGACAGAGCCTCCTCGACCCGACTTCGGAGAAGCTGCTCGACCGCGTCGCGCCGATCGCGCTCGCCGTGGAGCACGCCCGGCGCCGGCTGTCGTTGCCCCGGGCCACCCGATGGGCGAGCCTGATCGTCAATGCCCGAGATGAGGGGGTGGCCACGGAGTTGCGCGGGCTGCTCCCCGTCCTGACGCGCGTCTTGCCGGCGGCCTCGATCGAAGTCGCCTCACCGGCCCAACCATGGGAAGGACGGCTGATCCGAGTCGAGCCCAACATGGCCGAACTGCAGCGAGTCTACCGGGCCAGTGCCGGACGAATCGCCACGCTCGTATCTCAGATGCCCGGAAAGCGCGTCAAAGAAGGCCTGCGGAACCAGACGCTCAACGTCGTGCTGGATGGAAGCCCGGTGCAGTTGTTACCCTCGATGGTCGAGCTCGTCGATTCACTGCCTCCGGGGATGATGGTGCTCCCTGTCCCCAAGGGGGAGATCTATCTCAAACTCCCCGCGGGGACCGATTCCGCGACCCTCGACCTGATGCTCGGGCTCGGACCCGATGCCTATCGTGTGCTGCGGTCCGTCCGACGCCGGTTGGGTCACGCTCCGCCGGGCGCGAACATCACGGAGGTCTGGGTCGAAGCCCCGCCGACGCTCGAGGATGAGCTCCGGAGCCACTCCGTCGTGATCGCCCAGTCGTTGCGGGTAGCCAAGTTCGAGGCCTTGGCCACCGGGACTCGGTTCATCCCCGGGGAGAGTACCCACGGGCGAACGACGATCGGCACGCGATGGCGGGTCTGGGTTCCGGGGCTCCCACGGCCGGCCCGACGGCATAAGGTCCACGCCACGCGTCGGCTCGGACGAAGAGCCCGCAAGGTCCGCCGCTTCGAGCCCATCGAAGATGCCGGTACGGACTTCTTAAGCGACGAGGTGCGCAACCGGGAGGTCGCGCTCCACTCCACGCTGGAACAACTCGATCAGGCGGTCGGTGTTCCGTACCTAGGTCTGAGCAAGTTGTCGGCGGCCTGGGACGCCGGCTTCCCCGATTTCGAGTCCCTCTCCCACGCCCCTTACGAAAAGTTGGTGGCGGTCCCCGGCTTTGGCCCCTATCTCGCGCGCGAGGTCGTGCGCCACTTTGGGGGGGCGGCACCCGAGCAGATCTGGGTGTGGCCCCCTCCCCGCGTCGAGGTCCCCGAGCCCGAGGCTCCCCTCGAGGAAGAAGCTCCTCTCCCCGAGCCGGAGGTACTCGAGTCCCCAGCTCCGCCGGCACCGGTCGCACGGAGCCCACCCCCCAGCGTTGCCCCCAGCCCACCAACGACTCGGGTGGCCCCTACGACCGTGCCTCCGGTCACCCTTCCCGGGGCGCCGCCGGCTCCCCCGGCCCCCCGCCTTCAAGCGGCGCCGCTTCCGCCCTGGAGACCGCCGGGCACGGTGGAGCCGTCCCCCGCGGAATCCGCTCCGGCGGCTCTCACTCACCAGGGCATCGAGCTTCTGGTCGAGGACACGACGGATACCGCCTGGGGTCGATTCCTCGATGCGGTGTCCGCCGGACAGCGGGGACTCTGCGTAACGCGGGAGTTCCCGGACCGGCTCCGGCGACGGATCGGGACGCGGGACGTTACGGTGATCTGGCTGTCGAACGTCGGTCGTCAGAACTCGGTCAAGCCGAGCGATGTGGCGGCACTCGAGACGCTCTTCGTGAGCGCTCTCGACGAAGGACACGTCAGCGCCGTCCTGCTTGAAGGGTTCGAGTACCTGGTGACCGTGAATACGCTGGCCCCGGTGCTCAAGTTGTTGCGGGAGCTTCACACCCGGGCCCAAGCCGCGGGAACCGCCGTTTGGGTTCCCGTCAACCCGCGTCTCCTGACCCCGGGGGAAGTGGAGATGCTGAAGGGCGCCTTCCCGGTCGCCCCTGGATGAACTCCGGTTCGGGTCGTCTTGGAGGAGCTCAAGCGCCGATGATTGGCGTCTCGGCCTCGTGCGCCTCGGAGTCCAGATGCTGGCGACACCTCTCAGCGAGCCACTGAAAATGGATCCAGGGGCTCGTCGTCGCCCCGAACTTGGAGTCGAGGTACTCCGAGATCGGCCGGAACGCGAGCCAATCGCTGACGATCCCGTAGCTCATCATGTGGGTGACCAGGTCGACGTCGACGATCCCCTCACGGACGAACTGGCCGATGAGCTCGTATTGGTACGCGAAACTGCGGATCTCGAAATCCTCCAGGCTTCCGTAGTAGCCCTCCCAGCCGTTCTTGGACCGGTGCTCCGCCACGTCGCGGAGCTGCTTCCGGCGGCGGGCCGTGGATTCAGCGGTCAAACGTTCCAGAATACTGAATGCGGCGTCGTTTCGATTTTGTTCCAAGGTCGCCTGGATCAGCTTCGCGTTCTGCCGAAGCTGAAGCACGATGAAAAACGCCCCCGCCACGACCGCGACCGAACTGATGGCGCCGAGGATGAACGTGATTTCCGAGATGCCGAGTCCCATGGAACCGCCCGTTCGGGGATGTGCAGGGGAATCTTAGAACCGACCGTCGGGGGTCGGTGGGGTCACGAGGGCGGTATCGGCCCCGTGGAAATCTGGCGGGATTCTCTTGGGCGGCCTCCGCCGCCGGGGGGCGTTGGAGTCCGATAGATGCCCACATAGAGGCAGGCCACCGTGCCGGCAAGTACCGCGCCGAAGAGAACGGCCGCGTTCGTGAGGCCTAACTGCACCGACGCCTCCGCGATGCCGATCGTCGGGATGGCCAGGGCCAGATAGCCCACCGCGTAAAATCCGGCCAGGGTCTCCCCCCGCTGGTCTTCGGAGGTCACCCGGTCGATGAGCGTGATGCTTCCCATGAACGTGAGTCCCACGGCCACGCCCAGCAGGGCCGTGACCCCGACGAGCCATGTCCAGTCCGCGAGGGGGAAGATGACGACCAATGCAACGAGCGTGACGAGCATGAGCGGAAATCCCGCCAGCAGGGCTCGTCGGTCCCGGATCTGAGCCGTGGCGAGTTGCGTGAGAGCGGCCATGCCGAACATCAAGGCGACGACCGCCCCGACGGCCGACGCGTGCGGGTCACTTAGCACGGTACGAACATACGATGGCACGAGGGCGGCGAAGAATCCGTAAATCGAATAACACGCCGCGATCCCGCCCGCCGCGACCCAGAACGGGCGCCGTACTTCCGGGAGGACGGAAATCCGCTGGATACGGTACGGGGTGCGCGCACCCATCTCGGGGGCGGTCTCGGGCGTGGCCCGGATTGCCAGCAAGCCCGCTGCTGCCGCGAGGATCGGCAGAAGGTAGACGAACTCCGTGGGGAGTGGCCCATACTGTACGAAGAGTCCGCTGAGAGCCACGCCGATTGCGAAGCCCCCGAAATTCGCGGCCACCGCAACGCGGGCCACGTGGTGGGGGTCATGGTTGGGTTCGAGGTCGCTCATCGCGGCCGTCGCAACACTGGTCGTCGCCCCCACGGCCAATCCGGAGAGAAACCGACCCAGCGCCAACCAGGCCACGCCGGGGGCCACGGCAAAGATGAGAGCGCCGAGAGCGGTCAGACCCATGCCGAGCGACAAGAGCCTCTTCCGACCGATCTCTTCGGCCCGCGGCGCGACGAAGAAGAGCGTGAGAAGGACACCCGGCGAATAGGCCGCGAACACCAGTCCCAGCACCCCCGCGGTGAACTGGAAGTGATGTTCGTAGACCGGGTACAGCGGAGTGGGAATGGCCGCTCCGAAAGCGGTCACCGCGAGGACGAACGCTGTCCAGCGAAAGGGCCCACGACGGCCGTTAAGCATCCGGGCGGGGAGCCAGGAAGGAGCCGAGGATGGTCCGGGGCGGCTCACAGCGAGCCCCCCGATGGGCTCCAGACGGGTGTGTCCCATTCCTCCGTCAAGTTTCGGAAGTCCTCGCGGCGAAGGCGGTTCGAAGCTGCCCGGTCCCCCGAGGGCACTGTAGATTCCCCGCCCTTCACTAATGGACGCGGGACGCGAGGAGCTCGGGCGGGAGCGCGGGGTATCGCATGTGGAGACCGTCCAACGCGGTAACTATCCGCTCGGAGACGAACAAGTCTCTGAACCACTTTCGGTTCGAAGGTACCACGGTCCAAGGGGCCCACGAAGTGCTCGTTTTCGAGATGGCCTCCTCGTACGCATCCATGTACGCCGGCCATTTCTCCCGCTCGAGAAGGTCCGACTCCCGAAATTTCCAATGTTTTGTGGGGTCGTCCAGTCGTTCCTGGAGCCGGCGCTTTTGTTCGTCCCGGCTGATGTGGAGGAAGAACTTCAGGAGGGTCGTCCCCTCCTCGGTGAGGGAGCGCTCAAACTCGTTAATCTCCCGGTACCGTCGTTCCCAGACCGGTTTCGAGATCATCCCGTGGACGCGCGTGATGAGGACATCCTCGTAGTGACTGCGATTAAAGAGGACGATCTCGCCCTTGCACGGAACCTGTTCGTGGACTCGCCAAAGGAAGTCGTGGCCGACTTCCCGCAGAGTGGGCATTTTGAACGATGCGACGCGAACGCCCTGGGGGTTGACGCCGTCGAAGACCCGCCGGATCGTTCCGTCCTTCCCCGCCGAATCCATCCCTTGCAGCACGACAAGCAAGGCGTGTTTACGCTCGGCCGTGAGGAGTTCCTGGAGTCGCTCCAATCGCGCAGTGAGCTTCTCCAGTTTCCTTCGTCCGTCGTCCTTCACCCCATCGAAGGCCGACGTGTCGTCCGGGTCGATCCGGTCCAGACCTGCCGGTCGGCCGGGCCGGACCAGGAGGGACTTCAAGGAGACTCCCAGGCCCACTTAGCTTCCATTTTGAACTCTGATGCTCCCCATCAAGGAAATTCCGGTCAGGCGAAGACGTTCCTGCAGTAGGCACAGAACTTCGAGTCCACGGCAACAGCCCGCCCACACTTGAGGCAGATACGATACGCCGGGTACGGATTGAGCAATGGATAGTACCCCCCCGCGAACGGCATCGGCCTCCACACGAGGATCAGGACGCCGCCGATGACGCCCAGGATGAGCCCGATCAAGAAACCACCCAAGAAACTCAGGTAGCTCCCCACCGAGAGTCCGACGATCAGGCCGCCATAGACGGCCGTGTGCTCGGGCCGCTGGTAGAACAGGATCGCCAGGATCATGATCGCCGGCCCTAGCGCGAGTCCCAGCAGACCCGTGAGCCAGTAGTCTACGCCAAGGAAGGTTCCCGTGGGCTGGGCCTCCCAGAAGACGGAGAGCCCGACCAATCCCCCGATGAGGATGAAGATCCCTCCGATGAGTGACAACGCGAACGGCGCCGACGGCCTCGGAACGTACGGCACCATCGGCGGGCCGAAGGACGGCGGGGCGGGCATCATGGACGGTGGATTCGCGGCGGCCATCGCTTTCCGTTCCTTCCAGCGTCCCCGCGCTGACGGACTCTCTCAGAGATAACGCCGACCCACCGCGAAGGTCGGAACTCGTGAAGCGCCCGCTCGCGAGGCAGGCCGTTCGCCCTGGATCCTCTCCTTCCCCACGGCTAATAGGCGAGGGGGAGTGCCACGGATGCCATGCGTCGACTCCTGATGGTTCTCCTCGTCTTGGCATTCGTAACCGGCGCCGGTTTCATCGTCGCGATTCTGCGGAACGGTGGGAGCGGCGTGGAACTCCACGAGGTCGGTGGGTTGGTTCTCCTGGTCCTGCTGTTGCTATCGCTCGCAGCAGCGCTCCGGCTACGTTCATTCGGCCGTCGTCTAAGGCTCCGGGTGGTCGTGGCGCTCGCCGCTCTCATTGCGGCCGGAGCGACGGGGGCGAGCCTCGCCGGTGGCGTGTTGACCGGGGCTCTTGCGGGACTCCCGCTGTTGCCACTCATTGTAATGCTCGCGGCCATTGCCGATGGTATTCGGGTGACCTGGGAAGTCCCGGCGACCCCTATGCAATGAGGACAACCGAACGGCGACCCGATTCTCTTGGGTCGCTGACTAGTCTTTCGGGAGTTGTGACCAACATCTCCTCAACGAAGTCGCTTTCCGTTCCACGTGCTGTCCACCGCGGGAGTCGGGTGCTGCCATGACCTTAGAATCTAAGCTCCACGTGAAGATCGAGCGCCAAGCGCCGACCAAGCTGTACTCCTTCGAGAAGTTCTTTCGAGGGTTCGCCGATGTACCGGCGATTCAGGCACTTTTTGGAACGAACACTCGGAAGATTCTGCGGAACCTCAAGGTGGAGTTCTTCTCCGCCCGTTTCGGCTACATGGGCACGAGCGACGTCGACGGCCATCTCATCATCAGCAACCACTACCTCAAGGACGGAGAGTTCCGGTCCGTCTACCTCGATGTCATCCATGAGCTCTGCCACGTCAACCAATTTCATCATCACAAACCGCTCTTCTACCCCAAGCTGAGCTACGTCGACGCCCCGTCCGAGATCGAGGCGTACCGGTTCTGCGTCAAGGAAGGCAAGCGGATCGGCATGACGGACAAGGCACTGATTGCCTACCTCAAGGTCGAGTGGATCAGCCCGGCAGAGCACCGCCGCCTAGCGCGCCACGTGGGGTTGGTTGCGAAGCACCCCTCGGGCAAAACGCACCGCCGACGCCTTCGAAAGTAGCGAACCGATCGGGGTACAGTTCGCCCCCGGGATCTCCTATAACTCAGAAGTCCCGGGGCGGGATCAAGTCGAGGATCGTCCGGTGGCTCGCCTTCACGAAGTACTCATGCCAGAGGGCCTTGACCTCCTCCTCCGAGACCCCCGTGTCATAGATGGGGGATCGAATGACCTCCGCCCGATTGACCACGATCGCCACTACCGTCTTGATCCGGGTAATGTCCGAGCCCTCCGCCCGGTACATCTCGAGTGTCTTCCAGTAGTTGGAATCCAGCGGAATGACCAATCCCTTCCCCGCGAAGCGGGCGGCCTTCCGAGCGAACGGGTCCACCACCAAGATTTCCACCTGGGAATTCGTGGCCAGATTGTGGACCGTCCGGGGTGAATGGATGTCCGCCCAAACGATGGTGTCGTCGTCGAGAACTGCGAGCGACCCTTTCGGCGAGATACAAGGAGCTCCTTCCGGCGACACGGTGGCGATGTCACCGAGCCGTTGATCCCGCAGGAGCTGTCGCATCTCGTCCGTGAGAATCCCCATCAACCTAACATCCTCCTCCGAGGGGATGAAAGGGTCGTGCACCCGTGACGACCAAGGATCTCCGGGCCGTGGCGTTCAAGGGGCGCCACGTTAGTCGTCGAAGGGTGGCTTCCGGGGGCGATTCGTCGACGTCGAGAAGGTCGGCTGCCCGGCCGATTTGGAAGACAGACAAACTCAACTGGTTAACTAAAGGGGGCAGGTGCGCCGACCACCCGACCCGAGGATCGCGCGGGCGGGGAGGGGGTCGGGGAGGGGGAGCGACGCGCCCCGGGACTGCCCAACGGTTGGGGCGGTGGGCGGCGTAAGCGATGCGTATTTATGCGTGTCTAGCGGATTCCGAAGCCGATGGGCCGGCGGCATAAGGTCACGGTGTGGGACTTGATGACGACGGACCAGCTCATCCGTCTTGACAAGGCAGTCGGCCGGGCCGTGCGCTTCCCGGATGCTGAGAAGTCCGGCATAAAGAGAAAACGGAAGGCCCACTGATCTCGCATCCCGGGGCCGGCCGGCCCTGGCCGCAATGCCCGCTCGGGAGATCGTCCTCTCGGTGAGGGATCACTCGTCTACATCGAACCCAGGCGCTCGCCCGACGGTCTTAATTTGGTCCCACGCGAGACGCTCGCGCTCCAATCTGATTTCACCTGTGCGGACTTCTTCGTCGGCGCGGTCTTTAGGATCGACCTCTCGCCCACGACTGTAGCCAGCGGAACCGAGTAGTATCGGAACCGCGCTCGCGTCGATAGGTCCATGTCGGGCGCGCCGCCCCCACCTGCTCAGTATCCCCCGTCGCCTCCCCCTTGGCAACCGCCCTACGCGCAAGGTCCCCCACTTCAGTATCAGCAACTTCCGCCGCCCAAACTCAAATCGAGGACAATCCTCATTCTGGTGGTCCTGCTCATCGCGGTGATCGTGGTCGTCCCAGCGTTCTTAGCTCTCAATCTGCTGCTCCCGACCAGAACGATTAGCACGGGTTGCATTACTCTGGAGTGCGCCATTTCGATGTCGAGCCCCGTCGTGGCCTCGGCTGACGCTCATCAATGGTTCAATTTCACTATTCTCAGATTGAATGAAACGCTCTCGCCTGACGACATGACGTTCGTGGCCAGGAACCCAGTGGGCACCTTACTGTATCCTCTCAATTGGACGATTCTCTTTGTCCACCCAAGCTCTGCGAAACCGTTGGCGGCGTACAACATCAACACGGGCATGTGGGACTATGCGGGCTCGGTCAGCTTGGCCCGCGGCGACATACTCTCCGTTGATGTGGGGTCCAGCAACGTAGATGGCATTACACTCGTGGCTATCGGTATGGGCTCGGTTTCGGCGACCCTGAGCCTACCACTCAACTAACTTCCTCGCTTTCCGAGATTCCACTCGGGTGGGCCTCACCTACCTCCCTCACCTGCCCCACCTTTCGGGGCGGCCCCGGGGCACTTCTCGCATCCGTCGCTGAGAGGCTCGCCCCCTCCCCGACCCCCTCCCCCACGGCAGGCCCCCCTCGGCGGGTGTTACGGGCGGAATCCGTGCAAACAGGCCCGGGTGTTACGGGCGGGGATACCCCCCAACTGTTTAACGAAATCTTAGATATATCCTTATACTTGTTGAATTCTGTTAAACGCCGTGCGGTCAGCGACCCCAACGAAGTCCGCCTCGTACTTTCTCGGCGTGAGACTCACGCCCGAGGAGGTCGAACGACTCGACCAGTTCCAGAAGTCGCGGGAGGTGGGGACGCGGTCGGACGCTGTGCGGTTACTCGTACGGCAATCGAACGAAGCCCCGCAGAAGTCCGTCGAATTCCCCGTCAGTCTGCGCGGGACACTGGAAGATGTCGTAGAGGACGGCTGGGCCCGAACCATCGACGAGGCGGTGACCCTCGTCGCGACCTTGGGCATCCAGGAGCTGAGCCGTCTCCACGCTGAGCGACTCCCGGCACTCCGCCGGGCGGCGCGGGAGACCGCCGGCCGATCTGAACGACGACGACGGGCCGACCGGGAGGGGCGCGAGCTCCTCGATCGCTAACGCACGGGTGTGGGAATGCAAGCAACTGAGGAGCTGGGAATCGCCTGGGCCAAACGCAGCGGGTTCATCTGTCGGTCGTGCCGACAAGATGCCAAGCATAATGAGGTGCTCAACATTTCGTACTGCCCCATCCATGGGCTGGGGTCGCCGCTCGATGCGTTACCTTGGCGTCCGGAGGCTCGAATTCCACGCGGCTCTATTCCCGCACCGGTGATCGTGGGGACACCGGCCTCACTGGTGGTTCGCGCGTAAACAAGGCCTCGGCGCGCATCGGCGCCTTGGGCAGCTTCGACGAACTCGCGGCCCAGCTCGGGGTGGCGGAGGCGTTCCTGCCCGCCCGGCCGGAGGAGCAAGCGCTCCTCCGGCGACTCTCGCATGAGGTCTTCATCGCGAACAGCGAGATCGCCTCCCCGGGTCCGGCGGGGAAGAACGCTCACCGGCTCGAGGCGCGCCATGTTCAACGGCTCGAGGCAGAGACTGATCGGCTCTCCGCGTCGCTCGATCCGGTCCATTCGTTCGTACTTCCCCGGGGCGGCCCGGGCGGGGCTCACCTGCAGGTTGCCCGCGTCGTCGCCCGAAGGGCGGAACGCGATCTCTGGGCTCTGCATGCCGAAGAGCCTCAACGCGAGGTCCTGCTCCAATGGGCCAATCGGCTGAGTTCCCTCCTCTTCGCGATGGCCCTGGCCGTCAACCGGGCCGACGGTTTCACGGAAATTCCCCCCGACTACTCCGTCTAGGCCACTGCGCCAACCTGCAGGAGGATTCGTCATGGAGGTCGGCATCGTCGGGAAGCCGAATGTCGGGAAATCGACGTTGTTCAACGCGCTCACCCTGCTCGACGCGACGATGGCACCGTATCCGTTCACCACAGTAAAGCCGAACCGGGGCGTCGCCGCGGTGCGCGTGCCGTGCCCGCACGTCGAGCGCGGTGTGGCCTGCACCCCAGGGAATGCCCCCTGCCGCAACGGAGTCCGTTGGGTTCCCGTCGCTCTCGTCGACGTCGCCGGCTTGGTGCCGGGCGCCCACGAGGGCCGGGGCCTCGGGAACCAGTTCCTCAACGACCTCAGCGTGGCCGACGGTTTCATCCAGGTCGTCGACGCGACCGGCGCCACCGACGCGGAGGGGAACCTCGTGCCCGCGGGGACCACCGACCCGAGCGAGGAGGTGACCTGGCTCGGCGAGGAGCTCGCCTATTGGGTAGCCGGTCTCCTCGAGCGAGATTTCGACAAGCAGGTCCGCAAAGCCGAGCTCGAGGGGATCAAGATCGAAGAGTACCTTGAGCATCGGCTCACTGGTCTCAAGATCACACCGGCCTCGATCCAAACGGCGTTGCGGGAGGCTCCGATCGACCGGGCCCATCCCTCCAAATGGTCTGCAGAGGACTTGCTGCGCCTGTCGCGCGTTCTGCTGGACGCCGCCAAACCCCGCGCCGTCGCCCTCAACAAGTGTGACCGGATCGTCTCGGAGCGCGCCCAGGAATTGACGAAGGAACTCGAGCCGACTCCGACGACGCCGACGAGCGCCGAGGCGGAGCTCACGCTCCGGCGGGCCGCGAAGGCCGGCCTCATCACGTACTCGCCCGGCGACCGCGACTTCCAAGTGCCGGACCCGTCCCGCCTGTCCGCGGCTCAAGCTAAGGCACTGGAGGAATTGCGAAATCAGCTCCGTCGATGGGGTTCCACGGGCGTCCAGTCCCTGCTGGAATCCATGGTCTTCGAACGCCTCCATCAGGTGGTCGTTTTCCCCGTCGAGGACGAGACCCATTGGACCGACTCCAAGGGTCGAGTGCTCCCGGATGCCCTCCTCGTGCCGGCGGGCACTCCCGTCCGGGCCGTCGCCTACCGGGTGCACACGGAACTCGGCGAGCATTTCATCCGGGCGATCGATGGACGGACTCACCGGGCGCTGGCGGCGGACCACCCGGTCGAAGCCGGGGCGGTCCTCCGCATCGTGGCCCGGCGCTAGCGCGAAGGCGTCCCCGGCGAGAGCCTAAACGAGCTCGACCCCGCGGGCCGCGGGTCCCGTGGCGAACGGGACGGCGCCGGCCCGAGCGAGTCGCCGTACCAGGTCGGTCTCCTGTCCAGGCTTCGGGAGGGCCACGATCGACCCGCCGCCCCCGGCCCCGGTCACCTTGGCCCCGAGGGCCGCCGGCCGGGCGGCCTCGAGGAGCGCCTCGATTCGGGGATGGGAGACCCCCACGGTGCGCAGCAATTCCTGATTTTCGTCCAGCAGCCGACCGGTTTCGGGGCCGTCTTCCCGGGCCATCGCCCGGAGCCCGGCGGTCGCCACGTCGGCGAATTGTCGGAGCAGATCCGGGCCCTCGGCCGAGGCGAACCGTTCCCCGACGGCGCGAACCTTCGGACCGGTGCTCTTGGGCAAGCCCGAGTAGGCGACCACCCACACCCAGCCGGGGTCCGCGATCCGTCGCGCCGTCCATCGTTCCGTCCCCGCTTCCACGTTCCACAGGGGGTCCCCGAGGGCCGCGACGTCGGTGTTGAGCGTGAGGTACCCCCCCGCTGCGGCCGCCGAAGTGTCCCCGGGACTCCCCACGCCTTGGGCGGTTCGCTCGATCGTGAAGCTTTGCTGGGCGAGCGTCGCCCGGTCGACACCGCCTTGCGCGGAACCCAGCGTCGCGGCCAGGCCGGCCACGAAGGCGGCCGAGGATCCCATGCCCGAGGCTTTCGGGATCCGCGATACGACGGTCACGTCGAGGGGAGAACCGTTCTGCCACAACGCGTGCAACGCCGCCTGGAGGTATCGGTGGCCAGCGACCGGGCCGGGGTGTCCGTTGAGTCGCCACTCCGGGGCCGGGCGGATCGCCACCTGGGCGTACACGTCGATGGCGAGGAGCACCTCGGGTTGGCCCCGGACGACGGCGTGCTCGCCGAACAGGATGCACTTGCCCGGGGCCCGCGCGACGATCGGGAGGGTCCGCGCCGGAATCGCGGGTTCGGTCATGGAACCTTCCGCGGCGGTACCGGGAGCACCCGCTTGCCACGACGCGACGGCACGATGCGCTGCTGGGCGCCGAGGAACCGGGAGGGCGGCGCTTCCCCCAGGAGCCGGTCCAGCAGCACCGCGAGCGCCGCCACCTCGCTGTGCGGCTGCGACCCCACGGAGACGTTGCAGTCCGCCGCTCCGAATAGGGCCGGAGGGACCTTGGCGCCACCCACGACGACCAAGAGGCGGTCGGCGTGGCGCAGCCGTGGAATGACCTTGGAGACCGGCTCCCCGTACATGGTCAGATGCACGACGCCACCCGGATACTCGGCCAGCACGGGTTTCCAGGAGGACACCCCGACCACGTCAAAGGTCCCGCCCCAGCGACGCGCCACCGCAGCGATCCGTTCCGCGAGCTCCGGGTCCGCCGGGTGGAGGAAAAGCCGGGAGGCGCCGAGGGCCCGGGCCGCGAGCGCGAGGTGGGTCGTGAGTCGGGGGTCGCGTCCCGGTCGGTGCCCGACCCGGAGCACCGCGACGTCGGGTCGGCGCCGGCTATGGGCCGGCGCGGGCATGGAACCGTTCGATCCGGTGGCCCCGGTACTCGAGCTTGTCCGAACGCTTCACGAGTCCCTTGAGCCGCGTCGGCGACATGCCGAGCTGCTCGGCCACGTCGGAGAAGAAGCGGCCGACGTCGCCCACGGCGTCGTAGATCTTCTGTTCCAGCTTGGCGTATTCCTTGTCGTCCATGCTGGCGATCGCGAGGATCTCCGAGACCTCCGCCAGCGGGGCAGTCGTGTTGATGTTGATCGTTCCGTAGTAGGTGTGATAGCTCTTGTCGGGGGTCTTTCGGCCCTCCCGGGCCACCCACCGCGTGTCGACGAGCTTGAGCTTCTCGAACAAGGAGAGCACTTTGATGCCTTCCTTGCCGAACTCCCGCTGGACATCGTCCGGCGTGAGCCAGGTCTCCGAGAGGCGTTGGAGCAGTTTGAGCTTCAGCGGTGTGTCGACGGCGCGCAGGACCGGCACGAGGTCACTGATCTCATTTACGACCTTGATCCGGTGCATTCCAGTAGCCATCATTGTTCCTCTTCTACTTCCTTCGACGGGGCGTAGCCTACGTTCCCGACACCGCGGCTAACGCACGGCGGTATTTCCCCCAGCGGTCCTGAGGCGAAAACCTCGCCGGGTGGGGGGTACGGGTCTCCGAGTGGTCGACGGGGCACGTCATCGAGAGGCTGTACCGACCGCAGGACCGACAGATCCGGAGCAAGGAATCGGTCATGCGCGGGCAAAGCTCCCGTGCCCACCGGCCTTGGCGATCTTCGCCAGTGCGGCTTCGGTGGCTTTCTTGAGGACCTCTTCGACCTGCTTGTACTGGGTCCCGGTGACCTGTACGCGGTACCGGGGCGCGCCGACGTATTGGACCGTCACCGACTCGGGGTCCACTTCCTCCGCCGCGTGCAGCGCGATTCGAACGTCCTTCACGCCCTCCGGGGCGGGCGATGAGATCTCGAGGGTGCCGCTGATCGTGACCCGCGGCGGTGTTAGGTTCTCCTCGGCCACCTTCACGAAGGCCGAGACCCAGGACGCCTTCCCGAACTGCTCGACGAACTTCTTCGGTTCGGCGGAAGCGACTTCGAAGGCATGGAAGAGGCTCCCCTGCTCCTCCACCAGTTTCTCGGCGAAGACCTCGTAGGTGGCGTCGACCTCGATCTTCAGCGCCTTCGCCACGATGGCGACCAGACGTTGGGCGCGTTGCTCGTTCTTCCAGCTCTGGATCTTCTCGCGGCGCTGGTGCTCGTTGATCCGCTTGAGCGAGAGGTCGATCTGGCCCTTCGCGGTGTCGATGTGGAGGACCCGGCCGACGATCTTCTGACGTTCGCGGATGTGGTCCCGGATGTACTTGACCCACCCGGTGGCGACCTCGGAGAGATGGATGAACGCTTCCCGGTTCGCGTATTCGTCGAGGGTGGTGAAGGCGCCAAAGTCGCGGATCTGCGTGACGGTCGCGACGACGAGTTCCCCCTCATCCGGGTAATCCCCCCGGAGTGGCACCCTTAGCGCCTCCCCATCTAGGCCGACGCCGATCGGATGAACGTTCCGCGAAGTTGCGCCTTGCCGCCCGTCGGCGTCGCCAGCGTGGCGCCGCAGACCACGCAGTTGACTACGGTGGCCGGTCGGCTAAAGATCGTCTGTTCGCCCGAACAATCGGGGCACTTGACCACCCAGAACGGAGCCGCTGTCACCGCACGATACCTTAGTTCGCTTCGGTCAGCTCGAAGGTGCCGGCCCGCCAGCCGATCGGTTGGACGATGTACTTGCACTGTTTGCAACGGAACCGGAGGAGCACCCGACGGACGGCCTTGGCCCGGCCCTCTGGCTTGGGGCGCGGAAACCCTCCGTACCCCCGGGTCGCGCGTCGGAACCGGCGTTGCCCCCACTTGAGTTCCGAGGCGGGTTTCTTCTTGCCTTTCTCGACTTCGTGCGGGGTGTGCTTGTGGCACTTCGGGCAGTAGGTCGAGATGACCTTTGGGTAGTGCATGAGAGCGCGCCGAAGTCGGCAGCATATATAGGCCTAAGCCGCCTCGGCCCCGTTTCCTCGCCGCGAAAAGCTTACGGCCGAAGGGCGTCGGCCTGTCATCCCGCCAACCTTGGTGGCCCCCCAGTCTGTCTCCGCCCTTCAGGCGGAGCTGAACGGCATCGAACAACGGATCGCGAAGTTCGATCGCACGATCTCTACGATCGAATGGCGCCTCTACGCAGGGCGGCCTGCCGGCGCATCGGAGCCCTGGATCAACGCCCGCGCCCGGTTCCTGGCTCCCCGGTCCATCGGGGATTGGGTCGAACGCGCCCGACGCCTCGTCCCAACCGACCACCGTCTCGCCCGCCGATTGGAGCTGCTCGAACGCCTCCATTTCGACGCGGCTTCGGAACAGTATCCCTCGGTCGTGCGGCTCCGAAGCCGACTCCAGAGGCGGATCGTGGCCTTTCGCCCTCGTTTTCGGGGAAAGCGGGTCGATAGGGCAGGACTCCATGACGAACTGCGCCGGAACCCCGACCGAGCGGTCCGGGAAGAGGCCTATCGGGCCGAGGACGAGCTCTGGAGCGTTCTCGAACCCGAGCTCCGGGCGCTGATTCGGGTCCGGAACGCCCGCGCCCGCGCGCTCGGATTCCACGACTATCCGGAATTGCGACTGAAGTTCGAGGGCATCGGGGTCGGGGAACTCCGTCGGTTGTGCGCCGAAGCGGTGGAGCCCCTCGGTCAGAAGATCCGGAAGATTCGTGAGGAATTCCTTTCCACGGCCGGCCAGGGCGAGTGGTTTCCTTGGGACCTTCGCTTCGCCCAAGAACGACGTGCGGGCCTTCCCAGCGGCCCGTTCCCCGGCGGGCGAATGGTACCTGCCGTGCGCGCGGCGTTACGCCAGTGGGGGCTCCCGATGGGTCGGTTGCCAATCCGGGTCACGCTGCAGGACATCCCTTTCGGCGGACTCACTTTTGGGATCCGGATCCCGACGGACATCCGGATCCTGATTCCCCCAAAAGGCGGCTGGGATTGGTACTCGGTCGGTTTCCACGAGTTCGGGCATGCCGTCCACTTCTCCTTGATTCGGCAACCCGGTCACCTCCTTCGGTCGCCGGACGTGGGATTTGCCGGTTTTGTGGAGGGGATCGCCGACCTGTTCGAGGAGGTCTCGGTGGATCCGAGTTGGCTTCGGGGGCGTCCCGGCCTGACGGCGAGTGCAGTCGACAATTTCCGGGCCGGCCGCGCCCTCTCCGATCTCGTGCAAGCGGCCAGCACGACCAATTGGGTGAGCATCGAGCTTGAGCTGTACCGAAACCCCGCCGCGGAACTGACCCCGGTTTCGGCGAGACGGCTGCGTGGCCTCTTCGGGTTCGGCCGCTACGTTCCCCGGTCGTTCATTCAGACCACACTCGTCACACATCCGGTCTACAATCAGAGCTACCTTCTCTCCCTCCTCTTCCGAAAGCAGCTCGTCCAGGCGATCCATCGCCAGGTGGGCGGTTCCCTCTGGCCGAACGCCCGAGTAGGTCCTTGGCTCACCGAGAACTGGTTCGCTCCCGGCGCGGAATTCGACTGGATCCCTCGCGTTCGCGAGGTGACCGGCCGTCCCTTCGGCACCCGGGCGTTCCTGGAGTCGGTCCGGGGCTGAACGGCGTGGCCGGAGTTGCTTTCGAGTCGTTTCTCGGCGGTGGGAATCTAAGCCTTTATGTATAGGAGCCTGCTCGGCGGCCTCGCATCCTACGAGGGAACATGGCGGATCGCACGGCGGTGGAGGTCGTAACCGAGGCCCTCGCCAAGGCTCCGGAGCGAAAGTTCCCGGAGACCGTTGACCTGTCAATCAACCTCAAGGATCTCGACCTCACGGTTCCCAAGAACCGTATCGAGGAAGAGCTCGCCCTTCCGAAGGGACGGGGTAAAACCACGCGCGTCGCCGTGTTCGGCTCTCCCGAAATGTGCCAGAAGATCCGGGGCGTCGCGGACCGGGCCATTTCGCCGGCCGAGATGGATGACCTCTTTTCCAACAAGAAGGCCGCCAAGAAGCTCGTCGAGGACATCGACTTCTTCCTTGCCGAAGCGCCGCTGATGCCGACCATCGGTAAGCGACTCGGCGTCGTCCTAGGTCCGCGCGGCAAGATGCCCCGCCCGCTCCCTCCGGGCAGCGACCCTTCGAACCAAATCCAGGCGCTCAAGCGCTCGGTCCGAGTCCGTTCGAAAGGCAACCGGACCTTCCACGCCGCCGTAGGGACCCGAAGCATGCCCGCGGCCGACACCGCGCAGAACATCGACGCGCTCCTCGCGCGCATCGTCGGAAAGCTCGAGCGCGGTCGCAACAACATCGAGTCGGTGTACGTCAAGACCACAATGGGCCCCGCGGTTCGGCTCTGGTAAGAAGAGGAACGCGATGCCCGGCCGAAACTCGGTGCCTCCGGAGAAGATCACGCGCGTCCAGAGCCTTCAGAGGATGGTTCTCGATCATCCGGTGACCGCCCTGATCGGGATCCGCGGTGTTCCGGCCGCGGCGCTCCAGAAGATGCGGAAGGACCTCCTCCTGCGGGGACACCCGCTCGTCGTGGCCCCGAACAGTGCGATTCGGCACGCCCTCGAAGCCGCCGCGAAGGAACGCCCGGCGCTCAAGCCGCTCCTCGATTACGTCACCGACCAGACCGGCATCATCGCCGCGGATGGGAATCCGTTCTCCCTTTACCAGGAGCTGGTGCAGACCCGTTCGGCGACCCCCGCGCGGGGTGGCTCGATCGCCCCCAACGATATCATGGTCCCCGGAGGCGAAACTCCGTTCAAGCCCGGCCCGATCGTGGCGGAGCTCCAGCATTCCGGATTTCCCGCGGCCATCGAGAAGGGCAAGGTCGTCCTGAAGAAGGACGCCATTGTGGCGAAGGCCGGGGAGGTCATTTCCGCCGAAAAGGCGAACTTACTCACCCGCCTCAACATCCTGCCTCTCGAAGTCGGCCTCGACCTCCGCGCAGCGGTCGAACGGGAGACGTTCTACGCGCCCAGCGTGTTGGCCGTGGACCTGGTTCAGAAACGCGCCCAACTCGTGCAGGCGTACCGGAGCGCGCTGGCCCTCGCCGTCGAGGTGAGGTACTTCAGCCCGCAGACGATCCCGATCCTGCTCGCGCGCGCGTACCGGGGTGCGATTGCGGTCGCGGTGGAATCGGCCTATCCCACCGCGAAGAGCCTCCCGGAGATTCTGGCCCGCGCTTTCCGAGAGGCGAAGGCGCTTCAAGCCCTGACAGGAACCCCTGCATCATAGAGGAACCACCGGAGGAAGAACGATGGAGTACGTGTACAGCGCCCTGCTGCTCAACGCGGCCGGAAAGCCGATCGACGAAAAGGGAATCGACGGGGTCTTGAAGGCCGCCGGCGTCTCGCCGGATGCCGCCCGCGTCAAGGCGCTCCTGGCCTCGCTCGAAGGCGTGAACATCGCCGACGTCCTCGCCAAGGCGGAAACGGTGGCCGTGGCGGCCCCGGCGGCCCCCGCAGAGAAGAAGGACGCCAAGGGCGAAAAGAAGGAAGAGAAGAAGGAAGAGAAAGGCGTCACCGAAGAGGAAGCCGCCGAGGGTCTCTCCGCCCTCTTCGGCTGAGGGAGCCCGCAGGTTACCTTCGCCCGCCGTTCGCCTTAAGACCCTCCGCCGGGTTCTCCCGGCGGAGGAACCAATTTCCTTCTCCATGACGTTGCACGAGCACTGCGGCGTGGTGGGGGTGTCACTCTCCGGCAAGGGGGCGGCCCCCTACCTCTACCGTGGGCTCCGCGCGTTGCAACACCGCGGCCAGGAGTCCGCGGGCATCGCTACCGCGTCCCACGGGACGCTCCATCACCGCAAGGGGATGGGACTGGTCCACGATGTGTTCAATCGGGAGATCCTCGAATCCCTCCGCGGACCGGTCGGGATCGGTCACGTCCGATACTCCACCACCGGTACGTCCGACATTGAGAACGCCCAACCCTTGAGCCTGCGGTTGCGCGACGAAGACGCCGCCCTCGCGCACAACGGGGATATCGTCAACCACGAGAGCCTGCGCCGGCGACTTCTGGCACAAGGCGTCGAGTTCCTCGGCAGCGCCGACAGCGAGGCGATGGCCCAGCTGATCGCGCTCGAGTACGGCCGGACCCGCGACCTGGAAGCGGCGATCCGGAAATCGATGAGCGAGCTCGTCGGCGGGTACGCCGTCGTGATGCTGGTCGGGAGCCAGCTCCTCGCCTTCCGTGACCCGATGGGCATCCGGCCCCTCGTCCTCGGGACGCTCGAGGGCGGGTACGCCGTGGCGAGCGAATCGGTCGCCCTTGAGTTGATGGGCGGCACCCTGGTGCGCGACCTGGCCCCCGGGGAGGTCGTGCTCATCGAAAAGGGAACAACGCTCAAGACGTCCCGCTACGCCGGGTCGAACGAACGCGCCCACTGCATGTTCGAGTGGGTGTACTTCTCGCGACCCGACTCCATCGTGGAAGGACGTCTAGTCTACGATGTCCGGCGCCGGGTCGGTGAGATCCTGGCGCGCGAGCACCCGACCAAGGCGGACGTAGTCGTTCCGGTCCCCGACTCCTCCCGACCCCAGGCGCTGGGGTTCTCCGCCATCGCCGGGATTCCGTACGTGGAGGCCCTGATCAAGAACCGCTTCGTGGAGCGGACGTTCATCCTGCCCGACCAGAAGCGTCGCGAGGAGGAGGTGCGGGTCAAGCTCCATCCGGTCCCGGGCCTCATCCAAGGGAAGCGGGTTGTTCTGCTCGACGATTCCATCGTTCGAGGGACCACCCTGCGGGAGATCGTCGCGATGGTGCGGAAGGCCGGCGCCGCCCGCGTGGACGTCCGGATCGGCTGTCCCCCCATCACGGCGCCTTGCTACTTCGGGATCGACATGAAGGACCGGCGGGAGCTGGTCGCTTCGGGCCGGGATGAGGCCGGCGTCGCCCAGCAGATCGGCGCCGACAGCGTGCACTACCTCTCGATGCCGGGGCTGGTCGAGGCGATCGCGATGCCTGAGGAGAACCTCTGCTTGGGGTGCCTCACCGGCCAGTACCCCGTCGAAGTCCCTGAGGAGCGCCGCCGCTTCCAGAAGGTGCTCGAGGAGTTCTAGGGCGTGCCCGAGGCCCTGGTCCGCGCCGGCCGGTGGCTGCGCTGGGTCGCCCCCGACGGCCAGATCCTGGACGAACGGCGGATCGAAGCGCGTTCGCAACGGATCGCGGAGCTGCTCGCCGACGGACTCGAGGGAATGCCCCCTCCGGTCCTCGAATGGATTCGTCACCGGCCGTCCAGCGAGGCGATCGAGGTCAGCGATCGTCCGTTGCAGGAGTGGCTGGAAGGACAGGGACTTCCGGCCCGGGTGGCGAGCCTGCCCGACCGTCGCAAGATTCGGGGCGTCGCGTTCCAACTCGACCGCGATGAACGAACGCTGTTGCTCGCGTTGGCGCGTCGTCGGCTCGAGCACGCGATGCGCGCGCCCGAGGCCGCCCTCTCTGCGTTGGCCCGGGAAGAGGAGCGGGTTCGTCGGGTGCTTCGGCGGGAGACCAACGCCGCGGACAGCTGGGTCTCCGAGGGTACCCCGGTGCTGTCGGAATACGCCCGAGTCTCCTCCGGGACGAGGGAGCAACTCGTTCGTCATCTACGGGAGCTTACCACGGCGCTGGAAGCGCAGGCCCGGAAGGTCGCTCCGAACCTATCCGCCGTGGTCGGCCCCGTCGTGGCCGCGCATCTGGTCGCGGCCGCGGGAGGACTCGAAGCGCTCTCAAGAATGGATGCCTCGCGGATCCAGTTGCTGGGCGCTCGGCGACGATTCGGGCCCGGCCGAACCCCTCGCTTCGGAATCCTTTACCACACCGAGGGGATGTCGCGGGTGCCTCCGGACCGGGCCGGTGCATTGGCCCGGTCCGCGGCGGCCCTCGCGGCTATCGCGGCGCGGGCCGATGCCACTTCCGGCCGGTCGATCTCGGTGGAGCTCGTCCGCCGACGGGACCGTCGGATCGCCCAGCTGAAGGGGAGGGCCGCATGAGTATCGTCGCGGCCGGAAGTTGGAGTCGTTCCTCGCGTCGGCTCCATGAGATCCGGGAGGGGGACCGTCTCGTGCCCGCGACCGAAGCCCTCGGAACCCCTCCGGACGTCTACGGAGAGCGTCTCGTCTCCGTCCGGTCCGGTTGGTGGCGACGCTGGGATCCCTATCGGAGCAAGCTGTCCTCGGCCCTCGTCAAGGGATTCCGGGGTCCGCTCCCCCAGCCAGGGGAGCGTTGGCTGTATCTCGGAGCCGCCACGGGGACGACCGCGTCGCACATCGCGGACCTGGTAGGTCCGGAGGGGGCCGTCTACGCCGTCGAGATGAGCCTTCGACCGTTCGCGCGCCTTCTCCGGCTCGCGGAGAGGTACCCCAATCTCTTCCCCATCCTCGGGGACGCCCGGCGGCCCGACGACTATGCCGCCTGGGTGCCGCCCGTGGACGGCGTGTATTCCGATATCGCACAGCCGGACCAGGTCGGGATCGCGCGTCGAAATGCCGACCTCTTCCTTCGGGACGGGCATCCGCTCCTGCTGGTTCTCAAGCTTTCGAGCCTGGGTCGGGGCCGGACCCCCGAGGAGTTGGTGGATCGAGCGATCGCGGAGCTGCGCCCCTTCCGGGCCGTCGCACCGGCCCTGGCGCTGGAGCCCTTTCATCGTCAGCACCGGTTCCTCGCGGCCCGGGCCACGTCGACCCGTCCGGGCCCTGAACGCGAGGGGCCGGTCAGGCCGCCGCCGAGCGGCCGCGCAGCACGATCACGGTAACCACGTCCTCGTCGGCGAGCACGTGGTCCCGCCCTACGGTCTGTCCGGGGAACCGTGCGCTGCGTCCCCAGACCTGAGCGGAACGGAAATGCTGACCGAGCTCGGCCGGCAGTCTCGCGAGCAAATCCTGGATGCGGCTTCCGCCTCTCAGGATCAGGGGTTCGACGCGGTCCGCTTCGCCCCCGGGAGGGCGAAGATACACCCGAATAAACGCGAGCGCTCGGACGATGCCGAGCACCAGTTCGTCTAGGTTCTGGCCGGATTCCGCCGCGATGAAGATGGACTCGAACGGTTTGGTCAGGTCGTCGATCCTCGTGCGGTCCGCGGGTCTCAGGAGGTCGGACTTGTTGACCGCGAGGATCGCGGGCAGGTAGACCCGGTTGCCGGCCAGAACGTCAATGAGCTGTTCCGGCGTCGCGTCCTCCCGAAAGACGATCGTACCGTTGTGGAGCCCAAACTCCCGGGCGATGTCCGTCGCGGATTCGATGTCGAGTCGAGTGAGCTTTACCGTACTGGTGACGGTGAGGCCGCCGCGCGTGCCCGGGGTGACGACGATGCGCGGACGCCGGGCGTTCACCCGCACGCCGGCATCTTCGAGCTCGTCCCGAAGGCCCCGGAAATCCGGGTGGTCCTTGTCGATCATGAACAAGATGAGGTCAGCGGAGCGGACGACCGAGAGCACCTCCCGCCCTCGGCCGCGGCCCCGCGAGGCCCCCGGCACGAGTCCGGGCATATCCAGGATCTGGATTGAAGCGCCGGCGGCCTCCATCATGCCGGGAATGATCGAAACCGTGGTGAAATCGTAGGCCGCCGATTGACTGTTCGCCCCGGTAAGGTGCGTGAGCAACGTCGATTTGCCCACGGACGGGTATCCGACCAGTGCGACAGTGGCATGACCCGATTTGCGGACCGCGTACCCGACTCCCCCTCCCTTTCCCCGGCTCCGTTTTTCTCGCTCGAGTCGCAGGAAGGCAATGCGGGCCCGGAGTCGGCCGATGTGGCCTGAGGTGGCCTTGTTGTACGAGGTTCGCCGGATCTCGTCCTCAATCGCAACGATGTGCTCTTCGAGGGACGGCATCTCGGAATGACCCGGGCCCGAGGACCGAGGGCGCTACTTGACGATAACTCGCCGCCCGATGTACGACGACCGCCGACGGTCGGGCGACGTTCAGCGTTCACTATCGGCTTAAGGCGGAACCGTCCTGCCCGCATTGTGGACGGGGGAACCTCACGTGCAACATGTCGGGGATATGCACATTTACCGGTTCCGTCCGGTCCCTTCCCTGCCCTCGCCCGAGGAACTTCGATTGTTCACCGGCCGATTACGTCGCGCCCTGCGCGGCGCGCACGGCCTCGGGATTCCGATCCACCTGCAGTGGTCGTCGGATCCGATGGAACTTGTCAGCGTTACGGTGCCAGGCGGTATCGGAGCCCGCTGGATGCAGTTCGGTCTCTCGACGGCGTACGAGCTCGGGCAATGGCAAAACTCCGCCGGCCCAGGTCTGCCGATCGGAGCATGGGCGGGCCTCGGAATCTACACCAGCGGAAGCGCTGAACTTCCGTTTCCCGCACCGTTCGACGAGTCCCCCTGGTGCGAAGTGGTCCTGGCGGAGCTATCGACCGCGCGAGCGGGCGTCAGCATAGACTGGGACCTTCGGCCAGATTCCGGACCTCCTGTGCACGAGCCGCCTCCAGCCCGCTCAAGCGGAACTCCCCTTCCGGACACCCGGATGCGCAGTCTTCCCGAACGAGCGCTTCAGGATCGTCAAGATGCGAGGCGCACCGGACTCCGATGGCGAGTCGACGGACGGGTCCGAAGTGCCGCGGGACTCGTCGGTCGCGACGCGTCCGCCCGCGTGGCTCGGCTGCTTGAAATTGCCTCGCACCTCGACGGGGGGAACCGGTTCGTCTGCCGACCCTTGCTCTCCCCCGTGTCGCGCCTCCGACCCGGGTCCGTCCTAACCGAGGCTGAGCTCGTCGGTCTGTTTCCTCCTCCCTCTTCCAACATGTTTTCGTGTCGGGGCGTCGATTCGCCCGGACGTGGCCGCCTTTGGCTGGGACGTGACCTGAGCGCGACGTCGGTGGGTCTACCTGTCGACCCCGGTCAAGGCCGCCATCTCCTGATTCTCGGCGAGACTGGGATGGGAAAAAGTTCCCTCGTCGTGCGCCTCGCTTGGCAAGCCGCTCGGTGGGGGTCGGTCATACTCTTCGATCCCATCGGTGACACCGCTCGAGATTTTCTGACCGGGCTGTCGGGGGCTCGCTCAACTGACGTCTCGTGGGTCTCCCCCGCGTTCCCCGGGCTTTCTGTGAACGTCCTTCGAGAGATTGCATCGAGCGGAGAGGGGAATCCAGCCCGTCGCGACCGTCTTTTGGCCGACGTCGTCGCATCTCTGCGTCGCGTTCGGGCTGGACGGTACGCCGAATCGTCGTTCTGGGGGCCTCGACTGGAGGAGATGCTGTTTCAGGCGCTCCGTGCCGCCAGTTACTGGCCCGGCGCTTCACTGGCGTTGGCGGAACGCCTCCTGACTCCCGGAGGATTTTCATTTCGGTCTGTGCCGGGGACGGCTCGGGAAGCCGTCAGCGAGGTCCGTCGCCGGATAGACAACACCCCACAAGATGGTGACGGCGCCCGTCGTCTGCTCTCCGAGATCACGCGGAGCGAGGTCCTCCGGGAGATGCTCGATTCGGAGGTCCCCTCCTGGTCCGTCTCTTCGGCGGTTCTCTCCCATCGAACCACAGTGATCTCCGGGGACGCTCCCCAGGTGGGCGAATCCGTCTCGCGATTCCTTCTGGCGATCATTCTCGCCCTCGTCTGGAATGCCGTCCTCGGGCGACGTGAATCCCCCAAGACGTTCCTCATTTTGGATGAGGCGCAGTGGTACGCCCACGACAGCGTCGCAGAGATGCTGCGTCTCGGTCGGCGCTTCAACCTCCATGTCTGGGCCGCGACGCAATCCCTCGGGTCCTTCCCCGAGTCGGTCCGGGACGCATTCATGACGAACTCCGCGGACCTGGTGCTGTTCCGGGGGGATCCGGACGATGCGCGACAGGTCGGGCGGTGGGTGCCCCATCTTGCCCCCGAACGGGTCATGCGTCTGGCGAAGGGCGAGGCGGCGGTTTTGATCGACAAGGGCACAGAAACCCACTGGATCCACCTTCGGGCACCGATCGTGCGGGGCGGTGATCCGGCTCGGTTCGCCCCCCGGATCGTTGCCCGAACCCCCGAGGCACGGTCGGAGGGTGCGATCGCACCGCTCAACGTCAATTCGGAGCCGCCTGGGACCTCAGCGGAGTGCCCACCCCCGCTAGAAACGACTCCGTTCCTTGCCGCGTTGAGGGAGTTAGTTCAGTCCGGAGGGGACCGATCCGAGCTCACCGTGCGACTGGCAGACCTACGGTCCCGTTGGTCCAGCGACCCCGACGCGGCAGACCGTTGGGTTCGGTCGGGGGGACGTTTCCTCTCCACTTCAGGAGCTCTGCTCCGGACGGGCAGGGATGGCGAGGGGAGTTTTTGGGTCGTCTCCCGAGACCGTCTCGCCCAGGTCCTCGCCGAGGAAATCCGGGGCCCCGACCATCCGATCGGCGCGTGACCTCGGTGCTCCCGAAGTCAGAGGCGCACTTTCCGTCGGCGGGGCGAGATCACACAGCGGCGAGTCGGTCCAATCTTTGGACCGTGTTCCAGTTGCGGCTCGTTGACCGGGCCCCCAACTTTCGTTCGATGAGGGGTACGGTGAGCTTGGAACGGCCTTGGCCGTCCGGATAGACGATATAGGCATGGTTCCCGGCGGCCTGGATTCGTTCCCGGCCCTTGATCGATTCCTGCAGGGCTTTCCATTGTATACTCGTCGG
Source organism: uncultured Thermoplasmata archaeon (assembly GCA_963773945.1). Lineage (GTDB taxonomy): Archaea > Thermoplasmatota > Thermoplasmata > Lutacidiplasmatales > UBA184 > JAKIWV01. The sequence goes on along the minus strand of CAVZDD010000003.1, from coordinate 117,983 downwards.
AGCCGATTTCAAAAGCGTGACGACGAGACGTCCGGGGTCTGCCCGGGCCTCCGCGGGAAAGGGATTTGACGCGAGGATTCCTCCCCATTCGGCCGCCGTCCGAACGAAAAACTCGGTCTCGAATCCGAGCCCCTTCGATACGTCGTCTTTCAGTCGACGTTCAAGGAGTTCGGTTTTCGTCAACCCGGTGCGGAGCACCACGTTGCCCGATTGGAGGAGTGTTTCGACTCGTTCGTAGCCGCGACGGCGCAGGAGGTTGCTCAGCGCGGCCATGCTGATCTGGGTGGACCCGCCCAGGTTGACCGCACGAAGAAGTGCGATGTAGGTAGGCATCTCTCGGGCCTTCTCCCTCCGTCTCGAATCTCCCCCGCATCGGGAATAAGCATTTTAGCATGGCCCCGGCTCTCATCATCGTGAGCGGTACTCGCCCGGGCCCGACGCCGGCCACCGACGATCTGTCGGTCGACCGGTGCATTACCGGGATCGAGGGCTTGGACAACATCCTCGGAGGAGGCATTCCCCGGGGGAACATGGTGCTCATGGCCGGCGGCGTTGGCACGGGGAAGACAACGCTCTGCCTCGAGTTTCTGGTTCGGGGTGCGGAGAAGGGTGAGAAGGGCCTGTTCATCTCGGTGACCGAGGCCTCGGGCAAGCTGATGCAGAACTTCAGCACTTTCGAATTCTTCCGGCCGGATCTCGTTCAGCATGACCTGATCACCATTGTGGATCTTCCCATCATTTACGACCGCCTCGGTCTCAATCGGGAGGAGCTCAAGCCCGGCGAGGTGGACATCCTCGTCCGTACGATCCAAGACCTCGTCCGAGAGAGCGGTGCTCGACGGGTGGTGGTCGACTCGCTCACGTCGATCGGGTTCCGGGTCCGGAGCGAGGAAAAGGCACGGGACTTCATTCTGAAGCTGGGTCAGGCCTTCTCCGAGCTCGGAACCACCTCCTTGATGGTCGCGGAAGTGGGCGCGGTACCCGGGGTCCATTCGCTCTACGGGGTGGAGGAAGCGATCGTAGACGGCGTCGTGATGCTCTCGAATGTCCGCCGACGCGGCGATATGCTTCGGGTGTTGCAGATAATCAAGATGCGCGGTACGGTCCACTCCCGCGCCCAGTACGTGATCGAACTCACCCCGATCGGCATGCTGATGGCCCCGTTCCTGAAGGGTGGCCGGCTGGAGACCGGGTGACCCCGTGACGCGGGACTCCGAGATCGCAGACCGCCTCCGTTCATTCACGAGCGGGGGCACTGTCGCCTTGCGGCTTGGGTCCCGCGACTATGCGGACAACTATCTCTCCGCCCTCGGGCTCACGGTCCGCGACCTCGGCGGGGAGACGAACTCGCACACGATCTACGTCTCGGTCACGAACCCGGCCTCGCTCGTCTGGAGTCTGCTGCAAGCCCTCGACATCCCCTCGGGCCGACTCTCGTTCGTCGATGCAATCTCTCACCTGATGATGAGTTACCAGAACGTGCTCCCCAACGCGTCGTACGTGGAGAGCCCCACCATGCTCGAGGGCATCATGCTCCGGATCGAATTCCTCCTTCGGAAGCACCCGAGCCAGCGGAACATGGTGATCATCGACTCGGTGAACTCGATGGCGGTCCACAACACGCCCGAGGTGTTGTCCGAGTTCTTCCACATCTTGGTCAACAATCTGAAAACTCGCTCGGTACTCACGGTGCTGTTCTCGACGTCGGAAGGCGAGGGGACGGAACTCGACCGGATCCTCTCGCTGGTCGTCGACGAGACCTTCACGCTTGGCGGGGCCGAATGACCACCTCCGACGAGCCGTTGTTGGGGATTCCCGATATCGATGCCGGGCTCTCGCCGTACCTTCCACCGGGCTGTCTGATCGTCGTGATCGGCACCCCGGGCTCCGGTTCCCATTTGCTTGCGAAGCAGTTCGCCCAGGCCGGTGTCGGTTCGACGCCCGTGCTCTACTACACGACGGCCGAGCGGACCGTGGACTCCCAGGATGCCTTCCGCGCATTTCATTGGGACCCCGACCCGATCCGGTTCGGCAATCTGTCCGACGATTACTATCGCCGGGTCCTCGAGCCCCAGCTGGATGTATCGAGGGTCCGGGAACGCGGGCTTCGCCTGGGTGATCTCCGGAACGCGCGTCGCCCCGACGTGCCCCTGGCGCCCTACAGCCTCGTGGGCCGGTTCCTCAACGATCTCGCGACCCTGGACTCTCCGTTCCGGCTCGTCCTCGATTCGCTCGACTTCCTCCTGGAGCTCCTGGAGGTGTCCGAGGTCGTGACGTTGGTCCGCCATATCCGGTCCCGGACCCAGCTGCTGGGCGGCAAGGCGATGGTCACGGTGCAACAGGCGTCGCTAGACAGTCGGACCAGCGCGATGCTCGAGGACGTCGCCGACCTGGGCATCACCTTGCGCTCCGAACCGAACGGCACCTCCTTCGAACACACGCTGGAAGTCCGGAAGCTCCGCAACCATCCCGAGCATACGCAGATCCGGAAACTCGCGATCGACGAAACCGGGTTCCACGTCGCGCCGTGAGCCGGCGACCGCCCACGCACCGGAACTTCCCAGTTACCGAACCGTTATCTATCGTCCTCCGCTCCTTCGGGCGGAGCCGACGATGGAAGACGTCCTGATCCGCATCACTGAGCAGGTGACGCTCAAGGACCCGGTCCTCATCGAGGGCCTCCCGGGGGTGGGAAACGTCGGCAAGCTAGCCATCGACTACCTCAAAGAAAAGCTCCACGCGGCTCCGTTCGGTTGGATCCATTCCAAATTCTTCCCCCCGCAAGTTTACGTGAGCGAGGAAGGCCTGATCCGCCTCGTGTCGAACGACCTCTCGTACGTTCGCGCCCACGGCCCGGACCAGCGGGACCTGATCCTGCTGGGCGGGGATTATCAGGGCATTACCCCGGAGGGCCAGTACGAACTGACCGACCGGGTCCTCGCCCTCGCGGGCCAGATGGGTGTCCGCGAAGTCTACACCCTGGCCGGTTTCGCCCAGGGCCATCTCGTGGAAGGCCCCCGGGTTCTGGGAGCCGCGACCTCCGAGGGCCGCGTCGAGGCGATGAAAAAGTTTGGCGTGGTCTTCTCCCGCACCGACCCCGGCGGCGGTTTGATCGGCGCGAGTGGTTTGTTCCTCGGTCTCGGACGCGTGTACGGAATGGAAGGCGTCTGCCTGATGGGCGAGACCTCGGGGTATTTCGTCGACCCCCGGAGCGCCGAGGCCGTCCTGCGGGTGCTCAGCAAAGTGCTCAACCTAACGATCGACTTCACCGAGCTCGAGCACAAGGCCAAGGAGATCGACCGTATCGCGCAGAAGTTCCGCGAAGCCGAGCAGCCGACCCGGCCCGCCGAGACGCCGGCCCAGGCTCGCGAGGACCTGGGTTACATCGGCTGAGGGCGCCCGTCGCCTTCCTCGCGCGGTCACTATGGGGCCGGACGATTCCGCACCCACGGGAACCTCGGCCGGCGTTGACGGCACGGCCGACGTCCCCGTTGACCCAGTGCTCCGGCGTCGGCTCCGTTCCGCCGCGGACGAGGACGGGTTTCTTCCGTTCGACCGTTTCATGGAGATCGCGCTCTACGATCCCGGACACGGATTCTACGACCGTACGACCACACGGCTGGGGAGGACCGGCGATTTCTACACCGCCGCCCACGTGCACGGGCTCTTCGGCGCGACGCTGGCGTCTCATTTCCAAGAGATCCGTCGACAGGAAGGGTCCCCGGCGCGCTTCCCGATCGTGGAAGTAGGTCCCGGGGACGGGACGCTGGCCGGCGATGTCCGGACCGCCCTCGAGCGCTCTTCGACGGGCGGGGCGGGGTGGGAGTACGTGCTCGTGGAGCGTTCCCTGTCGCTACGGGCGGCGATCGACCGGAAGTTCGGCCTCGCGGTGGCGGGCCAGGTCCCCTGGCGGTTCGCCCCGTCGCTCGCGTCCGAAGGTCCCTTTCGAGGCATCCTCCTCGCGAACGAGCTCCTCGACGCGTTTCCGTTCCGTCGGTTCCAGAAGACCCCCGATGGATGGGCTGAACTCGGCCTGAGGGTCCCAACCGAGGGGCCGCTCCGGACGGACCTTCGCCCGGCGGGGCGTACCGAACCTCCGGCCGATCTGCCGGGAGCAGCTTCCTCCGATGCCGTCCTCGAAGTCTCCCCTACGATGGAGGCGTGGATCCGCGAATTGGCGGACCATTTCGTGGGGGGCCGGGCCGTTCTGATCGACTATGGGGACGAGGAGGAGCTGCTGTTGCAACGGGGCGGGGCGGGCACGTTGGAGGCGATTCGGGACCACCGACCCGTGGACCCGCTGTCGCGACCCGGAACCGCCGATCTGAGCGCTTGGGTGAACTTCACGCGGGTCCGACGGGCGGCCCGCGCCGCCGGGTTCCGGGAGGAATTCTATGGTCCCCTCGCCGAAGCCATGGTTCGATGGGGCGTCAATGACGTCCGGGCCCAATGGCAGGCGACCCTCGATCCGGTTGAGAGCGTGAAGTTGCAACTCGCCCAGAAGAGTTTCCTGTTCGGCTTCGGGACGTTCAAGGTCCTCGAGCTGTCGCCCGATGGACCGTCAGCGTAGCGCCAGCGAGAATCGGTCCTGGACGTGGACTGGTTCCACGACGTGACTGTCGAGCAGCAGTCGGGCCACGTCGGCCGGTAGCGAGAGGAGGTCGTCGCGCTCGGAGCTCGATGCTCTCCGAGCCGAGGGCGACCCTCGGGCTGTCCTGAAGCACGCGGACGATCTGGACATCCCCCGTGCCTCGGGAATCGAGGACGATCGAACGTGGGGGCGTCGACTCCATTGGGGTAGGCTGGGCCGGCGTTGGGCTGGTCCGCTTGGGAGGCGGGGGAGCGGGACCGGTCGACTCGAGGTAGGGGGCGACCTCTGTCCGGTGTTGACGCAGGAATCCAAGGAGAGATTCGTGCAGGCTCCGTTCTTCGGCCAGGGCGTTGGGAAGGTCCCGGGAGCCGCCAAGACTGGCCTGAAGCGCGGCCGTGAGGATCTTCATCATCCGCGCCTCTACGATATCCCGGGCGGTCTGGACCGCCCGCTGGTGGGTTTGTCGGGCCAGCTCGCCCTTCCGGCCAGAGGGGTTTTCCCGCAGCTCCGTTTCGAACGTCGACTTGAGTTCGGCCAGGTAGGCGCGGGTCTGCGGATAGAAATCCACGGGAAGTTTCGAGAGACCGTGGGCCGAGCCCTCGGAGCGTCGAAGTTCGAGCAGCTTGGTGTAGTAATCCGCCATGGGGTCGAAGGACGAGGAAAGGGCGGAGGCTTTAGTTCTTCGCGCCGTACCTGGGGAGTGCCCCCCACGGGCCTTACCGGGAGGGGGCGGAGGACCTCGGATGGATAGGAGCACCGAGGGGTGGGAAGATTTCCTCAAGCTCTGGCAAGAGTTCCTGCTGCACGCGAACGACCCGTCCACGGTCGTCGTCGTTGAAGGCGCCCGCGACCGCCGGTCGCTTCAGCGGTTGGGGATCACTGGGCGGGTCGTCCTGCTACACTCCGGGCGCGGACTGAGCCAGCTGACCCGTTCTCTTTCGGACTCCGGGCACCGAATCGTGGTGCTGACCGACTGGGACCGTGAGGGAGGACATTTGGCTCACCAGCTGACCGAACTCTTGGCTGCAGAGGGAATTCAGGTGGACGCGGAATTCCGTCGCAAGCTTTCGCGCGCCTTGCGAGGAGAAGTGGCCCACGTGGAAGGACTTGCCGGGTGGGCCCGTCGATCGGCCGAACGGGCCGGAGCTCCCCTCGAGCACTGGCTCGCCGATCCGGCCCCGTAGCCCCCTCGGCGGCCGCGCCGCAGGCGGCTCACGGGATGACTTTGTACTGCGTGCGTCGCTCTTCGCGCCGGTTCTGGGTTCGGGAGGGACGCATTCGCTCGGCGCCCTTTCCTTTCCGCCGCAGGCCCCGGCCCTTCGCTCCGGCGCTGGTGAGGCCCCGGAAGACTCGACCCCGCTGCGCGGGAGCGGCAATCCAGGAAATCTTCGGGTCCGCCAAGATGACGGGGTGATGCGGGTCGACCAGGATGACTTCGAAGAACTTCTGCTTCCCGTCTTCTCCGACCCAGTAGGAGTTCAGCACCTCGAGATTCGGGTAATGTTTCTGGGCCCGCTCCTCGGAGATGCGTTGCAGGCTCTTCGAGAGCGTCATCCGGAGAATTCCCTTGTGCTTGGGCCGACGACCGGCGATGATCGCACGCTTGCGTTGGCCCCCGCGTCGCACCCGGACCCGAACGATGATGAAACCCTCTTTTGCGCGCCAGCCCAGCGCGCGCGCGCGATCCAGTCGCGTCGGATGTTCGAGACGGTTGACCGTTGTCTCCCGGCGCCAGGTCAGGAGCCGCTCATGCCGAAGCGCGGCGCCTTCAGGTCCTTGCGTGACCCGGAACGACCGGGCCGCGTAGCGATAGGAGGACGTAGACATGGAAAGTCGGCGGGGGACCTGTGCCCCATTTATAAGTCTACTCAGGCGCGGTGTTAGGAGCCGCATTCCCCGGGTTGGGCGCCCCGTTCCGTTCCGCCGTGTCAGGTACCACACGCTCATAGCCCGGAGCGGGTTGACTAGACCTCGCCCATTGGGCGAGAGAGAAGAACATGGGAACGATGGAGAAGTGGAAAGTCGAATGCGAGGACGGATTTGCCGTGGTCAGCTCGAAAGAGCACGAGCTCGTCCAACACGTGCAGCAGCACCTGAAGGACCTTCACCAGAAGGTCGCGAGCCACGAAGAAATCATGAAAATGGCCAAGAAGTCGAGCTAAGTCTCGCCGAAGCGGAGATTACCCCGAGCTCGGGGGGTATGGCCGAAAAGCCCCCCGGTGCCCCCTCGTCACAGCACGTACCGCCGAAGTTCTCATTCGACGAACCCTTCGACCGGTCCCAGGAAGCTGCGGAGCTTCCAGTACGTCTGGAGGAAGTCATAGCCCCGGCGAGTGAGCCGCCAGGACGGCGTCGAGTCGGCGGTTCGGGTGACGAGCCCGAGCTGGACCAGGAAGTTCACGGCCCGATGCGTCCGGTCCACCGGCATGCCGACGGCATACGACAGTCGCGTGATTCGGCAGGGAGAGACGGTGCGCCGGAGCACCTCGAGGAGTTCCGCATAGAGGTCGAGAGGGGACCGGCGTGCTCCGAGGGGTCCTTGACGGTCTGCGCCGTATGGCGCCGAGGGCGTCGAAGGCTCGGCGGGCAGCTCGACCGCTTCGGGGGGGTCCTCGTGGCGGGCCGGCATCAGAGCGGTGCGGGAGGAAGTTGGGCTACTTGGCGCGGGGGCTGGGCGAAGCGGGCACCCTCTTCTCGGATCGAGTGAACGAACAGGGTCTCGCCCTGGATCTCGACTCGGTCATCGACCTCCAGGTCTTCAGCGTAGATGTTTCGGGCCCGGGCGCGGCTCTTCAGACGGAGGGATTTGGCCCAGACGTCCTCCACCTCGCTGCGGTCGCCGATCGTCACCTCGCGGGCCACGATCGGGCCTTGTACCGTACTTCGGTCGCCGACTCGGAGCGTGTCGGCCTTGACCCCGGACTTGGTGCGAATCTCGTCACCGACCTCCACCCGTTCGGCCACGATAACGCGTTCCGCCGTTAGCCGGCCACCGACCTCAAGGCGACGACCGACTACGGCTCCGGAAACCTCAGCCACGCCGCCCACCTCGATGTCTTCCCCGTCGATCGAGCCGGCAGAGATCAGCCCGCCGACTTCGATGCGCGCCGACTTGAGTTTCCCGGCCACCCGGATCCGTCCCCCGACCTCCACCCCGCGGGTCGCGACGAAGTCCGCGTCGCAATCGATCATCCCGCCGACTTCCACGGACTCGCCCTGGGCGGATGCCCGGATGCGGCCCATCCCGCCGATCTCGAGCGACCCGAAGGTGAGGGGGGCCGTCGTCTCGAACTTGCCCCCGACTCCGATCGAGCGGCGCACAATGCCGCCGCCGATAACGACCCGACCCCCAACGTTGAGGGTCGAGAGGTCGACGGCGCCGCGGAGCTCGGCGGATCCGCCCACTTCGAGGTCTTCGCCTTTCGTGGTTCCCGATACCTCGACGACACCCCCGATGTCGACTTCGGGGCATTCCAGGTTTCCGCGGACGAAGATTCCCTTATCGCCCGATAGGGAACCGGCCTTTAGGTCGCCGTTGACTTCCACGCGGGCGCGCCGTAGCGTGACTGAGCCCGACACTTGGGTCGCGCCCCGAATGAAGAGCGCCCCGTCGTCGACCTGGATCTCCCGGCAGGCGAGAGATCCCTCGACGGACCCCGATCCATGGCTCCTCAGTACTCCGGAGATTTCGACCCCGGTTGCCCCCGGGGGAGGCCTCAGGATCCCCCGGGGGGAAGTTCGTAATCGCCGTCAATCCGTCCGGTGGGTGCTGCGGAACTTGCCATCGGTAGGTCCTTCTCCGTTCGGTTGGTTCGAGGCTCCTAGAAGATCCTCGGGCCTCCGCCGAACCGTCCGAGAACCGGGGTTCCATAAGAAAGCACGGCGACCGCGTCAGGGATCCGCCCGGACACAACCCGGTCGTCGGTAAGCGGGAGGGCCTGAGTTTCAGTCGGCGCGGGGCAGTGGGACTCGGTCGTGGGTTTTCCGTGGGTTGCTTGTGTCATGGGGCGTCTCCAGACTTCTGGAGGCGCGAGGGGGGTGAAGGGGGAAACGCACCCCGAGCGCTCACTTGGCGTGAGCTTCGGGCAGCCAGGGCAGCCGCGCTACCGGCGATCTGACAACCTTAGCCGTCCCATGACTCTCGGTCGACACGGCGCGGCCCAAATGAGTTTCGAGTTCCCGGCTAAAGCGGTCCGCCCGGGCCATGTCAGGGGGTGGAATCGTCGAGGGAGATTCCCAGTAGATCGCGGCCCCCCCACTCGTGGGCGCGACACGGAAGCGGAGTGTACGGAGTCCGTCGGGTACCGCCGGATTCATGCGAACGAGCGTACCGGTGATCTGCGTCGCCGGGGGATCGACCGTCTCGGTCTTCTCGACAGTGAACCCTACACTGGAGAGGTAGTCGGCAATGTAGCCGACAAAGCGCTCCCGCCCGATGCCGCGAACCCGGAGCCAATCGGCTGCTTCAGCCATGTCCCTTCTTCCTCATTCGGTCGACGCTCCGCACAAAGCCGAGCATCATCCGATACTCGTGCTCAGTGGGAACGGCCCGGCCGAACAACCGCCGGAACAAGAGCATCAGGCCCCGGCGCTTGTGCCGTGGGTAGTCGGTCTGGGCCATAAGCTCAGCGAGCCGAAGTAACAGGAGTTCCTTCTCCCGTCCGGCGAGGGCGAGCCGCTCCGGCGCGGGTGTGGTCTCCTCCCATTCGGGTCCCTCGGCGCGGTGAATCGCATAGAGCAGCACGCCGACCGCATGGGACAGATTCAGAGTCGGAAACTCCCGCCGGGCAGGAATGTGGACGATGAGGTCGCAGGTCCCGAGCTCGTCCCGGGCGAGCCCGTTGTCCTCGGGGCCGAAGACCAGGGCGATGCGGCCCTCGGTCGCGTGGACGATCGCGCCGAGCCTTTCGGGGTCGATGGACCGCCGGAGAAACGCGGTGGACCGGCCGAGCACGAGGTCGGTCGAACCGATCACGAGGTCGGAATCGGCCACCGCTTCGTCGAGGGTGCCAACGGTTCTTGCCGCGTTGAGCAACAGGATGCCGCCCATCGCCCGACGGCGGGCCTCCGGGCCGAGAGCGGCGCGGGGGCGCACGAATGTGAGCCGCTCCGCGCCAAAGTTCCGGCCCACGCGAGCCACTGCCCCAACGTTGCCATCCTCTTTGGGTCGAACAAGGACCACGTTCACCCGCGCGGTCAGGGGGCCGTCCCCTCCGAGAGAAGTCGGGAGACCATCCATTCGACATCGAACGGCCGCAGGTCTTCGTACCCCTGGCCCACGCCCACAAAGACCAGGGGTTTCTTCGTCACGAACGTGGCCGAGAGCGCCGCTCCGCCTTTCGCGTCCGCATCGAGCTTGGTGAGGATCAGGCCGTCGATGCCGAGGGCGCTTTGGAACTGCTTTGCCTGCTCCAAGGTATCGTTGCCCGACAACGCATCGCCGACGAACAGCGTGAGGTGCGGTTGGACCACGCGGCGGATCTTCTTCGCTTCCTCGACCAGATTTTCATTGGTGTGCTGTCGGCCGGCCGTGTCCACGAGGACAACGTCCAGGTGGCGAGCGCGGGCATGGGCCACGGCATCGAACGCCACGGCGGCGGGGTCGCTGCCCTCCTGTTGCCGAACGACCTTGATGCCGAGTCGTTCGCCGTGGACGAGTAGCTGTTCGATGGCGCCGGCGCGGAAAGTATCGCCGGCCGCGATCACGACCGACAGCTGTTGCCGACTCAGCCAGTGCGCCAGCTTCGCCACCGTGGTGGTCTTGCCGGTCCCGTTTACGCCGACGACCAGGATGATGTAGGGTTTGGGTTCCTGAGTCCGAATCCGCGCGACGAGGTCAATCGGGGGCTGGGACAGGATCTCGCGCACCGACGAAGCGAAGCTGGACCGGATCGCCGCCTCTGCGTCCGCACCCCACTTGATTTTCTTTCCGACGAGTTCCTTCCGAATGTTCTTCTGGATGCGTTCCACGACGGGGAGCGCCACGTCGGCCTGGAGCAACGCGATTTCGAGATCTTCGAGGACGGTGTCGATGGTCTCGTCGGAGAGTCGACGGCCAAATCCTTCGGTCAGTCCGGAAGGGCCGGACGACGGGGAAGAGGTTCCGCGTTCCGAAGGCGCCGGTTCGTCCGGCTTGGACGACCCGAACAGTCGAGCCTTAACGGCGGCCCACATCGTTCGCGCCGCCGGGTCCGGGCCGTTCCGCGCCTTGGGTCAGGGCTTCGAGCCGGCTGGAAAGGACCGTGATGCGTTCCTCGAGAGACCGCATCTGGGTCTCCAGGTCGTGCGCGGCCTGGTCAAGTTGCGTCAATCTCTCCGCGAGCAACTGGCTCGCCTTCGGGCGTTCCATTTCCACGACGATCCCGCTCCCGATGCCGACCAACACGTGGGCGCTGTCGCGGGGCGAACCGCGGAGGAACGTGTCGCCACCGACGGGGATCAGCAGTTCGGGGTCTACTGCGGTCCGGTCGAGTCCCTCCAACGTTTCCCGCGCTCGGACATGGTCCGTCCGGGAGGCCGAGATCATCTGGTGCTGCTGCAGCATCTGGGAGAGCTGGTTTCGATAGAGATCCAGTCGCATGAGGTCGTCTCGGACTTGTTCCTCCGTGATGGGGGAGGCGTCGTCCCGCGGGGTACTCATGTCTGGGCCCGCTCCACGGACCCGATCCGGATCAACCGGCGCGGGAGGTGGTGGCAGCCTCCGATTACGGAAACGGTCCACTCGCGGGCGGCTTCCGCGGAGGGCGCGTCGCGCACCTTCGAGAAGGCTTGCCAGCAGTTACGTCGGGCGTAGAACTCGCCCGAGACCTTCCACATCGGCACTTTAGCACCTAAACGGGCGTGCCACCTGGGAAGCCTACTTTAGGCCTTTGGGTCCGATGGCATTTTCTCCGCCGAGCCGGCGGCTGACGCCTCGGGCTGCTCCATCGTTTCTCGGACGGCCTCCCGGAGCCTGAACCACCGCCTCTGCCGCTCTTCCAGACGGGCTCCGGCCTTCTGCGAAGGCGGGGGTTCCAGAACCTCGGAGGGATCGATCACGACAGGGGCTTCTGGAGGAGAGGGACCGGCGGCGTCCAGCCTCCGTTGAGCGACAGGCGGGTCGTCCGTCAACCGGCGAGTTCGATGATCTCCCGCCACCGGTGGTCGACCTCCTCGTCCGTGAATGCGAGGGTTGGGGAGAACAGGACGGTCTCGCCCCAGACCTGTCGGGCGGCCGGGAACTCCTCCACGTGCAACGGGAGCACGACGCCTTCGGCATGCGTCTCCCCGGCGAGGGCACGTACGGTTTCGGGGGCCGCGATAGGGGCAGACGGAATCACTCGCGCCTTCGGATCGAAGTGAGTGAGGGTCCCTCCAACGAGGTCGTCACCGAGTCCCGCGGTTACGAACGCGACCCGGCAGCCGCGTTTCATCATCAGGTAGGCGCCCACCGCCCCCCGCGGACTGTCCACCAGGGCCACGACCTTGCCGGCAACACCCAGAGGAAATCCACCGGGTCCGCGGACCCGGCTGGAGTAGAGGTAGGTTCGAGGACCCCGCACCTCGACGAAGAGCTCCACCCGGGGCGTGTCGAGGTCTACGGACAGTTTCCGGTCGGGCCAATGGGTCATCAGACGGCCCCCAAGGTCGCGGGCGAGTTCTTGGCTCGTGAACGAATGACTTCCGGTGCGTCGGGCCCGTACCGCGAAAGAGCTCCCTGGCGGGAGCAACGGATCGGCCCAGGTGATCACGCGGGACTGAATTCCTTCGAGCGTGGTTGGGATTTCCTCCACGGTGCTGACTGAGGTCACCCCGAAGACTCGACGAACGAGCCGGATCGCGTCCGTGTCGTCGTCGCTCTCCACATAGAGGTGCCCGTGGTCGGCGCGGAGGCGGCACGTCCGGCCCGCCGCGAGAAACTGGGCCAGGATGTTCCGCTGGAGGGTTCGCTCAAATTCCCGCCGGACCGGGGGGACTTGAGGGCGAGTTCGCCGTAGCGGACGAGCAGTGTCGACATTCGTGACGAACCGTTAAGACCGACACGCCTCATCAGCGTTCGGGACGGGCTCGTGGCGAGCAACGACGCGACGGCATCCGGAGGTCTGTGGGATCCGTGGCGCCCGGTCCGAGAGCACATTGTTCGAGAGCTCGGACTCCGGTTGGGCGCCCACGGGTACCCGGAGTCGGCGGAGTCGCTCGACCGGCAGCTCGATGATGCCCCCTCGGGCCTGGCCGACTTTGGCTACGCAACACACCGGGCCGCGAAGTCGGTCGGTGTCCCGCCCGACCGTTTGGCCAGCGAACTCGCGGTGGATTTCCCATTAAGCGGCGGGCTCGCCCGTGTGACGTCGGAGGGCTCCTACGTCAACTTCCACGCCGACACGCCTCAACTGCTTCGGAGTACCCTCGAGCTAGTCTTCGCTCGTGGCCAGGATTATGGGCGGGCTCCCGCACGGTCCGAGAAGGTGTGCGTGGAGCACACGAGCGCAAACCCGAACGGGCCGTTCCATGTAGGCCGAGTTCGAAACGGGATCATCGGGGACACGATGGCCCGCGTTCTCCGGGGCGCCGGCAATCCGGTCACCACCGAGTACTACGTCGACGACATGGGTCGTCAGACCGCCATGGTCACCTGGATCTGGTCGCTGCCGCCCGAACAGTGGCCCGCCGAGGTGCGGGATGGTGCCCGCCCCCCCGACGGTGTTTCGGCGGCGAACGAAAAGGCGGACCACTGGTACGGTCGTCCGTATCCGCTGGTCAGCACGCTCCTCAAAAAGGATCCTTCCGCGGCCCAGCAAGTCGGCGAGCTGATTCGGCAGCTGGAGTCCGGCAACGCACCTCCGCGACATCGAGAGTTGGCGGAGGCCGTGCTCGGAGGCATGCTGGCTTCCCTGGCTCGCATCGGCATCCATTTCGATACGTTTGTCTGGGAATCGAGTTTCATTCGGGACGGTTCGGTCGCTCAAGTCATCGAACGATTCCGCAAAGCGCCCCACGCCGTGGTCCAGGACAACGGGGCCCTGACGATCGATGCCCAGGCGTACGGACTCCCGCAAGAGTCGACCTCAATCGTCGTGACGCGGGGGGATGGAACCTCTCTCTATCCCACGCGGGACGTGGCCTACCATCTCCAGAAGTTCTCCCGGTTTGCCCGGGTCATCGATGTGCTGGGCCAGGACCACCAGCTGCATGCCCGGACCCTCGTCGCGATGCTCGCGGAGCTCGGAGAGACCCGACGGCCGGAGTTCCTGATCTATCAGGACATCACCGTGCCCGAGGGGGGCCGGATGTCCACCCGGAAGGGCCGGGCGGTGCACCTCGACGACTTGCTCGACGAGGCGGTCGAACGCGCCCATGCCGAGGTACTGAAGCGACGGGAAGACCTGAGCGAGCAACAGGTCGACCAGATTGCCGAACACATTGGCGCCGGTGCCGTGCGATACCACATCCTCCGGATCGCGCCGGACAAACCCGTCAGGTTCCGCTGGGAGGAGGCGCTCGCCTTCGAGGGCCGCAGCGGACCGTTCATCCAGTACTCCTACGCCCGCGCGGCCAGCATTTTGCGGAAAGCTGAACGAGAAAGACCCCCGTACTCGTTCGAGCCCAACGCCCTTTCGACCCCGGAAGAGACCAATCTCGTTCGGACCATCGCACGACTCCCAGGAATGATCGAGTACGTGGCCCGGACGATGCATGTCCACACTGTCGCGACGTATGCCTACGGCCTGGCGGAAGCCTTCAACCGGTTCTACCAGGCGGTGCCGGTCATGCGCGCGGACGAACCGGCCCGGTCGAGTCGGATCGCATTGGTGGCCGCGACCCGTCAGACCCTGGGCAATACGCTCGACTACCTTGGTCTCGAGCGACTCGAGCGAATGTGAAACGGGGCGACCAGCGGGTCGCGCACTTCGGCGGAGTCGAACCCGCGAGCGCGCAGAACGCACGAGTCACATTGGCCACAGGGCCGCCGCCCGCCCGCGTAGCAACTCCAAGTCATCTGCCAAGGAACGTGCAGGCGCTCCCCCAGCCGCACGATGTCGGCCTTCGAAAGCCGGAGCAGCGGAGCCTCGACGCGGAACGTCCGGCCGCGCTCGACCCCGGCCCGGGTGGCGAGCCGGGCCAGGTGCTCGAACGCCCGGAAGTATTCCGGCCGGCAATCGGGGTACCCCGAGTAATCGATGGCGTTGGCTCCGATGAAGATCGCTTCCGCTTCGAGGCTTTCGGCGTACCCGAGGGCGATCGAGAGGAGGATCGTATTCCGCGCAGGGACGTAGGTGGTGGGGATCCTGGGGGGGGTCCGGCCCGAACGGGAGTGGGGCAATGGACGCGTCGGGTCGGTCAACGCCGAAGTAAGTAACGGTGCGAGGGGAAGGTGAAGTACCCGATGGTGGGCGACCTTGAAGTGGGTGGCCAGACGACGAGCGCTGCGGATCTCACGAACGTGTCGCTGCCCGTAGCTGACCGTCAGGCATGCGATCCTCCGAAAGTGCTGGCAGGCAACGGCGAGCGCGGTGGCCGAGTCCATCCCGCCCGAGAGGAGGACTACGGCCGTTCCTTTCGGACGTCCCGAGCTCATCCGATTCACGATCCCAGTGCGGTCAGCAGGCCCCAAGCGACGATTACGGTCAGGAACATGGCGAGGAGATTCGTGCCTCCCTTCGTGAGGTAGTGTCGATTCTCGAGCGTTTCGCCGAGCAAGCTGTCCAGCTGGCATCCGATGAACCCTGCCAGCGTGACGCCAAGCAGCCACGTACCGACCGGCGGGGCGGGTTGCGCGAAGGCATAGAAAAGGCCTCCTCCGACCGAAGCCGTGGTGAACGCGCCGACAAAAGCCCACGCTTCGCCCAGCGCTGAGACCCCGCCGTTGGTTCCCGGCTGAACCGTCTTTCCTGTCAACAGGCTCCGGGCACGGCCGGCGAGGACGCCGAACTCACTTGCGAACGTGTCCGATGCGCCAAACGCAAGGGCTGAGGTGTAGAGGAACGCCACGGTCGACACCGGGAGTGCCGAGGGAAACACCCAGCCCACTGCGACCAACCCGCTGGGGACTAGCACATGGGCGAGCACGTTGGCCACGCCGCGTTCCCCGTTCGTCCCTTCCTGTACGTTCTTTCGTTTCTTGTCCTCGATTCGGAACCGCGTGGCGAGCACGCTCGCGACAACGAACAGGACGAGGAGGGCGAGGAACGGAAATCCCCCGACGATGACGATGAACACCCCGAAGGCCGTGGCGACGACTCCGGCCAGCAGGGTGAGCGCACCCGCCCGGACTGCGCCGGCCGACAGGACGCAGGTAATTACGATGCCAATTACCGATTGAAAAAGCGGGAGCACCACTAGAGGGTCCGCGCGGGGAGCCGGGGCGGGTTTAGAAGCTTTCTGAGCTCAAATGAACCCCGAGCTAGCCCCGGTGGAGCACGGCCGACGCGGCCGCTCCGAAGCTCGTCACGCGGACATCCGGGCGGATCCCGCGGTCCGTCAGTTCCTGGTTCACGAGCCTTTCGTGGGCGACTTCCGGGATCAGCACTGTGAAGAGTCCGAGTCGAGTTCCGGCCTCGACGTCCGCCAGTCGATCTCCCACGATGGCGCTGGTCGGGAAGTCGATCGCCCAGTCTTCGGCGGCTTGTTGGAACAGCGCGGTACCCGGTTTTCGGCATTCGCATTGTTGTTCGGGCGTGTGCGGGCAATAGTAGAACGCATCAATCGACGCGCGGTAGGGTCGGAGCTTCTCGTTGAGGCGCCCGTGAATCTGGTGCACGGTCTCTTCGGTAAACAGGCCCCGACCGACGCCGGATTGGTTCGTTACACAGATCACGAGATAGTCGTGCTGATGGAAGAGACGGAGCGCATCCCCGACTCCGTGCGCGAGTTCGGCCGCTTCCGGATCGGCGAGGTAGTGGAGATCGGGCATGAGCGTCCCGTCCCGGTCCACGAACACGGCGCGACGCCGGGAACGAGGACGGACGCTAGGCGTGCTCACGTGTCGGTGGGCGTCCGCGAACTCTTAACTCTTCACTTTACGGTGGCCGACCGTCGTGGAGGGCGCGCCATCCCTGTTGATCGAGGACCTCGTAGCGCAATGGCGCCAGGCGATTCTACGAATTGCTGGAGATCGTCAACCGCTCAGCGTGCTTTTCTCCGGCGGTCTCGACTCCTCCCTGGTGGCGGCGGGTCTCCGAGACCTCGTCGAGGTGAATCTCGTCACGGTCGGGGTGCAAGGAAGCACTGACATGGCCGCTGCGGAACGAGGCGCCCGCATCTTGGAACTTCCGTGGAGTGGGCATCTCATCAGTCCCGATGATGTTCACCGCGCCCTCGACATCGATGGCGTCGGGTTGTCCCAGGTTAGTCCGACCTCACGGGCTGTGCTGCTGGGCATGAGCCTCGCATTGGAGGCCACGACGACCGAGCGCGTGGTATGCGGCCAGGGTGCGGACGAGTTGTTCCTTGGATACGCGCATTTCGAGGGTTTGTCGTCGGCGGACGCATGGGCCTGTCGAGAGGAGGATCTGACGAGGCTGCTTCGGGACGATTGGCCGCGATCCATCTCGATTGCCTCCCGATACGGAAAGAGTCTGATTTCGCCGTTTCTCGACCCCGAAGTGTTGGCATACGTCCGGGCGCTGTCGATCGACGAACTCCGGTCCGGCCCGGGCCGCAAGCCTCTGCTCCGCCGGATGGCAAGGCTTCTCGGACTTCCCGCCGAGCTCGTCGAACGCCCGAAGAAGGCATTCCAGTACGGGAGCGGAGTGGCCCGTCTCCTGCGGGACAGCTCCCGCGGCCCGTGATCCCGCCGCTCAGTCTGGCACTATTCGCGTACCTGTCTCGTTTCGAAGCGCGCGACCAAGGGAAGGGGGATCCGTGATGATCGCGCGTTGGCCCCCCGTGCGAAGGAATTCGAGCGAGGCTTCGACTTTGGGACCCATGCTCCCCTCCCCGAACTCCCCGCGAAGCAGGTACGACTGCATCTCGGAGGCACGGACTTCGCCGAGCCACTTCTCCCACGACTTTCCGAAACCGATCGCGGCGGCTTGAACGTCCGTAAGGATCACGAGCGTATCGGCGTCTAGAGCCGCCGCGACCAATGCGGCAGTGCGATCCTTGTCGATGACCGCTTCCACTCCTGCATAGATGCCTTTGCCCTTCTCGATCACCGGAACCCCACCGCCACCGGTGACCACGGGTACGATGTGCGCTCCCCAGCCTCTGGGAAGAAGTCTCCGGAGTCCTTCGCCCTCAATCCACCGAATCGGGGTCGGGGACGGAACTACCCGTCGCCAGCCGCCCCGGGCCCCGTCATAGACCATCTGCCAGCCTTCGCGTTTGCGGAGCGTGCGGGCCTCGGCCTCCGCATAATAACGACCCACCGGTTTGTTAGGGTGGGCAAACGCACGGTCCCGTCGCGACACGACGGTCCGACTCACGAGGGCGAGCACCGTGCGCGGGACCTTTGCGCGCACTAGCGCCGATGTGAGTTCCTGTTGAATCAAATAGCCAATCTGGCCCTGCGTCTCCGCACCCAGCACATCCATTGGACGGGGAGGAAGTTCCCGTTCGGCGAGTTCGTTCTGCCGCAGCAAGGTGCCGACCTGGGGCCCGTTCCCATGGGTCACGATGAGCTCGTGTCCTTCGACGACCAGCGTGGCGAGCACCGTGGCCGTGGCGCGCATTTGAGCCATTTGCTCGGGCCACGTGCCCTTGCCCCCGGCCCGTTGGAGGGCGTTGCCGCCCAGTGCGACAAGAACACGACCCATACCGAACCGCTTTCTTCGCCGAGGCGCGGATGTGTAATAACTAATGGTAAAGCAAGCACGAGGTGCTCTTGGAACCTTCCAAACGGCGGTCGCGACAGCACGGATATATAGCTCGTTCCGGGTCCTCCGCTCGTGACGGAAAATCCGGGGGACCTGTTCTGTCCGCTGGAGTTCCGGTATGGTCGCCCCGAGGTCCGGGCGCTGTTCTCCCGCGAGTTGCGCCTTCGCCGTGCGTTAAAGATCGAGGCGGCTCTGGCCGAGAGCCAAGCCGAACTCGGTATCATCCCGGTCGATGCGGGCAAGGCGGTGGCATCGGCGGCCTCGGGTTCCGCGGTTACCCTCACGGAAGTCGACCGGATCGAGGCGGAAGTCAAGCACGACGTGATGGCGATCGTGAGGGCGCTCGGCGCCCAGTCGGGGGTTGGGGGCCCGTGGGTCCATTATGGCGCGACCTCGGGGGACATCACCGACACCGCCCTTGCCCTGGAACTTAAGGATGCGGTGGCGGTGCTACGAGCGGACCTGACCGAACTCGCCCGGGTGTTAACGGATCTTGCCCATGAACACCGGGCCACTCCCGAAGTGGGTCGAACCCATGGCCAGCATGCGGTTCCCATCAGTTTCGGTTACAAGATGGCCGTCAGTGCGGCGGAAGTGCTCCGGCACCGGAAACGGCTTGACGAGCTGGCCGGCCGCCTCTGCGTGGGCAAAATGGCCGGCGCCGTGGGAACGGGAGCCGGCTTCGGCACCAAATCCGCGCAGATCGAGGCGGCGGTGATGCGACGACTCGGGATTCAGGCCGACGAAGCGCCTACGCAGATCGTGGGCCGGGATCGTATCGCGGAGTTCACGAACTGGATGGCGCTGGTCGCCGGCACTTCCGAGCGGCTGGCCACGGAGGTCCGAAACCTTCAGCGCTCAGAGATCGGAGAGGTGCAAGAGCCGTTCGACGAACGCCGACAGGTCGGTAGCTCAACGATGGCCCAGAAGCGGAACCCGATGGCGTCGGAAAACGTCAGCTCGCTCGCCCGAGTAGTGCGTGCGTTGGCGCTACCCCCGTTGGAGAACATGGTCCAGTGGCATGAACGGGACCTCAGCAACTCCGCGAACGAACGGATCGTGCTCCCCCACTCGGTCGTGCTGGCGGACGATATCCTCCGGAAGCTGATCGATATCCACTCCGGTCTGAAAGTCGACGTGGAACGCATGGCTGCGAACCTCACCCTGAGCGGTGGCGGGGTGATGGTCGAGAACCTGATGCTCGCCCTTACGGCCCGTGGGGTTCCTCGTTCGGAGGCGCACGAACTGCTTCGCACATTATCTCGGGAAGGCGAGGCGGGGAGCTCGCTCGCGGTCCGTGCCCGCATGAACCCCGAGATCCGGGAACACTTTTCTGAAGCCGAACTCGAACAGCTGCTCGACCCGGCGGCCTACGTGCACGCGGCGGCCGAGAAGACCGACCGAGTGGTCGCTTCCCTCCGACGAGAGTTGGTCGCTTGAGCGACAGCTCGGATTGGCGGGCGACGATCCGAATCCGTCGAACGACGGCCGCAGAGGCCGAGCGGGTGGTTCGGGCACTCGAACCCGAGGTGACGCGTGAGGTCCCGCGGGCACGAGCCGAACTCGCGCGAATCGCCCCCACCATAGTCGAAGTTCGGATTACGGTCGCTGACACTAGCGCCTGTCGAGCGGCGCTGAACACCTACTTGGCCTGGGTTGGACTCGTTCTGTCCACCGAGCGCGCGGCGGAGGCATCCGTGAAGCTCGAGAATCTCCGGAAGGAAACCGCTTCCCGAAGCGCTTAAGTTCGGGCCCCTTCCTGCGACTGTCGATGGCTCTGCCGGCGAAGCTTCAGAACGAAATTCGACAGTACCAGCGCCTCCAGCAGGACCTCTCCCAGATCAGCCAGCAACGGATGCAGATTGACCTCAAGCTGCGGGAAACCACCCACACGCTGGAGGAGCTCAAGACCGTCGCCGAGGAGGCCGTGATTTACCGACCGATCGGGGGCCTTCTCGTCAAGGCGCAGGCCAAGAAGGAGGTTGTGGACCTCCTCACGGACGACAAGGAAACGCTAGAAGTCCGGGTCAAGGCGCTCGAACGCAACGAGAATCAGCTCAAGGAACGCTATACCACGATGACCAAGGAGCTCTCGGACGCGCTCCAGGCCGCCGGCGTTTCTCCTTCGTCCCAATAATCGGTCCGGGCTCCGGGGCCCGCGCACCACCTAGATCGAGCGGTGGACCAACTTGTCGCCTACCTGTTCGAGAAGCGTCTTCGCTCCAGCACGGAGCGACGAGCTCTTTCGGATGCGGGCGAACGCTCGTTGAGAAAGTTCGGAGATCCTCTCTTCCGAGTACGACAGACTGCCGGTGGACCGAATCAGCTCCTGGGTCGCCCGGACCCGCGTGGAGGCGGCGGCCGCGTTCCCGAGTACTTCCTGCAGGAGGGCACGCCCCACGGGGTCGGCCCGAGACCAAGCTGTAACCACGAGCAGCGTCCGCTTTCCCTCGATGAGGTCGTTGGCGCTCTTTCCGATATCGCCCTGGGCGAGCCCTGCCCCCAGGATATCGTCTCGAAGTTGGAAGGCAATCCCTAGGTCTGAACCGATGGCCCCCAAATCCGCCAGCAACCGGGCGGACGCCCCACCAAGAATTGCGCCGAGCCGGAGGGGTCCGGACACGGTGTACTCGGCGGTCTTGCGCCGGTGGACCTCCATCACGTCCTCCTCCCGAACCCGGTCGACCGGGAGCACCCCGTTGCGCACGTCGAGCAACTGGCCGTAGGCCGTTTCGCGGGTCATCCGCACATACTCGTTGAGTGCGGCCAGGCGACGCGCCCCCGGCACGGGACTCCGTAGAAACGCTTCGACCGCGAACGGCTCTTGGAGATCGCCCACCGTGATTCCCATCCCGACCCCATAGTCGGAACTAGAGCCGAGCAGACGCTCGTCCCCATGCTGCGTCGCGAGGAGACGGTGCACGGACGGACCGCCTCGCCGTTCCTCGGCGTGGTCGATGATGTCGTCGTGGATCAGCATCCAACTTTGGAACTGCTCGATCCCGGCGGCCGCACTCAACGCGGGCCCCGGCTCCCGCCCCGTGGCGATGTGATATCCGCCCAGTACGAGCAAGGCGCGGAGACGTTTCCCCCCGCGGAGCGTGAATTCTTCGAGAACGCCGAGCGCATCGGTGACGGGCTCGCTCCCGGCGGCCTGCCGCGCCTCGGCGTAGGCTCGGGCGATCTCTTGCTCGATTCGTGGGAGCCACTTGGCAAGGCGCTCGAACTCCACGACCGCGCCTCGACGGCGGAGTATATTTAATCTCGGGACGTGGCCGGGCCCGTGCCGACTCCGGCGTTCAGCGAACTTGTCGGCCAGTTGACCGAAGCTTTCGGCCAACGGCTCGACGCGATGCGCCCGATCCGGGAGGGCTTTCTGCTGAAGACCACGGACGATTTTCTGTACGCATTCCTCGAAGATCCGGCCGAAGTCTCTCTGGCGGCAGTCCAAGGCTTGCTTCATGAAGCGGCGGACCGGCCCTCCCGGCTGGTGGTGTTTTCGCCCGGCCGTCTTCCTCTCGCGCTGACGGCGGAGCTCACCGAGAAACGAGCTACGGTCGTGGACGGAAACCGGTTCCGGGAATTGGTCACCGGCCTCAATCTGGGGAGTTATCTAGGGGAGGAGCCGCGTGCGATCCCCGGCCGTCCAGGCACCCGCCAACTCCCGAGCGCACGCCAGCTTGACGAGGTGGTCATTCGGGCTCGGACGTGGCTCGACTGGGGGGTCCCGGCCCTGGCCCTGCGTTTCTTCCGTCAGGCCTTGGAACTCAAACCGGAATTCGCACCGGCCCGCAATGGAGTGGCCCGATCCCTTCTGGCCCTCGGTTTGGTGCCGGACGCACAGAAGATCTTCCATCAAGTCCTCGACGCTTCCCCGGATAATCTAGAAGCGCGTCTCGGATTGGCCGCGGCGGCGGGGGCCTCGGGCAAACCCTCGGAAGAGATCTCGATATATCGTCAATTGATCGAGGAGGATCCGAAGCGGACAGAGGTCCGCGCCCATTTGGTCGCCGCCCTCGTGGAGGGTCGTCACTGGTCCGAGCTGGCGCCCGAGCTGAAGCTCATGCTGGAGAGTTCCCCCGAGGATGCCCGACTCCGATTCTTGTACGGAGCGGCACTCGAGAAGACGGGCCGGGAGGCCGAAGGTCGACGCGAACTGGAAAGGGCCCGCGGGCTAGGGCTTGAGTTCGAGACCGTGCGCGCCCTCAGCCAGCACCTCGGATTGCCGGAGCCAAAACGCCCCGCTGGGATTGAAGGACGGGCCACCTCAGCCACTCGACGGGCAGGCACGGTCCATGTCCCCAAACCGTCACGAATGAAGACCCCACCCGCGAGAAAGTCCAGGGTCCATCGACCCGGGCCTCGGTCTGTTTCGCGCAAGTCGCGTGGCCGCCAGCGTAAGGCTAAGTAGCGACCGGCCCCCGCCCAACCGTGTCGCCCGGTGCCAGGGGATTGAACGAGGATTGACGGTGTTGACCATCTGGAAGTCGCTGTGAGTGGCCCCTCCCCGAATTACGCCTATTCGTACACCGTGGGCCGGCCCCCAGCGACGATTCATCGGACCAGCACGTCCAGTACCGAGATCCTTCATCTTTCGATCGCGTACCTGGTACTCACATTCGACCTCGTGCTCCTGTTCGGTGGGTTAACCTTCTACGCCCGCCCATTCCTGGAACTCGTCGCGACCGCCGCGGTCGCCGCACTGACCGGCTTTGTGGCGCACGAGATGGCACACAAGGTCTCCGCCCAACGCGGCGGGTACTGGGCCGAGTTCCGTCTCTCTCCGGTCGGACTGTTCATCTCCGTGATCACTGCGGCGGCGGGTTTCCTCTTCGCCGCCCCCGGCGCCACGATGATCGGTGGGATGGCGAGCCTGCGGGACTGGGGCCGGACCAGTCTCGCCGGTCCGGCCACAAACTTCGTGTTCGCCCTGGCGTTCCTCTCGGCTGCCTTCGCTATCCAGGGGGTGGCTGCATGGGCTCCGCTCACGCAGATCCTGCTCTTCCTGGCGTACATTAACGCCTTGTTTGCGGCGTTCAATTTGGTCCCGTTTGGCCCGCTCGACGGCGCAAAGGTGTTGCGTTGGAGCGCGCCCGTCTGGGCGGTAAGCTTTGTGACTTTCGGCGCTCTCACTGCCGCGTTGTACTTCTTCACCTACGTCATCGGCCTTCCGGCGCTTTGAGGAGACTCCCGTGTCATCCGCGCGCGTGCAGGAGCTCGGGGCGGACCGCTTCCAGCTCGACTTGGACTTCCGCGACGTGGAGGGCCTCATCGCGAGTTACGTTGTGCCGAGCCCGGACGGTTGGACGATACTAGAGACCGGCCCAAGCAGCTGTCGCGAACGGTTGGTTGAGGGGCTCTCGGCCGCCGGAATTGACGCAGAGGAAGTGAACCGGATTCTCGTGACCCACATTCATCTGGATCACGCCGGCGGCCTCGGAAGTGCGGCGGCCCTGTTCCCTCGAGCGACCCTCTATGTTCACCGGGAAGGACTCGCTCACATGCTCGATCCGTCGAAGCTCGTCGCGAGCGCGCGTCGTGCCTGGGGCGCGGCGGCGGACCCGTTGTGGGGACCCATTCTGCCGGTTCCCGCCGATCGCCTCGTAGCGCTGACCGGAGGCGAGCGTCTCCCCGTGCGGGGGGGAGACCTACTGGTCGTGGCCACACCAGGCCACGCCAAGCATCACCTCGCATTTTTCGATACGGCCACGCGGTCGCTGTTCACCGGCGACGCTGCGGGCGTCCATCTTCCGGGGACGGACCGGGTGCGGCCCGCACTCCCACCCCCCGACCTCGATTTGGAAGCACTCCTCCAGAGCGTCGATCGGATGCTAGAACTGGACCCGGACCGTCTCCTCTACACCCATTTCGGGCCCCGGGGGCCGGCGTCCAGGCGCTCTCCGAGTATCCACCGATCGTCCTCCGGTGGCGCAACGTGGCCCTGACAGCCGCACGAGAGGATCCATCGGTCGAGCACGTCGCCGCTGCGCTCCAAAGATCCGAGGAAGAGTCGCGCGTAGGGACTCCTCACTCCGACGATCGTCCGGAACTGATCTCAGGAACGGCGATGGCGGCCCAAGGACTTCTGCGGTACTTCCGGACCAGGGGACTGATCCCCTGAACTCCCGCCCTGAGCCCCCCCGCTCGAAGCTCACGCCCGCGTTGGCGTTGTTTGGCGCCCGGATCGTTTACGCGTTCAATTGGTACAACGTGGGTGCCGTCCTGGCCCTCATCGGTACCTCACTCGCCGCAAGTCCCGCCCAACTGGGTCTGGTGCTCGGGGCCTTTCTCGCGGGCGTCGGGATCTTCCAGGTGCCGGCCGGCGTCGTGGACCTCCGATGGGGGTCTCGACGGACCGCCCTGACGGGCTTGATCGTCATGGGAATGGCGGGGATTGCGTCCGCCTTCTCCGGAGACGTTCTGGACCTGATTCTGCTTCGGTTCCTCGCCGGAGTCGGGGCAGCGTTCTTCTTCTCCCCGGCGTTGAGCCTGGTCGCGTCGTACTTTCCCGCGGGGCGGCGTGGCCCGATTATCGGCCTCTACAATGGAGGCTTCAGCCTCGGCGGAGCCGTAGGTGTCACCGCGGGCGCCGCGATCGGGCTCCGCTACGGGTGGCAGTTCGCCCTCGGACTCGGAGGGGTTGGGCTCCTCGCGATGGTGGCCTACAACTGGTACATCCTGCCCCGCGAGTCGCCTACGCGTGCGATCCGAGACTATGGGGAAGTATCCCGGGCCATACGCCGTGTTGGTCTCTCTCGATCGATATGGGCGCTTTCGCTGTCCCTCGCCGGGTTTTGGGCTGCCATGTACATTGTGGCTCAAGACTACGTACTCTTCGCGGCGAAAGTGCATCCGATATGGGGTACTCAGACCGCGGCCGACATCGTGACGATTTTCATCGTGATGTCTTTCCCGGGCGGTCCGCTGGGAGGGTGGATCGCCGAGCGCGGATGGGATCGTCGATGGGTACTCGCCGTGTTTGCAGTCGCCGACGGAGCCTTGGTCGCGAGCATCCCATTCCTGGGCCTCTACTCCACCGCCGGTCTGTTCGTGCTGATGGGGCTGTTCGAGGGAGTGGCGTTCGCGGTGCTCTACCTCATTCCCTCTTACCTCCCCGAGAGCCAGGGGCATGGAGTAGCCCTCGGCATCGCCGTGGTGAATTCAATCCAGGTGTTACTCGGAAGTTTGATCGCGGTGGCGTTCGGCTACGTCGCGGTCGCTGCTGGATTCACCACGGCCTGGATTCTCGTTGGATTGTTGACCATTGTAATGGCGCCGCTCGTCTTCCTCGTGGCCCCGAACCGGGCCGGCACCCCCATTCCGCAGGAACCGTTCGTGGAGAAACCCGGGCCGTCTACGTTGCCGTAACCATCACAAGGTTGGTGGGCCGCCCTTCGACGGGGTAACCGGCGGTCATGACGAGGGGACACCCGCGCGGAAGATCGTAGGCCCGTCGAGCTGCGCCTTCGGCCAGGCGCCGGAGTTGGTCGAGGGAGAGTCGCGGTCGAGCCAGTTCAGTACGGACTCCCCACGTCAAGGCGAGGCGCCGGCGGGTGGATTCCAGACGGGAAAGGGCCAGGATCGGGACGGAGGGGCGGAGTCGCGAGACGAGGTGGGCCGTGCGCCCCGAGTGGGTGGGCACCACGATCGCACCCGCGCCGATGGCCTCCGCGGTTCGGACCGCCGCCTCGGCCACCGCCTCTTCGGTCAATGGATCCCGGTCGTCCTTTGCCGTGGCTCGGAACCGCTCGCGTGCGATGGAACTCTCCGTGGCCCTCGCGATGCGGTCCATCCAGCCGACAGCCAGCGCCGGGTAGACTCCGATCGCGCTCTCCTCCGAGAGCATCACGGCGTCGGCTCCATCGAGGATAGCGTTCGCGACGTCAGTCGCTTCCGCTCGGGTGGGCCGGGACGCGGAGACCATGCTGAGCAACATCTGGGTCGCCACGATCGTTTGGCGTCCCGCCCGTTGCCCCAACGCCACGAGCCGTTTCTGTTCGATCGCGAGTCGTTCGAGAGGGACCTCGATTCCTAGGTCCCCCCGGGCCACCATGATCCCGTCCGCCTCGCGAAGAATTCCGTCTACCGCCTCGAGGGCTCCGGCGCGCTCGATCTTTGCGATGATCCCGACGGGGGCGTCAGTTCTCCGTTCGATCGCGTAGCGGGCCTCACGGACGTCCTTTGCGCTGCCTACAAATGAAAGGGCCACAAAGTCGCAGCCTTCCTCGAGTGCGACCGTGAGGTCGGTTAAGTCTTTGGGCCCGAGAAGAGCCCCGCGAAGCCGGGCCCGTGGTAGATAGATTCCCTGGTGGGAGTGCACGACTCCTCCCTGAATCACCCGGGTTTGGATCGAGGCCCTGGAGACCCGCTCCACTCGGAGTTCCACATTTCCGTCACCTAGAAGGAGAGGGTCGCCCGCGCGCGCGGCAGATCGAAGGTGAGGAACGGAGATCGAAAGTCGATCCGCGCTGCCGGGAGCGGGGTTGAGGTCGAGACAGAGTCGATGACCCTGGCGCACTTCGATCGAGTTGTCCTCAACTGCGCCGACTCGGAGCTTCGGTCCTTGGATGTCGGCCACTACGGCGACCTCCCGCTGCAGGCTGCGGGCCGCTTTTCGCGTGCGACGAATGAGGAGGCGCTGCTCTTCCGGGGTACCATGAGAGAAGTTGATGCGAACCGCGTCCGCTCCCGCGGCGAGGAGCGACCGGATGTTCTCGGGCGCAGCGGACGCTGGTCCGAGGGTCGCGAGAATCCGGGTCCTCCGGATCGAGCCCTCCATATGTCTACGGCTGCCTGGCATCACTAGGGGGAGTAAGCCGGTCCCTCCGTTCCGTGGATTGCCGGGGGCTTTTAGTATCGCGCCACGGTGGGTTCTGCCGTAGCCCCGTGGTGTAGTGGCCAAGCATGCTGGCCTTTGGAGCCGGCGACAGCGGTTCGAATCCGCTCGGGGCTAGATCCCCTCTCATGCCGCTCGGGCCGGGGATCCGCTCTCGGCCGACCGCGTCGAGGGCGGAGGGATTCCGAGGCGCGCCATCGGTTCCTCTGCGCACATACGATTATGAACTGAATCCCAGCCAACAAAACTCGATGTCCCCCCTTGCGTCCGGGGCCAGGCCGGGAGACCCATGAACCGCGACTATCAGGGGGCACGCTCCGACTCGTGGTCGAAGTAGGGACGCTCGCGGAAGCGCTTACCGCGATCGGCCATCCGGGTCTCAGCTCCTCGCGGCGTCCGGTTCTGCGAACCGCCGACGCTACGCTGCTTACGCTGGCGACCTTGGACCGGGAGGGGGCACCGGTGTGGCACGGAATCTGGATCGACGCGAAGAGCGTCCGCCCCCTCGGGCAGGATATTCCGCCAAGTCTCCTGGTCGAGGGGTCGAGGGCGCCCCCCGCAACGATTGCGCTCGTCGGTCTGTTGCAGGCGGCGTACCGCTCGTACGTGGAGTGGCTCGAGGTTCTCGGCGGGCGGTTGGATGCGCTCGAAGGCAAGCCCGATCCGGCGCCGTTGCCCGAGCTGGGTGCCCTGTTGCACGCCCTCGCCGGGGCGCGAAAGCAGATCGTCCGGATGGAAATCCTCGTGGCGGAGCTCGACGGTGCGCTCGGCGAGAAGTTCCAGGGGCTCGAGGCGTACCTTCCCCCGGTCCGTACCGAGGTGTCGCACCTGGATGAGCTCTCTTCCGGCCTGGCTCAGGGAGTCCGAGATCTGGTTGCGATTCGGAACGCTGTCGAGGCGAACCAACTTGCCGCGGCCGCGAATCGGCTGGGGGAGGTTTCGAACCGGATCGCTGCGCTCGCTAATACGTCTAACCTCCGCATGCTCGGTGTGGCGTACATCGCCCTAGTGCTCGCGCTTGTGAGCGTCGTCGTATTGATTCCCAACACGGCGGCGACGATCCTCGGGATGCCGAGCGCGGCGTGGGTCCCGGGTCTCTGGGTCGATCTCATACTGTTCGTATTGGCCATTACGCCTCCGGTCGTAGTGTTTTCGCGGCGGTGGGTATTGAACACACTCCGAGGGCTCCCGACCTTCGAAAGCCGCACCGCGGAGGGATTGTCCGACCTTCCCGAAGTACGGGCCCAGAACGTAGACGGCGAACCCTCCCTGATTCGTCAATCCCATTAGGCCGGCCCTCGCGCCCGAAGGCTAGACCAAGTTCCGCGATCATAGACGCGTAGTTCGTTTCCGTGGACCGGGGGAGCCACTGGATGCCGGCGGTCACGCGATTCGCCCGAACTCCTCATTGAACGGACCGAATGTGGCTCCGCACGACCCCCACAGAGTCTGGGGTTCCGTGCCTAGCCCCCCACCCGTAGGAAAGCCGGGGCTCAGGCTGGCCAGCCAAAGAGTCGCGTGTCGTCAAGTTTTATAGCAAGGGACTCTCAGCCGTCGAACGACACAGTTTCTGAGAGGCAGCCCATGAAGATCGTTGCAGTACCTGTATCCCGGGGGACCTTCAGCGAGTAACCCGGAGCTCCTCGGCTGCGCTGAGAACGCATTGGGCCTGCGACCGCTCATCGAAGGGAAGGGACACGAGCTGGTCGTCCTCACGAACAAGGAGGAGCAACTCGACGCCCATCTACCGACGACTGAAGTGCTCATCACAACACCGTTCTGGCCGGCCTACGTGACGAAGGAACGGATCGAGAAAGCACCGAAGCTCCGTCTCGTGGTCACGGCGGGCGTAGGATCCGACCACGTCGACCTCGCCGCGGCGGCCGCCCACGGTGTCACGGTGGCGGAGATTACCGGGTCGAATGTGGTGAGCGTCGCGGAGCACACGATCATGGAAATCCTGGCCCTCGTACGTAACTATCTCCCAGCCTACAAGCAAGTCATCGACGGCCGTTGGGACATAGCTGAAGCCGCCTCCCGCTCCCACGACCTCGAGGGAAAGATCGTAGGGATCGTCGGGTCCGGGCGGATCGGGCAGCGCGTGGCGGTCCGGCTAAAGCCATTCGACGTGAAGGTGCTTTACTACGATTTCCGGAGACTCAGCACGGTCGAGGAAGAGGTACTGGGAATTCGGTACTCCGTTCTGGACCAGCTCGTCTCGCAGTGCGACGTGATCACCATCCACTGTCCCCTGACCCCGGATACCGATGGACTGTTCAGTCGGGAACGCCTTTTCGCGATGAAAAAAGGGGCGTGGCTCGTGAACACCGCCCGGGGCCGGATCGTCGATACCCAGGGCCTCGTCGACGCCATGGAGAAAGGCCATCTCGCCGGTTACTCGGGCGATGTATGGTACCCCCAGCCCGCCCCCCCGGACCATCCTTGGCGACACATGCCCAACCAAGCCCTTACCATCCACGTCTCGGGCACGTCATTGGAGGCGCAAAAGCGCTACAGCGATGGCACCCGGGACTGCCTGACCCGCTTCTTCGCGGGGAAACCCCTGGAGCGGGACTACCTGATCGTCGAAGGCGGGAAGGTCGTGAGCCCGAGCTACAGTTTCGCCTTCAAGCAGTAGTACTTTCCTAGCGGGGGGCCCGGCGACCACAAAGGCCGAGCGGACTGATCCATGATTCCTCAGAACCTGGTACTGGCCGCCGGTTCCGCCATCATCGTTGCGTGCTTCGGCCTAGCCGGCGAGGGTGTCTCACGGCTAATCCGCCGTGTCGGAAGGCGAGCCGGCCTCCGGGAGTCCACGCTCATCGCCACGCGGGACACCGCACGAGCGATCTGGATCGTTCTCGCGATTGTTGGTGTGGCCTACTACACCCACCTGGCCTCGGAGTTAACGCTACTTGCGGTTTCCACCGTGGGGGGATTGATCCTGTCGCTGGCACTGCAAGCGACCCTCTCGAACGTGATCGCGGGCATCTTTATGCTAGAGGACGGGACCCTCCGTTTGGACGACGACATCACCTACTCCTCCGTGACCGGACGGGTCGTGCGTATTACCCTCCGGAGTACGTGGATCCTCACGGACAAAGGCGTGATCGCGGCGGTGGCGAACTCCCAATTGATGAACGGGCCGCTCCTCAATCGCACCGCCACGGCCCGCCTGGCGCGTAGGTACCGTTTGGGGGGAGAGATGACCCCTCCGGCCACTGCGGCGCCTGATACCGAGTCGAGCCGCCCCCCTGCCGCCGCTAAGCCGCCGGAACAGGGAACCGTCCGGCCGCCCGAGAAGGGCGCGAAGAAAGGTAGCGAGCCGGATGGCACCTAGACTAGCGTTTCTCGGCGACGTCCGAACGATCGCACGGGATTTCCGCCGTGGCTAAGTAGCAGAGGCAAGTAGGTTCCCGCGATGTCCAGCTCGCCCGGAACGTCCACCGGTCCTTCGTCCGGCGCTGCGCAGGCCTCCTTTGCGACTAGCCAATCTCGTCAGGAGGAAGTCAAGGGTCTGCGCCGCCTGGGGACCGGAGCGGGAGTGGGTCTCGCCGGAGGCATCGTTGGCGTGGTGTTCCCCATCGTCTTCCTGTGGCTGACGTCGCACAATCCCGGCGGTTTCTTAACCTACGGCACCACCCTCGTCGACACGACGGGATTTTTCATTCTCGCGGGAGCCATTCTCCTCCTCGTCTCCCTTTTCGTTTATCGGCGCGGCTTCGCCGTGCTCCGGAAGGTCGACGGTCGGTTCGCGGTGGCCTCGGTCCTCTGCATCATTGGCTCGATCGGATTCCTCCTGATCCTCGTCTCCGCGGCCATTTTGGTGGGGTCGAGCAGCTCCCTGATCCAATGTCTGCATCAGGCCCCGAGCCATGCGCTCACGTGCATCCGCTCCGGTCAGCCGCTGGGCGCGGACACCGGACTCGTGGGGTTCTGGCTTGGATGGCTCGGGGGCTTGGGCATCGTCGTCGGACTTTCGATGGCCGGGCGCCGTTATCACAACGGAACGGTATCGGGGGGCGCCGCGCTCTACGCCATCCTGCTCCTCGTGCTGATCGGGCCGTTCCTCAGCCTCCTCGTCTCACTCCCGGGAATCGATTACTTGCTCCTGATCGTGCCGGTGTTCATCGTCCTGGCACCGGGGTTGGTACTCGGCGGGACCCGCCGGACCTTGGATAGCGCGGATTCGTAACCGGGGCTGAACGGCGCCTTGCGATAGTGTCGGCCCCGGACCCGGCGGTCGTCAAGCGTCGATGAGCCCACGGGGGACGCATGAACTAGCTCGGAGGCCCTGGAGGCGCGCCAGGTTCTCGACGGAACGTCCGAATCTCCCCTAGGGAATTGAACGTGAAGGAGCATGCGTAGGACGACGCCCCGCGAGTCGCCGTGCAGGTTCGTCCTCGTCGATCGCCCGCGATAGAAAGTCCCTCGACCGAAGGCCATCCGGTCTCTGTCTTAATCCGCGCAATCAAATTCCGGAACTGGATGGCACACACGTCGCAACAGAAGAACAGCCGCTCCCCCTCGACCTCTTCCCACAGGTTCCCCCAGCTGGAGTCGCAAATGGCGCAGGCCGTGTAGTTAACTTTCAAACTGGGCCGCCCGCTCCAACCGAGCGATCAGGTAATCGTCGAACAGGTCGGCGGACCTGAGGAAGGTCGCCTGCACATCCTCGACCTGGCCGTCTCGCGTGGCGAACCGGTCGACCAACGCGAGCGCTTCGTCGGAGTGACCGACGTCGGCCTCGTACCCCTCCCGGAGGAATGCCTGGGTGGCGGGAGTGACCCGGGAGCCGCTGAGAATCTCCGGGTCGAAATATCGAATCGACGCCCCCTCGTTGACGAGATCGCGGTTGGCGATCAACTCCAGGCTGTGCATGGCCGCCATCGCCTCGACCCAGTGCTCCTCGGTGGCGATGCGATTCCATTCCTGGATCGCCCGGACGGTGGCCGGGAACGGGGGCGTGCTCAGCACCTGTGACCGATCGATGCCCAGGCTCTCCCCCATTTGGAGTAGGAGCTCATAGTGGGAGGGGGACGGGGTACCGAAGCCGCCGAACTCGGTGTTCAGGTTGTCCAATTCGTAGCGGGCCGCCTCGGGCTCATCGGTGCGGGCCATGATGTAGGCACAGGATCGAACCCATTGTCGCAGGAAGTGCTGGTGTTCGAAGACGTATCCGAGGAGCGTGGCGCGTGTGGGGTGCTGGAGGGCGGTCGGAAATGGATGGGGTGGCTGTCCGTAGAACTTCGCGATGAACCGACGTTTGATCCAAGCGGACAGCGGGGCGGTCCCTAGGTCGAAGAACGTCCGAAGGCGCGGCTCCAATGCTTCGGCGCTCAGCTTTTGGCGGGAAATGTTCTGGTTCAACCAGCGCACGTGCGGCGAATCACTCGCGCCGGCTCGCTCGACAAGGTGGTCGCTCAGCGCTCCAAAATCGTGCGGGGGGAACCGTGCGAGGCACGTCGGGCACTTCGTCATGTGGTCCTCCCTCCGCGAGGTCAAAAGGGAAAGTCTGCGGGGAGGCGCGCTCGGAGCTCTTGATAGTCGGAGTCGGTGGTGTACTGTTCGCGCATTTTTCGGAGCGTCTCTTTGACGTCATTCGTGGTGCGATGCCGTGAATCCGCCACCATCCCGATCGTGCCCTCAAAGTCCGCGTGGCAGGCCTCGAAACAGTTCCCCATGCCTGTGAGCAGTTCGCGTTCGCGCGGGTTCACGAGGAAAGGAGATTCCCCCCGTCCCTAAAACGCTGGTCGGGGCCCCTCCCTCGGTCGGCCTCGCGGGGTCGGAGGGAATCAACCGTTGCCGGAACGATTCATTAGCTACGAACCCTGTAGCCCGGTCCGAGGAGCGAGCGATGCCCAAGCGAATCCAGCCCCAGAAGTCGACGACGAGTCCGCGACCGAAGAAGGAAGATTCGCTGAGGATTGTAGACCGCCGGACGGCCAGGGAGTACTCGATCCCGATCCAGCTGGGTTCGATCTATGCCCCCGATCTGCGTCAGATTCGAGCCTCCGACTCCGACTTCGGGCTGATGAGTTACGACCCTTCCTTCCAGAACACGGCCTCCTGCAAGAGCGGGATCACCTTCATCGACGGCGAGGCCGGCATTCTCCGGTATCGAGGATACCCGATCGAGGAACTCGCCGGGAGCCGGAAATACCTCGAGGTCGCCTACCTCCTCATCCACGGGCGACTGCCCGGGAAGAACCAGCTCGCGGAGTGGCTCCACAACATCACCTACCACACGATGCTTCACGAGAACGTTAAGAAATTCATGGACGGATTCCACCACGATGCCCACCCGATGGGCATGCTAGTCTCTACCCTCGCCGGGCTCTCGACCTTCTACCCCGAGGCCAAGCGGATCGACGACACCCAGCTGCGGCAGCTCCAGATCTACAGGCTCATCGCAAAAATGCCGACGATCGCCGCGTTCGCATTCCGCCACTCCATCGGGATGGCCTACATCTACCCCAGCAACGACCTCGGCTACGCCGAAAACTTACTGGCGATGATGCACCGGCCCTCGTGGACGACCGACTACACGCCCGACCCCGTGCTGTCCAAGGTGCTCGACCTCCTCTTCGTTCTCCACGCCGATCACGAGCAGAACTGCAGCACGCAGGCCATGCGGACCGTGGGCAGCGCCCATGCCGACCCGTACACCTGTGCGTCGGCCGCCGCGGCGGCGTTGTACGGGCCCCTCCACGGCGGGGCCAACGAACAGGTCATTCAGATGCTGCGCGAGGTGGGATCCAAGGAGAACATCCCCAAGCTCCTTCGGCAGGTCAAATCGGGGAAGCGACTCCTGATGGGATTCGGTCATCGGATCTACAAGAACCGGGACCCCCGGGCGGAGATCATCAAGAAGCTCACGGGCGAGGTGTTCGCGGTCACTGGTCGCAACCCCTTGCTGGATGTGGCACTCGAGCTCGAGAAGGTCGCTGAGTCGGATGACTACTTCATCAAGCGACACCTCTACCCGAACGTCGATTTCTATTCCGGGATCATCTACCAGTCGATGGGGTTCCCAGTCGACTTGTTCCCCGTGCTCTTCGCGATCCCACGGATGTCCGGCTGGCTTGCCCAGTGGCAGGAAATGCTGCTGGACCCCGAGCAGAAGATCACCCGACCGCGGCAGCTGTATGTCGGACCGCGGGTCCGACATATTCCGACACCAGCCGTCGTGGAGTAGGCCAGCCTCGGCTTCGCCGAGCGGCGGGGGGCCCTGCCTACTACTGGACCGAGATGGTACCAGACCGGCCCATCGAGACCTGGAGCTTGCCCCGGAAGTCCTTGACCCAGCCGTCGGTGATCTTGACCTTCTGACCCACCTTGTACTTCGTGATGTCCTCGCCCCAAAGGGTGAGGGTAATCGTCCCAGTGTCGTCCTTCAGGGTGGCATCCGCTACCTGAGACGGGCCCCGGGAGGTCGTCACGTCACGGGGCTCGGAGATAGCCGTGATTTCGGCCTCGATCGTCGCGTTGGCGTTGGCTCGGAGGGAAGAGATACCTGCCATGGCGCGGGAGGGCACTCTCGTCGCCGTTATGGTTCTTGCGCCCCCCCTGGAAGGCTCGTTTTAGGGGTCCCTCGACACGTTCCACCAGGGTTCCTAGATCGGACGAACCTCAATGGGAGGGTCGGCCGGACGTATCGAATAGGTCCTCGGTGGACCCCCTTCGACGCTTCCGCAGCAACGCCCAGCCGACAAGTAGCACTCCCACCACGACGACTGCGGCAATAAGGGTCCATTCGGCCGACGAAGAAAGACCGAGGACCGTGGCCAGCGCGACCACCCTCTTGAGCCGAGAGGCTGCAGCGGCGGGTAGGGGGAACTTGATCATCGGAAGGGTCAGATGGGACCCCGCGAACGCGCGCGAGGTCGAGGGCGGATAGATGCGTATTGTCGCTCGTCCCATATCAACTTTCGGAAATATCGATCCTGTCGCTCGCCAATCCTCATAGGACGATGTGGGACCCAGCGCCGGCGCCTAGGTATTTATCCTTACACGTGCGTATTCAAACCTGCAGGGGTCGCCGGGTTTCGGCGAATCGCTGCGGGGGAAACAGATTCCATGGACGCCTTCAGTTCTCTTTGTTCTCCCTCGATTCAATCCGGACGGGGTGTTCTTGTCCGGAAGACGGACCATGAGTCTGTCGGCCGTGCCCGGGAAATCGGCTGGCGCCAGGTCTGCCGCGGTGTTGCCGCACCCGGTAGACGTCCCGGGTTGCGGCAAGGCAGACCTTGGAGCCGGGCGACCTAGTTCTACCGGCGACGCTGCTCGGCATTCTCGCGGTGGGCGCGTACGCGAGCTGGAGATTCTACCACCATTACTACCAAGCCGTTCCTCCGAACCGAGCGCTCGTGCTGTTCGGCGGTCATCGCCCGAGGGATCTTTCCTCCCCCGGAACCTCGGTCGACGTGCGGCCTCCCCAAATCTTCGTGGGAGGGGGCATCTTCGTTCCCCCGTGGCGCCGGGGGTCCGATTCGCTGTCGCTGAGCCCGATCGACATCGATGCCCGGGTCGTCGTGGCAGCGGCGGGATTGGATGCGGAGTCGCCGTGGGAGGTCCGATTGGCCGGTCAGGTGAAGATCCCGACCGAGCCCCATATGCTCCGGACCGCCGCCGAAAACCTCCTCGGACGGAGCGAACCCGAGATTCGCGCACTCGTCGTTCGCACGGTCGAAGCCGTGGCGCCGGCGGTGATCCTCCGGGAGCTCTCGAACGATCCCCCAGACCCTTGGGACCGATTGGCCGCGGAGATCCAGGCCGCCGTGGCTCCCGAGCTCATCGCGATGGGCCTCGAAGTTCGTACGCTGTCGGTCACTCACCTGCGCAGACTGTCTAGCCAGGAACGCGGCGAGTTGTCGAACCCGGCAGGCGCTCACGTGTCCCGCGACCTTCTCTGGGCATCGGGCGACCTTGGAGTGCGTCTTCGGGGGGTCGAGGTCCGCCTCGACCGAACCGAGCGCAGCTTGGGAATCCTCGGAGCCGAAGTGATGCGGCTGGGACGGGACAGCTCCCAGTTCCCCGAACTTCCGGCCTTGCAACCTTACGATTCGACGGGGGACGAGCACTCGTCCCGGTCTTCCCTCCGCGGCTCGAGAGGAGCCGAGCGTGGGGAATCCGGCGGGGCCACCCGACCTCTGTTGGATGCAGAAGGGTGAGAAGAGAACCATGTGCCCAGCAGCGATTTTGGGGGACCGAGCTTGCGGAAAGACGACTTTCTTGGGACTGCTCTACGCAGCCCAGGTAAAGTACGGTACGCGGGTCGTGGATTCGTTCCGTTTCCACGCCCCGCTCCAGTCGCTCCGCTTGATGAGTCAAGTCTACGAGGGAATGAAGGACGCCCGCTTTCCGGGGGCGACCCTGAAGGACGAAATGACCGAGATCGGGTTCGTGTTCGGTTACCGGAAGCCACTGTCTGGTCGGTTACCGGCGGCCATCAAGGAGAAGAACTGGGTGAACCCGTTCGCCAAGCTCCAGTTCGCAGCTTACGATGTCTCCGGGGAAGATGTCCAGGAGTTCATCGAAACCGGCGTGGCAGCGAGCCCCATCATTCAGCAGCTGCTGAAGGCGCACATCGTCGTCGTCTTGGTGGACTGCAGTAAGATGACGACGGAGATCGACTCTCCGCTCTTCCGCCAGATGCTGAAGTACGACAGCGAGGTCGCATCTCTGCTCGTCTCCTTGCAGAGCTACAAGCGCCAGGAGTTCACCCGGATGAAGGCCCAGGGGCTCAACGTGGGCAACCCGGTGATCTATCCGGCGATGGTGCTCTCGAAATTCGACTCGGTCCGGGACGAGGTGCTCGTCAAGCTGGGGCTCCACCGCGGCGTTCCGGCGGGCGACCAGAAGCGGAAGCGCAAGGAGTACGCGGAAGCGTTGCTCCGCGTCTTCATGCCCCAGAGCCTCTCCCAGATCCGCGGAGGCAAGGTGGCGGGGGTCAATTTCGACCAGGCCGCCTACTTCTTCAGCTGGGTACGAACCGAGACGGCCGAAGCCGGCATGCAGCCGGTGGGTGCCCCCCGGATAGTGCGGAAGGGCTTCTCGGCCGATGGCGGAGCGGAGCCGGACTTCTCGTACGATGACTACGTCGCGTTCATTGAGCACTTCCGCGATGTGGCGAACAAAGTGCCGGATGAGATCGTCGAGCAGGCGGCGCTGCAGACGGCCCCGGCTCCCGCCCCGGCCTGAGGAACGACGGGGGATGACCGACGCACAGATGGAGGTGCCCGCCGTGATGACGACTGGCGAGGTCATCCAGCTCGAGCATTGGATCTACGGGGCGAGCCCCGAGAAAGGGTACGGCACCAAGGCCGAGTCGACCGGCCTCAACGGCCCCCTCTACCAACGCTACCTCGGCAGCCACTTCACGCCGGTCCGGGTGGAGAAGACGGCGAGCGGGTCGACGGTCATCGACGCCCGCATGATCCACCCGGCTCCGGCCAACGACGAGGTGTTGCTGTCAATCCTGGGGCGAGGAGTCGCTGACGAGTACAATCGGCCCACGATCGCGAACCACACCGTTGTCATGCCCGGTGCGCTCCTGCGAGCCGGTCGGCTCTCCTTCGGGATGGCGGAGAGTGCCATTTTTGAGTTCGACCGGCGCGTCCCGAAAGCGAGCGGCCGCATCGAGCCGCTGTCCGTACAGCTCGCCCCCGAAAGCGTGCCCCGAGAAAGTCCCGGCACTGGGATCCGACGGTTCATTACGAAGGCCGCCGTCGACACTCTCGTGAGCCGCTTCCTGGCGGACGCCCATGGGCGGACGCTCTTGCTCTGCCGGGGAAGCACGCACCAATATCGGAATGAGCTCCTCTACAAGCTCGTAGAGTTGCTGCATGCCGGTGGGGAGATCCCGCTGTTCACGGCGATCAGCGACGCGCCGACGCTGAGCGCCATGAATCACTTTCGGCTCGCCATCTCCTCCCGAGGAGTTCGAGCGGACGGGACGTGGACCCTGCTCGATGCGAGCATCGACCGGCCGACCCTCCAGCCGATCCGGGGACGGACCCCCGTCTACTCGAAGGTCGCCGAGGCGTTTGCGACGTAATCCCTGGGTACCCGGCGGTTCCGGGCACCTGGGGGACAATCCATCCGCGTGAGGGGAGGCAAGGTCGTCGATGGCCTCAGCGCTCGTGCTCGGTGAACGGGGTTGCGGTCTGACGACCTTCGTCGGGCTGCTCTACACGGCGCAGGTCCGTCTCGGGACGGAAAATGCGGACGAATTCCGCTTTCACGCCGAGCGCGCGTCGATCCAACAGATGGAGGCCGTCTACGGCGAGCTAGGTGCCGGGCGGTTCCCGGCGACCGACATCGACTGGGAGCGGCATCCTCTCTCCTTCGTATTCGGGTTTCGAAAAGGCCACACCGCGTGGTTCGCGGGCGCCGGTGGCTCCGGCGAACACGGATTCTCCACCGTTCGCTTCCAAGTGGGGGGCATGCCAGCCGAGGCCGTCTCTGAACTCCGCGACCATGACGCGGTGCTGGATGCCGGCATTCTGAATCTCTTGCGCAGTCCCATCCAGATTCCCATCATCGACGGAGCGTGGCTGGTCCCCGATCGGTCCAGCATCGCCGGGCTCCCTCTGGCACGGTATGACCAGCACCTGGCCGGAACGCTCGAACTCCTGCGGAAGTTCCTGGCCGCCGACCGGGACCGACGGGCCCGGCAGATGTACCCGATCTTTGTCGTCACGAAATTCGACCGAATCCGGCCGGAAGCCCTCAAAGCCCTCGAAACTCCCGAAGGGCCACCTGAATCCTGGACGCCCCTGGCACGTCAGCAGGTCGGCCAGCGTATCCTTCGGGGCTACCTGCCTGCCACGGCCGAGTTCCTCGCGCGAGGCCTAGGCGATGGTGTCCGCCTAGCGGAACCGGGCTGGTTTTTCAGTTCCCTACGGACCGAAGAGCGCGGCGACGAGGTTCGGATCTTGCGACGCCGGATCTCCCCGGTCAGTGGCTGGGAGCCCGAGTATCCCTTCGAGGAATACCGGGGACTCTTGGCCCGAATCGGGGAGCTGGCGGGCCGGCTGCCGGTCGAGCCGCTCGACTGAAACGTCCTACGTGGTCGCCGCGGGATCCGGCGAAGCCCGGTATCGGAAACCCTCGCGATGCGTCCCCTCCCGGGTCACCGTCCACCCGGGGAATTTCCAGGTCCCAGCTTCGGAGACGAATTGAGCGTCTCCTTGGCTGAGTTCCCCCAGCTCGGCCTCCAGGTACTCGTGGTCCGTGGCGACTTCGGGGGAGATGGTGCCCTTTTGGAGCAACGCGGTAAGCAGCGGCAGTCCGGCGGGACGTCCGCGCCACTTTACCGTCAGGAAGGTTTTCCGGGCTTCTCCGTCCTGCAGCAGCAATTCCCGAAGAATGGTGTAGGAGGGTCGGCTCCGGTAGTCTCGGGGCGGCGCGTCGAGGCGGTGCTTCTCGCGGCGGCCCTCGTCCAGGATCGACCGCCAAACGGCCCCCGAGACGGCGCGGGCCTCCCAAACCGTGGAAGCGTCGGGGGACTCTTCGCCCTCAGCGGAATCCGCGCCCGCCGGGCCCTGGGACCCTTCCGGCGTGTTAGCGGGACGACTGCCAGGCCTCCGGCCGCCTTTGGGGGTCAAGAGCGTGAACGCCAGCGCGGCCCCGGTCGCGACCCCGCTGGGGGGCCGGATCTGTAGCTCATCGCAATCGGGATACCGGTTGGGATGTAGCACGACGAAGGGTCCACTCTCCGAGGAACTGAAGAGGGCCGCCAGTGCATCGTTCACTGTCGGTACCTGGCGGCGGACAGCGAGCTCGCTGAGCCGGACGAGGGGAAACACGCCTTCAGCCTTTCTGGGGCGAGCGGCGAGGTCATCAAGGAAGGCCTGCGCCACTTCGGCCTGGATCTGCTGGGTCGCGGTCCGGTTGACCGCATTGTCGGCGACGCTAGATCGGGCCAATCCCCGGCGAACCCGGGTCCGCATGCGGCCCTCCCGCACCGACCGCTGGTGGAGACTCCGCAACCGGAAGTTGAGCCACGGGTGGAGCCTCCCCCCGCTCACCTTGGATTCGGCGAAGATTCCCCCCCACCGATCTGGCATGACATCGCCCCAAGTCGGATCCTCCAGACTCCGCCGATACCACGTGAGAGCGAACTCTCGCAGGAGGGTCCCGGCGCTCAGCGGATCGTCGACCTCTCGTTTCACGCGGTCCATCAGCGCCTCCGAGCGTTCAGCCACGAGGGCGAGGAGTTCTGAGTCGCCCAGGTCCTCGTGAAGGAGGGGGCCGATCGGTAGTTCATTCAGTGCCTGAATGTCGAATCGTTCTGCTGGGTCCAGGCCGAGGAACGCACGAATGTTATCGGGAGCGAGTGGACGTCCGATCGCTCGAGGAGTGGACGATACGGCTGCTCCACGGGGTGCCGCCGGTGCCTTCGTAGAAGGGCTAGGGCGCGTGTGCGGACTCGGCGTGGGCTGCTCCTCTGAATTGGGCGGAGGTGGAACCTCAGCTTGGTTCCCGGACGAAGGCCGTTCCGGCGCGTCGCCCCCCGGGTGCGGAGCCACTCGGCGCAGTACTTCCACGTCGTGGAGGCGACGATGGTGCTCGCGTTCGATGCGAAGCCGTTCTTCCGCCCGCCGGCGATCCCTCTCGCGCTGGATCCGGTCGGCGTCCGTCTCATTCCCCATAAGGTGGGGTCGCCAAACCCATCTGAAATTGGGGCGGCCGGAGGCATTAATCATTTCGTCGGCGACCCGATGCACCTCCCGGGACCGAAGGCAGCAAATGGCCGGCCAGCAGGTCTATGCCGGAGTATGCCTTCAGCCCCCGGGGGCACCGAGTATGGTTCAGAAAGTGACAGAGGTCGTCGGGACGTCGACCGAGGGATTTGCCAAGGCTGCCGAAAGTGCCGTGACCACCGCCGCGAAGACGATCCGAAACTTGCGGTGGTTCCGAGTAAGCGAGCTCGAAGGGAGTGTCAAGAATCAGCGAACAATCGAGTATCACGCTACGGTGAAGATCTACTTCGACCTCGAGGACTCGAAGTAGGCCGACGAACCGGGGCGGGGAACCTTTGTCTTTGCTGGAAATCCGCGGCCGCATCTTCGACGGGGCCGTGGACCAGGTCGAGCCCGGAGTTGTGGTGGTGGACACCGAGACGGGCCGCATCGTGGAGACCCGCTCGACGGCAACTACCGACGCGTCTGCCCGATCTGATCCCACGACGATTGTGACTACCGGGACGATCCTGCCCGGTTTCGTCGACGGCCACCTGCATCTCTTTGGCGCCCGGAAAGCTGACCTCGTGGAGTGGACGGTCGATTCCCCTGTCCGTTCGGCCTTGCGGGCCGTTCCGGACCTCCGGCACTTGCTGGAGGCCGGATTTACGGCGGTTCGAGACCTGGGGTCGAAGTCCGGACCGCTCCTCCGGCAGGCAGTCGACGAGGGGGACCTCCCAGGCCCTCGAATCGTAACCAGCGGGCGATCGCTGGCGGAGACCGGGGGGGACGATGATGTTCAAATCCTCCCCCCGGACATCTCCGCACGGCTCGCGTATTCAATTTTCTGCGACGGTCCCTGG
Organism: uncultured Thermoplasmata archaeon; assembly: GCA_963773945.1. GTDB lineage: Archaea > Thermoplasmatota > Thermoplasmata > Lutacidiplasmatales > UBA184 > JAKIWV01. The sequence continues at coordinate 76,212 of CAVZDD010000003.1, read as the reverse complement.
GAGTGCCGCAAGGCGGTTCGTCAGGTGGTACGGGACGGTGCGAACGTGATCAAAGTCTACGCCTCCGGGAGTTTCATGCAAGGGACCAAGGTTCGGCCCCAGCTCTCGGAGGAGGAGATTGGTGCGATCGTCACGGAGGCCCACAAGATGGGGATCCGGGTCGCGGCCCATGCCTATGGCGAGGAACCGATTCGAACCGCCGTGGAGGCCGGAGCGGACTCCATTGAGCACGGCATCGGGCTGACGGAGGATCTCTGCGAGCTGATGAAGCGGAAAGGTACCTACTATGTGCCGACCCTCTCAGTGTATGCGGGCTGGCGATCTTTGGCCACGGGAACCCGTCGTGAGATGTTGGAACGGCACTTTACGAAGGACATTGGGCTCGCCCTACAGTCCGAGCTACGCATCGTAGCCGGAACCGACGGCCTTGGGGTCGATCCGCTGCGTCACGGTCAGAACGCCTCCGAGATGATCCAGCTAGTCGGCGCGGGACTGACCCCGCTGCAAGCCCTCCGGGCAGGCACGGCGTCGGGGGCGGCCTGTCTGGACCTGCCCTTCACGGGAAGCTTGCGGGCCGGCGCAGTGGCAGACATCGTGGTTGTTTCAGGGACCCCGGACCGGGATATCGAGCTCGTCGGCGCCGGACATGTGGAGCATGTCCTATTGGGCGGACACGTAGTGAAATAAACCGAGAAAGGCGCGGGGCCGTTCGTAGCTTCCTCCACATTGACGCTTTTCGGGGTGGGAGAGGGACCGATGTAATGAACCCGCAGCGGTACTCTCAGCCGTGCCCGACCCCTCGCAAGCCCAGTGGCGAAAGCTCTCCCGTGAGGAGGAACGAGTCATTGTCCGAAAGGGCACGGAAGCAGCCTACTCTGGGGAGTACGAGCACAACACCGCAGTTGGTTCGTACGAATGCAGGCGGTGCGGGGCGCCGCTGTATCGCTCTGAGAGCAAGTTCGATTCCGGCTGCGGGTGGCCCAGCTTTGACCAAGAAATCGCCGGCAGCGTGCGCCGGTTTCCGGATTCGGATGGGATGCGGGTCGAAATCCAATGTGCGCGGTGTGGGGCCCACTTAGGTCACGTGTTCGAGGGCGAACGGTTCACGCCGCTCAACAGTCGGCATTGTGTCAACTCGATCTCCATGATTTTCCGTCCGCAGGGAAAAAGCACCTGAGACCTCCCGATTCGATCCGGACCGCACCCGCCCTTCGTGCGGCCTCCGATGGCGGGCGCTCTCCCGCGAACCTTTAGTATGCCGCCAGAGGTCCCGCGGCGCCCGGCGGTTCTTCCATGATGCACAGCGCGAAGTCATACGAAGCTCACCCGCATCCGACCCTGCTCTCCGACTTCATTCTTGGGAGCCAGGACGGGTTGGTCAACGTCTTGGGAATCCTGCTCGGCCTGAGCGCCGCGACCCGGAATCTCCACATCATCCTCATCGCGGTGGCCGCCGCTCTGGGCGCGGAATCGATCTCGATGGGGGCCGTCGTGTACACTTCGACGATGGCTCGACGCCGGCTCTACCTCAGCGAGGTACAGCGGGAGCAGATGGAGATGCGCGAAGTGCCGGAGATTGAACGGGACGAGGTCCGCGTAGTCCTCCGGGAGTGGGGATACACCGGGACCGACTTGGAGGACCTGCTCGACCGCATCTGCAAAAACCCCCGGGCCTGGATGGAGTTCATGATGGCGTTCGAGCTCAAGCTCGCGCCTGTGAAGGAAACCCAGGCTCGGGACAGTTTCATGGTCGTGTTCCTGGCCACCGTCGTCGGTTCGGCCATTCCGATCATCCCCTTCGCGATCCCGAACATCCCCATCCTGTCGCGGGTGATCGGTGCGGTAGTCCTCTCGGCCATCACGCTCGGCTTCGTGGGACTCTACGAGGCCCGGACCACCGGGGGAAAGCCATTCCAGAATGCGGTCCAAATGATCGTCATCGGCCTCGCGGCGGGATTCGCCGGATTCCTGATTGGATTTTTCCTCGGCACGGCGTAGGTGCGCTCCGCGGGATCCGGTCCGGCGCTACCCGAGCCGGACCCGGGGGTCGAGATAAGCGTAGACGATATCGACGATGATGTTGGCCACGACGACGATGAACGTGAGGAGGAGCGTCGAGCCGAAAATGAGACCGAAGTCCTGCAAGGGCTGGATCGACAGTGCGAGCAGGTAGCCGATGCCCCGAAGATTGAAGACCAGCTCGATGATGGGAAATCCCGTGATGAAAAAGGCAAAAGTAAGGCCGAGTACGGTGACGGTCACGTTCAGGCTGTTCCGTCCGGCGTGATGGTTCACTACCTGGCGCTCGGAGACACCCTTGGCGCGGGCGGTCCGGACGAAATCGAGGTTCATCACCTCGAGCATGCTATTCCGAACGAACCGCAGAATCCCGGCGATCGAGCCGTAGGCGATCACCAACGCCGGGAGCAGCATTCGCTTGACGGATTCGAAGGCGAGGGTTGGACCGTCCGGAGTATTCCAGTGAAGGAGGGCGTCGAGGGTCGGAAAGCCGGTCGGAGAGGTCTCCAGGTGCGGACCGATCCAACTAGGGAGCGTCGAAGGGGCGCCTGGAAGGCAGGCGGGTTGGGGCCAGGAGCCGGACCACTCGAAGAACGGGGCAGAGAGGTGGTTGCAGGTCGGAATGAGGCCCCCGGAGAGGAACACGGCCCCCAAGAGCGCAACGGCCGCGAGTAGGAACGTGGGAAACGCATACCCCGAGAATGACATGACACGCGTAGCCTGGTCGAGGGTGCGGTTCTGGTATGCCGCCGAGAGGTTTCCCAACGGGATGGAGATGATGAGAATCAAGATCAGCGAAAGCGAGGCGAGCTCCAGCGTGTACGGTAGATACCAACCCAGAACGGTGACGACCGGATAAGAGGTTTGCCCGATTGCCGCCCCGACGCTCGCCTCTGAGTGCGGGTCGGTATAGCCCCAATTCAACGTGAGGCTGTTGAAGATGTAGACACCCCACTGAACCGGGAGGGGTTTGTTGAGACCGAGGGTCGTAATCGCGTGGTTCCACACCGCAGTGCCCGGCTTCGCGTCGCGGGCGTCGGGTCCGATGTAAGCCCCGATCCGGACCGCCGTCGGAATCAGGCTAACGAGCACGAACGTGATCGTCATGACCCCGATGATGACCGGGAGGATGAGGAGCAGACGTCGAGTGATGTAGACCCACATCTGCATGGTTTCCTCTCCTCGGCTTGGGCCCGCCGGCGTTAGTATCGACCCGCGGCGGGCTATTTATCAGTTTGAACCCTCCCCAAGGGCCGGACCTCGTGACGGGCTGGCGACAGGCTTACGACCCTAGGGGCTTGCCCCGCTTGTGAACTCGGCCGTCGAGCCCCGGGGGCCTCCGATGCCGCCGGTTCAACTTTCTTCTGACGATCGACGGTGGCTGCATGACAAGTTCGAGCGACTCGCGGCCGAGGAGGCCCAGCTCGCTGCTGGACGTACTTCGTACTTTGCCGCGATCGGGACGGTGCTCATCACGGCCGTCGTCGTCGCGGTGGCGGATCTATCGGGAAACCCCCTCGAACTCACGCTTTTCATCACTTTCCTCGCGGCCTTGGGAGTCCTGATCACCTTCGTCTGGGCCGTACTGCTCCATCGGACCAATGATGCCCAGAGTCTGTGGCGGGAGTCGAACCTTCGTCTCGAGCAGTTGGCGCCTCCCGTAGAAGGATGGCTGCCGATACCGATCACCCTTCGGTCCGGAGAATCCCTTTCCGTGAACCTGCTCCGGCCCTACGAAACGCATGCCGACCGGTTCTCGAAATCCCGCACGGTCTCGTGGATGGACCGGGTGAATCCAGACCGGTTGACGGAGATCCTGCCACTGACCTTCCTCGGAATTTGGGGCGCCGCTTTGGTGGTCATTTGGGTCTGGTACCTCGTATTCCATTGATCAGAGGTGCTTCGGCGCTAGACGTCGACTTCGGCGGCTATCCGACCTCGTCGAATCGCCCGCAGCAGCGCCGCGTGGTCGCGGGCCACTTGGTCGGCGTACGCTTCGGCATAGGCCGTGATCGCCGTGTCAAAGAGGTCGCGGTTGCCGAGGTAGCCGCTGATGAACGCCGGGTCGCCCGTGCGCGCATGGGCCCGGGCGAGCGCGGCGCCGCAGAGTTCGGCCTGTCCGAGAAGTGCTTTGGGCCGAAGGGCCGTAAGATCCGTGGAGAACTTCATGTCTCGGAGTTGTCGGAAATAGAAGTCGCGCGATTGTAAGCGGCTCCATCCCAGAAAGATGTCACTGGCTTCCTGGATCAAGTGCTGCCCTATCACCACGCGCTGCGCATGGTTCTCGTATCGACTGGCCCCTGCGTACGGCTCTAGCACGGAGGCATTCGCCTGTTTGAGCTGGAGAAACAAGGGATCTTCCACGTCGCGGTCGCCCATGAGAAGCAACACGGAGCAGACCGTTCCGACACTGCCGACCCCCACCACCTTCTGGGCCACGTCCACGATGTGGTATCGCTCCAGGAGTTCCCGTCGCTCGTCGGTCAGCGTCGTCAGGTAGTGGTCGTAGAATCGTCGGGACTGCTCCGCGTCCGCAGAATCTCGGTAGTGGACGATCAGCGGAGGGTCGTCGCGGATCCGGTATTGACTGTGAATCGATTGGACGAGTTTGGGAAAGGCATGGAGGCCCGTTCGCTGGCGGGCGCGATGGAGCGCGGCGCCGATGACCTCCCGTCCCTCCCGGCTGAAGCGGTTGGAAATGGTCCGACGGTCAATATGGGAGTACCAGGTATCGAGGTACCGGGCGGTACCGAAGTTCTGCATCGCACGACGATACGTTCGAACGGCGGTGCGTACGGCCTTCCGGTTGGCCTCCACGGAGAAGTTATGGTTCCGGCCCGCCAGGACCAGACTCGTGGCCAGACGCTTCACGTCCCATTCCCATGGACCGGGCAACGTCTCGTCAAAATCATTGAGGTCGAACACCCGGTCGCGTTCCGGCGTCGCGAAGATGCCGAAGTTACCCAGGTGGGCGTCGCCGCAGAGTTGCACTCGTTTCCCGGTGGCCGGGGTGGTGGCCAGGTCCGCCGCCATGATGCTGGCCGATCCCCGGTAGAATGTGAACGGGGAGAGCGACATGCGGCCATACCAGATCGGAACAAGGGACGGGACCCGGGAGCGGCTCGCCATCTCCAATGTGTTGAGAGGGTCCGGCCGCGCCTTTTCCGGGACCCATCCGGAGTGCGCTGAGCGGGGAACGCGTCGCCGTGTCGCCTTTCCGTCGGCCATTCGCTGACGGCGCGTACGGGTCGTGGGGGGTCCTCGTCCCGGAGAGATTGCCATCAGTGTCTCTACGGGGGCGGGGATGGGGAAGCACTCGAAGGGCCCGAGGTCGTGGGTGGCGACGGGCTCTTGACGCCGAAAGTCGGAGGCGTCCGGAATGCGATCATCAAGCGGTTCCAGGAATTGATGTCGATGATCGCGATGGACAGGTCCACTATCTCGCGTTCCGAGAACTGGGCCTTGACCGCCTTCCAGTCCGAATCCGGTACGTGATCCCACGAGACTCGCGTTAGGCTCTCAGTCCAAGTGAGGGCCGCCCGTTCTCTATCTGAGAAGGACGGAGACTCGCGCCAGGCGAGCAAGGTGTCGAGTTGGGCCCCCGGAACGCCGGCTCGTCGGGCCCGACGATAATGGAGGTCGAGGCAGTAAGCGCAGCCGTTGATTTGCGAAGCCCGGAGCATCACGAGCTCTACAAGCGGCGGCGGAAGGCTTCCGCTCCGGAGGTACCGAGCGATTTCGGTGAGCCCCTTGGTGGCGTCGGGAGCGGCCCCTTGGTAATCGACACGTGCGGGCATAGGAGCCACTACCCCTCCGCGGGTCTAAGCTTTGGTGTTGTGAGAGGCGAGCTGGGGTCCATCTACCAGGCGGATCGACATGCATTCATCGAGTCGGCGGCCGCCCGCGCTGAGAACTCCCCCCGGCCGAAGAATCCGCTGCCCGACATCACTGAACCTCTAAATCCCCCTCAGGTTCTAAAACACGTTCTCAAGTCGCTTCGAACCTTATCGCTGTCGATCGAAGGGACCCTCTCGCTCAACGGCCAGCCGACGTGGGCCTCGGTCGGGGTCGACGGGTCCATCGCGACAATCGATAAAGGCGCGCTCCCGATGGGCCTGTCGCCCGGGGTCCACTCCCTGGAAATAGCGGCGTTCGGGTGCTTGACCCACTTCACCAAGGCCAGCGTGAACTCGACGAAGACGACCTTGTGGTCGATCCAGCGTGTGCGGGTGTCAACGTCTCCGTCGGAGACGTCCCTCAGCTCGCTGGCCTAGGGGATAATCGGGCTCCTCGGGCTCCTTGTCATCCTCCTGGTGATCGTTGTCTCGTGCTCCTGGCCTGGAGACGAGGACCTCGCGGGACCGCCTGGGCCCCTCTAGAGTGGGCGGAATAGAAACCGCTTCAGAGCCCACCAAGCGGGCCCACCTAGCGCGGTCGGTCGCGCGGGGGGAATCCGGGGTCGCCCCGGCCTAGGGCGTCTCTACGACGAGTACGTCCCCCTCGACCCGCGCCGCGAAGCTCTTCACGGGGGTCACGGCCGGTCCACGAACGACCTGCCCGGTATCGAGGTCGAATTGCGAGCCGTGCCAAGGGCAGGTGACGGTCCGTCCGGTCACGGGCCCCTTCTCGAGCGGTCCCCCGCGGTGGGGACATCGCGCCACGATTGCGCGGAGCTCCCCGTCCACGTTGAAGATGGCCACCGGAACGCCTGACACGTCTACGCGAACCGCCTCTCCCGGGGCAGGCGCGTGGACTTGAGGGAAAGAATGGGATTCCATGCCGAGCTCGGGGTAGGGTTAGGCTGAGGGGGGATTTCTACTTCTCCGAGTGAGGGCTCGAGGCGGTTCCAGTACCCGGATCATTCCCCGAAGCCACTAATCGGCGGGTCGACGTCTTCTTGCCACAGCAGCGCGTTCATTTCGCCGCGGTGCTGGAGCTCTTCCTCGGCCATATGGAGGAGGAGGACCCGAAGAGAGATCCGCCTCCCTCGGGATCCGGCGCCGGGGATCTTGAACGTCCGGGCGAGATCGCCCGGGCGCAGTTTGGCCACAATCCCCAGCACAAGCCGGTCCGTCGCCCGCTCTTCTCGGACGGCCTGCGCCCGAGTGAGCCGCTGACCGAGGGGGTAGTCGGTCCAGTCCGGATCGGACCCGTAGACCGTACGGAACCACCAGCGGTACGCGTCGAGGACGTGGAGGAAGATGTCCACCATCGAGGGGTAGGAGGCGCCCCGGGCCTTGTACCGCTTCTTCTGGGGGAGGCGCCAGATGGCCGTAAGGTACTTCTTGCGTACACGAGAGTTGTACTTGTAGAGTTCTCGAATTACGTCCAGCTCGGTTCGCATGCTCGGAGGAAGGACCGCTCCTCCATATTCCATTCGGTGCAGAAACCTGATGATCGTACGCGCAGGGGAGACGGGCGCCCCGAGAGGCTGAGTCCCTAAGTGATCACAAAGGTCAGGACCCCGGTATAGGGATCGGGAGGCGTATTCACGTTGAACGAGAGCAGTTGAGTGGCGTTCGCCGGAATCGTGACGGGGACGTTGGCGCCGGTGATGGTGAATCCAGGAGTGGACGTGGACACGCCCGCGATCGAGCAGGCGACGGTACCCGTACCGGCGCTGTTGTTCACCCCCGAGATTTGATAGGTGAACGGCAAGCTCTCGTTCGTGCTTGCGTTGAATCCGTAGTCGATCGCTCCCGCGAGCCCACACGCGTTGTCGGGCGAGTCGAAGTTGATGCCGGTCACGATGACGTTTAACGGCGGAGAGGCCGGCAGCGCGAGATATCCAACCACGCTGACGACTAGGATCAGGACGACGAATCCCACGACGATCCAGAGCACGAGGCGACGACGGGGCGGCGGAGGGGCGGTTTGGGCATACGTCGGACCGCCGTAAACCGGCGTCCCCCAGGGCGGGGGTGGCGCTCCGGTCGGAACGCTCGAGGGGAGGACGGCGGACGGCGCAGCGGGCAACACCGTCCCACAGTATTGGCAGAACGTCGCCGAGGGAGGATTGGTTGCACCACAGTGGGGGCAGTAACGGGCGGCCACGAAGGCTTCGGAGAAGTGCACCGTACTTATCGCCGTCGGGCGCCACGCTACCCGCGCAGGTTCAGTGCGGTGGCAGTGCCATCGCGAGCTTGGCCATGTCGGGGTCCCGGAGCCCGAAGAAGCGTCTCCCATCCAGCCTCAGGAAGACCTCGCCTTCACGGTAGACGATGATCGACGGCGTGATCCGGATATGGAAGTCGTCCCAGAGGGGGCTCTTGAGATCCGTGATGTCCGCGATCATGAGCAGCGCGGGAAGCGTACCCCGCAGGGCGAGGAATTTGGGCATGAATCGTCGGGTCACCGGGCACCACTCGGCGCTGAAGCAGACGACGTTCGTTCCGGAGCGTTGAAGTCGGCCCCCGGAAAAGTCCCTGGGCCCGAGGACCTCGAGTCCCGTCGTGCTCCATGGTGTCCGAGCCCCTGCCCCGACGTCTGTCAAGAAGGCCTCCAATTCCCGTACTCCTCTCCGTCCCCTAAGACGCTTCGCCGTCGTCTTCGACGGCGGCCCCCGGCAGGAGAGGCGGGGCCCCGGCGCAGCCCCGGTCAGTCAGTGGGGTCCAGTGCTCGGCGGGGGTCGCGCCACGCGGTGCGGGTCGTGACCGCCCCTGTGCGCGAATCAACATCGACCAGCACGCCTGCGGCTCGGCCGAAGAAGGCCATCTCGAGGGAGTACCAGAACACCTGGAACCCGTTGGCAGTGGCTCGGGCCTCCCCGAAATGGTGGGTTTCGCCGAGGATCCAACTCTTCCGGAGTGAGGGTTCGTAGCTTCGCGCGAGCGCCCCTTCGGGGGTGGTCACGGACGCCGAACTGCCCGGACCGAGGGGGACCGTGAGCGTCTCCGGCAAACCCAGGAACCCTCGCAGTAAGTGGTAACGGGCAAAGCGAAGCAGGAGCCTGTCCGGTGACTCCGATCTCGCGACGAACAGGAAGACCAATGGGTTACCCTGCGGAATCACATCCTTGAAGCCCGCGCGAGTCTTCGCCACGCCGGCCCGCCAGCGGGCGATCAATCGGACCGCAAAATAAACCACCGCGGCAGACAGGAGGAGCCAGGCCGTGACCTCCCAGACCCACTGCGCGACGCGGCCCCGCTCGTAGATCATGATCGCGTAGGAGAACACGGTGAAGGCCATCGCGCCGAAGTTCATGATCCGGTCCGCGTCGAAGTGGTACTCCTGTTCCGAGAACGGGGCGAAGATCGGTACCGACCAGTGGTCCATCGCGTCCAGGAGCACATGGGACAGGCCCCCCACTTCGAGCGCGACGAAGAAATCGAGCAGCGGGCCGGTGCCAAACGAAGGTCCGAAGGCCCAAGCGAGCGCGTGGGGGACCACAAAAGTCCCGACCCCTGCGAGGACCGTCACCCCGACAATCGAGTGGGAAATTCCGCGATGGCGAAGCAGCGGAAACCTCGTCGAGAGCGGATACAATACGACGTCCGCGTCCGGCAGCGCCCCGGCAAACGCGGACGCGACAACGAACTGGAGCCCTTGGGGGCCCCAGATGCCGAACCCCAGAAGGTACGCTAGGAGGATATGGCTGAATGGATCCACGGCGATTCCTTTCCGAAACGAGTGTCGGTCAGATGGTCAAGGCTTCGCCACGGCCGCTCGCGAAGCTACCTTGTCCCGGCGCTGGTGGATAGCGGTCCGAAGAACGATGAGCCCGACTCCGAGGAAAATGGAACCCGCCGCCGCTTCCAGGTACCATCCGATGGCCGGTCCCCAGACCGTGGAGGCCGCCGCCCCTGCCGGGGCGCCGCAGGCCGTAGCGGAGCACGTGGTGGATCCCCAGAAGGTCGACCAATACCCCGGAGATCCCCCGATGTACCCAAAGTCGTGAAGCACCGCTGCCGGTTGGAATATCGCCACGCCCACCACGATACCCAACCCCAGGGCCGCGGTGACGACGAAAGCGAGGGCCGCGATCATCGACGCCCTCCAATCCACCCGTTGGCGTCGGCTGAGAATTAGGACGGCCGTGGCGAAGGCGCCGACCGAGAAGCAGATTGAGGAGAGCACAAAGACGGCGGAATACATGTTCCGCAGTTCCATCGGGGGAGTGTGGCCGGGGAGCGGGAGCTGGGCATCCTCGTACGGTTGGAGAATTCCGCCAGCCTCTTGCTGCGACTGAGTGCACAATGCCCCCCAGACCGGCGCCGTCAGCGGATACACATAACAGAGGTAGCGGTAGTTGTCCCCCGGGTAGAACGTGGTGGTGGAATTGAGGTCGACAGTCACGTTCTCAAGGGTCCAACGCTGGACATCGTTCGTGTCGGAGTACCACGGAGCGGCAGGCACGTACACGGCGAGCGCTAAGCCGGCAACGGCTGCCACCACCACGATCCAACTTCGTGTGGAAAGGCGGACAGCAGAGGCGGGTTCGGGAGCGCCGGCCACGTCCTCGGGCAAAGGTATGGAACGTTAAGAACCCTCCAGCGGCCCGGCCGCCGCGACCTATTCTTCGCGCCGAGCCCGATCGAGGAAGTCTGAAACGCCGAAGGGTCGGCCCGTGACTTCTCGGACCCTGGGGACCCAATCATACCGCATGCCGTGCCGGAACCAGTGACGGTCTAACCAGGGGATCACCTCGCGATTGGGCCAGAAGGGGCCCGGGACCTGCTCCCGGATCGCCTGTCGGAGTTGAGCTCCGATCAGGCTCGCAAACACGTAGCTCTTCCCGTAGAACGCCGATTCGATCCAGAATGGGTCTGCGTACGGCGCCTCCGGGTACTCGTCGTAGCCGAACATGGCGCGATCGGCTCGATGGAACCGGGGGCCGAGATTCTCCTCGGGGTGTTTGTAGAGCTGGATCTCTTTCCAGACCCAGCTGGCCGTATGGGCTCCTATGCGCAGTTCTTCGTCCTTCCGGTTCTCCCGGAACGTTCGAATCAGATCCTCACTGACCCCGGGTCGCCTTCGGAGCCACACCGGGACCATCCCGATTCGTTCGAACAGAGCCGCAGTGCCCTCGTGGAATCCCGCGAAGCCCGGGATGTTCTCGGGACCACGCAGGACGTGGGTAGCACCTCGGGTGTACCGGTCCTGTACGGCGTGTCCAAACTCATGCAGCAGAATGTCGTAATGCAGCCAACCACCCCTGGGGTTCACGGCCACTCGTGTATCGTTTGGCAACTGCACGGCCAGCGTCATTCCACCGACCGGGATAGACCGTTGGACGATTCTGAAAGGACGCCGCGGGCCGCGAAACCCCCAGGCACGTATCGTGCGCAGGCAGTCCTGGACCATCGTCCGGCCCGAGAAGGCCGATGTCGGGAGCGGGTTACGCCCCTCTGACGCCCGCCATGCATCCCAGGGGAAGAACCCGGATTCGCCGGAGCGCCGCTGGAACTGTTCCCGGAACCGACGCGACGAAACTCCGGCGGCGGGGACCATCCGGTCGATGAACCCCTCCAGTTGCGAGAGGGTCAGGCCCTCGGATCGCAGCCGGAAATCCATGAAGGACCGATAACCCAGTTCCCTGGCGCGGGCGTTGCGGGCCTCGACTAGCTGGCGAAGGGGTCGCTCCACGTCCCTCGCAATCCGTTGGAGAGCGACCCAGGCCCGGCGCCGGACGCGCCGATCGTCTTCGAATTTAAGAACTTCATTGACCCGGGCCTTGGTCGTCGGGCCTCCTTCCCAACGAGGCTGGAACGCGAACACGCGTTTGATCAACGGAGCCCGAAGGCGCACGACCGAGGGGTGCTGTTCGACGAGGGCGTCCTCCGCAATGCGACGGAACAACTCTAGACGACGCGTCAGAAGCTCCGGATGCGGGCGGGTCTGGGCCGCCCGGAGGAAACGGAGGAGTTTCTCTCGTCCTACCAACTTCGAACGAAGAGTGTCCCATCGATGGGTGCCGGCCAAGGAGAGCCCGGCGTATTGGTTCCACCACGCTAGGAAAAGCGAATGATCGAGGTCCGCGAGCCGGTCTTCTAGGCGCCGAAGGTAACTCGCTACCTCGCGGGAATTTGCGGTGGGAGGAGGAGGGCTCTCCAAGGGCTCCCCCACGGGGACGATTTCGCGGTATTATCAGTTCCGAGGGAACTCGAAGAGAGGGAGAATCCCAGGAAGCCCTTTAGCCCGCCGCGTCTCCGGCCCCCGCGAGGGGACCTTACGCCGACCCTCGGGGAACGCCGGTCAATCGAGCACACCTTCTCCCTCGAAGAAGTTCGGGCGTTCGTGGAAGCCTCTGGCGACCGGGGGCAACAACGCGTCACGCCCGATGGGCAGGGTCGACTGATGGTCCACCGACTGCTCCTGGGAACGCTACCCACCACCGTGGGTGGGCAAATGAATTTCCTCGCACGCGAGATGTCCTTCGAGTTCCTTCGGCCGGTCTTCACGGGCGAGCCGGTTCGGTGCCGACGTCGTCCTGATACGTTGGGAGCCGGCAGGCAACCGTGTTTTCGTCACCGCGGAATGGGAGTGCTTCAACGAGGATCATCTCATAGTTATGCGGGGCCGGGCCTCTGGGATTGTGCGGCTCTCCGTCCCTCTTGGTTAAGTGGGATGTGCTTCGCAACGATGATAGGACCCACCCCTTGTAGGAACGTCGACGAATGACTTCGAGAACGAGAGGGGGAACCCAAGGCGGACCTGAGAAATCCCGGGGTCGCAACCCTTCGACCCGAACCCGCGTCGGCGGTCTTCCGGCCCCGGGTTTTCCACCGGGTACATGGACCGATCGGTGCCACCGGAGACCGATTTCTATCGGTTCGCCGTTGGTTCGTGGATCCGACGAAATCCGATTCCCGCCGACAAGGTCTACTGGGGAGCGTTTTCCGAGCTCAGCGAGTACAATTACAAACGGCTCCGAGGGCTCCTTGAGCGTGCGGCGGGACGGAAGCGAACTGCACGATACTCCGTCGAACGGGAAGTCGGAGATTTCTACCGCGCGGCGGTGGACGCCCATCGTAGGAACCGGCTGCGATTCCGCCCGATCGCCCGGGAGCTGGCTCAGATCGACAAGGTCTGTTCGATGGAGGGTCTTGTCCAAGTGGTGGCCGAGTTCCATAACCAGGGCGTTCCCCTGCTGTTTGAGACCCGAGTCTACCCTGATAAGAAGAATAGTGGAATCTACGCGTTTTACCTCCAGCAAGCCGGGCTGTCGCTACCAGACCGAGACTACTATCTGACCCCGGGGTTCGCCCGGCAACGGAGAGCCTTCCGTCGCCACTTGGTCCGAATGCTCTCGCTCCTCGGAGCGCCGGCGGCCGAGGCCCGGCGCGATGCCGGTGTGATTCTCCGGATAGAAGCCGAGCTCGCAAAAGCGAGTCGGAGCCGAGTCGAGTTGCGGGACGAAGAGAAGAACTACCACAAGTTCCGACTCCCTCGGCTTCGTGCGCTCGCTCCGACCATCTCGTGGGACCATTATCTCTCCAAGCGCGGTGCGACTCGGCTTTCATACGTCATCGTGGGCCAGCCGGAGTTCTTCGAGGCCGTTGGACAGCTGTTGGGCCGTCGGCCCCTCGCTGCCTGGAAGGCTTACCTTCGCTGGCATCTATTGCGGGCCCGAGCCGGGTACTTGCACCGGCCCGTTGCGCGGGAGTACTTCGATTTCTTTCATCGGACCCTCCTGGGTCAAAGTCGACCGGAGCCTCCATGGAGACGGGCCGCTCGAGCTACCGACCTCGCGATAGGCGATGCCCTAGGCAAGATGTTCGTCAACGAGTACTTCCCCCCGGCTGCGGCGGCCCGGATGCGGCGACTCGTCACCGACCTTCGAGCTGTCTTCCGCAACCGCCTTCGGAGCCTGGCCTGGATGACCCCGGCCACCCGACGACGGGCCCTCGCTAAGTTCGAAGGGTTCCGCGTGAAAATCGGCCACCCGAAGCACTTCCGAGACGATTCCAAGCTCCGAATCGACCGACGAGATTATGTCGGAAACCTCCGCCGGTCCCTCGAGTACGAAATTCGCCGAAAGGTCTCGAAGTTGGGACGACGCGTGGACCCGGACGAATGGCGGATGACCGCTCCGCAGGTCAACGCCTACTTCGACCCCACGCAGAACGAGATCGTCTTCCCGGCCGGCATTCTTCAGCCCCCATTCTTCGACGCGACAATGGACGATGCGGTCAATTACGGCGGTATTGGCCTCGTAATCGGTCACGAGATCACCCATGGCTACGATGATCAAGGACGTCGGTACGATGCGAACGGCAACCTACGCGAGTGGTGGACCCCCAAGGACGCCCGAGAGTTTGGCCGTCGGGCGAAGAAAGTCATCGCCGAGTACGATCGGTTCGAGCCCCTGCCGGGCCTCCACGTTAAAGGCGCCTTGACCGTAGGGGAGAACATCGCCGACCTGGGGGGCGCCAGCATCGCCTTCGAGGCGCTTCAGTGTCGTTTGGCTCGGAACCCCGCCGATCGACGACCCATCGAAGGGCTCACCCCCGAGCAGCGCTTCTTCATCTCGTACGGCCAGATTTGGCGGGAGTCGATCAAGGAGCAGACCGCCCGAATGCTCCTGACCGTGGACGAACATAGTCCGGGCCGATTCCGCGTGATCGGAGCCGTGCAGAACCTGCCATCGTTTTTCGAGGCGTTCGACATCCGCCCCGGCACCCCGATGTGGCAGCCCAAAGCCGGCCGGGTGCAGATCTGGTGAGCGCCCGACTTTTGACTCCCCCGACGAAGCCGGTGCCCCGGGGGGCTACCTTTATGACGAGCCACCAGTCGGGCTAGCCCGCCTGTACCCCTCGTGAGGTCGCAATGAAGCAACTGACCCCCAAAGGCCTCGTACTCATCGTCTGCGGCCTCGTGGCCTTGCTCTGGATCGGGCTGACGCTCGTGGCGCTGGTCGCCAGTATCACCGGGGGCGATCCGCTCTATACCGCGGTCCCCGGGGGATTGGTCCTTCCGAATCTGACGGTCTTCGGGAAGGTCTACCTCGTCACTTCGATCCTGATGCCGTTCATTGTTATTGGCGCCATTGCGTCCGCTTAAACCTCAAGAGGTCCCCCACGGGATTACTCCGCGGCATCGACTCTTCGTCGGGGGGCGCCATCGAATGTCGGAAACGCGAGGACCGTTTGACCCCGCCGCGCGCAAGGAACGGATTAGCGAGGGATGGGACTCCATCGCCGAGAAGTGGGACTCCTGGGCTCCGGTGGTCAACGAATGGTTCGCTCCAGCGACGGCCGTTCTGCTTGACCTGGTGGAGTTGAAATCCGGAGAGCGTGTTCTCGAGCTGGCTGCGGGAACCGGCGGGCTCACCGTGCAGTTGGCCCGGACGGTAGGTCCCGACGGGCGGGTCGTTGCGACCGACATCGGTCCGAACATGGTCAAGCTCCTTGCCCGGAAGGCGCGAGCCGCCGGCTTCGCGAATGTGCTCGCTCGGGTCATGGATGGCGAGAGTCCCGACTTAACGTGGGCTTCGATGGATGTGGTCGTGTGTCGGCAAGGATTCATGTTCTTCGCGGACCCCGCCGCCGCGCTCGAGCGGCTCTTCCGGATCCTTCGGCCGTCCGGTCGGATCGGCCTGACCGTGTTTTCGACCCCCGCTCGAAACGGGTTCATGGCTGTTCCGTTGTCGATCCTCTCCCGATGGGGCAAGCCCGAGAGCGACCCTGGCCCGCCTCCGGGCGGTCCGGGGCCGTTCAGTATTTCGAAGCCCGGCCAGCTGGAAGAGATGTTGGTCCGGGCCGGATTTATCGACGTGAGAAGTCGGATGGTACCCTCCCCGCTCCGCATGCGGACGAACGAGGAGCTGTTGCGTTTCCATCGAGATCTCCTGGGGGGC
Organism: uncultured Thermoplasmata archaeon; assembly: GCA_963773945.1. Taxonomy (GTDB): domain Archaea; phylum Thermoplasmatota; class Thermoplasmata; order Lutacidiplasmatales; family UBA184; genus JAKIWV01. Next base: position 60,395 of record CAVZDD010000003.1, on the reverse strand, counting down.
CTTGTGGCCGACCTCGCTCCGGCCGAGCAGGAGCGCGCTTGGGGTGCCGTCGCGGAAGCGACCCGTCAGTATACCGGGGCCGATTCCGTCGAAGCACCGTGTGAGTTGCTGGTGGTGTCCGGGCGCCGGCCTCCGTCCCCTGCCCGACGGGAGTGATACGGCTCGGAAGCACCCAACTGTTCAACGCGGAGTTGGAGTCCGCTTCTTGCGGCCGCGGACCTTCTCGTCGATTCTAAGATAGATGTGCTGCAGGTCTGGCTCGAGGCCCCCCGTGCAGTAGATCGTACCGTTCTGGTAACCGGTAAACACACTGCTGCCGAATCGGGCGCGCCAGAGCTCGTTGTCGCCCCGGAGGTCGCGTTCAACGCCTCCACCAACCTTGGAGAGCAGATTGCGCACTTCAAACGATGTGGGCAGAGGAACTTCCCTCCAGGTCTTGGTCGGGACGCCGCGGTAGAGGAAGGTTGAGGTGGCTGTCGACTGGATGGCCATGTGGAGCCGACCCGACGCCCTCCTCCCGTATCAAACCTTCATTCGGGGCGCCGGTACGGCACGCAAGTGCTTAGGTGCCCAGACCATTACCTTGGCGAGGGACCCTCGGGAAGAACCTCTGTGAGGGTCGTGGGGTACACCCAAGAATGACGGCCTCGACCTTACCGCTGTGCGAAGCGTGGTTCGAAGTGGAGGGGGTGGCGTCGGGTCTCTTTCGCATCACCGAGCCCCACGTGGACGTTCTCCTTCGCGCCAACGCGTGGCTTCAACTCGGTCGGGACCGGGACCTTCTCGTGGACACGCTCAACGGCATTGCCGCCCTGCTCCCCGTGGTCCAGCGGCTTCGGATCGACCCGGGCAAGCCCTTGCTCGCATTCGCGACCCATTCTCATCAGGACCATGCGGGGGGCCTTCACGAGTTCGAGGAGCGATGGATTCACCGCGCGGACGCGGCCGCCGCGGCCGCCCCGAGCCGATTGCTTTTCCGGGACGACGTGGGGCAGGCGACTCGCGACCTCGTGGTCGAGGTCGGGGGGACGCTGCCCGAGATCATGATCGAAGCGGTCCCCAGCCGGGAGTTCGACCCGGCCCGGTTCCAGCCACCCCCCGGGATCGCCACGAAAACGGTCGAGGAGGGGAGCGTGCTCGATTTGGGGGATCGGCGGTTCGAGGTTCTCCACTTGCCGGGCCATACCCATGGCTCGGCCGGGCTCTGGGAATCGCGAACGGGGACTCTCTTCTCCGGCGACGCCGTCTACGCCACCGACCCTCTCATTGACACGACGCCCACCTCGAGCATTCCCGATTATCTGGAGACGATGCGCCGGCTGCGTCAGCTGCCGGCGGCCGTGGTGCGGCCGGGGCACGACTTCAGTTTTGGTCGAGAGCTGCTGATCGAGCGATGTGACGGATACATCGCTCGCCGGTCTTCCCCCAGCGCGTTCCGGCTCAGACCTGAGTGGGCGGTCGGCCGCTCAGCGACTACGCCCGCGATTGACGTCGATCCATGTCATCTCCGGGGGCTCTTCGTCCCGCTGCCAGTAGACCCCGATGATCTCGCCCAGATGATGGGCCTGTTCGAACGTCGACTGCAGTACGGCGTCGCCCGTCGTGTAGCGACCGGGCATCCACGGCGCCTTCACAGACTTCGATAGCTTGGAAGGAGTCAGGGTCGCGACGTAGTCATCCAATCCCGCCCAAACGCGCCGCGCATACGGTTCGAATCCCTCCCAACTGGTCGGCTTCCGTGCGGTTTGCAGGAAGAGATCCTTGATTTCCCCCATCCGCCCTTGCACGATGTAGAGCATCCAGACCTCGTGGACGTTGAGGATGTGGACCAGGGTCCGGAAGATCGACAGATGGCCGGTGCCCCGGTTGGCGGACGCAACGCGCCAGGGAAGTCGTCGGGCCGCGCGGACGTACCGCGCGAAGACCTGCGCGTTGTAGGCGGTGAGCCGTCGGGCGGTGTCAACTGTGATCGGCGACGAAGGGGCCGGCATGACGTCGCCAAGCCTATCCGGCGCTTAGAGCATTCGCCAGAGCCGCGCGGTGAACCGACGTGATCGCTGCGCAAGGGACGGCTCAGAAGTGCCAGGTGGGCCCGCCGTACCCTTCCGGCAACTTGGGAGCCCCCGGGCGTCCGAACGGGTCTGGGCGAGGGGAAGGAGGGTTCCCCAACTTCTTCGCTATGTAGGCATCAATCGTGGCCGCCGTACGAGTTCCCGCCGCCATGGCGTAGACGACGGAGCGCCCGCCGGAGGCAAACACTCCGTCTACGTCGGTCATCCAATCCGGTTTCTTTCCCTCCGGCCACGCCTGGGGGGAGAGCTTGAAGTCCAATTCCGACGGCAGTCCGGTGAGGTCGGCCACTTCGCCCGCCGCCACGATGACCGTGTCGCACGGAATCGTTTGTTCCGTGCCCGGGACGAGAATAGAAGTCGGTCGTCCCCGTGCGTCCGAGGGTCCCTGACTCGTCGTCTGGACCACGATGCCCTCCACCTGCTTCGTTCCCAAAATGCGCACTGGAGCCCGTTGGAAGATGAAGTGGAGCCCTTCCTCCGTACCTTCCGAGACCTCCTCCGCGCCCGCAGGCATCTCCTCCGGGCTTTTCCGGTAGACGACGGTCACCTGGCCGTCCTTGGCGATCCGCAGACTGGACCGGGCGGCGTCGAGCGCCACATCCCCGCCTCCCACGACGACCACCTGTCGTTCCTTGCGGCCCAGCAGGCCATCGGGGCCCTTGTTCATCGCGAGGAGAAACGGTAGGGCCGCGAAGACGCCGGGAATGTGCTCGCCCGGGATCCCGAGTGCGCGGGGTTCTGACGCGCCGATTGCCACATAGACGGCGAGGTAGCCGTCCCGGAGGAGGCTCTCCGGAGTAAAATCGACGCCGGCTTTCTTTCTGGTAACAAACGTGAGATCGAAATTCCGAAACCGGGCGAGGTCCCAATCCAGTTCATCCCCGGTGAGGTGATACTTTGGAATCGTGTCGACCTGCCCCCCTAGGAAGGATTGGGCTTCGTAAACAGTAACGGAATATCCCCGGAGGCAGAGTTCCCACGTCGCCATGATCCCGGCCGGTCCGCCCCCCACCACCGCGATCCGCTGGTTCTTTGGGGCGCTCGGTACGTACATCAGTTGCCCATTCCCGAACTCGAGGGCGGCCCGCTTGAGGTGGCGGATCGCGATTGGTGTTCCCTTGGCCCCCATCACGCAATCCTCCTCGCAGTAGTGGTAGCAGGTCTTGCAGAGCACTGTTGCGAGGGGATTGTCCTGAACGGTCAGCGAAGCGGCTTCGTCAAATTTTCCTTGCCCGATGAGCGAAATGTAGCCCCGACAGTCCTGCGTGATCGGACAGGCCTGCACACAGAACGGCATCGCGCACTGGAGGCACCGCTGGGCCTCGAGGATGGCCTCCTCTTTCGAGTACGCGTGGAGTATCTCCTCGAAGCCGACCGCTCGGAGGTCACCGGAGTCTTCGGGAATCGGAGTTCGTTGATATCGAAATGCGCACATGGAGAGACCTTCCCACCCCGGACCGTGAAGTGACTGCGGCATAACCGCCGCCCGCTATATTCTGGACCCCCGCACCTCGCCTCCCGATCGTGGGTCCGGGGCTATTCGAGAGGACCAAGCCCCTTAACGACTTGCGACCCTGCGACCGTTTCGTACTTCGGACCCGGAGGCCCTCATGACCACCATCAAGACCGTTGCCGCCCACGAAATCGTCCGTCGAGCGTTCCCTCGTCCGCCTACCGAACGCCAGGAGTTCGGCATGGCGGTTGGGAAGGCCATTGATTCCACCCTGTCGCGCTACAGTCACCAGTTCGACCGGGGACTGCGGCCCACGGTAGGGGCCATGAGCCGTTTCGCCACGACCACGTTGGAGGAGGAGCTCCGGGACATCGACTTGCCAGTGGAAACTCCGGAGAAGGCGGCCGCCCAGGCTCAGATCACGGCGGTCCTGCAAGCCTTCCGAAAAACGGAGGTGTTCGGGCTCCCGCGGCCCAAGACTCGAATGGTCTTGATTGACGAACTGGTGGGGGTGTACACTCAACCGGATTACTGGGACCGAAAGTCGCGATTCTACGAAATGAAGAGCTACCGGGCGGTTCCCCCACCTCCCGATGTCGGCCTCCAGCTCCGCCTGTTCCAGTTGGGATTCGCGGGGTTTGAGGGGTTCCTGCTGTGTGTCAATCGGCACGCCACCCCCCCCGACGTTACGATAACGCCCGTCCTCCCAATGACGGAGGCCGAGTCGGCGGAGACGCTCGGTCAGGCTCTCAAGATCGGTTTGGAGATCGGGACGTCAAAGGTCTTGGAGTTCATCGACAGCCCCGTAGTGCGATACGCGACCGGTGGGCATCCCCACGGGCCTGCCTGATGCGACCCGCGCCGTGTCTTCCCACCGCTGGCCGGCGTCTTCCGGTGCACACGTTTGCTTCATAAGTCAGTTCCCGCCACTTCTCGCCAGAGCATGGGGCAACTCCGCGACGCGCTGGGAGGCGTGTGTCCGGAAATCGAGGGGCGCGCGAAGGCGCGTCTGGCCGCCGATCCGAGCGATGGTCTCCACTCCTGGCTCCCCCAATCCTGGGGCTTTGAGACCGAAACTGAGACCGCGACGCTGCACCTTGATGCGCATGGGACGGCGAGCGCGGCCGACGGGATTCACGGGCCGGTTGACGTAAGTGTCATCTGGAATCAGGCCGACCTCCTGGAGGTCCTCACCGCGGAGACCCGGTCCGCGTCGTTCATCGGAAAGAATCCCAAGCTGCGATTTCGGACCCCGAAGGGCCAGCGGGCGTTCAGCCTACTCCGGGGGGCCCTCGGGTTGTAAGTTGACCTAACCAACATTGGAGAGAACAAAGCATGCCGATCAATTCGGGGGATGTCGCTTGGGTGATTGCCGCCACCGCGTTGGTCATGTTGATGACCCCCGCGCTGGGGTTCTTCTACGGGGGACTTGTCGGCCGAAAGAATCTGATTACGCTCCTCGCCCAGTGCATGGCCATCTTTTCGGTTATCAGCGTCATCTGGGCGCTTTGGGCGTATTCGATCACCTTCGGTCCGTCCTACCACGGGGTCATTGGTTCCCTGTCCAATGTCGGGCTGAACGGAGTTGGGACCGCACCGAATGCGGCGTACTCCTCGACGATTCCCCAGCTGCTCTATTTCGCCTTTCAAATGAAGTTCGCTGCCATCACCCCCGCGCTCATCATTGGCGCGTTTGCAGGGCGGGCGCGACTCAAGCCCCTTCTCGTGTTCGTAGTTCTCTGGGTAACGTTCATCTACGCTCCGGTTGCCTCGTGGGAATGGAATGCGACCGGCTGGCTCGGCCTCGGCGGACTGGGGGTCATGGACTTCGCCGGGGGTCTGGTCGTGCACACCTCTGCGGGAGTCTCGGCCATTGCAGCTGCGCTAGTGATCGGCCCGCGCACGCCGGCGGAAGTCAAGGAAACTCGACCGAACAATGTCCCATATGTGATTCTGGGCACGGCGTTGCTCTGGTTCGGCTGGTTTGGATTCAACGCGGGTAGCGCGCTGGCCGCGAACGGCATCGCGGTGAACGCGCTCGTTGTCACGAACCTCGCCGCAGCCACCGCCGGGATTACCTGGATGGTCGTCGAATGGTGGCAGAAGGGCCGTCCGTCCGCCGTCGGCATGTGCGTCGGAACCGTGTGCGGCCTGGCGGCCGTAACCCCTGCTTCCGGCTTCGTAGGACCTCTCGGTTCGATTGTGATCGGCGCCGTGGCCGCGATTGTCTGTTACAGCGTAGCGAATTGGCGCGCCCGGACCCGTCTAGACGACTCTCTCGACGTGTTCGCGGCCCACGGTGTCGGAGGTATGTGGGGAACGTTGGCCACGGGACTCTTCGCATCCACGGCCATCAACGCGGCAGGTCACAACGGGCTCGTGTTCGGAAACGTGCACACGGTGCTGGTCCAGCTCGTAGGAATCGCGGTGGTGGCGTCCTTCTGTTTCGTCGGCTCCTATCTGCTCCTGCGAGCGATCAACTACTTCATGCCACTTCGAGCTGGCCCGGAGGCCGAACGGAAGGGTCTGGACTTGGCGGAGTTCGGCGAATCAGCTTACGATCCGGGCGGCCCGGTTCCCCCGACACCCCCGGAGGGTGCGGACCCCGGCTGAATCCCTCGGCCGGCCGCGACGTAGAGGTCATCGGGCGGTCCGACGAACAGCGTCCAGCATCGAGGTTCCGGCGCGGCAGACACACTATGTACTCCGTGTACCAATTGAAGGTCGAACCGGAATGCAGAACCCCGGAGGACCGTACGGAGGGCCATACTCGGGCGGGTATCCCCCAGAGCCCCGGCCGAGGCGCTATCGGTGGGTCTTCATCGCCGTCGCGGTGATCATTGTCGTCGTCCTCGGGGTGCTCCTGCTCGTGGCACTCTCGCCATCGACTTTCGGCTACTCGGCTACTCGACCGTTCGGGATTGGGCCGTTCGGCTTCTTCGGCACGTTCTTCCTGATCTTCATCGTGATTCTCATCGTGGGTTGGGTTGTGCGCATCGCGATGTGGAGCTCCCGCTCCGGCGGACGTTACTACGGTCGGGGACGGGGCGGGGGCCGACGCTACGGCGCCTTCGCCATCGCCCGCGAGCGATATGCCCGGGGAGAGATCACCCGGGAACAGTACGACCAGATCATGCAGGACTTGGAACGGCGCCCCGGTTACCCGCCTCCCCGGTGACGCAGCCGTTTCGGCACCTCTCCAGCAGTGATTGACCCCGGGGGGCCTCCCCAGCTCGTATGAGCCAGTTCACGGCCTATCTGTTCCAGGAAGAGCGACGGTACCGTATTCTGGTCGACGGATTAGGGTCGGAATCCGCGCGGTCGCTCTTTGAGGCGGAGGATGCGGCGAGGCGACTGATCGAACGGCATGTGCGAGCGTCCTATCCCGAAAGACGGCCGTCCACCCCCGACGATGCGCTCGGCGCGATGAACTTTCAACTCGAGATCGTCCGGGCCGACGGCTCCCGCGAGCGACGGGAGCTCTGGCTCCGAGTCGCTAAGCCCCGACGGGCCCGGAAACGGTGAGCCCCCCGCCAGAACGGTAGAAAGGGCCATGTTCCGAACGCGGTCGGGGACGTAGATGGTCGAAGGAACGATGGTAGGCCTAAGGGATGGTCGATCGGCCCTGATCCGGCGGGCGACCGCGGAGGATGCGGGCCCCATCACCGACCTCGTCAATCTCGTGGGCGGGGAGGGCCGATTCGTTCTGCGGGAGCGGGCGACTTGGACACTCGACCAGGAGCGGGCCACGCTCGCCGCGGCTTCCGGTCCACAGTCGGCCTTCTTCGTCGCCGAGGTCTCAGGCCGATTGAGCGGACTCCTCAACGTCGCCCGGGGAGCCTGGCTGAAGGATGCCCACGTGGCGGAGTTTGGGATGTCGTGTCTTCCTGATTGCCGAGGAGTGGGTCTCGGTACCGCTCTTCTCTCCGCCGGCATCGAATGGGCCCGTTCCGTCGGGGTCCACAAGCTCACGCTCGAGGTCTTCGCGACGAACGAGCGGGCTGTCGCGCTCTACCGAAAGAGAGGATTCGTGGAAGAAGCCCGTCTCCAGGGGCAGTACGTCATCGACGGAGCGCCAGTAGACAGCCTTCTGATGGCGCTCTGGCTTTGACCCTCGGTTTGGGGCGAGCGGCCAAGGATTAACTTCCGCGGAAGCTTCTGTCGTTTCCCGTGGAAGCGGCTTCGAACTTGGACGCGACCATCCGCCTCGCGGTCTTTGAGGAGTGCTTCCAAACGGGGGCTCCTCCTTCCGTGGAACAACTCATGGGCCGGCTCCGGCTCCCGAGGCCGGGAGTCGAGTCCAGCCTCGACCGACTGGACGCGGCTCGGCAGCTCAAGCTGATCCCCGGCACTCACCGAGTTCTCATGGCCTTCCCATTCTCGGCGGTCGCGACTCCTTACCGTGTCGTCGTGGACGGAGGAAGGGCCTACTTCGCGAATTGCGCCTGGGACGCGGTCGCTTTCCACTCCATGCTCCGGCTTCCCGTCACTGTCGAATCGTTCTGCTACCACTGTGGCCATGCGATCGCATTGACGATCCGCGACGGCCATCGCGTGGCGGGGACCGGCGACGCCCCCGTCGTCTACTTGGGGCTTCCGGCCGCCGAATGGTGGAAGGACATCATCACCACCTGTTCCAACACGATGCTGTTCTTCGCGTCGTCCGAGCACCTTCGAGTGTGGCGCGAGACCCGAGTCGATGCGGCCGGCGCGGAGCTCACCATCGACCTGGTACTCCGGCTCAGCGAGCCTCTGTACGGCGGAAAGATGGAACGAGGGTTCGCCCGCCCCTCCCGAGACCGGATAATCCAGCTTTTTCACGAATTGAATCTCACGGGGGAGTTCTGGAAGATCTGAGCGGCGGGTGGTCCGACCAGCCTTCCGGTGAGGAGCGTGTTCTCGAACGGCTTCGAGCTGGGAAGTGGGTTCGGTGACGATGGATGAGGCCCTTCCGGGTGGCTTTCAGACGCTCAGCGATCTCGAGGGGGTCGCGAAAGAGCGACTTACGGACCCAATATGGGCCTACGTCCAAGGGGGGGCGGGCGATGAGTCCACCGTCCAGGAGAACCTAGACGCCTTTCGTCGCTGGCATCTCCGGCCCCGTCAGCTCGCCGGCATCCGCACGGTCGACTTGCGGACCCGCCTCCTCGGGGAGCGCGTGGCGAGCCCGATCTATGTCGCCCCCACCGCCTATCAAGGCCTCCTCCATCCATCCGCTGAGGCCGGCACGGCGGCTGCCGCGAGCGCCGCAGGGGTGCTCGCAATGTTCAGCACGCTCTCGTCGTTGTCCTTGGAGGCCATTGCAAAGGCCGCCCCGTCCGGGCCGCGATGGTTCCAAGTCTACCTTCAACCCGAATTCGCTGCCACCCAGCGGCTCGTGGAACGTGCGGAAAGGGCAGGTTTCACCGGTCTGGTACTGACCGTGGACGCACCTGTGCTGGGTCCGCGCGACCGCCAGACGCACGATGGGGTCGCCATCCGGTCCCCGGTGCCGATCGGGAACGGTCCGGATATTCTACCCCCAGCCCGGGCCCCGGAATTCGAGGGGGGGCTCTACGCGTTTCCGCCCGATGCGACGGGGACGTGGGAGATTCTGGGACAGCTGCGCGAGATCACGCAGCTCCCCTTGATCGTCAAGGGGATCCTGACCGGCGACGACGCCCGGCGGGCCGCCGCCGGTGGCGCGCGGGCCGTGGTGCTTTCCAACCACGGGGGTCGTCAGCTGGACGGGGCCGTCACCGGACTGGATGCGCTACCCGAGGTGGTGGAGGCGGTGGACGGGCGGGCCGAAGTCTACGTCGATGGGGGCGTGCGGCGAGGACGGGACGTCCTCATCGCCCTCGCGCTCGGGGCCCGGGGCGTTGGAATCGGGCGCCCGGTGCTCTGGGCGCTCGCCGCCGGTGGGGAGTCGGGCGTGGCTCGGCTGTTGGCCCTTCTCAACAACGAACTCGCGGTCTCGATGATGCTGGCCGGGCGACGCAGCGTAGCCGAGATCGACCGCACCCTAGTCACTCGCCGGCCCGGCTGAGGGTACGTTCCCCGCCGCCGGAACTACTATTACTCGAGGGTCGGGTACATTCCACATGGCGACACCGGGGAATGGCGCCATCGCGGCCGGTGCGGTCCTGATCGCGTTCGTTCTCCTCTATGCCGTTTTCGGATTCGAGTGCGGTGCACTGCTCGGCTGCTTCGTGTCGCTGCCGTCGGTCTTGCTCGGATTCGACGCAGTCTTCCTCGCCTTGATTCTCCTGCTCGGCGGAATCATGCTCATGGCGGCCGGCGCGGTCCGGCGGGCTCGGTCCCGCTTGCCGGCTTATATTGTCTAAGGCGCGAAGGGACCCGCCCCTGGTCGGCAACGAAAAAATTTGGCCGACGGTGGATTTATCCTTCCGAGCCTCCGTAACCAGTGCTCGAATGGGCGCCCCACAGGCCGCACACTCGCTCGATCTCTCGACGTTCGGCAGCGGGTCCTTCGGTACTTTCTTACATGGTTTGTCTCGGACGGTACTGCTTCGGGTCGCCTACGCGCTCGCGCGAGCCAATGACTCGCAGCCCTACTGGGTCGATGTGCGGGACCCGAACGACTACCTCGACCCTCCGGGACCCGTGGAACTCGGTTGGATTCCGGACGACCATTTGTTTGTCGTCTCCCGGTCGGAGGCGAAGCCGCAGGATGCCGTGAGCAACCTCGCACTTTGGACGGTGGTCCGGTCGGATGAGCCCCGTTCGGTCATTGGGGGGCTGACGGACTTTCTACGCCTCCCGCCCCCAATCCAGGAGGTCCTGAGCCGGTACGGACGGGAGAGCTATCGACCGGTTTTCGTTGTCGCGAACACCGACCGGGTCCGGGAGTATTACCCCCGGAACGAGGTCGGGGTCCGCGCCATTGTCGAGGCGATGGTGAACGGAGGGGTCACTCCGATCTTCGCATCGCTCGGACCGCCGGGACCTGGTCGGTTCGCGTTCGACCTCGTCTTCCAGGTCGAGGCCGCCGACCTCTCGCACTGGCGCGAGGGGAGTTTGGTCTGCGAGCGGTCCTTCGAGGGCGCGCCGTACCAGCCGGGACAAGCGATACGATTCGACTCCATCCCCGGCATGGTTGCGGTGCTCGAAGGTCGGAAGGACCCCGCGCCCAAGCCGGAATAGGCCCCGCGATTCGCCCGAGGGGCCGACCTCTCGACGGAGCGGTCCCCTAAAGCGGGCAACGGGCCTTAACGCTCGGGCCCGGCATGCCGACACTTCACGCGATCGATTTGGTCGGCGACGACCGGGAGCGTGCAGTCCCGATTGTCATCGATTCGTTCGTGGGGATCTATCGGTGGCACGCGAAGCGGACCCTTCGTCGGGTCTCGGCCGCCCGGGGGGCGCTCGACGCCGACCGGCTGGTCGGAGTCTCCATGCTCGAAGATTTGGCTCCGGGCGTCGGGTACGTCTACTACGTGGCGGTGCTCCGCGACTATCGAAAGCACAAGGTGGGGACGTTCCTCCTCGACGACGCCCTGACCCGGTTCCGGAACCAGCGATGTGAGATCGTCTACGCGGCGGCGGAAGAGGACAATGAGGCCTCGCGGGCGCTCTTCACGTCTCGAGGGTTTCGCCTCATTGACCGAGATGAACTCGGGTACCGGGAGGGCGGCCTCGGGGCCTGGGGTCTGCGCAGCAAGATGATGGTCGTTTCCGGAGAGATCCTCATGGGCCTCCGCCTCAACCCGCCCGGAACCTCCGTCGAGCCGTCCCCCGGACGTCTTGGACCCGGCGCCCCAACGGGTCCGGCTCCCAGAGCGCCGGGTTAAAACACGTCACCAGAGTGTAACGTGAACGCGGCGCTCGTACACATCACCGAGGGGTCCGCGGAACGGGGACGGCGCGAATCCGGCCGCAGCGGCTTGGCCATGAGCGTTGCGTGCCCGCGCCGGGAGATAATGTATCCCCGGCGCCGGAGCAGCGCTTCGTTGTCGGTGATGAAAGTGGTGCGCCCGAAGGCCAGCCAAGTACCGGCGGCCTTCCGCTCGAGGGCGTCGAGCATGGCCCGTACATGACGCGGATGGCGAATCACCACTTCCATGGCCCCGAGCGCGTACCGAGCCTTCGACGTGAAGGCGTAACCGACCGGAACTAAACCTTGGGTCAGTACGACATAATCGGAGGCGCTTCGCCAACCGAGCCGGAATCGCGCGCGGAAGGATCCCGGCCAGCGAGGAAGGAAGCCCAGCCGGTTCCGAGTACTCGCGTGGAACAACCGTTCGAGCAGATCGTCTTCCGAGGCCTTGAGGGGTCTCAACCGGTAGCCGTGGTCGACCGAAGGCGCGGAGGACCGCTCGACCTTTCGTGAGGCGGCCGGGGGCGAGTAAACGTCTCGGTACCCCAGGCGCTCGTACATCCGGTGTGCCCCCCACGATCGATGGGTCCAGAGAAACGACCAGCGTCGACCGGTGCTGCGCTCTCGGGCATGGGCTTCCTTGAGTAGCGCGCTGGCGACCCCGTGCCGCAACGCGTTCGGATGGGTGACGACCCCCGATATTCCGAGCACGGATTCGGTCCCTGACCTGGTGCGATACGGAAGGACGTAGGTCTCGATCCGACCGACCACGTGACTGTCCTCGACGGCGACCAGGCCGCGGTAGTCGGAATACCGGAAACCAAGGTGGGTGAGGCGTTCCACGAGCGCCAGGTCCTGAGGATGGTCGCCGTCGAGCCAGGTCATGGCCGCAAACTCGTCCCCGAGGGCGGCCGGCAGCTCGCCCAGCTCGACGATCTTCACGGCCCCTTCGTCCACCCTTGGCGCGAGGGTCTGGCCCTGATGAGGGGGACCGCCCGCCTAGGCCCTCTTGGGCTTACCGAGGTAAGCCTTCAGAGGGATCCAGTAGGACTCCTTCCACCCGGACGACAGATGACCCGCGTGTTCGGCCAGGACGCCCGAGTGGACAAAAGTGAGTCGAGTCCCGCCCTTTACCGGGGCGAGCTCATAGGAGACGGTCGAGTAGTAGTCCTGGGGCCAGGTCTCTTCGGACGGCCGCCAGCTTTGGAGGATCTTCTTTCCCGTGACGAGTTCGAGATTCTTTCCATGGATGTAGCCTCCCCACACGACGAACGTCGTTCCGACTTTCGGCGTAATGCGGGCCGGCGCGCCGCTGAACCCGGAATGTCCTTTGGACGTCATCAGGGCTCGATAGACCTCGTTCGGGGATCCAGGGAGCATCACCGACTGGCGGATCGTCTTGGTCTTCATGGGCTGGCGGCAAGGTCGGGCGCCCCAAGTACGTTGTGGCGACGTATCACGTCACACCCCGGCAAGGCTCGAGGACGGTCTTCCGGGACGGGCCGCGAGGAGGCCAGCTAATGAAGGGTTGCCGGCTCTGCTCTGCAGGTTAGCCGTGACAAACACATGCCCTGACTGCGGTTCCTCGATGGAGTTCACGAGCCAGCCGGCCCGAATGCTCACCGGATCCTGCACCGGATGCGGTCATTCCTTCACGCTGTTGGAGGGCGCGGTCGAGCCGGGCCGAGGAGCACCCGCCCCCGCTGGAGTGTCCACGGAAGCGGGGGATCTCTCGGAGGTATCCGCGCCTGCGGAAGGACCGCCCTGCAGCCTGTGCGGGGCGCCGTTGGAAGTGACGGCATCGCCCGGCGGCCTGGCTGCCGTCTGCTCCGGATGCAGTACCTCCTTCCAGTTCGTTCTCCAAAACGACGAGGAGCCGCCCATGCGTCGGCCTCCCCGCCGAGAGTCGTTCCGGGACAACGACCGCGGGGGATTCGATGCCCCCCGAGCCCGCCCCTGTCGCGCGTGCGGGGGCCCGCTTCAGTTCACGACCACCCCCGAAGGGCTCGTCACCGGCACGTGCGCCTCCTGCGGAAATCGATTCACCCTTCCTCCTCGACGCGAGGACGGAGGTCGTGGCGGGGGACGGGGTGGCCGGCCCGCCCAACGGGGGAGCTATGCTCCCCGACCTCGAGCCGGGGGCGGCTGGGGGCGCGAGGGCGACCGAGGGGCTCCGCCGCCTCGATTCCGGTCGCGCGGCCCTCCGTTCCGACGCCGTGAAAGCCGAGACGACGACGAGGACGACGCTCCGCGGACCACTCGGCGCCGGCGCACCGACGAGTAGGCCCCGCGACGGCGCTCGGACGGTCGTGTTCTCTTGGGGATGATCCCAGACCGTAGTCGGCCCGTTCGGAGTGGTTCGGGCCCTCAACCAGGCCATCTCTGCTAAGAAAGACTCCGGCTCCTGACGAGGCGCAATGCCGGAGAGCCAGGACGCGGCCCGCCCGCCGTGGGGGCCGGGCTTCCTTTCGCTCGCTTCGTGGCCCTACCGGATCGAGTACGCGGTCGCCACGATCGCGATTCTCGGCGTGGTCTTCGGTTGGAGGATGGTCGAGCTTCGGGAATTCCCACTCAACGATGTCCTTCTGTTCGTGCTCTTTTTCCTGCTCCCTGACCTCATCGCGTTCGGTCCGATCGGACTGTCTCGGCAACCCGAGGGCCGCTGGCCCTCCTGGGGACCCTCGCTCTACAACGTAATGCACAGCCTTCTGGTCTGGGCGGCCGTTGCGGGGTTGGCGTGGGTCCTCAACCCCATCTTCTTCTGGCCGATGTTAGGCTGGGCGGCTCACATCACCATGGACCGGGCGGCGGGCTACCATCTTCGGGCGGATATGCCCACGAACCTTGATGCGGACGGCAGGGTTCCGCCCCCGCGGCGAGTATGAACGACCCGAAGATGGCACAGGGAGAAGGCAGGACCCGCGAGACGGCCACACTGGCGGGGGGATGCTTCTGGTGTACGGAGGCCCTCTTTGCCCAGCTGCGCGGCGTTTCGAGCGTGATCCCCGGATACACGGGAGGAACGGTGTCCAACCCCTCCTACGAACAGGTCTGCACCGGGCGTACCGGCCACGCCGAGGCCATCCAGGTCGTCTTCGATCCCTCGTCGATTTCCTTCCACGACCTCCTGCTCGTGTTCTTCTCGACCCATGACCCCACGACGTTGAACCGGCAAGGACACGATGTCGGGACCCAGTACCGTTCGGGGGTCTTCTACCACTCCGCGGAGCAGCTCCAAACCGCCCAAACCGTCATGCAGGAGATAACGGCGAACCGCCTGTGGCGGGCTCCCGTCGTGACCGAGCTGACCCCGTTCCAAGCGTTCTATCCCGCGGAAGAGTACCCACCGGAACTACTTCCTACGAAATCCCGCCCAGGCGTACTGCCAGATGGTCATCGAGCCCAAGGTAGCCAAGTTCCGAAAGCAGTTCGTCCAGCGGCTGTCGGCCTAGCCGCGGTGGTTCCGGGGCTACGCCACGGACCAGCGGCGGAGCGTCCCAGCGATCTCGTCGATGGCGTCCCCGGCTTCCTGGACGAGTCCCCGGTAGTCCAAGAACCCGTGGATCATTCCATTGTAGCGGGTCGCCTGCGTGGGCACCCCGGCCTCGCGCAGCCGGTCCGCCAACTGCTCTCCCTCGTCGCGGAGCAGGTCGTACTCTGCGGTGATCACGAGGGCCGGCGCGACATGGGAGAGGTCGGGGGTCCGCAGCACCGCCACGCGATAGTCCTGGCCCTGTCGGGGAGAGGTCAGGTAATGGTCCCACATCCACGGCATGAAGGACGCCTCAAACCCAAATCCCGTTCCGTTGGTCGAATAGGAGGGCGTGTCGGGCGTGTACGCCGTCACCGGACAGATCAGGATCTGACCCATCAATTCGGGGCCCCGCCGATAGCCGGTGAGGACCGCCAGCACTGCCGCCATGTTTCCTCCGGCACTGTCCCCTCCGATGGCGATCCGGTCGGGGCGTAACTGAAACCGGCGAGCCGTTTCCGGCTCGGCGAGCCATTGCACCGCCGCGTACCCGTCCTCGAGGGCCACGGGAAACCTCTCTTCGGGGGAGCGCGAGTAATCGACGCTCGCCACCACCGTCCGGGAACGACCGGCGATTTCCCGGCAGAGGCTATCGTGGGTCTCGAGGTCGCTGAACACCCACCCGCCGCCGTGGAGATAGACCAGGACCGGACTCGGGTCCGGGGCCTCCTTCGGGAAATACAATCGGAGGCCGAGGCGGTGCCCGGGCACCGAGATCGAGTGGTTCTCGACCCGCGCGAGCGCGGGAGGCGGCCCCGCGAGTCGGTCCGTCTCGACGGCCATCGCACGGACGACCTGTCGCCCCTCGTTCACGGGAATACGGGTGAGGTCGGGGAACGAGGTCGCCTCGTAATCGATCCGTTCCCGCAACTTCGGATGAAGGGGCACGGCCGGCGCATTCCGGGGGACGGCATATTTCTGCTGGAGGTCCGCGCGGGGGGTCCGTGACGGCAGTCTAAAGGCCCGGTCCCGTTCCCCCCGCGCATGGACAGCTACGACGCCGTCGTCGTCGGGGCGGGCCACAACGGACTGGTCGCTGCGGGTTATCTCGCGAAGGCCGGTGTCCGGACCCTTGTTCTCGAGCAACGGGATCGGGTGGGCGGCGCCTGCGTCACCGAAGAGCCGTGGCCGGGGTTCCGGATCAACACTTACTCCTACGTGGCAGGGATGCTCCGACCGCAGATCATCGACGACCTGGAGCTTCGAAGATTTGGGTTCCGGACCCTTCCCTGTTCCCCCTCCGAGTTCTGTCCGTTTCCCGATGGACGATCCCTCTCTATGTGGGAAGATGCAGAGGCGACATTGCGAGAGATCGCGAAGTTCTCCGCGCGGGACGCGAAGGTCTACCCCCGATACGTGGAATACTGGGAACGGACCTTCGACATCCTGGAACCCTTGCTCCTCCAGCCCCCGGCGCCTTTGCCGGTACTCCTCGCGCAGCTGGAAGGGCAGGGTATTGACGCGTTGCTACGGGACCTGTTCCTCCTGAGCGTCGAGGAGTTTCTTGACGGGTGGTTCGAGAGCGACCAGCTGAAGGCGTCGCTGGCGATCAACGGACTCATCGGCGAGATGTGCGGTCCCCGAACGCCGGGCACCGCGTACGTGCTGGCCCATCACAATGCCACGGTCCTCGACGGAGAGCGGCAAGCTTGGGGATTCTCCGTCGGCGGCATGGGACGCATCACCGAATCGATGGCCCGGGCGGCAACGCATTTCGGGGCCCGCATTCGGGTGAGCACCGGGGTTCGCGGGCTCCGGATACGCGATGGACAGGTCGTCGGCGTAGAAACCGAATCCGGGGAACAGATCGAGAGCGCGGTGGTTCTGTCGGCGCTGGACCTGCGACGGACCCTGCTCAAACTCCTGCCTCCCGACGTCCTGTCCGATAGCGAGCGGGCGAAGGTCCGTAAGTTCCGCAGCGACGGTGCTTCCCTGAAATTCAACGCAGCGCTCAATCGTCTCCCCCAGTTCACGGCGTGGGAGGGACCCGGAGGTCCGCATACGGGCGAGGTCGAGATCGCTCCGTCCATGGAGTACCTCGAGCGCGCCTATGACGCCGGAAAATACGGGCGGTTTTCCGACCGACCGTACATGGACATTCTGTTCCAGAGCGCCGCCGACCCATCGGTGGCGCCGCCCGGCAAGCACACCATGACGTGTTTTGTCCAGTACGCTCCCTATGAGTTGCGGGGGACGACGTGGGATGAGTTTGAGCCGGAGGCCGAGGACACCATTCTTCGGACACTGGAGGAGTATGCTCCCGACATCCGTGCGACGATCGACCATTCCCAGGTGATCTCGCCGGTCGATATCGAACGAACCCTCGGCATGTCGGGGGGGAACATCTTCCAGGGAAACATGACGCCCGATCAGATCTTTCGCTTCCGGCCGCTGATCGGATGGTCCGGCTACCGGACTCCGATTCCCGGCCTGTATCTCTGCGCGTCCACGGCCCACCCCGGCGGCGGCGTGATGGGAGCTCCCGGCCACAACGCGGCCCAGGTCGTGCTGGAGGACCTTCGGTCCGCCGGACCTCGGACCCGGCGGGCGGCGGGCGGATCATGAAGGAGAGGATGGCCACCCCCCGCCGAACGCACCCGGACCGCTCGTCGCAAAAGAGATGGGCCGGCTCCGCGTGAGACCGGGAGCATATCATGCGTCAACCTCTGCGACCTCCGGTCGAGCACCGCGGCCCGTCCTCTTTCCCGCCTCCGCTCAAGGGGACCACCGGGCAGTCCTCCCTCGAGAGTAATCTGTTGAGAGGAAACCCATGGGGGGACCCCTTCATTCGGGACGTTGCATACTATGTTCCTCCGTCCCAGCACACCGAGGGCCTGCCGCTGCTCGTCGACCTTGTGGGGTTCATGGGCGCTGGATGGATGGAATTCCTGCGCAGGGGACTCTTTCAGGAATCGCTGATCCAGTTGCTCGACCGGATGATCCGGTCCGGAACGTGTCCGGAGGCGGTCCTCGTCGCGCCCGATTGCCTCACGTCGCTGGGGGGAAGTCAGTTCGTCAACTCCCTCGCGACCGGGCCATACGCCGATTATGTCGCGAAGGAGGTGGTGCCTTGGGCCCGCGAGAAGTTCCACACGGGCGCGACCGGGGTCCTCGGCCAGTCGAGCGGCGGATTCGGCGCGCTCCACCTGGGCCTGGAGTACCCGGAGGTGTTCCAGGCCGTAGGCTCGAGCGCCGGCGACGCGGCGTTCGAGTACTCCTACCTACCGGACTTCCCTCGGGCGTTTCGGGAGTTCCGGAAGGTCGGCGGGCCTGACAAGTGGATGGAGCGACTCTTCACCGACCCGACGACCCTCAAGGGACCCACTGACGCCTCGGGGGCGGCCCTCAACACCCTCGGAATGGCCTCCTGCTACTCGCCGACCGTGGACCCCGTCGGAAGTTTTGAACTTCCCTTCGATACGGAGACCGGGGCCTTGATTCCGGAGGTTTGGGACCGGTGGCTGGCCTTCGACCCACTCCGTCGGCTGGCCCAGCCCGAGGCCCAGCAAGCGCTTCGAGGCATGCGGTCGGTGCACGTGACGGGCTCGGACTCCGACGAATGGTACCTGGACGTGGCCGCCCGCATGCTCGCCGCGGAGGCCCAGCGCGTCGGGGTCCCGATGCACCACGACGAGTTCCCGGGGAGTCACTTCGCCCGGAACCCGCGGTTCGTCGCCCTCTTCTCGAGGATGATTCCGGCCCTGACGATTCCCCGAGTCTAGTACCCTCGGTCCTTCACCGGGGCCCGAAGGCCCGGGGAAGCGGAAACTCCGGCGGACTCCAGATGCGGTACTGGGTCACCGGTCGGAACCCCATCCGTTCGTACATCGGGCGCCCCATCGGAGTGGCCCACAGCGCGCTCGTTCGGAATCCGGCGTCGCGCCCGGCTTGGATGGCGGCCCAGACCGCGGCTCGTCCGAAGCCCCGGCCACGCGCCTCCGGCACGGTCCCGACGTAGACGATGCCCGCGATCCCATGGGACGCCACCAGCGTAGCGGTGGCGACCGGCTCCCCTCGGTGATAGGCCAGGTGAAAGGAGAACCCCGGATACGTGAGCCAGCTCGGATAGACCGGTCCGGACTCCACCCCGTATGCCCTCGACGCCGCCCGCTCGAACACTTGGAGCTCCTCCACGGTGTCGACGAGGCGAACCTCGACGCCATCGGGCAGCGGTGGCGCTTCGGGGGGGATCGGGTCGAGCAGGAGACCGGGAAACCAGCCTTCGTCCCGCAGTCCTCGCTCGCGAGCGGCCCGCTCCAGGCTGGGAGCGGCGTCCGGAATGGCGAAGAGGATCCAGGGACGCCGGTGGGGGGCAAAGAACGCGGCGACCTCGGAGATCGTCGCACCGGGGTCCCGCGTAGGAGCCGTAACGACCGCCACGTTCCCCATGCTGTCCGTCGCCAGACAGTCGGTGAGAACCAACCCATCCCGTTCTTCAATCTGGCCGCCGGGGGTCGTCCGCGCGAAGACTCGATACGCCTCCGCGGAATTTTCGTGGTAACGACGGAGTACTTCCGGAGAGGTCACCGCCTCCTGAGCGTCGTTCGCTGAGGAAGCGTTCATCGCCCGATGGGCGTCGAGTCCACGAACTTAACGTCACGTGGAGACGGCCCGCGTCCGATGGAAGCCGGTTTTCCCGGGCAGGCGCCGAAGCAAGCCTCGAAAGGGGTTGCGGGCTGCAGACCGGCGGTCGACGAGTCGGTTACGCCGGGGGAAGTTGGAACAGGCCCACGATGTTGCCCTCGGTGTCCTGGAAGTAGGCTGTGAAGCCCATCGGCCCGATGGCCTGCTTACCTTGGACCGTCTTTCCCCCGTTCTTCCCGATCTGCTTGAGCGACTGCTCGATGTCGTCGACGGCGATCGTGATCACGGGCGCCTTAACTGGGGAGGCGTTTCCTCGAGCGGCGATGCCTCCGTTGATTCCCCCCAACTCACTGGGCATCCCGTCCGCGTCGCTCGGAGTAGTCTGCACCATCGTGTAGTTCATCTCCGGCATCGGTTGGATTCCCCATTGGAAGGTCTTCTTGTAGAAGGTTCGCGCGCGTTCGACGTTGTCGGCCGGCAGCTCAAAGTGGACTACTTTTGCGCTCATCGCAGCGTTCCAGAGCGGTCCATGAAGAGACGGTTCAAGTAGGTTTCCAAGGGGAGCTGAAACACCCCGACGCCGGGCGACGCCTGTCCTCGTCGGGGGTCACGCGACGTGCGACAGGGTATCGGCCGGAATGCTCGTTTGGACGGAGAGGATGTCCCATAGCCGCTCCCCGGCCGCGGACTCATACGACGGAGGAGACGACGCCACGGCATGCTGACGGGCGAAGTACTTCCCCGTGACATCGTTCAGGGACGGCTCGGTGGCCAGGTAGATCGACGTTCGAGCTCCGCGCGCCGGCCGTATCCCGAAAAGGAACGAAAGAGTGGAGATCACGGCACCGGCGACGCCCGGGTTGTTCCGACCAAAGCCGGTCCGCACGAAGCCCGGATGCAGGGCATTGGCGGTCACCCCAGTCCCATGGAGCCGGCGGGCGAACTCATAGGTAAGGAGCACGAGGGCCAGCTTCGACCGGCTGTACGTCCCAAATCCGGAGTAGTGCCGTTCTCCCTGCAGGTCCTCGAAGTTGAGTTGCACGCCGCGATGGGCGGCGGAGGAGACATTCACAACGCGCGCGGGACCACTCTCCGTCATTCGGGGGAGCAGGAGGTGAGTCAGCAGGAACGGCGCGACCACGTTTAGGGCCCAGGTCTGTTCGATCCCGTCGCCGGTCACGCCCCGCCGGAAGTAGACCGCGCCCGCGTTGTTGACCAGGACGTGGACGCGCGGATAGGTCGCGAGGATCTCGGCCCCCAGGCGCCGAACCTCGCTCTGGAGAAAGAGGTCGGCTACGAGGCCCCGGACCCCGGGGTTCCCGGTCGCGCGGACGATCCTCGATACGATGTCGGCGGTCCGGTCCCGGTGCTTGCCGACCACGACGACCGTAGCGCCGGCCCGGGCCAACTCCTGGGCGGTGACGAGCCCGATGCCCGAGGTAGCCCCCGTCACGACGCATACCCGTCCCGCCATACCGGGAAGGGGAGCGGCCGGACTCATCGATTCCCAACCCACGGGGCGCTCCCGCGTCCCGACCGGTCGGAGGGTCCGGAGGAGAAAAGCTCCCCGACCGACCTAGGCGTACTTTCGGAAATGAATGGTGCGCAGGAACGGATGAAAGCCCGCCCGCTCGTAGAGGTGCTGGGCGGCCTGGTTCGTTTCATCGGTAGCCACGTACAGCAGCGGAATCGCCCGTTCCGTGGCGTCGTGCAAGAACCGGTTCACGAGTCGCTGGGCGACCCCCCACCCTTGGAATTCCGGTAGCACGTGGAGCTCCTCGAGCTGGGCGTACTGGTCTGCGCCTTTGTCGAACCAGGGCTTGTGCCCTTCGAACCAGTAGAGAAAGCCGGCGTAGACGCCGTCCTTTTCGGCGATCAGCAAACCGTCCCGTGGGATTCCCGCGAGTCGCTGAGCGTCGGCGAAGGGGTCCCACGGAGTGTCGCCCACCGTGCCGTACTGTTTCGCCACGGCGGCGAAATCCTCGATGCGCGCCGGCCGGACTGTGACCCCGGAGTCAGACGCCATGGTCGGCCTGACCGGCTTCCGCCAGATATGAACTGCGCCCGGTCTCTGGCGGAGTTCAGCTCCGGCGGAAGATCACTCAGGTCACGATGATCCCGCTCCCGGCGAGGAACGCCAGGATGAGGAGGTCCACACCGAGGACTAGACCGAGTTCGGGGAGTGTGGGGTCCCAGGCCCCAACGACTCGAACGAGACCGAGGCGTTGGCTCCGGCGACGACGGCGCCGGACTAATGGACATCCCGTCTCCCGGTCATTATTTCCAGAGAATCAGGGGGCGATGAGCGGTCGGCGGCGGCCGTAGTCCCCTTAAGCTGGGAACGGTAGCCCGATTGAAATCGATGCAGAGCCGGGTCCGACGGATATTCGAGCGACTCACTCCGACGCCCGATGCCCTCATCCTAGCCAACGCCGAGGAACCGCAGAGCGATACGAGCTTCTTCTACCTCTTCGAGGCCCCCAGTGGATCTTTCGAGGGGTGCGTAATCATTGCGCGACCCGAAGGCTCGATGTCCATCCTCGTCTCCCCGTTGGAGTCCGAATCGGCCCGACAAGCCGCCCAGGTCGACCGATCCGTCGATATCGAAGTTTGTAGCCGAAGGGAAGACCTAGTTGCTGCCATCCGACGACGGGTGGACGCGAAGGCCCACGTGGCGCTCAACTATCGAGAATTGACCCACGAGGTCTTCGGTTGGCTGGTCGAGGACCTGCCCGGGGTACGGTGGGTCGACGCCTCGGAGGCAATCCAACGGACGCGCCGGGTGAAGGACGCGTCCGAGATCGCGCGGATCGAGAAGGCCGGTGCGATCGTTTCCAAAGTCGCCGAGCAGATTCCGGCGCTCCTTCGCGCGGGGCTGACCGAGTTGGAGCTGGCAGGGGAGATCGAATACCGGATGACCCAGGAAGGCGCCGCGGGCCGAAGTTTCGAGACGATCGTTGGATTCGGCCCCCATTCCGCGGAACCCCATTTCTCTCCGGGAAATGCACGGCTCGAGTCCGGCCAATCCATCGTCTGTGACTTTGGCGCCCTCTACCAGCGGTACATCAGTGACCTGACGCGTCCGTTCCACTTCGGACCTGTGGACCCCGAGATGAAACGGGTACATGCGAAAGTGGCGGAGGCCCAGCAAGCCGCCTTGGCCCTCCTCCGGCCCGGAGTCCGGGCCTGCGACCTGCATCAAGCCGCGCAGGACGTCATCGACCAAAGTCCATGGAGGGGACACTTCACCCATCGCCTGGGTCACTCGATCGGGCTGGCCGTGCACGACGGATTCAGCTTGAATCGAGAGACGACCGACTCGTTGGAAATCGGGGAGACCGTCACCTTCGAGCCCGGCATCTACCTTCCCGGCAAAGGAGGGGTTCGGATCGAGGACGACGTGGTGGTGACGGAAAAGGGCTACCGTTTTCTGACCACGGCATCTCGAGACTACCTCGGTCCGGACACGTGAACACGAGGATGAGAGGACCCGGGCCCCTCCGTCCGGGCGGCGGTTAAATAGGCGACCCCGCTCGGCGGCCCCGGAGTTCCGACGATGGGGATCGAGGATGAGCTTGGCCCGCAGGCGGTCAAGATCTACAAGGCGATGAAGGACATGGGCTTCTTGACCGAGGACAAGATGGGGACCGCGGAGCGGATCACGATGTCCGCCAAGCTCCCGAAGAACATGGTCATGAATGCGCTGCAAGAGCTCCAGACCAAGGGCTTCGCCCGCCGCAAGGTCCGCGAGAAAGCCGCCGGCTACTATCTCGTCCGATAGGGGAGTCTACGAGCCATCTCTCGCGGGCCGGGGCCCGAGCAAGCGCTCGAGCAGCCGGCTCGTCGATCGCAGAGTGACTTCGGTCACGGCGCTCACGCGTGCGACCTGGGCCCGGGAACGACGCTCCCCACTTCGTTCCGCCGCGATGTAGATCAGCGCGGCCACGAGACCGTGAGCGGACAGGCCGGAAACCTCGGGGCTCTCCTCGGCTTCTTTGAGCATCGATTCAACGGAAGATCGGATCTGGGGCGAAAGGGCGAGCTCCTGGGCGTATCGGGCCAAGTAGACCCGCGGGTCCACCGCGGGGACGTAGGTGGACATCCCGCGGCAGGCGACTTTGAAGGCCCGGCCCACTTCCGATCGTCGGGCGCCCAGCACCTTCGAGACCTCTCCGAGGGTCCGAGGGAGGGAGTATCGTCGACAGGCGGCGTAAATCGACGCACCAACGGCCGCCACCTGGCTGCGGCCCCGATAGAGCCCCCGTTGGGTGGCGTCCCGGAAGAATCGCTCGGCTTCGGAACGAATCACGGGCGGCAACGCGAGGCGGTCCGCCGCGATGGCGATGGCGTCCCGTGCCTGCGATCGCTCGAGGGGGTCCTCAACGGCGCGAACCGTCTGTCGCTGCATCACGCGTCGGAGGTGCTGGAACTCGTAGCGGCGCTGCCACCCGAGCGGTCGGCCCTGGCCGTCGCGCGAGCCTTTGAGGATCGTGCCGAGGTCCCGGCGAGAGGATCCGGGACTGGTGAACGGCCCGATGCCCCTACCCGAGCCCTGGGCGCCCGGCGTTTCGCGGACCGGCGGTCCAGGGGTTACGAGTTGGGAGCCTTCGAAGACCAGGCCGCAGTCCACGCAGTGAGTTTCGAGACTGGCGGGGTCCTGGGCCCGCCGAGAACTGCCGCACATCGTGCACTTGGGCGAGTCGCTTGCCGCCCCGGCCGCCAGCTCGCGTCCGTCGGACACGTTGTCGGTGCGAGCGCGCATGCCTATTTATAGAACTTAGGAGGACGCCCCCCTCTCCCGCCCCGAGCAATTCCCGCCGAGACGAGGTTTTCGGGCATATTGGGGTAGAAGTCCACGGACATCTGTCATCCTGACCAAACAAGGCGCGGGCCGCAGGCAGTCTCTGGCGTTCGGACCGGGGCCGAAGCGCGGATATCATCCCGCAGATTCCCGCCGGAATGACGGTCAATCTGGATACCCGGTTGATCGCCGGGTTCCAGTTTCAGTGCCTGCCGGGCTGTGGGCTGTGTTGTTACACAACCCCGGCGGTCGCGCCGGCGGAGCGGGCCGTACTCATTCAGCTCGACCCGAGCGCTCCTCTCCTTGATACGTCGGAAGGTTGGGGCCAGATCGGCAGTCGGCCCGAGGGCGGAGCCTGCTATTTCCTGCAGCAGGAGCGCTGTTCCTGCCACGCGCTGCGCCCGGCAACGTGCGCGGAATTCCCCCTCACGGCGCACGTCGGCAGCCGGATCCAGGTTTCGGTTGTCCTCACGTGTCCGGGGGTGGAACTGGAGTCGCTGCGGCGTCGAGGCGAAGGGTCACACCCGGGGGCGGTCTCTCCGGATTTGCGCTCTGAACTCGAAGCGGTAACGCTGGAAGTGCGCCGGGCGGAGGCCGGAGGACAGCTTCGATGGGCCGCCCAGCGACGGCAGAGTGTCGAGCGTCGTTTGCGACGGGCCGGGATCTGGCAATCGGAGGAGGAGGTCCGGACTGCGCTGCAGGGTCGTTTGAACGCTCTCGTCCCGACAGAGCTCATTCCCGAAGATGGCCCCGGAGAGGAGGACGAACTCGAAACGTTGCCGTTGTTCTACGATCCGGCGTTGGGGCGAGTGGCGTGGCGTTCCCATCCTGGCGGCGTGGAGTTCCTCACACTTCGGGAATCGGGAGGGATCGCCGCCCACCTGGAGGTACTATCCCCTCCCGTTCGTACCCCTGGTCTGAATGAGACCTCTCGAACCCTGCTCCGGGGATACCTCGGGTACCTCCTGGAGCGGGACGCCACGATCAGTACGGTGTACCAGCTCCTGCTCGTGGAGCCATCGGAACTGCCGGAAGAAGTCGTGGCGGAGGACCTCCGGTCCGCGGCCGGCCAGGTCATCCGGATGGCTGTACTCCGAAGGGCTTTGACGTCGGACCGGCGCGGTGAGCTCAGGGTCGACGACGTGGAGAACGGGATCCGGGCCACGGATATGGACCTCTTGGACCGCGCGACGGCGGGCCTGCGACTGTAGGGGCCGCCCTTCCGTCCCCCGAGGAGGAATTCCGCCACCTCGAAGTGTATTTCCGCCTTAACGGTCCTCGGGACGCCGTGCGACCTTGGTTGGTGGTCCTCGGGATCCTGTTCCTGACGCTCGGGCTGGGTACCGCGGCCGCCCTATATTTTTCCGGGCAGGATAATCCCATCCCGAGCTCCACCGTCACTCCGCCGCTCAACTACTCCCTCGCCCCCAATCAGACCGACGTCGCGTTTCTCGCCGGCTCGAACGGCAGCTCGGAGGTGTTCCACTTAAGTTGGCACTCCAGCGCCCCCGTCGACGTGCTGCTGCAAGAGCAGGTACCGTGCCACGCGCCGTGTGCCGACCGGCAACTTCTCGTGAACTGGTCGATCAACCGTTCGGGTAGCTGGGAAGGATTCGGCCCGTTCCTCTACCCGCTCATCTGCGTTCTGACGAACGACCATGGGACTCCGGTGAACGTCACCCTCTCGAGCCGCGCAGACTCCACGATGCCCTCCCACGTGTCGCTCCTGTTTGCGTTGATCCTCGGAGGGGGGGCCGCAGCGCTCCTCATCGTCGGGGGAGTGGCCGTTTTCCTCGGAGTATTCCTTCGAGACGATCCCTACGGGCCGGATCCGACCCTGGTCTCGAGGTCCGCGGACGACGTGGAGGAGCTCGCGGCGGACCCGCCGTCGGATCACTGACCCCAGAACGGGTGGGTGGCGCGGCGGATCCGGATCACTTCGTCCAGCACCGTTCGTTCGGGGTCGGAGAGCGGCCGGTCCTTGAGGGCCCGGGCCGACGACTCGGGGATCGTGACGTAGAGGATGTCCCCCTCCATCAGGGTCCGTCCGACCGTCGCCCCTTCGATCGAAGCGGCCAGCTCGGCTCCCTCCTCGGCCTCCTTAACGGATTCGTTCTCCCGTTGCAAGCTTCGGAGCATCCCGACCTCCTCCCCCCGGATGGACATGAGCCGAACGCCGGGTCGGAGCTGACCGGAGAGCACCTTCACGCCGACCACGGCCGGCCTCGACCGCCGGAAGACGAACCCCGGCAGCACCTGCAGCTTCGCCGGGTGTACGATATCGTGCCGCTGCTCCACGTCGAGGGCGCGCAACTTCTCCTCGTGCCACTTCGCATACTGCTCGAGCAGCTGGTACATCACTTCCGCCGAGAAGATCTTGACCTGGTCCCGTAAGGACTCCGGGACGGCATCCGGCAAGATGGGCACATTGAACGCCAAAATGGCCCGGTGAGTCTCATCCTTCAGGTCGGCCATCCGCAGGACCATCGGCCGATTCACCGGTCCAATCTCGGCGACGTGCACGGGCACCGAGGCCGCCCGGCACTCGAATACGAGTGCTTCCAGGCCGCCCAGCGTGTCCGCCGCGAGCGCCACCCCACTCTCGGCGAGGTCCGTCACGACTTGGGCTTGCTGCGCCAGCTCGGCGAGCGTCGTCGCCCGCTCTTCGGGGGTGCGGACCGCCTTGATCAACCCCCCGGGCAGCGCCTTTTCCACGTCCGGGGCCGAGAGGAAGACGCCCGCAGCGGCGGAGACGCGTTCGATGCTCTCGACCTTCTTGGACGGCGCTCCCCGGTGGACACCGACGGGGGCCGGTCGATAGAGTCCTCGAACACGGCTGGGGAACGGCCCGGAGGTGCCGGTAATCACGATCTCGTCGCCGATGCGGAGCGACCCCTGGTACACGATGACGCTGGCCACGGCTCCGAGTCCCCGCTGTTCGGTCCGTTCGAGTATGGTGCCCTCCCCGACGAGGCTGCCGAGGGCGAGGTCCTTCTCCAGGAACCGCTGGGAGAGCCCGACCACGAGCGCCACCAGTTCGGCGACCCCGACGCCAGACTTCGCGGACACGGGGACGATGCCGACGTTGCGCGTGAAGTCGCTGACCCGGTCGTACCGTTCGGAGGAGAAACCGAAGGGGAGCAGTTCCTCCACGACGGAGTAGAGCCGCATGTCGAGCGAGCGCTCGAATTCCGGGCCGCACCGTTGAAGTTGGGTTTTGAGCGACGCATGGGCCGCCGGGTCCCGCCAGCCGTCCACGAGGTCGACTTTGGTGAGCGCCACGGCGAATGGAGTTTTCTCGCGACGAAGGATCTGGACCGACTCCCGGGTCTGGGGCATGACGCCCTCGTTCACGTCGATGACGAGCACCGCCAGGTCGGCCAGAGCGCCTCCGCGCCGCCGCATCGTCTCGAAGGACCGATGCCCCGGCGTATCGATCATCAACAGGCCCGGGATGGCCACTTGCTCGGGCTGCAGAAGGCCGTGCGACAGTCGGAGAAGGGTCGCCCGGGGAACTTCGAAGGCCCCTATGTGCTGGGTGATGCCACCCGCCTCGTGGGGCGCGCGAGAGGCGCCGGTGATGCGGTCCAGGAGCGTGGTCTTCCCGTGGTCGACGTGACCCAGCAGCGACACGATGGGCTGTCGGAGCTCGGCCATGGCGCGCTGGACGATTGAATCCGCTTTATCGTTTGGGCGGACTCGGCGGGACGCGGAACTTCCCGGTGCTAGCTCGGTGTGGCTTCTGGGCGCGGGGGATTGCCGGAACGGGGCCGCGACTCGCGCAGGTAACGGTCGAGGCGTCGTTGCCGGCCGGTCCGGGGGTGAAGGCTGCCCAACCGTACCGAGGCGAGCCGGACGCGGCGATTTCGTCCGCGCCGTTCCTCTTCGAGCAGCTCGCGCAGGAGACGAAGTGCTTCCCGGATACTGGGTTCACTGCCTTCCCGAGCGGCGCCGAGGGTCCGCCCCCGTTGGATCTGTTGAAAATCCTCCCAGCGCAAACGCAGCGTGACGGTTTCGTACCGGAAACCTTCCGACTGGACCGAGAGCGCGGCCTCCCGGGCAAGGTCTCGGACCACCCCCTCCAGTACGCCGAGGTCCCGCGTATCCTCCGAGAGGGTCTGGTCGGAGCTCCGCGACTTGGGAGGACCTACCTCAATCTCGCCGGTCTCGCGAGGGGTACCGGCGGCCAGCGCTCGAAGTTCTTCCCCGAACGTGCCAAACCTCCGGAGGAGTGTGTGCGCGTCGATCCTTCGGAGGTCTCCGATCGTCTGGACCCCGAGTCCCTCGAGGATCGCCTGCGTCTTGGGGCCCACGCCGGGGATCGCTCCGACGCGCATCGGAGCCAGGAACTCGGCCGTTGCGTCCGGCTCGACCAGGCAGATCCCGCCCGGCTTCGCCCGATCGGTGGCGATCTTCGCGACCGTCCGATACGGCGAGACACCGATCGAACACGGTAACTGGAGCTCCGCGGCCAAGGCCTTCTGGACCTCGATCGCCAGAGCGCGCGCGGCCTCAGCCGTCGGGAGGTCAAAGAGCACCGCGGCTTCATCGATGCTGAAGGGGACGACCTCGGGGCTGAATCGTCCGAGCACCTGTCGCACCGCCTTCGCCGCCGCGCCGTATTTCGAGAAATCCGGTGGAATCCACACGGCGGTCGGGCAGAGTGCATGGGCCCGGCCGACGGGCAGCGCGCTTCGTAGGCCAAATTTCCGCGCCTCGTAGCTCGCGGAAAGCACCACGCCCCGGGGGTGGCCTTCCCGCGGGTTCGGGCCGACGGCTACGGGGAGCCCCTTGAGCTCCGGCCGGTCGCGAAGCTCGCAGGAGACATAGAACGCGTCCATGTCCACATACAGGCACCACCGCATCGACGTTCGAAGACTCTCGACGCCGCTTAGCGTGCCCGGAGAGGCAATGAAACAGGCTCCGTGGGTCGAGCCTCACTCCAGATCGATAACGAGCACACCGATGTAGGGATGGCCCGGCACCGTGATGTTGAACCAAGCGTCCCCCCCTGTGTACGCGGGAACCGTGAGAGGGGTGTTCGCCCCGTTCACGGTGAATCCAGTGGTCGTCGTGGTGATGTAACGGATCGTACAGGCCACGGCGGAATTCTCATTCTGCACTGAGAACGCGAAGGGAATCACCGCATGAAGGCCCACGGAATAGGACCCCCACATGAGGCCGTTCGTTCCACAGGCGTCGTCCGACGACGCGAAGTTGAGCGAAGTGATGTTGACCGGGTTGTTCAGCGTCGGAAGGTAGAAGCCGACATACACCGCCACGAGGAGGATGGCGATGACGATCACTAGGACTGCCATGTACGGCCGCTCTGGAGGTTCCGGGGGAGTCTTGGGGCCGAGATCCTTCGGCTTCTGCGAGGGATAATCCTGCGGGATCTGGCGGGCCACCCACCCCATGTTCGGGAGTATGACTCTGCCGTACTACTCTATTGCGGCCCACCGACCCGCGAGCCCTCGAAGCCCATGGGGGTCTTCGAGATTGGGACGTCGGCCCTAGAAGGAATTGCCGAAATCAACCGCCTTCGCATCCACGCGGAGGCCGGTCGGAGTGATCTGGTACGGTTGCACGCTGCGCGTGTGGGCGGTCCTTCGCATCTTGAGCACGCGGAGCGACAGTCCGACTCGATGGCCGTCCTGGGCGGTGCTGTATCCGAGGAGGATTACCCCATCGGCCACATACTCCGAGAGTCCGTCCCGGCTGGTCTCGGGGTGGAGAGGATTGGCCTCGGCGGTGAAGATCGTGGTCGCGCCGGCGGCCCGGCAGGCCGCAGCGAGGGTGAAGAGTGTGTTGCGCCGGCCGCTCTCGGTCTCGCTGAGCATGTTCAGGAGCGAGACGGAGTCCACGACGATCCGCTTCACCCCGAAGCTGGCAAGCTCCTTGGGGAGTTCGCTCTGGATTCGGTGGATGTTCCGATCCGTCTCCTTGGGGTCGAGCCGGAAGAACCGGAGCGATTCGTTCTTCAGGGCCTCTTCGGCCGGCCACCCGAACTGCCGGGCGGATTCGGTCAGCGCCTTCGCATCCTCCTCGAGGGAGAGGAAGAGTCCCTTCTCGCCCTGCGTCAGTCCGGCGAAGAGGAACTGGAGGCCGAAGCAGGTCTTGCCGGTCCCGGCCAGGCCGGTCACGAGCACGACGTGGCCTGCCGGGAATCCGCCCCCGAGCATTTCATCGAGGCCGGCGATGCCGGTCGGCACTTTGCGGACAACCTCAGATCCGCTCATACTGAGTGGTCACCAACCCTGTGAGCGAGCTTACGCGAATCACGAACCGTCCCTGGTGCTCGTGCGGAACGTGCGAAAGCACCGGCATGAACTTCTCGATCAGCATCGTCCGCTGTCGGGTCGAGCGCAGGGGGTGCGTCGACCAAGTGAACGAAAACACGCCGTCCACGGAGTCGGCCAACGCCTGCTCCGTCGCCGCTGGGGCAACGCCGCGGGAGAGCAGCAGGTAGACTACGCCCCCCCACTCCTTGGCGCGACGGCGAAGCCCCTTGACCAGGGTCAGGATCGCCTCGGGGTCCAGATTACGGCGAACCAGCAGGTCGGTGAGCGAGTCGACGATGACGACGTTCCCGTTTCCGTCCTGTTCGACCGCGCGAACGATCGCGTCGAGGGGGTCGCTGCCAACGGTCGCGGCATTCGAGTCGGCGAGTTGCGCCAGGAGCGGGGCCGATGTCTGGGCCCAGGCGCGGGGAACCACGGTATCGGAAAAGTAGATCGAGGAAAGATCGTGGAAGATCAGGTGACGGACGAACGAGGCGTGGTGCGACGGTTCGAAGGAGATCTCGACTTCGCGGACGACCTGCTCCCGGGAACGGCTCAGGCTGACGTAGGCGACCCCCGCGGGGTAAACGAAGTTTCCTTTGACGCTCCCCAGGTAGAACTTGTGGAGGCGTTCGGCATCGTAGGAGAACATCAGGTGGGTCGCCGACGTCAGGGCGAATTCCTGGTGGCCCGCGCCTGCCTCGCCCGTCAGTAAAACGACCGATCCGACGGGGATTCCTCCGGCGACGGAGTCGAAATCTCCGACACCGGTTGGGATGCGAGCGTCCGTCGGGGCGCTCAGGCTCACTCTAAGGGCAGGTAGCGACGACCGAGTCACGGGGCCCGCTGGAAGCTGTGCCGTCATTCGGTCCCGGAACCAAGGGTTCGACCGCCCGGTCCGGTATTAGAACCCTCGGTTTCACGTGTCGGCGACCGGCGGTACCGGGCCACCGGCCATCAGTTCCCCGCCCCGTTTCGTGAATTCGCGCAACAGGACCGTGGCGTAGGTGCCGCGGGGTAGATTGAACGTGAATCGGAGGCCGCCATCCGGTCCCGGCGGGTCCCAACGAATGTCGATCGGCGGCAAGGGACACCAGAACGGTCGCCAGTTCCCGGCGCTCGCCAAGTCCGGAGTTGCCGGAAGCCGGAACTGGTCGCGGCTCACGCCGTCTTCTCTCAGTATCGCCTCGAAGAGGTCTCCCCCGGGGCCCTGAAGCGCCCGAGTGGCGTACCCGACGAGCGGTCCGACGAGACGCGCCTTTCCTTCCGCCGTCAGCGCACGAGCTTCCACGAGGTTGTCGTCGGACACGGGGATCGGGTCCCGACCGGGCACGGTTCCGTCCCGGGCGACGCGGAGGAGCCAATCCCCGGTCGACGGCTCCAGCAGCGAGAGTCCGGCCTTCCATCGGTGGGAAAGGTACCGGTTGAACAAGTGGGCCTGATAGGCGTGGATGAACAGCGTACGGAGGGGCCGACCGAGGGCCCGCAGTGCTCGCGCGGGCGGTTGCCCCCGGGCCAGATGGTCGAGGAGCTGTCGCTCGAATCGCAACGCCGGCGGGAATTCGCGCAAGGCCCGCACGGGGTCTCGATGTTCGGCGTAGGACGTCCGGGCGGCGGCCCCCAAGGGGACTTCGCCCGGCGGGATCGCGCACAGGTAGATGTCGACGGCTCGGGCGACGTCGCCCTGTACCAGCGCCCGTCCGACCGAATGCGTCATCGGGCGAACCTCACCGAACCGTTGGGCTCCGAAGAAGTTCGGAAAGCCCCGGGCCGACGCCAGCTCCCCCCGAACGGCATGGGCCCGTTGCTGCACTTCGTCGGGGGCCCCCGGAACTTCTCGGAGCCGAATGTCGAACCGATTCCCGTAGTGATGGCCCAGGACCAGTTCCTCTCGGGCACGGTAGATTTCGCGGACCTCCACGTTGTGAATCGCGATTCGTCCGGGCGCCGGGGGTGGTCCCCGGTAGGACAGGATCCGTTCGGCGATGGCCCGGCGGTCCTTCGTGCCGGCCCATCGGATCGCCTGCGCAGAGAGTCCCAACTGCTGCGCGATGCGGTCGGTGAGTTCGTGCTGCTCCCAGCCCTGGCTCTCCACGCGGAGGATCGTGACCGGCCCTTCGGGGTCTGGAATCGGGTAGGCCGACAGCTCCTGGACCCGGAAGTCCTCCGGGTCGCGCTTGAGCCGGCCCCCAAGGCCGGGTGCCTCGGTCGCGTAGAAATCAAGCCCGAGGAAGCGTTCGTCCTCGGGCGGGAGCCATCGACCCACCACCTTGGCCTCGAGGGGACTTCAGCACAAAGGACATAGCCCCACCGTACGGTCCTTCCTATGGACGACATGATTCGGGCGACCGCGCGTGTTCTGCGCAATGTCATCGAGATGGAGGTGGGCGGCGAGTCCTGGACCTGCACGCCCATGGCGGAAGGCGGAGGAGGAGCGCTCTCCCATCGGATCGCGCTCCTGTTCTCGACGCGGTACGAGACCGTGCGGGCCAGCGACGAGGGCCAGATTCATTCGACGGTCACCTACCAGCCGAAGAAGGACGAGATCCTGATCCAGGTGGGCGAGCAGAAATGGCGGACGAAGTCGACGGTCTTCGGCCCGATAACGTTCGATTACGCTTCCGCCTCCTACACGATCACCGAGAAGCTGACGGGACGATTTGGGGTCCTCAAAGGCACCGAGCTCGTCGCATCCGGGGAGCTCCTCTTCCGTACGGCGGTCATCCGGGATTATCCTCCCGAGATGGAAGGATTCCTGGCCAATCTCTGCCTCGGGTATCTGATTCGGACCCTGTGGTGGGCTACTCTCCGCTAAGGCGTCCGACCTTCCTAGGTGGCCACGGCGACTAGCACGCTCGCCCCCAGCAGGAGGAGGACGGTCAGCGTGAGAAGGGTGAACGGACGGTCGTGCACCGACGCGAAGAGTGCGGCCGAAATGATCACTCGAACGAGCGGGGTGAGGATCAACACGAGAAACGCAAGCAGCAGGATGTCAACGGCCTGACCGTGAGCCAGTCCAGCAATGAATGCCGAGCCCACAAACGCGGCCGGGTGCACCGTCGCGGACGTGAAGCCGGCCGCCGGGCCCATCAGAAGCCGGGCGAGTCCGACGAGGGCCAGCAGGGCGGACAAACCCACTCCAATTCTCAGCGTGAGGGAGATCAACCTGGCCAAGGCGGGGGGAACGTGCTCCTCCTCGCCGGGACGAGGGGACCGGCCCGGGGGTTTCCCCTCGGTCATTGGATGACCCCGATCCCTCGGAGGAACATGACCGCCGCCGCGAGCCCCAAAATCGGAATGAAGAGTGCTTTGAGCGTGGTGGCCGGGGTGGTCCGGTGAAGGCGCGCCCCGACCAGACTGCCGATAAGAATCCCGACAACCAACGGGGCCGCGAGGCCTAAGGCCAGATGACCGAAGAAGAGGTACACGAGTGCCCCGGCCGTCGCGGTCACCCCGATCATGAAGTTGGATGTGGCGGTCGCCACGCGGACGGGGATGTTCATCAGGGTGTTCATTCCGGGGACGTAGAACACGCCGCCGCCGATTCCTAACAGAGAAGAGACCATACCCGCCATTCCGGACACCACGAGTCCGCGCTTGGTTCCGGTCACCCGGTAGTCCACCCAGGTGTTGCGGACGATGGAGAAGTATCGACCGTGCAGTTGGAGCCGGTCGGCCCACGCGTCCCGCGGGGGGTTCGGTTGGGCGTCCGTCGTGCGGGTCCGATACATGAGAACGGCCGACAGAATGACCACGGGTACGAAAATCAGGGTCAGAATCTGCGACCGGCCCGATAGCAGGGTGACGGACACCCCCGCCCCCAGGATGGCTCCGATGACGGTGGCGACTTCGAGGAACATCGCGACCCGAAGGTCGGAGAAACCCTCGAGGACGTAGGCGGACGCCGATCCGCTTGACGTGGCGATGACGCCCACGAGACTCGCCACGATGGCGGTCTGGGCGTCGACCCCAAAAAGCACAATCATCACGGGGACCGTGAAGAGCCCTCCGCCGAGCCCCAGCAGGGCCCCCATGAGACCCGCGGCAACCGAGAACAGCGTCAGAAGAACGATGAACTCGATGGGCGAAATGGCGAACGAGACGAACTCCAACACCGCGCCGGGGCGTAGCCGGGGTGCCTTAGAACGCCGTCGGTGGCGGCTCTCGAGCGACTCCAGGGCTCACTGGTCGCCGCGGGATGGGTGCTCCCGGGCTGCGGGACGGCGCCCCAGCGCTCGAGGACTCACCGCGCGCGTCGTGCCCAGTCGGCGGCGTCGCATGGAGTTCGAGACGGCGAACATGTGGTAGGGGATGGGAACGAGGAGTGCCGCTCCCACCAGCACCACGACGGCGGCTGCGATGTACGTCACGTTGACCCCCCAGGCCGAATAGGCCAGCGCGCCCGCGATGGTTCCGATCAAACCCCCGAAACCGGCCACCGCGTTGTAGAGGCCCAACGCGCGGCCCCGGCTTGCCCTTCCGGCGAGTCGGACGAGGAACAGCGTGCTCGCGGTGCTCATGAACGCCCAGGTGATTCCCATGAAGGCGTTCAACAGGGCCAACCAGCCCACCAGCGCCAGCGAACCGGGCACGAATACGAGCGTGAAGAGCACCGGCAGGAAGAGGGGAATCAGGGCGAAGCGGGCCACCAGGCTCTCGAGGAACACGAGCTTGGGGGAGTGCCACTCCACGGCCTTGCCGGACGGAAAGAAGAGCGAGGTCGACGCCGCGCTCGAGGCCAGATAGACGATAAACACCTGGGCATCCTTGAGTTTCGCAACCTGCACGAGGTAAACGGGGAAGGGGCCGTAGAACAGGAAGAAGCCGACCGACATGATCGCGAGCGCGACGAGGAAGAGCCACTCGCGCCCGGGGAGCGGTTCCTCTGGAGCGCGGGTCAGTTCGAGGATACTCGTGACCCGGCGGCGCATCACTCGGAACCGTTCGACGATGCCGCGCTGCAGGTTGAGCAGTTCGGCCACGGTCCGTCGTTCGATCCGATGCAGCGGTTCTTCGATCCAGACCAGCGCAAGGAGGGAGGAGAGGAGGGCGAGGACCCCGGCAACGACGAGCAGCGACTCGAGCGCGCTGATCAGGACGGCCGACGCCGAGCCGTGGCTGAACACGATCAACCACACGAAGCCGAGCGCGAGCCCCGCCGTCGTTCCGATCCCGGAGATGAGTTCGAAGAGGCCGATGTCCTGAGGCCACCAACGTTTGTGCCGGGTCTCGAGGAGGAGCATGGTTCCGATCGGTGCGCTGGCGGCGGAAGCGAGCCCTTCGCCGACGTTGAGCCAGAAGTACGAAAAAATGTTGTGCGCCAAGGCGATCAGGATTAACGCGGCGCCCGTGGCCAGGAAGGAGCCGACGAGAAAGTACTTCCGGTGGGAGATTCGGTCGGACAGATTCCCCCACAGGATCGTGAACGGGACCTGGCTGATTCCGCTCGCGGCAATGATCAGGATGACGACGATCGGTTGCGCCCGGAACTCCACCAGGGCGAGAAGGGGGATCAGCGGCGTGGCGATTCCATCGGAGATGGAGAGCGGGAGATACGAGAAGAACCAGAGGTCGCCCGACGAGGGACGAATGGGGACCCGGGTCTTGACGTCCAAGCTGCTCCGCCCCGTCCGTTGCCCGGCAGAGCTTCAGTCGGAGAAAGGTCGTTTAAAGACTCGGTCGCTCTGGAAATCCTCGGGGCTGTAACCGACTACTCCGGGCCGCCGGCGGACAAAATCACGGCGGTGCGACGTTCACGGCGCTCAGCAGTTCGAGGAACTCCCCGTCGTCGATCCACTCCACCCGGAGGTAGTCTCGGAGGAAGCCATCGGTGACACCGAGACCTCGGGCCTCGTCGACGACGAACCGGTACGCCTCGACCTCGGTGGGTCGCCGAACGTAACTCTGGCCCCCGCCAAAAAGTTGCGCGCCGTCGTGCCGTTGTTGGACGTGCCGGAGTTCGTGGAAGATGTCCATGAACAGGGTGAATGCCGGGCTATCGCGAAGGTGACCGAGGCCGACAACGATACAGTCGACGCCCGGCGAGAGGACCGGGTTCCAGCGCCCCCGCGCTGTCGGGGGGATCTCCCACGGAGAGACATACATCCATACGTCGTCCTCGATGAGCTCGATCTGGGTTTCCTCGAAAATCTTGGCACGATTCTTCCCATCCGGCTGGAGGTGCTCCGCGGTGGGCAGGGTGGAGAGGCCCGGAAACACCCTCAGGATGGGATGCCGTCCGCTCGGAAGCTTCCGGTCGATTCCAAATCCGGCCGGAGGTTCCGGGACAACGAAGGGCGTCGGAGCCGAGGACATCAGCGCCTCCGAACGGCCACCGCGCATAAACCTCGCGTAGCGAGCCCAACGACGCAGTATTTGGGAGGCCGACGGGTGCCCTCGACGAACGGAATGTCCGAATTCGATGTGAGTCGCCCAATCCATGTGAAGGGTTTGGAACTGGGCCACGCGACGGACCCCGATGGTTCGACTGGCGTGACCGTGGCGCTCTTTCGTCCCCCCGCGTCCGTGGTCGTCGACGTTCGCGGAGGCGCTTCGTGCACGTACGACACGGCTTCGTTGGCCGCGGAAGCGACGTTCGGTCGGCGGTGGGCCCTCTTCTTCGCGGGCGGGAGCGTGCACGGTTTGGATGCAGGACGCGGCATACGAACCGCCCTGCTGTCCCGGGGAGACGGGCACCGACCCTTCCTCAACCCGAACCGCGTAGTGCCGGTTTCCGGCGCGACGCTGTTCGACCTTCCGGCGACCGAAAGAGCGATTCCGGACTACCTGCCGCTCGGTTTCGCGGCGGTGGCCGACGCCTCCTCCACGCGGATCGCCGTCGGGCGAACCGGGGCGGGGGCCGGCGCCACCGTCGGGAAGTATCTCGGTAGAGGCCGGGCGATGCCTGGCGGTCTCGGATACGCCTCGGTTAAGGTGGGATCCTGGGGCTCGATCGGCGCCCTAGTGGTGCTGAACTCGGTAGGGGCGATCCGGGATTTCACGACGGGGCGATGGCTTGCCGGCGCTCGAGGACCCAACGGGCGGGTGGTCCCCCCGGGAACGCTCGCTCGGGGCCGGGCCCGCACGAGAGACGTTCCCCGCGGCACCAATCTTGTGCTCGTTGTCACGGAAACGCCTCTGGACCGGACGGGGTTGCTGCGGCTGGCCCAGCAAGCCCATGACGGGCTCGCGCGCGCCGTGGTGCCGGCCCACACGGCGACCGACGGGGACGTTGTCTTCGCCGCGACTACGGCGATACGTCGAGCGAAGATTCCGGAACGATATCCGGGCGCCATAGCCGACCGCGTCGGCACCCACGCCGCGGACCTGGTCGCGCAGGCGGCCGCGGTGGCGGTTCGGCCGCTCGGCCGTTAGGGGGCCGTGGAACCGGTAGCATGGGGGGATCGGCGGAGCGGTGTGCCTCGAAGTCCCCGGATCAGGTCGATGCGGGTTACAATGCCCCGCAGCTCCCCGCGACTTAGCACGAGCACGGCCGGATACCGGGTGAGGATCGAGGCCAGCAGGTCGGCGGGGAAGTTCTCCCCGACCTGGGGATACGCCTCTTCTTGGACATCCCGTACCCTCACGCGACGCCCGTTGGGTTGGGCGAGCGCTCGCAGCAGGCTGGACTCCGATACCGCACCGGTGACGCGGCCAGAATCCATGACCGGAAGCTGGGAGAACCCTCCCTTTTCCATCACCCGGGCCGCCTCCCCCACGAGGGAGATCCCGTCGACAGTGGTCACGTCGCGCTTCATCACGTCCCCGCTACGAAGAGGAGGGGAGGCGCGGGACTCTAACTCCTCCAAGTAGGTGAGAATCCGCTGGACCAGCTCGTACGACGGTCGGATCTGACCCCGCTCGATCCGCGAAATGGTGGCGTCACTTCGCCCGACGGCGCGGGCCAGTTCGCCCAGCGAGAGGCCCAGCGAGGTGCGTCGCTTACGGATTTCGGCGAGGGACTCCATGGAGCGGAGCTACCGCCCCCTCCTACTCCAATTTTGCCCCGAGGGCCCTTTTCCGTATTTGGGTCCCAGGTCGGGCGCCCGGGCCAGGTGTGGGCGAAACCTACAAGTCGGCCGGAGCCGTTCTAGGTACGGGGACCCTGTGACCGCTCCTCCTCGGCGCATCTCTTGGATCGTGGCTCCGCCCGAGACCTGTTGTCTCTGCAAGGAACCCTTGGGGCGGGGATCGGAGGTCAGCTCTTGGAATGGCGTTCCCGCGCACCGCGAGTGTGTCCGAATTCACCTCGTCCAGCGGGATCCGGCCTTTCGCGAATGGACCCATGACGGGGAGCCCACCGAGGAGACTCCCGAAGCCCCCGATGAGGCGACGCCGCGTGAGGATGACGACGAGGAGTTCGGGTAGCCGGCTCCCCCCGTTTCCCCTACGCCCGGGTGCCCCAACGCCAATTCTTCGCTCCTTCGTCATCACAACCATTAAGAACTGACTTCGATATCGAAATCGACCGTTTCCCCTCGAAAACGGTGTAGAGCTGCAACAGGCAACCATGCCGGAAATTGTCATTACGTGCGACTGGACCATGATGAGCAATCATCACGGGAAGGAATTCCTGGGGTTCGGGACCACGACCCCCCCGTACCTGCTCCCGGAGGCCGTGTACAAGAACCTCTTTTTCCCCACGATGCCGGTGGACGAGCACGGGTACCCTCAGCAAGCGCCGTACGGGATGCGAAAGATCGAATCGTCATTGATGGACGCGGGATTCGACGCCCGGATCGTCCACCCGAGCCACCTCGACAAGTACATGCCGGGTGAGGCGAAGGTCCTGATGATCTCCGGCCACGACTTCTTCGGCCTGAACCCGCCGTCCTCTACCTTCGGCGGCATCATGCGCAAGGAAACGCTCAACTGCACGAATTTCAAGCGGATGATGACCCAGCCGCATGTGATCGAGGCCCGGAAGCAGGGCATGAAGATCATTGCCGGCGGCCCGTGTGCGTGGCAGATCTCCCCGCCGACGCAGATGAAGCTACCCTGGATCGGCGAATTCGTCTCCTCCTTCGGCGGCGTCGATTGCGTCGTCGAAGGCGAAGCCGACCTCTACGTCCGCGAGATCGCCGCGAAGGCGCTCAAGGACGAATTCCTCCCCCCCCATGTCATTCTTCCCCCCAAGAGCGCTCCGAAGGTCGAGGAGATCTCCACGATCCGGTACCCCAGTGTCAACGGCCTCATTGAGATTGGACGCGGCTGCTGCCGGGGCTGCTCGTTCTGCTCCGTCACGCAGCGGCCCACACGCTGGTACCCCTACGACAAGATCGAAGCGGAGCTCAAGATCAACGCCGCGGCCGGGATCAAGAAGGGGATCCTGCACTCCGACGACGTGTTCTTCTACGGCAGCCCCAACGTGATGCCGCACGAGGACAAACTCATCCCCTTGATGAAACTGGCCAAGAAGCACTACCCGCAGGTCGGCTGGAGCCACGTCGCGGTGGCCTCCCTGATGACGAGGCCCGACCTCATCCCGAAGTGCGCCGAGGTCCTCCTCGACGAGAACCAGTCCTGGTGGGGCGTCGAGATCGGGGTCGAGACCGGCAGCCCCCGTTTGGTCACGAAGGCTATGCCGGGAAAGGTCGCTCCGTTCAAGGCGAGCCAGTGGCCCGAACTCGTGGTCCAGGCCGCCGGGTTGCTCAACGATAACCACGTGTATCCGGCGTGCACCTTCATCCTAGGACTCCCCCAAGAGACCGAGGACGACGTGCTCAAGACGATCGACCTGATCGACGACCTCTGGGAGTTCAAGGCGATTCTCGTCCCAATGTTCTTCGTCCCGCTGGGGCATCTCAAGACCAAGGACTGGTTCAACCGGAGCATGCTCTCCGATGTCCAGGTCGAACTGCTCAAGCGGGCGCTGACGCACGGACTCCGGCACTCGCCGGTCATGCTGCGCGACTTCTTCGACATGGAAGGCCGGAGCGGGGGCCTCTACCGGGGCGCGTTCCGCGGATTCATCGCTTTCCTGGAGTGGATCGCCAAGACGAACGGTCTCTGGAGCGAACCGAAGGGCGTCGCTCCGAGCCTCATCAACCCGCTCCAACACCCGGAGCGCCTGCCCATGCCGACGATCCCCGTTCGCGAATAAGTGGGGTTCCCGTCAGGGATTGGCCAGGTGCGGAGGTTCACTCCGCATCGTCCGCGAGCGGCAGAACATCCGTCGGCTCCAGCTGTCGTGTGGGAGGCGGACGATAGACGGGGAGCGCCTTCTCCGCGAGGGGGGCGTGGCCCCGGACGGCGAGATGGATCTCCTCCCCGTTGCCGTCGTAGGCACGCCACGCACCTTGTCCAAAGGGGTAGCCGATGATCAGGTGTCGCCGGCCCCAATGGCGAAACATCATGAGGTCGGCGTCGGAGGGGTGGAGCGCTCCCGAGGGGTGCGAGTGGACGGTTCCCATCACCCCGAGGTCGACCGGGAGCATGTAGAGCTTGAAGTTCGCATGTCGGGAACCGGACGTGGTCCCCGGGACCAGGAGCAGGTCCGTGATGACGCCGGGTTCCTCGGACCGCAGCACGCCCCCGAACTCCTTGGGGTAGCTGGACCGGCCGCAGGCCAACGCGGAGTCGAGGCAGTTGCGGCTGATCGCATTCGGCGTCGACCCGAACCGGGGGGCTCCCGGGGCCCGCTTACGAGTGGGCCGGAACATCCGCGTCCTCGACAGGTTCGTACTCGGCGCCGTCGGTGCCCCACGGGAGGATGCGGGTGCCGTACAGTCGCGGGAAGTAACGCGACGCGAACCGGACGAAGACCGCCTTCCTGGGGGACCGGTAGCAAATGACCTCCGAGCCGCCCGAGAGGCGGGTCTCACTCTGGCCGTCGACCACAACCACGCCGTCTTTCTCCGGCGTGACCAGGCGGACGGTGATGGTGTGGGCGGGTGCCACGATCACGGCCCGCGGCGTGGTCTGGAACGGCGCCAGCGCCGTGATGACCATCGCATCCAGCGTCGGCTCGATCACCGGACCGAAGGCGGACATCGCGTAGGAGGTGGAGCCGGTGGGCGTCGCGATGATCACGCCGTCCGCCCGGAGCCGTCCGACCGGCTTGCGGTCGATACCGATCTCGAAGAGCCGCATCTTGGCGACTTGCGACGTGTGGATCACCACTTCGTTCGTCGCGTCGGCCAGATGGGCCGAGTCGATCTGGGTGGCGATCCGCATCCGCTCCTCGAGGAAGTAGGCCCCTCGCAGGAGTCGCTCGATCGCCGCTTCGTACGCGATCCGATTGTCGCCGTCGACCTCCGCCAGGAAGCCGACCGTACCCGCGTTGACCGGCAGAATCGGCGCAGGGCAGCGTTGGAGGGCGTAGAGAAAGGTCCCATCCCCGCCCAGCGCGACCAGGACGTCCACCTGGAGGTGGGCCAACGGCTGGGCAGTGGCGGCGAGCTCGGGGATGCTCTCCGCGGTCTCCTTGGAGGCCACAACCTCCGCCCGCTGGCCGACGAATTTTACCAGATGCCGTGCGAGGTCGAGCGCCTTCGTCTTGTTCGGGTTGGCGTGGACCCCGATCTTCACAGGTACCCCTCTCCGACGGCGTGCTGCGCGAAGGACGGATCCCCCCACGCAAAGACGCTCG
Source organism: uncultured Thermoplasmata archaeon (assembly GCA_963773945.1). Taxonomy (GTDB): domain Archaea; phylum Thermoplasmatota; class Thermoplasmata; order Lutacidiplasmatales; family UBA184; genus JAKIWV01. Next base: position 18,263 of record CAVZDD010000003.1, on the reverse strand, counting down.
TGCGCTGGTCCAAGGTGAGCGGGAACGCTTCGAGGGATTGCTGGGCCGTATCGGTGATCCCACCTCCGGCCTCGCGCACGACGAGATAGGCCGCCGCGATGTCGGTCACCCGGAGATTCCGGCCCTCGTTGTCGTTCTCAAAGAAGTAGGCATCGGCGCTGCCTTGGGCAACCATGGCGAGCTCCAGGGAAGCGCAGCCCAGGGACCGGACCCGTCGACCCTTTTCCGCGAGACGCGCCGCGCGCGCAGTGGAATGACGTCCGAGATTTACGCAGAAGAGCTCCGTTTTAGGCTCCCACGTGCGGGTGTGGAGACGGTGTCCGTCCCGGAACGCCCCATGGCCCCGCTCGGCCCAATGGGTAACCCCGTTGTCGAGGTTGTGGATCACGCCGGCGTCGATGTCACCCAGCGTGGAGTGACCCAGGGCCAGCGACACAGTGGACATGGGAAAACCGCGCAGCGCGTTGTGACTCCCGTCGACCGGATCGACCACGAGCATACGAGACCCGCCCCGCTCGACGAAACCAGCCTCTTCGCTGAGGACGTTCCAATTGACTCCCTCCTCCTCGAGGCAGGCGAACACTTGCGCCTCGGCGATCCGGTCAAGCTCTTCCGTCGGACTTCCGGCGGCCCCCATCGCCACGATCTCCCCCCGCTTGGGAGAGGCCCCCGATTGCCGGACGGCGTGACGCACGGCATACGAAATCCGGAACAGGACCTCCAGATCGTCAGCGGTGGTTCGGGACACGCCGGCCCGGACCGGGGCAGGACTATTAGCCCTGCCTCGGGGGGACGCGGTGCTAGACGGGGCGTCGTCCTCCACCGAGGCAGTCGTTAAATCCGCCCCTCAGGTCGCGGGCCGAATGGAACTACAGTTTTTGGGAGGTGCCTCTAAGATCGGGTCTCTAGGGCTCGTCGTCCGTGACCAAGGTCGCACGATCCTCTTCGATTACGGACTCACCCCGAGCGACCCGCCCGAGTATCCGCGCCCCGCCCCCTCCCACCTCGATGCCGCCTTTCTCTCTCACGCCCACCTCGACCATTCGGGGATGACGCCCGTTCTCTCCCGTCTCCCGCACACCCGGGTGGTCGCGACGCCCGTGACCATCGCCGTGACCGAGCTCATGGCGCGTGACACGCTCAAGGTAGCCCGGCTCGAAGGATACCTCGAGCCGTACACGGCGGACGACATTCGGACCCTCAACGGGCGATTCTTTCCTGTCGACCGACGCGGAACCTTCCGCCAGCATGGACTGGAGGTCGAGCTGTTTCCCGCGGGACACATTCCCGGCGCTACGATGTTCCTGTACCGCGGCGAGAAGGACGTTTTGTTCACCGGGGACCTCCAGACGATCCCAACGCACCTTACGGACGGCGCCCGTCCGCCGGAATGCGAGATACTCGTAATCGAGTCGACGTACGCGGGTCGGGAACACCCGGATCGCCGCGCCACCGAAGACCGGTTCCGGGCGAAGATCGAAGAGACCGTCGACCGCGGGGGCAAGGTCATCGTACCCGCGTTCGCAGTCGGCCGGGCCCAGGAGGTCATCATGGCGTTGGCTCAAACCGGGTTCGAAGTCTGGATGGACGGGCTTGCCCGTTCCGTGAACGGGATCTACCGGGCCCATCCCGAGTACATCCGCGATTCCCGCAAGTTCCGGCATGCGCTGGATTCGGTCCACCTCGTCGAGCACGCCTCCCAGCGTCGCCACGCCTCACGCGAGGCCGACGTCATCGTCACGACGGGCGGGATGATGGACGGAGGCCCGGTGCTCTACTACGTGGGCGAGCGGTATCAGGATGTACGCTCGTCGATCTTGTTGACCGGTTACCAGGTGGAAGGATCGAACGGTCGCCAGCTAGTCGAGCAGGGAACGCTCACCATCGACGAGGTGACGATCCGGCCCGCCTGCGAGGTCGACTCATACGACTTCTCGGCCCACGCCGGCCACACCGACCTGGTGAGCTTCATTCGGAAGACCAAGGCGAAGAAGGTCGTCCTGATGCACGGGGACCACCGGGAACTGCTGTCCACGGTGATCCAGGACGAGGTCGAGGTTCTCCTCCCGGAGAACGGGCTCCGCTACACGACGTAGTCTTCTTCCGCGGGGACGACCGGGGCGCGGGGCATTTTAGCGAGCAGACTCTCGACCTCCCGGCGGAGCTCGTCGATTCCCTCGCCGGAGACCGACGAGACTGCCAACCGGCCGGAAGTGGACCGTATCAGGTCGGATTTGGTCTCCACGGCGACGATCGGCGTCGACGGGAACTCCGATTTCCAGCGCGCTAGGAGCGCCTCCTGGTCGGCCAAAGGGTACCCGCAGCTGCCGGACGGGTCCAGGACGAAGAGGATGATCGTGGGTTGCGTACCGACTACTGCGAGCGCTTCCTGCTCCGCTTCGTTGGACCGCGTGGGCCGTCCGAGGACTCCGGGCGTGTCGACGACCTGGAGCCGGTCGAACCCCAGGTCGGTGTGACCCACCACGATTGCACGGGTGGTGAAGGCGTAGGGCGCTACCTCGGGCTTTGCGGAGGAGAGGCGAGCGACCAGGGAGGACTTTCCTACGTTCGGAAAACCGGCGACTACGACCGACGGCACTCCAGGGAGGACCTCGGGTCGCGCTCGTCGAAACTGGATGATCTGGTGCAGGCGCTCGAGGTCGGGGTCGATTTCCTGAAGGTAGCTCGCTAGCCGTCCGTAGGTGCGTCGTACCAGCTCTCCGAACTCGTCCTCCGTGGAGAGCGTGGAAAGCCGTTGTTCCTCTTCCTGAAGCAGACGACGTATCCGACCTTCTGCCGTACGCAGACGTCGCATCGACCGTTCCAGTGACCCTTGGGGGAAGTGGGTGTTCAGTAACCGGTTGTCGAGCTCGGTCAGGTCGGGCGTCGTCGCGGATTTGCCGAGTCCTCGGATCGTTCGTAGGATGATGGCCGTGCTGCGGACTATCCGGAGTTTGGCGTTTCTTCGGGACCGGTCCAGCTTGGAGGTGCCGTGCGCGGATGCCTTGTGGGCCTTTCGAAAGGCTGCGTCGAGAATTAGAACCGATGGCGGAGGGCGTGTATTGGGGTCCGGAGGAGGGCGAGGCTTAGGCCGGGGACGCGGGGCTCGTTGGACACGACGGCGCGGCCCGGTGTGACGCGACACTCTCGAGGGAGGTAGGAGGGCCTTAGAACGATTTGGGCGGGTTCACGAGGGCTCCACCGGCCCAAAGGTCCCAACCCGTCCGAAATCCTTTAGCCCAACCATCTCTCGCATCGTCCCCGGGGTTCCAGAAATGCCTCGGTGGATTCCATCCGGTTCCCGAGAGGAGTCCGCACTCTTGGAGGAGCTCGGCCTTCCCAACACCGAGGCCCTGTTCACGGACGTTCCCAAACGACTCCGGGTCGGCCGTATGGGCGTGGGACCGGCCCACTCCGAGCAAGAGGTCGTCGCGGCCGTGGACAAGATTCTCGACCGAAATCGTCCATTCTCTAAGTTCGCGTCGTTTCTCGGCGGCCGGATCGCGGTCCGCTACGTGCCGGCGGCGGTCGACGCCGTCCTCTCCCGGAGCGAGTTTTACACCTCCTACACTCCGTATCAGCCCGAGGCCAGCCAGGGGATGCTGCAGTCCCTCTTCGAGTTCCAAAGTCTCTGGGTCGAACTCTCCGGGATGGATGTGGCCAACGCCTCGCTCTACGATGGGGCGACCGCGCTGGGAGAGGCAGCGCTGCTCTGCAAGCGCCTCCACGAGGGCGACCGGTTCCTGGTCCCGGCCAGTCTCCCGTGGGAGGAGAAGAGCGTCCTTTCGAACTACCTCGCTGGAACCCGCGCCCGTCTCGAGGAGATCCCGTTCGATACTCGGACTGGACGTCTCGACTTATCTGCGCTTCGAGCCGCGGTCGCGAGACCGGGGGTCTTCGGACTCCTCGCAGACCTGCCGAATGGTTTCGGCGTGGTGGACGAGGGCCTCCTCGAGCTGAAATCTATACTGGGCGACGTTCCATTGGCCGTCTCCGCAGACCCGCTGGCTCTGACCGTGCTCGAGCCTCCGGGGAGCTGGGGCGCGGACGTCGTGGTCGGCGAGGGTCAGCCCTTCGGCATCCCGCCGGCGGGCGGCGGACCCCTGCTGGGTCTGTTCGCCTGTCGGAAGGAGCACGTCCGGCTCGCGCCGGGCCGAATCGTTGGACTCACCCGCGACGCGAACGGTCGACAGGCCTTCGCGCTCACGCTGCAGACCCGGGAACAACATATCCGGCGCTCCCGAGCCACCTCCAACATTTGCACGAACCAATCCTTGCTCGCCCTCGCATTCGTCACCTATGCGACCCTTGTCGGGCCCCGGGGGCTTGCGGAGCTCCAGCGGTCGCTCGCGGAACGCGCCCGCACCCTCGCAACGGCGCTCGGCGCGGTGGATGGACTCGAAGCCCCCCGCTTTGACGCGCCCTACCTGAGCGAGTTCGTGGTCGGGCTGAAGCAAGGGACGGTCCCTGAGTTCCTCGACCGGCTTCGGCGGAAGCGAGTGCTAGGTGGCGCCCCCCTCGCGGATCCACGCCACGGACGTCCCGCCCTCCCGGGAGAGTGGTTCCTGACCGCGGTCCACGAGCTCACCTCCGAGAAGGACATCCAGAAGTTCGCGCGCGCCGCCCGGACCTCGATTCCGCAGGGAGCGACCGCTGCATGACGTTCCGACAGGCCCGGTGGGACGAGCCCCTTCTGTGGGACCGGGACTCTTCCGACGACGACCCCCGCCCGGTCGGCGAGATCCCCGGACTTCCGGCCTCGATGCACCGAAAGCGCCCGCTGGAGTGGCCCGAAATCTCCGAGCTCGAGGTGGTGCGCCACTTCACTCGTCTTTCTCAAATGAATTTTGGGATCGATACCTCAGCCTACCCGCTCGGGTCGTGCACGATGAAGTACAACCCGAAGGTGCACGAGGTCCTCGCCCGTCGCCGCGGCGCCACCGAGATTCATCCCTCCCAGCCGGAGGAGACCCTCCAGGGGGAACTCGAACTCTTCTGGCGACTCGAGCGCGCGCTCGCCCGAATCACCGGCATGCCGGAGGTATCATTGCAGGCGGCGGCGGGAGCGCACGGCGAATTTGCGGCGCTCCTCATGATCCGAGCCTGCCTTCGAGATCGCGGCGAACTCGGCCGACGTACGGAGGTGATCCTGCCGGACACGGCGCATGGAACCAACCCAGCGTCCGCCGCGATGGCCGGGTTCCAGATCCGGGAGATTCGGTCCAAGGAAGGATGCGTCGACCCCGAGGAGCTTCGAGCCGCCGCGAGCGACCGGACCGCGGCGTTCATGCTGACGAACCCGAACACCGCCGGCCTTTTCGAGCCGCACATCGCCGAGATCGACAGGATCATCCACGGCGTGGGCGGGCTCCTCTACTACGACGGGGCCAACCTCAACGCGATCCTGGGCGTGACGAGCCCAGGCCGCATGGGCTTTGATGTGGCGCACCTGAATCTCCACAAGACGTTCTCCACGCCCCACGGAGGGGGCGGGCCCGGGGCCGGGGCGCTCGCGGCGGGAGAGACCCTGGCGCCGTACCTCCCGGTCCCGCGCGTCGTCAAGCGCGGCCGTAAATTCGCCCTGGACTACGACCGTCCGAAGTCGATCGGAAAGATCAAATCCGCGTTTGGAAACTTTGGACTCGACCTTCGCGCGTATGCATTTATCCTCGCGCACGGCGAGGAGGGTCTCCGTCACATCGCCCATCGGTCGGTGTTGAACGCGAATTATCTGGGGAAGCGGTTGGGGACCGTACTCCCCCGGCCGTTCAGCTCGCTCGTCAAGCACGAATTCCTCCTGAGCGGGGCCCCGCTAACTGTGCGGGGAGTCCGTACCCTGGATCTGGCGAAGCGGCTGCTGGATGAGGGCGTGCATGCGCCGACGGTCTACTTCCCCGCGCTCGTGGAAGAGGCCCTCATGATCGAATTCCCGGAGACCGAAAGCCGTCACGAGCTGGACCGGTTCGTCGAAGCGTTCACACGCTGCGTCAACGACACGCCGGAAAACCTGCGCACCGCACCCCACTCCCTGTCCGTCGCCCGGGTCGACGAAGTCTTGGCCGCCCGGCGGCCTCTCCTCTCTCGGAAGGACCTTCGGGAGGCGGCAAAGCTTGAAGCCGCCCCGCCGGATGGCACCGCGCCATGAAGGCCCGTATCCGGCGCATCTTCGAGAAGCTCAGCCCTGAAGCCGACGCGCTGGTGTTCCTGAACGCCGGCAGCCCTCACGTGGACTCGAGCTTCTTCTACGTGTTCGATGTTCCCAGCGGGCTCTTCGAAGGATGCGCCGCGGTCGCACTTCCCGACGGCTCACTCACCATCATGACCAGCCCTCTCGAAGAAGAGAGCGCGCGGCAGGCCGCCCGCAGCGACGGCGATGTCCAGGTGGAGGTCATCCGGGGTCGCGAAGAACGCGAGAAGCGCCTGAGCCAGCTCATCGACGCTAAAAGCCGGATCGCGCTCAATTACCACGAGCTGACCCACGAGGATTTTCTGAGCGTGGCCGGCGCGTTCCCCCAAGCCGAGTGGCGGGACGCGAGCAGCGCTGTCCGGAAGACCCGGATGGTCAAGGACGCCGTCGAGATCGAACGACTTCGGAAGGCCGCGGATATCGGTTCCAAAGTGGCCCGAGAGATCCCTTCGCTATTGAAGACCGGCATCACCGAGCTCCAGCTCGCCGGCGAGATGGAGTATCGAATGGCCCGGGCCGGGGCCTCTGGTCGCAGCTTCGAAACGATCGTGGGCTTCGGACCCCACGGGGCCGAGCCGCACTTTTCGCCCCAATCCTACCCATTGGCGCCGGGCCAGTCGATCGTGTGCGATTTCGGAGCCCTCTCGCAGCGCTACGTCAGCGACATCACGCGGTCCTACCACTTCGGGCCGACCGACGCGGAGATGAAGCGAGTCCACGAGAAGGTCGCGGAAGCGCAGCAGGCCGCCCTGGAACAGGTTCGTGCCGGGGTCGCCGCCAAAGAGGTGCACCTCGCCGCGGCGCGGGTCATTGACGCCAGCCCGTGGAAAGGCCTGTTCAACCACGGAGTCGGTCATTCCATCGGGCTGGCGGTCCACGACGGTTTCTCGATGAATCCGCGAGTCGAGGAGTTGCTCGAGGTCGGAATGGCGGTCACCGTCGAACCGGGGATCTACATCGCCGGTCGGGGCGGCGTTCGGATCGAGGACGATGTTCTCGTCACGGAGAAGGGGTACGAGTTCCTCACCACGGCGCCTCGGGAGTATCTCGAGGTTCCGGCGTGAAGATCGGCGTACTCACGGGCGGCGGGGACTGCCCAGGACTCAACGCCGCGCTGCGGGGGGTCGTCTATCGCGCGCACGCCCACGGGCACGAAACGATCGGGTTCATTGATGGCTGGAAGGGTGTGCGAGACGGTTTGGCCCGCCCGCTTCCCCTCGCCGACGTGGTCGAGGTCGTGGGGGATGGTGGAACCATTCTCGGAAGCTCACGGACGAATCCGTTCCAGAAACCGGAGGACGTCGCCAAGGTGGAGGCGACGCTCCGGGCGACCCGGGTCGACGCTCTCGTCGCGATCGGTGGGGATGATACGCTCGCGGCGGCCCTGGCGCTCTTCCGGCGCGGGGGGAAGGTCGTGGGGGTTCCGAAAACGATGGACAACGACGTCAATGGAACGGACTGGACGTTCGGCTTCGACTCTGCCGCGTCCGTGGCGATGGAGGCCGCTGAGCGGTTGCGCGACACCGCCCGGAGCCATCACCGGGCGCTCGTCCTGGAAGTGATGGGACGTCACGCCGGGTGGGTGGCCCTCGCTACCGGGCTCGCCTCCGGTGCGGATTTCACTCTCCTTCCCGAAGAACCGTACGACGAGGCGCGGCTATTCGAGCACGTCCGGAAAGCCGTGGTGGCCCGAGGATACGCCCTCGTGGTTGCCTCCGAGGGCATTGAAGTGGCTTCGACCAAGGGGTCGACGGCGGCCACCGACGAGTTCGGCCACGAATTGCTCCGGGAACGGGGGGTCGGTTCCTTCCTCGCCCGACGCATCGAAGAGGGAACCGGGGTCGAGGCGCGGAGTGCCCAGATCGGGCACATCCAGCGCGGAGGGCCCCCGACCCTATTCGACCGATTGCTATCGCTTCGATTGGGGGCCCGGGCCGTCGACCTCATCCTCGAGGGGCGGTTCGGGCACGTCGCGGTCCTTCGGGGCGAGCGAGTGATCGGCGTTCCGCTCGAAGAGGCCCTGAAGAGCCCCAAGACCGTGACGAGCGATTGGCTCGACCTGTTGCACACGTTCGATGCCTGAGACGATGCCGGTTCGAGCGCTCTGGTTCTCCGGTGGCCGGTTGCACCTGATTGACCAGCGAAAGCTTCCGGGACGCAAGGTGATTCTCCACCTCTCGCGCGTCGAGGAGGTCGCGGAGGCCATCCGAACGCTCACCGTTCGCGGCGCGCCGGCGATCGGCGTTGCGGCCGCGTATGGCATGGTGCTCGCGTCTCGGGAGCGGCGACGGACGCCCGACTCCGCGGCAAAGCTGCTGCGGGCGACCCGGCCCACGGCGTACGACCTGTTCGTCGGGATCGAAACCGTCCGGACCGCTTGGATCCAGGGTCGGGTCCCGCTCGAGGCCGCTGACGCGTATCGAGAACGTATCGTCGAGGAGTGCCACCAGATCGGCGAGGCGGGTGCCTCCCTGTTCCGACGGCGACCCCGGGTGCTCACCCATTGCAACGCCGGCGCGCTCGCTACCGTCGAGTGGGGCACCTCGTTGGCTCCCCTCCGCGTCGCACGGGCCCGCGGCGCGCCGATCTTTGTGTGGGTGGACGAGACGCGACCACTCCTCCAGGGATCCCGGCTGACGGCGTGGGAACTCCGGGAAGAAGGCATCCCCCATGCGATTATCGCCGACAACGCGGCCGGATATTTCATGCGCAAGGGCGACGTCGATGCCGTGATCGTCGGCGCCGACCGGATCGCGCGCAATGGCGATTTCGCGAACAAGATCGGGACCTACGAGAAGGCGGTACTCGCCCATGAGAATCGGATTCCCTTTTACGTCGCGGCACCGTGGAGCACCTTCGACGTCCGTCGACCCTCCGGACAGGGGATCCCGGTGGAGGAGCGCGCGGCCTCCGAGGTCCTCGGCTTCGGAGGCGTCTCCGCGGCCCCGTCCGGGAGCCTGGCCCGGAACCCGGCCTTTGATGTGACCCCGGCGCGATACGTTACCGCATTCGTCACCCCCGGGGGCGTGTTTCGGCCGCGTGAACTGGCGCGGGCCCTCCGCTCGGCCCCCGATATGCCGCCGGGGCGGGGATCCCCGTGATTCGAGAACGCGGCGGGGCATTCGTTCCGGACCAGGAGGTGCCTCCGGACCACGTGGCCCGATACGAGTGGGCCACACCCCAGGTCAAGGGGTTACGGGTACTCGACGCGGGGTCCGGATACGGCTACGGGTCCGACCACCTCGCGGCGAACGGTGCGGGGTGGGTCGTGGGCGTCGACACCGACCCTCACGCGATCCGGTACGCCCGAGCACACTATCATCGACCGGCCCTCGAATTCGCGCTCGGGAAGATCCAGGCGGTGCGCACGGCCACCTTCGAGGCCGTCATCTCGTTCGAGGTGCTCGAGCACGTTCAGGACGGCCCGGGGTATCTCTCCCAACTGGTCCGACTCATCCGGCCCGGGGGCGTCCTGTTCCTTTCCACCCCGAATCGGGCGTTCACCGAACGGTCCTATGTGGACGGGCGTTCCCCCAACCCCTTCCATCTCCGGGAGTACTACGCCGCCGAGGTGGCGGAGATGCTCCGTCCCCACTTCGCGTCCGTAGCATGTTTCCACGAAGAGAATCCGGACTCGTACTGGACCTACTCCGACAACTGCTGGATCCCGGCGTCCTTTCGACGGGTCATTCCCAAGAGCGTCAAGAACGCCTGGTTGAAGGGTAAGGGAGTCCAGAGTGGGGGCGTCGCCGGGCATTTTCAGTTCACTCCGGTAGTGGACCCGGCGGTCTTCCCCGGAACGTGGGGCGCTCAGGTGTATCGATGCCAGAAGTGACGGTCTGCGCCTCGAGCTACCAGGCGGCCGGCTACATCGACCGATGGACCACCGGGCTGAAGTCGTTCGGACCGTATCAGATCCAAGGCCTCGTCGTCACCGACAGTCTGTCGTCCGACGGAACGGTCGACGCCCTTCGGGCGCATGGCGCCGAGGTGATCTCAGAAAAGTGCACGCTGGGCGTAGGGAGAAACCGCGCCATCGCAGCGGCCCGCTCGCCCTGGGTGCTGGTCACGGACGTCGACAACGCCTACGACCTGGAGCGACTGTCGGATTGGAGTCCCGGGGTCGGACGTATCGGAGTTGCGATCGACGCCGATTTTCGCAACACGTGGTTGGCCCTGGGTCCCCGCGAGCTGTTCGTGCAGCACCCGTTCGTCGACCAGGGAGGCCCCGGCAGCGGGGGCGGAGCCGAGGACCTCTGGTTCTTCGCCCGGGCACCGACCGACCTTTTTGTCGTGCGGGGGCTCGGGACGGACCTGAAGCGCGGCGGTTCGGGGGTCAAGAGTTCCGATATACGCCGTCTCGTGCGGTTCTACAACCGATGGTTCCAACGCGGACTGACGGTCCGGGATGTGGTGACGGTGGCGCTCAAGGTCGGTCGCACTCCGGCCGGCTGGAAGTACATGTTCTCTGACCTTCTGACGCTCGGTTTCCATGTCGTGACGTTGGGCTGGTCGGGACGTTCCACGGAGTTTCGGGAGTGATCCCCGGGCCCGGCGGTAGGCGCCCGGGAAGGCCGACGCCCTGGTCGGGAGTTTCGCCGGCGAGGTTTCCCGCGCCGGCTTCGAACCCGAGTTCCAAGCTCGACAGGCTTAGATCCTAGACCGCTAGACTACCAGGGCTCCGACGGCGCGCCCTATCGGTGGAGAGTATTGAACCTTCCGGCTGAAGAGCGGCGGACCCCGCATCTCGGATATTCCTCGTAATCGCCGAGCGGTCCGAGCCGTTCCAGTGGACACCGTCGTTTATCTACCGGAATTTGGCGTTAGTTCGATTCCCGGGGCAAGGCCATGAACCGTGTAGAGGCCTGGGCGACGTTTCTCCTGGTCGTTGTGGCCGGGCTCATTTTGCTGAGTTTCATGGGGGTCGTCGTGGGGGCGTGGTTCGACCACGCTTTCAGCGGGCTCTTCCATACGCTGAGTTCCCCCCTCCTCGTATTCCGGTAGCCCGGTGGCCGCGCGTTTCGGAAATCCTTTTAAGACCCGTTAGGCTCTGTTTCATCGAATGCGTTCGACTCAGGTGGGGGGCTAACGGCCTCCGCTGTAGCTTCTCGACTTTTTTCTTCTTCGGCCGACCTATGGACCTCTACGAGGCGATACGGGCGTCCCGCGCCTGCTCGACGTTCCAGACCCGCCCGGTCCCGGAGGAGAAGGTCCGCGCGGTCGTGGCGGCCGCCCGTCTCGCGCCTTCCCAAAGCAACCTCCAGCCCTGGAGGTTCGTCGTCGTGCGGGATGAGGAACTGAAGCGTCAGATCGCCCAGGCGTGTCCGCGGGGCAAGCCCGTAGCGGAAGCCCCGGTGGTCATCGTGGCCTTTTCACTAGAGGAGGACATCCCCATGACCGTCGGCGGCTACATCTCTACCTATCCGCTGGACGCGGCGGTGGCGGTCCACCAGCTCCGGCTCGCCGCGGTGGCGGAAGGACTCGCGACGAGTTGGATCGTCGACTTTCACGAGGACAAGATCCGCCGCGCGCTCCAGGTTCCGGAAGGAATCCACCCGATCGCCGTCCTCCCATTGGGATATCCGGGAGAGTCCAACGGTTCGGGGACGCCCGAGGGCCGGAAAAGCCCGGACGAGATCATCGCCTACGATCGGTATCCCTGGTAGACCGATGGACCTCCGGTTCATCTCGACGAACGGGGGGAAGTTCCGAGAGGTCCGTGCCATTCTTGCCGACTATGGCGTCCGGGTCCGCTGGAGCCGCCACGCGTTGCCCGAAGTCCAAGCGGAGCGTCTCGAGGAGGTGGTGGACGCGAAGCTAGCCGCCGCCTCGCGAGGAGCACGGGTACTGGTGGAGGATTCGGGCCTGTTCATCCCCGCTCTGGGCGGGTTCCCAGGTGTCTACTCTGCTTATGCGCTGCACACCATCGGATTGACAGGGGTCCTTCGATTGATCCGTGGACGGGATCGGACCGCGGTGTTTCGAACCGTTGCCGGCCTTTCCATCGGTACTCGCCGGTGGTCTCGCTCCGGGGAATGCCAGGGACGACTCGCCGTTCGGCCCCGCGGGTCCCAGGGTTTCGGCTACGACCCGATCTTCATTCCCGACGGGGAGACCCGTACGTTCGGCCAACTCGCGCCGGCGGAGAAGAACCGACGGTCGCATCGGGCCCGGGCGATCCATAAGATCGGGCGCTTGCTCCAAACGCTGGAGTGAGGGTCCCTAGAACGCTCGCCCCCGGGGGGTTTCCCCGGGGGACGGGGGAATAGGTTCGCTCGAGCCGGACCGCGGGAGGACGGTTCAGTCCTCGCCGAAGTCGCCGCCGCCCATGCCACCGGGGCCGCCCGGACCGCCGCCGCCACCGGCGGGGGGTCCGCCGGACTTCGACGCGATCACATCGTCGATGCGGAGGATCATGACCGCCGCATCGGTGGCCGACTCGATGGCCTGGCGCCCGACCCGGATCGGTTCCACGACGTGAAGAACCTTCATGTCGTCGACCTTGCCCGAGTAGACGTTGACGCCCGAGAACTTCTTGCCGCTCTTGTGCGATTGGCGGAGCTCGATCAAGATGTCGATCGAGTCTAGCCCCGCGTTCTCGGCGAGCGTTCGGGGCACGGCCTCGAGGGCCTCGGCGAACATCTCGAACGCCATCTGTTCCCGGCCGCCGACCTTGGCCGCTTCGTCGCGCAGGCGCATCGCGATCTCTTCCGCGGAGGCGCCGCCTCCGTAGACGATCTTTCCGTCCTCGACGGCGACCGCGACGACGTTGAGTGCGTCATCGACCGACCGCTCGATCTCATCGAGCACGTGCTCGGTGCCGCCCCGCAGAAGGACGGAGACCGCCTTCGCGTTCTTGCAGCCGGTCACGAAGGTCAGGGAATCCTCCCCGATCTTGCGTTCCTCGACGAGGCCCGCCGTGCCGATGTCCTCGGGGGAGAGCTCGCTCACCTTCGAGACGATGTTCGCCCCGGTGGCCTTGGCCAGCTTCTCCATGTCGGACTTCTTGACACGTCGAACGGCGTAGATGCCTTCCTTCGCGAGGAAGTGTTGGGCCAGGTCGTCGATGCCCTTCTGGCAGAAGGCGACGTTGGCGCCGGACTTCTTGACCTGCTCCACCATCCGGTGCAGCATATTCTCCTCCTCCTGGAGGAACGCGTTCAGTTGGGACGGCTCGTTGATTTCGATCTTGGCATCGATCTCGGTCTTCTTGATCTCGAGAGCAGCGTCCAGGAGCGCGATCTTAGGCGTCTCGACGCGTTGGGGCATCCCCGAGTGCACCTTTTCCTTGTCCACGATGACGCCCTCGATGAGCTGGGAGTCCGTGATGGACCCGCCCTGCTTCTTGACGATCTGAATGTCGTCCAGGTCCACCGTGTAGCCATGCTCGTGCTTCTCGGCGACTGCCTGAACGGCCTTCACCGAGATCTCGGCGAGCAGGTCCCGGTTGAACGAGACCGACTTCGAGGACATCGACGTGACGGCCACGCGCCGGAGCGTGTCGGGGTCGTCGATCTTGACCGGCTCCGAAATGCCGTTGAGCACTTCGAGGGCCTTCTGAGCGGCCAGCCGGTATCCTTGGGAGATGATCGTGGGGTGGATGTTCTGTTCGATGAGGGCTTCGGCGCGCTTGAGGAGTTCGCCTGCGAGGATCACCGCGGTGGTCGTTCCGTCGCCGGCCTCTTGGTCCTGGGTCTTGGCGACCTCGACCAACATCTTGGCCGCCGGGTGCTCAACATCCATTTCCTTGAGGATCGTGACGCCATCGTTCGTGACGACGACATCGCCCATCGAGTCGACGAGCATCTTGTCGAGACCGCGCGGCCCGAGGGTCGAGCGGACTGCGTCGGCGATCGCCTTGGCGGCGGCGATGTTGTTCGAAAGAGCGCCGCGTCCCCTCTCCCGCTTGGTCCCTTCCTTTAGCACTAGAATCGGTGTCTGTCCTGTCAACATGGTTCTCATTTCTCCCGAGATTCCTCTCGGTTGTCAAGAGAGATGAATATGCGCTTGTATTTAAAGGAGGCGCAACCGACAGTCATTTGACCTGCGAGGCGAAGAGCATTGATGTCGACCCAGGAATAGGGTCGGCAGGCTTGAAATGTCGATAGGAACGGCGCTGCCCGGTAGCTTCCGAGATGTGCCCGAAGGCGCGCGTCGCGTTCGGGAGGCCGACCTTGCAGAGCGTACCGAAGTCACGATCTACCTGCGCCGTCGAGGATCGTCGAAGGCCGTCACCTCGCTCCCCGCGTTCGGCTCCGGCCATCCTGCCGTGCGTCAGTACGTTGAGCGAAGTGCGTTCGGCGAGTCATTCGGCGCCGGCGATGAGGACATATCAATCGTGAGCGAGACCCTCACGCGCTCCGGTCTCACGATCATCGACACTGACCCCCGTCGGCGATCGATTCGGGCATCCGGAACCGTCGGTATGCTGAACCGGACCTTCGGAGTCGCCCTCGGACAGTATGAAGGCAGACGGGGCGAATTTCGCGGTCGGGAAGGTGAACTTCAACTCCCCCCGGAACTGGGGGGCCGAGTCGTCGGTGTGTTCGGACTGGACAACCGGCCGCAGGTCCGGACGCACTTCCGCATCGCGAACGTTACGGCGACGGCGTACCTCCCGACGAGGGTGGGTACGGCTTACGCATTCCCGCCGGCCGAGAACGGAGCCGGCCAGTGCATAGGCCTTCTCGAGTTCGGCGGAGGATTCCGAGGGTCCGACCTTCAGAGCTTCTTCGCCTCCGTCGGTCTGACCTCACCCACGATCACCACCGTCTCCGTAGACGGCGCGACGAACGCCCCGACCGGTGATCCGAACGGACCGGACGTCGAAGTGGAACTCGATATCGAAGTCGCGGGCGGGCTGGCCCCTGGAGCACGCATCGTCGTGTACTTCGCCCCCAACAACGACCAAGGTTTCCTGGATGCGCTCACCACGGCGATTCACGATTCGGTCAACCGTCCGGCCGTCCTCTCGATCAGTTGGGGGGGACCCGAGACCACGTGGACCGGCCAAGCTCGCTCACTGTTCGAGCAAGCCTGCGAGGACGCAACGGCCATGGGTATCACCGTGATCGCCGCGGCGGGGGACTCTGGGGCGAGCGATGGAGGGCCCGCGGGCACGTTGGCCGTGGACTTCCCTGCCTCCGCGCCGTACGTCCTCGGGTGCGGGGGCACGCGACTCATCCTTTCCGGCGACAGCATTACCGAGGAGGTCGTCTGGAACGATCTGTCTGACGGTGAAGGCGCGACGGGCGGCGGAGTCAGTCAGTTCTTCCCGCGCCCCACCTATCAGTCGAAGGCCGGTGTGCCGGCGGGGGATGGGGGATTTGTCGGTCGCGGAGTTCCGGACGTTGCCGGTGATGCGGACCCAGAGACAGGGTACGCAGTGTTCGTGGATGGGAATCCGATGGTCATCGGCGGTACTAGTGCGGTCGCCCCCCTGTGGGCCGGCCTGCTCAGCCGGATCAACCAGGGCTTGGGAGTGCCGGTTGGCTTCCTGCAGCCCTTGATCTATGCCGATCGCGAAGAAGGGAACTTCCACGATATCTTGCAGGGAAACAACGGGGGTTTCGATGCGGGCCCGGGATGGGACGCGTGCACGGGACTAGGGTCGCCCGATGGCGTGGCATTGCTTGCGGCATTGACCCGGAAGTGAAGGCGGCCGAACTCACTAACGGGCATCGATAACCGGGTGGACT
Organism: uncultured Thermoplasmata archaeon; assembly: GCA_963773945.1. Taxonomy (GTDB): domain Archaea; phylum Thermoplasmatota; class Thermoplasmata; order Lutacidiplasmatales; family UBA184; genus JAKIWV01. The sequence goes on along the minus strand of CAVZDD010000003.1, from coordinate 2,378 downwards.
CAGTCGATATCCGCGGTTACTTTCCGAAGTTCCTGCGCCGGAGCTGGAAGGATCGAATGGCTCGGAGGAATTCAGTCTTCGTCAGGCCCGGCCACATGACGTCCGAGAAGTAGAGCTCGGAGTAGGCGACCTGCCAGAGCAGGAAGTTCGAAATGCGCTCCTCCCCGCTGGTTCGAAGCACGAGGTCGGGGTCCGGGAGGTTCGCCGTGTACAAGTTCTCGGACACCTTCCGGTCGTCGATCTCTTCGGGGCGTAGCGTGCCGGCGGCTACCTGGGTCGCCAGGCGTCGGATCGCGTGGACGATCTCCTCCCGACCCCCGTAGGCGATCGCGACATTGTAGAAGTAGTCGGAATAATCCTTGGTCGACTGCTCGGCGAGCTCGATGGCGGCCACGACATCGGCGCGGAGCACCGACCGGTCCCCGATCGCGGCCACGTGAATCCGATGCTTGTGCACCCGGGCATCCCGGGCGATGTCCGTGAATGCCTGCGCGAAGAGGTCCATGAGCTGGGACACTTCCTCCGGAGCTCGGTTCAAATTCTCGGTTGAAAGCGCGTAGACCGTCAAAATCCGGATCCCGACTTCGAGACACCAGTTGAGGAGCTCCTCGAGCTTGTCCTTCCCCTTGAGATGTCCTTCCTCGACGATTAGGCCGTGGTCCCGCGCGAACCGACGGTTCCCGTCCATGATGAGCCCGAGATGATGCGGAACCGGATCCTTACGCACTAGGTCCAGCAGCCGGCGCTCGGTGCTCTCCCGAAGCGCGTCGGCAAGAATGCTCGAGAGATAGGGCGGCGGACCGCGCGCAGGAGGGCTCTCGGTACGTGGCTCGGGGGACACACGGATTGTATCACTTCCCGAGGTTAAGGGTTCTACCTTTGTTCAGACTCTTGGGGGACGCGCGAAGTCCTCCAGCGCAGCGGCCGTGGGCGAAGGAGGACACTAACGACCGACCGCAAGCTAATTTAGCGGGTCCGACGCAAATTCAAACCACGCCCGTGGGCTGCGGGGCGGAGTCGATCTCGTGGAGTCGCGCGACCTGGCACGCTTCGGTGCCTGGGACTGGTTCCGACGCTTCTGTGAACTCTACGACTCCTCTGCCTCGAGCATGCTCACCGAATTGGGGCTGTTCTACGACCGTCACCGGAAGTTCTCCGAGTACGGTCAACGGAGCGACCCTGGCGATTCACAGTACACCGACGAAGAGTGGAAGCGCGTCATGGCCACTATGCTTGGGGAGCTAGCCGGGAACCTCGGCCTGGTGCAGGCCCCAGACTGGGAAGTAAGGTCCCAACTCGAGTGGTTTCTGCCGGGTGTGGCGGACAAACCAATGGTGGTGATCCGGGAGACCCCGGATGCGACGAGCGCGATTCTTACTCGCGACCTCGCCGAACTGGCCGGTCTCGGATCCGAGCTCACCGTGTTCTTGATGTATCCCGATTATCCACTTCCCGCTGGCGTGTCGACCTACGAGGGGGCCATTCGCGCCTGGAGAGAACTGATCGAACATCGCCTCGCGGAAATTCTGCCGAAGCGAGAGATGTTAGCGCTCATGATCAGCGCCTATTCGTTCGACCTGCCGGCTCCGTGGCAGGGGTTCGTCTGGAACCCCTCTACTCGCTCGCTCGAAGCCGCGAGGTAGCGTAGGAAATCTTCGCCCATCCGGCCGTGATTTATGCCTGACTTGGATGGCCGGTCCGTGGCCGCCCCACCGTCTGAAGCGAAGATCGGTAGGGCCCCAACAATTCGGCCTGCGCGACGGGACGATGCGGAGGCCATGCGGGAGATTTACAATGACGCAGTTCAGACGACCACCGCGACCTTTGACACCGAACCACGGTCGGAGTCCGAGCAACTCGAGTGGTTGGAACGTCACGACGCCCAGCACCCTGTGCTGGTCGCAGAATTGGACCACCGAGTCCTCGGCTGGGTCTCGTTGAGCCCTTGGTCGGAACGACGGGCCTACACGAGGACGGCGGAGGTATCGGTCTACGTAGGGGCAGAGTGGCGAAACCGCGGGATCGGCCGAGCCCTCCTCGCACAGATCCTCGCGGACGCTCAACGGGTCGGTTTGCACACCATTCTGGCGAGGGTGGCCGAAGGAAACCCCCAGAGTCGGGAACTCCACGTAAGGACCGGGTTCACGACCGTTGGAGTCATGCACGAAGTGGGCCACAAATTCGGCCGGCTTCTCGATGTGGAACTCTTGGAATTCCGACTCGAGTCCAGCTCCCAAGGGCAGTAACGTGGATTCTGGTAAGCCCGCGCGTGCCTGGACACAAGGAGCGCTGGTTTCGACCACGCTGCGATGGAGGCGACGGTGCCGAAATGGCTAAACCGTGAGCACGCTGCGAGGCCGTCAGGGCCCATAGCTTAG
>CAVZDD010000002.1:0-20177 GCA_963773945.1 uncultured Thermoplasmata archaeon | reverse complement strand
ATTTGAACCGCCGACCGACCGGTTATGAGCCGGTCGCTCTGAGCCGGGCTAAGCTACGGGCCCACCGGGGAGCGGAGGCGCCGCCGAGCGGAATTTCAGCCCGGGCGCGTAAGCGCCCAGACCTTTGAACCGCTGACCTTTCGGTTAACAGCCGATCGCTCTGCCGCTGAGCTACGGCGGCACCGGCGGCGCCGACCGAAGAACCGTCTAATAGCCTTTCGGACCGGCAGGCGGCTTTCCCTGGTGCGCGCTCGCCTTCTGCTTCAGTTGCTGGACGAGCACGGCCATCCGGTCGAGCGATTCGTCGAGCTGCATCCAGAACTGGCGGGCCTTGTCGGTCAGCACAGCCCCTTCGGCCGACGGTTGTATCACCCCCTCCCGCTCCAGCAGATGCAACGAATAGCGCACCTTGTGGATCGGGAGGCGCAACGCCTCGCTCAAGCGAATGATCCCGAGGGGATTCTTGTCGCCCAATCGCTCCAGAATCTCGACGTTGCGGGAGAGCAGGTCGAGCTCGCTCGCGATCCGGTCGACCAGCTGGGTACCCTCGGCCATCCCGGCGCCGTCGAACTCCGACGCCCGCGGGCCGGTCTTACCGAATGGCATGCGACACCGACTCACGCACAGAGCGGGGCTTACTTGAAAGTTCGCAAGCGTGAATTCTGCCGTCCACTTTTTCTCTCAGGCGCTCTCCGGTCACGATGGCCGAGACTGACCGCGGTTATCTCGACCTGTTCCGGAACCGTCGTTTCGCGCTTGGAATCACGTCGTCGGGGCTCGCCTGGGGCGGCTACGCGGTCTACGAGGTCTCGGTCCTGCTCCTGTCGTACCGCATCTCCCACAGCCTGGCGATCGCAGGCCTTGTGCTGCTCGTCGAGTTCGGCGCGTACTCGGTCACCTTCATCGCGGGACCCACCGTCGACCGGGCCCGGAACCTCCGGACAGTGTTGCTGTTCGGGTACGGCTTGCAGGCCGCGTTCGCGTTCACTATTGGGTTGGCGCTCGAGACCGGGCATCTCTCTGTCCCGATCCTCCTGATCCTCGTCGCGGGCATCTCGCTCGTCTGGGACTTCACGTGGACCGCCGACGTCACCATGGTGCCGCGGTTGGTGTCTGAGGGGGAACTGTTCCGGGCCAACGCGCTCTTCAACGCCATCTCCGGAGGCAACACGGTGGTGGGCTTCGGGGCGGGCGCCGCCCTGCTCATCGTCGTAGGCCCTGGTGGCGGGATGTTCCTCTATGCGTTGCTCAACCTGGCCGCCGCGCTCATCGTGATCCCGCTCTCCCTCCCCTCCGTCCGATCAGTCGTCACCGGGCTGCTCGAGGATTTCTGGGAGGGATGGAAGGAGCTCGGTCGAGGCGAAGGTCGCCCGCTCCTCCAGCTCGCCGTGTTCTCGAGTTTCCAGGCCTTCTTCACCGCCGCCGGGCCCCTTTTGATCACTCTCCTGACCCAGCGGGAGTTCGTGAGCCATACGTTCAGCTACGCGTTGCTGTTCACCGCCTTCACGATCGGAGGCGTCGTGGGAGGGTTGATCCTCGGCTCCCTCAACCCCCGAAAGTCGGTCTCTCTAGTGATATTCGGAACGACCGCCGCGGAAGGGATTCTGATCGTCGCGGCGGTCTATGCCGCTCCGTCGTTGGGCCCGAGCCTGATCCTTTGGTTCCTGACGGGAATCTTCGCGTCCGGGTTCTACCAGGCGTACAATGCCTACCTGCAGGCGAAGGTCCCCCAGGACCGATTCGGCCGGGTCCTGACGAACCTCTACCTGTTCCGCGGCATCCCGACGGCGATCGGAGCGGTGGCCGTCGGCGTCCTGGCGACCTTGTTGGGCGCTCCGCTCCTGGCCTGGATCATCGCGCTAACCTACGTCCTGTGCGCCCTCTTGGGGCCGACGCTGCTCCCCGGAATCCGCCGACTGTCGTTCTAAGAGTTTGCGAGACGCCCCGACCGCTACATCGGGGACGGGATGAGGCGGCGCGGCACGATTCGAACGGGGTCCGTACGGAGCTATTATCAGTGGCCATCTCCCTCGTGACTCGCTTCCATGGCGGACCGCCGGGCGAGCCCCGGAATTTGGGCGATACTCACGCTAGGCGACTCCCGTGCTCTCGTCCGGCGTCCTCGGTTCTTCCTGCTCGCGACCGTCATTGCGGTCGTCTACGCGCTCATCGCCATGGTCGTGGGCGGAATGTTGACGGTCTTCTGGCCACCGGCACATCTCTCGTCGTTCTGGGTGATTCTCTCCTCGGGAACCCCCTGGTGGGACTACCCCGGCCTTCTCGCGGTCAATCCGTTCTTCGTTCTCTCTCTCCCCTTCCTCCCGACCCTGTTCATGTTGCTCACCTCGGCCGGCGTGGGCCTCGGCATGTCCGTCGCGGTGATCCTGAGCATTGGCCTTCTCCGTCAGCGGAAGTCTTCCTCGGCGCGGCCGGCGACCGTAGGGACTGTCGCCGGCCTGACACCGGCGATGATCGCGCTCGTCACGCTCGGCGCTTGCTGCTCCACGACCGCGGCGGCGACCGCCGGAATCGGTATCACGGCCCAGGCGACGGGCACGAGGACCGGGACCCTCCTGCTGAACAACTGGTACCTCGGCGTCTTCCAACTCGTGATCCTGTACGTCGCGCTGCTGGCGCAGGAACAGCTGTTGAGGGTCTACGGATCGTTGGTGCCCTCCTCAAGCGCCGTTGGCTCCCGCACCGCTGAGCAACCGCCGCTCGACCGACGTTTCGCCGCTGGCGCCACGCTGCGGGTCCTACTGCTTGCGGCCGGGGTCACGTGGTGTCTCGTGATGCTGGCCGATTGGCTCACGGTCAACCCGGCTACGGCCTCCGCCGGCACCTGGGTCGGTTGGATCCTCCAGCACCAGCTGATCGGGTTCGCCGCGATCTTTGCCGCGCTCGTCCCGGTTCCCATGTATCGAGCGTTCCTTCGGTTACTGCCGACGGGTCCCGGCCTGATCCTCCGAGGTGTACTGGTCGTCGTGGGTCTGTCGCTCGCCGTAGGGACCCCCCCGCCGTTGGCCGCCAGCGGATGGCACGGATTCGTGAATGAACTGATGGGCGCCGCCGGAATCGCGGCGAGTTTGGGAGCCATCGCCCCGGGAGTTCCTCTCGGGCTCGCACTCGCCGTCCGATGGGCCGTCCAATACGTCCTGCTGGGCGGCTTCGCCGTCGCGCTGGGCCTGCGACCGATGCTCGCCCTTCGACCGATTCTCTGGACGGTCACGGGCGCCCGTGAGACCCTCGTGCCGACCGCGCCCGCTACACCCGGGACGGATTCACCGGTCGTCCCGGAGAGCCAGCTAACCCTTGCGCCTGAGACCGGCCGGTGATCGGGATGCCCCGCCCCCAGGAATCGGTGACCTGAACTTGCTCGCGGTGGAGATCGGCCTCGGACTTCTCGCCGCCCTGATGGCCGTGTTCACCGCGCTCGTGATTCGCTGGGCGGTGGAGGCAGAGGCCCCCCTGCAGGTGGCGGGCGTCGTCTTCCTGCTCGTGATGATGGCGGCGATGTTCGGAGGCGCCGTCGTCTACTATCTCCACCCTGGCACGGCCGGCTTGGTGGAGGGCCTCTGGCTCGCGGCCGGCTTGATGTCGCTCGGGGCCTTCATTCCCTTCTTCACCCTCCTCCGCAGCGCGAGCGTCTCCCTGGACCCTGAGGTCCCGTCGGTACCGGACGTAGCCCCGCTCCGGAAGGGCGCCGTCTTCGCGGCAACCATCGCGGGCCTTGTCCTCGCGAATGAGTTTCTGATGGGATGGGCGTTCAACCTCGCTTCGGGGGTCCGGTTCGCCGGTCTTGCGGGGGGCGCCGGCGCGCTGACTGCGGACCTCGCGGCGGTGATCGATTCGCCTTGGTTCCTGTTCACAATGGCCGGCGAGATGGCGCTGACCGCGTACCTGCTCCGCTCCCACCTCAACCGGCCGCTGGTGACCGTCGTCGCCTTTCAGGCGGCGCTCATGTTCCTGTCCCCGCCGGCGATCGCGTCCTCCGCCTGGCGCGAGTTGTCGGTGCTCCTCGGCAGCGGGCTCATGATCGCCCTGTTCGTCTACCTGATGGAGCACATTTACCGTCACAAGGAAGTCGGCGCTGCGTACGCGACCTACCTCGTCCGGATCCTCGCGGTCTACGGCGCGATGATGGCAGGCCTGTTCCTGTGGGCCGCCTACGGACAACCGTTCCTCTTCGCTACAGCGATCGTGCTCGAGATGTTCGTCTATCTCGATGCGGTCGTGCGGCCCGACCGGTTCCGCACCTCCGAACCGATGGCGTGGCAACTGAACGCCCGGTGGGCGTTCCAGCTGTTGGCGTTCATCTTCGTCGCGGAACTGTTCATGGGGGCCCTGCTCGACCTCCAGCTCGAGCCCTCGGTCTTCACGGGGGCCTTTCCTGCGCTCGCGTTGAGTGGCGCCCCGTTCGTGATCCTCGAGAATGCCGTCTCGAACGGGTTCTGGTTCTTCGCCCTCGTGGCCGGATCTACCTGGTTCCTCGCGATGATGGGCGCCGAGATGGGGGCCTTGGTCGTCTTCAAATTCAAGGAGGTCCGCCAGCGCGAGACGAAGGTCCGGCTCGTCCTCATGCTGGGATGCTACGCGCTCTTTGCCACGTTCTTTCCGAGCGTCTACTATTCGGCTGCCTTCCCCCATTGGGCGTCCGGCACCCAAGTCCCGGTGCTGGGGTGGTCGATGGGCGTCGGGTCGGCGCCGATCGTTCCGTCCCTCTTCCTCGTGATCCTGGTCACCTACGCCGCTACGGGAATTCTCTCGTCCCTCTTCGGTCGCCGCGTGGTCTGCTCGATCTTCTGCACGGCCCCGCTGATGTATCAGGGGACGACGATCGACGCAATGAAGACGTTCAACCGGAGCTCCCCCATCGCTCGAAAGTACCTGAGCAGCCGGTTTTCGAGTCTCTACTCCACGACCACCGGCGTGGTGATGGTGGCGCTCGTCGGCACGTCGTTCCTCTCCTATTTCGACCAGATCGGACGGCTTCACATCTTGGTCGGCGGAGTCGATCCGAGCGTGTTCCTGTTCACGCTGTCCTTCAGCGTGCTCTGGTACGTGATGTTCGTCACGATCCCCTACACCGGGAATTACAACTGCGTCACGATGGGCTGGTGCTACACGGGAGCCATCGCCCAGGCTTTCCAGAAGATCGGCTTCTTCAAGCTCAAGGTCAAGGACCGGCAGGTCTGCAAGGACTGCACCACGCTGGACTGCGCCAAGAGCTGCCCGGTCGGCCTCGTCGACATGCCCGGACACTTCCGGACGAAGGGAGAGTTCCGGAGCACGAAGTGCTGCGGCGTCGGGAACTGTGTCGGGGCCTGTCCGTACGGGAACCTGTACATCTACGACATCCGCCACTGGCTCCGGGGAAAGGCGTGGCAGCCGATTTCTCCTTCCGTGGGAACCCTCCTTCCCGTGATCCAGCCGATCCGGCGACGGGAGGCACCGGTCCGTACGTCCCCACCAGGCGCGGTGCCTCCCTCGAACGTCGCGAAGGTGGGGCCTCCCTGACCGCGCCGACGGAGAGCCCATCATGATCCCTCCCCTGCCCACGGCCGGTCCGTGGCTCCTTCTGTTCATCCTTCTCGCCGTGCTGATGGTCGGCGGGAACCTGTTCATCATCAGTCGGCTGTTCCCGCGCCACGGGCCCCGGCCGACGCTGGCAACCGCGATCCTGCTGCTGGGCATCCTGTTGATGTCGATGGCCCTCTGGTTCTCGGGGATCTACGCCGTCCTCAGTCCCGGCGATGCGTCGACGGTCTCGGTCTTCATCGCGCTCAACAGCATGATGGCGGTCGTCGGGCTGTGGGCCATCAGCCTCTTGTTCCGCGCGGGTACGAAACCGTTGCCGGCCCACGGCCTGCTCTGGCCGCTGGGGTTTGCGCTCCTCATCGTCGGCAACGAACTCCTGATGGGTCTCACGTTCGTGCTGGCCCAAGTCGGGCCGGCGCCCTATGCGGCGCAAGGCTGGGCCGGGCTCGCCGCCGTGGTCGGGGACGCGGCGGAGTCGGCGTGGTTCTTCTGGGCGATGCTCGTCACGATGACCGTCCTCGTCTCCTGGCTGCCACTTTCGCGGCGCGAACGGACGCTCCTCTACGGCTTTGCCGCGGCGGCGGCGGTCGGACCCTGGGTTGTTCCAGATCCGGTCGTGGGCGCGGTGGGGATGGCGGTCGTCATGGTCGCGACCTTTGCGTTCTTGGCCCGGGACCTGTGGAGTTGGCCGGCCCCCATCCTCCGGTATCTGTGGACGGGCCTGGGCGTGGCCGGCGGGTTCCTGGCGATGGTGGGAGCGGAGGCCCTCGCATTCCTCCTCCGGGGATCCGTGTGGACCTCGGTCCCGTTCGGACTGACCTCCTTCGTCGTCATGACCGCCGAGTTTTTCCTGTTGGCCCGGTGGGCGATGGCTGGTGGACCGGCTCCCTCCCCCGCCGAGCTTCCCTCCGCCCTGCGCAGCGAGGTGCCGGCCCCGTCGGCGACCCTACCGCCTTAGGCCGCGGCCGGGAACCGGGCGTCCTTCCAGGCGATGGCTTTCAGGGGGAACGGGGACTGGAAGTCCTCCGGACCCAGGAGCGCGTCGGTGAACGGAAGGGCGGAGACCAAGCCGGCCGTCCGCGCCTCAAACCCCGGTCGCCGGGCATACGGGCTCACCCACACGACGAGATGGCTGCGTCGTTGGATCTTGCGGAGCTCCTCCGCGACTGCCGTAGCGTCGGCCCGGTCCCAGCCATCGCTCACGACGACGACCGTGGCCCGGTCCCCGATCGCGGCAGGATAGCGTTCCCCGAACTGGCGGAGACATGCGCCGATCTGCGTGCCGCCCTCGGTGCCTGCGATACGGGCGGCCACGACGTTCGTGGCCCGGCCGTAGCCGTTTCGCCGGATCTCCTCCGTGATCTCTTCCACCCGGGTGCTGAACGCGAACACGCGGCCGGTGCGCGAGACCCGTTCCAGGGAGTAGACCAGAGCGAAGAGGAGCGCGTCATGCTCCCGCATCGAGCCGCTCACATCCCAGAGCACGACGAGCTCGGCCCGTCGGGGCCGCGGGGAACGCCGAAAGAGTTCGACCCACTCGCCGTCCCGACCCACGGACCGCCGAAGGGTCTCGGGAAAATCTACCTCCCCGCGTCGGGCCCGGGTCAGCCGCCGTCCGGGCAGGGTCGCGGCCTGACGACGGAACCGACGGGCCCCTCGGCGCAACGACAACATCTGGCGCGGGCTCAAGGGGGCCAGCACGTGACCCACCCCCGGCGCGTGGGCGCTGTAGGCGCCGAACGTCGTCACCCCGGTCGGAGGTTCGGCGTCAGGCAACGGCGGCAAGGATGCCGGGACACCGCGGCCGACCGGGACGCGTCGGGCCTGGGATTGTTGCCCGGGGGAGGGAATGTTCCGTCGGCTGAATTGAGGAGAGAAGAAGAGGTCAAACGCCTCTTCCACCGCCGTAACTTCTTCCGGTGACTTCGCAAGGACCGCTCCCACCGCCTGACGCACGGTCTCCCGGTCAAGCACCGGCAGGATCTTCAGCGCCCGACCCAGCTCCACTTCCGCACCGATTCCGGCCGGTATACCCCGTTCCCGGAGGAAGGCAACGAACTGCGCCACCCGTTGGTGAACATGCTCTCGGGGAAGTTCGGAGCCCGGCATTGGCCTCGTCTCATTCAGGAACTGAGGAGGCGGCCGAGGCCGCGTTCGTGGGCGAGTTGAACGTCCTGCGCGTCCTTCAGCAGGCACCCTAGGGTCTCGTCGACTACCTCCGGATCCAGCGCCTCCCGGTGCAGGGCCAGCAGCGCGGCCGCCCAGTCCAAGGTCTCGGCCACACCGGGGCGCTTCGCCAGCTCCTTCTCGCGGCGGATTCGTTGGACGAAGGCTACGACCTCCCGGGCCAGGTGCTCCCCTAACGTCGGAATTCGGACGCGAAGGATCTCTGTCTCCCGCTCGATGGTCGGGTAGTCCACGAAGGCGTAGAGACACCGACGCTTGAGCGCGTCACTCAGGTCGCGCGTTCGGTTCGAGGTGATGATGACCAGGGGAGGTCGACGCGCCTTGATCGTTCCGAGCTCGGGAATCGTCACCTGAAAGTCCGAAAGCACCTCGAGCAAAAGCCCCTCGAACTCTTCGTCCGCCCGGTCGATCTCGTCGATAAGGAGCACGGGGCGGTGGGGGCCGTTCTCCTCCAGCGCACGGAGCAGCGGTCGGCGGAGCAGGAACCGCTCGGTGAAAATCTCCTTCTCCACGGCGGTCGGGGATTCGTCCCGCTCGTGGAGCCGGATCGTGAGCATCTGCTTCGGGTAGTTCCAATCGTAGAGCGCCGAACGGGCGTCGAGTCCTTCGAAACATTGGAGGCGGATCAGCTCGGCCCCCGAGGTGGCAGCCAGGGCCTTGGCGAGCTCGGTCTTACCGCAGCCCGGTTCGCCTTCGAGCAGGAGCGGCTTCCCGAGTCGCGCGCTGAGGTAGGTCGACATCGCCAGCGGAGGGTCGGCGATGTAGTTCTGCCGGGCCAGGGCCTCGGTGACCTCGACGGGAGATGACCACGAATCCAGATCCGGCATGGTGTGCGAACGGAACTCGCCGCGCCGCCGGTCCACACCCCCCTTTGCCATCAGTCTTTCCCCACGGCGTGCGACCCGTGCACCGGTCTCGACCACCACCCCGCCGGTCCCAGCACAAGACTATAGGGGGACCCCTGTTGGTCTAGTGACCGATGCTGGTCGACACCTTCGGACGGGAAGTCACCGACATTCGTATCAGCGTTACGAAACGGTGCAACTTCGGCTGCATTTACTGCCACGACGAGGGCCTGGGGCCTGTCCTCAAACCCGGGACTTCGCACCCCGAAGAGATGACTGTAGAAGAGGTCGAGCGGATCGTCCGCATCGCCCGCGAGTTCGGTATCCGATCCGTGAAGTACACCGGTGGGGAGCCGCTGGTCCGACCCGACTTCGAGGAGATCGTCGCGCGGTCGGTTGCCCACCTGCCCGACGTTTCCGTGACCACCAACGGGTCGCTCCTCGCGAAGCGGGCGGAGGGACTCCGCAACGCCGGTCTGAAGCGGATCAACGTCTCCGTCGATTCCCTCGATCCGGCCGCGTTCCGGGAGATCCGACACGGAGAGCTCGCACCGGTGCTCCGGGGCATCGAGGCCGCACTCGGGGTGGGACTGACCCCGGTCAAGCTGAATCTGGTCGTCTTCCGCCGCTCGCTCCCCTACATCCCGGACCTGATCGCTTTCATCCGAGGCCGGGAGGGGCTGCGGCTACAGCTGATCCAGTTCATGCCCGAGCTCGTGGGACCGCACGACTGGTCGGTCGACATCGACGGGGTCAAGCGATGGCTCGACAGCAAGGCCGACCAGGTACTCATCCGCGAGATGCACCACCGGCGGGTTTACCTGTTCGATGGCGCCGAGGTCGAGGTCGTCGACCCGGTGGCTAACCCGGAGTTCTGCATGAACTGCCACCGGATCCGGGTGACGCATAAGGGCGAGCTCAAGGGCTGCCTCAACCGGAATGACGACCTTATTCCGACCCGGGGGCTGGATGACGACCAGCTTCGTCTCGCGTTCCGGAACGTCGTGGCCCGTCGGGTCCCGTACTACGGCGCTTACGTCAAGAACTACCCACGTCGAAACCCCGCCACGGCCCCCCTGATCGAGCTCGTGCCACCGCCCCGCTAGCGGGACGTCAGCCGGCGGGCGCCGGATGGTCGGTGTGCTTCCCGTACTTGATGGAAATGATGTCCGAAAGAATGGCGAGGGTCAGCTCCTCGGGGGTGCGGGCCCCGATATCGAGACCGATCGGCGCATGCAGCGAACGCAGGAAGGCCGGGTCCACGCCGTGCTTCTCGAGCTCGGCCAAGTTCTGACGTAACCGGTGCCGGCTCGCAAGCAGTCCCACGAACTTCGCCCGACTGTGGGAGAGCGCCTCGAGGACGGCCACGTCCCGCTCACCCTTAGTGAGGACGACGACGTAGTCGTGAGCGCCCAGCTCGGTGGGATCGACGGTCGGCGACTCGATTAATCGGTTCGGCGCTTCCGGGAGTACCGGCGTCGGGTCGATCACCACGACCTCGAATCCGAGCAACTTCCCATGGTGAACGAGCGCCGCCTCGATCTCGTCCTTCCCGCCCTGCCCCACGATCACGAGGCGTTGGGACGGAAGCATCGGTTCGACGTAGACCTCGAGTGTGCCCCCGCAATTGGTCTGCACCCAGATCTCGTCGGGATTGGTTTCCCGGACCAGACCCCCGACCGCCTGCTCGGTGTCGACGAGATGGACCCGAACGACCCGCGGTGAGCCGGTTTTCATCGTTTCCTGCGCGACCGCGACGATCGGTCCTTCGGGACAGCCGCCCCCGAGGGTTCCGCCGGCCACCGTGCCGTCGTGGGCCACCAGGATCTTGAACCCGGTCTTGGCGAGGGTGGATCCCTCGGTCCGGATGACGGTCGCCACCGCGAAGGGTTCCCCCTGGGCCGCGAGTTCGGAGAGTCTCTGGGAGTAGTGAGCGACGTGCACGCACGATGGAGCCGGAGCGAGGATTTCAGGGTTCGGGACCGTGTCGCTCGAGATGCGCGCAGATAACGCAGGGGTTACGGCCGGGGGTAACGCTTAGAGGGTTCCGCGCCTCGCAACGGGCACCATGGCGGGCGCAGGCAAGCGCCGGCGCGCGACGGTCGCCGGACCCGCGGGCTTCACGGCGCTCATCCTATCCGCCGGCACCTCGACCCGGATGGGTCGTCCAAAGCCCCTGGTCCCGGTTCTGGGGCAGCCCCTGCTGGCTCGCGTCCTCGAAACGGTTCGCAGCGTGCACCCATTCGAGACCGTTGTCGTCCTTGGAGCGGACGCCGAACGGGTCCGGAAAGGCGTGGACCTGAGTGGAACGACTGTGGTAGTGAACCCGGAGTTCGGCGAGGGAATGGGCAGCTCGCTTCGCCGGGGCGCGGCCGCGGCCGCGCCCTCGAAGGGACCGGTCTTGATCCTGCTGGGCGACCAACCCTTCGTTTCACCCGCCACACTCCGGGCGCTGGTCGAACGCCACGCGGCCGGGACCGCCAAGATACTCGTCCCAACTTTCGAAGGCGTCCGGGGAAATCCGGTTTTACTCGATCGGGCGGTGCTGCCCGAACTCGGAGACGTCCGGGGCGACATCGGATGCCGAGCGATTTTTCCCGGCCACACCGCGGACCTGGTCGAGGTGCCGGTCAAAGATCCGGGCGTCCTCATCGACGTGGATACACCGGAGGAGTTGGACCGTCTCGAGCAGGCGCTCGAGGGTCACCCCTCGCCGAGTGCGGGGGCGCTCCGCCCCCTCGTGGCGGACCGGGTCGCGATGCATCGGGAAGGACCGGTGCGGGGACTTTCCCGGACCCGGATCTTGCCCGATGTGTTCGCGCTGGCCACCGAGCTCGAACGCGCGCGGGAGCCCTTCGCACTGGCCACGGTCGTCAGCGTCCGGCCTCCCACGTCGGGTAAACCCGGTTTCAAGGCCATCATTCGCCCGAACCGGGAGGTCATCGGCTGGGTCGGTGGGAGCTGCACCGGAAGGGTGCTGCTTGCCGAGGCGCTCCAATCGATGGAGGATGGCACCCCCCGGCTCATCCGTCTCTCGCCAGACGCCGAAGAGGGAGGTATGCCGACCCCCGGAGTCGTCACCCGACTGCTCGAATGTGAAAGTGGAGGAACGATGGAGATCTATGTGGAGCCACATTTACCGCAACCCGAACTGTTGATCGTCGGCGAAGCGCCCGTCGCCAAGGCGGTCGCCGCGCTCGGGGGATTCCTGGGGTACCGCGTCACGGTCGCGGCGCCGGGCGCCCGGGCCTCCGACTTCCCCGACGGGGTCCAGTGGGAACCCGACCTCGAACGCCTCTCGAAGCTCACGGCCGCCGGTGCGTTCGTCGTCGTGGCGTCGACCGGGATGTACGACGAGACGGCGCTGAAAGCCATTCTCTTACGTTCCCCCCGCTACGTGGGTCTGGTCTCGAGTCACCGCCGGGGACAGGCCGTCGTCGCGTCGCTGAAGGCCGAGGGCCTTTCCTCCGGACAGTTGAGTCAAATCCGGAACCCGGCGGGCCTCGACATCCTGGCCCGGGACCCGGAGGAGATCGCCCTCAGCATTCTTTCCGAGATCACCAAGGTCCGTCGTTCCACCACGGTCCCCATCGAAACCGCCGACGTCCCCCGGTCGTCGACCGCCCCGGCCTCCATCGACCCGATCTGCGGGATGGAGGTGGAGGCGACCAGCCCGCTCCACACCGCCTACCAGGGGGTAGAGTATCGATTCTGCTCCGAGAGCTGCCTCGCGAAGTTCCGCCGGACTCCGGCCCGCTACGCGGCCGCCTAAGGGGACGACGACGCCTCGAGTTTCTGTCGGGCCTTCTCGAACAGCCCGGCCGCTTTCTTCTCGATCGTGGAGCGGACCAACCGCTCGCCCAGGGTCGCCGCCGGTCCGGTCAGCACGATGTCGGCCTTCCAGACCGCCGCGGTCCCCGACCCGGAAGCGGTGAGGTCGGCCGCGAGCGTAGCGTCGACCGCGCTGCCGAGGCCGGACCCCGGATCCGGGTCGTGACGTGTTGGCCGGGGGTCCGCGCGGTGTACTGCCCGTCGAACCGGAACGTTCCCCGAATGAAGGCCACTCCGGTGGTGATGGTCCCCGCGAACTGGTCGCCCTGGGCAGTGTCGACGGTATGCGGGTCGTCCAGGCAGTCGAGCAGCTGGCGCGGGTCGGAGAAGAAGGCGTAAACTTGGGCCGGCGCGGCCCGCACCGTGAACTGGCCTTCGACGTGCATCGATCCCCGGGGGCCCGTCGGTGGCCTACGTCAGCCCTTTGTCGTGGAGGATCTGCCAGACCTTCCACGGATAGATCGGGATGTCGATGTTGGTGACCCCGAGGGGCGAGAGCGCGTCCACGACGGCGTTCGCGATCGCGGCCGGCGCGCCGACCGTGGGGGATTCGCCGACGCCCTTCGCGCCGATCGGGTGGTGGGGCGAGGGCGTGGTCGTCTTGCCGGTCTCCCAGTGCGGGGACTCGACCGCTGTCGGGACGAGGTAGTCCAGGAACGAGTTGCCGCGCATGTTCCCGTGTTCGTCGTAGGTGATCTGCTCGTAGAGCGCCGGCGCGAGGCCCATGTTGAGCCCTCCGTGGATCTGGCCCTCGACGATCATCGGGTTGATGATCGTCCCGCAGTCATCGACCGCGACGAACCGGCGGACCTTGACCTGCCCGGTGCCCTTGTCGATGTCGACCACGCAAATGTAGCTCCCGAACGGATAGGTCATGTTGGGCGGGTCGTAGTAATCGACCGCTTCGAGTCCGGCCTCCTGGCCGGGGGTGGTCGTCGTGTACGCCGCGAAGGCGACGTCGGCCATCGTCTTCGACTTCTCCGGAACGCCCTTCACCTGGAACTTGTAGTCCTTCCAGTCCAGGTCGTCGGGGCTGACCTCGAGCATGTGCGCCGCGATCTTCTGCGCCTTGTCGCGAATCTTTCGGGCGGCGATAGCCGCGGCCGCCCCGGCCGTCGGGGTGCTCCGGCTCGCGTAGGTTCCGAGCCCGTACGGCGCCGTGTCGGTGTCCCCCTCTTCGATGGAAATATTCTCGGCGGGGATGCCCAGCTCCGTGGCCAGGATCTGCGAGTACGTCGTCTCGTGCCCCTGGCCCTGGGACTTGGTGCCAAAGCGGGCCATCACTTTGCCCGTCGGGTGGATCCGGATCTCGCACGACTCGAACATCTTGATCCCCAAGATGTCGAACTGGGCGGACGGTCCGGCGCCGACGATCTCGGTGAAGCTCGAGATGCCGATGCCCATGAACTCCCCATTCTTGCGCTTCTCCGCCTGCTCGCGGCGGAGCGCCGGGTAGTCAATCATCTCCATCGCGAGTTTGAGCGCGCCGGCGTAGTTTCCGCTGTCGTAGGTCCAGCCGAGGGCGGAATGGTACGGGAACGCCTCGGGCGGGATGAAGTTCTTCATCCGGAACTCCGCCGGGTCCATTCCCACCTTACGGGCGATCTCGTCCACCAGCCGCTCGATCGAGTAGGCCGCCTCGGTCACCCGGAAGGAGCACCGGTAGGCGATCCCTCCCGGTGGCTTGTTCGTGTAGACGCCGTCCACCTCGACGAACGCCTTGCTGAACGGATAGGAGCCCGTGATGATGTGGAACAGGCCCGCGGGGAACTTCGACGGATTCGCGGCAGCGTCGGCGTAGCCGTGGTCGGCGATGGTCTTGACCTTGAGTCCCGTCAGTTTCCCGTCCTTGGTCGCGCCGATGTCAGCGGAGATATGGTAGTCCCGGGCGAACGAGCTCGACATCAAGTTGTCCATCCGGTCCTCGACCCACTTCACCGGCTTTCCGGTCTTCAACGCCGCGACCACGGCCACGACGTAGCCCGGGTAGACTGGCACCTTGCCGCCGAAGCCGCCGCCGATGTCCGGTGAGATGATCCGAATGCTCTGCTCCGGTAGTCCGGAGACAAGGGCGAAGACGGTCCGGATCGCGTGCGGCGCCTGGGTCGTCATCCAGACGGTCAGCCGGCCCATCGCGTCGAACGCCGCGACGCAGCCGCAGGTCTCGATCGAAGAGACGTTGATCCGGGGGATGTAGAAGTCCTGGTGCACGACGAAATCGGACTTGGCCAGGAGCGTATCGGTGCCGGTCTTGTCGCCGACTTCCCAGTGCCAGATGTGGTTGGATTTCTTCTCCTTGTCCGGACGAACGAGCGGCGAGTCCGGTTGGAGCGCCTTGAACGGGTCGCTCACGACGGGCAGCGCTTCGTAGTCGACCTCCATCGCCGCGGCGCCGTCGGCGGCGGCGTAGCGGCTCTCGGCGACGATCGCCACCACTTCCTGCCCCTGGAATTTCACGGTGTCGATGGGGAGCACCATCTGGGTGTCCGACATCAACGTCGGCATCCAGGCGAGCTTAGCCGCATCCAGGTCCTTGCCCGTGACCACGGCGAGAACGCCGGGGACGGCCAGCGCCTTTTCGGAATGGATCGCGGTAATCTTCGCGTGAGCGTAGGGGCTCCGTGCGAAGTCGAGGTACAGCATCCCGGGGAGTTGGACGTCGTCGACGTAGTTTCCCTTCCCTCGAATGAACCGGGCATCTTCTTTCCGGCCGAGGCTTTGCCCGATGCCGCCGTGGATCGTCACGGGCTCCCTCCCTGGGTCTTGGCCGCGTGTTGAATCGCCTTCACGATGTTCATGTAGCCCGTACAACGGCACAGGTTACCGGAGATCGCCCGGCGAATCTCCTCCTCCGACGGGTTCGGGTTCTTGGCGAGAAGTGCGGTCGACGTCATCATCATTCCCGGCGTGCAGAACCCGCACTGGAGCCCGTGCTCCGTCGTGAATCCGTCCTGGACTGCGCTGAGCTTG
The DNA here is from genome assembly GCA_963773945.1 of uncultured Thermoplasmata archaeon. Taxonomy (GTDB): domain Archaea; phylum Thermoplasmatota; class Thermoplasmata; order Lutacidiplasmatales; family UBA184; genus JAKIWV01. The sequence continues at coordinate 4,806 of CAVZDD010000002.1, read as the reverse complement.
CCTCCGACCTCCAGCCCCTCGACGGTCCGCACCTTGCAACCATCGGCCTGGACGGCGAGGACCGTGCACGACTTGACCGGCCGATCGTCGAGCAGGACCGTGCAGGCTCCGCAATGGGTCGTATCACAGCCGATGTGGGTCCCGGTCATCCCCAAGATGTCCCGGAGGAAATGGACCAGCAAGGTCCGGTCCTGGACGGCGATGTCGAACGGCACGTCGTTCACGGTAACGTGAATCGTGCGCGTGGCTCCGCGGATTGGGGCGCCGGCGGTGAGCCGGGGAATCGCGGTACTCGCCATCAGCTCTTCCCCCCGGCGCGTTCCCAGGCCCGTTTCACGGCCCGCTGGGTGAGGGTCTGGACGATTCCGCGCTTGAAATCGACGGGCCCGCGCATGTCGGCGCTCGGTTGGGCCGCTGCCGCCGCGAACTTACCTGCGGCGAGGAGATCCGCATCCGTGGGCTTCTTGCCCACGAGGTACGCCGCCGCCTTGGGCGCGAGAAGGGCGGTCGGGCCCACGTTCGTGAGCGCAATGCCGGCCTGACTGACCGTGCCGTGGGCGTCCAGGCGGAGGTGGACGGCCACCGCCGCGATGGCGAAGTCCCCGACCTTCCGTTCCATCTTCAGGTAGGCGCCTCCATCCCCGATTTGGGCCTTGGGAACCTGGACCTCGGTGAGGATCTCCGACGGGTCGAGGGCGGTTACGAAGGTGTCTTGGTAGAACTCGGACGCGGCGATCGTTCGTTCCCCCTTCGGGCCCCGCGCGACGTACCGGGCGCCGGAGGCCAGCATGCAGGCCGGTAGATCGTTGCCCGGGTCCCCGTGACATACGTTCCCGCCGACCGTACCCATGTTGCGGACCAACGGGTCGGCGATGTGCGCTCCGGCGTCGGCGAGGAGCGGATATCGGGTCTGGATCAGCGAGGAGTCGTTGAGGTCGTTGATCCTCGTGGAGGCCCCGAGGCAGAGGCACTCTTCGCTCTCGGTCACATAGGAGAGTTTCGGGATGCGCGTGATGTCGATGAGGAACTTCGGCTCCGCGAGACGGAGTTTCATGAGCGGAAGGAGGCTCTGGCCCCCGGCGAGGATCTTGGACTCGCCCGGATTTTTCTGCAGGAGACCGATCGCCTCGTCCACACTGTTCGCCGCGTGATAGTCGAATTCCGGAGGAATCACTGTAACCACTTCCCGGCCTTGCTAGGCCGTGGCAGGGCGAGGAGGGGCCGTCCTATCAACCTTGTGCCGGGGCCACTATAGAGGCCGCGTTACTATCGGCGTCTGTCCCCCCGAGCGATGGTCGAAGGAGTTCCGGACCGCTTATCTCCGGAGTCTCGGGTCCAGTGCGTCTCGGAGACCATCCGAGAGGAAATTGACCGCGATGCAGAACACGAAGAGCGTGAGTCCCGGGAAGAAGATCTGCCACCAGGGGAACACGCAGGGTGCGATACTGGACGCGACCGTGCATTCGACCAGGAACCCTTCGAGGTTCGTCACCGCGAAGGCGGAGATCGTACCCCATTCGGGGAAGTAGGTACTCGGCCAGAGCTGGTAGCCCAGGAAGATGATCGCACCCAGAAGGAGGGGAATCGTCCCGATATCGAGCGACAGCTGGACGAGGACGGGGTACATCGAGTTGGGAATGATGTGCTTCCGAATGATGCGCGCGGGGCCCGCCCCTCCCGCGCGGGCCGCTTCGACGTATTTCTGCTCTCTCGTGATGAGGACCTGTCCGCGGACGATCCGCGTGTAGATCGGCCAGAAGGTCACGACAAAGGCCAGGATCAGGATACCGACCCGGCCATCGAGGGTCGAGAAATCGCGGCCCACGGCGGCGAGGGTCACGAGAACCAGAAAGAGGCCGGGGATGGCGAGGAAGATGTCCGTGAACCGCATGATCGTCTCATCGAGGTACCCTCCACGGTACCCTGCCACCGCTCCGAGCAACAGCCCCATCAGAGCGCCGGTTCCGACAATGGCGGCGGCGATCCCGAGTGACCAGGGAGCGCCCTTGATCAGTCCGGCGAAAATGTTGTACATGATCCCGCCACCGGGGTTCACGGTGAGCGAACCGAACGGTAACGGTCCGAGCGAGAATCCATGCGCGAAGCTGATCGTCGGACCTATCACCGAAGCCTCTCCGAAGGCGAACGGGTAGCAGGGGGTCGAGGCGGGCTCGCTGCCGGGACCGTAGGTACAGACGGTGACCGCGCACGAAGAGTTCGTGCCGGCCGTGACGGAGCTCGAACAGTACGGGGCGAGATGGTCGCCCGGGGCGTTGTAGAACGGGGAATAGAGCGCGACGCCGACCCAGAAGAGGATGATGATGAGGCCGAACATCGCGAGGCGGTTCCGGCGCAGGAAGTAGAACGTCCGCTTGTACTGGTCGAGGCGCGGGTTGGGCCGCCGGCCCGTCGAGGGGGCCCCCTCGGTGGACTCCAGCATCTCGGAGTTTGCGCGCGGGGTCGACATTCACCCCAACCGGACCCGTGGGTCGAGGTAGGCATAGGTCACATCGACGATGATGTTCGCGGCCACCACGATGAACGTCAACAGCAACGTCGTGCCGAAGATGAGGCCGTAATCTTGGATCGGCTGGATCGAGAGGGCCAGCAGGAACCCGATCCCCCGCAGCTGAAAGACCTCCTCGATGATCGGGAAGCCCGTGATGAAGAAGGCAAAAGTGAGCCCGAGTACGGTGACCGTCACGTTGAGGCTGTTGCGACCGGCGTGTCGGTTCACGACCTGTCGCTCGGGAACGCCCTTGGCGCGGGCGGTCCGGACGAAGTCGAGGTTCATCACTTCGAGCATGCTGTTCCGGACGAACCGAAGAATGCTGGCGACGAACCCGTACGCGATGACGACCGCGGGGAGAATCATCCGCTTGAGGGACTCGTAGGCGAGGAAGGGGCCGGACGGCGAGTTCCAGTGGATCAACGCGTCGATCGTGGGGAACCCCGTGGGCGACGTCTGGTCATGGGCGCCGATCCAACTGGGGAGGGTCGAGGGTTGGCCCGGGAGGCAGGCCGGGTTGGGCCAGGAACCGTACCAATCCTGGAAGTGCGCCGCGAGACCGCCGCAGGTCGCCGTCAGGCCCCCGCTCAGTAGCACCGCGCCTAACAGAACGACGGAGGCGAGGAGAAAGGTCGGAAAGGCAAAGCCGGAGAACGAAAGGACGCGCGCCGCTTGGTCCACGGGCCGGTTCCGGTAGAGGGCGGAGAGGTTGCCGAGCGGGATCGCCACCGCCAAGATGATGATCAGCGCGAGAGCGGCGAGCTCGAGCGTGTAGGGGAGGTACCAGCCCAGGACCTGCGCCACGGGCCAGGACGTTTGGCCCAACTTGGCTCCGACGGTGGCGGCGCTCCGGGGGCTCGTGAACCCCCAATGAAGCGTGAGACTGTTCCAAACGTAGATTCCCCACTGGACCGGGATGGGCTTGTTCAATCCGAGCTCGTTCAGACACGTCGCATATTGGGGCGTCCCGGGCTTGACGGTCCGGCCCGGACAAAACGCGGCGACCCGAGTGGAGGTGGGGATCTGACTGACGAGGAGGAACGTGATCGACATCACGCCGATCACCACCGGAAGGACCAACAGCAGCCGCCGCAGAATGTAGACCCACATCTTCACGGCCCCTCCTCCCCCGCCCGCGCGTTCCCGGGCGACCCCGGGACAGCCGACAAGTCGGGCGCCGGTATTTAGAGAATTTACGGGATGCGTCTGTTTCTCCGCGGAGACCGGCCCTTTCCGGTCCCCCGGCCCCTCCGTCCTCGGCGGACACGCATATAACCCCCGGGTCGCTGATGGAGTCGGTTACTGATGGCGACGCCCGCCGACCCCTCCGGACGACTGGGCCTGCTGGCGGCCGTCCCCATGCTCTCTGCGCTGAGCCAGGAGCAGCTGGCGAAGCTCGTCGAGACGGGAGAAGACCGTACGTTCCATGCCGGGGAGACGATCGTCCGGCAGGGGGAGAAGGGCCTGGGCCTCTACGTGCTACTGAACGGGACCGCGGATATTCGTCGATCGGGGCAGAAGGTCTCCTCCCTCACCCGGGGCCAGTTCTTCGGAGAAGCGGCGCTGCTCGTCGACGAACCTCGAACGGCGGACGTTTTCGCCATCACCGAGGTCAACTGTTTCGTTCTGAACCGCTGGGACTTCTGGGGGGCCGTCGGGATCGATCCCGAGGCGAACCGGACCCTCTACGAGGAAACGGTCCAACGGCTCAAATCGTTCCAGTCCCAGGTCATCGAATAGCAGCCTGGGGGCCAACGCCTCGCCGGGACCGCTGCCCTCAACTGTCGTGGGCCGCGTCGAGCCTGTCGCAGCCCATTCTCGTGCTCGATCCTCCCCCGGTGGCCGGCTTCCTGCCGGCCACCTTCCGTTCGAGTCGGTCCCCGACGTCCGGACAGCCGCTTACCGGAACCGCAGCGCCATTCGGAGCAGTCCGTGGATCTCGCGGGCTCCCCAGCTCCGGATTCGAAGCGCGTGGATCAGACGCATCGCATCCACTTGGGCGTCGCGGCACATTTCAGCTATCTTTCGCATCGCTTCTACTTCCAATCCCGTCAGCAACATTTTCGTTTCCTTCTTGGTGTTTCCACCGAGTGAGGGATGGCTCCAGGCGGAGTCATTCCTGCCGCAAGGGGGCTGGCGCAAACGCCCCATTGCGACCCCTTAAGTGACGCATTCTACCACTAGGGTTGCGGAAATCGGAACCTGACCTCAGGGAGAACGAATACGCTCTGAGGATGCCGATGCCCTCACGAATTCCGCTGGGACGCGTTAACGGGGTAGCGGTGACGGGCCCGCCG
>CAVZDD010000001.1:0-21697 GCA_963773945.1 uncultured Thermoplasmata archaeon | reverse complement strand
CGGGGCCTTTGATCGAGTTGTACGCCCCCAACGGCACACTGTCGTACTCGCTGCGGTCACCGATTGCGGGAACCCCGGGCGAACGGTACGCCGCAATCCTCGCCAACGGAACGGTCGAGGTTCTCGCGGCGGCGGTGGTCCAGGACGTGTCGTACGTCTCCCAGTACCTGTTCACGGGCAAGGTCTCCCCCGCCACCGCGGGCATTGTCTCGCCGGCCACGGCATGGTTCGCGGTGAGCACCGACGTGCCGGCCACGGTCATCTCGTCAGGGTCCCCGCTATGGGAGTTCTCGTCGTGGACCGGCGTCGGGTCCGGGAGCTATACCGGTACCGGATACCCGGCGCCGGTGGTGATGGACGGGCCGGTACAGGAGACGGCGAACTTCGTTCGCATCTACAACGTCACGTTCACGGAAACTGGACTTCCTTCGAACACTCCCTGGAGCGTTCGGCTGAACGTAGAATACCTGAACGTGACGGGCGACGCGGCGGTCTTCCAGGTGGCGAACGGTTCTTTCACCTACCTCGTCACGGGCCCGGGCGCCTACTCGGTCACCCCGCAGACCGGTTTCGCCAACGTCACTGGGGGGAACGTGCGAGTGGCCGTCCAGTTCTCGATCCCGCCCCCCGTGCTCATCTTCGGCCTCACGCTCGTGGACCTGGAACTTCTCATCCTGTTGGTCGTGGCACTCTCCGTGGCGGTCGGAGTCAACCTCGCGTTCTACTTTTGGCGCCGGAAGCATCCGCCGCCCCGCAAGCCCTACGCGCCGGAACCTTCTCCATCGTGGCTCGGGCCTCCGCCGCCGAGGTAAGGTCCCAGCCCGGAGAGCGGGGTTCTAGTCCGCACACGCCATCCCCACCAAAGCCAACACGTCGTGTTGCGACCGGACGAATTCGCCCCGGTGGACCTTGGCGACCTCTACGAAGCGCAACTCCGTCCAGGCGGGATGACGGGGTGGCTGCTCGGGCCAGTCCTCCACCACGTAGACGAATCCCAGGTCCCAGTGAAGGTCTCCGGGCCGAGCGGAAGGCCGCTGTTCGGAGTCGGACATCAAGATCGGCGAAGGCAGATCAGGCAACTCGACCCCCAACTGTTCTTGGGCGATCCTCCGAGCCGAGTCCGCGGGGGTCTCGTAGTAGAACAGCTGGGAGGAGGGAAGCATCCAGCCCTTCGACCAGAGCTCGGCTCGCTTGCGGTCCACGGCTCCGAGCTGCTCCCAGTCGGGACCGGGCTGGAGGTGGCCCAACAGCACCCGGTCCTCGTGGCCCCGGGGTCGAAGGACCAAGAACGTCGACAGGCAGAGTCCCTCCTCGGGGACCTGGAAAACTAAGCGGTCGGGTTCGGCGGAACGACGAAACCTCGCGAACTTCCGGACCTCGGCCATCGGTGGACTCTCCGGACCGGCGGAGCGCTGAGAATCTCTTGAAAGCGATGTACGTTTCTCAGGCTCCGTCGAGGTCATGTAGGGGGATTCGAGTGCGGCCGCGACGATCATGGCCGGCCCGTTCTCCGACTCCTGGCGACTGACGAAGATCTCGTTTCGGCTCATCTTCGAGGACAGTGCGCTGCTCGTCTTCCCGCTCGTGGCCGGTCTCTCGGCGATCGGGGTCCTAGTGCTCTTCGCGTTGGGTACCGTCTTCCTGGCCCCGCTGCTCCTCCTCGGAGGAAACTTGTCCACCTCGTACGAGGTGGTCGGACTGATCCTGTTCCTGGTGGCCTATTTTTCCACGACCTTCATCACGGTCTACGCCACCGCGGCGCTCGTTGGAGCGGCGACGCTCAAGCTCGAAGGCGGTCAACCCACGGCGGCGGATGGCTGGAAGATCGCCCGGGCCAACCTTTCGCGCCTGCTGGTTTGGGCGCTCATTGCGGCGAGCGTGGGGCTGCTCATCCAGCTCCTCGCCGCCCGGATACGAGGCGCGGCGGGCCTCGTCATCGGCGGGATCGCGGGAGCCACCTGGTCGATCGCGACCTACTTCGTCATCCCCGTCATCATCTACGAGAAGTCGACCCCCTGGCAGTCGCTCGGCCACTCGGCGAAGATGTTCCTCAACACCTTCGGCCGGACCCTGGTCACCAACATCGTGTTGGCGCTCCTCCTGGCCGCGGGAATCATTGTCGCCGTCGTGCTGGGGGTCTTCGGGCTCTTCCTGGTCTTCGGGGGGAGTACGCTCATCGGCATCCTGCTCATCGTGACGGCCCTCGGCGTGGGAGTCCTCTTCGCGCTGCTGGGTGCATCGGCGGAGGGCGTCCTACGGGCCGCCCTGTACCGGTATGCCACGACCGGCAGGATCGACCCGGACCTGCTGCCCCAGCCCTACCGAACGTCCGTTCGCGGACCGCTCCCGTAGTGTACGGGGCGGCCCGGACGGTGCCGCCCCCCAGGGTCACGATGGGGTCGGCCTCGGGCACAAGTTTGTCCCGAGGCGGGGGTTAAGGCTCGGATGCGGCGCCTTGGACCCACTCCTTGCGGAGGCGGGCTCCTTCGCTCGCGGAGTAGCCCAGGCTCGCCAGAACTTCCTCGGTGTGCTGGCCGAGGTCGGGGGCGGGCCGATGCACGACCGCCCCTCGGCGCTCCACGCCCAACGGGATGCCGCCGACGAGGACCGACCGCCCATCGGGAGCTGACATCTCGGAGACGGAGGCGTTGTGCTTCACCTGCGGGTCCCGGAGCACCTCGGGGATCGTCTGGTACGCACCGCAAGGGACCCCTCCGGCGCTCAGCTCGGAAACCAGATCGGCCGTCGTGGATTTCCGGAAGCGGGGGTCCAACACGTCGATGAGCTCCCGCCGATGCGCCACCCGGTCGTCGTTGGTGAGGAACCGAGGGTCGCCGGCAAGATCCTCCCGGTGGAGAGCCGCACACATCCGCTGGAATTGCAGATCCGTGCCCACGGCGAGGGCGACGTAACCGTCCTTTGTGGGGAGCAACTGGTACGGCACGATCAGCGGATGAGCCGCCCCCGTGGGTTGCGGGGTTTCATGGGTAAGGGAGTAGCCCGTGATCCAGTACCCGAGCAGGCTCATCGCCGTGTCCAGGAGGTTGACCTGTACCGGCCGAACCGTCGAGTTATCCTCGCGTTGACGTAACTCCAGGAGGATTCCGATGACCGCGTAGAGTCCCGCCGCCAGGTCGAAGAAGGCGACCGGCGTCCGCATCGGTTCTCCCGGCGTACCCGTGAGGCTCATCAGGCCCGCCCGGGCCTGGATCACGAAGTCAAAGGACGGGTCGTCCCGGCTGGGACCGTCCGGACCGTAGCCCGTCACCGCGGCGTGGATCAGTCCCGGCCGGAGGGACTGAAGGGTCGGCTCGTCGAGACCCAGGCGGTCCAGGGCCCCTGGCCGAAAGTTCTCCACGAGAACGTCCGATCGGGCGACCAACTTCCGAAGTACGTCCTGGCCGGTGGTACTCTTCAGATCCACGACCACTGAACGCTTGTTCCGGTTGACCGAGAGATAGTATCCCGAGTTGTGCGGGCTCGCGAACGGAGGTCCCCATCCGCGAGAGAGGTCGCCCGAACCCGGCCGCTCGACCTTGATCACATCGGCTCCCAGGTCCCCGAGAACCATCGCGCAGAATGGGCCGGCGACACCTTGGGAGACGTCGAGAACCCTCAACGGGGCGAGCGGGAGGGGCGGCGGGTCCATCGACCCGACCGAGAGAACACGCCCTTAACTCTGTGCCGAAGCCTCGGACCGGCGCAGGGTGGGCGCGACTAAAGGGGGGAACCCGTTCGGGCTCCGACCAGACAGCTTAACGAGGGGATGCGTTCCGGCGCGCGGGCGGTCCGGGAGGGTTCGACAGAGAGTGTTGCGGTTCCTCCCCCAGGACGGGCTCAGGACGGCATCTTGGGCCGCTCCGCTGGTCATCGCGCTCGCGGTTGTCCTCCTGCTCTCGTCTCCGGCGCTAACCAGCGGACAGGCCCCTCAAGCGACCGGGCCACCGACCCCGACGCGGGTCGACGCTGCAGTCGCGCTCCCTCCGGGGGGTAACTTTTCCACCTACCTCGGCAATGTCGAACGGACGTCGTCGTCGCATTCCGAGAAGTTGATCAACCTCACCACCGCGGGAAGCTTGCACCTTCTATGGAGCTACGACACGGGGAAGGAGCCGGTGCAATCCCAGCCGGTGGAGCAGGATGGCATCGTCTACTTTGGAGCCAATACCGGCTACGAGTACGCCCTGTATGCCATCAACGGGACCTTGTTGTGGAAGACTTTTCTCGGCCTGGCGAACACCGACTCGGCGTGTAACCGGACCGAGGGGGTCACCTCGACGGCGACCGTCGAGGGAAGCCACCTCTACGTGGACGGGGGGTCGCCGTATTTCTACACCCTGAACTCGAACACGGGAGCGGTGGAGTGGCAGACACCGGTGGGGAGCGGAACGAATGCGGAAGGATTCTATGATTGGTCCAGTCCTCTCGTCTCCGCGCAACGCGCCTACGTCGGGATCGCGAGCCAATGTGACCAGCCGTTGGTGCAAGCCGGCGTCGACGAGTTTTCGCTCACCACCCATGACCTCGTGAAGTCCTTCGACACGAGCGCTCCGGCTCCGAACGGGTCCAGCGTCTGGGGGTCCCCCTCGCTCAACGCGGAGACCAACACGCTCTTCGTTGCCACGGGGGACCCGTATGGCGCGAGCCTCACCGAGTACAGCGAGTCGATCCTCGCGCTCAACGCGACGACGCTGGCCGTGAAGGCCAAGTGGCAGGTTCCGGTCTTGCAAACGGTCCCCGACGGGGACTTCGGGGTGACGCCGACCCTCTTCACCCCCTCCGGGGGATATCCGATGGTGACCGCCGCCAACAAGAACGGCATCCTGTACGCGCTGTATCAATCCAATTTGACGCTGGCCTGGGAAGCGCCCCTCTGCTGTACAGATGTCGAGGACGAACACATCTCGACGGCATGGGGAGGCGGGTACGTCTACGCCGTCAGTTCGGATACGACGGTCGGAGGAGTCAGCTACAACAGCTCCGTGCGTGCGTTCAACCCCCGCACCGGCGTCGTCGTGTGGGCGAAAGGGTTCTCCGACTCGTCGTACGACGGGTACGCGGCTCCTCTCTGGGTCAACGGCCTGCTGATCGTTCCGGACGAGCACACACTCCTCGTTCTCAATGCGAAAACCGGGGCGACGATATACCAATACAACCAGCCCGGGCACTTTCAGGCGGCCGCCTCGATCTCGCGGGGCGAGGTCTTCGTGGGCTCGAGTGACGGACGCGTGTACGCCTTCGGCCCTACATCGCTTCCGAACAGGGCGGGGGCCCATGCCCCCGGGGTTGCGTCGGGCCTTCCGGGAGCTCCGGGGACGAGGGTCCAGAGCACTTCCGGGTGGCGAAAGAATGCCCGGGGCCGGTCGGTGGAGTTGTGACCCGACCGGTTCGACTGACCGGAAGGGCTCGTCCGGATTCTACGCGGGCAAGGGCCTTTTTGACGTACGCTGGCGAGAAATGCCCGGAACGTGAGGGTGGGGGCCGGAATCCTACCGGGACCATCACTCGACGTTGTGGGTTTACGCTATAGCCCCTTCCGACCTCAGAAGATTCGATGAAGCTCTCGCCGTACTCGGTCGCCGTCGTGGTTTCGAACCGAAAGAAGGCCCTCGATTTCTATCACGGGAAGCTCGGTCTCGACGTGTTGGTGAATATGGAACATTGGGTGATCGTGGGCCGCAAGAAGAAGGGCGGCCTCGCGATCCATCTCTGCGAGTACGGAAAGCCGACTCCGAAGGCCGAGAAGGGCAACACCGGCATCATGTTCCGGACCGATGAGTCGATGGAGAAGACGTACCAAAGACTCAAGAAAAAGGGCGTGAAGTTCAGCGTTCCTCCGAAGAAGGAGGAATGGGGCTGGCACTGCCGGATCCTCGACCCCGACGGGAACGAGATCTGGCTCATGCCCGCCACGTAACCGGGCGGCATTCCGTCCGGAAGCCGGTTTCCCCGGCCTTTCACGTCGAGCGGCGGGCTACTTGTACCGGGTAGGCTACTCCGCGGGAGAGGTAGGACCTCATGCCCGGTCTAGGGCCCCTGATCCCGATGCGTGCCCGCCAGGCCGGCGCGGTGCTCCTCCTCGGGTCCATCCAGTTCATCGCCGCGATGATCGCGGTCCAACTCAAGTATCCCGGTTACAGCGACCTCAACAACTACATCAGCGACCTCGGCGGCCCTCATTCCCCATGGGCGGTGGTGTTCAACGCGTCGGTCATCGTGCTCGGCTTGCTGACGCTCCTCGGCGCGTACCTCCTCCTGTCCGGCTTCAACCATCGCTTCAGCCGCACCCTAGGCCTCGGGTTCCTGGCCATCGCCGGCATCGGGGCGATCTTCGTCGGGATCTTTCCGGAGAACTCGACCGCCCTGGGGGGCCACGCCCACGGCCTGGCCGCCGATATCGCCTTCATCGCTTCCGGCCTCGCGCTGCTCAACCTGCCCGGCGCGATGCTCCGGGACACCCGATGGGACGGCTACCGCGCCTTCACCGGACTCCTCGGGCTCGTGACCCTCGTAGCCGTCGTCCTCTACGGGACCAGCCATTGGGGAGCGCTCGGCCCCGGGGGACTCGAACGCTTGGTCGTGGCCCCGATCCTTCTATGGTCCATCGTGGTGGGCCTCCATCTGCTGTCGCTCCCGACGTACGACAAGGCACCAATCACGCACTCTACCTCGACCTGAGTTCCGTCTGAGGCCGGCCCCGCCCGCAGTCTTAAGCCCCGAATGCCGCTGCCCCGCTCCCGGGGGGAACCGAGATGGCCTTCGTGCAGGTCTACCTGTATCGGGTCCCGACGAAGCGGTCCGCCGAGTTCCTCCGGGTGGCGAAGGGCGCCCGGGACATCTATCGACGGCACGGAGCCGCCGGCGAGGAGTTCTTCCGGCTCCAGAACGTGGACCGCAAGTACCCCGAGATCCCCGGCCTCTGGGAGGTCCTTCCCCCGACGGAAGGGGAGGAGCTCTGGATCGGCATCGACCGGTACCGTTCCGCGAAGAAATGCGCCGAGGTCGCCGCCGCGGTGGACCGGGACCCGGAGATCCTGGCCCTGTACGAACGCGTCGTCGACCTGGTCGGCGGAGCCGCCCGAATGGTGCACGCCGAGTTCGAAGAGCCCGCTTAGCGTGCGAATCTCTCACCCGGGAGGACGGGTTACCCCGTGGCCCGGGGGAGTTTAAACGACCCAACGGCCTCGCACAGGCGTCCCCCGTCGCTGCGACGAGTTCTCGGGGACAGGTCCACCATGCACCGCGCTGCCTCCGAGTCCCGGATCCCTCAGGCCGTCATTCTCGGCGCCGGCTACGCCGGGCTCTCGGTCGCGAAGACGATCCATCGGCACGCCGGGGACCGGATCCAGGTCGTGCTCGTCGACCGTTCCCCGGACCATGTGCTCCGGACCGAGCTCTACCAGGTCGACGAGATGGCGAGGGCCGGACGGGACGTTCGGAAGTGGGCGCTCCCGATGGCGGAGGTCCTGGAAGGGCGGATCGCCCGGTTCCTGCAAGGGTCCGTCACGGGCATCGACCTCTCGTCGAAGACGGTCCGACTGGAGACGGGGACGTTGCCGTTCGATTACCTGGTCATCTGTCTCGGCTCCGTCCCGAGCTACTTCGGGATCGCCGGCGCCAAGGAGTTCGCCCAGGAGGTCTACTCCCTAGGCGGAGCGGAACGGCTCGCGGCTCGGCTACTCGAACTCGAACGGGCCGCCGCGAAAGCGAAGGAAACGCCCCGACCCCGAGTCATCGTGGTCGGGGGTGGCTCTACCGGAACCGAAGTGGCCGCCGAGATCGCCACCGCGGACTGGAAGGAGATCGCCGACCCCGCCGCACCGCCTCCCCAGGTCACACTCCTCACGGGGCCCATGCCGCTGCTCCAGGGATTCCCGGACCCGATCATCCGGCACTCGCGTGAGCTCCTGCAAACCTCGGGCGTCGAGATTCGGGAGAACACGCCCGTGGCCCGGGTGGACCCCGGTAAGCTCACTCTCAAGGACGGATCTTCCGTGGAATTCGACCTATGCGTCTGGTGCGCAGGCGTCGAAGCGCCTCCCGTGGTGGCCCAGCTACCGGTCGAGCACGGCCACGGAAAGCGGCTCAAGGTCAGCGTCCACCTCGAACTCCCCGTGAACCCGGGCGTGTTCGCCGTGGGCGACGTCATCGAGTACGCCAATCCGGGTTCCGGAGTTCTGGTCCCAAGCACCGCCCAGGCCGCGTTGGCGGGAGCGCCCGTCGCCGGCTACAATGTGGTCGCCCGGCGCTTGAAGAAGCGGCTCAAGCGGTTCTCGTACCACGAGAAGGGCGTCATCATCTCGCTCGGACTGGGCAAAGGAGTCGGACGCGCAGGACCGGTCAGCCTGTGGGGGCGTCCGGCGTACGTTCTGAAGAGCCTCGTCGAGGCCGAGTACTCCCTCGCGGTGGAACGCGGATAGAACGCGTCGGATTCGAGGTCCCCGTCGGCGGGGGAGCACCTTCCACTCCACCCACTGCCGATGGGGGTTTTATGAGCCCCCCGACCCCATTCACTTTCAGTGCTGCCCCGTCTCCAGAACGCCCGTAGTGGGTGGCAGCTTTCCGCAGTGGTCCTGGTCCTGTCGACCCTGGTTCTAGGATCGTTCGCGGGGCTCGCCGCTGGGACCCCGTCGTCCGCCACTCCGACCACCGTTCCCTCCGTCTCAGCGCCCGTGAAATTCTCTCCCCCGGCTCAGGCTGAGGCTCCGGCGCGCTCCACCGGGGGCTCGTCCACAGGTGCAGGTGATGCAACGAACTCGAACGCTTTTCCCTCCAACTTCCATCTCGCCCCGATTAACCTCCCCGGACCTCACCCGTCCGCTTGGGGCAAGGCCGGCATACCACCGGGCTGGGTAGTTCCCGCCTCCCCCGAACAGAAGGAAATCAATCCGTCCACCGGTCCGATCGGCCCCGCCGACCCCGTGATGGAGTTCTACTCCACCCAGAACGGGAGCGGCGGCAATGTCACGTGGGACGTGACCCTGCCGGTCGACCGCAACGCGACCTCGAACCAATCGGACCTCTACGAAGCCGTCGAGTTTGCGATGACCGTCACCGCGCCGTCGGCCTGGATGGACGAATGCTTCCTCCAACTCCAGCTGTATCCGGATGCGAGCTGGTCGAGCGCTAAAACGGACAACGGGAACTGGATCGGTCTGGTCATCGGATGGCAGATCGTCGCCGCGACCGGTGCGGAAGCGCCCTGCTTCTACGACCCCCTCTACCTGAACGGGAACCCGAGCTCGGAGTTCTTCAACATGACCCAGGGAGACCGGCTCAACGTCACGATGAGCGGCTGGCCCGGGAATCGCACGGGAGAGCTCCTGACCGTCAAGGACCTCACGAACGGGAACCAGTCTTACGTGATAGCTTTCAACTCCACGGGGGGCTACCCCCTCGACCCCGCCTACTCGTCCAACGACGTGCTCGACGCGCTGCAATGGGGAACCGGGGGAGACTATCCGGTCCTCTTCGGCATCTTGACCGGACGAGGCGGAATCAACAATCCGAGCATCCCCTCCAACAACAGCTACGGGGGTTGCAGCCCCGGCCTTCCGCCGATCGGGGCCACGCCGTGCCCGAGCTACAACCCGGGGAGCTGGATCAACGATACCCTACATCCCTGGCAGATCGGATTGCCGACCTTCTTCAATGCCACCAACCGGTCCGGACCTCCGGCCCAGGTGGCCTTCTCGCAGGCGTACGGCGGCCTCGATGAGGTCTCGGCACTCGCGGGCAGCGCCTGCGTTGGCCGGCTGGGATCGGCCTACTGCAGTTATCCCTGGTTCAGTTATTCCTGCAATCTCGGCGCGTTCGAGTTCGGCGCGACCGATTTCCCCGGCGTCTCCGAGGACTTCGGCAAGTTTGACCAATATGCGCAAACGCGGTGGACAACGCCGCCCAGATCCTGAACTATCCCGTGTTGAGCTACTCGATGCCCACCTGTGGGGGGCCGTCGTATACACTGAACCTCGGTCCCCAAACAGCCAACGGGTCGGTAACGTTCCTGAATCAATACTACACGGGGTCAACACTGCCGGTCTCGCCGCTCGGGCGGGAGCCTAGTCGACCGCCGAGTACCGCGACCGGCGGGATGTCTTTGGCTGCTGGTCGTGGGCCGGCGGTGTCGTACCGAGCTATCCCAACGGTTCGTGGTCGACCGTGACCATCACGGGCAACGGGGCCATCTATGCAGTCAACGGCAACGGGATGCAGGCCGACGTGACCCTTGCGGATTCCCCCTCCGGTGAAGTCGCGTTCAACCCTGGACTCCCCTATCGACCCGGCGAATGACCGCAACCAACGGTGCCGGTGGCGGTATGAACAGCGGCCTCTACTCAATTCTCGCTTATCCTCCCCAGGGATTCGAATTCTCTGGATGGAGCCCTTCGATTCTCGGCCTCATAATCGACGCCCACACCCTGCCCTTCACTTCGATGGTCGTCACGAAGGCTCCCAGTGGGACCGCACATTACCGACCTCTGTCGCAGTCTTCGACAGAATTGGCATTGCTCGCTTTTGACCCGGAAAACTCGACGTTCAGAGGAGGAACTGTATCTCTGGGCGGATTCCTGACAACTCATTCTAAGACGCATCGGGGTGGATTGCGATTGGAACGTACAACCTCTCCGCGTGTCCGTCTGTCGGTTTCCGATTCGAGGGCTGGTACTACACCGCGAGTGCCATAATGATGAACATCACTGCCGACACAGATATCACGCTCGAGAACGGTACGCTCAACGGCACGAGACACGTGGGTATTGTTGTTGCAATATTTGCTCCAAATCCAGTAAACATCACCTTCTTATGCCGTGCCGGTGGCGGTGGGATGGTCGTTGCAGGTTTCGGGTACATGCCGTCGGGCGGTGTATTGTCGCTTCGTCCCGGCCTGCAATTACACAGTTTACGCGGCTCCGGGGAGGTGGGCTGAGATTTGTTTCGTGGTCCCCACGGATAACAAGACCATTTGGAACAGGGCAAGCGGGAACTGGTCAGAACCGCTTGTCGTTAATCGAAGCGCACCGTCGTTGTGAACTTTGCTTCCGGTGCGATGAAAACCGCTCACCTTCCAAGTCGTCCCTGCTGGGGCCGGCAAATCCTTTTCAACGGGAACAACTCCTACTCAATGGCGAGTACAAATTCGACGGTTATTGCAGGAGAGACTACCGGCAGCGCCATCGCCGATCTGGATTTACATCTTCACCAGCTGGAGTGCCTCTGGTGCATTGACCGTTACGCATCCCTCCTCCTCTAATTCTACTGCAAAGTATCTGGCATCGGGACCTTAATCGCAACATTTGTCGCCACCATTTCCCAATCACCCTTCTTGCGTTCCTGCCGCAACCAGTGTCCCTCAGAAGTCGACGGACGCGCCCGTCTCCGAGGGGTCCACCCTCATGCTCGCTCCTGGTTCCCACACATCTCGGTGGCGGGGCCGGGGAGATCTTCGAGGCTGGACCTCCACTCCCGGAATGACCGTGGTAGATGCCTCATCCAACTCGACCACGATTCACGTCTCCGAGTCCGGAGCCATGACTGCAATCATCACCCCATTCGGTGTTTCCTCCCGCCATCTCCGGCCCCCGTCGATGTTGGGTTCCCAGTCGATTTCCAAGCGTACCTTCCCTACGCCGGGAATTTCTCAATCCCCTGGAGTGGACGGCCTTCCGGGTTGTCCAAGCACCCCGAGCCAACATTCGAATGCACCCCTACGATCGCCGGTTCGTACGAAGTCTCGGTCACCTTCACCGATGCGTGGGGTGAGCAGCCGCATCTTACACCGTTCCCCTCTTGGTCAACCCGTCCCCGACAGCTCAGTTCCGTCACCCTGTCTTTGACGACCTCGATGTGGGAGCCCTCACCACGATCTCCGCCTACGGAGACCGGCGGGCACGGGACCCTTCAGTGGATCTACAGCGGGTTGCCGACCGGATGCACCTCAGAGAACCAGACTTCCCTCGGCTGTGCGACCCTCGTACACGGGCACCTTCAACCTGACGGTCAATGTCTCTGACAAATTCGGAGAGGTGGCTCGCGGGGCGGTGGAGCTTGTCGTGAACCCGCTGCCCACGTATCCCGTGTCGGTCACGCCCACGAGCGTGATGGCGGGGACTCCGTCGCCTTTGTGCACCCTCGCCGGACGGGACGGAACCCTTTTGTCTCCAGCTACCAGAACCTTCCCCCGGGCTGCGTGCCTCCTCGGCGCTTCCTTAACTTGCACCCCCACCACGGCCGGGACGTACGTCGTGAACGTGTCGTCGCATGACGCGTTTTGGAACTGGGCCAACCAATCGGTTACGCTGACCGTTACCGGGCGGTTTCGCCAATCATCTCACCATCTTCATTTGAGTTGGCCCTCGGCCTTGTCGTCCTCGTTGTCATCGCGACTGCCGTCTTCGTGACCCTCCGGCGACTGCCCGAAGAAGCCGACGATCGTTGCGACGCCGACGACCACCAGGCCTCCCCCCCGACCCCGCCTGCCCCGCCGTCCGCGGCTCCCGAGTGGTCGGAGGACCTGCCGCCCACTCAGGAATGGAACGAGGGGCGCTGATACTCAGGCGAGCGACAATGCTCGCCCATTGGCCGTTGCACAACCCCTCCCTTAGCTATATTTGCGAGCGGTGTCCATCGCGGGCGGTCCCGAGCGGTCCTCATGGCCCAGGTGAAGCTCGACAGCATGTTGCGAGAGTTCGTCCCCCGTCTGTCCGTCGACACCCAGGCGAACTCCGTGGGTGGATTGCTCGATGAACTGGAACGGAGTTCCCGCGATTACGCCGCCGGCTCCGTGACGAATCCGGTACGGTGCGTAAGTTTGTCCGGGTTTTTGTGAACGGAGAGGACGTGCGCGGGTTGGACGGACTCCAGACCCCGCTCGGACCCAAGGACCAGGTCGATATTCTCCATTCGATTCAGGGAGGTTAGTGAACAATGAAGGACCGCGGAGTGCACCTGTTTGTCGGAACCAGAAAAGGAGCCTACGTCCTCGATGGGGACGTGACCCGCAAGAAGTGGAAGATCCGAGGACCGTACCACGAGGGCGGGGACACGTACATGGTCCGTGCAGATCCCCGAGAGCCGGGCACGGTCTACGCCGCCGTGAACAGCGTGTTCTTCGGTCCGATGCTCTACCGCTCGACGTGGCCCGATGCTGTACCGCTCCACGGACTGGGGCCGGAAGTGGAAGGAGATCTCCTCCCCCCAAATGCCGATGAAGAAGGACCGCAAGGTGAGCTTCGACGCACCGCCCCCGAAGTGGCCCATCGTGAACATCTGGCAGATTACGCCGGGACGGGACGACGAGCCTGGTCGCCTCTGGCTCGGGGTCGACCCGGCCTCGCTATGGCGGTCGGACGACAGGGGCGACAGTTGGGAACCCATCCCGGGCATCAATGAGCACGAGACGCGGGCGAAGTGGAATCCCGGCGCCGGTGGCATGTGCCTCCACTCGATCCTTCAGGACCCGACCAACCCGAACCGGATGTACGTCGGGATCTCCGCCGCGGGCGTGTTCCGCACCGAAGACGGCGGCGCCCACTGGACGCCCCGGAATGAGGGAGTCCGGGTGAGTTTCCTGCCCGAGAAAGCCCCGCCATTTGGCCAGTGCGTCCACAAGATCATCCTCGACCCGGCCAATCCGAAGACGATCTATCGCCAGGACCACGACGGAATCTTTGTGAGCCGCAACCGCGGGGATCACTGGAGCCGGGTGGGACGTTCCCTGGAACACGACTTCGGATTCGTCGTTGGGGCACCTTCGGCCCGCCCGGGAGAGGCGTACTTTGTACCCCTGAACCCCAATCCTCGGCTCACCCTGGGAAATCAGCTCCAAGTCTATCGTTGGTCCGAGAAGGACCGGTCGTGGTCTCCGCTCGTCGCGAAGGGGCAGTTCCCCGGTGGCTTCGGCAACCACCGGGACGCGCTGGCCACCGACAACCTCGATCCCCCGGGGATCTACTTCGGCACCAACAACGGCAATCTGTTCTGGAGCGCGAACGGAGGCAAGAAGTGGGCCGAGATGCCCTACCAGTTCCCAAGCATCCACTCGGTCACGGTGGCGGGCCCCGCATCAGCCCGGTAACGCCCGCCCGCCGTTGTCATCGTCGGCGTAGTCAAGCCGACGGCCGGGCGCCTTCAAGTGGGGAGACGGAGTCGGCGCGCCGACGATGAAGGCCCAGGAGTACGTCCTCCTGTTTCTCCTCGGGGCGATCTGGGGCCTCTCCTACGTTTTCATCCGGGTCGCCGCGCCGCTGTTCGGCCCGGCGCTTCTTATGGGCCTGCGGGTCGCCATCGCCTCCGGCGTCACACTCGCGTACATCGCGGCGACGGGACAGTGGAAGACGGCGCTCCCAGCGTTTCGCACCCGGGGCCGCCAGTACCTCGTGATGGGTCTCATAAACGCCGCGATTCCATTCACGCTGATCGCCATCTCCGAGCTCGTGATCAACGCGTCGTACGCGGCGATCCTGAACGCGACCACGCCGGTATTCTCGGCACTCGTAGCGGCCGCCTGGGCGGCGCGGCCCCTGACCGCGCGCGTGACCGGAGGCATTACCATCGGAATCCTCGGGGTCGTGATCGCGGTGGGAGCCGCTCCCTTCTCGTTGAGCCCCATCGTGCTGGGGGCGGTGGTTCTCTCGATCGGCGGGGCCTTTTCCTACGGCGTGGGGGCCTTCTATGCCCACCGGAACACCGCGGACGTTGCGCCCGTTACCGCGTCGCTGGGACAGACGCTGGCCGCCACGCTGATCCTCTTCCCGTTCGCCCTTTTCGAGGCTCCTACCGCGCACTGGACCGTTCCGGGCGACGTGTCCCTGCTCGGATTGGCCATCGTCTCCACATCGTTCGCGTACCTGCTCTACTTCCGCATCCTTCAGAAACACGGCCCGACTGAGACGCTCACCGTCACCTTCCTCATCCCGATCTTCGGAGTGGTGTGGGGCCATCTGCTCCTGGGGGAACCGATCGGGATCGGAACGGTGGTCGGGCTTGCCGTCGTCCTCGTCGGCATCGCACTCGTGACCGGCTATCGGCCCCGGCGTCGGACGCGCTCCACCCCCGCGGGAACCCCACCGGCCCCGACCGAGCCACCGCCAGAGCGGAAAGCATAACTCGCCCGACCCCGCCCTGGTTGTCCGAGGACCGTCGTGGCGACTCCCGCGGGCGAACTCGCGCTCCTTCTGATCCTCCTCTCGGCGGTCCTGATCTTCTTCGCGTGGTGGGCCCGGCGGCTCCGAAAGGGGATCCGGCTCCAGCTATGGGCCGTGGCCCTCTTCGGCCTGTTCTACGTACTTTTCTTCCTCGTTGTCGAAGCCGAAGTGCTCCGTCTCCCCTGGGGGATTGTCGCCCGAGCCGCGGGATTCTTCGACGTCCTCCTGCTCCTGCTCGGTGCAATTCCGGCGTATCGGTACACCGCGCAAACGACCGTGTTCGAACGATCGGCATCGGGTCGCTGGATGTACCGGGGCCGGTTCGCGATTCCAGTCCTGTGGCTCGCCTTCTTCCTGCTGCGGTACGGGGTCGAGCTGGCCCTCCTGGGCCGGGTCTACCTGTTTACTCCGACCCCGGGCCACGCCGTTTCCATCCCCACTTTCGCGGTGGCCTTGATCGTGGTCGACGCCCTCTTCGCGGCGAGCACCGGGCTCGTGATGGGGAACGCCCTCGGGATTTACTCCGCCTACCGAAGACAGCGCGCGCAGCGACCGGGGCCCGGTGGAGCCACGGCCTCCATCGAAACCGCCGTCCCACCCAGGTCGGGCGCGAATTCGCGGTGAACGAGCGTTCTCCTTATAGGGCCCGATTCGTGAGAGCACCTGCTTGTGAACGTTCAGGCCTATCACCTCGACTTGAAAGTTGACTACCGGACGCTGGCTTTTCGGGGGCATCTCCGAATCGAAGGCACCCCCGGGGGCGGAGAGCTCTTCCTGAATGCCGTCGATCTGACGGTCTCCAACGCCCGCGCCGGAGCGGTCCCGCTGAGCGTGCGCCCCGACGCCGCGCATCAAGAGGTCGTCCTGAGCGGTCTCCCCGCGGGGACCTCCAGTGTCGAGCTTGACTACGAGGGAGCGGTCCTGACCGACAAGCTCGTCGGGTTCTACCGGTCCCATTTCGGGGACGGCTACCTTCTCACCACGCAGTTCGCGGCGAGCGAGGCCCGACGGATGCTCCCGTGCGTGGACCGCCCCGACCGGAAGGCCGTCTTCCACGTCTCGGTCACGGTTGGCGCCGACCTCGAGGTGATCTTCAACACCCCGGCGGCGTCCAGCACGGTGGTCGACGGCACGCGTACCACCTACTTCGGCCCGACCCCGAAGATGGCGACCTACCTGCTCTACTTGGGCATCGGCCGGTTCGATGTCGTCCGGGGACAGGCCGGGAAAGTGGGGCTGGCCGCCTTTACCCCCCCGGGGCGAGGCGCCTCCGGAACCTACGCCCTCGGGATCGCGGAGAAGGTGCTCCCCGAATACGAACGCTACTACGGCATCCCGTACCCACTCCCCAAACTCGACTTGGTGGCCGTCCCGGAATTCTGGGCCGGAGCCATGGAGAACTGGGGCGCGATCGCGTTCTCTGAGATGGCGATGCTGGCCGATTCGGGCACGAGCACGCTCCGGCGACGCGCCATCGCGGAGACGACGGCCCACGAGATCGCCCACATGTGGTTTGGCAACCTCGTGACGATGAACTGGTGGAGCGACATCTGGCTCAATGAGTCGTTCGCGACCTTCATGAGCTACCGGATCCTCGACCGCGCGTTCCCCGACTTCGACAGCTGGAGCGACTTCCTGCCCCGCTGGAGCGCCATAGCGTTCCGGGGCGATTCCCTCGAGAGCACGCACCCAATTTTCCAGTCGATCGACAACGCGGACCAGATCAACCAGAGCTTCGACGAGATCACCTACGGCAAGGGGGCCAGCGTCCTCCGGATGATCGAAGGGTACCTCGGCGAGGAGACATTCCGCAAGGGCGTCAACGCCTACCTCGAGCGGTTCCAGTACTCCAATGCCTCCCACGATGACCTCTGGACGGCCCTCGAGGAGGTCTCCGACCGCCCCGTCCGCCGGATCATGGACGCCTGGATCTCCCAGCCGGGTCTCCCCCTGCTCGTGGCCCGGGTCTCCGGGAACCGCCTCACGATCGACCAGCTGCGGTTCTTCTACAGCGGTCAACACACCGCCGTGTCCTGGCCGGTGCCGGTGGTGGCCCGCATCGATGGGGTGGAGCGTCGTCTGTTGCTGGAGGGACCGCACACCGAGGTCGAGCTCATGACCCAGGCCCCTCCGTTCCTCAACGTCGACGCGAGCGGCTTCTATCGGGTGCTCTACGACATGCACACCTTGGACCAGCTCCGCGAGGAGTTCCCGAGACTTTCGGCGCTCGACCAGTGGTCGGTCGTGCACGACCTGGCTCCATTCGTCGAAGCGGGCGACGTCGATATTGGGCAGTACTTGGCGTTCCTCCGCGTAGGCGAATCGGCAACGCACTTCGCCGTGGCCAGCCAGTTCGGACGCAGCGGGGCGATCCTCTACGTCCTCCTCTACGACCATCCAGAATTCCTCGAAGGCTACCTGAGCTACCTTCGCGCCCAAACCTTGCGCCTGGGACTGACGGCGGTGGCCGGTGAGCCGGCGACCAACGGAGCGCTTCGGGAGAATCTGCTTTCCCAACGGGTCTGGGTCGATGCCGACTTCGCCCGCCAGATGGCGGCCAAGTACGACGAGTATGACCGTGTGGCGCCCGAGGTCCGCGATGCCATCGCCACGGCCTTCGTTCGCACCGGTGGGGCGGCCGAGTTCGAAATCGTCCTTCGCCGGTTCCGATCCGCCGGTGCGGAGGCGGAAATGTTCCGGCTGCTCGGCGCCTTGACCGCGGCGACCGACCCCGCGCTGGTGGAGCGGGTACTGCTCATGATCGAGCACAAAGAGATCCTGCTTTCGCTGGCGCCGGCGGCGGTCGTCGGGGCTTCGCGCAACCTCGAGGCCCGGGCCGTGGCGTGGGCGTGGCTTCAACGGAACCTGGACTCGTTTGCCGAGAGCTTCCGAGGCACCGGCCGCACGAGCGACCTCCTCGAGACCGTGATCCAGCGTCTCGGGATGGGCCGAGAGGCCGAGGTGCGCGAGTTCTTCCGGGGCCGGACGGTCGTCGAGGGGAGCCGGGGCATAGCTAAGGGCCTCGAGCTCCTCGCCGCGGGCACCGCGTTCCGAAAAAGGTCGCACTTGGAGCCGCTCTAGCGGCAGAGCTAATATGCGGGGAGGGCCCGCGGGCCTCATCGCTTGGATTCCGTCCGTCGCTGCGCTATGTCCGACCTATCTATCGAAACCAATCAGCTCACGAAGAGCTTCGGGAGCTTCACGGCTGTCAACGCGCTGACCCTCAAGGTCCAGGGGACCAAGTGCGTGGGCTTCCTGGGTCCCAACGGGGCCGGCAAGACGACGACGCTCAAGATCCTCACCGCGATGGTGCGCCCCACCTCCGGGACCGCTCGCATCAACGGGATCGACGTGCACTCCGAGAAACGGAAGGCGCTCTACCCGTGCGGTGTGTTGATCGAGTCTCCGGAGATCTATCCGGCGCTCACGCCGCGGGAAGCCCTCTCGTACGTGTGTGAGCTGCGGGGCATCCCAGCCTCGGAGCGCACCGGCCGAATCAAGGCCGTGCTCGAACAGGTCCGGATGTCGGACTGGATCGACAAGCGGACGGGCAAATTTTCGAAGGGAATGAAGCAGCGGGTGAACATCGCCGCGTCGCTGCTGCCCGACCCCGACATCCTCTTGCTGGACGAGCCCACCACCGGTCTCGACCCCCGGGGCATGGCCGAGGTTCGGGACATCGTGCTCGAGCTCAAGAGACAACAGAAGCTGATTTTCATGAGTTCCCACTTGCTCGGGGAGGTCGCCGATTTCTGTGACGAGGTCGCCATGATCGACCAGGGCAAGTTGCTCATCTACGACACGATCGAGCGCGTCGTCGAGCGCGTGAGCGGCACCGGAGCCGCCGTGGAGATCGACATTGCCACG
This sequence comes from uncultured Thermoplasmata archaeon, assembly GCA_963773945.1. Classification (GTDB taxonomy): domain Archaea; phylum Thermoplasmatota; class Thermoplasmata; order Lutacidiplasmatales; family UBA184; genus JAKIWV01. Next base: position 2,684 of record CAVZDD010000001.1, on the reverse strand, counting down.
TCGGACTTGACCGGGGTCCAGGAAAAGATCAGCGCGATGCCGGGCGTCGACCATGTGGAGCACGTCGATACCCGCGCGTTCCTCATCCGGTTCCATGGGGGCCTCCCGGCCCAGGAACTTCTCCTCTCGCAGCTGGTCGCCGCTCACCTGGGCGTGGTGAGTTTCAAACCATCCTCGGGGATGGCGCGCCTCGAGGACGCCTATCTGAATCTGATCAAGGGAGGGTACTGACGGCCATGGCGACCGCGACGGCCGTGGCCCGTTCCCGCCGAGCCCCGCTGCCGACCGACTTCTTCCAGATGACCCGGGTGACGAAGTACGAACTCCTGAACTACATTCGGGGACTTCGGTTCGTCGTTCTCCTAGCCATCACGCTGATCATTATCGGCGCCTTGACGGGCGTCACGGCCTACTACCGTCCCGGCGCGCTGCTGGTCTCCGGCACCGCGTTCTATGGCACCTGGTGGGCCGTCATCACCGCCCTAATCGCGCTCTGCGCCGCGTTGTTTGGGGGCGATGCGATCTCCGGCGAGTTCCAGAACAAGACGGGCTACTTCCTCTTCGGTCACCCCGTGCGACGCTCGTCGGTGTTCCTGGGCAAGATGGCGGCGGCGTTCCTCGCCTCGGCGATGATCATCGCGATCTACGCGATCATCACCGTGCTCAACGGCTGGTACTACACGGGGGTTCCCCCGATCGTGTTCTGGGAATCGGTGGGGTTCGCGCTCATCTATCTCCTCGGCGCGCTGGGATTCACCTTCCTGTTTAGCTCGATGTTCAAGAGCGGCGCGATGTCGATCATCGTGACCCTCGTCCTGCTGCTGTTCGGATTCTCCATCATCGACGAACTCGTCTCGGTGCTCGCCCACGTCGAACCGTGGTTCAGCATCGTCTACGGCTCGGGTATCATCGGGAACGTGCTCACGGTACCCTACCCGCCCCACTACACTTCGATGGCGGTGGGGATGGGCCGCGCCGCCTTCCGTCTCACGAGCTACAACGCGTCGATCCCGGAAGGGATCGCCATCATGCTGGTTTACGCCGTGCTCGGCGCGATCGCCGGATACTTCCTGTTCCGCCAGCAGGACTTCACCTAGGGTGGACCCCCGGCTCCGAAGAGCTCGCTCCGGCCCCTCCGGGCCTTACAGCGAGGCACCCGGCACGAAGAAGAGCCAATAGGTGGTGAGCCCGGCGATCACGACCCCCCACCAGAGCACGAGCTCGGTACGCATCCAGAGTTTGTACCGTCGGAAGCGGAACCGGGCGGGAACCCAGTTCGTCCCCGCGACCAGGATGATGTAGACGCCGAGCAGCTCCGCGGTCGCCCCCGCGAAGAGCATGATCGTGGGTACGAGGATGCCGGCCTGCCCCAGGCCGCCGGGTACGGACGGCGCGACGTACATCAGGTACGGCGGGATCATCGCGTAGAGGACAATCGGAATGTTCACCAGGATGACCGAGCTCTGAAGGATCCGATGGAGCCGAACGTGCCCGCGCCGCACGAGAAACACCCCGACGAGCAGGATGACCGCCATCGTGACTTCCAGCACGGCGGCCAGGTCCGCCACGGTCGTCGCATTGGCGGGGAACAATCCACTCATCGACGGTCGGGGCGTTCCTAGAAGTCGTTGGGCGGAATCAGGTCCGTGACCATCTTGTCGCTCGCCTTCCGGTGCCATTCGGCCCACAGGGCGCGCACTTCGTCCTCGGTCAATCCCGTGAGGTAGCACGGGGACACGACCGCGGAGGCCGCCAGCACCTTGATCACCACGATCGCCCGGACCCGACGGATGTCCGCGCCTTCGGCCTTGTAGTGCTCGAGGATCTTCCAGTACTGGTCGCCGGCCCGCAGGACCTCGGCGGTCCCGGAGAAGCGGAACCCCTTGCGCAGCGTCGGGTCGACCACGTTCACCTCGATGTGGGGATTGGTCTCAAGATTGCGGATCGTATGGGGCGATTCCACGTCGGCGAAGACGAGGTGGTCGTCATCCCACACCGCGACGGAGCCTTTCGGCGAGACGTTGGGGAGACCCTCGGCCGACACGGTGGCCACATAGCCCAGCCGCTGCGCTCGGACGACACTCTTCATGTCCTCAGTCAAGACGGGCATATTCACCCTTGAATGGCCGGGGGCCGGGTCATATTCGTTGTGTCGCAGCGGGCGCTGTCCGGCGCGGCCCCGCCTAACTCGGGAAGCGGTGAATTCCCAGCCAATCCCGGGCGAGAGTCCGCCCCGCCGGTTGCTAAGTTCCGAGGAGGATCCTGGCGAAGGATTCGGCCAGTCCCTGGTAGAGGTCGTGGAGGTCGGTCACGACGGTTTTCGACTCCTTCGTGTCGAGCCCGTCCAACGTCTCCAGGGACTCGAGACAGAAGGCGCGAATGCACTTCACAGAACAAAACACGCGCCCCTCGAAGACCTCGCGGGCGGAGGCTGGAACGCCTTCGACGATGAACAGTGGAACCCCGGACCGGAGGTGGGTGCCACACCGGCAGAGGGTCGGTTCGCGAAGAGCAGATTCTAGAATAACCGGCGTGCCCGGCTCGGCGCGGGGCACATGGCGGGCTGCGAAAGACACGGCGGGCTATCGACCCCCGACTCCTTACGCAGACCAGCCCTATAAGTACTCTCGGACAGGGGCGACTCGGGTGATGTTCGGAAGTCCCCCGAGAATGGGCCCGGACGG